>NZ_CP031188.1:432500-1902500 GCF_003344925.1 Flavobacterium arcticum | reverse complement strand
ACTCACATATCACCTTCGACGCCTATAGAATGCTCCCCTACCACTTGTAATAAATTACAAATCCATAGCTTCGGTAGTATACTTATGCCCGATTATTATCCATGCTCGTCCGCTCGACTAGTGAGCTGTTACGCACTCTTTAAATGAATGGCTGCTTCCAAGCCAACATCCTAGCTGTCTGGGCAGACAAACCTCGTTTTTTCAACTTAGTATACATTTGGGGACCTTAGCTGATGGTCTGGGTTCTTTCCCTCTCGGACATGGACCTTAGCACCCATGCCCTCACTACTGGTTATCATTATATAGCATTCGGAGTTTGTCAGGAATTGGTAGGCGGTGAAGCCCCCGCATCCAATCAGTAGCTCTACCTCTATATAACTAAATCCAGCGCTGCACCTAAATGCATTTCGGGGAGTACGAGCTATTTCCGAGTTTGATTGGCCTTTCACCCCTACCCACAGGTCATCCCAAGACTTTTCAACGTCAACGGGTTCGGACCTCCACTATGTGTTACCACAGCTTCATCCTGCCCATGGGTAGATCACACGGTTTCGCGTCTACCATTACTGACTAAAGCGCCCTATTCAGACTCGCTTTCGCTACGGATCCACACCTGAAGTGCTTATCCTTGCCAGCAACGGTAACTCGTAGGCTCATTATGCAAAAGGCACGCCGTCACCCCAGAAGGGCTCCGACCGCTTGTAGGCGTATGGTTTCAGGATCTTTTTCACTCCGTTATTCACGGTTCTTTTCACCTTTCCCTCACGGTACTGGTTCACTATCGGTCTCTCAGGAGTATTTAGCCTTGGCGGATGGTCCCGCCGGATTCAGACAGGGTTTCACGTGCCCCGCCCTACTCAGGATACCAATATGTTTTACGTTTATTACTTATACGGGACTATCACCCTCTGTGGTGCAACTTTCCAGATGCTTCTAATTCTTTGCGCAAACAATGTCTTGGTCCTACAACCCCAACTATGCCGTAACACAGTTGGTTTGGGCTGTTCCGCTTTCGCTCGCCACTACTTACGGAATCACTTTTGTTTTCTTCTCCTCCGCCTACTTAGATGTTTCAGTTCAGCGGGTTTACCTCCTTTCGGATACTATGTCTTCAACATAGTGGGTTGCCCCATTCGGATATCTGCGGATTAATTCGTGTGTGCCAATCCCCGCAGCTTTTCGCAGCTTATCACGTCCTTCTTCGCCTCTGAGAGCCACAGGCATTCCCCATACGCCCTTATTTTGCTTATTGTACTTTTGTACTGTATAAATATATACAGCACCTTTATGCTTTCTATATTTTTCTACTTTGTTTTTTATCGCAATATGTCAATGAACTTGTAGCGTATTGCTACTGATAATTATTATCAGCAACTTTAGCTGTTGTGGAGAATATCGGAGTCGAACCGATGACCTCCTGCGTGCAAGGCAGGCGCTCTAGCCAGCTGAGCTAATCCCCCGTGTTTGTTGCTTGTTACCAGTAGCAGTTTGCAGCATATGATAACGTGCTCACTTTACGTGTAATCACTCAACTTCTAAAATTTCCTTTTCTTTTGAATTGAAGAGCTTTTTTTATGCCATATGGCGTAATTAGTAGTCCCGGGCAGACTCGAACTGCCGACCCCAACATTATCAGTGTTGTACTCTAACCAGCTGAGCTACGAGACTTTTTAAAGTTTTAAGTATTAGTGGTTAGGTATTAAGATGCAGTGCATCCGCTATCTTATTACTTGGTACTTAATTCTTTGTACTTTTTCAGCTCTCTTCTTCTTTATTTTATATTTGAACTAACAGCGAGAGTAAGTTGTCTTACTTTTCTCGTTTTTTAACATCTGAGGATCGTGTCTCTAGAAAGGAGGTGTTCCAGCCGCACCTTCCGGTACGGCTACCTTGTTACGACTTAGCCCCAGTTACCAGTTTTACCCTAGGCAGCTCCTTGCGGTCACCGACTTCAGGTACCCCCAGCTTCCATGGCTTGACGGGCGGTGTGTACAAGGCCCGGGAACGTATTCACCGGATCATGGCTGATATCCGATTACTAGCGATTCCAGCTTCATGGAGTCGAGTTGCAGACTCCAATCCGAACTGTGACCGGTTTTGTAGATTCGCTCCCACTCACGTGGTGGCTGCTCGCTGTACCGGCCATTGTAGCACGTGTGTAGCCCAGGACGTAAGGGCCGTGATGATTTGACGTCATCCCCACCTTCCTCTCAGTTTGCACTGGCAGTCTTGTTAGAGTTCCCGACTTGACTCGCTGGCAACTAACAACAGGGGTTGCGCTCGTTATAGGACTTAACCTGACACCTCACGGCACGAGCTGACGACAACCATGCAGCACCTTGTAAAGTGTCCGAAGAAAAACCTGTTTCCAAGTCTGTCACTCTACATTTAAGCCCTGGTAAGGTTCCTCGCGTATCATCGAATTAAACCACATGCTCCACCGCTTGTGCGGGCCCCCGTCAATTCCTTTGAGTTTCAAACTTGCGTTCGTACTCCCCAGGTGGGATACTTATCACTTTCGCTTAGCCACTCAGTATTGCTACCGAACAGCTAGTATCCATCGTTTACGGCGTGGACTACCAGGGTATCTAATCCTGTTCGCTACCCACGCTTTCGTCCATCAGCGTCAATGTATTGTTAGTAACCTGCCTTCGCAATTGGTATTCCATGTAATCTCTAAGCATTTCACCGCTACACTACATATTCTAGTTACTTCACAATAATTCAAGTTCTACAGTATCAATGGCAGTTCGACAGTTGAGCTGCCGGATTTCACCACTGACTTATAAAACCGCCTACGGACCCTTTAAACCCAATGATTCCGGATAACGCTTGGATCCTCCGTATTACCGCGGCTGCTGGCACGGAGTTAGCCGATCCTTATTCTTATGGTACCGTCAAGCTCCTTCACGAAGGAGGGTTTCTTCCCATATAAAAGCAGTTTACAATCCGTAGGACCGTCATCCTGCACGCGGCATGGCTGGTTCAGGCTTGCGCCCATTGACCAATATTCCTCACTGCTGCCTCCCGTAGGAGTCTGGTCCGTGTCTCAGTACCAGTGTGGGGGATCTCCCTCTCAGGACCCCTACCCATCATTGCCTTGGTATGCCGTTACCATACCAACTAGCTAATGGGACGCATGCTCATCTTGTACCGATAAATCTTTAATATGATAGTGATGCCAAAATCATATACTATAAGGTATTAATCCAAATTTCTCTGGGCTATCCCTCTGTACAAGGTAGATTGCATACGCGTTACGCACCCGTGCGCCGGTCTCTAAGGAGCAAGCTCCTTATACCCCTCGACTTGCATGTGTTAGGCCTGCCGCTAGCGTTCATCCTGAGCCAGGATCAAACTCTTCATCGTATATTTTAAATATTTTTACGATCTGTATCTCAGGTGTTTTTTTTCGATAAAATCAAGTTTTCTTACTCTCTCTTATGCTGTCAATTCAATATGTCTATGAACGTGTCTTCTTATTCGTATCGCTTAACTATTGTGCCTTGCGGCGTTGTTTGTTAAAGCGAGTGCAAAAGTACAACTTCTTTTTTAACTGGCAAGCTTTTCTGAAAAAAAATTTACTTTTTTTTCGCTGCCCTTTTTAAGTGTTTTTCAGTTTTGCAATGATCACCATTCCTCTCGGTTTGGGTGGGCAAAGATACTATCTTTTTCCTTTATCTTGCAAATCTTTTTTTGCTTTTTTTTAAGGGCTGCCTTTTTATTTTTTTAAACGCTTACTTATAGTAAGAACCTAATGTTTTTAAGGGTTGCCGTTGTCAATATGTCGTATGAACTTCGCCTTGAATGCGGGTGCAAATGTAAGAACTTTATTTTCTCTTGCAAGCTTTTTTTTTGCCTTTTTTGAAAGTTTTTGGTAATACTCTGGTAACCTTTACTTTGCGCAATGGTAATGTTTTTAAAGTTTAGATAACCTAGCAATAAATACACTTTACTATGTAAACTCCCCTTTTGAGACCACTTGAAACTCTTTAAATCTCAGTATGTATTATGTCTAAAATATTAATATTAATTAAATGATATTCTTTAATATTTATCATATGTATTGAATTATTAATATAATTTATTATCTTAGCAATCGCTAACTAATGCTTTTTAAGCAAGTTAGCTTATTTACCTCCTAAAAAATATCGTACACATATTAAATCATATTATTATGAAACAATATAAATGTGTAATACTAACGATTCATTCTAGTTTTAGATTAAAATGTGCTCATCCGCCATGAGCTACTTATTTTTTACATCCATTGAAAAATTATTAATCTAAATTTTATCCAAATGAAAAAATTATTATTCGCGTTCCTATTATTATTTTTAGGAACATCAATTACTGTAGCCCAAAATGATTCTTTTTATTATTATCATGGCGAGAAGATTCCGTTGACACTTGACAAGACTTATATTAATGTTTTTACCAATATAGACTTTGATACAAAACTAATACAGGAACTAGGTTTTAGTGATATTGAGTTTGTTATCGACAACTCTTCGAAAAACAGACAACAATTTGCTAAGCTTAAACTTGGCTCGACACTTAGTGAGGCTGAATACTATGATAAAGTAAATGCTTTGCGCGCTATTGAAGGTGTTAGACACGTTGCTCCTTTCTTTAAAAGAGAGAATGCTGAACCTATTGGTACTTCTAATTATTTTTATATTAAACTTAATAGTGAAGCCGATTATGCTACTCTTAAAAAAACGGCTATTGCACATGATGCAACTATTGTAAATCAAATTCCTAATATGCCGTTATGGTATATACTTAAAGTTGATACGGATAACAATATGTTTTCTGTAACTGCTGCTAATAGTTTTTATGAAACGAGAAGCTTTGCCGAGATAGATCCTGCATTTATGTTTGACTTTAGAACTTCTTGTACTAATGATACTAACTTTGGTAGTTTATGGGGACTTAATAATAGTAGCAACCCAAGTATTGACATTAATGCCTGCCAAGCCTGGACTATTACTGAAGGTAGTGGTATAAATGTGGCAATATTAGATCAAGGGATTCATAAAACACATAACGATTTGGCTGCCAATATTCATTCTTCTAGTTTTGATTGCAACTCTGGCAGTTCACCTAGTGTATTTGCTGGGGCAAGTCACGGAACACATGTGGGCGGTACAGTGGCAGCAGTAAAAGATAATAACCTGCAAGTTGTTGGTGTTGCGCCACAATCTAAATTAATGAGCGTTAGCCATACACTTAGTTTAACACCTAATATATCGGCAGAGCTTGCGAGCGGTATAAACTGGGCTTGGCAAAACGGTGCCGATGTTATAAACAATTCTTGGGGAGATCAAGGTGGTGCATATTATAGTCAGCTACAAAGTGCTGCTTTAGAAAACGCTATTACAAATGCTATGTCGTTAGGTAGGGGTGGTAATGGTACACTGGTAGTTTTTGCTGCAGGTAATTATGGTACTTCTGGTGCAGTGATGGATTATCCTGGTACTTTTCATCCTGATATTGTAACCGTAGGTTCTATTACATCAACAGGTAGTCGTTCTAGTTTTTCGGGATATGGTTCTGGACTAGATGTAGTAGCTCCTGGTAGTGGCATATTATCTACAACTCCTTATAATAATACTGGTAGTATGAATGGAACATCGATGGCTGCACCACATGTTACAGGTACTATTGCTTTAATTTTATCTGTAAACTCATGTTTAACAGGTGCAGAAGTTAGAGATATACTAGAAAGCACCTCACAAAAAGTAGGTGGATATTCTTATAATACTACGGCAGGCAGACCTAATGGTACTTGGAATAACCAAATGGGTTATGGTCTTATTGATGCGCATGCTGCAGTAGTTGCTGCGCAAAATGCTGGAGGAGTAGATTTATGGATGCAGGACACTACTGCAGATGTAGGAGATGAGCCTAATAACATTAGTCCTATTATGTGGAATAGTCAGGATATTTGGGTACGTGTATTTAATGATGGTGGCACAACACACCAAAACCCTGATTATAGTGCTGTAGGAAATCCTAACACTGTATATGTTAAAGTAAGAAACAGAGGATGTGAGGCTACATCAGGTTTCGAGCAACTAAAACTATACTGGTCTAAAGCGGGAACATCTTTACAATGGCCTGCACATTGGAACGGTTCTACATTTGGCGGAGGACAACTTAAAGGTAATATTATAGGTACAGCTACTATACCAATACTACTACCAGGGCAAGAAGCAGTAGTTTCTTTTGCCTGGGTAGTACCTAACCCTGCTGATTATGCTAGTATTACACCAGGTGACCAATGGCATTTTTGTTTATTAGCTAGAATGGTTACACCTGCTGATCCTATGACTTTTACTGAAACTACAGACTTATATGCTAATGTTAAAAACAATAATAACATTGCATGGAGAAATACTACCGTAGTAGATACTCCTATTAACTCTGTCGTAGGTCCTGTTGGTGGCGTAGTTGCTGTAGAGAACATACATGATGAGCCTCATGGATTTTTCTTAGAGTTTGCTACCCTTGAAGAAGATGGTACTCCTGTGCATGAACTTGCAGAAATTACAGTACGCATGAACGAAGTTCTCTATGAAGCATGGCAAGCTGGAGGACAAGAGGCTCAGATGATTGAACCTCTTGAAAATGGAAATGTAATGGTAACGGGTAACTTTGCCCGACTGTATGTAGAGCTACAACCCGAACAGACAGGTATTTTGGACTTAAGGTTTAATTTCCCGAAAGAACAACAGGTTGAAGAATTAACACATACATTCCACTTAATACAACGTGATGCTGAAACAGAACAAATTATAGGTGGAGAAACCTATTTTATTAACAGGGCTCCTAATGATGCAGACACTAACCCAGAAGACTCTAGCTATATTACAGCTATGGGACCTAACCCTGCTTCTGACGAACTAGTAATAAAATATCATTTATATGACGCTAATGAGGCTTACTTAGCTGTTTATAGTGTATATGGTACTGATGCAGACACAAACTATTATGAACTTGATATTGATAGTAGTGACATTCAAATTAATGTTTCGGATTATCCTAATGGATACTATACTGTAGTACTAATGGTTAATGGCGAAGCAGTAGATAGTAAAAATTTACTTAAAGAATAATACTAACCTTTTATATAAAGCCCGTACAATAGTGCGGGCTTTATTAATTTAAAAAGTACATTATGAAAAAACACACTTTATTTTTCTGTATGATGATAGTATTATTAAGTTGTAGTAACGACACCAACAATACTATTACAGCAAACACTAACGAACCTATACTTATAGTAAAAGGCATTTTAAATTATAACACCGTTTTTGGTCAAGAGAATATGGTAATTGCTACCAATACCGAATGGCAAGCCTTGATAGCATCTATGCAATCTATAAATGAAAATGTTATTGATGATTTTACGGAAACAACTATAGATTTTGAAGCTTATATGGTTATTGCCGTATTTGATATTAAAAATAGTACTACATCTATAGATATAACATCGGTAACAGAAAATGATAATAACATTGTTATAAGTGTCGATAACTTAAATATAGGTATTACTCAAGATGTAGCACATCCATATCACATCATTAAAATAAGAAAAAGTAGTAAGCCTATAGTTTTTGAATAACCAATTAATCGAAACGTAATGCTTTTACGGGTGTAATTTTAGTAATAATATATGATGGTATAAGTAATAAAGATAAACACACAGCTATTGTTCCTGCATTTATAAGCAGTATGGCAGGTATGTTTATACTTACAGGTGCTACGGTTACATAATAATTTTCGGGAGGGAGTTTTATTACTTCAAAATATTTTTGAATAAGTAGTAACCCAATACTTATTATATTACCCCATAATAATCCTTTTATTATAAGGTAAGCTGCATTGTATAGAAAAATTTTACGCATACTCCAGTTGTTTGCTCCTAATGACTTTAACATTCCTATCATTTGAGTACGCTCTAATATTAATACTAACAGTGCAACCACCATATTAATAGTACCTACTACTACCATTATTACTATAATGAGTACTACATTAAAATCAAATAACTTGAGCCATTCAAAAATATTATAGTATTTATCTTCTATAGTACGACTATCTAATGTAGATGATATAGCATTATAAACTTCGTCACCTTTTTGTTGTAGCTGGTCAAAATCATCTATAAATACTTCAAAAGATCCTACTTCGCCGTTTCTCCATTTATTAATGCGTTGTACATGGCGAATATCTCCTATTACATAGGTCGCATCAAATTCTTGAAAGCCCGAATTGAAAATACCCACTAGTTTAAATACCCTCATATTTGGAATACTATTAGCATCTTCTTTCATAAAAAAGGTGTTGAATTTATCCCCTACTTTAAACTTTAATCTATCGGCAAGGTATTTCGAGAGTATTACTTCGTTATTTAGGTTATCGTTTAGGTTCGGTATTCTACCCGATACAATATACTCTTCTAAATTATCCCATTTATAGTCTTTACCTACACCTTTAAAAATTACACCCTCTACAGATTCTTCGGTACGAATAATACCTGCTTTAGACGCTACTGCTTGTATATGACTTATACCTTGTACTGATTTAAACTCGGGGTAAAAATCTTGTTGTATAGGAATTGGTGTGACACTAACCTCAGAAATATTATCATCATAGTTCGATATAATAATATGACCGTTAAAAGCTGATACCTTTTCGCGTATTTTATCTTGCAGCCCAACACTTGTTGCGACTGCCACTATCATCATGATAACACCAATGGCTATGGCTATTACAGCTATTTTTATAATTGGGGCAGATATACTACTTTTATGGTTCTTAGCAGTAATCAACCTACGGGCTATGAAATATTCTAAATTCAACTGATATATGGTATCTTATTCGTTTTTCAAAAATACATTTTTATTCTCAATACTGTTGTTGGCTGCCTGTGGAAATTCTGCTAAAAGCCAAAAGCCAGAAGTCAATAGCCAAAAGAAGGACAATATAGTTCTTATAAAAGAAAATGAGCCTATAAAAACAGGAGCTGAAAACTATGAGGCATACGGATCTTTACTAGAAGGCAAAAAAATAGGCGTGGTTACTAACCAAACCGGAATTATACCTTTTACTTTTAGATATACTTCCACGAATGAAGAAGGAGAAGATGAGCCTGCATATGCAACAGACACGATAAGCATTGTAGATTTCTTTTTGAAAGGTAATGAAAATGTAGCGAAAATCTTTGCCCCAGAGCATGGCTTTCGCGGAACTGCCGATGCGGGAGAACTGATTAAGGATGGTAAAGACACTAAAACCGGACTGCCAATAATTTCGCTTTACGGTAATAATAAAAAACCGAAGCCTGAACAACTAGAAGGTATTGATATTATGGTTTTTGACTTACAGGATGTGGGCGCACGTTTTTACACCTATATATCTTCTTTACATTATGTGATGGAAGCCTGTGCCGAAAATAATATTCCGTTAATAGTACTAGATAGACCTAACCCCAATGGCGGTATTGTTGATGGCCCTATATTAGAGAAAGAACATGAGAGTTTTGTGGGTATGCATCCTATACCTGTATTGCATGGTATGACTATAGGCGAATATGCCCGAATGATAAATGGAGAGGAGTGGCTTAAAAATAATGTAAGGTGTCAACTTACAGTTATACCTTGTACAAATTATAAAAGAGATATGGATTATGACTTGCCTGTAAAGCCATCGCCTAACTTACCTAATAGCCAATCTATAAACTTATACCCTAGCCTTTGCTTTTTTGAAGGCACGAATGTGAGTGTAGGACGCGGTACTAATAAACAGTTCCAAATATATGGATCGCCATACCTACCAAGAACAGACTTCAGTTTTATGCCAATGCCCAACGAGGGTGCTAAAGATCCGACGTATAATGGTAAAACGTGTTATGGCGAAAACTTAACTAAAGTTGAAAGAATAAATAGATTAGAACTGAAATGGCTTATCAATGCTTATAACAATACACAAGACAAATCTAAATTTTTCAACAACTTCTTCACTAAACTAGCGGGCACTAAACAACTGCAACTACAAATAGAAAGCGGGAAGACCGAACAGGAAATTAGAAAAAGCTGGGAGACTGGACTCGATCAATTTAAACAGGTGAGAGAAAAGTACCTTATTTATTAAAGAGGAGAAACTTTATTTCTTAATATTATTACAAAGTGTTATTTAATATGATAGCATTTTTGTAATTTCAGTACATATTAATCTACAAAAACAACCTACTATGGATATAGCCGAAAAAATTGAAAACTTTATAGATTATATAATGCAGTATGCAGGTAAGATAAAAGAATTTATTGAAGATATAATTAACTTTCTTACCTATGTGAAAGATCAAATTGAAAACTTGATAGATTATGTTACAGAGAAAATTGAAACTATAAAAGCTATTGTTGCCGAAATAAAACAAAGCGAAGCACAAATTGCTGCTTAACCATCAAAGTCTTCATTACATGAAGGCTTTTTATTTTTTACTGCTTTAATGGTAATAATAATCAATCTAATTATCGCATATAGTAAAGTAAGTGCTATAAAAATGGGTATCGATACAAAAGCTGCCTCCAAAACTCTATCTGCAATATTATAAGACACTATCAAATTATTATTAATAAAAGTACTCCCTATTGCCACCGCATAAGAGAAAATATAAATAAAGAATAACGCTCTTATTGTTTTCATGTTACAGTTTTAAACTATAAGTTGCTATAAAATTAAACAATCTTCTTTTTCATTTCTTCTACAATATTATAAGCTGCAGGACAAATAGCTACATTTTTCAGGGTTAAATTACTTATCTGCTGAAACTTTTTCCTATCGGTATGCGGAAACTCACGGCACGCCTTAGGACGCACATCATATATCATACAGTAATTCTCATTATCTAAAAAAGTACAGGGCACACTTTGTAGTACATAGTCATTATCTTCGTCAATACGCAGGTATTGTTCTATAAACTGTTGTGGCTTTTGCCTAAAGTGTTTGGCTATACGCTCTACATCGGCACTAGTAAATAAAGGTCCTGTAGTTTTACAGCAATTAGCACAGGTAAGACAGTCGGTTTTTTCAAACTCCTTATCATGCAAATCTTGCATAATATAATCTAAGTTTTTAGGCGCTTTCTTTTTTAGCTTATCAAAAAACTTTTTGTTCTCGTTATGCTTATCTTTGGCGAGCTTGGGGAGCTGTTTTAAAAAATCGTCCATCAGGTACATTATATTATCAATCAGGGCGTAAAAGTATAAAAAAATGAAAGACCTTTTTGGCAAAGCCATACTCGATTACCAGACAAATAATAACCCGCAAGATTTAGTGACTGAAACTTCTATATCTGAAGAAGATGAAATGAGTGTTGCCTATCTCTTTAGGGACTATGAAAAAATGCCAAAACTAGAGAAAAAAGCATTGCAGCTTGCTAAAGGTCGTGTGCTAGATGTAGGCTGCGGGGCAGGTAGCCACAGCTTATACCTGCAAAATGAGAAACAACTAGATGTTACGGCTATTGACATTTCTAAAAATGCTATTGAAGCCTGTACCCTACGTGGTATTAAAAATGCAATAGCTAAAGATGTTATGCTAATACAAAATGAAAAGTATGACACCATATTATTACTAATGAATGGTGCAGGTATGTGTGGCAGACTCAATAAAATTTCAGGTTTTTTACTCCAATTAAAATCATTACTTAACGAAGGCGGACAAATACTTCTCGATTCATCTGATATTATATATATGTTTGACGAAGATGAAGATGGCGGTAAATGGATACCTACTGATAATGAATATTATGGCGAAGTAGTTTTTAACATAGGTTATAAAGGGGATAAAGAAGCTCCTTTTAACTGGATGTATATTGATTATAACACTTTGCAAAATGCAGCTCATGCCAACGGACTAGAATGCGAACTGGTCATGGAAGGTGAACACTATGATTATTTAGCTAAATTAGCTATAAAATAAAAAACCACGCTAAGGCGTGGTTTTTTATTTTAATAGGTATAGCAAAAACTATCCTTGATACTTCATTATAATACCTTGTAGCTCCATGCTCCATTCTTGTATAATAGGCATTGTAACCTCGGTAAGTTTAGCTGCTTTTTGTGCCATTTTTTTACCTGCAGGACTTTCATAGAATTTAATAATCTGTTTTACCTCGTCATGAGTAAACTCAGTAAGATAAAAATTTTGCTGTATTTCTAACACTGGTTGTAAAGATGCTTCAAATTCTTTTGTAAATGCCTCTTGCTTATCGGCTGGCACCATTGAAATAACTTGCTTTTTAGCAACATCCATTTGCCCAGTAGCTCCCGAAAGGTCAAGTAACTTTTTCACATCAGCTTTAAAAGCTGCATCTTGTGCAAAACCAAGTTGGGCAATAAGTATAAATGCGAAAGCAAAAAATAATTTTTTCATTGTTTTAGTTTTTAAAATTAGTTATGGTATATTCAAATATTTATGCGTTTGTAAAGATATGCGCCACTTAGGGTTATTCATAACATAATCTACAATAAGCGGTGTCATCTGTTCGCGCTTACTCCACTCTGGCTGCAAAAACAGTATCGCTTTATCATTCACTCTTTCTGCCTGTTCTTCGGCAAATAAAAAGTCATGTTTGTTATATATAATAACCTTTAGTTCATGGGCTATATCATAAGCCCCCTGTACTGGTAATTTATTTTTCTTGGGTGAAAGGCAAAACCAATCCCAATTACCTGTAACAGGATAAGCACCTGATGTTTCTATATGAACATTAAGCCCTTTTTCTTTAAGTCTAGCTGTGAGCGGGTTCATATCCCAAGTTAATGGCTCACCTCCAGTTATAACAATAGTCTTGGCATATTTAGCCGCATTTTCTACAATAACATTAGTAGCTGTAGGTGGGTGCAATTCTGCATTCCAACTTTCTTTAACATCACACCAATGGCAGCCTACATCACATCCTCCCACACGTATAAAATAGGCAGCAGTACCAGTATGGTAGCCTTCACCCTGTATAGTGTAAAACTCCTCCATTAATGGTAGTAACTCGCCCTTCTCTACTGCTATTTGTTCTTCCTTCTTTAACATTTTTCTATAAATAGTTTGTAAAGATACATATTAAAATTAACGCTATAAAAAAACCGCTCTGCATTACAGAACGGTTTTTTTTATATTTAAGTCTCTAATTATTTCATACGTTCTAACTCACCTTGCAAATACTCATCTGTAGGATCTAGTTCAAGCGCTTTAGTAAAGTACTCTTTTGCTTTCTCTTTCTCTGTTACAACATAATAGGCACCTGCATTAGAGTAAGCTTCTACAAGGTTTTTACGCTCATTAGCACTTAAACTTGTAGCGTCTTTAGCTCCTACAATTCTTATGTATTCGTCATATGCTTTTGCCATCTCTGCATAAGCTTCTTCTGATTGCATGTATTGATTAATTCTTGCTTTGAAAAGGAATGCATCCTGTGCTTCAGGAGAAAGTTCTATTACATTAGCAAGTGCAGCGTCGGCTACTACAAGGCGCTCTATATTAAGTTTTCTATCCTCTTCTGACTTATTTACATGGTCATAGTATATAGAATATGCCAAGTAGAAATTATCATAAAAAGCATTTCTGTTGTCTGGATTAGTTGTAGCAACTTCAAACACTATAGATGCAGGACCGTAAAGTCTTTGTCCAAATAATTTTTTACCAATGTCATTGTACTCATTAGTAATCTCTATATCCATTTCAGCAGCTTTTTTAATATCGTTAATAGCTGCATCAAATACCATTTGATCTGTTATTATAGAGTTTCCTTGCTCATCAGTACTTACAGTAGAAGCTAGTTTAGCAAGCCCTAAGTACAAGTAATCTCTGGCAATAAGTCTTTTAGGATCTACCTTTGCAATAAATTCTTCCATTGCTTTAAGACTTCCTTCATAGTTTCCGTTTTCATAAGCTGAATATGATAGGTAACGTAGTATTCTTGGGTTTACCTTATCTAGCTCTTGCATTTTTTTAGCCTCTTCTTCAAGTGCTTTATAATCTTTAGCTAATACAAGGAAATCAGCATGTCTCATACGCGAGTTAAGCGAATAATCAGTTAACTGCATATATTTTTCATAGTAACCTAATGCTTTTTTAATGTACTGATCATATTTTGAAGCATCAGTATTTCCCCAAAGCGCATACGTTTCGGCAAGCTCTCTATAAGCAGGACCATAATTAGCATCTATAGCTAATATATCTTCAAATGCTTTTACTGCTTCAGGAAAAGCTGCTCTTGTATTTTTAGTAATAACTCCTAATTGCAATTTTGCACGAAGTGCAGTATTGTCTAATCTAAAAGCATTACGATATGCTTTATAGGCATCGTTATAATTCTCATCACCTACATACGCATCACCTAGACTTAAATATGCCTGAGCATTTTTATCATCTTTTTCTAGCGCTTTATTTAATATTGTTATTGCTTTCTTAAAATCAGGGTTTTCAGCATTGATATAAGCACGCCCCATATAAACAAGCTGCTCTACATCTTTACGTCTAAGTTCTTCTTCTACTGCTTTAAATTTAGTTTGTGCAGCAGATGCATTACCATTGCTAAGGTCTATTTGAGCCAAACCTATCAAGTTATACTCAGCATCTCTCTTTACATTTTTACCTCTATTAAAGTAAATAGCTGCAGAGTCTTGCTCTTCTTGTTTTAAGTAAACATTTCCTAAAAGAAAGTAATTTTTACCTTCATCATCATTAGATGCAATTAGCGATTTAAGTGCTTTTTTAGCATTTTGGTATTTTTCGGCATCAATAGCCTTTTTTGCCTGTTCAACATCTTGGGCATTAGCCGCGCTGAATAACAATAATGATAATCCAAGGATTTTGAATTTTTCGATCTTGATCATTTTATTCTCCTTTAATTTTAATATTTAGTAGTTAATTTACTTACAATTCTTTTCGCACCTCAATATCCCTTGTAGGTATCTCGACAGGCAATAATCCTGATTTCAAAATAATGCGCTGTCCTTCGTGCGCTCTTATGTATATTGCAAACCCTGTGCCTAAACCATCTTTGCCTTGATAGTTTAAAACATATACCTTGCGAGTAAGCGGATATAAACCTGTAGCTATATCACTTTGAGAAGGTTTATAATATTTTTTTTCTCCAGTATTAACATCAATATTACTTACTGCTAAAACCTTTATATTTTGTACATATTCTTTTAATTGTAGTGGTGGTTGTACTAACCAGTTTACCCCTACAATACCCACAGCACCAGCATTATTATTTATATACTTTATTACCTCTTCGTTTGTTTTTAACGAATATACGTTTTTAGCAGGAACAGTTGTAACACCTGCTCTTTTTAAAAGAAACTGTACTGTACTTGAATTTTGGTTATCAAAAACCAATTTATTTATCTTTTCAGACGGTTCTCCTTTTAAGACTTTTAATACCTCTTCAATATCTATAATACTATCTGTAGTTCTCTCGTTTACTATTAATGCTATCGCATCTACTGCAAATTCTGTAACCTTAGGTACTACATTTTTTTGTTTAAAGTGATTTTCTTCTTGAGGTGTAAGCTGCCTCGTCATGATTGCAACTTTAGCAGTATCGCTCAATAATGCGTTAACAATTTCGTTTTCAGCTTTATTAACCTGAGTAATTGTAGCTCTATCATATACACTTTCAAAAACAGCAACTACATCTTCAGTAATAGGTTGTACTGTATTATCTACATATAATGTAAGAGTACCTGTCGTCGAAGTTTCTTCAATCTTATCGTTAGATGTGCCCTTACAAGCAAAAAACAAGCCTGTAGCGATAAAACTTATAATTATAACTATATATCTCTTTTTCATAATGCAATACTACTCCTTATTCTTTTTAAGTAACCTAATAAAACGGATAAAAGCATAAACAATGAGTAACAACCCAAAGGCTAGCCTACCATTATAGGAAATATTTAAAGGAATGGTTTTCCAGAAAATTATAATTAATCCAAGTGCCAAATACATTAAAAAAAACACTATTCCAAAAACAAACAGAAATCGCTGTTGTGGCGATTTCTGCTTTTTGTATTGAGATTTATTATCTTTAAACATCGCGCTTATTACTATGACCTAATGTTTATAGTAATAGGCAAGTTATAGGAAGCTCTAACAGGTTTACCATTTTGGATACCTGGACTCCATTTCTTTTTCATAGACTTAAGTACGCGTTCGGCTTCTTTACCCAATCCGTAACCTGGATCTCTAAGTACTTTAATACCTGTCATAGATCCATCTTTTTCTACAACGAAAGAAACATAAATTCTTGCCTTCATATCTTGATCGATGTCTGGTATTCTGAAGTTTTTATTTACATAGTTGTAAAATTCTTCTATACCTCCAGGATACTCTGGTTGTACTTGAAGACCTGCTGTGTTATATACAGCATTATCAGGAACTTCTACACCTTTATCAAGATCTCCCGATGGTTTACCAATATTGATATCTCCCGTTGGGCTAGCTTCTGCATTTCTTGAACTCGGATCTGCTTCTTTAAATTGCTCTATTTTTGGTGGATCTTCAGGAACTTCTTCTTTCTTAGCAGCTTCAAGTGGTTTAAATTTAACCTCTTCTACTACTGATTTTGGTGCCTGATATACCTCCTCTACAGGTGGTGGTGGTGGTGGAAGTGGCTCTTCTTCAGGAGGCGGTAATAAATCGACCATTTCGATTATTTTATCCACATCATCTTTTTTATCTGCCTTGCTAAGACCAGCACCTATGTATTTTGAAACCAAAGGTGTTGATATAGCAGTGATAAAAAGTAATGCTCCTATGATGAATGCACGTACGGTTGTTTTTGAGTTTTCTGCACGAAGCTTGTATGCTCCATACTCTTGGTTACGCCCCTCAAACACCATATCAATCCACTTCTCCCTGAATATATTAAGTTTTGACATAATTTAATTTTTACGTTAGTAAGGTTACAACAAACCTTTTTCTTCTAACAGTTTTACTTCAGGCTCTGTAATATCACCAATAGCATATAGCTGTGGGTGAGTAATTGCCATTTCATCAAGAATATCTACAAGGTTACGGTAGCTTGCCTTATCACTTGCTTTGATGTTTACAATAAGATGCTCGTCCGGCTTACCGCCGTCTCTCTTCACATAAGCTTTAGCACGTGCTATTTGCTCTAGCAACACTTTCCTGATACCTTCTTTACCAAATTCAGACTGTGTAGGCTCTACTTTAGGTTCTGTAAACTTACCAACATACCATAATATAGTATTATCCTTACCTATCAATATAGTCATTAAACGCGACTCATCTATAGGCATAACATCTTTATCACTATCGGGCTGCTCTGTTTTATCCGGCATTGCCAAAGGCATTGATTGCGGTTTAGATAACGATGTGGTAAGCATAAAGAAAGTAATAAGAAGGAAAGCCAAATCTACCATCGCGGTAAGGTCTACCCCTGGGTTCGATTTTTTACTTCTTACTTTGCCGCCTTTACCACCGTCGCCGCCAGTATTTAATTCTGCCATTTTATATTATTTTTATAATATTAAAAATCTTCGTTTCTTAAACCAGTCACAAGAAAAAATCGATTCTTTTTTTGCGCCTGTAATATATCTATTACCCTTTTTATTGTTGGATAATCTTCATCAGCATCACCTTTTATAGCAATATCAAGATCTTTATATTGTAAATCTTCTCCGTCTCTTATTCTTTCTTCTAGTACTGCTTTAGATGCTTCACGAGCTTGTTTTACCCAACTACTCAATTGATCATTAATCGTATCAAAAGGAATACCTTTTTGTATATCACCAGCATTTCTTTCTGCTGCTGCCATAGTCAAAAGACCTTTTAACTGATTTAGTGGCACTCCAAACCCTTGCATATTACCAAAAGCTTCATACTCACTCTCGGTAAAACTCATATTATATTCCTGAGAAATACGCTTAAGTGTTTCTATCTTAACATCCTTCCCTGGTATGTTAAAAAACGCTTTCTTATCTCCTACTGTAATAGTAGCAACCTCTTCTGGAAGCTTATCTAGCACGGTAGAGGCAGGAGTATCTACAGGATGAGGCTCAGGCTGCTTTGCAGTAGCCGACATAATAAAGAACGACAACAAAAGGAACGCCACGTCGCACATAGCGGTCATGTCTATCCTGGTGCTCTTTTTAGATACTTTTACTTTAGCCATTATTTTTACGCTTATATAAAATTTAAAAGCAGGAAGGAAACCTCCTTACTTTTAAATTTTATGTTATTTATTAACTTAAACTACTCTAATTATGCGTTGTTGGCACGAGCCCTGAAACGTCTGTAAGTCTGAGCAATTGTAAACCCAGCCTCATCAATAGAGTAGGTTAATTTGTCAATTTTAGATGTAAATGCGTTGTATGCAATTACTGCAAGTGTAGATGTTGCAATACCTGTAGCAGTGTTAATAAGTGCTTCAGAAATACCATTTGCAAGTGCAGCAGAGTCAGGCGTAGAACCAGCACCAAGTGCAGAGAATGCCTTAATCATACCTGTTACTGTACCTAATAGACCACATAGTGTACCAATAGATACTAATGTAGAGATAACCACAAGGTTTTTCTCTAATATTGGCATCTCAAGAGAAGTAGCTTCTTCTATTTCTTGCTGTATAGCAGCTTCTGCTCTTTCGCTATCGAAACCTTCTCTTTTAACTTCTTCATATTTTAATAAACCAGCTCTTACAACATTTGCAACAGTTCCTTGTTGCTTGTCACACTCAGCCATAGCTTCGTTGATGTTACCTGCTGAAATTTGAGTTTGCACTTTTCTTACAAATGCCTCAACGTTACCTTTACCTGCTGCTTTATTGATAACAAGTAGACGCTCGATAGAGAATACTACTGCCATAAGGAATAATCCCATAAGTACTGGTACAACGTATCCACCCTTATATACCATTGCAAGGTAGTTACCTGGTAGTGGATGTCCTTCAGGATCGTTATCCTGGAAGTTTGATGGATGCCCCATGATAAATTTCCATACAAGAGCTGCTACGATTAAGCATAATATAATAGCTAATCCTGCGAATAAATTAGAACCTTTAGATTCACCCTTTTTTTCAACCTTCTGAATAGATGCGTTTGCCATTTTTCTAAAAAATTTAGTTTTTGATTTTTTTTAAATAATAGTTTCTTGTTGTTTATCTTATAATTTATATAAGATTGGCAAATTTAATTTTTTAACTAATAAAAAAAAACAAAAAGGTTTTTTTTATTACTTCTTAACATTAATTTATTATAGCATTCCTAACTATAACTTTACATTTAAAGCCAATTTATTTACATAAATTTATTTTTCACAAAACGAAACCCTTATTTCTTAATAATAATTTTAATTTAATATAGATTACTTATAAATAACACAATTCATACTATTTTATTGTGAAGAGATTATATTTTTCATAATAACAATTCACTAACACCATTTAAACCCTATATGTCATGAAAAACTTTGTTATACAAACAACTCCTTTTATAGTACCAACTAATGATGGTAAACTTATTGAAGAACACTTCGGGAAAGCATCTGACAGCAATGCTCAGTTATCTATTGCACATATGGTAGCACCGCCTGAATGGAGTGAACCACACCAAAAACCTGATTTTGACGAATACACCTATATAATAAAAGGCAAGAAGCAATTTACTATTGATGGAGAAAAGGTTATACTTGAAGCAGGACAATCGATAAAAATAAAAAAAGGAGCAAGGGTGCAATATGCCAACCCTTTTAATGAACCTTGTGAATATATAGCGATATGCATGCCCGCTTTTACTATAGAAACCGCACACCGCGATAGTGAATAGTTAAAAAAAACGCAATCTATTTACCTGCTAGTAGTTCTATTATTTTATTTTCTACTACTATGCTATCCCATAGCTCATGGATGTTGTCCATTTGCATTACCTCATTCATGATCGCTTTTTGCTGATCGCCAATTGCTAGTGCTTCACTATATGGTCTGTGACTAAAAGTTACTCTACTATATAGTGGTATCCATTTTTCAGGATATTTTTCTGAGAAGCGTTTCTCTATTTTCTTTTGTAAAAGAAAGTTTTCATCTGCTGTTTTAGAGCTCATCTCCATAAAATTACGGTACGATAATTCGGCTATAGCATCTGTATCAGGTTTACGACTTTGTTCATATTCTTTAAAAATACGGTTCCAGTCGTCGCCATATTCTTGCATTATCTGATTCAGTATAGTAATATCTTCAAAACCAGCATTCATTCCGTGTCCATAAAAAGGCACTATAGCATGACAAGCATCGCCTATAAGGGCAACTTTATCATTATACGTCCACGGGTAACACTTCATGGTAACCAGTGTACTTGTAGGGTTTTTAAAGAAATCTTCGACCAGCTCTGGTATTACATCTATAGTAGATGGGAAATAATGTGCAAAAAACTGTTTCAGCGTTTCTTTATCTTTTAATGACTCAAAAGAATTTTCGCCTTCAAACGGCATAAAAAGTGTACAGGTAAAACTACCATCGAGATTAGGCAATGCTATAAGCATAAAATTGTGCCTTGGCCATATATGTAGTGAGTTTTTATCTAGCTTATGGGTACCATCTTCATTGGCAGGGATATTAAGCTCTTTATAACCTAAGTTTAAAAACTCTTGCGAGTAGTTAAACATACTTTGACGTTGCATTCTGTGTCTTACTCTAGAGAAAGCCCCATCTGCACCAAATACCATATCATAATCTAACTCTCCCCACTCACCTTGTTCTGTTTCTCCTGTATGCAAGGTAGCGGTAGCCATAGTGACATCCCAAATTTTAGTTTCGAAGAAAAAGTTAACACCCTCTTCTTCTGCAAGCGAAATCATTTTCCTGTTAAGCACTCCACGAGATATAGAGTAAATACTTTCTCCTTCTTTACCGTAATATTGATAATTAAGTGACTGCCCTACATTATGTATGGCTCGTTTATCCATAGGTATGGCTATTTCTCGTATCTCATCTCCAAGACCAAGATCGTCTAATGCTTTCCAGCCTCGATGAGACATAGCAAGATTTATTGAACGTCCGGAGAACTCTACTGTCCTGATATCTTGACTTCTATCAAAAACATGTACTGTGTGTCCTGCTCTTTTGAGGTATATTGCTAGTAATGACCCTACCAGTCCAGAGCCTACTACTGCAATTTTTAAGGGAGTTTGCATGGAAAATATTGTAATATAATACTATACAAAAATACTCAATTAAAAAATTATTATCCTTAGTTTACATTATTAATTTACCCTCACCTATTTTTATTAAGAAAACATTAGCTATTAAAGTAATCTTAATAAACTAACATACAACAAAATAATCTCATAACTTTACTTCACTAACATTAAAAAACACTTATTATGAGAGATTTAGTTTCGTTAATTATTGTAATTCTTATTATTGGATGGTTAGTAGGTTTTTTTGGCTTCGGAGAAGCCGTAGGCTCTTTAATCCATATTTTACTTGTACTGGCAGTTATTGGTATTTTATACAGACTGGCTGTAGGCAGAAGGTAATAGAAGTTTTTGACAGCATAAAAATAAAAAATCCCTAATTAGGGATTTTTTATTTTTTATACCCAATCATATTACATCTTATTTTGTAAAACTTAATGTTTGCTTAAATTGAAACTTAAGCCCGAATTTTATTTACGCTAGTACGTTTATAACATAGTACAATTATAAAAACAACACTATGTTTAAGTCCTTTCTTTTAATTTCATGTTTATTAAATGTTCTATCGCTACAAGCTCAATATATGAGTAGTACCGACACTATAACATCATCAAATTCAAAATTTCATGTAAAGCAGTTAGTAATACCCACCCTGCTTATTGGGCATGGTGTTATAGGAATTGAAAGCGACGGTATTAAAGGGATGAATACAGAGATTAGAGATGAGTTAACCGAAAACATTGATGATAAAATAACCATTGATGATTTTTCGCAATATGCGCCTGTGGCTTCTGTATATGCTCTTAATCTAGCTGGGGTGAAAGGCAAAAGTAACTTTAGAGATAGAACAACAGTAATTGCCACCTCATACCTTATTGTAGCTGGTAGTGTGATGGGGCTAAAATCATTAACAAAAATTGAACGTCCAGATGGTAGTTCTAAAAACTCATTTCCATCAGGGCATACAGCAACCGCCTTTGCAGGGGCAGAATTTTTATGGCAAGAGTATAAAGATGTATCTATATGGTATGGCATTACGGGCTATGTAGTAGCATCGGGTACAGGGTTATTCAGAATGTATAACGACAGGCACTGGTTTACCGATGTAATGGCGGGGGCAGGCATTGGTATACTAAGCACTAAAATTGCTTATTGGGTTAACCCTTTTATAAAAAAGAAAATTTTCGGAAAAAAAACGGAAGAAAGTAAAACCTCTGTATCGTTTATACCTTTTTATAATAGGGAACAAGCAGGCTTTGGGGTAGCGGTCACTTTTTAGTGATTGCATAAAATTAAATTTATAAACAAGATTCTGACAACAATATCCATAAGCATATCCTATTTCTAATACAAGCGGGTCAACACTTATAAAGATAATAAATTTAGGGTCATAATAGCGTGCACTGTAATAATAATTTCCTGTTTCGTCGTCAAGCTCTTTACCGTTATACTTAAACGGGCTGTTTATGGAGTTTAAGTGTTCATCAGCTAGTGTTTCGCCAAAGGGTAGGTATTCCATATGCTGGCTTACGGTTCCCGCTTTGTTGGTTATATAACTACTACTGCCTAAATGGTCGGGGTAATGGTTATTACTGCTTAGCCATCAACACATCTGATACATTACCAAAAAATCAGAGTTCGATGCTAAAATTTTTTAGGTATATTCAAAAAATCTATTATATAAAAAGTTATGTTCTGACACGAAAATATAAAAAAACCTGAAAACACTATACTCCATAAAATTGATCTTGAAAGATGTCTAAATTTACTATTATTACTAAACCTTAGAAATAATGCAACTATAAAGGGTAGCCAAATCATTACAAATGGATAAAACCACTCGTGAACGCATATTGGAAGTCTCTAAATTTACCGAAGATGATAAACTACATATCTTCTCGGTCATTGACGCTTTTATCGCCAAAAGGAAAATACAAAGTATCTTATAACAAAAAAACCACTCAAATGAGTGGTTTTTTATTTGGGTAATTTATTTTCCAAAGTATGGGTGTATCCTCAATATCCTTGGTTTGTTCTTTATAAAAAATTGTCCATAAGGGCTCTTCTGGAAAATCATTCATTTGTATCCAACATTCATTTTGTGAATATTTATTACTATAATATTTTCTTTCCTCCCCTTGAATTGGATTCCAAGTAAGCCGCTCACACATTATTCTATTTATTTTTTTAAATACTCCTAACATTATTCACCATATTTTTTATTGTAAGTAGCATTTGTTTTTTGACCACCATTTATGATGTCCTGATATAAAGCATCTCCTCTTAAACCTTTATTATAAGATTTATTATAATAATAATCATAATCTTGTATCGCAGGTAGATTTCCTGCTGCGTTTTGGTCAGACATTAAATCTCTTGCTTGCTGTTTAAATGAGTTTCTCTGTCCAACAATACTTCTTGCATTAGCTTCCGTGGGGGAAACTTTTATATTCATACCATCAACATTGCTTTTATACCATTTTCTCACAGCATCGCCATCAAATCCTCCTGTCATTTTTCTAACCTGAGTTGCACTATAACCCAGTTTATCCATCAATCCATTTATGACAGCTTTAGAGCCATACTTATTAAGAATTTGTCCAAACCCACCTCCTGCAAGGTCGCCAACAAAACCTGTTGCAAAGTCTAAACCTGCTTGTTCTGCTGTATAATTATTTGGGTCATTGATTGCATTTACAAGAACATCTCCTGTTGCTGTGGCAGCTGCTCGACCTATTTTACCTCCTGGTGTTCTCCAAGGAATTAATCCTTCAGCACCTGACCTTGCTACTTGATAATAGTTTACATTATCAAAAGCCTGCCCCCAACTTGTAGTATTAGAATTAAATAAATAATCCATACTCGCCTGTGCTAACATATCAGCTGCTGCTCCTGCACCTGCTTTTAATAACCAAGGAATGATAGGAATTCTACCATCTGGGTCTGTATATCTTATTGGATTGTTAAATGTGTAATTGTACGGTGACCAAGCTGGCATCTTGTGTGCCAGTGGGTCAACAGATATAAAGATACTTAATTTAGGATCATAATAACGTGCTGAGTAATAATAATTACCTGTTTCTTCGTCATATTCTTTACCGTTAAACTTAAACGGGCTGTTATGCGAGTTTAGATGCTCATCGGCAAGGGTTTCTCCAAAGGGCAGGTATTCCATGTGCTGGCTTACCGTTCCCGCTTTGTTGGTTATATAACTGCTACTACCCAAATGGTCCGGATGGAAATAGAATATTTGTAACTTTGCGGGATTATGTAGGTTAGTACCTTGGTTGTGTGTATTATCATCTTCAGGCGTATAATCTGGGCTAAACGTAGGTGGTATAATTCCAAAAACATTAAACACTCCTGAGACTATTGTAGCAGCATCTTCAACACTTGTAGTACTTTGCGGTCTTACCATAGTTTCTTGCAAATCAGGCATAATATCTGCCAGTACACCATTAGGGTAATAACATAAATAATGTGCTGTAGCGGTTTTTGCACTAATTCGCTCAGCACCTATATAATAATGCTTAGTATAAATAAGAGGTATATCTCGTAAGGCTCCTGCTTCTCTTACTTTACCCATCATTAGTCCACTAGGATAAATCATTATGTTTTCATTAGTCTGCGTGGCAATTTGGTCGGCATTACTATACACGTCTATACGGTCATAATTATAGCGTATGGTTCGCTCTCCGCCAGCATCATAAGTATATATAGCTACAGGGCGATTATCATGGTCGTCGGGTTTTAGGTCAACTGCCATTAGACGGTTTTCTTCATCCCATAGGTTCTTGCGTAGGCTTATTTCTAGTTCGCCTACTTTTTCTTTAATCTCTGTTTGGTTACCATTAGCATCATATTCAATAGTTTTTTCCCTTATGCGTGGGTCATTTTGTGCTGGGTTAGTTACCCATCCTGGGGTTTCTACTATTTTGCGTGGCGCATGCTGCTGTACATAACCATAATCGCCTGCTACATATTCACCTGTCGCATATTGGCTATAGTCGAGTATATAACTAGTTTTATGTACGGGTATCTTGTCTGCTTGTTGTATTGGTCCATAACTGCTCACTTCTCCCTGCCAATGTACTTGTGTTTTTTTGCGTATGGTATGGTCATTATTATACTCCATATGCAATTCATACTCTTGGCGCAGGTAGGTATTGGTACCAATGTCATTTGGTCCTGTGTAATGCCCTTCGGCATCCGTAAGACGGTTAAAGTTATCATAGATATATTTATGATAAACTGGTCCGCCTAATTGCCCTTGTCCAGGCAGGCTGTTTTGTGGTTGAGTTGTTTCTATCCTAGTTATGTTAGAAAGCACATCATACGTATAGTGCTTATTTACCTGATAACTACCTGCAAAGTTATGCTGAAGGCTATTCATCCTACGTCTTTCGTCATAATCATAAATTGTTGATGTGCCATTACCATAAGTTATACTAGTACGCTCTCCATAATCGTTATAGGTAATATTTTCTACTACAGGCTGTACATCTGCTGAAGGTATACCAAGCATTTCACTACCAATATGGTCAATCATGCCTCCTAGATTATACTTATAGTTTACGATTTCCCTGTCAGGGTATATTATTTGCTTAACACGATTCCAACTATCATATTGCCATTCTGTAAGGAACCAGTACGAATGATGACCTGCTACCGCTACCGAACGTAGGTTCTTGGTAACTTCGCCCATATGCCCATAGCCGTATACCTGTACTCCTGTAGCATCTTCTAGCTTTAATAGCCTGCCTACTGCATTTTCGGATGTAGCTAAAGGGTCATTAGGCGCTCCATAGGTATATTTAACCTCATTGAGTGGGTTTTGTGGGTATTCTATTCTTACCAGTCTATCATAGTTATAATGATACTTTATGGTTTGGTTATCATTAATTATAAGGTTAGAGTTACTTTGCTCAATAAGTCTATTAGCATTATCATATTTATACGTTGTAAGTCCGCGATCAGGTTGGCGTACTTCTAACACCCTACCAGCTAAATCATATTTATAGCTTGTTTCAGAGTTTTCATCCGTAACCTTTAAAAGCTCATTAATAGCATTATAGGTATAAAGAATTGTTTTTGTATCATTTTGTACTGTTTTTCGTTGACGCCCCCTTATGTCGGTATAAGTATCTAGTGTTTGGGTTGTGCCATCGTTTTCGGTTGTCATTTTTTGTATAAGCATACCATCAGAAATAGAATAGTCTATAGATGATATATCGGTTTCACCTGGTTGTTTCACTGTTTTTACCCTGTCTTTGGCATCATAAGTCATTACAACCGGATTATCGGTTAGACTTGAATAAGAAATATGATGATAATATGGCGAGTTGCCGCCATTATAAGTTTGCGTAACGGGTAAATAGCTTTCTAGCACACGCCCGAAAGCATCTTTTTTCTCAAAACCATTTATCAGCCATTTTGTTGTATCTGAAAAATGAGTCTTTTTTACCTGTATAGGCTGCCCGAAGCCATCTACAATACTTACAGTTAGTAATTCATTTGTAGTTATATTGGTTCCGTTGGCATATTCAGGGTCAAAATGACGTGTAATAGCATGATGCTGGCTTTCTCCTTCATTATAATCATCTGGTTCAAAGCTGTTTTCATATTCCATACGAATTGTCCATGCTGTGTCAGGGCCTGATACACTTTCTAATGCCATTTCATTGGGACCAGTAACTTCGGTTACCCTACCTTTGTTATCTATACGAGTGCGCATTTGCTGCCCATTTACATCAGTAGTTAAGGTAGGAGAGCCAAATAAATATTCGTATTCTACAGATGAGTTTTCTCCAAAAGAATTCTCTACACTTATTGGATAAGTATGCAAAATAGGCTCGTAAACTATTTGTTTGTAATATATACTAGACTCTGCATTAGTGTTATATACATCGTTTATGCGGTTAACGTTACCATATTCATCATAACGAAACTCATATTTACTCCCCTCTTCAATTGATGAATATATTTTTATAGAGCTCATTTTAGCAAAATGATTAAATCCAGCTATTCGCTGTCTTAATAGTTGGCTTCCATCTAAGTTATAAACAGAGACTCTGGAGGGTAAACCGAATGCATTATCTGCATTATTAAGATTGTAATCAACATATTTTATAATAGTTTTATAATTGTCTCCTTCGTCTTCACCATAATCTATATACTCAAGGAGATTACCATATTCATCATACTTAGAGAAATCTTTTACTGTAGTAAGCGCAGGACCATTTTCAAAAACTTTAGAAGTTACTCTTACAGGCGCTATAAAAAGTCTCGATTTATCAAATAATTCCTCTGCATTAGCTATTAAACTTGTTTGTAAATAGCTATCTTCTTCTGTAGCATCCATATTAACAACAGGGTCATCAGGGTCTAGAAGGTTATATAGTGTTGTAGATTCTGAAAGCGTATTATTATTTTCATCTCTAACAATTGTTGAATATTCTGCCCCACTTAAATAATAATTTTTGTTATGGTAGGCTTTTGTAATAGTACGATATATTGCTGATGTAGCTGGATCTACCTGATTAATTGATATATAGCTATAACCGTAAAATTCCCTCTCACGCCTGTCATAATTAGGTCTGCCATAGTTTACAGCAATTTCAGATGTATTGGGCTTATAGTCTCCATCTTGACTAAACCCGTCGTTTGTGGTAATGGTTTTAAGTACCCATTTGCTTTGGGGCATTTCATAAGTATTACCATCTCTTTCGTAGGTAACGCTCCAGCTCCCGCCAAGTGGTGTATTAACTTTTTTAAGCAGGTGAGTTTTTCCAACTTTGTTTAAACGAGCATTAATATCATTATTATTATTTGAACTTTTACTTAAGATATCAGGGAGTCCGTCGCCATCTATGTCTTGTACCATAATAGTTTTCTCGTTATAACTTCCATTGAAGGATAAGCTAGGGGTAAAAACAATTTTAAATGTCACAAAAATAGCTGGTGATGGTATTATAAACCCACCTGTAAAAGACCCGTATATATTACCCGAAAGAGAGTAATCTTTCTCGATTTCTAGGTTATTATTATAAAATGTACTTGAAACAGTTTCAAAGCCTTTACCATTATTTAAATAATATGCGTAGTTGAAATCTGAAACCCTAATTACTAAGTCAGGAAGTCCATCATTATTGACATCTATAAAAAGTGCAGCTATTCTCGCTGTACTGTAAGAAGCTCCAAAACCCGCAGCAAAAGAAGAATTAGGTGTAAAAGAACCTCCAATTCCCGCACCAACTCCTACATTATTTCTAGTACTAGTAAAAAGGCTATCACCATACCCAGAGCCCCATGTTACCTTTTCACTAAATCCATAACCTGTATTCAGCCAAACTTCAATAGTTCCCTCATTATTAAGTTTAACCTTATCGGGTAGTCCATCTCCGTTCATGTCCACCCATTGATTAGAATCATATGATTTACCATTACTAGTATTTATACCAGAATTCACACTTGTATTTGTGCGATTAACACTCCCATTAACTATTCCATTTTGATTTGTAGGAGCTGTAGAACTTGGTTTAATAGGAAGTGTAATACCCACAGTAAAATCTTCACTTCTATCCCCAGACACAAAATTGTCCTCATTGTCTATCGGAGTCCCCGATAAAGCTCCAAGCATATTGGTAAATTGAATCCTGCCATCAGTAATAAGGTCTGGATGACGATCTCCATTTAAATCCAAATATTGATTCAACACTCTCGAAGTCGCTTTACTCTCAGTAGCAGACCCCACTGAATAACTACCTGATAAAGATGTCCCTTTTGATACGCTCCGTTGTTTTAATGCTATAAAAGTTCCTGTTTCATTAAGTAGTATATCATCTTCATCTACGTATATTTCATGCAAATTCCCTTCACCAAAACGACCAACAGTGGCTGTTAATACATCATTATTATTAAAGCCGTATATAGCATTTATAATACTTTTATTTACATATTTATTATTTTCATTTTCCTCATTATAAAAAGTATAGCGTATAGAAGATGTCCCTCCTGGTGCTGTTACACTACTAGGATCCATTTGAGGATCTATATTTTCAATACCTGAAGTCTGACTTTCATAATCAAACAAACTAACATCAATAGGCAAATCACCAAAAGGAGTTGCCGGATTATTTAAGTTAGTAATTTCTCCTTCATCATCACGTTCAAATTCCATTCCTCCATTATAGAGGAATTGTCCCCACCCACGGTAGGTAGCTCCCAAGAATATAGGTGAAGAAACCATAAAAGGAGCATCTACAGTAATTGGAGTAAAACTATAATTACCTGCATAAGGGTCCAATGCCAGTGTCATTGAAGTATTATTATTCAATGCTACCCTTCTATCGTTAACATAAAAGGTACTATATATTGTACCTGATCCATCTACAATATCTTTCATTTGTGCTCTGTAAAAAAGACAGGTGTAATAAGAAGAGTTAGTAGCCAAGGTGGGGTCTAATACATCATTAATATTTTCCGATTTCGTAAAAATATAATCATTTGTTGGTAATCTATATATATAAAAAACTTTATGATCTCGGAATAGACTAACGGTATTTCCTATTTTCTTTTTAACAACCCAAGTCACTTTTACAGGAAACTCTTCATCATTGAGCCCGTTTAATAAAGAACCTGTATTTTGATCGAAAAAAGTATGCGTTAAACGCATAAATTTTTTATTAGGATCAGCTAATACATCTGCTTCAGTAGGACTTATCAATTCAGAATCATAACTAGAAAACCAATACTTTGACTGATTTACATTATCATCGTAAGTATGATAACTTACAGGTGGGTAAATTATTTCTGAAGGATTTGCGTTACTTATTATAGATGGTCTCCAATTAATAGTACTCCAATCGACATTAGAGTCACTTTCAGCATAAAAAAAGTATACATCTCTATATCCCTCCGATGCATCTAACTGATCCGAAATGCTGTTAAAATCCCATACAAAAGTACCTGAATTATAATTAAGCTTTCTTGTCCATTCGCCTTGTGGTGATTCACTTCCATCACTATAATCAATACGAACTTTTTTTATTATAAATCGTATATCATCTGAGAATTGACCTGGTGCAAAATTACCATTAAGAAGATTAAATTTCAAGGTTACGGATGTACTTCCATCATCTATAGATACTCCTCCGTCATTATTCATCATAAAATCAGCTTCTGCATCAAAAATGCCTATAGCTTTTCCATTTTCATCTATTACAGATGAAGAATTGTCATGTGTATATGGCATTGCTGATGTATCCGTATAAATTACTCTAGGATTCCATTCTATTTCTCCACCATAACCATAATCGAGATTATGTATCCTAAAAAAGATAATATCACCTTTGCTTACTGATATAAAATCACCGTTAAACGTATTAAAGTCAAAACTATTCGTTTGCCCTGCATTTACCAGACTTGATGTATGTAAAATATCAGTCCCGTTGTTATTAGACTTCTCAATTGTTAATCTAAAATTATTTGCATTTTCACCATCGTTATTCTTAGCTATTAATGTTGCCTGATTTTCAAATCTTACAGTACCATCATATGGAGCTCTCCATACTTTAACATGGTCAAACTGTGAGTGCTCTTCTCTTAACTCATCCATTGTCTCAAGATGAAGATCTGGTATTATGGAAGAGTTGATACTTCCTGGAACAATTTTATTCTCTGACAGGCTTACATCATCATCAAATTTTCTATAAGAACTGTTCGTTGATAAGGGAGCAGTTATATTAAATTTTATACGATTTCCTCTCATCATATCTGGCAGACCATCACCATTAAAGTCAGTAAAGTAATTTTCTGTCATAGATGATGTTTTGCTCCAACTTCCACCGATACCAAACCCAAATGCATTAGCATCTACTCCTTTACCATTAGTTTTAGAGTTTGTTTTACTTAATGTATTAATGTCATCAATCAAGTATGAGGTTCCAAACCCTGTGCCTATATTAGGTCTATAATATATTCCCGAACCATCTTCATAAACCTTATCGGGCAGTCCATCACCATTTATATCAATAAAACTAACTTTTGTATCTTGATTGCTCCAGCTATAATCAACAGCCCCCCCTATAGTATTATTAGTACTAAATATATCAAACCCTACACCGAAACCTGCTCGCAGTGCTATAGACCCTCCTGTAGATGTCGAAGTTCCAAGAGGTGATCCATCTGGTATGATAGAAGCCATTTGCTGCAAAGGAGCTGGTATGTTACTACTACTACTATTCGCGTTCCATGCAGTACTGCTCGAATTAATTATAGCATCAGTATTTGGATCAATATCATCATGATACTCAATAGTGTTTGAGTAGAATAATGAGTTGGTTTTATCATACTCTGATATTGTAACGAGTTGGTGCTTTTTAAAGGCTTTTTCTTCATAATCAAATTTATAAGACCGTATCCGTTGAGGACTTTGCCCCGATTCGTTAAAAGATATATGAATTTCTGTAAGTAAGTCATCTACAATATTTAAATAACCATTACGCCCATTAATTATTACATCGCTTCGGTTTATTGTATTACCTCCTAAAGTATATTGATTCCTTTTAAAATCTACCATATAATGGCTTTGACCTGTAATAGAACTCTCTGGGTTGAATAAAGTATATTTAATATTACTTAAATAAAAATATTTTGCCTCAATAGATGAGTTTGAAAAGGGGTTTGAAATAGAAGAAGCGTATTCGTATAGGGTATAATTACCATAAGTATCTAAGGTAGCTTTTAAAGCCCAATGAGTTATATTACTATTACTGTTACCAACCCGTATTACTGAATTATTATCAAATTGATATTGGCTTAATTCGGTATTATACCAGCCGCCATAAAAACTTTTATTCCCTTGTTTATCTGTAACTTCCCACCAATAATTATTTGGATGGTTACCATGACGTATTATGAGATTATAAGCCCCTTCTTTTCGCTGATAAAACCTTCTTTCGTCAACCCTATCTATATCATTATCCCTATGAGGATTAGTATATTCTGTACCATTTTTTAACACTAAATCAGATCCATTTAAAGAATATATTTCAGACTCATTATCAAGATCAAATCTGGGCACACCCCATTTTGTATTTATAGAGATTGCAGGTGTAGCTAAGTTCCAGCCTAGTCCCATCCAACCATTACCTGCTTCACTACTATATGATATATTTAACGAAGGTTGCATACCACCTCGTCCCTGAGGTACTTTTATAGGGAAACCTGTAGTTACAGTACCATTGCTATTTGGGCTTGGTGGGGCAATGCTAACTACGCCAGCAGTAGGATCAGCATACTTCATATCACTAATCATCGTAGGGGCAAAGCTACCTGTTTCGGGAGAATCAGGTACTTTAATTACTCCATTAATATAATCGGTATCACCTTCACTTGTTATAGATGATATAATCTCATTATTTTCATAGTCAAGGCTGTCTACTGCTAAAGCTTTCCAGCTTTTCTGTTTTCTATCAAAATAAAAAGTCTTTACATCTTTTACAGTATAACCATCTGGGATTTCAGTATCATTATATTTCAAATGAATTTGAATAGGCATACTTTCTCCTTTTGAACTTTGCTTAATTCTATAAGCAGAAAAATCACCACCAGTTACTATTTCAATATCATCATTTGCAACCCTTATGTCTTTAAATTGAAGTCCTTGAATTAAAAATTCATTCTCATTAGTTAAGTTAGTTTCTATATTATCTTTTATAGCGATACAAATACTTTCATAAGATAGTGGAGCTGATAGTAAATTTTTGTATAAATAATTTTGCGAGGCATGAATATCAGTATTATTAGCAACAAAAATAGGTTCTACCTTACTTTCAACTACAGAAACAATAAAATTATTATTGTTTTGCGCAACTTTATATGAAATATTCAGTTCTTTTAAATTTTCGGGTATTTCTGAAAAAATATGCTCAAAAACTCCGTCTATAACTGGAATAGAATACCCTGAAACTTCTACAGAATTTATCTCGGAGTTTGAAACTATACCTTGCAAATAATATTTGCCTGCATATTTTGACGCTTTAACTTCACTAATTTGTGAAGTATTGTCAATTGGCTCTAATCCAATCCTGATGTTTTTTATCTTATACTGGTATGTACTGTTTGCTCGTCTATTAAAATATATTTCATTTCTCCCTGATTGAAGTTGACTAACTGGGACTTGTTCCTTAACAGTTACCCATTCATTTGAAAGCTCTACGACTTGTCCGCCATAAGCACTATGGTTATTTATACTTTTAGTAGTCTGAGAGGCATTTTTTACCCCATAAACATCATATAATAATGTAGCTTTATATTTGTCGGTATTAATATCATTGGGCAAATCAATACTAAAGAAATTATCATACGGATTTTCACCTTCTGAAATATTCAGTTTTCCGATTACACCATTTTTTTCTATAGCATAGTAGACTGTGGCCGTTTCACGATATACCTCCGAGTTAGATGTTTTGTTATTATGACTATCGTCATAATTTGGAATAACATTATTAAAAGGCGTTACCTCCTCTTCGTTATATGTTTTATTATATCCGTTACCTTGAGGTAAATAAATTTTTGTAGTATTATAGTTTGCAATTGCACCTTGTAAAGGCTGCGAAAACAAAATCAAATTACTTAAAACAGAACTAAACAATAGTTTTACAAAAGCTGATTTTCTTAGCTTATTGAAATGATTTGTTGGCATGATTGTCAGATGGATTATTTTATAATAACTTGATTAGTAACTGTTCCTTCAGAAGTTGTAGTCCTGATTAGATAATTTCCTGAAGATAATAGTATAAGTGGGAGTTTATAGCTTGATTCACCTTCGATATTCTCCTGATGTAATATGGCACCTGTAGCACTGAAAATTTCTACAGTTCCTGTAAAAATTTTGCTGCAGCTAATTTCATAATAAAAAGTTGTGCTATGTTCTACTGGGTTAGGATATACTTTAGTCTCTAGGGTTACTAATGGAGTGGTTTCTTCAGATACTTCAGGTTCATTATTTTCAGTAGAGGAAAGCCTACTTTCTGTAGGAGATATACCTCTTATATAGGTGTTTTTGACTAAACCAAATATATTACTTGTAGAACAACCGTTATTTAGATTAGTTATAACCAATTCATAGTCTATAACAGCCGTTCCCAAAGGGTATGGGTTACTCTCGTCTGTATAAACTTGGACTGCAGGATCATATAAGCCTATAGATTGCCCGTCTAAGTACCATTCGTAACTAACATTAGGGTTAGTAACCATTAAAGAACCATCTATTATTGCTCCTGGACATTGATAAATTGGGTAGTCAGGACCCGCAGTTGGTGAACACTGGTTGTTAAGCTGAGATATTAAGTCTAGTTCAATACCATCTAATGGACTTACAACATCTACATTTAGTACAATTTCATCTCCATTTCCGTCCTGTATAGTTACAATATTATTACCAAAATTGACTTCATCAATAAAAATATTTTCAGAATTACTTGCTGTAAAAATATCAGTAGTTACATCAGCATTAGCATTATGTATATGCACACTATATGTATTTACTCCTCCACTTAAATTAAGTGTAATTGAACCTGTATTCTCTCCACATGAGCTTTGCGGTAAAGCAGTTGCGGTAAAATCGTAACTAAGCGTAATCTCATCCCAATCTTCACATATATGGTTACCGCTCATTACTTCAACCCTATAGGTACCTGGCTCAGTAGCTAACAATAATGGATCAAAATATTCAAGTAACTCATTATTAAAATACCATTTATATGTTGCATCAGGGTCGCTTTGACTAGCATCAAGTGTTACTTCCTGTAGGTTTTGATTCAATACTATATCATTACCAAAATCAACATCTATTTGCTCTAAATCAACTTCTATTGTTGTATTTGCTTCATTACTATAAGAATCTATTACATGAACGGTATAGGTGTCAGAAGCTATAGCATCAAAAGTCATAGTGTTTTGATTTATATCGAAAGTTTCATCATAACCCGATGTGTTAGTTATATTAACATAATAAGGTGCTAGCCCTCCTGTAATTACTACATTAGATTTGATGATTTTGCCATCACAATCTGGCTCAAACCGAACCTGAACAATCATCTCAGGACCTACCCCAAAAGTAAATTGATCATAAATATTATTGTCAGTGTCAAAAAACACATCTTCAAAGTAACCAATATCAATTCCAGACATACTTGCAGTTTCATAATAATCAACATATTGACTATTAAAGTCAGACACCTGCTGGTTATTGACATCTTTATCGTGCAACATCCAGAGTTTTAATGTAGGATTATCATTTAATGCTTGTTTTAATACACCTAGTCCAACTCCTAAATAAAGTTCAAAATAAACCGGAATATCAGTTGCTTTCTCACCTGTATTTTGAGACAACCACTTTGTGTTGAGTGTACGGACATTAAAATCATTTACAGTCTGTAAACCATCTGTCTGATTATTATCTCCAAAAACAATAAAATTATGATCATCATCAATACTAACAAGTTGTTGTTTATCAGGATTCGATGCTTGCAGTTCACCTACAGATGCAATTAGATAATTTTTAAAATGTGAACTTTCACTTTGTAGTTGATTGAGTCCTGAAATGTCATCTCTTCCGATACCAAAAATGCGGTTCCAAAACAATGTGTTCTCTTTATTCCAGAAAATTATATTTTTAGAATCTCTGTAATTCGTAGCCCCATTTTGTATGAGAGTTACACCATACTTTAGAGCAAGATATGATTCGACTCTATTACGCTGATTATATGTAAGCTCAAAAGGAAAAGATATAAATTCAGGGAAATTTCCTGAAAAATATTCAGCTAATACTGCGGGTATGTTTTCTTCTTGATTAGGAGGATTGACATAGCTCTTTCCAATAGAAAACTCTGTTTCACCTTCCTTACCGTAGCTTTTCAACTTATTGTTAAGTTGGTATAAGTTCCACTTGTAAAAATTTATATACACTTTATTGCGCTCATACGTCAAAACGTTTTTATTAATAAGCCCATTTTTATCAGAAAAATCAAACCGATTACCTACAGGAGGACTTGTTATAGGGGGAGTATATAAATCAGGAGTCCATGCTGTAGTAATATGTGAATACGTTTCTTCATCTTCATTTGGTAAAGGCTCTTTTGGCTCTCCTACAAAAAAGATATTTCTTGCTGTAGTATTTTCTAAAGGTGCTTTATAAAAAAGGCATAGTTGGGTAGTCGTAAGCGAAGGATTAAAATTAAACAAACTGTTTTGTTGATCCTGCATACAGGTTTTTAAAATTATATAATTGTAATCTGTACTATGATTTTTAAAGAGAGAGGTCGCTAAATGATCATGATTTACCATATACCACATCTCTGCACCTGCAACACCTCCTGGGAAACATTCCTGACTCTGAGTTTGAGAAAAAGAGTTTAAGGTAAATAAAAGGAATGTCAGAATTGAATTTGCAAGGTATTGTTTCATAAGTAATAATTTGTTGGAGAATTATAAGTTCGGCAATTCTAATGAATTCCTACGAGCCTCACAAGGTTTAAGTTAAAATTTAATTAGCGGTAACATTATTATAATAATTTGTTAAAAAACATAATAATTATAAATAATAAACACAGAGTATGTTTTAAAAAATACAGAACTTAATAAACTCATAGTAAAACACATAATAAAAACTATGTGTAATATTTTCATACTAATACAAAAATGCAAACGCACTAAATGGTATGTAACTTTTTGTATTTCTAATTCTGTTATAGAAAACCATATAGGGTATAAACGAAAAAAAAAATCATTAATCAATTCTTATAAGGATTTTTCATATTAACTTCCCACTATAATTCATTGGGTAGTTTGTTGCAATAATATGAGTTTGCATAATGTGAGTTTTTTTTAACGCATCCCCCTAAAACAGTAATGGCGTGAAACATACATCTTTTATGATGCAGCTTCACGCCTATATTGTATTCTCGATATGCTATTTGTGACTCCGAAGGGATTCGAACCCCCAACCCTCAGAGCCGAAATCTGATATTCTATCCAGTTGAACTACGGAGCCATTTTTAGATTCTTTTGATAAATATGATTAAATATTTTATATCAATCAACTAGTCTGACAATCTAATATTCTATTTATACTAACGATTTCTTCACTACTGTAGATATCGTTTTACCATCCGCTTTACCAGCAAGATCTTTAGAGGCTATACCCATAACTTTGCCCATATCTGCCATACCAGAGAAACCATTATCAGCAATAATCTTTTTAACAATCGCTTCAACTTCTGCTTCAGACAATTGTGCTGGCAAAAATTTTTCAATAACAACTACTTGTGCCAACTCAGGGTCAGCAAGGTCTTGACGCCCTTGTTCTATATATATAGCAGCACTATCTTTACGCTGTTTTACTAGCTTTTGCAGTAACTTTATTTCATCTTCTTCAGCAATTTCTTCTTTAGAACCACTTTCTGTTTGCGCAAGCAATATGCCCGATTTTATAGCTCTTAATGCCTCTAGTGCCACAGTATCTTTTGCTCTCATAGCATCTTTCATAGCAGCCATGATATCTGTTTGTAAACTCATAGGGTACAGTTTTATAAATTATGCCAGCGAAGATAAAAAAATAACCCGAAAATAACATTATATTTTCGGGTTAAGAATAAGGTTGAGTTAGTTAATCTACGTTATCATGAAGGAACGAATTGTTAGATCGCAACTGTATATCATCGTTACTATCTGTCCCTAATGAAAAGCGTGATTTACTGTTGTCTACTCTCGATTCATTTAAGTCGATACCCATTCGTTTATATGCAGGTTCTTTCTCTATCTCATCGACTTTAGATGAATTGTTATGGAATTTATAATTAAATTCTTTCATCTTTTTCCTGCGCTCTTCTGCTCTTACTCGAAGTGTTTCCTCTATAGTCATTTCTACAGGAGAAATATCCTCTTGTAAAGAAGATTTAGACTCTTCTGGTTGCGCTGTTTTCTTAAGCGTAAAATTCATCTCTTCGCTTACAGGCTCTTCTTTTTTAGCTTCTGGCTTAGATTGTAATAGCTCATTTTCTTTTTCAAGATAATCTTCAAGTGAGTAGCGCACTACCCCTGTTTGATTTACCTCTGTAACAGGAACTACACGCACAGGCTCATTTACCTTTATGTCGCGAGTTTCTTCTGTAAGCTCAAAAAAGTGTTTGTCTTCTTGGTTTGCTTTAGCTGCTACTGGCTCAAAAGGAAGTTGTATTTGATCTTCTTTTTCTACAATTACAAATTCAGGTTCATTTACTTCGATCTCCCTAATATCTTTTACTTCTTGTGCTTCAACCTCTGCTTTTGGAGAAACTATTTCAAAAAACACATCCAAACCATTAATAAACTCCGAAGACGGCATTTCATCTGCTTCCGCCTTCGCTTCAGGCTTTTTTTCGGTTACTTCATCCTCTAGAGAATAAACCACCTTTTCCTGCTCCTTAACAGGTTCTTCTTCTTTAACTTCCTCCTTAACATTTTCAGTAGCTGCTGGTGCAGAAAAATCAAATGAAGGCAATGATGATTTTTTTGATAAATCAGTTACCAACTTTTGCTCTTCTTCAAGCGCATGTATTATTTTTTTAGGCTCAGTATTTACTATCTCATCTTGCTGCTCCACGTTAAAACCTGTAGCAATAATAGTTACAGCAATAGACTCACCCAAGGTTTCGTCTTCACCCACACCCATAATAATGTTAGCATTAAAGCCAGCTTCTACCTGTATGTGGTCATTAATTTCACCTATCTCATCTATTGTAATCTCGTTAGTACCTGAAACAATAAGTAACAATACATTTTTAGCACCTGTTATCTTATTATCGTTAAGTAACGGCGAATCTAGCGCGCTTACTATAGCATCTTTTGCACGACTTTCTCCCGTAGCAACAGCCGACCCCATTATAGCTGTACCACTGTTAGACAGTACTGTTTTAGCATCTTTAAGGTCAATATTCTGCGTATAGTGGTGTGTAATTACTTCGGCAATACCTCGTGAGGCTGTTGCCAATACTTCATCTGCTTTAGAGAACCCTGCTTTAAAACCAAGGTTACCATAAACTTCTCTTAGCTTATTATTATTAATAACAATTAAAGAGTCTACTTGTTTTCTAAGCCTTTCTACTCCGGATAACGCTTGTTCGGAGCGAACTTTGCCTTCAAACTGAAAAGGTATAGTAACAATACCTACAGTAAGGATATCTCTTTCCTTAGCCAGTTGTGCTATTACTGGTGCAGCACCTGTACCAGTACCACCACCCATACCTGCTGTGATAAATACCATTTTGGTATTTGTATCTAGCATTTTCTCTATTTCTTCTATACTTTCTAATGCAGCTTGCTGTCCTACTTCAGGATTGGCACCCGCACCAAGCCCCTCGGTAAGATTTACACCAAGTTGTATTTTATTTGGCACACCTGTGTTTTCTAATGCCTGAGAATCGGTATTACAAACTATAAAGTCTACACCTTTAATTCCCTGCTTAAACATGTGGTTAATTGCGTTACTACCGCCCCCACCTACACCAATTACTTTGATAACGTTTGACTGATTTTTTGGTAAATCAAACGAAATGCTTCCAAAATCTGAATTGCTCATCATATCCATCGGGTTTTTTTATTCTGCGTTATCTAAAAAATCTTTAATCTTATCTATATACTTATCGAAAAACGAACGCTTTACGCGCTTTTCTGTCGACTCTACTTCTTCTTCACGTTCCTGTGCTATTGCCTTTTCAAGCTCCTTTTCTTCAAATACAGGCTCTTCTATAGTAGTAGCCACAGGCTGCTGTGAAGCAGGTTTTTGTAACTCTACAAGAGGTGTTGCACTCCTTGTATTGTTATGAATACTATTCATTACTAAACCTACTGCTGTAGCATAAAGTGGGCTTGATATCTCCTCGTCAGAGTCACCTGCCAAATGCTCATTAGGATAACCTATACGGGTATCCATACCTGTAATGTACTCTACGAGTTGCTTAATGTGCTTTAACTGCGAACCGCCACCAGTAAGCACTATACCCGCTATCAGTTTTTTGCGAGGGTCTTCATGTCCATAAGCTTTTATCTCAGCAAAAACCTGCTCTACAATCTCTACCACACGGGCATGAATTATTTTAGAAAGGTTTTTAAGTGATATTTCTTTTGGCTCACGCCCTCTTAACCCAGGAATAGAAACAATTTCATTATCCTTATTTTCTCCTGGCCATGCTGAACCGAATTTCACTTTTAGCAATTCTGCTTGTTTTTCTATAATAGAACAGCCTTCTTTAATGTCTTCGGTTATTACATTACCTCCAAAAGGTATCACTGCCGTATGACGGATGATACCATCTTTAAAAATTGCCAAATCAGTAGTACCACCACCTATATCGATAAGTGCTACACCAGCTTCTTTCTCTTCTTGACTCAAAACTGCATCTGCCGAAGCAAGTGGCTCAAGTGTAAGTCCCGAAAGGTCTAAACCTGCACTTTTAATACATCTGCCGACATTACGTATAGACGATGCTTGCCCTACTACTACATGAAAGCTAGCCTCTAGCCTACCGCCATACATACCTATAGGCTCTTTTATTTCGGTTTGCCCATCTATTTTAAACTCTTGTGGCAATACATGTATAATTTCTTCTCCTGGCAACATTGCCAATTTGTGTACCTGATTGATAAGCAAATCGATATCTTCTTCACCTATAACTTCTTCTGGGTTATTCCTACTAATGTAGTCGCTATGCTGAATACTACGGATATGCTGTCCCGCGATACCCACTACTACATCGTTTATTTTATAACCTGAGTCTGCCTCAGCTTCTTGTACCGCCTCTTGTATCGACTGTATGGTTTGGGTAATATTATTAACAACACCTCTAGCCACACCAAGGCTTTTAGATTTGCCAACGCCCAAAATTTCCAACTTTCCATATTCATTTTCCTTGCCTATCATTGCAACAATTTTTGTTGTTCCAATATCTAAGCCTACTGCAATGCTGTCTTTTTCCATATCCTATTTTTTGGTGCACACAACCTGTTGTGTAAATTTCAGATTTATTGTTTTGTACTGCCCTATCATACTATCCTTTGTAGCATCTTGTACAAATGCCATATAATTCTTAAACTTTCTTTCAATATTAAGTGGTCGCCCAAACATTATATCATAGTTATACCCCCTGCTCATCATCTTCAGGCTACCATTAGGGTTCACTTGTATACCAATAATGTTTTTCTTTAAGAAATCGTTGTTGAACAAATACAACAAAAGCTCCCGTAGCTTTTTACTTTCTATTTTATCTACCGCACCCGTTACTAACGGAACACGTGCTGTATAGCTTTCAGAAAGTGGCATTTTATCGCCATTACGATCAATATAATATGAATTTGAATTTTCATACACTCTCGCAATCGGCGTTTTTTGCCTTATCACCGCCTTCAATTTCCCGTCTATTGTAGCGTAAACCTCTGCTTTCTCAATCATTGGATTATCGTCAAGAGACTTTTCCAGCTTATTCAAATCTAATTTATCTTTCCTTACATCCGTAACGTTGACATAATTTTGTATCAACAACTTATTAACTTTATCACGGGTTATAAAATACTCCGTTTCTTCAAATGTTATTCCCGCTTCTTTTAGCCATCTTGTCTCGTTTCGTTTTCCCGAAAAAGAGTAAAGGAAAACTACCACAAGTAGCATAACTACAAGCCTTACGTTATTCCAATTAATTTTTTTCATTCAAAACTTTTTTAATTTCAGGTACTAATTCCCCAATATCCCCCGCGCCTATGGTAACAATTACCGAGGCATCGTTTTTTTTCAATAAAAGCAGTAAATCTGCCTTACTCACTAACTTTTTGTTAGGGTTCTCCATCATATCTAACAGCCATTGCGAAGTCACTCCCTCAATAGGCAGTTCGCGTGCTGGATAGATATCCAACAGCACTACATTCTCGAAAGCAGAAAGACTCTTGGCAAACCCTTCTGCAAAATCTCTTGTGCGGCTAAAAAGGTGCGGTTGAAATATTGCTAATATTTTCTCTTCTGGGTATAATTCTGTTACTGCCTGGTGTACCGCATCTATCTCTGTAGGGTGGTGTGCATAATCGTCTATATACACCAACCCTTTTTCTTTTATCTGATATGAAAATCTGCGTTTTACTCCTTTAAATGATGCTAATGCAGCCACAATTGCACTTGTTTCTACCCCATAGGTAGCTGCCATAGCAAATGCCAACAAAGCATTACTAAGATTGTGCCTACCTGGTAAGGCAAATTTCACTTCTTTAACCGTCTCGGTTGGGGTTACTATATCAAATACATACCAACCGTTTTGTATGCTAATGTTGTTAGCAACAAACTGTGCATCATCTTCTATGCCTACTTGTACTGCCTCTAACGGAAGACCCGTAGGCACAAAAAGGTGTTTCTTATTTTCAACTTTAGCAGCAAATTCTCTGAAAGAATCTTCTATTGCTGCTGTATCACCATATATATCTAAATGGTCTGCATCCATACTGGTTACACATGCAATATTTGGGTGTAGGTATAAAAAAGAACGATCAAATTCATCTGCTTCTACTACCGTAACCGTTTTACCGCTACCAATAAGATTAGTATTATATCCTTCTACCACACCGCCTAAAAATGCGGTAACATCTACTCCGCTTTTATACAACACGTGACCTAATATACTGGATGTTGTAGTCTTTCCATGTGTACCTGCTACTGCAAAACAATAAGTCCCCTTAGTTATAACACCCAATACTTCTGCACGCTTTTTTATATTGAAGCTATTAGCAACAAAATAATTCCATTGTATATGGTTTTTAGGCACGGCAGGAGTAACTACTACCAGCGTAGTCGCTGTATCAAGAAAAGCTTTATCAATATGCTCTATTTTATCATCAAAATGAATTGCAATACCCTCTGCCTCTAATGCATTCGTCAACTGCGTTGGGGTACGGTCATAACCTGCTACATTTTTGCCTATGTGCTTAAAATAGCGCGCTATGGCACTCATGCCAATACCGCCAATTCCTATAAAATAGACATTATGTATGTTATCTAATTGCATATTCATTTTTAACTTCTTCGTTGCTAAACTGTTTACTTTTCAAGCAACTTTATTATCTCTTCTACTATATCGTTAGTGGCATTAGGCTTGGCGAGTTCCTTTATACTCTCGCTGAGCTTTTGCCTTTTCTCTTCATTCTTTAACAAATCTTCAAACACAGGTTGAAACTGTGTATCTAACTGGCTTTCTTTCAGCAACAATGCTCCGTCTTTGTTAACTATTGCTTCGGCATTTTTCGTTTGATGATCTTCAGCTACATTTGGCGAGGGTATAAACACTACTGGTTTGCCTACTATGCATAGCTCTGAAACCGACGATGCTCCTGAACGCGATATAACCATATCGGCAGCTGCATACACCAAATCCATTCTATCAATAAATGAAAGCACTTGCACGCTCTCTCTTTCTCCATAATGGCGGTACTCTTCAAAATAGAATTTACCACACTGCCATAGTACCTGTACATTTTGCGCCTCTAGCCATGTTAGCTCTTTGGCGATAAGTTGGTTTATACGCCTTGAGCCAAGACTACCCCCCAATACTAATAAGGTTTTCTTTTCAGGGTCAAGTCCATAAAACGCTATAGCTTCTTTTCGTTTTTCATCTATCGATATAAGGTCTTCGCGTACAGGGTTACCTGTTACAACAATCTTCTCTTTGGGAAAAAATCGTTCGAGACCTTCATAAGCTACACATATTTTTTGAGCCTTTTTAGCCAACCATTTATTAGTAATACCTGGATAGGAATTTTGCTCTTGCACTACCGTTGGCACATTAAGCGATTCGGCTGCCCTTAATAAAGGACCACTTGCAAAACCACCTGTACCTATAACCACATCGGGTTTAAATCCTCTTACTATTTTACGCGATTTAAACAAACTACTTATTAACTTGAAAGGAAACATAGCATTATCTAGCGTCAGCTTTCGCTGAATACCCGCTATCCAAAGTCCTTTAATTTCATAGCCTGCCTGTGGTACTTTTTGCATCTCCATTTTATCTTTCGCACCTACAAAAAGTATCTCGCAGTCAGGAAAACGACGCTTCAATTCATTTGCAATAGCTATAGCAGGATAGATATGTCCTCCTGTACCACCACCACTTAATATGAATTTTTTATTGCTCATTTTCTATTCTTCTTCTATTATATATTTACCAAAACCTACTTACCCATTACGGCACTCATAGGGTTTTTACCTTTATCTTTTATACTGTAAGATGGTTCTTCAACATCCGTTGCTTGCGCTTCCTCTTCTTGTTTTTCTCTCAGTATATGTTCATCTATTATTTGTTTCAAGGCTGCATCACGCTCTTCTTTCTCGGCTAATTCTTGAGCAACCTCTTCTTCTTTCTTCGTTACACTTATAATGATTCCTATAGCGATACAAGTCATCCAGATAGAGCTACCTCCACTACTTATCAATGGCAGCGTTTGTCCTGTTACAGGCAACAACTCTACGGCTACACCCATGTTAATAAGTGCCTGAAATATTATTGGGAAACCAAGTCCTACTATGAGCAGTTTACCAAACAGACTATTTGTTTTGTGTGCAGATACTAAAAATCTAAAGAAGAGCATTAAGTATAATAGTAACACCGCAAGACCTCCTACTAAACCATATTCTTCTACAATTATGGCAAATATAAAATCGGATGATGACTGTGGCAGAAAGTTCTTCTGTACACTTTTACCGGGCCCTAAGCCATATACTTGACCTGTAGCAATGGCTATTTTTGCTTTTTCTATTTGATAGTCATCTTCATTGGGCACATCGGTAGTAAAGCGTTCTATACGGCTCATCCAAGTATCTACCCTATTAGGCATTGCTTTTGGAAAAGCTATAGCAAACAGTACAAATAATGTAAGCCCTGTTACCCCTATACCTATTATCATTGCCAAATAACGCATAGGATATTTACCAACAAAAACCAACATACATACCATAGCAAACATAAGTGCTGCCGTAGAAAAGTTAGCTGGTAATATTAATGCTAGTATTATAAATACTGGAATCCATAGCTCAAAAAATGATGATTTGAAGGTAAATGGTTTATCTTCAATCTTAGCTAGGTAACGCGCTACATATACCATGAGCACTATCATAGCTAATGCCGATGTTTGGAAGGTTACCCCTATAAACGGAACTTTTATCCAACGGCTGGCATTTGCCCCGCCTATAACTGTACCTTGCATGAAGGTAAATAGCAGTAACAAAGCGACTATAGGCATTGCTATTTTAGACAACGCCCTGTAGTAATGATAGGGTACTTTGTGCACAAAATATATTAATGCAAAACCAATAAATATATGAACAAGGTGTTTAACCAAATAACCAATGGTAGAGCCCTTGCCTATTACGTACACAAGATTAGTACTTGCGCTAAAAACAGGCATGAACGATATAAGAGCTAGTAGCATTACAAACGACCAGATCCCTTTATCTCCCTTTAAGTTATTGATTAATTCTTTCATTTTAACTTTAGCTTATCGCTTATTGTATAGTAAAGCTATCTTTACCGATTGCTTCGTCGTACCTACTCGCAATGACGGTACTTATAAGTTTTGTACAGCAGCTTTAAACTGTCTGCCTCTATCTTCATAATTTTCAAACAAGTCAAAACTTGCACATGCTGGCGATAACAATACTGTATCGCCTTTTTCGGCAATCTTTTGAGCAATTTTCACTGCCTCGCTCATACTTGTAGTTTCTACCATTACATCTACCACATTGCCAAATGCATTAATTATTTTTTGGTTATCTACCCCAAGGCATATTATTGCTTTTACCTTTTCATTAACCAACTGCATTAATTCGTCATAGTCGTTACCTTTATCTACACCACCTACAATCCATACAGTAGGAGTTGTCATACTGTCTAGCGCAAAAAACGTAGCATTTGTATTTGTTGCTTTACTATCATTTATGTATTGTACATTTTGTATTTTAAGCACTTTTTCTAAACGGTGCTCTACACCCTGAAAATCAGAAAGACTTTCCCTTATGGTTTGTTTCCTGACACGCATAAGTTTTGCAATTGCAGATGTTGCCATAGCATTCTTTACGTTATGATTTCCTTCTAATGATAATTCGTTTATTGGCATCTTAAATTCCTCCTCGTTTATATTGCTTAAAATTGTATTCTGTTCTATATATACCCCTTCTTTATTGTTGCCCGAAAGCGAAAAGGGTATTTTTTTTGCTTTAACTGTATTTTGTTTTAACCACTTTGTTATTGCTTCATCATCGGCATCATATATCAAATAATCATCTTCTGTCTGGTTCTTTGTTATCCTGAATTTTGCCGCGATATACAATTCATAATTATATTCATATCGGTCAAGATGATCAGGACTTATATTTGTTATTACCGCTATATGTGGCTTATAATTGACAATACCATCTAATTGAAAACTGCTCAACTCTAACACATAAGCATCATGCTTATCATCGGCAACTTGCCAAGCAAAACTCTTACCTATATTACCTGCTAGTCCTACGTTTAACCCAGCTTGTTTTAGCACATGGTACGTTAACATGGTGGTCGTCGTTTTACCGTTACTACCTGTAATACCTATAGTTGTTGCTGTTGTAAATTGAGCTGCAAATTCTATTTCAGAAATTACAGGTACACCCTTCTCTTCTAACAACTTTACTATAGGTGACTTATCTGGTATGCCTGGGCTTTTCATCACTACATTAGCATTTAATATCAGTGCCTCGGTATGCTTTCCTTCTTCCCAGTCTAGTTTATTAAGTGCAAGAACTTCTTTATAACTTTCTTTTATCTTTCCAAAATCAGATACAAAAACTTCATATCCTTTTTTCTTACCGAGTATCGCAGTACCCACACCGCTTTCTCCGCCTCCTAGTACTACCAGTCGTTTTGCCATACTATCTTAGTTTTAATGACACTAGCGAAAATATGGCTAGCATTATGGCTATAATCCAAAAACGGGTAACAATTTTGCTTTCGTGATACCCCTTCTTTTGGTAATGGTGATGCAAAGGCGCCATCAAGAAAATCCGTCGCCCTTCACCAAATTTTTTCCTTGTATATTTAAAATAACTTACCTGTAGTACTACCGATAAATTCTCTGCTAGGAATACTCCACATAATATTGGAATAAGCAATTCTTTTCGTACTGCTATTGCCAGTACTGCTATTATACCACCTATGGTAAGACTACCTGTATCGCCCATAAAAACCGATGCGGGATAGGTGTTATACCAAAGAAACCCTACTAGTGCCCCTACAAAAGCCGATATATAGACCGTCATTTCTCCCGAGTTAGGTATATACATTATATTCAAATAATTAGAGAATATAATATTACCCGAGACAAAGGCGAATATACCCAGCGTGAGTACTGCTATTGCAGATGTTCCTGCTGCGAGCCCATCTATACCATCTGTAAGGTTAGCACCGTTAGATACTGCTGTTATAATGAATATTACAACAGGTATGAATATTAGCCATGCAAAATCTTTATAATTATCGCCCGCCCATGAAAGCAGCTCGGCATAATCAAACTCATTATCTTTAAAGAACGGAATAGTTGTGGCGGTAGATTTTTCTTCTGTTGGCATTGACGAAAAAGTAGTTTGTTCTGTTGCAGCATAAATATCTACTTTAGAGGTATCTGTACGCACTGTAACACCTGGGTGAAAATAAAGCACATAGCCTACTATAAGCCCTAGACCTACTTGACCAATAACCTTAAACTTCCCTTTAAGCCCTTCTTTATCTTTTTTAAATATTTTTATATAATCGTCTATAAAACCTATTGTTCCCATCCATAGTGTGGTAACAATAAGTAGCATTACATATATATTATCTAGCTTAGCGAGCAATAGTACTGGTATAAGCGTAGCTACTATAATAATAAGCCCTCCCATAGTGGGTGTACCTGCTTTTTGTGTTTGCCCGTCAAGACCCAAATCTCTTACAGTTTCACCTATTTGTTGTCTGCGTAAAAAGTTGATTATTTTTTTACCAAAAACAGTAGAAATTAGCAACGATAGTATAACCGCCATACCCGAACGAAACGTAATGTATTGAAAAACACCCGCCCCTGGAATATCTAATTGTTTGTCTAAGTATTCAAATAAATAGTATAGCATACGCTTATTTGTTTAGTTGTGCTAATAGCTCTGTTACAGTTTCCATATCATCAAAATGATTGCGGATACCTTTAATCTCTTGATAGGTTTCATGCCCTTTACCTGCAATGAGTATAATATCATTAGGGCTTGCCAGTTGACAGGCTGTTTTTATAGCTTGTTTCCTATCTACAACTGCTATTGTTTTTTTATAATTTTGAGGTTCTACCCCTTTTTCCATATCTTCTATAATCGTCTCAGGCACTTCATTTCTAGGATTGTCTGATGTAAAAATCACCTTATCACTCATAGACGATGCTACATGCGCCATAATAGGGCGTTTGGTTGTATCTCTATTACCCCCGCAACCTACTACCGTAATAAGTTGTTCATTTCTAGTACGTATAGCATCTATAGTTTTTAATACATTTTCTAACGCATCGGGTGTGTGAGCATAATCGACTATGGCTGTTACTTTGTTTTCTGAAACAATAAATTGAAAACGTCCTGAAACACTTTCTAGCTCACTCATTAACCGTAATACTTCTTGACTTTCTAAGCCTAAGTTTACCGCAGCACCATATATTGCTAACAGGTTATAGGCATTAAATGTACCTATAAGCTTTACCCACACTTCCTGCTCGTTTATTTTTAACAACAACCCTGATAGTTGGTTTTCTAATATCTGAGCCTTATAATCGGCATAGGTTTTTAATGCATAGGTTAACTTTTTTGCTTTTGTGTTTTGCAACATCACCATACCGTTCTTGTCATCACCATTAATCAATGCAAAAGCAGTAGTAGGTAACTCATCAAAAAATCGCTTCTTTACATCTCTATACTCTGCAAAACTGTTATGATAGTCTAAATGATCGTGCGAAAGATTTGTAAATATTCCGCCCACAAAGTGCAACCCTGCTGTCCTGCTTTGATGTATGCCGTGCGAACTCACTTCCATAAAACAGTACTCTACACCCACATCTGTCATTTCTTTCAAATACTTGTTTATAGTAAGCGAATCGGGGGTGGTGTGTGTGGCTTTATATTCAGTATCACCCACCATTATTTTAACAGTAGATAATAAACCTGTTTTATAGCCTGCATTTTTAAATAACTGATATAGTAACGAAGCTATGGTAGTTTTACCATTAGTTCCCGTTACCCCTACTAGCTTTAAGTTTTTAGATGGCGTATCATAATAGTTAGAAGCCATAAATGCTAATGCTTCTTTTGAGTTCTTAACTCTTACATACGTAACCCCTTCAACTTCGTTTTCAGGTAATGTTTCGCACACGATGGCAACAGCACCTAGGCTTATTGCTTTTTCTATATAATCATGCCCGTTAGACTGTGTCCCTACTATAGCCACGAAAGCATCTCCAAATGATACCGTTCTAGAATCAAAAGTTATGGCATTAACCATTACATCGGTAGTGCCTTTTACGGCTTCGATAGCAGTTTTATATAATATGTCTTTTAATACCATCATAATAAATTCAGCACTATAGTTTGACCTTTTCTAAGTGGCTCTCCTGACCTTACAGATTGTTTTTTTACCTTACCCATACCTGTTACTTGCACATTAACTCCCATATTACCTAATAAGGCAACGGCATCCATACCACTCATCCCTGCAAGGTTAGGCATAACGTCTTCTGTGTTTTGAGCCTTTTCGTAATAAGAAGCATATAATTGCTCTTGTGCTTCTATTTCTTTGTCTAGCTTTTTTATCTGGTTGGTAGACGGCACATCTGTAAATATCTTTTGGGCTATTCTTTTAAATACAGGTCCCGATACATCGGCACCATAATATCCTTTTCTAATACTAGGCTTATGTATAACTACTATACAAGAATACCGAGGTTCATCGGCAGGAAAATAACCTACAAATGATGATGAATAATACATATTATCGCCTTTACCTCTACCATAATTAACCTGTGCTGTACCCGTTTTACCTGCCATTGAAAAGTTAGGCGAATATAATTTTGCACCTGTTCCGCGTTTTACCACGTTTGCCAGCACATCTTTTACTTTATCTATTGTTTCCTGCGAGCATATTTTTGGGTTTATTACCTCTTTATCAAAGTGCTTTATGGTTTTATTCCACTCTTTAATGTCCTTTACAAATAGGGGGCGCACTAACTCACCATCATTTGCTACAGCATTATAAAATGCTAATGTTTGTAATGGCGTCATCGAAACTCCGTAACCAAAGCCCATCCATGGTAAGGAAAGCTTTGACCATCTTTTATCATCAGGGTTTGGTATATACGGTTTACCCTCTCCTATTATAGAAACCCCTAAAGGTTTATCTAAACCAAAATTGCTAATATGACTTAAAAACTCTTTTGGATTATCTTTATAACTATCATAAACTGCCTGTACTAATACCGTATTAGACGACACCTCGAAACCACGTGCTAAAGATATTTTACCATAACCACCTCTTTTAGAATCTCGTATCTTACGATTAAAATATAGTACCTCTCCATCATGTGTATCATACACCTCGCTGGTATCAACTTTTTTATCTTCTAATAAAGCAATAAGCCCTGCAAGTTTAAATGTTGAACCTGGCTCTTGCGACTCACCTACTGCATAGTTTACCGTTTCGTAATACGAACTATCTTTAGCACGACCAAGATTAGATATCGCTTTTACATACCCTGTTTTGGTTTCCATAACCACTACACAACCATGATCGGCTTCATAATACTCTAACTGCTTCAATAAGGCGTGATGTGCAATATCTTGTATATACACATCTATAGTAGATATTATATCACAACCATCTACAGGTTCTATTTCGTTATCATCACTTATAGGCTTCCATTGGTTTTTAGATATTTTTTGCATCATGCGCTTGCCATTTGTACCATTAAGATACTGTGCAAAAGCTCCCTCTATACCTACCTCTAGGTTTTCTCCCGAATAGCTTAACCTCTCATACCCTATGGTACGCTCGGCAATTTTACCTATTGGGTGCTCTCTTATTGTTTTTTGTTCTGTAATTATTCCGCCTTTATAAGCACCTAACTCAAACAGCGGAAAACTTTTAATACGTATATACTCAGTATAGCTTAATCCTTTTGTAATAAGCAGGTATCTATTTTTAGTATTACGTGCTTTAGTTAATCTATTATAATAGTATAATGAAGGCTTACCCAACATTACCGAAAGTGAATCGGTAAGAGCAGGAAGGTACTCTTCAAAATTTTCTTTCTTTGGTGCAAGCGCATCAAAACGAATAGTGTAATTAGGAATAGAAGTAGCAAGCAAACTACCATCTGCCGAATACACATTACCTCTATTAGCAGGTATAGTAAAGTTGCGCACAGTACGCTCACGAGCAAGCTGACGATAGTAATCGCCCTCTACCCATTGTATGTTGGTGAGTTTTACAGCAACAAGTATAGCCATCACAAAAATTGCGAAGGCTACCAAGTATATCCTGTATGATATTTTTTTATCATCTACTCCCATAACTTACTAAGTGTACTTTTCTGTTCCTCTTTTACTACTTTTATTTTTTTGGGCGGTACCGATGATGGGTATATTTCTCTTTGCTCCATCTTTCGCGCCACAGTCGATTCCATTTTAAGTTCCATTAATTCAGAACGTCTGTCTACAAATTCTGAACGAAGTACTTTTACCTCGTTTTTTAATGCTTCAATACGGTGTATTTTCTGCTCATAATTATGAGCATTAGCTATCATAAGCATGGCTATAAGAACCAAAAACACAATGAAGCCCCAGTTTTTCATTGAGCCTTCATCTACTAGATATTTTGCTTTTAATAAACCGTAAACTCCACCCTTCATAACTATTTTTTTTCTGCCACTCTTAGTCTTGCGCTTCTCGCTCTGTTATTTATCGCTATTTCCTCATCTGTAGGCATAATAAGTTTCTCTATACTTTTAAACGGTACCTCAAAGTTGCCATACAAATCACGTTCGGGCTCTCCTTCAAACATACCGTTACGCATATAGCGTTTTACCAACCTATCCTCTAAAGAGTGGTATGATATAACACTAAGCCTACCTCCAGGCTTTAGCACATCTAACGACTGTAACAAAAATTCTTTCAGCGCATCTATTTCTTGGTTCACCTCTATACGAATAGCCTGATACATTTGTGCTAATATCTTGTTACTCCTATGCGCTGGAAGAAAACGACTCAATACTGATTTTAACTCTTCAGAATTTCTAATTTCTTTCTCCGCTCTTGCGGTAACAATAGTATTTGCTATTGCACCTGCATTTTTAAGCTCTCCGTAATCAAAAAACATTTTTTTCAACTGCGCTTCTTCATATTCATTAATCACACTATAGGCGCTCACATCATTTTTCTTACTCATACGCATATCTAACTCCGCCTCAAATCGAGTAGAGAAACCACGCTCTGCAACATCAAATTGATGCGACGAAACACCAAGGTCTCCCAGTATACCATCAACTGCTTTTACACCATGAAATCGTAAATACCTTTTTAAAAATCTAAAATTCTCAGGTATTAATACAAATCGCTCATCATCTATCACGTTAGCCTGAGCATCCTCATCTTGGTCAAAGGCAAATAGCTTTCCTTTCGTCCCCAAATGTTTCATTATTTCTCGCGAATGCCCACCACCCCCAAAGGTCACATCTACATACACACCATCAGGCTTTATTGCAAGCCCACCTACAGTTTCTTTTAATAAAACAGGATTATGATATTCCATTTTCATCATCATTTATATTCCCCATCACTTCTTCAGCCAGATCTGCAAAATCAACCACTGAATCATCAATAGACTGTTCGTATTTTTCTTTATCCCAAATCTCCACGATATTCACCGCAGAAGACAACACAATTTCTTTATCAATACCCGCAAAAACCACAAGGTCTTTCGGTATCAGTAATCTACCAGCAGCATCAACTTCTATGATTTTTACACCCGCAGTAAATCGCCTTATAAAATCATTGTTCTTTTTAACAAAACGATTAAGTTTGTTGATTTTTTGCATCATTTTCTCCCACTCCGCCATCGGATACAACTCTAAACAAGACTGAAAAACCGAACGCTTTAAAACAAAACCATCATCAATACCCACAGCTAATTGCTTGCGCAAAGGAGCAGGCATCATCAGCCTTCCCTTCGCATCTACCTTACATTCGTATGTTCCTACAATGGTATTCAAGCAGTTAGATTTATCTTGATTATAAAGCAAATATATACATTATTTACCACTTTTCTCCACTTTACCCCACTTTGTTAATAAGTTTTACCACACACCTCCCACCACCTCTAAAAACAAAGCTATATAGCTAACAGGCAGGCATTAAAAAAAATTAAGAGCACGATAAAAAGGGCAAAAAAGCCTTTATTATTCATCAATAATACACCTAGTAAAACACTCACTATTTAAATGCCACATAAGCCAAAAACAACACTCTTTGACGCTGCTCAACAAAAACACATAACAACCTAAAAACAAGATTATTACACAAGGTTATCGACAAAAAAAGAATGCAAGCATACAAAAGACTGTATGTTAAACATTAAAATCATATATTTGTGCTACCTGATATAGTTTATAAACCAAGATGCAAAGCACAAATAAAGAGGGTAAGTACAGCTACTATGAAGTAGGAGAAGGTACACCCATAATAATTTTACACGGCCTAATGGGAGGACTAAGCAACTTTGACGGTGTTGCTGAATATTTCCCTAAACATGGCTACAAAGTAGTTATACCCGAATTACCTATATATACTCAAAGCCTATTAAAAACAAACGTAAAAGCGTTTGCTAAATGGGTTAAAGATTTTATTACCTATAAAGGGTATGATAGAGTTATATTACTAGGAAATTCGCTAGGTGGGCATATTGCGCTATACCACACTAAAATGTATCCTGAAAAAATGCTGGGACTTATTATAACCGGAAGCTCAGGACTATATGAAAGTGCTATGGGAGATAGCTACCCAAGAAGAGGTGATTATGATTACATACAGAAAAAAGCAGAAGCTGTATTTTATGACCCTGCTGTAGCCACTAAAGAAATTGTGGACGAAGTATATGCTATGGCAAACGACAGGCTAAAACTAGTTAAAACCCTTACTATTGCCAAAAGTGCTATACGCCATAATATGGCTAAGGATTTACCAAAAATGCACGTTCCTACCTGTATAATATGGGGTAAAAACGATAATGTTACTCCACCAGAAGTTGCGACAGAATTTCATGAATTATTACCTAACTCTAGCCTCTACTGGATAGATAAATGTGGGCACGCAGCAATGATGGAGCACCCTGACGAGTTTAACACCTTAATGCATGAATGGTTAAAGAAAACCAACTTTACAAAAAAACTACCCACACAAGAAGATACAGACGTATAATTTATTTACACGTCTTATTAACTATAAAATTTTATAATGAAAATTAATACTTCCGAATTTATAATAAGCAATTCTGATGTTAGTAAATGCCCAAAAGAGCCTTTGCCAGAATATGCTTTTATTGGTCGGTCTAACGTTGGTAAATCCTCTCTTATCAATATGCTTACAGGGCGAAATAGTCTTGCTAAAACATCTGGTAAACCAGGAAAAACCCAACTAATAAATCATTTTAAAATAAACGAAAATTGGTTTTTAGTCGATTTGCCTGGCTATGGCTATGCAAGAGTATCTAAAAAAACAAAAGAGGTATTTCAGGGGTTTATTACTGATTATTTCGAAAAACGAGAACAGTTAGTATGTGCTTTTGTATTAATAGATATTAGGCTAGAAGCACAAAAAATAGACCTTGAGTTTATTACCTACCTTGGTGAAACACAAGTTCCTTTTTGCATTATATTTACCAAAGCAGACAAAATAAGTCGTCATAAAATAGCTCAAAATGTAGCTGCTTACCGAAAAGCATTACTTGCTAACAATTGGGAAGAAATGCCACAGCATTTTGTAACATCATCTACTGAAGGTACAGGGCGCGACGAATTATTGCAATATATTGATGATGTAAATCAGGGTATATTCAGCAATCAGGACTTTGTTTAAAAACGTTTTTCCATAAAAAAGTTCGTAAACGTTTGCCCGTTATGTTCTACCTGTTGTTCTCTCACTACAGTATAACCACGTTTTAAGAAAAAAGGTTGTGCCGTAATAGATGCTGCCACAGTTATTATAGTAAAACCTTTTTCCTGAGCATATTCTTCTATAGCAGTAGCAATTTTTGTAGCTACTCCCTGCCCTTGATAGTCTTTATGCACAAACAAGTGGTCGAAATACCCTGTATTATCCATATCGCCAAAACCACAAATAACACCATCACATTCTGCCACCAGCGTATAATGTTGCGATAGTTTTACACCCCATCGTTCAGCATCAATACACTCAGGAGCCCATGCGTTAAGCTGTGCCTTAGTATAATCTTTAGCATTTATGGTATGTACTGTATCTCTAAACAGATTTACAATATGAGATATATCCTCACTTTTGTAATTACGTAATATACTATTCATTATAAAACAGTTCTTTTAAACAAAAAAGCGGCAGTTGCCGCTTTTTTGTTTACTTATTTTTACTCCTTTTTCAGTTCGAGTTTCTCGGCAAAGTAATCGCAAAAATCTTTCATAGTGGCGGTCATTTTTTTATCACCTGTAGCACGCTCAAAAGTATCGGACATAGAAACCAATGTTTGGTGGAAAAATATTTTCATTTCATCCACAGGCATATCCTTAGTCCAAAGATCAATACGCATACTCTCTTTCGCCTTATTATCCCATACTGATAGCATTATTGCTTTCGATTCTTCGTTTTCTACGCCGCCGTCACGAGCTGTCCAATGTAGTTTTTCGGGCACTCTGTTTTCGTCGAGTGTTATATCAAATTTTATTTCCGATTTAAGTTTCTTAGTATCTGGCATTATTTCTTGGGTTTGTATTTAGAATTTTCAAAAATGGTTTTGGCATCCATCGCCAAAAGCTCCTGCAAAGTTACATTTTTATTATTTTCTGCATAGGCACGCACTATTTGCCAACCCAACCAACGCCCCAATCTTCCAGGCGACTCATTATCAAGTTCTAAGTAGAATTTAGAAAAAGGTGCAGGGTTAATAAACCTAGGAGCTAATTTAGAATCGGTATCATAAAGTAAATTTTTATCGACAAAATAACGCCACATTTCCGATTCGTTCTCTTGTGCCCATTGTAAGTGCTCGGGTGTATAGCCTATTTTATCGGCATCGGTAATACCTGGCAGTAACAAATCTTGCATATATAGCTCTTTACCATAATATACCATTAGTGCTAGTAAAGTTCTATCGCGTGGCGGAGCTATTTTACCTGAAACAAATGATGTTGCTACATCGGGCAATATTTGCGAAGGAGTAAATTGTAGAACTTTATAGCGCGGTAACTCTTCATAATCATATAAACTATTATCAGCGCCTAGGTAAAGACTTAAAGGTATAAGCACAAACCCTTGAGCGTATATTGCTTTTGTTTGTAAGTCATCAGAAACAAGCGTTATCACTTTAGGACTTTCAAAATTGGGGTAATAGTATTTTATGTGTTTAAATAATTCTTCAAAATCTTTTTCAAGCCCATTTACAGTGGGGAATTTTCGCTGTACTTCATTATATAACTCCAACTGAAAAGTATCGCGCATCATCTCTAACCACACCGCATCTTCATTACCTTCAGGAAAGAAATATGGGTATTCGCTCTTCAATTGCGGAAGATCATCTGGTGTACCCCCAAAAAACTTTTTTTCAAAACGGTCTATGGTAACTTTCTCAATAGGTATTGCTGCTATTTCACTTTCCTTTTTATCTTCTTCTTTGCATGAAACTGCAATTACCAAAGCGGCAACTATCAACACAAATTTCTTCATCTTTATACTATTATTTTGTAATCTTATTAGGATTGACTCTCTTTAATTTTTGTAATTTTATCACATTAATCGTGCAAATATACATCTCCTAATTTATAAACATATACTTAATATGCATACCGATAACGGATTTAAAGCTGAAGCAATAAACAATTATATAGTAAACTGGTTACGCGACTATGCAACTAACGCAAAAGTAAAAGGTTTTGTTGTGGGCATATCTGGCGGTATCGATTCTGCACTTACCTCTACTCTTTGCGCTCAAACGGGGTTACCTACACTTTGCTTAGAAATGCCCATCCATCAGGCACACAGCCACGTGCAACGCGCCAAAGAACATATAGCACAGCTTAAGGCTAACTATAGCAACGTATCGGAAATAGAAACTGACCTAACCCCTGTTTTTGAAACATTTCGCAAACAAGTACCGGAATCGGAAAATGAACACCTTAATAACCTTACACTCGCCAATACTCGTGCGCGATTAAGAATGACAACGCTATACTACTTTGCAGGAATAAATAATGCCTTAGTAGCAGGAACAGGCAATAAGGTTGAAGATTTTGGAGTTGGTTTTTATACTAAATATGGCGATGGTGGTGTAGACATAAGCCCAATTGCCGACCTAATGAAAAGTGAAGTTAGAGCATTGGCGAAAAATATAGGAGTACCTCAAAACATTATCGAAGCAAAGCCTACAGATGGGTTATTTGGGGATGATCGTACTGATGAAGACCAACTAGGAGCAAGCTATGAAGAGCTAGAATGGGCAATGCTAGAAGTAGAAAAAGGAGCCCAAGCAGATAGCTTTACTGGTAGAAAAAAGGAAGTCTTTAACATTTACATAAGACTTAACACTATTAACCAACACAAAATGAGACCTATACCTGTTTGTGAAATTCCAGAAAATTTGAAATAAAATTCTTTCATTCACAATACTTTAAGATTTAATACAATTTTAATTACTAACTTTACTATCAAGTTTTTAACTAAAAGATTGTAAGCTATGATTAAACTTTGCCTAGCAGATAACCACCCTGTTGTACATCATGGGATGAAATCCTATTTTAAAGAAAATTCAGAATTCAGTTTTGTTGGTGTAGTAAACAATCTGGATAATCTGCTTGATATATTATCTAAAAAAACAATTGATACGGCTATTATAGATTTGGAACTAGAAGGACTTACTAGCATTAGTGATTTAAAATTGATTGTTGAAAAATTCCCTGACACAAAAATCATTCTGTTTACCAATCTTTCAGAGCAAATTTATGCGCCCAATGCATTAAAAGCAGGTATATCTGGTTATGTGCATAAAAGTGCTAAAATGGAAGTGCTTGAAAATGCTATTCGTAAAGCAGTAGAGGGCGAAATAGTATATAGTGATACTGTGAAGAAAAACCTTGAACTACTTAGTAAAGGTAAAAAATCAGAACGATTGTACCGTAAACTTTCGTCACGCGAAATTGAAGTATTGCGTTATTTAAGTGAAGGAAAGAAAAATAAAGAAATTGCCAAACTACTCGACCTTAACGAGAAAACAATAAGTACTTACAAGCTACGATTATTAACTAAACTACACGTAACCAATCTTGTAGACTTGGTAAATAAAGCAAAAACACTAGAGATAGTTTAACCTGAAAATTACGGCATATAGAAAACTACTACTTTAATTTATACTAATAAAAAGAACTTCTTATCCTGCTTATCTTTCTAGATAAATAGTTTATAAGCATATTATAATCTTTTACATTCATTAATATCTCCATATTATCGGCTTCGGGACTTACTTGTAGTTTTAGATCCTGTATTAGTTTACCTAACAATAGCCAACGTAAGTCTATAATATGCTCGGTAGTATAAGTAGCGACCGCCATCGATTTTTCTTTTACAGGTATCTGTTTCTTCTCTTCCCACTCGTGCAGGTAATACTTTTCATCTTGCATATAAACATCTGTTGCTACAAATTGTAATTCTGATGGTAGTGTATTCAAAAAAGTATCTACACTTAGCTCTTGGTGTGTCAAGTAATGATCTACAATTGCTTTATATAAATCTTTAAAAACAGGATTGGTAAACTCTATTTCATCTTCTTGCAGGTTCAGGTAAATACGCTCATACACCTTAACGGTTTTACGCTCTGTTTCTTCATACTCTTTACCAAACTCATCATACTTTATATAAACATCTTCAAAATCCTGCTCTGTACTACCATATAGCAATAATATCTCTATAATTTTGCGTTCTAGCGCATCTTGAATGTTTATAGTTTGGCGTGGTTGCTGAGTGCCTTCATTAACAGGCTGCATGGCTTGTGCCTTTTGCTGTTCTTTCTGTTTTTTTCCTGTATCCGCAATATCCTTTTGTAACAGCTGTGCCAATGTGCTCGCTAACACCTGTTCAGATATATCCATAATACGGGCGCACTCCTGTATATAAACTTCGCGCTGTATCCTATCGGGTATTTTAGCAATACTGGTAACCATATCGCGAATAAGCCCTGCTTTTTTTACAGGATCATTTTTAGCTTCATCTACTAATAAAGACGCTTTAAACTGTATAAAATCTTTAGCGTTAGTATCAAGATATTCAACTAACTCATCATGCGTACTTTTCTTCGCAAAACTATCAGGATCTTCACCTTCAGGAAAAGTACAGACTTTTACATTCATACCTTCTTCGAGTATCAAGTCGATACCCCTAATAGAAGCGCGCAGTCCCGCAGCGTCCCCATCAAAAAGAACGGTTATATTTTTAGTAAGCCTGTTTATTAATCGAATTTGGTCGGGTGTTAATGCCGTTCCTGATGATGACACAACGTTTTCGACACCTGCCTGATGCATCTGTATTACATCGGTATACCCTTCTACTAAGTAACAATTGTCTTGTTTGGCAATAGCTTGTTTGGCGTAGTATATACCATATAGCACTTTACTCTTGTGGTAAATGTCACTCTCGGGCGAGTTTAAGTACTTGGCTGCCTTTTTATCGTTACCCAAAATACGACCACCAAAGCCAAGGACACGACCAGACATACTCTGAATAGGGAACATTACCCGACCTCTAAAACGGTCGATATGCCTGCCGTCTTCTTTAATAATAGTAAGTCCTGTTTTATCTAAAAATTCTTCTTTGTAGCCTTTACCTAACGCCTCTTTAGTGAAAGCATCCCATATCTCGGGAGAATACCCAAGTCCGAATTTTTTAATAGTATCACCTGTAAAGCCACGTTCTTTAAAATAAGAATATCCTATTGCCTGCCCTACATCGGTAGTAAGCATGGTAGTATGAAAATACTTTTGAGCAAATTCAGAGACCAAGTACATACTTTCTTTTTCATTAGCCTGTTCTTTATCTTGATCTGTTTGCTCAGTCTCCTCTATTTCAATATTGTATTTATTAGCAAGATAGCGGATAGCTTCGGGGTATGAAAAGTGTTCGTGCTCCATTAAAAAAGCTACCGAATTACCTCCTTTGCCCGAGCTAAAATCTTTCCATATCTGTTTTACAGGCGATACCATAAACGATGGTGACTTCTCGTTACTAAACGGGCTTAACCCCTTGAGATTACTACCTGCTCTTTTGAGTTGTACAAAATCGCCGATAACCTCCTCTACACGGGCGGTTTCAAATACAGTATCTATGGTGTTTTTAGAAATCAAGACTTTCGGTATTTTTTCTAATAAAGGTTAGCAAAGATACACAGTTTAGCGGAAACAGGGCGTTTAATTTAACCTCATGCACTCTTATGGTTACCTGCCAGATTATCAATCAGTCCGTTAAAAATAAAGTAGTGAAATGGCAGTACCGAGTACCAATAGAGCCTACCCCAAAGCCCCTTGGGACGAAATACAGCACGCTGGTGCAGTATACCATTATCTATTTTAAACTCTAGCCATGCTTCTCCTGGCAACTTCATCTCAGCATATAGTAATAATCGCTTTTCTTCACGATCTGCAAAGAGCACCCTCCAAAAATCGAGGGCATCACCTGCCTGTATTTTAGAAGCGTGCGTACGCCCCCTACGGATGCCTGTACCACCAAATATCTTATCAACAAAGCCTCTTACTTGCCATAAAAAATTACCGTAATACCAACCTGTATTACCTCCCAATGCCCAAATACGGTTAAGTACTTCTTCTTCATTAGTAATACTACGTTGTTTTACATCTTTTAGACAGCCATATTTAGGTATGCTTACATAGTTAGACAACTTACCTTTAAAGTGACTACTTACCATGGCATCTTTCCAGCTCGATGTAATAGTATCGTCTTCTATCTTGGTAAAAGCTTTTTCTACCGCTTTACGATAGGTTATGGGCCGCACCCCTAAAAGTTCAGGTAGGTTATTAGGTCTACCTACAATTTCTATCTTCATACTATCTACAAGCGATACAGCTAGTTTATAGGATGTAGAGGTTACAAAATATAACCAATAGGACGATAAGCGAGGCGTCATAATAGGTAATGTACATATATAACGCTTTAGTCCGCGAACATTAGCAAAAATGAGTAACATTTCTTTATAGGTCAATATATCAGGACCGTATATATCATAGTTTTTATTGTACAGCTCTTCCCTACCTGCTGCCTTAGAAAGGTATGCCAGCACATCGCGTATGGCTATGGGTTGCGACTTCGTATTGAGCCATCTTGGTGTTATCATTACAGGTAACTTCTCTATTAAATCGCGGATTATCTCAAAAGAAGCACTACCACTACCTACTATAATACCTGCACGCAATGTAGTAAGTGCATATTGCCCCGCTTCAAGAGTTTCTTCTACTTGTTTTCTAGATTGTAGGTGTTTGGAGAGTAAATCTTCATTTACAATACCGCTCAAATAAATAACTTGTTTAACATGGGTAGATGCAATGTGTTTTTTAAAATTAGCAGCACAAGTAAGTTCTAAGTCTTCAAAATCGTCAGAAGCTGACATAGAGTGCATAAGATAATAAGCAACATCTATATCTTTCGGGATTTTTATGGCATCGTCACAAGTCAAAAAGTCGATTTCTATAAAACTGATATCAGGATGGTCTTTAAACTCATCAGGAATTCGGTTAAGATCGCGTACACAGCAAACGAGTTCATAATGTAACTCCAACAAAAATGGTATAAGTCGTTTCCCTATATATCCTGTAGTCCCTGTTACTAGAATCTTCATTTACTTAATTTTACCTAAATATAGGCACAAAACAGCAAAGGAGCTATTTAACACTTGTTATAATAAATACAAAATATTATTTATTTTCTAACTCACAAGACTCTTCGTCTAGCTCTACCTCTATGGTATAATGTGAAAAAGGATACTTTTTAAGAATAGTTTTAACAGCATTTTTTATTTTCAACACCTCGCTAAAAGAGGTTGTATTATTTATTTTTACATGGACTGCAAAAACATGATTTTCACCCTCTAACGACCAAATATGCATATGATGTAATGACAAGACATTTTGAACCTGTAATATTTCATTTTTAAGCTTTTCAGGGTCTATATCATAAGGTGTACCCTGTAGCATTATAAATAAGGTTTCTTTAAGACGCTTTATTACATTATATAAAATATACAGTGTAATACCCAGTGAAAGGAGAGGATCGAGATAAGGCGCATCTACAAACATCATGACTATAGAGGCTATAAGTACAGCAACCCACCCCAAAACATCTTCTATTAAATGCAAGCTCACCACACGCTCATTAAGCGTTTTACCTCCGCTTAACTTAAAAGCAGCATAGCCATTTACAACAATGCCTATTATTGCAAAAATAAACATACCTTGTGCATTAGATTCTTCAGGGTTCATTAATCGTTGTATGGCTTCGATAATAATATATACCGAGCCACCAATAAGCACAAGACTATTAACAAAAGCTCCCATTAGGGAAAATCGGTTATAACCAAAGGTAAACTTATTGTTAGGCTTTTTTTTAGAGTATTCGTTAAGATACCAAGACAGCCCTAACGAAAAACTATCGCCCAAATCGTGTAGTGCATCTGAAAGGATTGCAACACTGTTTACATACAACCCACCCACAATTTCTAACAACGTAAAGCTAAGGTTTAAGAAAAAAGCAAGCTTTAGACTTTTACCTGAATTATCATGATGATGAGAGTGGTTATGTGACATTGTAATTTTTACTATAAAAATAAGAAGTTTCAATCACGACACCTATAAACAGAAAGAGAATTTAAGCATTGAATTAATCTTGATATACTTCAAGAACAGGCAGTGCTGTATTATTGAAATCCCAAAAAGCAAGATTCTCAGTCGCCGAACCGTCTGTTGCTGTAGGACCATTAAAAGCAACAAGCTCTGCACCCCAATAACAGAACCCTATACCTTTAGACTCTTGAGCTATTATTTGCTTTATTTTCTGTAAATATTCTTTTTGCCCTGTAGCTGTTGGGGTATACTGCGGTAACAATTGGTCTTCGCTACCTATAATATTATTAGTATAATCATTCCAATCTAATGTAAACGGATAAGCCGTTTCAGCAATAACAATCTCTTTATTATACTGATTAGCAAGGGTTGTTATATTATTTTGAAATTCTGTGAGGTCTTTACCATGCCAAACGGGATAGTAGGATAATCCTATAATATCGTAATCAAGTTCTATTAATTCTGAATAAAAACTTTGCGCTCCCTCATATCCTGCATAATGGAGTATTATTTTGCAATCTTCACTAGTATCCCTCACAGCACTAATACCTTTACTCAACAAAGTTGTAAACTGTGACAAGTTAGTAATGTTGCCTTCTGGAAAAAGAAAACCACTATTAATTTCGTTCCCTATCTGGATATAATCGGGTTGTATTTCTGTAACTATTTGCGCTGTATAGTTATACACTTCTTGTTGCAATGTTGCAAAATCTAGATCTTGCCATACTACGGGTTTTGTTTGACTGCCAGGGTCTGCCCAAGTATCAGAATAGTGCACGGTAAGCCATACTTTCATACCCATACTTTTTACCTCACTAGCAAAAGCTTTCACTTCTTGAAAACTAGAATGGTTATCCTCAGGGTTTTTCCACAGCCGTATTCGTATGGTGTTTACCCCTGCATTTTTTAATGTAGTAAGCATATCTTCGGAGTGTCCTGCTGTATTAAGCATCTCAATACCCGACTGTCTTACTTGTGGTATTGATGAAGCATCGACTCCTTTGATGAAAAAAGAAGTTTCGGGTAGTTGCTCCTGTTGTTGCGTTGCATCATCTGATGAGTTGCAGGAAGTAAACAGTATAAATGCAAGTATATAGGATAAACATCTTTTCATAACTGTAAAGGTATAAAAATAAAAAAGTGCTCCCATTGCGCGGAAGCACCTCTTATTCAAAGTACAAAACTAACCCTTAACTTTTTAATTGAAATCAAATCTTATGCCAAGAGACAAATTATTCTGATCAATATCATTATTTTGGAAAATAGGCTGTAAATCATATTTTGCATATAAACTTATATCTCTATACCCTACATAAGCACTTACACCATATACAAAATCGCTCACATTAAAATCGCCTTTCTCTTTATCCTTTTGTCTATTCCCATTTTCTTTATATTTTAATATCTGTTTCTCTTTTACATTTACTCCAGCATATCCTCCTAGACCTACCCTGAAACTATTATGACTCGGAAAATACACCTTTTCATCGCCTGTGCGCTTTTTAGTAAAATCGAACTCAAGATGTACAGGCACAACAAGGTTTACATAACGTAAGCGTGACACTTTAAGATCAAGCCCTGAATCTTCAAGATATGTTTTCCCTCCTTCACTTACAAATTTCTTATTATCGTCAGGACGAAGGTTATTGTATTGTAATGACAAACCGTATTTAGCACGAAGTAAGTTGTTCTCCTTAAATATTCTTGTATTCCATGCTACACCCCATTCATAAAAATCAGAACGCCATTTGTAATTATCTGTATCTATCTCTCCGTCTACCACTACACGATTAACACCTAAAGCAAATACAAATTGTGATGTAGTTCTTTTTGGTTCGTGCTTTTTATATCTGGTAATAGTATCGGATTTAGAGCCTTTACTATAACTAAATACTCCAAACGTACGTGTAACCCTAGAATCGTCTACTTTACCATCTACTTTATCTTTTACTAATTGTGTAAGTTTTTCTTCTTCTGCCGTTACCCTTACCTCAATATTTTTTGCTCTCTTAGTGGCATATTCCTTTTTGCGAGCATCGGCTTCTTGTTCAGATATTTCATTATTCTCAAGCATTTTATTTACCTGCTCTACTTCCATTTTAAGAGAGTCTTTTTGCTGCTTAGTTACTTCTTCTATATTTTTAGATATTTCATGCGCCCTTTCTTCAAAAGTTTGAGCATTTAATTTGGTTACGAGTAGGCATAATGATGCCACTACATAAAAAATAACTGTTTTCATGTTCTGATGATTTTGGTGTTTTTGATTATTGATTTTGCTGATAGTTTCTATTAGCTACCGAAGTTTTTATTGCATTATAATTTTTAACGGCCGATTGCAATACTTTACTTCTGAAACTCTCATTAAGTTCTCCCTCTACAGATGAAAGCAATGAGTTAGAATCTATTGTTATTGAAGATTTATTCTTTTTAGGTGTTATGCTACTTTTATTATTACTTTTCTCTACCGACGCTAGTAGTTCGTCTGGATTTATAGTTATACCTTTCTTAGCCTTTTTCATTACTACTTTATCTGTAGTAACATTTGATGCTAAAGCAGCTTCAGGAGCTTTATACGCTGTTGCTGCTGTTTCAGGCTCTTCTTTACCAGCTATATTATTTTGATTTGTGTTATAAATAGATTTTTTTTCTATTCTTGAAGCAGGCTGTGTTATTGTAGCTATACTTTTTTGCTGTTTTATAATATTATTATTCACTACATTTCCAACCTCAACATTCGGCTCTGTAATTTCTGTAGATTGTAACGCTCCATTTTCAATATTCGGTTCAGTTGTAGTAGTAACCACAGCATCCTCTATTATTACACCATCATTAGTCTCTTTTTCTTGTTGTAACAAAAATACTCCAATGGTAAAAAACACTATAAATGAAGCAGCCATATACAACCAAGTTCTTTTCTTACGTTTTGGTTTTTTCTCTTCGGCAACAGTAAGCATTGCATCTAACCTATCCCATACCTGCGCCGAGGGCTGTACAGTTCGCTTTGCCAGCTTATTTTTAAATTCTTGTTCTATTTTATTCTGTTCCATTTTCATAACTCTTTAATTTGTCAACCTGCCCTCGCAGCATTTTTCTGGCATGCGATAACTGCGATTTCGATGTTCCCTCGCTAATGCCTAGCATTTTTGCAATTTCTTGATGTTTATACCCTTCTATAGCATACAGGTTAAACACCATTTTATAACCATCTGGCAAACTGTCTATCAAGGTTTGTATTTCATCTACCGAGAAATGACTCTCTATATTGTTAAAACTATCCTCTGTAAAAAACTCATCTTCTAAGAAGCTAACTTTTTTTTGTACTCGTAGGTAAGAGATACATTCGTTTACCATAATCCGTCTTATCCATCCTTCAAAGCTGCCTTTATGTTCAAACTTAGCTAAGTTGGTAAACACTTTCATGAAAGCCGTAATCATGATATCTTCTGCCTGCTGCACATCTTTTATGTACTGCCTGCACACCCCAAGCATCTTGGGAGCATGTTGCGAGTACAGCTTCTGCTGTGCATGCCTGTTGTTACCAATGGCTTGCTTAATAGTATCGCGTTCTTCTTGATGTAATTTTATTACTTTCAAAACTTGCTTGTTAGTTGGTGTCGAAGTATTAATTATAGACTTCTATTAACATAGACGATAATAGGTTTAAAATAGTTGCATTATATGTATAAAAAATAACCATCCACATCATTTATCCTTAATAATCAAAACATTAACTGTTTTTTAATTTTAATTCTTTTTACAATACCATCTCGTTTTATTGTTAAAACTTGTTCTGAATTGTTTGCTAAAAAGTTTAAAAAATATTCCCTGCAATCACAATACTCGTTACAAGGTATTGTTTTGTTATCTATTGTTTTTATTTCATCACCTGGCAACAGTCCTTCTCTGGCTGCACTACTACCCTGATACACCATACGCACTATAAGTTTATCATTCTCAAAAACAGGAAAATAACCAAATGTTTCCCACCCCTCTTTATGTGCTTTCCCTTTAATAGGGGTAAGATACAGTTCGCTATCTGCAAAGTTTAGAGTAACAATATAGTCCTCAATTATCTGACACCCTAACATAGAGGTACGTGTACTGGTAGAAAAAAACACTGGCTTATTTATTAATTCAGCAGCACCTATTTTTATACTACTGCCATTAAAAACATAAGTAGAGTCTTTCCTAACTCCATTTACACTCTCTGATTCCGAGCCGTATACTTCTCTAATTCTTTGAGGGTCTATAAAAATGGCATCTCTAATATTCAACTCTAAAGGGTATCCTGCTCCTAAGTCAAACAACACCTCTCTGTTCTTACCATTTATATCGATTAAAATATAAGGTTGTTTTCTACTATTTAACCTAACCTTACATTTAATAGCACCTTTTAAAGATAATTTATCAAGCTCATCGGTTACTATAATTTTTTGGTTCAAAACATCTATTTGCCATATATATTTCTCTATAATACTAGCCCCTATAAGACCTCCGTTTAAACATGATATTGTTGGCGAGTTACTAACATCCATAACCAGCGTACCAACATCTGTAAATGTAAGTGGTCCTATTTTTAATGTATCTGTCATTACAAGGTTTACAGTACTAGTCAATTTATTACTACTACCTACATTTATTTGTGTTAAGACAGGAAAATTATTTTCTCCCTGCATTTTTGTAGTAATCATATTAAGACCTCCAGTATCAAAAGAGTAGTCGTAAACTTTACCGCCTACATCAACTTTTAAAACAATTCCTGAAGCATTATAATCAAAGGGAATTTCATGATAAAAATCTTTATCAGATATTTCAACAGTGTTTATCCATTTTTTTATTTTCCTATCGGATTGTGAATAGACACTTAACGAAATGACTAGAATTAAAATTGAGTATAATTTATTCATAGTTAGAAATCTTTGTAGATATAAATGTGGGCTTTCAGAAGGTTTAAAACTACAAAAAATAAAAAAAGCTGCTCCGTTAAGAGCAGCTTTAAGAACTATAATTATAACTTTTTAGTTTTTAATCAATTTTTGTGTTGCCACTTTACCATCTATCACAGCATTTATTACATAAATACCATTTTGAAGTTGTGCTACATTTACAGTAGTAGCGTTAGCATTTGGTGTAACTTTCATTACTTCCTGCCCTAACAGGTTGTGTATTGTAACTGTTTCTATATTACTAGCACTATTAAGATTTACCATCTGTGTAGCCGGGTTAGGGTACATAGTAAAATTACTAGCCGTAAAGCTATCTGTTGCCGCTGTAGTTGTAGTGTGGAAATAAACATTATCTATAAATACAGTAGATGTGCCGTTGCTAGAAATAATTAACTGTGCAATATGGTCTTTATTTACAAGCCCTGTAAAATCTGACAATGGGATGCTATAAGACAGCCATTCGCCTTGTGTTGGGTTATCATATACTACTTCATGCTCTGTATCATCGCCACCATCATAAGCTCCATCAGCACCAAAATCTACCAGCTTAATTCGAAGTTGTGTAAAATCTGAAGACCATACATTTAAATTAAAATGTGTCATATCCGTAGCATCTATTTGCATCGCTACTGTTTCTATACCTGCATAGCTCAGATTCGTGTATTTTTTAGTATCGTTACCCTCAATTTGTACCTCTACTAACCCTCCAGATGACCATTCTGTTAACCAAGTATCAACAGTAACATCAGTATACACCCCACTAAACATAGACATTACCTGAGCTTCATCTACTGTTGGGTCGGGTGCTGCAACCATCGGTTCATCAGTACCACCATCATCAACACCAAAAGAGATATTATCAAAATAAGCTACTGTTCCATAAGTTCTTGGGTTGCCCGAAAAATCAGGAAAAACAACAATTTGGTCAAATGGTTCTGCAAAAGCACCTATTAAAAAAGATAAGTCAAACGTTAGCTCTTCCCATTCATTAATAAGCGTGTTAGGTATTTTCATTTCTCCTTGTGCTGCACCCGAAGGTGTTACTAGTTTAATACCTACATCGCTAATAACCGATTTATAAACCATTATTGTTATGGTAGAATTATCGGCAGTTAAAACAAAATCATCCATACCTATATCGTGCGATGTTTCGCATCCTGCCCACGGCATACCTGTTTCTAGCGCAGTAAACTCTGCAACTGTAGACGAAGTATTAATTCCTGACATATTAGGATTAGCTACAAAACCCAATACTGGATTAGTATCGTTTTCAAAAACATTCCAAGTGTAATCTAATCCAGCTCCACTCGTTTCAAAATTAATGGTTTGCTGTGCATTTGTAATTACTGTAGCAAAAAGCAACGGTAATATGGAGTAAATTTTTTTCATATTTATAATTTTATGTTTACGGTTGTCAAATTATAAATAAAAAGACACCATCAATAAAAATTACACAATACAAATACCATACAATAATGAAAAATGTAATTTTTAGATCAAAAAATCACACTATAACCAATAAAAACAGAGGTTTAGAATATATCTAACAATAAGGCAATACTAATATACAACGTTGTTGTTGAGGTTATGTATAGGCAAAAATGGTAATTGTAGAGGTGTGTAAGAGGTGAGATAATTATTTTTTACGCTCTATAACATAATTAACCATCAATACAAGCGCATCCTTATAGGGAGATGAAGGATATTCTGCTAAAAGCAAGAGTGCTTCTTCACGAAATTGAGCCATTTTTTCTTCGGCATAAGTAAGCCCACCTGCTTCTTTTACAAAAGTAATAACTTCCTTTACACGCTTTTTATCTTTATTATGGTTCTTTACCGAATTGATAACCCATTTTTTTTCAGCTTTAGAACAATTATTAAGTGCATAAATAAGCGGAAGTGTCATTTTTTGCTCTTTAATATCAATCCCAGTAGGTTTGCCAATCGCATCATCAGTATAATCAAAAAGGTCATCTTTTATTTGGAATGCCATACCTATAAGTTCTCCAAAACGACGCATTTTTTCGGTATGTTCACTTTCTGGAGCTACAGAGCAAGCCCCAAGTGCACAGCAAGCAGCTATAAGTGTTGCTGTTTTTTGTCGTATTATTTCATAATAAATATCCTCAGTAATATCTAGCCTACGTGCTTTTTCTATTTGTAAAAGCTCGCCTTCGCTCATTTCCCGCACCGCTACTGATATAATTTTAAGCAAGTCAAAATCGCCATTATCTATAGACAGCAATAATCCTTTAGATAAAAGATAATCGCCAACCAATACTGCAATTTTGTTTTTCCATAAAGCATTTATAGAAAAAAATCCTCGTCTTCGGTTACTATCGTCTACTACATCATCATGAACAAGAGTTGCAGTATGTATTAATTCTATTACCGATGCTCCTCTATAAGTACGCTCGTTAACCTTACCATCACTAATCATTTTAGCCGTAAGAAAAACAAACATAGGTCGCATTTGTTTCCCCTTACGATTTACTATATAATACGTTATACGGTTTAGCAATGCTACGTTTGAAGACATAGATTCATGAAACTTTTTTTCAAAAAGTTCCATTTCTCTAACTATGGGGTGCTTTATTTGTTCAACGATTTTCATTGTGCCCAAAGATACTACAATTCAAAAATTATATTTTTTAAAAAACGTAAAAAACTCTGATTTTTTTTTTTTGATAATATCCTATAATGGCTACATTTACAGCTTAACAAAATTTTAACCAATTTAATCATGAAAAAATTCTTGTCTAGGACATTATTAGTAATAATTGCTCCTCTGATATTTACCAGTTGTGCATCTATATTAAACGGTAAATATCAAAAAGTTACAGTAAAAACCTCTTCATCAGACTCTAAAGTATATGTAGATAATGAATTACAAGGCACTGGTAAAAGTGTAGTTACCAAAATGAAGAGAGATAGAGGTGTAAAGCAGATAAAAGTAGAACGTGATGGATATAGAACCGACTACAAAGCCCATTTTCAAGATAGAAAATCAGCTTTATATATAATGTCATGGATTCCATTTGGGGTTCTTTTATACCCTCCTTTCATGGATGTGGGAAATAAAGCATATAATTATCCTAAAGAAGTAAGTGCTGGGAAAGATATGGAAAAAATCCATCAGAGATCTGATGATGAAAAATATGTTTATCTTAAAAATACAGCTTTTGATGTTAAGAAAGATGACATTAAGTTTACTGTTATAAAACACCGTAACTTTAAGAAAAAGAAAGATAAATTTAAAGACAAAGGTACTGGTACAGAAGATATTAAATTTGACAACTCTATTTTTAGCGAAGCTGTAACCGAAGTACTTAAAAATAATAATTATATAGACACAACAAATACTATTTTTAGAAGTAATACTAACTCTCTATACCTATCGGCTAAAGTAACCAAAGTTAAGTTTGAAAATGTATATGCATTTGAGGCTAAAATTTACATGAGATATCTTGTTACTAAATTGGATATCGAATGGGAAATATTTGACCTTTATAGTCAATCTAAATACAAACATACTTATAAAAGCAAATCTGGAGAGTTTGCTATGAACGAGGATGCTATGAGAAATAGTATTGAAGATGCAATATCTGCTTCATTCTATGAATTGATGGACTCTAAAAGTATGAAAGAACTGATAGAGCAAAAAGAAACAAAAGAAATTAAACTCGAAAAACTACAGCTAATTAAACCTAACCCTATCGCTGGTCTTGAAGAAGCTATGGAGGCTACTGTAACTATAAAACACAAAGACGGACATGGTAGCGGATGTTTTGTTACTAATGATGGTTATATTTTAACTAACTTTCATGTAGTATCTACTAACGATAAAATAACAGTTATTACTAAAGACGGTACAGAGTATGATGCAAAGATTATTCGTAAAAATGAGTACTCTGATTTAGCACTTATAAAAATTGACACTAATAACGAGTTTGCGTATACACTGCCTATAGAAAAGAACTATAACATAGGGCAAGATATATTTGCTATTGGTACTCCAAAATCTATAGAACTTGGTCAGTCGTTAAGTAAAGGTATTATATCAGGATTCCGTACTTATGAAGACAACCAAATGATACAAACTGATGCCAGTGTAAACGGTGGTAACAGCGGAGGTGCTCTTGTAAGTAAAGACGGAAGCTTTATAGGAGTTGTAAATGCTAAAGTATTTGGTGTAGGTATAGAAGGACTTGGTTTTTCAATTCCTGCAGAAACAATATTCAAAAATCTTAGTATTACATACTAAGATTTTAAAAAATAAGTATAAAAAAGCGGCTTAAAGCCGCTTTTTTATTTTCTAAAATAACCATTAAATATTAAGAAACAGTACCTTCATTTTTATTAGCAAGTTGCCCACAAGCGGCATCTATATCTTTACCACGACTACGACGCACCTTTACTACAATATCATTTCGTTCTAATGCTTTTATATAATTATCTATTGCCTGGGTATCAGCCTGCTGAAATTCGCCATCATCAATAGGGTTATATTCTATAAGGTTAACTTTACAAGGCACATACTTACAAAACTTTACCAGTGCATCAATATCTTCTTTTCTATCATTAATATCTTTCCACACTACATATTCATAAGTTACACGACTTTTAGTCTTACTATACCAATACTCTAAAGATTCTTTTAAATCTTTTAAAGGGAATTTTTCGCTAAAAGGCATAATGCGCGATCGCACCTCATCTATACCTGAGTGTAATGAAACGGCTAATTTAAACCGTACTTCGTCATCTGCTAGCTTCTTTATCATTTTTGGCACTCCCGATGTAGAAACGGTAATACGCTTTGGCGACATCCCTAAACCTTCGGGCGAGGTTATCATATCAATAGCTTTAACAACATTGTTATAATTCATAAGCGGTTCGCCCATACCCATAAAAACAATGTTAGATAATGGTCTGTCGTGATATAAGCGACTTTCGTTATCTATAGCTACAACTTGATCGTAAATCTCATCAGGGTTAAGATTCCGCATTCTTTTAAGGCGTGCAGTAGCACAAAAGTTGCAATCAAGGCTACAACCTACTTGGCTAGATACACAGGCTGTTGTTCTTGTTTTAGTGGGTATTAATACCGACTCTACAACAAGCCCATCGTGCAATCGTACTGCATTTTTCACAGTACCATCGCTACTCTTCTGCATCTGGTCTACCCGTATGTGGTTAATAACAAAGTTATCTTCTAGTAGTTTGCGGGTGGCTTTGGATACATTGGTCATATCTGTAAAGCTATGCGCCCCTTTGTTCCAAAGCCACTCGTAAACCTGATTACCTCTAAAGGCTTTATCACCTTGAGCAACAAAAAAATCGCGTAATTGTTCTTTTGTTAGTGCTCTAATATCTTTCTTCTCCGTTTGCATGGCGCAAAGGTAGTAACTATTTACTAATTAAACGTTGAGCTTATTTTTACTCTTTAACCAGTTTAAAATTAGCCGCTTTACCCGTAGCATCTGTAACTTGTAGCATATAAATACCATCGGCAGCCGATGCTATATCAAGCTTGCTTTCGCCTGTGGCAAATGTACCACCAGCTACTACCTGACCAAGCATATTATATAACTGGTAATTTATAACAGAGGTATCCTCTACAAGTATATTAAAGATACCCGAAGAAGGGTTAGGATATACTTTAAATGTGTTTTTAAATATAGGTTGAGTTACAGCAAGGTTAGGGTCTAGACTAAAAGTTACCGATTCAGTCTCATCAAAACTACCTCCTTGTACTATAGTATTGCCTCCTGTAGCAAGTGAATAGCTACCATTACCATTAGAACAACATATACCATCGCCAAAAGTATCGTTTATTGTAAACGTATAGCACCCTCCTGTAAGGTTAAAAGTTTGGTTAAATAATTGATTCGAGTTAAGGTTTGTACCACTATACAAAACAGTTCCACTTTCATTAGTAAGCTGCCAAGAAGTCTCATAACCATAATTATCTGTTTGTAATGTAAAATCTACATCAGCTAGTGCATATATGTTTACATCAAATATTTCAGTAGCAACGTCATTTTCAGTATTTTCATCTGTTATGCCATTAGGCTCGCTTAATGTAACTGTAAAAGTATTTTCGCCATTTACTGTTATTATTTCGGGTAGCTCTACATTATCACTTTGCCCTGTACTAAGAGAACCACTCCAGTTATATAGTATAGGTTCGCCATCGTTTAACTGATAAGTTACTTGTACTGTATTAAGTTGATTAGTACCCGAGTTAGTTATTTTTACTATTGGTGTTATAACAGTATTACAAATATTGTCGCCAAGGTTTTCAATAGCTACTTTTGCATCTGTATTATAAATTATTCCTTGCGGATAGTAATCTAACGTTACTGCATTTGTATTACCTGGATCGAGCCACTCTTTAAGTCGTTGTGATGATGTTGAACCTTGATTCCATGAAATACCAAACCTACCATAAATATCCTGTCCCCCATTATCTGTAGTACCACTACAAGCAGCAGTACCAGCATATAGTTGTCCTATAACCCTACCATTATTATCAAATAAAGGCGATCCAGATGACCCTCCTTCGGTTACACCTAAATCCCAATCATTAATTTGCCACATATACTCTCCTCCAGCATTAGTTAATGTAGGAGCATCATAATCTCTACATGTCTTCATAATATCTCCTGAGGGGTGGTGTATCCCGAAAGTAGAAGCAGGAGCTACATCACTCCTGTCCCATCCTGCCCATGTAAGATCCCATTCACTTGGTAAATTTGCTGTAATTTCAACAAGACAAAAATCAGACGCTGCACGTCTTGCCTTTAGAGTTGCTCCACTTGCCGTTTGAAGGTATGAAGTACTATTAGTACTATTAGTATTACTTGCACACACAGGAACAGGGCTTATCCAGTTGAAACGGAATGCCCATTGTGCAGGGTTAGAATAACAGTGATTTGCAGTTAAAAAATAAGGTGTACCATCGTTATTGGTATTATTAACCAAAGCTCCCGAACAAAACCCCGAACCGCCCACAACTATCATTGCCACAGCTTTCTTGTTTATCTCTTTAAGGTCTTGTATATCATTAATAACACAATCTACATCATAATTACAGGCTCCTGAATCATTAAGATCTTGTGTCGATTTTGCATAGCTCTCACCTGTACGGTAACCGTGTATTAATTTAAATATTTCTAGTTTACCTTGCCCTGCAACAGCAGCAGGCTCATAATACTCTAGCCACATATCTTCGCCCTCTACAAGCCAAGTACCTAGTACACGTTGTTCGTTATTTTGGCGAGCATCGTATGCTCCAAGTAAATTTTTATGATCATTACTATATAGGTAAAGATTAGCACCATCGGGCATATAAAAATCACTAAATAAAAAGTTCATAGTTTTTGCTCCTTTAGAGTAAAAACGTATTCTCCATATTCTACTACCATCTTCTAGGGTATACCAGTTACCACTATTTTCAAGATTATAATCTACAATAAATTCATGACCAAACCTCCAAGGTATATCTTTCCTGTTTTCATTAGCTTTATCTTCTTCCTGCAATGCTTTCAGGTCAAAATCGGGCATGTTTATTGGCGCTACTTGCTCCATATTTCGTAATTTCCAACTCATTGGCTTACCTTCATTAGTAACCTGTGCTTGAGCTAAAACTGCTATTAGTAAAAAGTATAGCGTAATTTTAAATTTCATAATAATAATTTATAAAGGGGTAAATATAAAAACGTAAATTTAATATTTTTATAAAGAATACAGGTTCTAACATTAAATTAATGTAATTATTGCCTTAATTATTATTTTTACCTAAAATATTAAAAATATGCACTTTATTTCAGATGATTTAGAAAATTATTCGGCAGAACATAGCCAAAACGAACCTGAGCTTTTAGTACAGCTTAATCGTGAAACACACCAAAAAATATTACAACCCCGAATGCTTAGCGGACATTTTCAGGGTAGGGTACTTAGTATGTTGTCTAAACTAATAAACCCGAAAAACATTCTAGAGATAGGCACTTATACTGGCTATGCCACTCTATGCCTTGCAGAAGGTCTTGCTACAGATGGTACTATTGACACTATTGATATTAACGAGGAGTTATACGATTTTCAGAAGAAGTATTTTGACCGTTCACCATGGAACGAGCAGATAAAACAACATCTAGGCAATGCCTTAGAAATCATCCCTAAACTTGATAAAAAATTTGATTTGGTTTTTATAGATGCCGATAAAGAAAACTACATCAACTATTTTCATTTAATTGTACCCTTTATGAACAAAGGCGGTATTATATTAAGTGATAACGTTTTGTGGAGTGGTAAAGTTCTTGAGCCTGCAAAACCAAAAGATACTAGTACAGCGGTTTTAATAGAATATAACAAACTACTGAAAGATGACCCAAGGGTAGAAACTGTATTACTACCTATTAGAGATGGACTTACCGTGAGCAGGGTTATTTAACCCTGTTTTGCTTGCGTAAAGAACTTGCCTCTTAAATAGCGGTAAAGCACTAATACCAAAGAAGCAGTAAAGATACCCCAAGCAAAACCTGATAAAATATCTAGAGGGTAATGTAAACCCAGATAAATACGGCTATAAGCAAATACTAAAGGCCATAAGAATATAATGTATAACCACTTAGACTTAAAATAAGGCTTCAGTACTTTATATAGGAAAAATGCTGATGCCATAGAGTTAGAAGCGTGCCCAGAAAAGAAACTAAATGAGCTTCTATGTTTTACAATTCTTATTATATCTTTAATATCTGGAGCATTGCATGGTCTAAATCGCTGAAAATAATTTTTAGCTAAATTAGTAGTTTGATCAGTTATCGTTATTAATAATGCTATCATTACAATAGCAAGTATAGCATGACGCCAACCTAAATTTTTAAAAACAAGGTAAAAAATAACAAGGAATAAAGGAATCCAGTTAAACTGTTTGGTAAGAAATAACCATAAACCATCCCAACTTTCTGAACCAAGACTATTTAAGTAAACCAGTACATCACTATCAAATTGCAGTAGCCAATCTAGCATTATCTCATTCTTTTTATAGGTCCAGATATATCTTCGATATCTTCTTTTATTTTATTAACCTCATCGGTCATTTCTTTAGAGATATCATCCGTACCAATATCGTTAAAGGTTTTTTTAATATCCTGTACATCGGCACTTTTATGTATTTCGCTTTTTATATCATTTGTTGCATTTTTAAGCTGTTGCATTCCTTTACCTAATGTACGCGCCATCTCGGGCACTTTATCAGAACCGAAAAGCATTAGTACTACAAGTATTACGAAGAAAAGTTCTCCTCCTCCTATTCCAAACATAACTTAAAAATTTTAATACAAATGTAAATATATTTACGATGTTTTACTGCCCTAATACTTATGTTTTACCTGTATTTTAATTTTATTTAACTATAAACAGGCTAATTATCCCCAAACTGGTCAAATTTAGATTGTACTGCTTGAGCAGGCCATACATTATTATTTATATCAATATCGGCTGTTTTTAGCTCAGGGTCAACTGTTATTTTCTTTATCGGTTTTTCGGTTGCAAACACACGTGAAGCTGTTTGATTGTTTTTCCTCCATATTTGTGCAGGAAAATGATAAGACTCAGTTGTACCATCTTCAAACTGAAGCTCTACCAATATCGGCATAAACATTCCGCCTGGCTTATTAAACGTTACCTCATAAAAATACTTTGGCGACTTTAGTCTTGCTCTTTCGGCAGGTGTAAACTTTTCTTCTACATACTCTTCAAGATCTTTAACATTCTCAACAGTAAAAGGCTTTTTAAGTTTCTTACTTACATCATCACCTTCAGGAATCATATATACATATTTTGTATCAGCATTAGACCTATCAAATCGGCTTCTTTTACCTGTCTTTTTCTTATCGCTATTTGGTTTTTTATCTGATACATAGTATTGCTTTACATCAGCTATACCTATATCTACATAGTCAGTACTATAAAACCATCCACGCCAAAACCAATCTAAATCTACTGCCGAAGCATCTTCCATTGTCCTGAAAAAATCCTCGGGAGTTGGGTGTTTAAACTTCCATCTATTTGCATAGGTTTTAAAAGCATAGTCAAACAACTCCTCGCCCATTATTGTTTCTCTAAGAATATTAAGTCCTGTAGCTGGCTTGGCATAAGCATTAGACCCAAACTGGTGTATTGCCTCAGAGTTGGTCATTATCGGCTCTAAGAAATTTTGATCGCCACTCATATAAGGCACTATCTTAGCAGCAGGACCACGACGCGAAGGGTAGTTTTTTTGAAACTCTTGCTCTGTTAAATATTGTAAAAAAGTATTAAGTCCCTCATCCATCCATGTCCATTGACGCTCATCAGAGTTAACAATCATCGGGAAAAAGTTATGCCCTACTTCGTGAATAATAACACTCATCATACCATACTTTAGCTGCTCGCTTGTAAAACCATCTTTATCAGGACGACCATAGTTCCAGCATATCATAGGGTACTCCATACCTTGTGACTCGGCAGATACCGAAACAGCTTTAGGATAAGGATAATCAAAAGTGTATTTAGAATACGTTTTTAGTGTATGTGCTACTACTCTTGTAGAGTTTTCGCCCCACAACGGGTTACTCTCTTTTGGGTATATCGATATTGCCATTGCCGTTTTACCCGAAAGTTGTACTGCCATAGCATCATATATAAATTTTCTTGAAGTAGAAAAGCCAAAATCGCGAACATTTTCTGCTTTAAACTTCCATGTTTTCTTTTTGGTGCTGTGCGTTTTTTCTGCTTCTATAGCCTCCTCTTGCGTAACTACTACAACAGGCTTATCAAAACTTTTAGTAGCTTGCTCATATCGTTTTAATTGCGCAGCAGTAAACACCTCTTCACGATTTGTTAATAATCCCGTAGCCTCCATAATATGATCGGCAGGAACAGTAATATTTACATCAAAATTTCCGAATGGCAATGCAAATTCACCCCCACCCCAAAACTGCATATTCTGCCAACCTTCTACGTCATTATATACAGCCATACGAGGGTAAAACTGTGCTATAACATACAAGTTATTATTTTCTTCTTCAAAACGTTCGTAACCCGAACGCCCACCTACAACAAAGTAGTTATTTATGTTATACCACCACTTTATAGAAAATGATATTTTTTCGCCCGACTGTAATGGTGCGGGTAAATCAATACGCATCATGGTTTGATTGATGATATAACTCATTGGTTTACCATTAGCATCTTTCACATACTCTATTTTAAAGCCTCCATCAAATGATTCTTCAAGATAGGTACGACTAAAATTTTGCGTACTATAGGCTGTACCTACACCCTGACTATTAGCAAGTGGCGATTTAGAATCGGGTGCTTTGCGGTTTTGGTCGAGCTGTACCCATAAATAATCTAATGCTTCGGGAGCATTATTATGATATGTAATTGTCTCATTTCCGTATAGCTTTGTATTTTCATCATCAAGCTCTATATCTATTTTATAATCGGCTTGTTGCTGATAATAAGCTGGCCCTGGTGCACCCGATGCCGTACGAAACATATTAGGTGTTGCCATTTGGCTGTACATTTGGCTAAACTTGTTATTATCAGTATGCCCTGGTTCGCGTGGTGTTTCTTGTGCAGTTACCTGTATTGCTGCCAATAGCGACAGGAAGTATAAAGTTTTTCTCATCATCAATTTAGTATTCTAATAAGCCTTCAGGTTCTTCAACTGTAAGTAAAAGACTTTTTTTAGTATCGTTTATGTTAGTGTGTATCATGTTTTGCTGCTCTGCATACATATCGAACAGCGTAGTGTTTTTTATATCTAATGTTTGTATACCACTAGGCACTGGTATAGTATAGTAACATACTAAAACATCATCTTCAATTTCTTTACCTAAATATTTTATGGGCTGTAAATCGCCGTTAACTTTTACTTTTATCTTTTCGGCAAAATATATTTTGAGGTATTTTTTAGCTTCAGGAATTTCACGCGATGTACCGAGATAAAACTTTTTGTCGTACTTTTTTTCAAAAGCAAGCTCTAAATCATCTGTAAAAACACGGGAAGTCATTTGGATAACGTTCTTTTCAGGAACATAATCCATTTGAAATATAGCTACGTAAAATTTATGTATATCCGCTGATGAAAGACTAAATAATATAAACATCAGGAAGACGAACCTTGTAATCTGCTTCATTTTCCAAATGTAATAAAAGTTAAACTTTTATTATATCGATTTTTAAATATTCGCTTTTTATGAAATTTAGAATGATTTTAGCACTAAAAACAACTTTTTAGTTTTTACTTGTAAAGCCACTAAAAGTAAGAAAACAATACCGTTTTAATCTTCTTTAGTCAGTTGCACAAGATACTTCTCTGCCAATACATGCATTAAAAATTTTACTTGCTTATCATTCTTAGCTTTTAACGCTCCTGAGAAATCCTCATTTTCAACACAGTAATATAAAAAACCTTTTACATACTCTTTTGGTATTTTATATTCTGCGGTAATTTGTACTTCATCATCATAAAGGTTATCTGTCATTTCTAACACCTGCTCTTTACGTTCGGTTTCCAATTCCTTTTTAAGCATTTTTGTACGCCCATTTATTGCATTTATAATAGGATCTAATGGTAAAGAGCCTCCCAAAATACCAAGCAGATGAATCGGCTTAAAATCTCCCGCTGTTTTAAGCCTACGCTCGGCAGGAGTATATTGTTTCTGACCTTTAGGTACAAGCCCCAAAGACTCCTCATCAATAGCACCATATTTATCAAGCACTACTTCATTAAGCTCATAAGCCTGTAAAGTAACCGTTACTACAAAAGGTTGTTGTTTAAAAGACTCTTCTTTCAATATAAATTCGCGTGTTATAATACTGGGGCTGTAAAAAACAAGCCTATCTCCTACTTGGGCAGTAATACTAAAATTACCAGTAACACCTGTTCGCGTTTCTGTTCCTGTGGTAGCGTTAATAACATATATATTACTAATAGGGTTTTCGCCCACCGCAACCTTGCCATTTAATACACCTCCATCTTGAGAGAAGATTACAAGAGGTAAAAACAGTATGTATAATAACACCCATCTATTCATCTTTAAGTAACTTTAAATATTTAGCAGCAATACCATTTAATAAAAAACGGGCTGCCGCATTATTACCTTCTTTCATAGCCTGAGAAAGCTCGGGGTCTTCTACAGTATAATATAAAAACCCCTCTACATACGCTATAGGTATTTTCATCTCTTTAATAATCTCTTCTTCTGTACATATACCGCGCAAGTTATCTAGCATCTGTTGTTTTCGTTCTGTTTCAAGCTCTTTTTTAAGCATTTTTGTACGTCCCGTTATCGCATTTATTAACGGGTCTAATAAACCGCTTGTTGCTGCAAAAACCCTTCTTTCGGCAACAGTATATTGTTTTTGGTCTTTAGGCACTAGTCCTAAAGAAACCTCATCTATAGACCTGTCCCTGTCCATTACTACCTCATCAAGCTCATAGGCTTGTGCGTTAACTGTTATAACTAAGGGTTGATTATCAAATGACTGTTCGTTTAATTTAAACTTGCGGGTGGTAATATTCGGGCTGTATATTACCAATTCATCTCCAGACTGTGCATCAATAGTAAAATTTCCATTGGCATCTGTCTTTATTTCGATAGCGGCAGTGGTATTAATGACAAAAACACCATTAAGACCCGCATCGCTTACTTGTACACGACCATTAAGCGGTACACGCTCCTGTGCATTTAATACAACGGGACAGACCACAAAAATTACTAATAGAAGAATATTTTTCAAAAAAGTATAATTTTTTAATTGATTGATGCTATAACTAAGGTAAGACAAATAGTGAAATATTACTGTTAATTACTCCTCAAAAAACATACCGCCTACTGCATCAAATCTTTGTAACTTTACCTTTTATTACTTTTACAACAAACGAATGAAAAATTTAATTATTGCAAGCACCTCTACATTACATGGCGGTAGCTACCTAGATTATTTATTACCTACGCTAAAAAAACATTTCGAAAATTGCAGCACATTACTTTTTGTGCCTTATGCTCGCCCAGGGGGCATAACACACGAAGCATATACCGCAAAGGCTGCCGAAGTTTTTGCTAAGTTAAATATTACCGTAAAAGGCATACATGAATATGAAAACCCTATAGAAGCAGTACAACAAGCCGAAGGCATCTTTACAGGTGGAGGCAACACCTTCTTACTCGTAACACAATTGTACAAGACAGGTACAATGGACGCTATTGAAAAAGCAGTAAAACAGGGTACACCTTACCTCGGTACAAGCGCAGGCAGTAACATTTGCGGACTCACTATGAATACCACTAATGATATGCCTATTATTTATCCGCCGAGTTTCCAAACACTAGGATTAGTACCATTTAATATCAATCCACATTATCTTGATCCGTTACCAGACTCTACCCACATGGGCGAAACACGCGAAACACGAATAAAAGAGTTTCATCAGTTTAACACACAACCTGTGCTGGGATTACGTGAAGGGAGTTGGCTGGATGTTAAGGGCAGTACTATAACCCTGAAAGGCGAACTACAGGCAAGACTATTCAAACAAGGGCAAGAACCCGAAGAAATAGAAACTGATACCGACTTATCTTGGTTAAAATAAAAATAATATGGCAAAGAAACTAGACAAAATAGTAGTGGTAGATATAGAAGCTACCTGCTGGGAAAACACAGTACCCAAAGATATGGTGCATGATATTATAGAAGTAGGTATTTGTTTACTAGACATACATACAGGAGAAATTACAGACAATCGCGGAATACTGGTAACACCTGAACGTTCTACCGTAAGCCCTTTTTGTACCGAGCTTACGACTATAACACAAGAAATGCTTGATAAAGAAGCTGTGCCTTTTAAAGAAGCTTGTAGCATATTGAAAAAAGAATACTTAACGCAAAGTAGGGCTTGGGCAAGTTTTGGTGCTTATGACCAAAAACAATTTACTAAGCAATGTGATGCTACAGGAGTAGGCTATCCGTTTGGTCCATCGCATATTAATGTAAAAACACTTTATGCACTAAAACAACGACTAGGACATGAGCTAGGTATGGCAGGTGCTTTAGAACATCTTGACATCCCTTTGGAAGGCACACACCATCGCGGTGTAGATGATGCTAAGAATATAGCTAAAATATTGCGGTGGATACTTAACAACTAATAACCAAAAAACCCGAATCGTTTGATTCGGGTTTTTGCAGAGCGGAAGACGAGGCTCGAACTCGCGACAACCAGCTTGGAAGGCTGGAGCTCTACCAACTGAGCTACTTCCGCATTATTGTGGTGCAAATATAAGCAATATCTTTTTTTAGATGCAAGCTTTTTTTGAAAAAAAATTAATACTCGAAACATCTTTAACGTAAACATTTTATTACTAATTCATTATAAAATTAAAAACCGTAATGCAAAGCATAAAAGAACTAAAATCTATAGAAACTTATGCCGTTAGGCAACCTGTTTTACGTCCTGGACTGCCTGTAACATCATGTGTTTTTCCTAATGACGACCTTAACACTACTATACATTTTGGTATTTATGATAACAATAGCCTTGCAGGCATAGTATCTGTATTCGAAAATTCAAATAAATTGTTCGCAGAGAAAATACAATTCCAGATACGCGGTATGGCAATACTACCAGAACATCAAAAAAAAGGACTGGGCGAAAAACTTGTTAAAAAAGCAGAAGGATATGCAAATAGCAAGAATGGGCAGCTACTATGGTTTAATGCAAGAGAAGTTGCGGTAGGTTTTTATAAAAAAATGGGCTACCATACTACTGGTAACCCGTTTGATATTGAAGGTGTAGGTATACACTATGTGATGCACAAACAGCTATAGGTTTATGACAATAACTTTGATGCTTGTAAGTATTTGTTTGTAGGGTGGTATATAAACAAACAAGATTTACCCGTAATAAGGTTAATAATCTCTTTGTTTAAATGGTTAGGCAACGCTGGGCATCCCAAACTTCTACCAAGTCTTTTGTTTTGAGCAATAAAACTTTTACTAACATAGTCAGCAGCGTGCATTACTATAGCACGAGAACGTGCATTACTATTAATACCAGCCTCAAGCCCGTCAAGACGAAGTGACTCGCCGTGCTTACCTTTATATATTTCGCCAGTAGCATAAAAACCAAGACTACTTTTATAAGAACTAGATGTATTAGAAAAGGTAGTTGCAAACTCATTACCACTATTGCGCCCGTGAGCTACATAAGTATTGTATAGCACCGTTTGGGTTTCCATATCAATTATCCATAATCGTTTATCGTTAGACGATTTACTAAAGTCTATAACCGTAAGTAAGTCTTTCTTTATTTCTCCCAGTGCTTTTAGTTTATTAAAACCATTTAATGCTTTAGCAAAGCAAGTAAAATCAGGTAATGTAAGCGAGTTAGCATCAAGGTTTTTATATATACTTTCTGCACTTAGCACTTTACCTTCAGTAGCTGTTGCAATCACTTTTTTTACATCTAAAGCTGAAATAGTATTTGTAGTAGTTGGACTAGTAACAGAAAAAAATATAAAGAAAATAGAAGTAAAAAAGTTATTAATCATAGCTGTGGGGTATTTTATAAGGTTGCTAAAATAGTAAAGGAATTGTTAAATCAAAACTACAACACCGTTAAAATCAAATATTTAACATTTTAGCGTATCATAACAAATTTCACCATAATCTCTCGTTCAGAAACGTATAAAATTTATTATTATTGTATTCACTTAATAAAATGTTAATTTTACACTTTCAGCCTATATAGAGCAAACACTATACCAAAGATTAATGAACTATTTAAAAATCAGCACTTTAATTATTTTTATGTTAATTTATTCTTGTGTTTTAGCACAAAAAAAAACGACTACAGCGGTAAGAATTACCGAAAAAATAATTATTGAGGGTAAGCTTGATGAAAATGTTTGGAACACAGCACAAGATGCTACTCAGTTTATAATGTATGAGCCTGATAATGGTAAGGTTGAAGATACTGAAAAGAACACTATAGTAAAAGTACTTTATGATGATGAAGCTGTATATTTTGGTGCAATACTACATGAAAAACCTGAAAATATACTTCGTGAAATAGCCCTGCGTGATGATTTTAAAACTGCCGACCATTTTGGTGTATATATTAACGGCTATAATGATGGGCAGCAGGATTTTCGTTTTTTTGTAAGTGCTGCTGGTACACAAATGGATTGTATTGCTACACAAAGCGACGAAGACTACTCATGGGACGGTATATGGTACAGTAGTGTAAAAATAACCGATGAAGGCTGGGTAGTCGAAATGAAGATACCCTACGCAGCTATTCGGTTTTCTGGTGAGGGAGAGCAACTTTGGGGACTCAATTTTTATAGAGAAGTACGCCAAAATCGACAACGATTTTTTTGGAATCCTGTAGATCGTAATATTGGGTCAGCTATCGTGCAAACAGGTCAGCTTGAAGGTATAAAAAATATAAAACCACCTACCCGATTATTTTTCATTCCTTACTCATCGGCATATGTTTCTAATAACGAAAATAAAACCGAGACTACTTTTAAAGCGGGTATGGATATAAAATATGGCATTAACGACTCTTTTACCCTCGATGCTATTTTAGTGCCTGATTTTGGGCAAACGGCATTTGATGAAGTTGTGCTTAACCTTGGACCTTTTGAACAACAGTTTAATGAAAACAGACCTTTTTTTACTGAAGGTGTAGATATATTTACAAAAGGAGATTTACTATACACCCGAAGAATAGGCGGACATCCATCAGGTAATGTTACATTACTAGAAAACGAAGAAGTTATAGAAACACCAAACACCGTAAACCTTATTAATGCCCTTAAAGTCTCAGGGCGCACAACTAAAGGACTTGGTATAGGGGTAATGAATGCCGTTACCGAAAGAACGTATGCCACAGTACGAAACACTACCAAAGGTACTACCCGAAAGGAGCTTGTAGAACCGCTTACTAATTATAGTGTTGTAGTGCTCGACCAGCGTTTCCGTAAAAACTCATCGGTATCATTTGTAAATACTAATGTTACCCGAAATGAAAATTTCAGAGATGCTAATGTGAGTGCTTTGGTTTATAACCTCAACACAAAAGCTAACACCTATAACCTTTCGGGCGATTTTAAATATAGTACCATTAATGATGTGGTTAACAAAAATGGCTACAGCTCTTACGTTAACATAGGGAAAACAAACGGTAAATATAGGTATAGTGCTTCTAGCTACTATGTGTCTAAAGATTTTGACATTAACGACATGGGTATCATTTTTACTACTAATTATTACAATTTTGAAAGCAATGCCAGCTATCGTATAGTAAACCCTACAAAGCATTATAATACATTTCAGTTAAACGGAAACTTATATTCTGAATTCCATAATACCACGGGTAAACTGCAAGATAGCTATGCAGAATTAAGCGTAAGCTCTACCACACGAAAAAATGATTACATAGGCTATGGTATACAAGGAAAACCATTTGACACCTATGATTTTTACGAACCGCGCATCTCGGGGCGTTTTGTAAAAATACCTAAAAGCGTTTATGCTTATGTTTATTTTTCGTCAAACTACAATCGAAAGCTTGCTATCGATATACAGCCTGAAATATGGATTAGTGATGAAGAAAACCGAAATTATTACGGACTAGAGTTTAGCCCTCGTTACCGTTTTAATAATAGACTACAAATGATATACAGTTTTAATTATGGGCTAGATACTAACAATAAAGGGTGGGTAGCTTTTGAGGGTGACGATATTGTATTTACTCGTCGTGATAGAACTGTTATTACCAACAGTCTTTCAGGCAAATACTCTGTGAGCAACAAAATGACTATAAATTTAACTGCAAGACACTACTGGACATATGGAGAAAATTTAGAGTATTTAACACTCGAAAACAACGGTGAACTGACTGAAAACAGTACCTTTAATGAAAATAAAGACTTTACATATAACAACTGGAATTTAGACCTTTCGTACACATGGTGGTTTGCTCCTGGTAGCCAATTATCTTTTTTGTATCGAAACAATGCCGTAGGAAATTTCATGTATGTAAATCGTAATTACACTAAGAATATTGATCATCTATTTAATAACAACCTTAACAGTATTTTTTCGGTAAGCTTGCGCTATTATATCGACTTTAATACTGCTAAAAACTGGATTTAACACACTTACATCATGAACAAAAAAGTAATTTTGATGATACTCGATGGCTGGGGGAAATCGCCCGACCCAAAAGTATCGGCAATAGACAATGCCAACACTCCATTTATTGACAGTTTATATAAAGACTACCCTAGTGCATCACTACGAACGGATGGTCTTAACGTAGGGCTGCCAGAAGGACAAATGGGCAACAGCGAAGTTGGGCACATGAACCTTGGTGCGGGGCGCATTGTATATCAAGATTTGGTTAAAATAAACCTTGCCGTACAAGAAAAAACTTTAATTAAAGAAAAAGCACTAGCCGATGCATTAGCCTACGCTAAAGAAAACAATAAAAAAGTACACCTATTAGGTTTAGTTTCTGATGGCGGAGTACACTCGCACATAGAGCACTTAAAAGGACTTGTAGATGCCACAGAACAATACGGACTAGACAAAGTATACATCCACGCCTTTACCGACGGGCGTGATGTTGACCCGAAATCAGGAATAAGTTTTATTGCCGATTTAGAGAACCATATAAAAGACACCAAAGTACAGCTTGCCTCTGTTATAGGACGCTACTACGCGATGGATCGCGATAAGCGATGGGAACGTGTAAAACTGGCATACGACCTGTTGGTTAACGGGTTGGGCATACCATCTACTAACGCTATAGACAGCATACAAGAAAGCTATAACCAAGACGTTACCGATGAGTTCATTAAACCTATAGTAATGACTACCGATGGCACTAACCCTATAGCAACTATAGAAGAGGATGATGTTGTTATATTCTTTAACTTTAGAACTGACAGAGGAAGACAACTTACTGAGGTATTAACCCAGTTTGACATCCATGAACAGAATATGCATAAAATGAACCTGTACTATGTTACCATGACTAATTATGATGATAACTTTAAAGGTATGCATGTTATATATGATAAAGATAATATTACCGAAACGCTGGGCGAGGTAGTTGCCAAACATGGCAAAAAACAAATACGTATAGCAGAAACTGAAAAATATCCGCATGTTACCTTTTTCTTTTCAGGTGGTCGCGAAGAGCCTTTTGAAGGTGAAAAACGCCTACTTTGTCCATCGCCAAAAGTAGCTACTTATGACCTACAGCCAGAAATGAGTGCTTATGAGCTGAAGGACGCACTTGTACCAGAATTACAAAAAGGCGAGGTAGATTTTGTATGCCTTAATTTTGCCAATGGCGACATGGTGGGACACACAGGAGTAATGGAAGCAGCAATTAAAGCCTGCGAAGCCGTAGATGACTGTACCAAACAAGTTATTGATGCTGCACTTGCTAATGACTATACCACTATTGTTATTGCCGACCACGGTAACTGCGAAACTATGATAAACCCAGATGGTAGCCCTAACACGGCACATACTACTAACCCTGTACCTATTATTTTAGTAGATAAAGAACTAAAAACAATAAACGATGGTGTATTGGGCGACATTGCCCCAACCATATTACAACTTATGGGTATACCACAACCCGAAGCTATGACAAGGCATTCATTGCTGTAATAAACAGCACTTTTTATAAACACAAAAGCCTGTTCACAATAAATGAGCAGGCTTTTGTATTTACATAAGAATCATAAAAAGTATATTATGTTGTTTTTTTATTAAATTTAGAAAACTAAAAAAATTATTATGCCCAACAATAACGAATTCTTAGATCGATTAAATGATGTAAAAAGCATGATTAATAATCTCGATCTCACAATGTTCAGAAACGGAGTTGAAAAAGAACTATTTAAACTTGTTGAGAAAGAATTAACTGAATTTAATAATGAAGTATTAGATTGTATTGATAACATACAAAAATATTATCCAGAGCATCAAAAAGTATTAGAAGAGCTATCTAAAAAAAATAATATTGGTCTATTCTTTTATGAATATGAACAATTCTTGGATAGTTCACAAGATCCATATATGGGTTTAAGCAGGTTTACAGATTCATTTAAAAAATTAAAAGATGTTTATTACAGTAAAGTAAAGAATTTAGTTGAAAAATCTCTAAAAGAAATAGATTTCTCACAAACACAAAAAATTAAAGATAAATTAAGTGAATTAGAAAACGAAAATGAACTATTAAGCAGAAAAATAGCTGAAACAGATATTTTAAAAACAGAACAAATTAGAAATAAATTAAATGAGTTAGAGAATCAAAGTGAATTATTAAACAGAAAAATAGCTGAAACAGATGTTTTAAAAAATTCATTAGAACACCAACTAAATGAGCAGAAAGAAAGATATGAATCTGTTAATACAAAGCTGGAACTGGAAAAACAAGAAGACATTTATGGAAAGATAGCAAATAACTATAACAAAAATGCACGGTGGTGGCTGTTTGGTATTGTAACATCTATAGGGTTTCTTGTAAGTCTCATTTTCTACATTAAAGAAAACTTTTGCTTTGATATTTCTTGCTATGGTAATATAGAATTAAGCACATATAACACAATTTGTTCGGATTGTGGAGAACACATTCTTTGGCTTGAAATTTTCAAATCCATATTTTTTAGGATTTTGATAATATCACTCAATATTTATTTAATCACTTTTTGTGTTAAAAACTATAATGCTTCTATGCATAATAAAACAATTAATGAATTACGTCAAAATTCTTTTGCATCAGCGCTTCATTTTTACAACACAACAACCGGAGACAAAAAAGATGAAATATTACTTAAAGCAGCTGATTCTATTTTTAGTCATAGAGCTACCGGATATCAAGGCAAAAACAGCGAACCGCAAAACTCTTTTATACAGAATATAATTGACAAAGTAACACCTTCAAAATAAAAAAGCCTACAAAGCATGACACTTTGCAGGCTTTTCAACAACCACTATTTTAGGCATCTAAAAAAACAACCTAACTATTAAACGCATCAAAATACTCACGAGCTATGGCTTCTCTATGATCAGGATGCGCTATATTGATAAGCGCTTCGGCGCGCTGTTTTAATGTTTTACCATACAAGTCGGCAATACCATATTCGGTAACGATATACTGCACATGAGAGCGCGTAGTAACTACGCCTGCACCTTGTTTTAAGAAAGGTACAATTCTATTCGCCCCCTTTTTTGTGACAGATGGCAGTGCGATAATTGCTTTACCCCCTTCGCTAAGTGCAGCGCCACGAATAAAATCCATTTGTCCGCCTACACCAGAGTACATTCGGCACCCTATAGAATCGGCACAAACCTGACCCGTCAAGTCAACCTCGATAGCTGAATTAATAGCAACCATTTTTTTATTTTTTCGGATAACAGATGTATCATTTACAAAAGACGATTCACGCATTTCTATAAAAGGGTTATCATCTACAAAATCATACAGTCGTTTAGAACCTATTAAAAATGTAGCAAGTGCCCTACCCCTTACTGTCCCTTTATAATTACAATTAATCACACCGCTTTCTATCAAGTCTATAACCCCATCCGAAAACATCTCGGTATGCAACCCCAAATTTTTATGATTTGTCAGGTTTGCCAAAGCTGCATTAGGTATAGAGCCTATCCCCATTTGTAAAGTGCTTTCATCTTCTATAAGCGAGGCTACATGAATACCTATCTTAGCTTCTTGCTCTGTTATAGCATCGGGCTCATGCCCATATATTGGCATATCTACCTCTACTAAATAATTAATTTCAGATACATGAATTACACCATCGCCAAAGGTGCGTGGCATTTGTGAGTTTACCTGTGCCACTACATAATTAGAATTTTCTATAGCAGCAACAGTAGCCTCTATAGATACCCCGAGAGAACAATACCCGTGATTATCGGGTGGCGACACGTGTATGAAAGCTACATCTAATGGTAATACATTTTTACGGAATAGCCTTGGCAACTCACTCAAAAACACAGGCGTATAAGAACCATTACCTGCTGCCAGTGTATGTCTTACATTTTTCCCGATAAAAAAAGAATTTACATGAAAGCTATTACTAAACTCAGGGTTTGCATACGGCGCTTCACCTTCGGTGTGCAAGTGACATATTTCTACATTATGCAATTCACTAGCCCGTGCTGTCAAAGCTTTTGTTAATACCGTTGGGGTTGCAGCAGCAGCTTGTATATATACCCTATTATTAGATTTTACAATTTGTACGGCTTCTGCCGCAGTAACATATTTACTCATACCTAAAAAATTTATTACAAAATTACAGTCTATTACAAATACAAAACATGATATTTCTCAGTTAAAACCAAGTTCAACAAAATATAATTAAAAGTTAAAATTTCTTTATTAATAGTATTACTATTATATTTGCGTTAAACAATTTCATTCATGAAAACATTCCTTTCAAATATAAAAATTCAGGTTAATGACAAGATTTATGTAAAAGATCCTGAAACCTCAGCATTAGGCAGAAAAATTATAAAGGAAAGCATCCTACTTATTGATGAGTTAGGGTTTGATAATTTTACTTTCAAAAAATTGGGCGAACGAATAGGGTCAAACGAAAGCTCATTGTACCGATATTTTGAAAACAAGCACAAACTATTAGTCTACCTATCATCTTGGTACTGGAGCTGGATGGAATATAAACTTATTTTTACAACAGCTAATATACCTGACCCTTTTGAAAAATTAACAAAAGCCATAACTATAGTTACTGAAAAAATTGAGGATGACGAAAGTACAGCTCATATAAATGAATCTATATTAAATAAAATAATCATTACAGAGTTCTCTAAAACCTTTCTTACTAAGGAGGTCGACGACGAAAACCGCGAAGGCTTCTTTCTTATCTATAAAAGAGTAATTAGAAGAATAGTAGCGATTGTAAAAGAGGTAAACCCAAATTATCCTTACGCCGAGAGTTTAGTTAGCACTACTATAGAGGGTGCATTGCATCAACACTTTTTAAAAGATCATTTTAAAAGTATAACAAACTGTAATGAAGAAATTAGCCCGTGTACATTTTTCTTACACTTGGTTAGTAATATCATAAAAAAATAAATAGTCATGACACCATTAAAACGATTTTTCAACTTACTAAAGTTAGATAAAAAAGACGTTACTCAAATACTCTTTTATGCTGCATTTGCTGGTCTTATAAGCCTCTCATTACCACTAGGCATACAGGCTATTGTAAACTTTATACAAAGTGGTCAAGTAAGTGTGTCTTGGATAGTGCTTATTGTTGTAGTAACAGGAGGGGTGGCCTTTGGCGGTATCTTATCGCTTATGCAACTCCGAATTACCGAAAATTTGCAACAAAAAATATTTGTGCGTTCCTCTTTTGAGTTTGCATGGCGTTTCCCTAAAATGAAATTTAACGAGCTCTATAACCATTACCCACCAGAGCTTGCCAATCGTTTTTTTGACACCTTGTCTATACAAAAAGGAATCTCAAAACTATTGCTGGATTTTTCATCGGCTTTATTACAAATTAGTTTTGGTATAATCTTACTTTCGCTATATCATCCGTTTTTTATACTCTTCGGGATGCTTTTAATAATCTTATTATATTTTATCTTTAAATTCTCATTTGCTACAGGGCTTGACACTAGTATGAAAGAATCTAAATTTAAATATAAAGCCGCTTACTGGATACAGGAAATAGCACGAAACAATAGCAGTTTTAAAAAGCAACTTAATTTTAATTATGCGCTTACCAAAAATGACAACCTAGCAAATGATTATATAAACTACAGAGAAAAACATTTTAATGTTATAAAGAAACAGTATTCACAATTAATCATCTTTAAGGTTATCATCACAGCGGGGTTACTATCCATTGGGGGTTATTTGGTATTACAACAACAAATGAACATTGGGCAGTTTGTTGCTGCAGAGATCATTATTCTTTTAGTAATCAACTCTGTCGAAAAAATAATTATAGGGCTAGAAACTTTTTATGATGTGCTTACCTCAATAGAAAAAATAGGACAAGTAGTAGATCTAGGCATAGAAGAACCATCGAAAATAAAAAATACAACACCACAAAAACACTTAACATTAGAGATGGATAACATTCAGTATCGTTATCCTGATTCTGATAAAAATGCACTTAAAAACATATCGCTTTGCATACATCCTGGCGAAAAGATATGTATTAGTGGCGGGAACGGTTCAGGAAAATCTACATTAGTACGAATGCTATCGGGTTATTTACAACCCGATTATGGAGCATTTTATATTAATGATGGTAGGTTTAATAAAATTGACAAAGACCTATATCGCTCACAAACAGGAATTATAATACAGGGCGAAACCCCATTTGAAGGTACAATATTAGAAAACATAACGTTTAACGACCCTACTATAACCCCCGAAACGCTTCGCTGGGCTTTAGATAGCGTTCGTCTTTCTCCTTTTATAAAAACACTACCACAAGGGCTAGATACCCAAATACATCCTGATGGTAGACAATTATCGGCATCAAATGCACAAAAAATATTACTAGCAAGAAACATAATACATAAACCAAAAATACTATTCTTAGAAGATCCTACAGATAAAATGGATAAGCCTACCGCAAAAGCAATAATTGATTTTCTTTTTGCCAATGAGCACGAATGGACTGTTATTGTATCGTCAGTAAACAATTACTGGAAATCGAAATGTGACAGACAAATTATAATGAGTAACGGAGAAATTGTAGAAGACCTTAAACTTTAAATGCGATGTTAAATATATCTGACAATAACCAAGTATATATAACCAAAGGGAAGTATAAAACGGTAGACAACCTTGTAAACCGACCACATTATAAAATATTAAATAAACTTATAATTGTTTTATCAATTGTAGGGCTTATAGCTCTTTTTTTACCATGGACACAAAACATATCTGGGTCTGGATCTGTAACCACCTTAAAGCCTGACCAACGACCACAAACAATACATAGCGCTATTGCAGGACGTATAGAGAAATGGTATGTGCAAGAAGGCGATTTTGTACAAAAAGGTGATACTATCCTTTTCATATCCGAAACTAAGGATGATTATTTTGACCCTAACCTGATAGCCAATACCAAACAACAGGTAGATGCTAAAAAAATGGCGGTAGATTCTTATAGTGGAAAAGTAGGAGCGCTCGAAACACAAATGGGGTCTTTAGAGAGAGAAAAGAACTTAAAACTAGAACAAGCTCAAAACAAGATAAGACAGTCAGAACTAAAGGTAAAAAGCGACAGTATGGATTTAGAGGCGGTAAAAACACAGCTTCGCATTGCCGAAACACAGTTTAAACGAGCGCAACAACTTAATGGCGAAGGACTAAAACCGCTTACTGATGTAGAAGAAAAAAGATTAAAACTACAAGCATCTGAAGCTAAAATAATTACACAAGAAAATAAATTACTTGCTGCAAAAAATGACCTGATTAATTCGAAGGTAGAAATTAACCGTCTTATGGCTGAGTATGCCGAAAAAATATCTAAAGCAGACAGTGATAAGTTTACTGCACTTAGCAACAAGTATGATACCGAAGCACAAGTAAGTAAACTAGAAAACCAATATGTAAACTACAGTATTCGTAATGGTATGTATTACATAAAAGCCCCACAAACAGGGTATGTAAACCGTGCATTATTAGCAGGACTTGGCGAAACCATTAAAGAAGGTACACCTATAGTAAGTATAATGCCTTCGGGCTATGACATTGCTGTAGAAACCTATGTAAACCCTATGGATTTACCACTTATAAGTAAGGGCGAAAAGGTAAGAGTATGGTTTGATGGATGGCCTACCATTGTATTTTCAGGATGGCCAGGAATGTCTTATGGTACTTTTGGAGGGCGTGTTGTGGCAATAGAAAACTTTATAAGCCCTAACGGGAAATATAGAATACTTATAGCCCCAGATAACGACGAACAAAAGTGGCCCGAACAGCTTAGTATAGGCGCAGGAGCACAAACCATAGCATTACTTGATACCGTACCTGTATGGTATGAAATATGGAGAACCCTAAATGGCTTCCCTCCTAATTATTATAAATCAATAAACGGTAGCGAAAACACTAAAGATAAAAAGTAAAACAATGATAATAAAGAGTTATACCTACTGCTTTTTAGCATTCTTTTTATGCCTAATTACTGTTAATGCGCAAGATTTTGACAGTAACACACTCACGTTTAATGAGTATTTGGGGTATGTGAAAAAATACCATCCTATTGTAAAACAAGCCAACCTAGAGATAGACAAAGCACAAGCAGGACTAATGCAGGCACGTGGTGGTTTTGACCCAAAAATAGAAGTAGATTATAACGAAAAAGACTTTACAGACAAAGAGTATTACTCACTACTTACTAGTAGTTTTAAAATACCAACATGGTATGGCATAGAGGTAAAAGCGGGATTTGATAACAGCGAAGGCATTTACTTAAACCCACAAAACACTACTCCAAACCAAGGACTTACATCGCTAGGCATTACCGTACCACTTGGACAAGGACTTTTTATTAATCAACGTATGGCAGATGTAAGAACAGCAAAAATACAACTGCAACTTAGTGATGCTGACCGAAAACTAAAAGCAATTAATGTACTTTATGATGCCGCAGCAGCTTACTTTGATTGGAAAAAAAGCCATAATGAAACTGTACTGTATGAAAATTATTTAACCTATGCCCGCACGCGCTATAATGGTGTATTGCAACTTATAGAGCAAGGTGACAAGCGGGCTATAGATAGTATAGAAGCAGGCATAACCGTAAAAAACAGAAGATTAAACTTAGAAAATGCAAAGCTAAAACTTGCCAAAGCAAAACTAAAACTTGCTAATTACCTCTGGATTAATGATATACCTATCGAACTAGAAGATACCCTACTACCAGAAGAAAACCTTATGGCTACGGTAAAAGAAACCTTAAAAACCAATAATCTTATTACCGAAACCACAATGGTAGATAATCATCCTAAGATAACCTCACTACAAAGCAAAGCGGCTATATTAGAAGTAGAGCGAAAACTACAGGCAAACATGCTATTACCTAAAATAGATGTGGGCTATCATTACCTATCAGAACCATCAAACTTTGACAATTATCGTTTTAACGATTATAAATTCGGGGTCAACTTTGCCTTTCCTGTTTTTTTGAGAAAAGAAAGAGGAAAACTAAAGCTGGCAAAACTAAAAATACAAGACACAAAACTAGAAATTGATAATGAACGTTTGAACCTAAAAAATAAAATTGAGGCACAACAAACAGAAATTACTTCGCTGCAAAAGCAAAAAAACATAATTGATGAGCTTGTAGAAAGCTACTCGACAATGTTACGTTCAGAAGAACGATTGTTTTCTTTTGGAGAAAGCTCATTGTTTCTCATCAACTCGCGCGAAAATAAACTAGTAAGTTCACGCATAGAGCAAATAGCTCTTGAAAACCGTTATCTACTATCAAATGCCGAACTGTTTAAAATAATGGCTAATCCTGATTAAATAATTTTAATTAGTTACTTTTGCAGACTGAAAATTGATGCAATGATTATACCTAAAACACAAGAAGAAATAGAACTAATGCGCGAAAGTGCATTAATTGTTTCTAAAACACTTGGCATGATAGCCACCGAGATAAAACCTGGAATAACTACACTTCAACTAGATAAACTTGCCGAAACTTTTATAAGAGATAACGGTGCAGTACCTGGTTTTTTAGGACTATACGGTTGCCCATCTACCCTACTTACTAGCGTTAATGAACAAGTAGTACATGGGTTACCAACTAATAGACCTATTGAAGAAGGCGATATTGTATCGGTAGATTGTGGCGCTATTAAAAACGAATATTATGGCGACCATGCCTACACATTTGAGATAGGCGAGGTAGCAGAAGATACTCGAAAACTACTTAAAATAACTAAAGAATCGCTTTATGAAGGGATTCGTGAATTTAAGATAGGAAATCGCGTAGAAGATGTAGGCAATGCTATACAACGATATACTGAGGCTCATGGTTATGGTGTAGTACGCGAACTTGTAGGACATGGTTTAGGTAAAAAAATGCACGAAGACCCAAATATGCCAAACTATGGTAAACGTGGTAAAGGTAAAAAGTTTATAGAAGGTATGGTAGTTGCCATAGAGCCAATGATAAACATGGGTACTAAAAACATAAAAACACTTAAAGACGGCTGGACTATAGTAACCCGCGATGGTAAACCAAGCGCACACTTTGAGCATGATGTAGCCTTAGTAAACGGTAAGCCAGAACTGCTTTCTACTTTTGCTTATGTATATCAGGCATTAGGCATAGAAAGTGATGAAGAAAATGAATTCAGAGCTACACCGCTAGTTATATAATTTTCATGAAAAAATTATTCAGACTAGTACTAAATACTATACCAAGACCACTACTTATAAGGCTTAGCTATGTAGTGCGCCCTGTTTTGGCTTTAGCCTTAAAAGGCAATACCTATACTGACCCTATAGACGGCAAGGGTTTTAAAAACTTCTTGCCTTATGGCTACGGGCATCAACGTAATAATGTATTGTCGCCAAGCACTCTTTCTTTAGAAAGGCATCGCTTGTTATGGTTATATTTAAAAAACGAAACTGATTTTTTTACTGCTCCTAAAAAAGTATTGCATTTTGCACCTGAACAAGCATTTTATAAACGCTTTCGTAATCAGAAAAACCTAGATTATACTACTACCGACCTAAACTCGCCACTCGCAGATGTAAAAGCAGACATTTGTAACCTGCCTTTTAAAGACAATAGTTATGATATGATATTGTGTAACCATGTACTGGAACATATTCCTGACGACACAAAAGCAATGCAGGAACTATATAGAGTATTACGACCTGGCGGTATGGGCATTTTCCAGATACCACAAGATCTAAACCGTGACGTGACTTTTGAGGACGACAGCATTACCGACCCAAAAGAGCGTGCTCGTATTTTCGGGCAATATGACCACGTAAGAGTATACGGTCGTGATTATTTCGATAAATTACGTAGTATAGGCTTTAAGGTCACCGAAGAAGATTATACCAATAAAATACTCCCACAAGATGTAGTGCGTTATTGCCTAGCCAAAGGCGAAATAATACCCGTTTGCTTTAAGGGTTAATATTACTATGCAAAGTATTCTTGTTAAGTGGCTAGTATAATATATTTAGTATATTTACGTTCACGAAAATAAAACGTTGCTGTAATGATTAATCCTTTTTTCCGGTCATTTAAAATAGTGCTGTTGCTGTTAATGCCCTTTATAATTAATGCGCAAGTACAACAAGAAACACCACCACCATATAATATAAAAACGGTTTCGTTTAGGCAAAACGACGAAAATGTTTATCCATTTTTTAAGCTTGGAGAATCTTTCCAGCTTACTTTTGATGATCTTTTTGGTAATGAAGCAAACTATTATTATTCGCTTACACACTGTAATTACAACTGGACACCTTCGTCGCAGCTTTCTATTAACGATTATATAGAAGGATTTGATAATCAAAGAATACAAAATTATCAAAACTCCTTTAATACACTACAAATCTATTCGCGCTATACGCTTTCTTTACCTAATAAATTTACCCGAATACTACTCAGCGGAAACTATATGCTGAAAATACTAAATGAAGACCGAGAGGTTGTATTTACTCGAAAAATCATCATTTATGAAAACCAAGTTTCTGTACCTATGCAGGTAAAAAGGACAAGAAACATGGAGCATAGAGAAGAAAAACACAACCTTGATTTTTCTATAAAAACAGAGGCAATAACCTTCCAGAGTCCATTGCAAAATGTAAAAGTGGCACTTTTTCAAAACGGGCGCTTAGATAATGCTGTATACAACATTAAACCACAATACACCATTGGTAACGACCTTATATATAGGTATGACAAAGAAACACAGTTTTGGGCAGGTAATGAATACCTATATTTTGACAACAAAGATATACGTAATGCTGTAAACAATGTATTGCGAATAACAGCAGGCGAAATTTACAACAATATATTATATACCAACGAGGCAAGAGCCAACAAACCTTACACTTATTTCCCTGACATAAATGGCAATTTTTTTATAAACAACACCAGACTAAATGTAGAAAATGTAAATCTTGAGTCGGATTATGCATGGATGTTCTTTAGTCTAAAAGCTCCTGCTTATTTCGGGAAACAAGATATTTATGTGTGTGGTATGTTTAACAATTATGCCAAAACAGAGGAGTATAGAATGGAATATGATAGGGAGACTGCAACGTATAAGAAAGCCATTATGATGAAACAAGGGTTTAATAATTATATGTATGTAGCTGCCGATAAGCGTGGCGTTATAAATGAAGAAGATGCTATAGATGGTAACTTTTACCAAACAGAGAATGATTATACCATACTTGTATACTACAGACGAAATAGCGAACGTTATGATAGAGTTATCGGTATAGGATCTGCAAATTCTGAAAACATTATTAATTAATTTTCAAAGAGTTAAAACAACATTACTGTTAATTTAATATTTGAAACATTACACTACACTATTTAATTTTGTACCTTTGAGAGGGTAAAGCATTTTTTATGGTATCACAAATAACAAGAGGCATTAAAATATCTGTTTCCACTAGTTTTGAAGGGACATACTTCAAGAATTACAGAATACAGTTTGCCTTCAGCTACGAAATTACTATAGAGAACCAGAGTAAAGACTCTGTACAACTTAACACGCGCCATTGGGAAATATTAGACTCACTTAATGATCTCGAAACTGTAGATGGCGAGGGCGTTATTGGTAAAAAACCAGTATTAAAACCAGGCGAAAAACATATTTATAGCTCTGGTTGTCTTCTTGCCTCACCCTTTGGAGCCATGAGAGGATATTTTAATATGGTTAACTTTACTTCTACCCGTTCTTTTAAGGTTATTGTGCCTACTTTTAGGCTTAGTGCTCCTTTTGCACTAAATTAACAATATCTTTATATTACACCCTTTTCGTTACTGTATTTGCAATTATAAGAACAATAATTTCTTGTATATTTGCGATACGTTAATTTTTTAATACTTTATAAAAACACTATATTATTATGCCAAAAGGAATTTATAATGTACCAGATGCGTTTAACGAACCTGTATTATCTTACGCACCAGGAACTAAAGAGAGAGAGCAAGTACTTGCCACCTTTAAAGAAATGTATGCTACTACTGTAGATGTACCTATGTATATAGGCAGCGAAGAGGTACGTACAGGGAAAACACAAACAATGAACCCTCCTTTTGACCATAAAAAAGTAGTGGGTACTTACCATGAAGCAGAAAAAAAACACGTAGAGCAAGCTATTGATGCTGCACTCGAAGCTCGTAAAAAATGGGCGAGCATGGCATGGGAACAAAGAGCTGCTATATTTCTTAAAGCTGCAGATCTTTTGGCAGGACCATATAGAGCAAAAATAAATGCGTCTACTATGATAGCGCAAGCTAAAACAGTACACCAAGCAGAAATTGATGCTGCGTGTGAGTTTATAGACTTCCTACGTTTTAATGTAGAGTTCATGACGCAAATTTATGCTGAACAACCGATATCATCTGAAGGTATTTGGAATAGACTAGAGCACCGCCCATTAGAAGGTTTTATCTATGCCATTACACCGTTTAACTTTACCGCTATTGCTGGTAACTTACCTGCTGCACCTGCCCTTATGGGTAATGTAGTAGTATGGAAGCCAAGTGCTGCACAAGTATATAGTGCTAACATAATTATGGAAGTATTTAAGCTTGCTGGTGTACCAGATGGCGTTATTAATATGGTGCATGGTGACCCTGTTATGATAACAGATACACTTATGGCAAGTCCAGATTTTGCTGGAGTACATTACACAGGTTCTACAACTGTATTTAATGGTATTTGGGCAAAAATAGGTGCTAATATGGGTAAAGGTATTTACAAAACATACCCTAAAATTGTAGGCGAAACAGGTGGTAAAGATTTTATAATTGCACACCCTTCATCTATCCCGGCGCAAGTAGCCACAGGACTATCAAGAGGCGCTTTTGAGTTTCAAGGACAAAAATGTTCTGCTGCATCAAGAGCTTACATTCCTCAATCAATTTGGGGTGCAGTAAAAGAGCATTTAGTAAACGATGTTAAGTCGATGAAAATGGGCTCTCCAGAAGACCCTTCGAACTTTATTACATCTGTAATACACGAAGCTTCTTTTGATAAATTAGCGAAATATATTGACGCTGCAAAAGCAGCTAACGATGCAGAAATTATAGTAGGTGGTACTTATGACAAATCTGAAGGATATTTTATAGCTCCTACAGTTATTGTAACTACAAACCCACAGTATGAAACAATGTACACAGAGCTTTTTGGCCCTGTACTTACTATATATGTATATGAAGATGCTAAATGGGAAGAGACATTAAAATTAGTTGATGAAACCTCTCCTTATGCATTAACAGGTGCTGTATTTAGCCAAGACCGTTATGCTATAGAACAAGCTACTAAAGCACTAGAGAACTGTGCTGGTAACTTCTATATTAACGATAAGCCGACAGGTGCAGTAGTAGGTCAGCAGCCATTTGGTGGCGCTAGAGCATCAGGTACTAATGATAAAGCTGGTTCTATACTTAACCTATTGCGTTGGGTATCGCCAAGAACTATAAAAGAAACTCTTGTAACCCCTACAGATTACAGATATCCTTTCTTAGGAGAATAATACCATATTAGTCATTGCGAGATAACGAAGCAATCTAACAACTCTAAAAAAAATCCCCAAATTGATTATTTGGGGATTTTTTATTTCACTATATCAAGCACAAATCAATCTAAATAGACTTACAGATTGCTTTATAGTGTAATCCTATTTTCATCGAAAAGGTGTACCACTTTCATTATTTCAAAAAATTCATCGTCAAATTCAAATCTATTTAAACAGAAAGCTCTTACCTGTATAAGTAAGAGCTTTTTATATTTAAATATAATCTAAAAATCTATTTAGAGAAATTAACTTTTCTTCTTTAAGTTTTTAAGAATTTTCCTTTCTAATTTCTTGTCCATATCCTTCATTAGCTCCTCAAGGGCACTCTCACACATAGGCAATATTTCACTCGAGTTCAATATGGGAATACCTCCAACACTTAGTACTTTTTGTTTAGAATTTGCCCCTTCTCTTATTACAAATATTTTTTCCCCTTCTTTATCATATACAGCTATACGCATTCTAGCTCTTATTTTAAGTAATGGACCAACTGTAGTAGGTAAAAGATCGAAGCTAAAGCTTACATATATTATTCTGTCTACTTTATCTTTAAATATTTCAGCCATTCCCTCTTCATTTGCTTTACCAAGCGCACCTTCATAAATAGCTTTATAGTCGCCATAAGTTAAAAGTCTATCGTTTTCTTTTGTTTCTACACCTAACATACTAGGTACAAAATTCACGTACTCCGGATCATTTGTCACCTCATCTTCTGGTAGAAAATCATACTGAAAATCTTTTGCGTACTTAGTAAAAAACTGATCGTGAAACTTGTTTAGCAATGGTTCTAAATTAAAATCAGGATCTTCACTAAGATTTAAAACCTTTTCTAATATAGCGCCTGTACCCACTCCAGAAATTTCAGAAAACCCAACTACTTTATTGGTGTAAAAAGTTACTACTGCTGCTTTCTCTACTTGTGCTTGTACATTCGCACAAATAAAAGACATTACCAATAAAAGAGTAAATTGTTTTATTCCTTTCATAATTTTTGTTTTTTTGTTTTGTTATTTTTTTAACACTTGCCAAAACTAAATAAATACTAATTATAAGCAACTATATGACATGTAAACTTTTAGATAAAAAACCAAACAATAGTTAATCGAAGTTATATTGCCGTAAAATTTAGGATTATTAACCACCTAAATAAAAAAACTACACCTTATACTTCATAGCTAAGTGCACTACTTTTTTGGTTTCAAAAAACTCATCAGTAAATATAGTCTGAAGTATTGCAAGCAGTCGCCTTTAATAATCTTCAATTTTCTTTACTCTCTATTTGGTTGTATCAAATAATTATTTTTATTAAAAAAATAATTAACTTATTATTAACATTTATTATCTAGCAATTTACGTAAGTTGCTGATTATTAACTAAAAAATTATTCATTATGAGAAAATTGTATTTACTCTTATTTATATTTAGCTTTTGGAACATAGCTCATGCAGAAAGATGTGGCTGTGGTGAAAAAAAGGACGGACTAACTATTGAATATAGTGTCTTAGGCTCAGGTCAATTAGAATCAAAGTGTTGTGAACCAGGACTTGTTCTTACCTCACTTGCACAACCTGCTATATCTATGACTTGGAGAGACAATGGTAACGGTACATACACTATTACAAGTACAACCGTATATGAAGACCCAAATGAAGCACAAAACGACTGCTGCCCTGATAATGCAGCTTAAGCACAAAACATTTAAAGTATGAAATATAAGTATTTATACATAGTAATATTTGCAGCAACACTAATTAGCTGCAGTGAAGATAAAGCAACAAATTCGAATGATACTGATTTAAACCAAATATCATTACGAGCTGAAAATGCAGAAAAGGGTTCCGTACCTGAAGGAATGTTTATAAAAAAGGTTCTATCAGGTCAACAAGAAGTCGAAACACTCAGCGATTTGATAACACTATACAAGCAAGATGTAAATTTATCAAAAGGTAGTGATTATGATACCAATCTAAAAAATATGTGGATGATTTTAATTTACAAACCACTAATTAGTGAAGGTACGGAACAACAAAAAACATTCTTTATACACGAGCAATTGACATTAGACCATAATCTACCGCATTTAGAAAAATTTGTTAACCTGTTATTGTCTACGGAAAGTATTGATACAAATGAAAAAGACCTAATATTTGAAAAGTTTTTCAGTATAAATAAAACCGCTATAAATTCAATCATTTGGAAAAATCCCGAAGAGAAAGCAGAAAAAAATCAAGAGTTAGTAATGCTGGGGCGCAATTATGGCTTAATTAATAAAAGTCTTTAAATTTAGATGATAGAGTCGCTATAAGCGACTCTATCATCTAAATAGTGACTTGATAAAACAGTTGCTTTTTAACAAGTTGGCAAAACTACTAACTCACACCTTATATTTCATAGCTAAGTGCACTACTTTTTTGGTTTCAAAAAACTCATCAGTAAAATAATCTGATAAATTGTATAACGTTACTTTCTGGAATACTTGTAACTCCTCTGTAAGGTCGCCCCCTTTCAGGTATAGTACACCGTTTGGCAAATCATGATTTTGCTCTTTTTTCACCTTACCTCTAACCCATTTTACAAAATCGGGCATATTCGTTACAGCACGACTCACAATAAAATCAAATTCTCCTATAACATTTTCAGCGCGTTTTTGTTCCGCTTCTACATTGGTAAGACCAAGTGCAGCGGCAACTTCTTGTACTACCTTAATTTTCTTAGCGATAACATCTATCAAGTAAAAATCAGTTTCAGGATATAGTATTGCCAGCGGTATACCAGGAAAACCACCTCCAGTACCCACATCTAGAACAGTTGCCCCTGGTTTAAACGGCATTACTTTTGCTATACCTAGCGAGTGTAGTACGTGTTTTGTATATAAAGCATCAATATCCTTGCGCGATATTACGTTTATTTTTGCGTTCCAGTCCGTGTATAGTGCTTCGAGTTGTGCAAATTGTTCTAACTGAGTTTCGGTAAGGTTTGGGAATTGCCTGATTATCTCCTGCATTATTTTTAATTTTTAACAAAAGTAAGCATTTCACATAACAAAATTCGATCAATTTACATGCTTAAATACGCATTAATAACTACCTTTGAAAACTATAGAATTTTTTACATTAGATTATGAACATAACCCCTCCCGTATTCTCTAAAAGAGACTCCATAAAATTTTTCAGGACACTTAACAAGCGTGTAAACGAATACTTTAAGGAAAATAACCTTAAAAAAACTGGAAACTGGAAACTACACCTTAAAACCATAATAATGTTTGCTGCGTTACTAGCGCCTTACTTTATATTGCTAACCCTTAGCATACCTGTTTGGGGGCAATTATTGCTCACCATTCTTATGGGTATAGGTATGGCTGGTATAGGTATGAATGTAATGCACGATGCTAACCATGGCTCTTATTCTTCTAAATCGTGGCTAAACGAAATTATGGGTGGTAGTATTTACCTATTGGCAGGTAATGTTTACAACTGGCAAGTACAACACAATGTATTACACCACACCTATACTAACATTCATGGACATGACGAAGATTTAGATGCTGGTAGAGTGATTCGTTTTACGCAACATGCTAAATGGATGAAACTCCACAAGTTTCAGCACTACTACTCTATATTTTTATATGGTTTACTAACCTTTAACTGGGCATTGACTACCGATATTAAACAAATGAGAAACTATATTAAAAGAGGTTTATCTTACGGTAAATTTCGTAGTCCTGTAAAACAATGGACGGTACTTGTAGTAACAAAATTGCTTTATGTACTAGTATGGTTTGTAGTACCAATGTTATTAGGCATAGTATGGTGGAAAGTACTTATAGGCTTTTTTGTAATGCACTATACAGCCGGATTAATATTAAGTGTTGTTTTTCAGTTAGCACACGTAGTAGAAGAAACACAAAACCCTGTCCCTGATGAAAACGGTGAAATGGAAAATACTTGGGCGGTACACCAATTGTATACTACTGCTAACTTTGCTCCTAAAAACAAAATTGTAAACTGGTTTACGGGCGGACTTAACCACCAGATAGAGCACCATATTTTCCCGAATATAAGCCATATACACTATAGCGAAATTGCTAAAATTGTAAAAGAAACGGCGCGCGAACATAACCTGCCATATCATGAGTTTACAACTATGCGCGAAGCTGTAGCAGCCCACTTTAAACATTTAAAAGAACTGGGTATGAAACCAGCTCTTAATTAAAACCTAAATATCTACTATAACAATGAATGTGCTTTCTGACAGAATTAACAACCTATCTACATCACAAACCCTTGCTATGGCTGCCAAAGCCAGAGAATTAAAAGCAGAAGGGAAAGATATTATCAGTTTAAGTTTGGGTGAGCCCGATTTTAACACACCCGACTTTATTAAAGAAGCAGCCAAAAAGGCTATTGACGAAAACTACAGTAGTTACACACCTGTAGATGGTTATGTAGAGCTTAAAGAGGCTATTTGCCGAAAATTTAAACGAGATAATAATCTTGATTATAAATCATCGCAAATTGTAGTATCTACAGGAGCAAAACAATCATTATACAATATTGCTCAAGTAATGCTTAACGATGGTGACGAGGTAATACTACCTGCACCATACTGGGTTAGTTATTACGAAATTATAAAACTATCTGGCGGTGTACCCGTGGTAGTACCTACATCTATAGATACTGATTTTAAAATGACTGCTGAGCAACTGGAAGCAGCCATTACACCAAAAACAAAAATGATGTGGTTTAGCTCGCCATGTAACCCAAGTGGCTCTATATACAGCAAAACAGAGCTTACTGCACTTGCCGAGGTCTTGAAAAAACATGATATCTATGCGGTATCAGATGAAATATATGAGCACATTAATTTCGCAGGAGATTATTGCAGTATCGGTTCAATACCAGGTATGCTCGATAAAACAATAACAGTTAATGGTGTAGCGAAAGCATTTGCGATGACAGGCTGGCGTATTGGTTACATAGGTGCTCCAGAATTTATAGCTAAAGCATGTACAAAAATACAAGGGCAGGTTACTAGTGGTGCTAACAGTATTGCACAGCGCGCTACTATTGCTGCTGTAGATGCCGACCCAAAAGTATTAAAACATATGGTTGATGCTTTCCATAAGCGTCGTGACCTTGTTATTAGTCTGATGAATGATATACCAGGTTTTAAAAACAATGTTCCTGAAGGGGCTTTTTATGTATTCCCAGATATTTCTGCATACTTTGGTAAAACGCTAAAAGGAGTAGAAATTAAAAATGCAGATGACTTCTCGATGTTCTTATTAGAGCATGCCAATGTAGCTACTGTAACAGGTGAAGCTTTTGGTAACCCACACTGTATTCGTTTCTCTTACGCTACCAGCGAAGAATTACTTACAGAGGCTTTACGAAGAATAAAAGAGGCTGTATCTTAAATTAAAGTATATTATAATATAATCCCGCTTCGGCGGGATTTTTTGTTTTTATACCCTTACTACTCTCGAATAAAATCATAACAGCTAAAAACTTTGTATTTTTGCTTCCACACAACAACAACACAATGAACAAAAAGATACTTTTATTAGGCTCGGGCGAACTGGGTAAAGAATTTGTAATTGCTGCACAGCGCATAGGGCAAACCGTTATAGCCGTAGATAGTTATGAAAATGCACCCGCTATGCAGGTAGCACACGGTTTTGAAGTTATTAATATGCTTGACGGAGAAGCTCTGGACGCTATAGTGGCAAAACATCAGCCTGATTTTATTGTTCCTGAAATAGAAGCCATTCGCACTGAACGCTTTTATGACTATGAAAAACAAGGCATAACAGTAGTACCATCGGCTAAGGCAGCCAACTTTACTATGAATCGTAAAGCAATACGCGACCTTGCTGCTAAAGATTTAGGCTTGCGTACAGCTAACTACCGCTACGCAACCTCAGCACAAGAGCTACAAGATGCTGTAGCAACAGTAGGGATGCCATGTGTGGTAAAACCACTAATGTCATCGTCTGGCAAAGGACAATCTACCATTAAGATTGAAGCTGATATTGAAAAAGCATGGAACTATGCTGTAGAGGGTTCGCGTGGTGATGTGGTAGAAGTAATTGTAGAAGCTTTTGTAAACTTCCACTCAGAAATCACACTACTTACCGTTACCCAAAACAACAACCCTACGCTTTTTTGCGCTCCTATTGGACACAGGCAAGAACGTGGAGATTATCAAGAAAGTTGGCAACCTGCAAGAGTATCTGATACAGATATGAAGGAAGCACAAGACATGGCTCGTAAAGTAACCGAAGCCCTTGGTGGTGCAGGTATTTTTGGGGTAGAATTTTTCCTTACAAATGAAGGTGTCTATTTCTCTGAATTATCACCAAGACCACATGATACGGGTATGGTAACGCTTGCCGGTACACAAAATTTTAATGAATTTGAGTTGCACTTACGTGCCATATTGAGCTTACCTATAGCCGAAATTACATTAGAAAAAGTAGGTGCAAGTGCTGTAATAGCAGCATCAGAAAACAGTAACAACCCAAGTTATACAGGTTTTGAAGTCATTGCTGCATTACCTAAAACAGATTTCAGGATATTTGGAAAACCAACATCGCGACCCTACCGACGTATGGGAGTAGCTTTAACTCATGATAGCTTAAACACCCCTATAGAAACCATAGTAGAGAAAGCAAAAAAAGCTGCTGCATTAGTTAAAGTAATAAGCTAATTATTATATTATAAAACCCCAAAAGTATTTACCTTTTGGGGTTTTTATTTAAGAAAGTCAACTTACCGTTTCGATTAACGAAGTAAGTAATCTAATCTTTTAATTATTGACTATTTTTTAATTACCTTAAGACTAGTAGTATTATTTATTTTTATCAAATATATTCCGTTTGAAAAACCTGATAAATCTACCTTAATTGTATTTTGGTTTGAATAATTATTTTGAAACAAGACTTGTCCTTGCATAGTAACTATTTGAACACTTTCTATTAAAAACTTATCGTTAGACACATTAAGTAAACCTGTGGTTGGGTTAGGGTATATTTTTAATTCTGAATTAAAACCATCAAATTGCCCCACACTTAACACCTCTTCATTATTAGCATTAAATGTTGGCGATTGTATGACAAAATCTCCTGTTCCGTTAGGAACTCTAGCATACCCCATATCAGTTGTTTGTTCTCCAAAAGTAACCGAATCTACAATAGTTCCATCAGGGTAAGATAAAACACAGTTTTCTCCCCCTGCAGAGAATTTAAAATCAGCATGTAAACCTTCATCATCTAGATCTTCATCAGCCCAAACAATTAAATAAGAATAAGGTTCAATTGTTGTTCCTGTAGGAAATTGCCATTTCAATAAATTTGTTTCCGAATCAGTTGCATACAAATTGTCTAGACTTAAAGTATTTGCTGTATTGTTATATAATTCAAACCAATCATCATAATCGCCATTATCATCTGCGGCAGTCGTTGAGTTAGATGCCATTATTTCATTTACAACTAGTTCCCCTGCATTAATAGTGGGATATGATGCATTAATACTATAAAATTCATGCTCTGCTCTTTCTGGAGAAAACTTACCTATATTGTCATTTTCGGCGTAGATATAATATTGAAAAGCTGCGTTGCTAACTGTTATAAAAGCACCATATACATTATCTCCAGCAGCACCGTCATCATGCGCCCCGTCATCGTACATTAATACTTTATTAAAAATTTCAAGTGTATTAGAACGATAGCCTAAATATACTACATCAGAATTTGTATTAGTAATTGTTGCAGTTATTGAAACTGTACTACCAACTTGCGGACTAGATTCTGATTCGGTAACATTCGATATACTTGGCTGTGTAGCAGTAAAATCTGACAAGGCTGACAGATAAGTATCTCTACCTCCCATAAGGTTACTTAACCCTGGAGCAGTATTCATGTCTACAGAAACATCTGTTGATAAATTTGTAGTAATATTAGATTGATAATTAAATTTATTAGAATCAGTAGCCACATCAGCACTTATTAAAGCTTGCATTGCTTGTGCGTCTGTTAAATAACTTCCGCTAGAAACTACTTCATTTAAAATAGTTTTATAGTGCGCTAAATATTTTTTCTTATAAGTAGGAACAGCTAATAGTTTTTGTACTAAAGGCCAAGTTGATTCTGTAGAATGTAATAAATGAGATAATTGTTTCTTTTGTGTTGTAGAGTTCAAATTGGTTGTTCCTGTCATACCAAACACTCCAAAACTCATATTTAAATCCCATACTATAGGGTTAAACTGACCATTATCTGATTTATACAGATAGTAATTTTGCTTAAACTGACCTATATAACTATCTATATTTACAATAACATTATCGAAAGCAAGCATCCACAAAGCCCTGTCTACATCTAGAACACTTTCTATCTCTGAAGTATTGGTTGATGTTGTTGTAGACAATATACTTGTTAAATTAATTAAATCATCCCACCCTTCATCAGATTTCATTTCATATGCCGATTCATAACTAGCACTATTAGTACCTAGATATTGTAAAGTAGGTAAATTAGTAGAACTAGGACCAGCTCCACCTGGGGGGCTACAACTAAAAAAAGCATTTGTTTTAGAACCAAAACGATTATCAACAAATTTTTTAGATATAGATTCTACATTAGTGTAAAGCCCTATGTAACTTCCGTTAACATATACTTTTGCAAAATTTGCTAAAGGAGCATCCATGTAATCTTGTAATATTTTATAAGCCAATGCCTCTCTTACAAATGATGGGTCAAAAATAACATTGCTTAATTTTATATCTGTATACCCCTCATAGTCTTGATCTACATAGGTATCTAGCTCAATATGAAAAGGGTTTTTAACTTGATTAGCATTATAAGAGCTATTCCCTTTATATTTCACTCCAACATTTGTAAATGCTGTGCCGTTAATAGATACAGATTCTGCCGAAATATAATCGTCCGAAGGTTCGGCAGCATCTAACAAAGCATCCCAATTACTTTCGGCAAAAGTAATTTCTATCACCTGTATAGTGTTTAAATCATACAAACCTTGCCCAAACATAATGCATGAGCTTAATAATAACAGTAGTAATGTTATTCTTTTCATTTTATTTCATTTTTAAAGTCTAAATAGTTTAGACGAAAAAAAGATAGTATTCCTGCGCGATTAAAAAATAACATTTAAGAAAACATCTAATAATATAGGAAAAAAGCTATACATTTGGTTAAAATTATTTACAGCAAGTATTTGTTTGTTTATAAAAAATACTATTTTTACCCCAAACAGTAACAATTAATTAATTATGAAAAAAAACATTTACAAAAGAAATCCTTTAATGCTATTTGTAGCACTATTATCAATGACTATGCTAGTTTCTTGTTCAGGCAACGGTCCTGAAGGTGTAGCCAAAAAATTTCTAGAACTTACTAATGAAGGCGAGTTTGGTAAAGCAAAAGAGTACTGCGATGATAGTACTGCTGCACTTATAGGCATGGCAGAAAACATGGCTAAAGATAAGGTAGAGGACATGAAAGAACAAAATGTAAAAATTGAAATTCTTTCATCTGAAGTTAATGAAGAAGGTGATAGAGCTACAGTAAAATACAAAAAAATTGAAGAAGGGCAAACAGCCGAAGATACTGCTGAGAAAGAAATCACACTTAAAAAAATAGACGGCGACTGGAAGGTAAGTATCGATAAAGAAAGTATGAAAAAAGAAAACTAATTACAGAGGCAATCTATAAATTAGTACCAACTTATTCTATAAAAGCAATATCAGATGAAAAAACTATTTTTTATTTTGATATTGCTTTTTTGTTTGCTTGCTGGTAGTTATAAACTGTTTTTCTATTTTGATCATCAATCTGAGGTTAGAGGACAAACAAAAAATAAGACTGTAACACGCCTCAATAAAGACGAACTCAAACTTATTAAAGAAGGAGACTTTATATTGCGAAAAGGTTTTGGATTTTTTAGTGACTACATTTCTAAAAACTTAAATGATGGCGATATTGATGTTACTCATGCAGGCATTATTATAAAACAAAACGATTCGCTATTTGTAATACACTCTCTTTCATCTGATGTGAGCGATATCGACGGAGTACAAAAACAACCCTTAAGTGACTTTCTTCTATATTCTGCTCCACATAAAATAATAGTGACACGTATAAAAAGTACAGATACTATTTGTGGTAAAAATATTGCCAAAAGAGCAAATTATTATTTAGAGCGTAAAGTGCCCTTTGACCATCATGGAGATTATGACGACGAAGAGAAACTTTACTGTACAGAAATGATATGGAAAATATTAGAAAAAGATTTACATATTGTTACTATACCTATAGTACCCAAAGCACGAAAAGATTTCTTCTACTCTATGATGCCAATGTATAATACTGAATATTTCGATATTATTATCAATCAGTATAAAACTGACAATTATAAATAAAAAGCGCAACCATCTAGGTTGCGCTTTTATATTAGTTTTTTATCTTTTTTACTTCTTACTCCCTAGATTAAGATTATCAAACGTTGAAACATTAATTACTTGCTCTGCATCAGTATCAAACGAAATATCTATACTATCTCCTACTTGGGTAATAGGTAACTCATTAGAGAGTTGCGACGACCCTATAAATATTTTTGCCGAACCATCAACTGTAAAATAATAAAAGCTATTACCACTTTTAATATCGCTCTGTATACGTTGCACAACAGTAGTAAGCGTGTTTTTATCACTAATGGCATTAGGATCAATACTATTACCCGTCATGTTATATACGTTTTTAAATGCCATCATAGCTTCGTTCATAGTGTTACCCACTCCTACTATAGTATAATCGGTTATAGCTACCATAGCATACATCTTTACTAGCCCGCCACCATCTTTTAATGTCATTACATAAGTAGGAATGTTATTTATAGTATAAGGCACTGGCATAGATGCATTGTAGCCTTTCTCTTGAACTTTGCCTTCTGCAGATCTTCGTGCAGCATATTCCGTTGCACCACCCTGATGATAATAAGTTGTCTCTTTAGTACGGGTATCTACAAGTACAAATCCTACTGCCGACTCATCTTTACCTACCGATGTAAGCCCCGTATACCAATATGGTCGTCCATTTTCGCCATATACTAGTGTAAGTCCTTCGGTAATTTGTAATTTGTTTTCGTTAGCAAAGTTCCAATATCCATGTACATATTCTCCCCAATCGTTTAATTGATCTTCTATAAAATTTTGTGGTTGTATTCTATCTACCCAATCAGGAGTTTCACTTACACTATACTCTTGTATCGCTCCCGTTTGTGCATCCAGCACTACTACTCCCACAGCATTATTACCGCCAAAGCCTATTTCTTTCTTATATTTAGTTACTACCCAGTACGGGTTACCATCGTCATCAATCTCAAAGGTATAATCTTCAAGACCTGTAGTTGCATAGCCATTAAAGTAAAGATAGCGTTCCATTTGGCTCATAAAAAAAGCTTCACTTTGATATTTAATTTTTAATGGTTTTCCGTTAATCGATTGTACTAACTGCACATCACGCTCATTAGTAGCCGAAACAAGCACATAACCATCTGTACCCTCACTATTATTAAGCCATTTAAAAAAACCAGTATGCAATAGTGGTGCAACCCAGTACAGCTCGTCGCCTACTTTTTGAATTGTAAAATGCCCTAAGGTTGCTTTACTACCCAAAGCAGGGTCAGATCCTAATATTTTTTCTCCCAAAAGATAAGCAAGCCTTTCATCTACCACACGCACTTTGTTTATTGCCAATGGTGCAATGTGATTAGATATTTCTTTACCATCTTTTACCTCACCTATAAGCTCTCTATAGGCTTGGTTATGAAACATAGCCGAACTCGTTATTAGTGGTGCTAAAGTAACATATGCTATAAGCAAAAGCACAACAGACCATAACAGACGGTGTATTCTAGTAAATCTAAAATTAGCTTTATTATTTTTGGTCTCTACACGTGTAGTTAAGAAAATACCCGTAATAATAAGCAATAATAAGGCAAACGGAACCCCTATAAAGCCATAGTTAATAACAGGATGACCGAAATAAAATATTAAAAAAGCTAAAGCAGTAAGAATTATTATAGATAAAGATTTTTTCATGAAACTATTGTTTACTTATAGGTATATAAAAGTACCATATTGTTACAAAAAAGTCTAAAAGTTGTTACTGCTATAAAATTAGTTATTTTTGCTACAGCAAATCAAACTGAAACAAAATATGAAAGCATATGTATTTCCTGGGCAAGGAGCCCAATTTACTGGAATGGGCAAAGAACTATATGAGAAATCTGATGAGGCAAAAGCTTTATTTGAAAAAGCGAATGAAATTCTTGGTTTCCGCATTACCGATATTATGTTTGAAGGTACTGCTGATGAATTAAAAGAGACTAAAGTAACCCAACCTGCAGTATTTTTACACTCTGTAATACTCGCAAAAACATTAGGAGCCGATTTTAAACCTGATATGGTAGCAGGACACTCACTAGGAGAATTTTCTGCATTAGTAGCTGCGGGAGCATTAACTTTTGAAGACGGATTAAACCTAGTTTCTAAAAGAGCAATAGCAATGCAAAAAGCTTGTGAAATAGCACCCTCTACCATGGCGGCCGTTTTAGGACTTGAAGATAAGATAGTAGAAGAAATATGTGAAAGAACAGAAGGGATAGTAGTCGCTGCTAACTATAACTGTCCAGGGCAATTAGTAATCTCTGGCGAAACTCCTGCTGTAGAACGTGCCTGCGAAGCCTTAAAAATAGCTGGTGCAAGAAGAGCGTTACTTTTACCTGTAGGTGGCGCCTTCCACTCGCCAATGATGGAGCCTGCACGCGAAAAACTAGCCGATGCTATAGCGGCAACTACTTTTTCAAAACCAATATGCCCTATATATCAAAATGTAACTGCTACAGCGGTAATCAATCCTGAAGAAATTAAAGAAAACTTAATTGTACAACTTACTGCACCAGTACGCTGGACACAAAGTGTACAAAACATGATTGCCGATGGCGCTACACTATTTACAGAAGCAGGACCAGGTAATGTACTGCAAGGTTTAGTCAAAAAAATAAACAAAGAGGCTCAAACGGCTTCGGCATCGTAACAGACTAAATACCATAAAAAACAAAACCCGCATTTATAATGCGAGTTTTGTTTTTCTATATAAGTATATTTTATTTACCTCTTACCTTTTGTTCCCATTTCCATGCCGAAGCTAATGCTTCTTCAATTGGCAACTCAGCTTTCCAGCCCAGTACATCATTGGCTTTGGTAGTATTGGCATAAGCCTCGGTTATATCACCTTCTCTTCTACCTACAATTTTGTAGTTTAGTTTTTTTCCGCTTACTTTCTCAAAAGCATTAATAACTTCAAGTACCGAGTTTCCTTTACCCGTACCTAAATTAAATGTTTCTACTTTATCAACGTTCTCATTATTCACCAATCTTTTTAAGGCTTTAACGTGTGCTTTAGCAAGATCTACCACATGAATATAATCACGAATACACGTACCGTCAGCCGTTGGGTAATCATCTCCAAAAACAGATAACTGCTCTCTTAACCCTATCGCTGTTTGCGTAATAAATGGTATTAAATTTTGTGGTGTCCCTTTTGGCAGCTCCCCAATCTCGGTAGACTCATGCGAGCCTACAGGATTAAAATAACGTAATAATATTGCATTAATACCTGTTACTTTTGTAGTATCAGTAATAATCTCTTCACCTATTTGTTTAGTATTACCATAAGGCGACATCGCTACTTGTATTGGTGCATCCTCTGTTATAGGCATTTTTTCTGCCTGACCATAAACGGTACAAGAAGAGCTAAAAATAAAATGAGCTTTATCTTTATTTTGCAACTCTTGCAAAAGGTAAACTAATGTTCCTAAGTTGTTTTCATAATAAAGTAAAGGGTTCTGAACACTCTCTCCTACTGCTTTTGATGCCGCAAAATGTATTATACCCGAAACATCATTATGTTTTTTAAAGAATTCCTGAACCGATGCTTTCTCGCGAAGGTCTATCTGTTCAAAATCTGGTTTTTTGCCTGTTATAGCTACTATACCATCTAGCACATCTAAAGATGAATTAGAAAGGTCGTCTATAATTACTACTTCAAAACCTTCATTTTGTAGTTCGACTACAGTGTGCGAGCCTATAAAGCCAAGCCCGCCAGTAACAAGTACTTTCATTAATTGATAGTTTTATTGGTTGGTTTAAGTATAAATTTGTTTAATAAAAATTGTAATAATAATACTGCTGGTATGCCCGTTACCCACAGAAACGTAAATATTGAAAATTGATATCCCCCACAATTTATTCCTTCGTTGCCACTCTCGTTCATCCTTTGTGCTGCTATAAACGGATATACCGCCATTAGAATCACAAAAAAAAGATAAGACAAATTTCTAAATAACTGTTTCCAGTAGTTATTAGAAAATGTCTTTATCAAGAGATTTATAGAAAACTGTAACAATAAAAAAGCAACTAAGTCAAACATACTAAACGCTTAAAAACTCAAGAATAGTATCCGTTATAAACTTTATTTGCTCGTCATCTAGCTCGGTATGCATTGGTAACGATAGCACCTCTTTTACCATTTGATTGGTTACTACAAAATCGTCTTCGTTATATTTAGCATCAGCATACGCTTTTTGGCTGTGTAACGGTATTGGGTAGTATATAGCACACGGAATCCCTTTATCTTGCAAGTGTTTCATTAGTGCGTTTCTATCGGCATTTAATATTCTCAATGTATATTGATGAAATGCATGGCTATCATCAGTTCCCTTTATTAATGGTGTCACAATATCGGCATGCCCTGCAAAAGCAGCACTATATTTATGTGCAGCAGCAAGGCGGGCTTTATTATATTCGTCCAGCAAAGGTAACTTAGTGTTTAACACTGCTGCCTGTACACTATCTAGTCTTGAATTTACACCTACCACATCATGATGATAACGCTCATACATACCATGGTTTACTATACCACGTAGTTTGTAGGCTAGTTCATCGTCATTAGTAAATATTGCTCCACCATCACCATAACAGCCTAAATTTTTAGACGGGAAAAATGAAGTTGAAGCTACATGACCAATACCTCCTGCTTTTTTCTTAGTTCCGTCGGCAAATGTATAACTTGCACCAATAGCTTGTGCATTATCTTCTATTACGTAAAGGTTATGTTCTTCGGCAAGCGCCATAATATCCTCCATATCTGCAACCTGCCCAAACAAGTGTACAGGCACGATAGCTTTGGTTTTTGGTGTTATCACATTGCGTATCGCTTCTACCGAGATATTAAACGTATCTGGCTCTACATCTACTAATACAGGGGTAAGTTGTAGTAAAGCAATAACCTCTACAGTAGCTGCAAATGTAAAATCGGCAGTAATAACCTCATCGCCTGGTTTTAAATCTAACCCCATCATAGCTATCTGTAGTGCATCCGTTCCGTTAGCACATGGTATTACGTGCTTTACACCAAGATATTCTTCAAGATTTTTTTGAAATTTATGAACCTCTGGTCCATTAACATAAGCTGTATTATCTAACACTTCCTGAATAGAAGCATTTACAGTATCTTTTATTTTATCATACTGACCTTTAAGGTCAACCATTTGTAGTTTTTTCATATCCCTAAAACAATTATTGTATAGTATAAAATTGCTACTACAAAAATAGGTAACTAAAGTGGTTGACACCTCATAAAAAACAAATGTTTTTTATAGTTTAAAATTTCTAGAAACGGGTATTTGTTCATTATTGGTTAAGATAATACCCTTAGAACTTGTAGTCTTTATATAATTGGTATTAACAATATAAGACCTATGGCATTTTACAAAATTAGGAGGAAGTTCCTCTAACACTTCCGAAATTTTACCTCTTATAAATTGTTTTTTTCCTTCAAAAGGTATAAAATTAAGGTAATGATCCTCCGATTTTATATACATTAAATCACTAACATGAATTTTTACTTTATTCTTTAAAACTATATGTTCTTCAATTACCAGTTGTTTTACTTTTTCTAATTGTTCAATGGTCTTTATATGCTCTGACTCGATGCCTTTCTTTTCCTGCTCTATTTTTTTACGTTTTACATCTACTTTTTTCCAACGAACAAAAGAGTATAGTGCCAACAGAAACACTAAAAACAATATTACACTATAGGTTACCCTATGCTTATTATAACTCAACAATGCTCTTTCTAAAGCAGTTATTTTCTTGTCTTTCTTTTCTACATCATATTTAACCGTAGTTTCATGCATTTTTACATTTTGAAGTCTATCTTTTATAACTCTATCTAGAGAATCATGCAATCTTTGATACTTTCTTCTTTCTATATCATTATCCAGATAGTCATAGGCTTCTTCTAGTTGACTATAAAGCTTTCGTAAAGCCTTACCTTTGTAATACGGCACTACATCTTTAGCTTTTAAAAAATAAGGTATTGCTTTTTGATAGTTCTCCTCTAAAAAATACGAATTCGCATAGTTATGATAATACCCATAGTTTTCGTAGGCATCATCTATTTCATCAATATATATTTTTGATTCATCAAGGTAGAAGCGGGCTGAGTCACATTGATGCATTGTGTTTTTTAATGAACCAATATTGGAATATAGTTTTGCTTTTATTAAATTATTATCAGCTGTATTAGCATATCTTAACGCTTTTCTAAAAAGGGAATATGCCCTATCTAAATATTTAACATCACCCGTTTCATCATAGGTATAGTAATCATCCTTTGCCAACTCAGCAATAACATAAGCTTTGTGTAATGGAGAATTGATACTATCAGCATAGTGTTGATACTCTTCAAAAAGTGTATTCCCATAATTTCCATAATACTCTTGAGCAGATATTATTTTATGCGCTTCAAGTGCAATTTGTTTTGAAAAGTGTACATTACCCAATGCCTCAAAAGCTTTTTTTGATTGTATAAAATATTCAAAACCAACTTCTTCTTGATTTAGATAAGCATGACATTTACCTAATATATAATAGTTTTTTGCAGCCTCATAAGGTGTAACTAAAGTAATCCTAGCAAGACTATCAATGGTCTTACTAGGATTATCAACCATAGGTTGGGTAATAAAACTATCTACTTGCTGCCCATTACTAATGGCACAGAAAAAGAACAATAGTATTATTTTTATATTAGTCAACTATCTTCTAAATTTTAGCGTTAATACCCCACCATCTTTCGTAAAACGAGGACCTGGTATAATAGGTATAATTGGGTTTATAGGGTTATCAAAAAGCACTTCAAAATCCTGATTTCTGCTGTTCCAATAAATATTGAAAATTGTAAAATCAATATCTTGAACCTCTGTATACTCAAACGTATTTAAATAAGTTTGGAAATACTTCTTCATTGCTACAAATTCATCTTTATCTCCTTCATTCATAATCATTATTCTTACCTCTCCCTCTTCCCAATTAGCAAATTTATCATCTTGAATTGTAGTTTTAATATTCATAGAGATAGAAGCTGGCGTCCCTTGTGTATCACTATCGTTTCCACCATCGCCTTTATGATAACCAAAAACAATTCCTTTGAAACCATTTTGTTCAATAATATAACTATGTCCTGAATACTTAAAAGCTGCATCAGTGACATTTATCACCAAATCAACATCAATACTTTTTTTATCTATGCTTAACATTAAATCTTTAGAACTCCCCCTGTTGAGATACTCTTTTGGATTAACTGTAGTAATCGTTGTCATTTTTTTCATAATTATTTAGTTTTTAAAGATTTAAAATTAGTAAATATTTACTTTGGTTTAATTTAATAATTGTATTCCTACCATAACCTTATCAGATAAAAGACTATCATAGTTAGATATAGATTTTGAAGTTATAGAGATAGTAACCTTACTGTTTAGCATAATACCTACAACTACTTTACCCCAAAAAGCAGGTTTATCAAACACTTTTTGCAGCCCAAAATCATCCCTAAAATTATTCGTGCCACTTATCCACCCATATTCAGCATTTACAAAAAAGCCAAACTTTTTCTGGTCGGTAGTAAGTGCTAAATATGCCGATGCATTGACACCATACTTTACATCAGTTGCTTCTACATCACTACCAACACCTTCAATATCAGAAGAAAATCGACCATTTAAACTTATAATCTCTAAGAAATTAGTACTAGTGTAAGCGTGTACTGGTAATTGGGCATTTAAATAGAAATTACCTCCACCGTTTATTATACGCTGCAATTCATCCTGTTGTTCTTCTTTGGTAATTTCTGAAGAATCTTCTTCTGTAGCTTCATCATCTTTATCAGAGTTTGCATTAATTACCGTACCAAATGCTAAACGAAAAGGACCTAAATAATCACTTAGCAACTCACTTTGTACTGTAGTATTATCAAAAAGTAATGAAACGTTATTCAGGTAATTTGTATGAATATTATCTTCATCATAAAACTCTTGAAAGAAATACATCTTGTTATTTTGATCCCATGAAGGAAACAATCTAATCTTTTTATTTTTCTCTTTTCTTAATTTCGAAATATGAGCTCTTAAAGCAATTAGTCTTGCTCGATTAGCCTTAATTGAGTCTGTTAATATAGTTGCACTTTCTTTACCTACTTCAAATCGCTTCTTTTCGTATGCCGAAATAGAATCCCTATACTTATCAACAGTTAACGTATAGCTGTCAATATAGTAAGAATAATCTGCTATTGTATACCCCTTAGTGTCTTGATTAATCAAGTCTTCATCATTTGATATACTATCATCATTAATTTTTTCAATAAAACTTGCTCCATTTGTTTTCAAATTAAAAGGATTGAGTGCTTTATTACCTTTAAAAGTAGGGTTTACACTTGGTATCTGTCCATAAAAGGCACAATAAACAAGTAATAATAATAGTGTAATTTTTGTTTTCATAATTAGGTAGTTTAATTTTTTGTTGTTTTTGAATTACACTCCAAAATTGCTGTATATCAATATTATAAAAAAATAAATGTCGTGAATTGCATGAAAGATGACGCGAAATGCAGTACTCAATAACCCTTATAATCCAAATAAAGTGTAAAGTGTAGTTTTCATTAAACCGTAAGGCAAAAAAAATTGCTGTATTTTAGCACCTCAATACTATACCTATGTTTTTTCTGTATAATTTACTCACCCATATAGCTGCTCCTATACTAAAGATAGCAGCACTTTTCAGTCCGAAAATGAAACTGTTTGTATCGGGCAGGAAAACAGTTTTTTATACCCTCGCCGAAAAAATTCAGCCTAACGATAAAACCGTGTGGTTTCATGCGGCATCATTAGGCGAATATGAGCAGGGACTACCCGTAATGGAAAAAATAAAGGCAAAACATCCTAACCATAAAATAATTGTGACGTTCTTTTCGCCATCGGGGTATGAGGTACGAAAAAACACCAAAGCTGCCGATGTAGTCGTCTATTTACCGCTCGACACCAAAGCCAAAGCAAAAAAGTTTATGGACTTGACACACCCTGAACTGGTATTCTTTATTAAATATGAGTTTTGGCCTAACTACCTCAACGAAATAAAAAAACGTAATATTGAAGCCTACCTTATCAGCGGACTGTTTCGTGAAAAGCAAGTTTTCTTTAAATGGTATGGCGGATTTTACCGTGAAGCATTACAAGCCTTCAACCACTTATTTGTACAATATGACAGCTCTAAAAAGCTACTGCAAAATATAGGCTTTACTAATGTAACCGTAAGTGGCGACACCCGCTATGACCGCGTAAGCGAAATACTGGAACGTGACAACACGCTACCTTTTATCGAAGAATTCATCGACGGGAAAACCACGATAGTGTTTGGGAGTTCGTGGCAAAAAGGCGAAGCTATGTTTGTCGATTTTATAAACAACTCAAAAAACACCAAACTAATAATAGCACCTCATACCATTGGCAACGATCATATTAGCGAATTACAAAACAGCATTACCAAAAAAACAGTACTATTTACCGAAATGGAAGGTAAAAGCTTAGCCGACTATGATGTGTTCATCATTAATATCATTGGTATACTAGGCAAAATATACAGCTATGCCGATGCTGCCTACGTGGGTGGTGGGTTTGGTACAGCGGGACTGCACAATATATTAGAGCCCGCTGCTTTTGGTGTACCTATAATTATAGGACCCAACCACCAAAAATTCCCTGAGGCGGTTGCCTTAGTACAAATGGGTGGTTGTATAGCCGTAAAAGATAAAGCCGAAATGGAAGAAGCACTCAGCTTACTTGCCTATGACGATACTTATCGCACAGAAAAAGGACACATTGCCGGAACGTTTGTAAATATGAATAGAGGGGCTGTTGATACTATAATGAAGAAAATAACAGACTAATGGCTGAATTTAAACCCATAGCACAACAAGACATTGAGGTAGTTACCGGAATGATGCAAGAATTTTACGGTATTGACAATTACCCTATGGATATAGAGAAATCAAAAAGGCTGTTGAAAGAATTTATTGTGAATGATGCACTGGGCAGTGGATGGCTCATAGTCCAAAAAGGGCAACCTGTAGGGTATGTTATACTCACTTTTGTATTTAGTTTCGAGTATGGCGGGCGCATTGCTTTTTTAGATGAGCTGTTTATCGGTTCAGGGGCACGAGGATTTGGGCTGGGTAAAAAAACGCTCGATTTTATTCACAGCGAGACAAAAAAACTGGGGGTTAAAATAATTTACTTAGAAATTGAACCGCACAACGAAACCGCACGCAACCTATACCTTTCTAAAAACTATACTGAACACAACCGTAACTTGATGAAACTGGTAGTGGAATAGTTGGAAAACGTTTAAAAGATTCTTCCTTCGTCAGAATGACAAACTATCTATGTCATTCTGACGAAGGAAGAATTTATAAAAACCATCAACATGTCTTAAAGAAGTACTTATTTAGGCATTATTTTAGTAGTAATGGCAATCCTATTCCAACTATTTATAACAATAATATCCATTAATACTTTTGCAATATATTCTTCTCCTAGCAAGCTAACGGCGTTATTATAAACTTCGTCAGATACTCCGCCGCTAATATTTGTTGCCTCCTCTGTAAGGGCTAAAATAGCTCTTTCTTCTGGTGTAAAAAAAGTAGTATCTCTCCAAGTACTCAAAGTATAAATACGTTGCTCTGTTTCACCATTTTCACGAGCATCTTTAGTGTGCATATCTAAGCAAAAAGCACAACCATTAATTTGTGAAGCCCTTATTTTTATAAGCTCCTTATGTGTTTTTGTAACCCCTGATTTGGCAAAATATCCCTCGAAATCCAATACCGCTTTCCATGCCATTGGATTTACTTCGTGTAATCTAAATCTTGTTTCCATAAAAAATACTTTTGTTATTATTTATAAAGCAAAAGTATCGCACAGTAATGATAAAAAACTTAAACTAGATCAAGAAATAAAACTACTTTTTCTTAGCTCTCAGCCTACTTAAAAACTCAGGTGTCATACCCAAAAATGAAGCTAGCATATACTGTGGTATACGCTTTACAAACTCTGGAAAATCTCTGTTCATTACCCTATACTGTTTTTCTCCTGTATAACTAAAAATATAATGAATACGGGTAAGTTGTGCCGAGTAAGCTCTTTCTAGCACTAGTCTAAAGTAACGTTCTAGCTGTGGTATTTTTACAAACAATTCCTCTTGCACGTCCTTATTAAGCACTACTATCTTAGCGTCTTCTGTGGCTTGCAAGTAAAACCCCGATGGTTTCCCCGCTCTCAAACTCATATAGTCGGTTATCCACCAGTTTTCTATACCAAATTGTATTGTTTGCTCTGCACCCCTACAGGTTATAAGATAAAGCCGAAAACAACCATTGAGAACAAAGTAGTTATCACAGCATACCTCACCTGCTTTTAGCAAGTGTTCTTTCTTTTTTACCTCTTTTATCTCTAATGCAGTAGTAAGCAATGTTACTTCTTCCTCAGTAAGCGTAATATAGTTACGCATATGCGCTATCATTTCAGAAAACATAATACAGGATATTTGTAACGAAAGTAACAATTTCGAAGATAAGAATACTCAAATAATGCTATACACCGTCATTGCGAGTGCAGTGCAACGGAGCGTGGCAGTCTTTGTTAGTCATAAAGTAGAAAGTAGTAAAAGATTCTTCCTGTCGTCAGAATTACAAGCCGTACTAGCATTGCGAGCATAGTGCGACGGAGTAATTCCTCTTAGACTTAAATAACTATTTATTGAAAGACATTAAAAAAGCATTCTTATCCTGTATTTTATTTTCTTTCTTTTTAAAGTCAATTATAAGTCGCTTATAATCCATATTGTCTAATATGTTTACATCTTCCATTATAAAGCTATAACATACCCCTCCATTAAACAAACTCAACCTTACCTTTAAATTATCCCCATATTGATGGAAAAATATATTGTGAGTATCTTCTAACGAATCAATTAGATCATCCTTCCGTTCTATTTCCCCTATTACATGAGTCTCTCCATTTTTCACAAAAGACTTAAACTTATCGAAATTAAAATTAATCGAGTTTGGAAAATAATGTAATAAGCAATTCAATATTATCTTAGCCATTGCTCGTTCAGCTTTCAAAAGATCAAAATTAAACCCTACATATACAATTCCATTATCGTTTACAATTTTGCTATAACTATTAATATTTACTGGTCTAGAGGTGAAAATTAAAAACTTCTTAAGAAACCTAACGGCATCAACCACAGATATAGCTCTGATTATAAGGTTCTTTTCATTATCTAAAAATATGCGAGGTTTTAGATAAGGAGATAGCTCATGACTATCTAAAACATCCAAAATTACAGCCTTATTAATTCTGGAAGAAGATTTTAGAGTTTCAGATGAAATTAGGTTTTCTTTAATTTGAAATTGAACGTATGAGGTACAATCATCATCTTTCTCTGGAAACTTTAAAATCATTTTTAAATTATTCTTTTTCCACTTCTTAACCTTATCAGTTAATTGATAAATATCCTCTTTTAAAGTACCTTCAATATGAAATTTTAACCCTATTTCAATTATTTGAGGTTTTAATTCAATTTTAAAATCATCATATTGATTAACTTCATATACAATTTTATTGAGTTCATCAAAACTTAGTAAAGTCTGAGCTTTAAAATAGTTTCGACTATGCTTTTTCTTTGAAGAAATTCCTGCTACGCTGCGCATTAAATTCGCAATTCCTTTTCTATAAAGTTCACCTTCCAATTTTGAAAAGTCATGATTACATTTCTCACAAACACAGCTCATATAAATATTTTGTCCACCTAAACCATCAGGAAAAACGTGTTCAGTGTTTTTAATATAATTTTCAGAACAGTAAAAACACTTATATTTATTCATTTTTATTTCAATTTAAGATACTAATTTAAGTAAAACTATATCAAATTAAACACATTAAACTACCTGTTTTTACCTCATCTCAAATTTTCCTATCTTGCAGGCTACTTAACTCAACAAACAATGATGAAACTATTACGCTTACTCGTATTACTATTAGCACTACCCGTTGCTGCACAACAGGGCGGTATGTGGATACCTTCCTTACTAAAAGGAATGAACGAAAAAGAAATGAAAAGCCTTGGCATGAAAATGTCGGCTTCAGATATTTATGATGTAAACAACTCTAGCCTAAAAGATGCCGTCCCGCACTTTAACGGAGGTTGTACATCGGAGGTTATATCATCTCAAGGACTATTGCTTACCAACCACCACTGTGGTTATGGCGAAATTCAGGCACACTCTACTATAGACCACGATTACCTTACTGATGGGTTCTGGGCTATGACCATGGAAGAAGAGCTACCTAACCCTGATATGGAGGTTACTTTTATAGTTCGTATAGAAGATGTAACCAACCAAGTGTTAGAAGGTGTACCTGCATTAACCAGCGAAGAAGACAAGCAGAAAAAAATACAAGAAAACATATCTAAACTTAGTAACTCGTTACCTAAAGAGAAGTATCAGGAGAACAAAATCCGTACGTTTTATGAGGGTAACCAGTATATGCTATTTGTAACCGAAACGTATAAAGATGTGCGTTTGGTAGGTGCTCCGCCATCATCAATCGGTAAGTTCGGTTCAGATACCGACAACTGGGTGTGGCCACGCCATACAGGCGATTTTTCGCTATTCCGTATCTATGCTAACAAAGACAACCTGCCTGCTGAATACTCTGAAGACAATGTACCTTATACCCCTAAGCACTTCTTCCCTATCTCATTGGGTGGTGTAAAAGAGGACGATTTTACATTAGTGTTTGGTTACCCTGGGCGTACGCAAGAATATTTACCTGCCGTTGCTGTACAACAAATAGTAGAGGTGCTAAACCCTGCCAAAATAGGAATTAGAGATGCTGCACTAAAAGTAACCGATGGCTTTATGCGTAAAGACAAGCAAATTAAAATACAATATGCTTCTAAATATGCAAGTATTGCCAACTATTGGAAAAAATGGATAGGCGAATCGCAGGGGCTTACAAAAAGTAATGCCGTAGCCGTAAAAAGAGCTTTTGAAAAAGATTTTCTTGCCAAAGCCAAAAAAGCAGGCAAAATGGAAGAGTATGGCAACCTGTTTAACGATTTTGATAAATACTATGCAGAGATAGAGCCATATCAGCTAAGTAGAGATTACTTTATTGAGGTAGCCATCCGTAACACTGAGCTACTTACCATTGGTTACAAACTGTACCAACTAGAGCAAGTATACAACACAAGAGGCGAGCAATCGTTTACTGACAGAAAAAACAACACCATTGCATCGTTAGAAAGCACCTATAAAGATTACAGTAAGCAAGTAGACGAAAAAGTGTTCGAACAGCTTATTGCACTGTATGCCGAGAAATCGCCAGCGCAATTTGTTCCCGAAGAACTAAAAAATAAAGACTATAGCGCATTTACAAAAGAAGTATATACGCAATCGAAAATAACAAGTTACGAAGGGGTTAAAAGCCTACTATCGGGCGACGCAACAACTATTTTAGAGCAACTAAACAACGATAAAGGTTATCAGGTTATAAAAGCCATGATGCAAGCCTATATCGAAAAAGTAGCCCCTAAATATCAAGAAATAAGCCTAAAGATAGATGCACTGCAACGCACCTATATGAAAGGCATACTAGAACTAAGCCCAAAAGATGCCCGTATATTTCCTGATGCAAATAGCACTATGAGAATTACCTATGGACAGGTAAAAGGCTACGAACCAAGAGATGCAGTATATTATGAGCCTGTAACCTATCTTGATGGTGTTATGGAAAAATATGTACCAGGCGATTATGAGTTTGATGTTCCGCAAAAACTTATTGAGCTATATAACAATAAAGATTTTGGCGTTTATGCCGATAAAAACGGAAAAATGCCTGTATGTTTTATAGGTACAAACCATACCACAGGTGGTAACTCGGGTAGTCCTGCTATAGATGCTAAGGGTAACTTAATAGGGCTTAACTTCGACCGTGTTTGGGAAGGCACTATGAGTGATATATATTATGACCCTTCTATTTGTCGTAATATTATGGTAGACATTCGCTACGTATTGTTTGTAATTGACAAATATGCAGGCGATAAACGTCTTATTGATGAGATGAAACTTGTAAATGTTAAAAAAAAGTAAACCCAAAAACAAGACAATAAATCTTTTACGAAATACAAATTGCTAATCGCTAAGAAGATTTAGTGATTAGCAATTTATACTTTACAAAAAAATAGTACCAAAAATTACTAAAAACGCAAGGTAATACGCTGTATTTCAATAACTGAAGATTTTTAAAAAAATTATCAATAAATATTTTGGGATATTAAAAAATTTATATCTTTGTTCCGAATTAATAATTAACCTTTATAATTTAGTAAGATGAAAAAAGTTGTTTTAAGCATGGCTCTAGTTGCTATGATGAGTGTTTCTTTCGTATCATGTAAAGAAAAAGCTAATGAAGCTGAAACTGAAATGGAAGCTGCTGCTGACGATGCTACTGAAGCTGTTGAAGAAACTGCTGAAGATGCTACTGAAGCTGTTGAAGAAACTGCTGATGAAGCTGGTGCAAAAATGGATTCTATCCATGAAGAAGTTACTACTGAAGAGCACGCTCACTAATAACTAGTCAGTTAAAGTATTTAAAAGCTCCGCAATGCGGGGCTTTTTTTATACGCTATATTATCACCTTAAATAGTTTAGCGCAAAAACGACTACTAATAAACATCAAGTAACACATAACCCCTTTTGGCACAACGCAAAAATTTTTGTTTTATAGTCAGCAAATAATAAAAAAGCTCCGCATTGCGGAGCTTTTTTATTATGCCGTGTTATACCTCTAAATTATTCACCCTTGTAGGCTAATGTTTTCCACATGGTATCTATAAGATTTCTACTCGCTTCAGAATACTCCTCAGTAGATATCATTGTTAAGACAAGAATCCCTGCATCCCTACTCCCAATAGAAGCGACTTCATATATACTAGTATCACCTTTATACGTGAGTACTGCTTTACCCACTTCTAGATCTCTACCCGATTTCATTTTAAACACATAATCTTCTCTACGTATTTCATAACCATAATCAACACTTTCTTTAACAACCTCATTCAACATAAGCTCATTAAGCATTTCAGGATTAATGCCATCATATTTTTGTATAATAAAACCCGACCCTTCAGCTGTCATTACCATTACTTGCGAAATTCCGCTTTCAAGATCTACTCTTGATGCTTTAAAATCTTTACTGTATTTAAAACTAAAAAGATCATCATTATAAGTTAAGGTATCTTTAGAGAAAACTTTAAACGCAACTTTTTTACCTCCTACAGTAGTTTCATAATCCCGATCGAGAGCAATAGGCATTACCTTGCCGTTAATCTCAATTAAATAATCTTCTTGTGCACTAACAGCAAAAGAAATGAAAAGTAAAAAGCAGAAAAATGGTAATTTTAGTTTCATAAGAATCGTTATAATTATTAAGGTTTCAAATATAACTCAAAAGTTATAGACTTCACTATTAACTAAACATCAAAAAAATAGGCATAAAAAAAGCCCCGACACTGTCGGAGCTTTTTTGTACTCGAGGCGGGACTTGAACCCGCACGGGCATTACTACCCACTGGATTTTAAGTCCAGCGTGTCTACCAATTCCACCACTCGAGCATAACAGGTAGCTGTTAGAGCGAAAAACGGGATTCGAACCCGCGACCTCAACCTTGGCAAGGTTGCGCTCTACCAACTGAGCTATTTTCGCATTATACAATTGCTGGTTTTTATTTCAGTATTGCGAGTGCAAATGTAGCACATTTATTTATTCTTGCAAGGGTTTTTATAAAAAAAATAAAACAACCACGATAACATTCTGGTAACGTTAGTTTTAAAAAATAACTTTTTTTATTAACAGAAATCATTAATTGTAATACGGTAAAAAAAACACCCTATTTAAAACAGCAACAAATCTATTTATTAATTGCTACAGGTTCTTTATTCTCATTCAGCGCTACAAAAGTAAAATTGCCACTTATTGCTTTCTCTCTCCCTTCAGAGTACATATTCTCTACATAAATCTCTACGTGTACCTGCAAACTGGTATTCCCTATCTTAACCACTTTACCTATAAACTCAGCAAAAGTACCCGCGGGTATAGGCTGCTTAAAGTCAATACGGTCACTACTTACCGTTACCACACGCTGACGACTAAAACGAGTAGCCGTAATAAAGGCAACCTCATCCATTAACTGCATGGCTGTACCTCCAAAGAGGGTATCATAATGGTTAGTGGTATTTGGGAATATTGCTTTAAAAATATGGGTTTCTGATTTCTTGATTCTTTCTTCTAGTGTCATATACTTTTTATTTAAATTATTGTCTGTTTGTAAAGCTCTTACCGAATTTCACAATGCTTTATATAGTATAGGTACAGATAGAAAGGGACACAAAAAGGTATAACATACCCTGTTGTTTTTCAACCAATAACTTCAATCGCGAAAGCATTGTCAAGTTAGTACGGGCAGGTATCCTGACTTGTAACATTTTTACCGTCCTTCCCATCCCATTAAAGACAGTGGACAACACAGGCAAAAACTTTTAGGTTACTTACAGTTGCGCGACAGTTCGTGATTTCCACACGATTCCCTTTTTATTTTGGCTCTCACCAAAAACCTATACTATTTGAAAAGAAATAAAGTAAAGAACTATTTGGCAAAAATAACGAATAATAAAGCTGTTATAGCGTTAATAGATAAATTTATGCTACTTCGTTAGCATTCGTTTTATTTCGTTTAGCTTCATCAATGCCTCTACAGGAGTCAGAGTGTTAATATCGAGGTTTACAATCTCTTCTTTTATCTCTTCCAGTAATGGGTCGTCTAGGTTAAAGAAACTAAGTTGCAGTTCCTCTTTTTCAGATGCTTTCACATTAGATAATGCCTCGCCCGAATGGTCTTTCTCTAGCTTTTTGAGCAGCTTTTGTGCCTTTTGTATTACGGTTTGGGGCATACCCGCCATTTTAGCCACATGAATACCAAAACTGTGTGCCGAACCGCCTTTTACCAATTTACGGATAAACAGCACGGTATCTTTCAGCTCTTTTACCGATACATTATAGTTTTGTACGCGTTCAAAAATATCCTGCATTTCATTTAACTCATGGTAATGTGTCGCAAATAACGTTTTGGGCTGTGCCGGATGCTCATGTAAAAACTCGGCTATAGCCCATGCAATCGAGATACCGTCATAGGTACTTGTACCCCGCCCTATCTCATCGAGCAATATTAGGCTGCGGTCAGATATATTATTCAATATACTTGCCGTTTCGTTCATCTCGACCATAAATGTCGATTCGCCCATCGAAATATTATCCGAAGCCCCTACCCTAGTAAATATTTTATCTACCGTACCCATGCGCACACTTTCGGCAGGCACAAAGCTCCCCATTTGTGCTAGTAGTACAATAAGTGCTGTTTGCCTTAATATCGCCGATTTACCCGACATATTAGGACCTGTAATCATTATTATTTGTTGTGAAGCCCTGTCGAGATAGACATTATTAGTAATATAAGGCGTCCCCACAGGTAACTGTTTTTCTATTACAGGGTGGCGACCTTCTTTAATATCAAGCTCAAAACTATCGTCTATTTCGGGACACACATACTTGTTTTCTATTGCCAGTTGTGCAAATGACATAAGACAATCTACTTGCGCTATTAAACTCGCATTGAGCTGTACAGGTTTTATATAGGTAGCTATCCACACTACAAGCTGATCAAACAATTGTGTTTCTAGTTGGTGTATTTTTTCTTCTGCACCTAATATTTTGGCTTCATATTCTTTTAATTCTTCGGTAATATAACGCTCGGCATTCACGAGTGTCTGCTTACGAATCCATTCTGCAGGCACCTTATCTTTATGCGTATTACGCACCTCTATATAATACCCAAAAACATTATTAAAGGCTATTTTTAATGATGTAATACCTGTGCGCTCGGCTTCTCGTTTTTCTATTCCTTCTAAGTACTCCTTACCTGAATAAGATATACTACGCAACTCGTCTAACTCAGGATGAATACCTTTTGCAATAGCATTACCTTTATTTATAGATACGGGAGCTTCGGGATTTAAGGTTGTTTTTATTTTCTCGCGAAGCAAGTCGCAACTGTGCAGGCTATCACCAATGGCTTTCAGGGCATCATCCTTGCTTTCTAACGCTAGTTGTTTAACGGGTATAATAGCATCGAGTGAGTTTTTAAGATTAACTACTTCACGAGGCGACACCTTGCCTGTAGCAATTTTAGAGATAAGTCTTTCTAAATCGCTTATCTGTTTTACCTGTTGTTGTATTTTTTGTAATACATCGTTATTACCTTTCAAATACGTCACTACCTCATGACGCGCTCTTATCTTATTCCCATCTTTTAAAGGTAAGGCAAGCCAACGCTTTAATAACCTCCCTCCCATTGGCGAAAGCGTCCTATCGATAACGTCCAACAGAGTAACCGCATTAAGATTATTACTATGGTATAGTTCGAGATTACGAATTGTAAAACGATCCATCCATACATAAGCATCTTCGGCAATGCGCTGAATTGCTGTTATATGTTGCACCTTGTTATGCTGCGTTTCGGATAAGTAATACAATACCGCACCCGAAGCAACAACGCCCTCTTGTAAATCTTCTATACCAAAACCTTTAAGGGAATTCGTACCAAAATGAGTAGTCAAGCTCTCAAAAGCATAATCTTCTTTATATACCCAATCTTCTAAATAAAATACATGATAATCGTCGCCAAAGGTTTCACGAAAGTTTGCCTTTTCATTCTTAGCTACCAGTACTTCGCTAGGGCTAAAATTTTGCAGCAATTTATCAATATACTCTTCATTACCCTGCGCGGTAAGAAACTCACCCGTAGAAACATCTAAAAAAGAAATCCCTACATTTTTTCGTCCAAAATATACCGATGCCAGAAAGTTATTCGATTTCGATTGTAACACCTCATCATTCATAGAAACCCCAGGTGTAACTAGTTCAGTAACTCCACGCTTCACGATGGTTTTGGTCATCTTGGGGTCTTCCAGCTGGTCGCATATTGCCACGCGCAACCCTGCTTTTACCAACTTTGGTAAATAAGTATTTAACGAATGGTGCGGAAACCCTGCCAATGCTGTTTCGGTTTCGCTACCTGCACCTCGCTTAGTTAGTACTATACCCAGTATTCCGGCTGCCCTTACAGCATCTTCGCCAAAGGTTTCATAAAAATCGCCCACACGAAACAACAAACAAGCATCAGGATACTTTGCCTTTATGGTGTTGTACTGTTTCATCAACGGGGTTTCTTTCGCTTTTTTTTCTTTGGCTGCCAATGGAATACTTTTTTAATTACTAAAAGGCGAATTTAATCAAAATACCAAAAACTAAACAGTGATGTTTGTAATTGGTGGATAAGTAAACCAAATAGATTGTTTATTTTTGCTTTTTACCGATTTATTACCATGAGAAAACTAGAAAATAGCGAACTGGAAAGGAAGAGTGTTGAAGATTTTAAAAATTCCGAAAAAACACCCCTTATCATAATATTAGATAACATTAGGAGTCTGCACAATATCGGTTCGGTCTTCCGTACGGCAGATGCTTTTCTTATCGAAAAAATATACCTGTGTGGCATTACCGCTGTACCGCCAAATAAAGAAATTCATAAAACAGCATTAGGCGCAACCGAAACTGTTACTTGGGAACATAGCAACGATGTGCTAGATGTTATTACATCACTCCAAAAAGAAGATGTAGAAGTATGGGCAATAGAGCAGGTAGAAAATGCTGTTTACCTTAATGACTTTATGCCCGAAAAAGGTAAAAAGTATGCTGTTGTTTTTGGGAATGAGGTTAAGGGGGTATCGCAAAAAGCAATCGAATTGTGTAGTGGTAGTATCGAAATACCACAATTAGGTACTAAACATTCCCTCAACATATCGGTTAGCGCGGGTATTGTTGTATGGGATATCTTCCAAAAAAACTATACAAAACACAAGGTCTAAGTATAATTGGCTACATTTATACATTCTGTTTTTTATATTTACAAAATGAATAATTTTAGCCACACTTTTTTAAGAATAAATAACTTAAAAGAATTCTTTTTTGCAATATTGTTTTTTATAACGTTTTCGCAGATTACTAATGCGCAAACTAACGAAGCTCCTGTATTAACCGCAACAGGAGATCAAATATATTGCCCTGGTGAAAATTTAAATATAACAACAACTTTTAATATAACTGATACTGATGATACTGCTACCGAAGCAATATACATACAAATATCATCAGGTTATGAAAACGGAGAAGACCTACTTTCGCTTACAGGAACACATCCAAACATTACTAGCTCTTGGAATGTAACTACGGCAAAACTAAGCCTAACAGGAACTACAGGGCAAGATGTATCTTATACAGACCTTATTGCTGCTATAGAGGACGTAGTATATACTAATAGTGCTACTAACCCAACACCTGGCACAAGAACCTTTTCTATAACAGTGGGGCAAGCCAATTATCTTGAATCTACAGATCATTATTACTTATATATTGCCGAACTAGGTATCAACTGGGTAGCTGCCAGAGATGCTGCCGAAGCAACAACTTACTATGGCTTACAAGGATATCTCGCTACTATATTATCTGAAGATGAAGCACTATTAATTGGCGAGCAAGCATTAGGCACAGGATGGATAGGCGGGTCTGACAGCGCAACAGAAGGTGTATGGCAATGGGTTACAGGTCCAGAGGCAGGAACTACTTTTTGGAACGGAGATGTTAACGGTAGCACCCCAAATTATGCTTTTTGGAATACAGGAGAGCCTAATAATCTAGACAATGAAGATTATGCACATATCACAGCTCCCGGTGTAGGAGTACCTGGATCATGGAATGATTTATCTATTGCTGGTGGTCCAAATGAATATATGCCTCAAGGCTATATAGTAGAATATGGCGGTATGCCTGGCGATCCCGTTTTACAATTATCGGCTACTACTACTATTTCTATTCTCGGAATTACCAGTACCGCAGCAAACTCTGAATGTAACAGCGGCTCATTAACACTATTAGCTGGTGCTGGCGTTAATGATGTTTACTGGTATACCAACGCCACAGGAGGCACACCAATACATACAGGAACAAGCTTTAACACGCCTACTATTACCACTACAACTACCTATTATGTATCGGCTTATGACGAAACTTGTACTACAGCACCTAGAACACCTATTGTTGCCACAATATACCCACTACCCACGGTTACCGCAGGAACAACACCTCCTACTATTTGTGGCTCAGGAACATCTACATTGGAAGCAACAGCGTCTAATGGAGTAATAAACTGGTATGATGCTCCAACAGGTGGTACACTTATAGATACAGGCAATAGTATTACAAGTCCATCTATAAGTACAACTACAACTTTTTATGCCGAAGCTGTAAGTAGTGATAACTGTATATCGGCAACACGAACAGCAATAACCATAACAGCAACGCCATTACCCACAATAACAAACTTTACTACACCACCTGCATTGTGTGGTTCAGGCACAGCATCGCTTAGTGCTATACCATCGGGAGGGACTATAAATTGGTATGATGCACCAACAGATGGTACACTTATAGGTACAGGTACCACTATTACCAGTCCTACTGTCACTACTACCACAATATTTTATGCTGAAGTACTAAATAACGATTGTCTTTCAGAAAACCGTACAGCAGTTACAGTAACTGTAAACCCATTACCTACTATTACAGTAGCTACAACCGAAGTATCACTTTGCGAAGAAGGTATTACCACACTCGAAGCAATACCATCTGACGGAGTAATTAACTGGTATGACACTGATACAGGAGTAACTGTACTATTTAGTGGAAATGAATTTGAAACACCCTTTCTAACCGAAAACACCACATATTATGCCGAAGCAGTTAGCACAACCAACTGCATATCGGCAGAACGTATTGCAGTAACTGTAATAATAACATCATTACCAACCGTAACTACTGAAGTCGACATAACAGCTTGTTTTGGGAGTACTGTAACACTAGAAGCCACACCATCGACAGGTACTATAAACTGGTATACCGATGCTACAGGGGGCACACCTATAGCTACAGGAACAGCTTTAACCACAACCACACTAACCGAAGATACTGTATATTATACCGAAGCAGAATATAATGGTTGCCCATCGGCAGAACGAACGGCAATACATATAACGGTAATTCCGCTACCCGAAGCAGGGGACGATGAAACCATTTTGTTTTGTGAAAATGATACTGCTTTATTAGATGCTCAAATCGAAGGTGATGTAACCTACCTATGGGATTCAGGAGAAACTACTCCCCAAATCACTATTGACGAAGCAGGAATTTATACCGTAACCATTACCAATACCTCTGAGTGTATAGATACACAAACCTTTACTACTGATATTATTCTTGCTCCAGATATTGATGTTGTACAAATTCGCAATACTGATGAGGCTACCATTATTATGGAAGACAACACACAAGACTATGAATACTCTATTGATGGTATAAATTATCAATCGTCACCTATATTTAGAGGATTGAAAGATGGCATATATGCTGCTTATGCTCGTTCATTAAACGGTTGTGGTTTAGATATAAAAACATTTAGAGTACTACTGGTACAAAAATATTTCACCCCTAATAACGATGGTATTAATGATGCTTTTACTATAGCAGGTATGGCAACTGCTTATCCGCAGGCTACGGTAACAGTGTTTGATCGTTATGGTAAAATAATTACAGGGTTAAACCGATATAATCGTGAATGGGACGGTACTTATAACGGTAATAAACTACCCGCTACAGATTATTGGTATATTATACAACTAAATAGTACAAGCCCCGAAATTAAAGGTCATGTTAGCCTTGTGCGCTAACTAATTGCTGTATCAGCTCTTGTAACTGCTCAGGTGTATTTACGGTATGGTCAGGTGGTGTTTTGGCTATCGCTTCTGCTGAGTCATAACCCCAGCTTACCCAAACTACAGGAATACCGCATTTGCGACATGCTGTAACATCACGTGCTTCATCACCTATATAAATTACCTCATCGGGCTGTAATTTTCTATCTTTTAAAAGTCTCCTTAGCAATACATCTTTACCAAACACTTTACTTGAGGTGTAAATTTCAGGAGCTATCACTACCTGTATTTCAAAAAACGTTTGAATATTTTTCTTTGCATTGGTAGAAGCTATAGAATAAGTATAATCTTTAGTTTGCAACGACTTTAATAATGTTTTCATCCCTTTGTTAAACTGTAAATTATCTATCGAGGCATGAAATTTTTTAATCAGGTAAGTAGCAACAAAAGGAATTTTATATAATGGTATGCCTAAATAATAGCAACGTTGTTTTATAGTAAGACTACGCAGGTAGTGTATATTTTCAGTATCCAAAAGTATATAGCCTTTTTGGCTAGCCAATTCATTATATAACCCAATAAATATAGCTTTCGAGTCAACGAGTGTGCCATCAAAATCGAATACTATCAATTTTGCTTTCATATCCCTACTGCTTTAACCTTGTCTGTATTTGGTCAAGAACCCAAATATAGTCTTCCTGATTTTTCACAAAATCTCTATCAGACACATCTAGTATCAAAACATTTAATGTGGGTTGTGAGTTAATATAATCAAGGTAACCTCTGTTTATTTTTTCAAGATATTCAGGTTTAATATCCTGCTCATAGTCGCGCCCACGTTGCTGTATGTGTTGCAATAACCTATCGGTATTTTGGTATAGATATACATATAAGTCGGGCTTAGGCATTTCTTTATAAATAATATCAAACAGCTTACGGTATAACCTATATTCGTCTTCATTAAGGGTAACCTTAGCAAAGATGAGCGATTTAAAAATATGATAATCGGCAACTACAAAATCACGAAACAGGTCAAACTGCGCCAAATCATCCGAAAGCTGATGATAACGATCGGCAAGAAAAGCCATTTCTAGCGAAAAGGCATAGCGGTTTTGGTCTTTATAAAACTTGGGTAAAAAAGGATTATCGGCAAAACGTTCTAACACCAATTTAGCATTAAAATCTTCTGCTATTTTACCCGATAGCGTAGTTTTCCCCGCACCAATATTCCCTTCTATAGCAATATAGTTAAGGCTCTCAGGGTTATATTCTTGTAATGGTAAAGGTAATGTTATCAGCTTTTCGCAACGGCTTTCGTCTGGCGAAGTCGTAATGAGTTCCGTTATATTTTTATGACTTACAGGATGCTCCCATTGTGGCGCAACATCGCGTAATGGGTACAGTACAAAATTTCGCTCCTGCATTCTAGGGTGTGGTACAATAAGACTATCTGTGGCCACCACCTCATCATTAAAGGCTACGATATCAATATCTATAACACGAGCAACATATCCCTTACCCTCTTGCCTTATACGCCCTGCATACTCTTCGGCTGCTAGGAGAGCTTCGAGTAATACTTCTGGGGCTTTATGGGTATGTACTACAATAGCACAGTTATAAAAATCATCGCTCTCAAAACCCCAAGCAGGTGTTTCATATACTGCCGAAACTTTTATTACAGTAGCGATATGGTTATGAATATACTGTACACACGAGACAAGATGCTGTTGCCTGTCGCCTTGATTACTACCTATAGATAAAATTGCGTGATTTTGAAACTTCATAAGAAATGCAAAGTAAATAAAACAATTTTAAATGCGAGCAGCATTATGCAACGGTATCAATAATTTTTTAATGATGCAGTCAAATGTAATAATGACTGTAACATAATGTGTATTTTTGCTACTTATACCTAAAATTTAAATAGTATTTATATGCAGTTTTTAAAAAATGTACTGTCAACGGTAGTAGGACTTTTCCTTTTCTGCCTTTTGTTCTTCCTAGTTATAATCATTATTGGCGTTGCCGCAGGTAGTGGTAGTGACGATGTGGTTACTGTAAAAAAGAACTCTGTTATCGAGTTAGACATTAGCGAAGTAACTAATGATTATGCCGGTATTTTTCATAGTGATGATTTTAGTTTTCTAAACTCTGAACCTAAAGAAGGACTTTTTGATGTACTAAAAGCTATTGATGCTGCACAAACAGATGATAAAATAAAAGGTATTACGCTAACCAATAGTACTACTACATTGGGTATGGCACAAAACAAAGCATTGAGAGATCGTCTTGAAGCCTTTAAAAAATCAGGAAAATTTATAGTTGCTTATTCTGACACCTATAGTCAGGCAGATTATTACTTAACGTCTGTAGCCGACACTATTTATTTAAACCCTGTTGGTGAAATGGAATTTAAAGGACTTTCATCTGAAGTTATGTTCTATAAAGACCTACAAGAAAAAACAGGAATTAAAATGGAAGTTATTCGTCACGGTAAGTTTAAAGCTGCTGTAGAACCTTTCCTTAGTAATGAAATGAGTCCTGAAAACAGAGAACAAATAAGTACATTACTCAACTCAGTATGGGGCACTATAGCATCAGAAATTGCTGAAAGCCGTAACATACCGCTAGATAGCATTAACAGCATTGCCGATAATCTTTCGGCACGTACGCCTGATATGGCAAAAGCGAGTAAACTTATTGACAAAATAGGCTATATTGATGAGTTTCAAGATGGCATCCGTCATGCGCTAAAAATAAAGAAAGACGAAGAAATTAACACGGTTAGTATATTAGATTATGTAGAGGCTAATCAGTTTAAAGACCTACTTTCGGGAGCCGAAGATCAAATTGCCATTATATATGCACAAGGTGAAATAGGAAGCGGTAAAGGCAACCTTACTAGCATTGGCGAAATATCAATGCGCAAAGCCCTAAAAGCAGCCGCAGATAACGATGATATAAAAGCTATTGTATTGCGTGTAAACTCTCCTGGTGGTAGTGCCCTTACATCTGACTTAATATGGAGAGATATAGAACTTGCTAAAAAGAAAAAACCAGTAGTAGTATCTATGGGTAACCTTGCTGCATCTGGCGGATATTACATATCATGTAATGCCGATAGAATTTTTACCGAACCTACTACTATAACAGGCTCTATAGGTGTATTTGGTGTATTACCAAACTTTACAGAATTGTCTAAAAACATGGGCATTCATACTGAGCAGGTAAACACCCATAAAAACTCGGCAGGCTACAGCGTGTTTACTCCGCTTGAAGATAACACAAGAGAAATGATACAACAAAGTGTAGAAAGTGTTTATGATACTTTTATTACCCGCGTAGCAAATGGCAGAAAAATGACCAAAGAACAAGTAGATGCTTTGGGACAAGGTAGAGTATGGTCGGGTACAGATGCTGTTAAAAATGGACTTGCCGATGAGCTTGGCGGGCTTGATGATGCCATAGCTTATGCTGCAAAACTAGGTAAAACAGAAAATTACAGCACCAAAAACTATCCTGAATATGAACGTAACCTTGAAGACTTTTTCGCAAATGCATCGGGCTTACCTTTTGCACAAAGCAAAGAAGAGTTTATTAAAGAGGAACTAGGCGAAGAAAACTATCAGGTTATTGAGCGTATAAGACGTGCTAGCCAACTAAGAGGCACACAGGTTATTATGCCTTATGAAATAACCATTCGATAATTTACGTTAGTATCTTTTTAACTTTCTTATATAGGTTTCTTTGTACCTTTATGGCAAAATATAACTAAACTATGGTCAAAAAAATTTTAAAATGGACTGGCATCATTTTGCTAGTACTTATCATCGCATTAATAGCGGCTCCTTTTATATTTAAAGGAAAAATAAAATCGATGGTTGCAAAAGCTATTAACGAACAAGTAGACGCTACCGTTTCCTTTGAAGATGTGAGCCTTAGCTTGTTTAGCGATTTCCCTATGGCAAGTGTAACAGTTGATAAGCTTAGTATTATCAATAAAGCTCCTTTTGAAGGTGACACGCTTGTATATATGGGGCAAATTGACCTTAGTATGTCTATAAAAGAATTATTTAAAGGTGAAGGCGAACCTATTAGTGTAAAATATATACATACAAAAGATGGTATTGTAAATATCCTTTTTAACAAAGACGGTATTGGTAATTTTGATATCGCTCTTAAAAATAACGAAACTGAAGATGATACTACCGAAACATCTGAAAGCACGCCTTTTGCACTAAACATGCAAGACTATAGTGTCGAAAACTTGCGTTTCCGCTACTTTGACGAAAGCTCTAAAATAAACATGGTTATTGATAGCCTATACCATGAGGGGCACGGTAACTTTGAACAAAGTAAACTTGACCTTGATACCAAAACCTCAGCCAAGCTGACTATGGACATGGACAAGACCAACTATATGCGCAATGTATCTTTAAAGCTGGATGCAGTATTAGGTCTTGACCTTGAAAATAGCATTTATACCTTTAAAGAAAACAAAGCACTGATTAACCAATTACCATTAGAGTTTGATGGTAGCGTAGCTATGATAGAAGAAGGGCAAAAAATTGACCTTACATTTAAAACGCCAACCTCATCGTTTAAAAACTTTTTAGGATTAATACCTGAAGCTTATTCAGGCAGCTTAGAATCAGTTAAAACTGAAGGTGATTTTACTATAGATGGAGAAGTAAACGGGCTATATAGTGAAACTACAGTACCTAAATTTAATATTGCTATAGCATCTAACAATGCTTCATTTCAATATCCTGACCTACCAAAATCAGTACAAAACATTGTTATAGACACTAAAATTGTAAACGAAACAGGCTTACTTAACGACACGTATGTAAACCTTGATAAACTTTCGTTTAGAATAGATCAGGATGTATTCGACGCTAAGGCTACAGTTCGTAACATAGTAGAAAATGCTCTTGTAAATGCAGAGCTTAAAGGAACTATTAATTTAGGTAATTTAGGCAAAGCCTACCCTATAGAAATGGATGTACCATTATCTGGTATATTAAAAGCCGATGTTGCTACTAAATTCGACATGAAAGCGGTAGAAAACAGTCAGTATGAAAAAATTGACAATCGTGGTAGCCTAAGCCTTTCAGGCTTTACTTATTCGGGTGATGGTTTACCAAAACCAATAGAAATAACCCAAGCTAGTATGCAGTTTAACCCAAGTCGGGTAACCCTAAGCGCATTTAATGCTAAAACAGGTCAATCGGATATTGCTATTACAGGTACACTAAATAATTTTTATGGATTTATGTTTAAAGACCAAACCTTACAAGGTAACTTCAATATGAATTCTAACCAGTTATTAGTTGCTGACTTTATGGCTCCTGAGCCTGTTGCTACTGCAAAAACAGAGGGAAGTAAAGAAGAATCTAAAGAAGGCGAAGCAGCAAAACCTACAGCTACTACAACATCAGAAGCCGTTAAAATACCTGCTTTCCTAGATTGTACCATAACTGCAAAAGCAAATACTGTAGTATATGATAACCTAAACATGAAAAATGTATCGGGTAAAATGATTATAAAAGATGAAGCCGTTACACTAGAAAACCTTAAAACAAATATGTTTGAAGGACTAATAACAGCAAACGGAAATATATCTACAAAAGGTGCAGTACCTACTTTTAAAATGAATCTTGATCTAAACAAAGTAGATATACCACAAACATTTACGCAGCTAGAAATGCTAAAATCTATAGCGCCAATAGCAGGAGTAATTACAGGTAAACTAAATACTACCATTAATGTTGCAGGTAACCTAGACAGTAAAGAAATGACACCTGACTTAAACTCATTAACAGGTGGGCTTGACGGGCAATTATTTAACACTGCCGTTAAAGCAGAGAACTCTAAAGTATTAAGTACTCTTAGCCAAAATGTAAAATTCTTAGACATGAGTAAGCTAAAGCTAGATAACCTAAAAGCTAATCTTACCTTTGAGAATGGTAAAGTAAACATCAAACCTATAAACTTAAATTATCAGGATATTCCTATTCAGGTAAGCGGGCAACATGGTTTTGATCAATCTATGAACTATGATGTAGTACTAGATGTGCCAGCAAAATACTTGGGCAGCGAAGTAACTAAACTAATAGGCTCTCTTAATGATACTGATGCAAGTAAAATAAGCGTTCCTGTTAATGCCGTTATTACAGGTAACTTTACTAATCCTAAAGTAAGTACCGACTTATCTAAATCGGTTACTAACCTTACCAAGCAGCTAGTTGCACAGCAAAAAGACAAGCTTATTAACCAAGGAAAAGATAAGATAAAAGACATGTTAGGTCTTGGTAGTAATAACTCTGACAGTACTAAAGCGCCAGTTCCTACTACAACAGAAGAAGCTAAAGAACAGGCAAAAGAAAAAGTAGAAGAAACTAAAGAAAAAGCTAAGGATAAAGCAAAAGACATTATTGGCGGATTCCTTAATAAAAATAAAAAAGAATAAGTAATTCACTTATTCTTTAAAATAAAAAAATCCCTGTAGTTACACTACAGGGATTTTTTTATTATCTCTTTACTATAAAGTTACACATTGAGCTGTACTACAAACCCTTCGTAAGTACGTACATTAAATACAGTACCATCTTCAAATATAAGATATTGCCCTTTTACACCTATCAACTTACCACTATAAGCAGGAGTCTTAGTAAGATTTAGGCTTGCTATCTTTTTAGGGTAGTCTAGCACAGGGTAGTCTAATGTATAAAGCTGTTCTTTAGTCTCTTTAAAATAAGGCTTTACTTCATCAGGCAACCATTGTTCTACTTCTGCTCGTTTAGCTGCTAAGTCAGCAGGTACCACATTATTCAACAACATTTTTTTCCAATTAATCTTGTCTCCCATATGGTCTTTTAAAGCAACCTCGGTAATACCCGCTAGGTATCGGTTAGGTACTTCTACAAGGGGCATTGCTTGGCTTGCCCCTTGATCTATCCATCGGGTAGGCACCTGCGATTTTCGGGTTACCCCTACTTTTATATCGCTAGACGAGGCTAAATATACAACATGAGGCTGCAACTGTACTTTCTGTTCAAACGCAAGGTCTCTGTCTGCTATACCCAAATGAGCCGTACTTAATTCGGGCTTCATGATCCAGTCACCCGCAGCAGGAGTGCTATAAAAACAATCATAACAATACCCCATTCTAAAAATTTTCTTTTTCTTACCACAGTTCAAACACTGAAAACCTAAAAAATTTAATTCGATATCGCGCCCTAATAACTGGTTCACATTTAAAAAGCTAGAATCGAAAACCAAATAGTACTGAATAGGGCTGCCAAATTCGGTTTGCATTTTTGTGAGTACACCTTCGTATTGCATAGAAAATTTAGTATTTTTATGGGCACTAAGATACTATAAATATGCCGTTGCCCATAATCAATTCAATAGCGTCGTGGATACTAAAGAAACGCATCCACGATATGGAGTTGTTTCTCAAATACCCCAATGAGGTACAGGAGGAACTACTCATGAACCTTATACGTACGGCAGAAAACACAGCTATAGGTAAGAAACATGGTTTTGCATCAACAAAAAGTTACAACACTTTTTCTGAACGCGTACCTATATCTACTTACGAAGATTTAGAGCCACTTATAGAACAAACAAGACGTGGCGAACAAAATGTTTTTTGGTCAAGTCCCATAAAATGGTTTGCAAAATCGAGTGGTACTACCAATGCTAAAAGTAAATTTATACCCGTAAGCCCTGAATCATTAGAAGATTGCCATTATAAAGCAGCAAAAGACCTGCTTTGTCTCTACCTTAATAATAATGAGGAATCGCAACTCTTTACAGGAAAAAGTCTAAGGCTTGGGGGCAGCAAACAACTCTATGAAGACAATAACACTTTCTTTGGCGACCTTTCGGCAATACTTATAGACAATATGCCTATTTGGGCAGAGTATAGCAGTACACCAAGTAATAAAGTATCGCTAATGAGCGAATGGGAAACGAAACTATCTGCTATAGTAAACGAAACCATAAACGAAAATGTAACCAGCTTTGCAGGCGTACCCTCATGGATGATGGTGCTCATAAACAAAATACTAGAAGAAACAGGCAAGAGCAACCTGCACGAAGTATGGCCTAACGTAGAGGTTTATTTTCATGGTGGTGTAAGCTTTGAACCTTACCGTGAGCAATACAAGAAAATACTGCCAAAAAGCGGCTTTCAATACTACGAGATATATAATGCCTCCGAAGGCTTTTTTGCCATACAGGACGCTAACGATAGTAACGAGCTACTACTAATGTTAGATTATGGCATTTTTTATGAGTTTATCCCTATGGATACTTTTGGGAAGCTCAACCAAAGAGTTATTCGTCTTGCCGAGGTAGAACTAAATAAAAACTATGCCATAGTAATAACTACCAACTCTGGGTTATGGCGCTACCTTATAGGAGATACTGTACGGTTTACATCTATTAGCCCACACCGCATAAAGGTTACAGGACGTACAAAGCATCATATTAATGTATTTGGCGAAGAGTTAATGGTAGAAAATACTGATAAAGCAGTTGCTAAAGCTTGCAAACAAACAGGCGTAGAAGTTATTGATTATACTGTTGCCCCTATATTTATGGAAGGCAGAGAAAAGGGCGCACACGAGTGGTTTATAGAATTTAAAAATGCTCCTGAAAACCCAGAGCAGTTCAGGCAATTACTAGATGAAGCCCTACAAAGTGTAAATTCTGATTATGAGGCGAAGCGCTATAACAACATGACACTGAATCCGCTTGTACTGAATGTAGCACGCCCAAAATTGTTTTACGATTGGCTAAAAGCACAGGGCAAACTAGGCGGACAACATAAAATACCTCGTCTTTCTAACGAAAGACATTATATAGAGGAGCTAAAAGTTTTACAGGAAAACAGTAAAGCATCTACTGGTATGGCATAAATATTGCTTAGCTTTAACAACAAGAATATCAGTTAATTAAATTTATTCTACTACTTTTGTTTTAAAGAAAAATTAAAATAAGCCATATGAAAAAGAATTATGTATTATTAGCAGGCGCCGCACTAATGTTTTTAACAACTGCTTGCGGACCTAAACTACACCGCTACAGTTGTGGCGGAAGAAAACGATGCATTAGTCAAAATAAAAAAATTGACAAAACACAAAAAGCTGAAAAGCAAGTAGCAATTACTCAAAAACAAAACACTGCTGTCAGCAGATAATAAAAAAAAGACCTCTTCCATACGAAGAGGTCTTTTTTTTATTACTGTATAAATATAACTTATTACGAAGCTGCTTTAAGTCGCTTTAATAAGTTTTTATTAAGGTGATGCTCTACATATTCTTTATCTACATATAGCTCTTTATCATCTGAGCTTGGCAGCTCATACATAGCATCGTTTAATATTGCCTCGCAAAGTGAGCGTAACCCCCTTGCCCCAAGCTTATACTCTAATGCTTTCTCTACAATATAATCTAGCGCATCTTCAGATATGGTAAATACTACCTCATCCATAGCAAAAAGCTTTTTATATTGTTTTACTAATGCATTTTTAGGCTCAGTAAGTATAGCTCTTAATGTTGCTTTATCTAAAGGATCCATGTGTGTAAGAACAGGAAGCCTACCTATTATTTCAGGTATTAATCCAAAATCTTTTACATCTTTAGGAATAATATATTGTAATAAATTCTCTTTATCTACATTATCGGTACCTTTTGAAGCGCTATACCCCATAGCTTGGTGGTTTAGCCTTTTAGAGATAACACGATCGATACCATCAAAAGCACCACCTGCTATAAACAATATATTTTGAGTATTTACCTCTATAAACTTTTGGTCAGGGTGTTTACGTCCACCTTTTGGCGGTACATTTACTACCGTACCTTCTAGCAACTTCAGTAATGCCTGCTGCACACCCTCTCCCGAAACATCTCGAGTTATAGATGGATTATCACCTTTACGGGCTATTTTGTCTATTTCATCAATAAATACAATACCGCGTTCGGCTTTGTTTACATCATAGTCGGCAGCTTGCAATAGCCTTGTTAAAATACTCTCTACATCTTCACCCACATAACCTGCTTCGGTAAGTACCGTAGCATCAACTATAGTAAGTGGCACATTAAGCATACGAGCTATTGTTTTGGCTACAAGAGTTTTACCTGTACCTGTTTGCCCTACCATGAGTATATTACTCTTTTCTATCTCAATATCCTCATCATCTTGTTGCTGCATTAATCGCTTGTAGTGATTATATACTGCAACTGCTAGCACCTTTTTGGTTTGGTCTTGCCCTATTACATATTGGTCTAAAAACTCACGTATATCCTTTGGCTTTTTAAGCTCAAGGTCGCCATCAACAAGCGATGCTCCGTTTTGTTTTAGTTCTTCTAACACAATGCCGTGCGCCTGCTCTATACACCTGTCGCATATATGAGCATCAATACCTGCTATAAGCAAGTTGGTTTCGGGCTTTTTCCTGCCACAAAAAGAACATTCTAATACTTCTTTTGCCATATTTTAAAATTCATTATCCAATTAGCAGTGGTTTATACCAACTACCAATTGGATAACGTAAAAAGTTAATCGGTTATTTTCTACTCTCTTATAAGTACTTCATCTATCATTCCGTACTCTTTTGCTTCAGGAGCTTTCATCCAGTAATCGCGCTCGCTGTCTTTATGTACTTTCTCAAAAGTTTGTCCTGAGTGTGTCGAGATAATTTGGTATAATTCCTCTTTCAGCTTCAACATTTCGCGAAGGTTAATTTCCATATCTGTTGCTACACCTTGCGCTCCACCAGATGGCTGGTGTATCATTACTCTTGAGTGTGGTAATGCCGAACGTTTCCCCTCTGCTCCTGCACATAAAAGTACTGCCCCCATAGAAGCTGCCATACCTGTACATATTGTAGCTACATCGGGCTTTATATACTGCATAGTATCATACATACCTAAACCAGCATATACGCTACCTCCTGGTGAGTTAATGTATATCTGAATATCTTTAGACGCATCTACACTTTCTAAAAATAATAGTTGTGCTTGTACGATGTTTGCTACTTGGTCGTCTATACCTGTACCCAAAAAGATAATTCTATCCATCATTAATCGTGAAAAAACATCCATTGCTACCGCATTCATCTGACGTTCTTCTATAATATTTGGAGTAAGCCCCGTTGGTGTTACACGGTTTACCAGTTTATCGTAATATAAGTTATTTATGCCCTGATGTTTGGTGGCATATTTTTTAAATTCTTTACCGTAGTTCATACTTCAGTTTTTTAGCAATTGTTAATTAAAGAAACAAAAAGCGCCAAACCTTAAATAAGGATGACGCTCAAATATACTCAATTTTTACGAAAATTATTCACCATACATTTCTTTAACGAAATCTTGGTAAGTAACTTCTTTTGTTTTGTATTTCACGTTTTCTTTAAACAGGTTAAGCATTTTTTCGCTCATAACCTGATCTGAAAGCCTTTTAACCTCTTCTTGGTCAGAAAGCACTCGTGCTACTATATTTTCAACATCCTCATCAGTAGGGTTCATTTGCCCAAACTGTGCCATTTGCTTTTTAATAATCTCAGTAGCATAAGCTTTAAGGTCTTCAAAATTAATTTGAAGCTTGTTATCGTTTACAATTTTACCCTCAATAAGTTGATAACGTAAACCATTTTCTGATTTTGCATACTCTTCTTCTGCTTGTTCAGCAGTTAAAGGAGTTTCTCCTACAGTTTGTATCCATTTTTTAAGGAACTCAGTAGGAAGATCAAATTTAGTACTACCTAAAAGCGATTCGGTAACATCGTTAAGGAATTTTTGATCTGATTGCTGTACAAATTGTTGTTCAGCATCTTGTTTTATTTTCTCTTTAACTCCTTCTACAGATGTTACATTACCTTCTCCAAAAAGTTTATCAAATAACTCTTGGTTAAGCTCTGCTGGCTCTGTAGTATTTATTTCTTCTATAGTAAAGTTTACATCAATTTCAAGACCATGTACATCGTCATGCTCTACTTTAAGGTGCTCCATTAGTTTATGGTCGTCATCAAAAAGTCCTTTTGTAGAAACAGTAACTACATCACCTACTTTTTTACCAATAAATTTCTTTGCAACGGTTTTAGTTTTAAATGCCGCTGTATTAATAGTTACTTCATTATTAATACCTTTCTCTTCATTAGAGAAAATGCCACGCATATCATCACCTTCTGCTACTTTATCTTTAGGAACAAGTTTACCATATTGTTTCTGTATACGCTCTACTTGCTCATCAAGCATTGCATCATCAGCAACTATAGTATATTTTACAATCTTGTTTTTTGCAGCAAGATCTACAGTAAACTCAGGAACAAGACCAAGCTCAAATTCAAAAGCATAATCATCAGTATCCCAATCAAAATCTTCAGTAACCTTAGGTAACGGGTTACCTAGTATATCTAGTTTCTCTTCAGATATATATTTATTTAATGAAGATTGAAGTACTTTGTTTACTTCCTCAAGCAATACAGCTTTGCCATATTGTTTTTCTATAAGGCTCATAGGTACAGCACCTTTCCTAAAACCAGGAATATTAGCGTTTTTTCTGTAATCCTGTAAAACTTTATCTACTTGTGGCTTATAATCGTCTTTAGTTATAGCTACTGTAACAACTGCGTTTAGTGCATCTATCTGCTCTCTCGTAATGTTCATTATCTAAAATTGTTTAAATACCATAAAATTATGGCTTGCAAAATTATAATATTTTTACAAGCCATCCAAGTTTTTACATTTATTGTATTGTTACTACCGCATTAGTGCATTGCGCTTTAGGATTTTTCTCTATCAGACATCCCTGATACTAATGACTGGCAAAAAGAAAGCACAATACTAAACAGTAGCGCGCTCCAAAAACTGTTTACAGCAAAACCAGGAACTAAAGTATCGCAAAGCATTATGATAATAGCATTTATTACCAGCAAGAATAACCCAAGTGTTAGTATGGTGGCAGGCAATGTAAAAAGCACAAGTATTGGTTTTACAAAAATATTTAGCAAACCTAAAACAAGTGCTACTAATAAAGCTGCCATCCAGCCTGTAACAGCTACACCATGTAATAAATAGGATAATAACAGTACAAAAACAGTAGTAAAAAATATTTTTATAATCGTATTCATTTTTTTATATATAAAAGTGTGTTTTGTAAAATTAAAAAAAGCACCCCAAAATCAGGGTGCTTTTTTTAATTTATTATAGACTTTAACTCTTAATTAGTAGGTAAAACTGTTGCAGAAGGGAAATTACCTGCATTTATTTGTGGCAACTTGGCATTATAATAATCGTTTATAACTTTTATAATTTCGTTAGCCACTAAAGCATACCCTCTCGCATTTGGGTGTACCCCATCAAGTGAAAACAACACTGTACTAATGGTCGAAGTACTAAAATAATCGGCAGTATAAAGCTGCCCATCCTCAGTTCTTAAACCACTAACAAGCTGTGTCATTATAGCATTCATATCGGCAACAGCAAGATCATTAGCTTGTGCTATACCCCTTATAGTTTGATTAAAACTTGCCGTAGCCTCTGCAACCATAGCAGCTTCACTAGCCGTAAGTACATGCTGATCTTGTAACGGATAAGTTATACCAAAAACATTAAACGGAGCAGGAGCACCTGCAGGAGCTGAACCAATAACCGAACGCGTACTTAATAGAACCAAATCACTTGAAGTAGCTTGCCTTGCCTGTCCATATACTGAACCTACAAATTGTGCCAACTCGTTAGAAAAGCCTCCCTGAATTAATGCACCTGTTAACTGTGCAGAAAGATCTGTTAACGACTCATCTACTATAAGTAAAGGACTAGTCCCTACTGTAGATAATAGTGAAATTCTATCAGACTGCCCTAGAGCAGCCAAAATTTGTACTATAGGACCATAAAGTTGAGCATTAAGCCCTTCTATAGTAGCCTGCCCTACAGCAACATCTCCATCACCTAAAAGCGCTGGTGTAACAGGGTTATAGGGCACTGTTGTAAAAAACGGAATAGAAGTAACATCTGGTATTGTAGCAACAACACCTTTTGCACCACCAGACATAAGTGTAGTGGTTATTTGCGAATATACACCCGCAAATACTGTAGGATCGGTAATATCATTAAAGCCATAAGTCGTAGGGTCAAAATTTCCAAGCTGATTAACACCTAAACCACCCGATGTAGCAAAAGCCAAAACATCGTTACTACCTATCCAGTTTGTAAAAAACGTTGGGTTTTTAGACATAGCATCACCTAACACTGTAGCTGTAGCTGATGTAGCATGACGAACAAAATATGGATTAGCCAATCCAAACTCTAAGCCCGCAGCATTACCATAGCCAGGAGCTAAAAGGTGAAATGATTTTGCACCAGGAACCCCCATATTATTATAAGCAGTTGCTTGTGGTGTTAATGTTATGGTAGATGTGCCTGCTATAGGTTCAGGACCACCTGCAGAAGCATCAATAATTAATCTTGTGCTATAAATACCACTTATACCTCCAAGGTTATTTACATCCTCTTCATAAGAGGGTTGTGTAAATGCACCACCACCTGCTACAGCAAACTGCTGCGCCATTAGGTTCGGGAAAGAGTATGACTGCCCTACGCGCGACATACTACCATCCATATAACCTGCAGTAAGCGAATTACCTATTGCAACATAGGACGTAAAATCGGCATCGCCCGAATTATAGCTACCATTGGTTACTTCATTTTCAAATTCTGGTTCGCAACCGGCAAACATAAATGCCAGTACGGATAAGCATATAAATTTATTTTTCATCTTCATCTTTTTTTTAGAAACTGTATGTTAAACCAACGCCCGGAGAGAATACCACATTTTTATACGTACCACCAAAAGAAACATCATCTTGTGTACCCTCTGAGTAGTGATCGTATGAATTGTCAACTTCATCAAAGTGAAGGTAAAGGAACGAAAAGTCAACACCTAATTTTTTATTAATTTGGTATGTTAAACCACCTGTAAAGCCCATAGAATCGTTTCTTGGCGTTTCAGGAGCAAAATAACCATCTTGTACAGGGCTTTCATCAAAGTACCAACCTGCACGAAAAGCAAATTTCTCATTAGGTATATATTGTGTTCCCACTCTATAAGTACTTGCATCTTTATAGTTACGAGGATTTACCGATGTTGGTGTACCATTGCCAAAGCTAACATCTAGTGACTCATAAGCATGCCAGTAAGCACGGTTATAATCTACAGCAACAAGCCATTTATCAGTCAGTTCATAAGAGAATCCTACTGAAACTTCAGCAGGAAGCGGAAGATCGGCATTAAAAGTGGTGTTAGCATATGTACCTTGTGCAAAAGCAGGAAGGTCATTAAAAGTAGCATCGCCATCGCGTGCCTCCATAGTAATTTCAGAACGATAGTTAAATCCAAGCATTAACTTATCTACAGGCTTAAACATAAAACCTGCTGTCCATCCCCAAGCTGTTACACCCGATGCATCAATAGTAAGATCAGATCTTTCTCCCGCTTCGTTAGTAAGGCTTCGTGTAAGATTCCTGTTAAAGTTTACACTACCACTTACATATATAGGACCACCACCTACACTAAGCTTATCGCTTATCTTTACAGATATAGAGGGTTGTACATATATAGCTTGTAAATCTATATTGTTTACTAAGTGTGAACCATCCCAGTCTTCATCCCATTCTACTGAGCTACCATAAGGGGTATATACAGCAATACCTGCCGATAGCCAATCGTTTACTCTGTATGATGCATAGACACTAAATGGTGTTCCGAAGTTCTCGGTAGAAGATTTCCAGTTATACGTTTCGTTCTGGAATTTAGTACGAGCAAAAAGCGCATTGGCACCAACCGATACATTAAAACGGTCTTCAAGGAATGCCATACCCGAAGGGTTAAAGAACAACACTTCGGCACTGTTTACAACAGCTACCCCAGTATGCCCCATGGCCAACTGCTTTTGTCCTTGTAGGGCTACACGATATCCTCCTGCAAAAGCTGAGGAAGCTGTTAAAGCCGCAATTGTTAAAGATAATAGTTTTCTCATTGTCATAAAAATGTGTTAGTTTTTCATTTCATAATCTTATTTCAAAATTAGCATAAAATATGAATTATACAATATTTTTAGACAATTTATTATGCAATCATAATATTTATTATCTAAAACAATAAATCATAAATTACACAATTCACAAGTATTACTGTTAAAATATTGATTTAATCTAACACATTAGTCAAATCTACAAAAACAACAACCTTACATGATTTACTAATAAAAACTTAAATACTAACCAATTGAAGATATAATATGTACCTTTCTGATAGTAAAATACAAAAAATGCATTTTTTAAAGAAAACCGCTATTATAGTAGCCTCTATTACTGTACTATTATTACTTATAAACTTTGGTATAAGTTATTGGGTGACACAAAAATTACCCAAAATTCTACAATCTGAAAAAGATTTCCCATACAACATAAACTATGATGACATCGATGTACGCCTCATTTCAGGAAGTTTCACGATACACAACGCTTACCTTGCACCTAAGGACAGTTTGAGCACAAAGAACAAAGGCACTTTTGGGAAAATAAAACAGATAGAGGTCGAACAATTTAACCTATGGGCACTATTATGGCAAAACCACATTAAAGTTAAAAGCATAACTATAGACAGTCCTGAAGTAATATTATATCATAAACAAAAAAAACACGCTACTCAAGATAGCTTTATAAAACCTTTAAAAAACACCATTACTACTCAAAGAATAACGATAAAAAAAGGAAAACTACGCATACTAGACTCTTTGCAAAATGTTACTGTAACAGCAAGCAATATAAATTTTAAAATAACTAACACTACAATAGACAGCGCCTCTGTTACTAAAGAGATACCCGTAAGGTACAAGAATTACAGCTTTAGCTGCGATAGCCTACTATACAAAGTAAATAAGTTCTACACTATAACCCTTGCGCATATAGAGAATAATGAAGGTGTTTTTTCTGCATCCGATTTTAAACTTATTCCGCAACAAAACAGAACTCAGTTTAACAACAGTATACCTGTAGAGCGTGATCAGTTTACCATAACAGCTGCTAAAATTGATATCCCTGAAAATGACTGGGGTTACAACAGCGACACACTATTTGTACACATCCCTAGACTAAACATTGAAGAGGTAGACGCAAATATATACCGTGGTAAAATGGTAAAAGATGACTTAAAAACAAAAAAACTGTATAGCCAAATGCTTCGTGAGCTTGATTTTGACTTAAAAGTAGATACTCTAACTCTAAAAAAATCAACGATAGTTTATGAAGAGCAACTAAGCTATGACAAACCATCTGGAAAAGTTTCTTTTTCTAATTTTGATGCAAGCATATACAACCTTTATAGCCCTGTGGGTAAAAAAGAAATACCCGATACCACAATAGATGTACAAGCTCTGTTTATGAAACAAGCCCCTTTACAAGTGCATTGGTTTTTTAACATCACCGATGCATCAGATGCTTTTACTATACAAGGAAAACTACAAAAGCTAGATGCTACAAAACTTAATGCTGTAACAAAAGGACTAATGAATGCCAAAACATCGGGCAATATTAATAAAGTAGATTTTACATTTAACGGGAATCGAGAAAAATCAACAGGTACTTTTGCTATACATTATGACAACTTAAAAGTTGAAATACTCAAAAAAGATAGTAATGATAAAAACGAACTACTATCTATATTTGGTAACCTAATTATAAAAAACAACAGCAACAACACTATGAAAAATACTGATGTTGCTGTCGAACGGGTAAAAAACAAATCGGTTTTTAACTTTTTATGGCTCTTTATACAACAAGGGTTAAAAAACACGGCACTCCCCTCTTTATTTACAACCAATAACGACTAACATTAAGCAAGAAACGCCAATGTTGCTGCAAGAAAATCTTTCGGATTTTCGGCATGTAACCAGTGGCTTGCATTTTTTATAGTCACTATCTCGGCATTCGGAAAGTGCTTTTTAATACCATCAATATCTTTATCGCGTATGTAACTTGAGTTTTCCCCTCTCAGGAAAAGTGTATCACCATTATAAACAGCACTCTCGGGTACTGCCTCACCTATAGTGTCAGGGTTTTTGGTAAATACATCAAGGTTAAACCTAAAGGCAAGCTGCCCTTTGGTTTTCCAATACAGGCTTTTCATTAAAAACTGACGTGTACCAAAATCGGGCACATACCCTTTAAGCACCTCCTCTACATCGCTACGCGAAGGTTTTTGAGAAAAATCGACAGCTGCAAGTCCTGCTAATATCTCTTGATGATGTGGTCTGTAATATTTAGTACCAATATCGGCTATTATAAGCTTGTTGAGCTTTTCAGGGTATGCCATGGCAAAAAACATAGCCACCTTACCACCCATAGAGTGCCCCATCAAGTCTATCTTGTCTAAATTATGCCCTTCGCAGTACTCGTACACATCCTGCTTCATAGCATCATAATTAAACTCTTCCGAGTGGAAGCTTTTACCATGATTTCGCATATCTAAAGCATGCACCTCATAACCTTTCTCAGCATAATCGCCTGAAAGAGTTTTCCAATTGTCTGACATTCCTAAAAAACCATGCATTATCACAAATGGTTTTCCTGTTCCTTCTATTCTTGATTCAAGCATATTCTATTTCATTTTTTGCAAATACATATTCACTACATTCTCTAAACCTAAATATAACGATTCGGCTATCAAAGCGTGTCCTATAGAAACCTCTAATAATCCTGGAATATTTGCTGCAAAATATTTTATATTATCAAGACTTAAATCATGCCCTGCATTTATCCCTAACTCAAGCTGATTCGCTATTTTAGATGCTTCAACATACGGCTTAATACCGTCTTTATTACCTAAACCATATTGGTGTGCAAATGCTTCGGTATAAAGCTCTATCCTATCGGCACCTGTAACCTTTGCTCCTTCTACCATTTCTGGCACAGGATCTACAAATATAGAAGTACGTATACCGTTTTGTTTAAACTCCTGTATAACCTCTTGTAAAAAAACTTTATTTTTAATGGTATCCCACCCTGCATTACTTGTTATAGCATCATCTGCATCAGGTACAAGTGTTACTTGTGTTGGCTTAGTTTCAAGCACTAAATCGATAAACTTCTTTACAGGGTTTCCTTCAATATTATATTCAGTATATACTACTGGTACAAGATCGCGCGCATCTTGATAACGAATATGTCTTTCGTCTGGTCTTGGGTGAATCGTTATCCCCTGTGCACCAAACTGCTGTACATCGGCAGCTACTTTTAATAAATCGGGTACATTACCACCTCTAGAGTTACGTAACGTGGCTATTTTATTTATGTTTACACTAAGTTTTGCCATATCTTTGTTAAATGTGTTTTGCCTTACAAAAATACAAACTTAAAAAGGCAGAATATCCTTATTTTTTGATTATTTTGCATAAATAAAATCATTGCCTGCATGATTGATATTACAGATTTTATCAATAACGACATAAAACCTTTGCGCACAAACGATACTATCGCTACTGCGCAAGATTTATTTGCCGAGTATCCATTTTCGCATTTTCCTGTCATAGAGAATAATGTATACATAGGCGCTGCTAATGCAGAGGATACCGAGCTAATGGATATTGAGAAAAAAATAGATGAAAATCGTTTTTCTTTCGGTCGCTTTTTTGTTAGAGACACCACCATTTGGCTCGATGTGCTAGAGGCTTTCGCTAAAAACGAAACCAACATTATGCCTATACTAGATAACAACAATACTTATTTAGGCTATTATGAAATAGGCGACATAATACGTTTCTTTCACGAAACGCCTTTTCTAAAAGAAAATGGTGGCATATTGGTAGTAGAAAAAAACATGCTAGAATATAGCATGAGCGAAGCTGCACAAATTGTAGAAAGCAACAATGGCAAATTACTAGGACTTTTTATCTCTGAAGCTAATCTTGAAAAAGTACAAATAACGCTAAAAATAAACATGGGAGGTCTTAGCGAAATTATACAAACCTTCAGGAGGTATAATTATGAAATTATATCTGAACATCAGGAAGACACCTACCTGAACACATTAAAAGATCGAAGCGACTATTTGGACAAATACCTGAATATTTAATTATCATATATGAAAATTGCTGTTTACGGACAATATTATAAAGATAATACCGAAGATATTATAATAAAGGTGCTAGAGGTTTTAAATAACCACAATGCAGAAATTGCCTTTGAAACTAATTTCTACAATGTACTTATAGAAAACAACTTTCTAAACATTACCTATCCTACTTTTGCATCTCATAAAGAACTAGAATCTGGTTTTGATATGTTTATAAGTATTGGTGGCGATGGCACTATGCTAAGAGCAGCTACCTTTGTGAGAGACAAAAACATACCTATACTGGGTATTAATGCAGGGAGACTCGGTTTTCTTGCCACCGTACAACAAGAAGATATAGAAAAACTACTACCGCTTATTTTTACAAAAGAGTATAAAATATCGTCAAGAACATTACTCTCACTAAATTATGAAGGGAAAGATAAAGAATTAGAAGATCTTGATTATGCCCTTAATGAAGTTACCGTTAGCCGTAAAGATACTACCTCTATGATAACCATAGAAACCCGACTTAATGGTGACTACTTAAACTCCTATTGGGCAGACGGACTTATAATATCTACCCCCACAGGCTCTACAGGCTACTCACTTAGTTGTGGCGGACCAATACTTACACCAGATGTAAATAGCTTAGTAGTTACCCCTATTGCACCCCACAACCTTAATGCGCGTCCGCTTGTAATACCCGACGACACCGATATAGAATTAATAGTCTCTAGCCGAGAAGAACAACATTTAGTATCGCTCGATTCTAGAATAATAGCTATAGATGTAGAAACCAAACTTTGCATCAAAAAAACAGATTTTAAAATTCATTTGGTAGAATTTCCGCAAGAAAAATTCCTCGATACGCTTCGCAAAAAACTTTTATGGGGCGAAGACAAAAGAAATTAAACCAAGATTTTTGCCCTATATATATACTACACCGCCTCTTCTTTCGTTTTCAAGACTGTATTATTTTGCTAAAATATCTATATATGAACGTAAAATGATTAATGTAAGGGATTTTAGAAATCTATATTGTTATATTTGCACCCAATTTTGAACGAATGAACCGGATTTTTTTTGTAATAGTATTAATCTTGATGAGCGTAAAAACGAAAGCTCAAATACACGAGTTTGGTGTATTTGTTGGCGGCAGTAATTACATTGGCGATGTTGGTCCTACAGACTATATTGCTCCAAGTGATGCGGCATTAGGTTTAATGTACAAATGGAACCGAAGCCCAAGACACTCATGGAGAATATCTTATACCTATGGTAAAATAAGCTCTAACGACATCGATTCCGATGTGTCTGGACGAAAACAAAGAGGCTATGAGTTTGAGAATAGTGTAAAAGAATTATCTTTAGGGCTTGAATTTAATTTTTTTGATTTTAACCTGCATGAGCCAGATTTAAAGATGACACCATATGTGTATAGTGGTTTAAGCTATTTCAGGTATGAAGAAAAACGTATAGAAAACGGAAGAGTTTATACCGGAGATGGTGCTGGTGGTATAGCCATACCCATGGTTGTAGGTATTAAAACTAACGTTATTGAAAATTTTATAATAGGATTTGAAGTGGGCGCACGATATACATTTACCGACAATCTAGACGGAAGTAACCATCCAGATTATGAAGAACTTAGTTTCGGTAATCTCGAAAGTAACGACTGGTATGTTTTTACGGGCTTTACACTAACCTATACCTTTGGTAACAAACCTTGCTACTGCGCTAACTAATTTTATGAATCAACCTACAACAATAAATACTGATAAGCTACCAAAGCACCTTGCCATAATTATGGATGGTAATGGGCGATGGGCTAAACAAAAAGGTATGCTTCGTGCTTTTGGGCACGAAAACGGAACTAAAGCCGTTAGAGAAACGGTAGAGGTATGTGCAAAACTAGGTATAGAGAACCTTACACTATATGCTTTCTCTACAGAGAACTGGAATAGACCAAAGCTTGAGGTTGACACGCTTATGAAACTATTGGTAAGCTCATTAAAAAAAGAGCTCTCTACGTTACAAGAAAATAGCATAAAACTAAACACAATAGGTAATACACAACAACTACCCGAATCAGCAAGGAAACAACTTACTGATGTTATGGAACTTACCAAAGACAATAGCAGAATGACACTTACGCTTGCCCTGAGCTACGGCTCTCGAGAAGAAATAGTATCTGCTGTAAAAGCAATAGGCGAAAAAATAAAAACCAATAACCTCGAAATATCAGACATAAGTGAATCTACCATAAACGAGCATTTATACACCAACAACCTGCCAGATGTGGATCTTGTAATAAGAACCAGTGGCGAGCAACGCATTAGTAACTTCTTGCTATGGCAAGTAGCCTATGCAGAGTTTTATTTTACAGACATTTTATGGCCCGATTTTAGGGAAAAAGATTTACATGAAGCAATTATCAGTTATCAAAAAAGAGAACGCAGATTTGGAAAAACCAGTGAACAAATTAAATAAGTCAATGTTTCAAAAGAGCATCCTATTACTTTTTGGCTTTTTATTACTTGCAACAGGCAATATTGCCTTTGCTCAGGAAACTAATGGGCTTGAGCCTGGCAAAGAATATATACTTGCCGATATTACCGTTTCCGGAAAAATAAGTTATAACGAGAATACAGTATTAACCTTTACGGGTCTTGAAAAAGGACAAACAATACACGTTCCTGGCGAAGAGATAAGTGCTGCTATTAAAAAACTATGGCAGTTAAAGCTTTTTAGCGATATTAACTTCTATGCTAATAAAATAGAAGGCGATAGCCTATACTTAGAACTAAGTATAAACGAGCTACCTAAACTTAGTGACGTAAAAATACAAGGTGTAAGAAAAGGAAAGCGCGAATCGCTACTTAAAGACACACAGCTTACTAAAGGTAAAATTGTTAACGAGAACCTTGTTACCAATACTAAAAACTATATAGAGAATAAGTTTAAAAAAGATGGTTTTTACAGAACCAAAGTGGCTATAAATGTTATACCAGACAGTACTAATACTGTAAAAATGGTAGTAAATATAGACAAGGGTAAAAAAGTAAGAATCTCTGATATTAATATAAGCGGAAACGAGCAATTATCTGACCGTAAGATTAAAAAAGCAATGAAGAAAACCAAAGAAAAAGGTTTTCCTAATCCATTGCGTTTATTCTCACCTTCTAAGTTTACCAACGAAAGGTATAAAGAAGATCTTGCTAACGTAATTGAAAAATATAAAGAAAAAGGATATCGCGATGCTCGTATAACCGCAGACACGGTAGTATATAACCCTAAAAACAATAGGGTTGCCATAGACCTTACTATGGAAGAAGGAAATAAATATTACTTTGGTAATATTAAATTCTTAGGTAACTCGGTTTATACCAACCAACAATTAAACCGAATATTAGGTATTAACAAAGGAGATGTATACAATAGTGTACTACTACAAGAAAGAATAGCTAACCCTAATAAGCCTGATGGCGAAGACATTACCAACCTATACCAAAATAATGGTTACCTTTTCTCTAACATAAATGCAGTAGAAGTAAAAACCTACAACGATACCATTGACTTTGAGATAAGAATAACCGAAGGTCCTATAGCTTACTTTAACAACATTACTGTTGTAGGTAATGATAAAACTAACGACCGCGTTATTTATCGAGAACTTACAACAAGACCAGGGCAAAAATGGAATAAAGAAGAGGTAGTAAATACTATAAGAGGGCTTGGTACGCTAGGCTTCTTTGATGCCGAAACTATTCGTCCAGACGTTAAAAACCCAGACCCTGCTAGTGGTACTGTAGATGTAGAATGGCATGTAACAGAGAAAGGTTCGAGCCAAATAGAACTACAAGGTGGTTATGGCGGCGGTGGCTTTATTGGTACACTAGGACTATCGTTTAATAACTTCTCTATAAGAAACATCTTTAATAAAGAAGCTTATAAACCTATACCTATGGGCGATGGGCAAAAGCTATCGCTAAGAGCACAGGGTAGTACTTATTTCCAAACCTATAGTTTCTCTTTTACAGAACCATGGCTTGGCGGAAAAAAACCAATACAGTTATTCAGCTCACTATCTCACAGTAAACAATACCTATACAATTTCCAAACGAGAGATGTAAACAGGTCACAAAGTTTTACCATATCATCTATTACTATGGGGCTTGCAAAAAGGCTTGGTGGTATAAGCGATAGGGTTACGCTTTCGCACTCATTAACATTCCAGTATTACAATCTTAATAATTATAACACTGGGTTATTTACCTTTGGTAATGGATCTTCTCGAAACCTTGCCTATACTATAGAACTTAGTAGAGATAATAGAGGTAACAGCCTTATATACCCTACTTATGGATCATTATTTAGCGTAAGTTTTAGAACAACATTACCATACTCTTTCTTTAACGGTATAGACTATGGCGACCTTGGAAACCAAGAAGCATACAAATCAAAAAACAACGGAGACCCATATCAAATAGAAGCGGCAGATGGTAGTATAGTACAAGTACCTAGTGGAGCATACCTTGATGAAGACGGTTATCCTGTAGGCTCTTACCAAGATGCAGCGGCAGACCCTGCAAAAGTTGACCAAAAGAAATTTAACTGGTTAGAATACTACAAAGTTAAATTTAAGGCAGACTGGTACACGCGTCTATATGATAAATTAGTGTTCCGTTCTCTAGCAGAATTTGGTTTCATGGGTGCTTACAATTCAGATCGTGGTTTAGTACCATTCGAAAGATTCTTCTTAGGAGGTGACGGTCTTGCTAACTATGCACTTGATGGTAGAGAGGTAATTCAGTTAAGAGGTTACCCTAACCAAGCATTATCATCTAATAGTGGTGGTACAGTATATAATAAGTTTTCGTTAGAATTGCGCTACCCAATAACATTAAAGCCACAAGCTTCGATATATGTTCTTACATTTGCAGAAGCAGGAGCATCTTATGATGAATTTGCAGAGTACAACCCGTTTGCACTTAAACGTTCGGCAGGTTTTGGTCTAAGAGTGTTTATGCCTGCATTTGGATTATTAGGTATTGACTTTGGTCATGGTTTCGACCCATTACCAGGTAGTACTCAAAAGAACGGTTGGGAAACCCACTTTATCATTGGGCAACAATTTTAAAAAACTGGCATGATATTTTCTAATACGTAATTGTTACAAGTTATGAAAAAGATATTTTTAGTATTATTTACAATTTTTGCAACAGCAACAGCAACAGCCCAAAGAGGGGTGAAAATTGCCTACATTGACATGGAGTATATTCTGGACAAAGTATCAGATTATGCCGAGGCAAAAAATCAGCTAGAGCAAAAAGCACAAAAATGGAAGCAAGAAATTGAAGTCAAAAGAAATGACATCAATAAACTAAAAGAAGGATTAAAAACTGAAAGAGCATTGCTTACAAAAGAGCTTATTGAAGAGCGCGAAGAAGAAATTGCTTTTCAGGAAAAAGAACTACTAGATTATCAGCTAAAAAGATTTGGCCCTACAGGCGATCTTATCAGCCAAAAATCAGTTCTAGTAAAACCAATACAAGATCAAGTTTTTACCATAATTCAGGATTTAGCCGAGGCTAGAAACTATGATTTTGTTTTTGACAAGTCGTCAGATCTTACTATGCTTTTCGCTGCAAATAGACACGATATAAGCGACCTTATAGTTCGTAGGCTTACTAGAGCTGCAAAACAAAGCCAGCTTACTAGTAAAGAACTTAAAAAACTAGAATCAGAAGAAGCTCAAGAAGATTTAGAAGCTGATCCTGAATACCAAGCAAGACAAAAAAAGCTAGAAGATAGAAAAGCCGAAAGACAACGTATTATAGATGAGCGTAAAGCAGCACAGGAGGCTAAACGAAAAGAATATCAAGAAAGACGTGAAAAGCTGCTACAAGAAAGAGAAGCTAAAAAAAATGAACGAAACGGTGTTAAAACCACAGATACAGAAGATAAAGGCGATGTAAACTCTACCGATGATCCTGCTCCTACAGAGGGAGATGATGCACCACAACCTAAGAGCAATACTACCGAAAATAACGATAAGCAAACTGCTGCCGAAGCAGCACGCGAAGCAAGAGAAAAGAAACTGGAAGATAGAAGAAAAGCTGCTGAAGAGCGAAGAGCAAAAATATTAGCCGACAGAGAAGCTGCTAAAAAAGCACGAGACGAAGAAAGAAATAAGAATAACACACCTGAAACAACCGATACAGAAACAACTGACGAAGAGTAAAAACAAAAATTAATATAAATACCTTAAATGATGAAACAATTAAAATCTTTATTAATCGCTACAATACTTTTTATTGGAACAAGCCAAGCCGTTTCTGCACAAGCTAAAGTAGCACATATCAATGTAACGGAGTTAATGGGCGCTATGCCAGAAATGAAAGCTGCTAATACTCAGCTTGAAAATTATGGTAAAACGTTTGATAACGAGTATAGAATTATGGTAGAAGAGTACCAAACTAAAATAAAAAAATACGACCAAGAAGCTGCTACTGTTAGCGATGCTATAAACGAAACTCGCTCGCAAGAGGTACAAGAAATGGGTAATAGAATACAACAGTATCAACAAACAGCTTCTAAAGATATGCAGAAGAAACAAGAAGATATACTAAAACCTATTCTTGAAAAAGCAAAAGCTGCTATACAAAAAGTTGCTAAAGCAAAAGGGTACCAATATGTGCTTGACTCTACTGTAGGTAGTGGCGTTCTTGTAGCAGACGGACCAGACCTTCTTGCTGATGTTAAAAAAGAACTTGGTTTCTAAAAAAAGATTAAAACATCATATATAACTAACGGCTCTATAACAGAGCCGTTTTTTTATTATTTTTGCTATATGAATAACAGCATGAAACCTATTGGTCTATTCGACTCGGGCATAGGAGGCACATCTATCTGGAAAGAGATACACAGCCTTTTACCTGATGAGAACACCATATACCTTGCTGATAGTAAAAATGCTCCCTATGGGCAAAAAAGTAAAGATGAGATAATAGACCTTAGTATTAAAAACACTGAGTATCTATTAAATCAAAATTGTAAACTTATTGTAATAGCCTGCAATACTGCAACAACCAATGCCATAAAAGAATTAAGAGAAAAATATGATGTCCCTTTTATAGGTATAGAACCAGCAATTAAGCCCGCTGCATTACAAACAAGAACTCGAACTATAGGAATACTTGCCACCAAGGGTACGCTTAACAGTGTGCTTTTTCATAAAACAGTAGCAGCATTTAAAAACCTTACTGTTATAGAACAAGTAGGACATGGCTTGGTGCAGCTTATAGAAGAGGGCAAAATTGGAGGTAATGAAATAGATGAGTTACTACAACTATATCTCAACCCTATGCTAAAAGCCGATATAGACTGCCTAGTGCTTGGTTGCAGCCACTACCCTTACCTTGTTCCACAAATAAAAAAAATACTCCCTAAAAGCGTTAAAATAATAGATTCGGGACTCGCTGTTGCAAAACAAACAAAAACAGTATTAGAAAAATATGAATTGCTAAATACAGGAATACAAAAAAGCAATCAAGTTTTTTACACCAATGCTAATCCCGAGGTTTTAACAACAATAGTTAGTAAAGAATATATCGTACTGAAAAAGGATTTTTAGGCGTTTTACTTAAACCAAGAAGAATACATCACATAATTACCCGAAATACGTTCTATTTCACCTGCAAAATCTGAAGTATTAATATCTTTCACCTTTTTTGCCGGTACACCAGCATAGATAGAACCAGATGCTACAACAGTATTTTGAGTAACAACTGCACCAGCAGCAATTATCGAATTGCTTTCTATAACGCAGTTATCCATAACAATAGCTCCCATACCTATTAATACATTATCTTTTACTGTACACCCGTGCACAATAGCATTATGCCCAATAGATACATTATTACCAATAACAGTTGGATGTTTCTTATAAGTACAATGTATAACAGCACCATCTTGTATGTTTACCTTGTTACCTATATGTATATAATTTACATCGCCACGTAAAACAGCATTAAACCATATACTACACTCTTCGCCCAAAATAACATCGCCAACTATAGTTGCATTTTCTGCAACAAAGCAATCTTTGGGTATTTGCGGATGCTTTCCATTAACTTCTTTTATAACCATAATCTAAAATATAAAAAAAGTCCCGATAGGCTATATCGGGACTGAACTAATAATAATATTACTTTATAATTAATTAACTGCAGGACAGTTACAATCATATTTCTCTCTCTTACAGAATAAATTAACACCTAATGTTAACTGGTGAAAACCACTATTGTCAAATTTAACATCTCCTGTTAAATAAGAGTAAGTATAAGAAATCATGAAGTTGTTATAATTTATGCCTATTATAGGTGTAAAATATTGTAAGTTTTGATCAGCAGCTCCTCCATTACTATCAACATATTGAGCACCATCTAAACTTCTTCTATAAGATAAACCTCCCCATACTCTACCAGAGTCTATCTCCTTATAAAGTTTAAGATTTATATCTATCGTTTTTTCTTTTGTTTCATCTACAGCTTGAAACATTATAGACGGTTCCCATTGCAATGCATCTTGAAAACCAAATACATACCCCATACTAAAGATATACTTCTTAAGGTTATCGCTTTCAATATCAGTATATAAGTCTCTTTTACTTGCAATAGCATTCTTAACCGTAAAATGAGTATAAAAATCTAGATAATGATAAGATGCACCTATATCAATATTAAAGTAAGAATCTTTCTGCTTCATTCCTCCTTCAACAATTGGATCAAAATCTTCAAATTCTGTTTCATCAAGACGGCTCTGTACCAATCCTGCACTCATACCAAAAGATAATTGATTAAGATCATAATCACTTCTTGAAAAACGAATATGGTGAGCATAAGTTAACTTTGCTCCTGTTTGTGAATGATAACCATTTTTATCATTAAAAGCTATAATACCAATACCAGATTGTGGACCCACACTACCATTAAAACTTAATGTTTGTAATTGAGGCGCATCATCCTGCCCAAACCATTGTTGGCGAGCTGTAAGTCGTATTTTAGCACAATTTGCCGCCCCTGCCATTGAAGGGTGTAATAAATAATAGTTGTCTGATAAATAATCGGAATAAACAGCTATACCCTCTTGCGAAAAAGACAGCTGTGCTATTAACAATCCAAAAATTAAATAAAATTTTTTAAAATTCATGTTGACCTTATCGTTTAATGAAAAATGCGCTTTCCTTATATATTGTACTACTTCTATCTGCTACAAACAACATTATTCCTATATCTTTCTAATATCATAACTTACAGGAGGTAATATTTATTGCTACAATTTTTTACATAGCGGTCAAATATATAAATTTTTGCGTTAGGTTGGTAATTTAAAACTAATAATATTAAAAAATGCCGCCAATAATGACAGCATTTTATATTTAAAGCCATTGATTATCTCTTAAGCGCAAAGTGAGCTTTAAACTCTCTAGTTACCATTCGTGTCACTTCACCTGTAACAGGCTCGTCAGCTTGGCTGGTGTAATATACTGCTGTTACATCGGGATCGTTGAAGGTTACTTCTGAATCGCGGGTGGTTAAATCAAAGGTTTCTACGCCTTCAGGATTGTTGTAGTCACATTGGGCATAGTCCGAGAGGATTGGAGTGGTAGGTTCTGGGTATATTGTTACTGTAAAACTACCCTCGCCAGTACAATTGTTAGGCGTACCTGATTCAGCATATACATAAATAGTTTGTGTAGTAGTAATTAGGTCTCCTTCACTTAGCATAGTACCTGTACCTCCCATACCTGTAAAGTAATTACCTAGGGGTAATACTGGAAGAATATAATCATCTGCTGCACAAGCAGAAGCATCTGCTGGAACTTGTACTACAGGTGTTGGTGTTATTGTAATATCAAAAGAAGTAACACCATAACAGTCTGTATTTTCGTTATTTGTAAGACGTACATAAATTGTTGTTGTTCCTACAGTAGCAAGATATGTCTCAGGATCAGTAATTTCTCCTACATTATCCTCTGCATCTTCGAGTGTTAAGTAATAAGTAACTTCATAATCATTAGGATTTAAACCATTTAGAACAGTACCATCCATACTGGTTAAATCAAATAACTCATCACCACTATTATCTGTATCACAAAGTTGGATATCTTCTGGTACAACAGGAATTGGCGCAGGATTTACGATAAGGTCTAATGCAATATATGTTATACAAGTTTCATCTGGAGCATCTTCTTCTACTACTCTAAAGTAAACTGTTTGGTTTTGAGTTTCATCTGTATCATATATAGGATATGTAAGCGGATCAATATTTGCTTCTGCATTTGCTTGTGTTCCGTGCATTGAAATTAACAAATCAAGATCTGGCGACCCATTTACTATTTGATTTACTTGATCTGTAAGATCAAATGTAGCCACATCATCAGGATCTTCTAATTCGCAAATTGAAACAGGGTCAGAAGAAAAATCTATTGAAGTAGGCATAAACGATACTATAATATCAAAAGGCGTTATAGCAAATGCATTAGGATCATTATTATCCTGAACTCTTACATATAATGTTTTTGTATTATCCGTAAAATCAATAGGTGTAGTAGTATAATTTGAAGGATCGGCAATAAACTCACCTCCATCTTCTGCTCCTGTAAGCGTTTCATGATAACTAACAGTATATTCGGCAGGGTCTAACAATGTGCTTAAAATATTACTATTAGCTGCTACAAGGTCAAAAATTTCCTGAGAATCATGTGGCGCCGCTTTACATAGGTATATATCTTCTGGTTGCGTAAGCACATAAAGCTCAAAAGAGGTAATTGTTACACAGTAACTTGCATCATTATTTATTGTAGCATATATGGTTTGACCATCTTCGCCTTCGTATGCATATGGTGGCCATATTGCTATAGCCTCATCTGTACCTAACCCATCAGGAGAATCAAAATAATTCATATAGTAAAACTCAGAGTTTGGAACTCCACTAAGTACTAACTCATCGTTCTCTGTAAGATCAAACAGTATAGGATCTGTACCATTAGTAAAGAAAAGTAAATCAGCAGGCTCATTATATTCTACCTCAGGTATTACTTCTACTATTATAGTATCAGTAAGTTGACAATCAGGGTCTGAAATAAAAGAAGCCAATACTGTATATTCTCCAGGCTCTGTAACTGTAATAGAAGTTTCTGTTACAGGCATTCCGTCATCGCCTAGGATAGTCTCTCCTTCATACTCCCATTGGTATACAAAGTTTGGATTTTCTGCATCAACACTTAACTCATATTCTTCGCCCTCGCAAAGTGCTGTTCCAGCCACTAGTGTTAAATTATCAGGTAATTCTGGTTGCCCAATATCGAAACTACCTGCAGCAAGGAATACAGCAGAGTCAAAAGCGGTATCATTATAATCGCCTATTGCCAGTTTTATTTTATAACTATGTCCTGCAATTACATCTGATGAAGCTGTCATTACAATTGTTTGCCCCAACATATTAATAGCTGAATTCGCAGGACTTGGAGGATTGTACTGACCAAAGTAAGTTACGTTTGCCGAAGTACATCCTGCATTATATAATGAATTTCTAATATTAGTTACCGATACTGGTATAGTAGTACCTGGTATAACAGCAAGATTAACGTTAGTAACACTACCATCAGTTAAATCGGTAAGTAAAAACGCAAATACATCACTAAAGCCACACTGATATGTACCGTATTCATTAGATGCAAAAAGGAAATCGAAACTCATTGTATCAGTAAGCGGTACAAAATCAAACTGTATATAGGTTACATCGTTAATACTACCAAAGTTACCATTAGCTTGACTTACTGCTAAAAGTTCAGCATCTCCCGTGCCTGATGCTACAGATGATGTAGTAGGGTTATTGTATTGTCCCTCACTAAGCTCTGCATTACCACAACGTAAAATAATACCACTCTGTATTGGGAAATTAGAGTTATTTCCTTCAAAATAACCTATACCAAAATTACCATTAAGGTTTCCTGCTGACCAGCTAATGTTAGAAACATTTACACAATCTGCATCTATAAGTATATCTTCTACAAGTTCTGGTACTGTATAAGCAAATTTATCTACGGTAACAAAGTCTTCTGCACGCTCATCAGTATCTACACATGTAGGACAACCTGGCTCAGGATCTGGAGTATCACTATTAACTGTTACTGTATTTACTAAATTAAGACTTTCTTCATAATCATCTGGCACAGCAATAGTAACCACATATTCTAATGATCCGCCTGCCGGAAGTACTGGTACAGATGTAAGAACTTCACCTTCTCCGCTGGTACCCTCTCCTTGCCAAACTAACACGTCTATATCATAAGGTGCTGGGTCATATACTACAACATTATATGCATCACTAGGACCTGGATTAGTTACTGTAATTGTATATGTCACATTTTGTCCCGCAACATATGTATCTTGATTATCTGTCTTTAATGTAACAATATTTGCCTGTGGGTTTGGTGTGGCTGTATGTACACAGTCAGGACAATCTGGTGTAGGGTCAGTCGTGTCACTAGTTACTGTAACCTCATTAGTAATATCTGTAGCTTGATCAAAATCACTTGGCACAGGTATAGTAAACTGATAAGTTACTGTAGTATTAGGCGACATTGTTGCTATAACGTCATTAAGATCTCCAGTACCACTTGTTCCGTTACCATACCATACTGCATCTGTAGCTGTAAGACCAGCAGGAACTATATCTTGAACAGTAACATTTGTTGCTGCTCCTGGTCCTTGGTTTGTAACTGTTATAGTATATACAGCATTTGTACCAGCTGTATAAGTAGTACCTGAAGCTAGTGTTTTTGTAATTAAAAGATCGGCATTTATATTTGTACTATAATCTGTATCAATACATTCATCGCAAGTAGTATCAGGATCAGTAGTATCTGATGTTACTGTTGTCTCGCTACTTAAAGCATCAGTATAACCTACAGGAACATCAAGATTTATAGTATATGTAACTGTTTCGCCAACTGCAAGCACAGGAATAGTATCATCTAAAGCGGTATCTGTTCCCGATGAGCCGTTGCTACCTGTCCATGAAAAAGATGATATTCCTACAGGAATAGCATTTTGCACTACTACGTTATGAGCTTCGGTAGGACCATTATTAGTTACTGTAACCGTATAGATAGATGTTGCACCTTCGGTATAAACATCTTGATTGTTTGTATTAACTACAACAATATCAGCCAACAGCTCTTGGGTGTCAATATCTATACAGTCTGTACAAGAAGTATCAGGGTCATTATCACTTGTTACTGTAGCTTCGGTAACGAGGTCGCCACTAAAACTTTCAGGCACAACAAGAGTAATTGAATAAATGATACTTTCGCCTGCATTAAGTGTAGGGACGTTTAAGTCAAGAGGTACATTATCTCCGTCAGGACCATTACTTGCTATCCATGAATATTCTGTTATGCCATTTGGTATATCATATACTACATTAATATCTTGTGCTGTAGCAGGACCATCATTAGTCACTGTCATTATATATATCACTTCTGTCCCTGCTGTGTATGTTGTTTGGCTATCTGTATTTGTAACAACCAAATCAGCCTCTGTACCTGGACTGAAATCTACATCGCTATATTGATTATTGTATGGGTTAGTATCAGCAGTATCACTACTTACAGATGATTGTACCGTTATTGACGGATTGAAAAAAGGAGTAGGAACACCAAGTGTTATAGTATAAACCACACTTTCGTTTACTGCCATGGTAGCAATAAGATCTTGTAAATCTACATCTGTTCCCGATGAACCGTTATCTCCTACCCATGAAAATGCCACTATGCCCGAAGGGATAGCAACATCTACTGTAACATTATCTGCCACAGCAGGACCATTATTAGTAACTGTAACGGTATATATAGTATTAGAACCTTCAACATACGTTCCTTGTCCGTTAGTAACTATTGTTTCAATATCTGAACTAGTAGCAGATGTATCTATATCTACACATTGCGAACATGAAGGGTCAGGATCTGTACTTCCTGTTGTTACAACAGCTTCGCTAACAAGATCGCCAGGGAAATTTGCTGCTACATCAAAGCTAATAGTATAAGTAACTGTTTCGTTTACACCTAATGTATTGATAACATCAGATAAATCAGATGTACCAGATGTACCGTTATCTCCACTCCATGAATAGGATGAGATAAATCCTGCCGGTACAATGTTATTTACGATTATATTATTCGCCACTTGCGGTCCTACATTGGTTACTGTAAGCGTATAAACCGACTGTGCGCCGGGTGCATAATATTGTTGATTGTTTGTATGTACTACCACTACATTTGCTACTGGTGGTGAATCTACATCTGAACAAGGTGCACAAGATGGAGTTGCATCTATAAAAGAGCCTGTAACGTTTAACTCGTTTGTAAGATCTCCTGTATAAGAAACAGGAACATCAAGCGTTATTGTATAGGTTACTACTTGACCTATAGGTAAATTTTGTATTGTATCAGAAAGATCCACATCTGTACCTGATGTACTATTACTACCTGTCCAAGAAAAAGACGTTATTCCGGCAGGAATAGCATTAAAGACATTTATAGTAGACGCTACCTCGGGACCATTATTTACTACAGATACTGTATAAACAAGTTGCTCTCCAGGCGTATAGTTTTCCTGATTATCAGAGTACATTACCTCAATATCCGATTGGGTATCGTATGTAACCTCTACTTCAGGAAGTGTATTATTATTACCAAAACTACCTGGTATTTTTATATTTATAGTGTATGTAACCGTTTCATTGACACCCAATAAAGGAATAGTATTATTTAAGGCAATGTTGGTACCAGCAGTACCATTACCTTCCCACCAAAAACGATTAATACCCGGTGTGATAACTATACCTGTAGGTATATCATAAGATACATTTACGTTTTGCGCTGGGTCAGGACCATTATTGGTTACCATCACAGAGAACGTAAGGGTTTGCCCCGCAGTATACTCATAGTCTGGGTTAGTATTAAAAACAACAATATCAGATTGTGCATGCAACCCTATTGTTCCTAAGACTAATAGTAGAGTTAGTAGTAATTTTTTCATATAGCGAATTTTTAACGTACAAATGTTTAATACAGTAATAATTTTTTCTTAAATAAAAGTTATTTATATAAAACTTCAAATATAAATATTCAGTAACACTTTAGCTGCTAATTTCATAAAAATCACAAATTCTTTCATTTTTTTTAAAAATAACAACCTTATTACATTTAATAACAAGTGAATATTCAATATCCCTACCTTCTAATTCATTTTTTTTTAGCTTAATTTTGTGGAAAATTAAAAATCATGGAAAAAATAAACATAAAACCTACGCAAAATGCTGATATCATGAAATTTGAGTTCAGTAATTTTATTGCAAAGGGAAATAACTTTGAGTATAAAAATATAGACGAAACAGCTAACTCTCCCTTAGCAAAACAATTATTCTATTTGCCTTTCGTAAAATCGGTATATATATCGGGCAACTTTATAGGTATCGAAAAATACTCTATTGTAGAGTGGGGAGATGTACAAGAAGATGTTGCCCAACAAATAGAAGACTTTGTGAATAACGGAGGTATTATAATTACAGAAGACACTGCGGCTAAGAAAAAACTACCTGTTACTATTTATGTAGAAAGCACTCCTAACCCTGCGGTAATGAAATTTGTTTACAACAAACTACTTACCAAAGTACCTGCAGAGTTTAAAAACATAGACGAGACAGCAGCATCGCCACTAGCTCGCGAGCTATTTAAATTACCTTTTGTAAAGGAAGTGTTTTTTGATGAAAACTATATTTCTATTACTAAATATGACGTTGCTGAATGGGAAGAGATAACTGCTGAAACGCGTTCGTTTATAAAAACATTTATTGAAGAAGGTAACGTGGCAATAGATGAATCGCTTATACAAAAAACGCCTGAAGCTGAAAAACAAGAGGAAGCTTATTTTGATGCGCTCGATGTAACATCGCAACGTATTATAAACATACTAGAAGAATATGTAAAACCAGCCGTAGCTGGCGATGGTGGTAATATTGCTTTTGACTCTTATGATGAGAAAGAAAAACGTGTAAAAGTAATACTGCAAGGTGCTTGTAGCGGATGTCCTTCATCTACCTTTACCCTAAAAAGTGGTATAGAAAATATGCTAAAGGATATGCTTAATGACAATGACATTCAGGTAGAAGCACTAAATGCTTAATTTAAAAAGTTTAGTTCACAAAAAATCCCGCCTTATAGCGGGATTTTTTATTTATACATTCTTTAGGTTTATAACCTCTTGTTCTGTTAGAAAACGCCAGTTGCCTCGCGGTAAGTTTTTCTTAGTAAGCCCTGCATAAGAAACCCTATCTACTCTTAGCACATCATACTTAAAACTTTCAAAAATAGCTCTAACTACCCTTACATTTTGGGTACGTAGTTTTATACCTATTTCATTTTTCGATTCGTTCTCAATATAACTTACCTCATCTATAAAAAGCTTATGACCATCTAGAGTCACACCTTGACTCATTTTCTCCATATCATCATACTTAAAATTCTTATCCAATGAAACTTGGTATATTTTAAATGATTTTTGATTAGGTAATGAAAACTTACGAAGCATATCAGAATCGTTAGTAAATATCAAAAGTCCTGTTGTGTTTTTATCCATCCTACCAATAGGCTGCAACTTTGCTTTGGTAGCATTTCTTACAAGCTCCATTACATTACGCATATCCCTATCTTCATCTCCCGAAGTACTAAAGTTCTTTGGTTTATTTAGTAGTAAATACTCTTTCTTTTCGGGCATAATTGTTGTCCCGTCAAACTCTACTTTATCAGTAAGTTTTACCCTGTGTCCCATCTCGGTTATCACCTGCCCGTTTACCTTTACATTGCCCGATTGTATGTAAATATCGGCATCTCTTCGTGAACACATCCCCGAATTAGAAATATATTTATTAAGCCTTAATTCATCTGGGTTAGAAGCAGTTTTAGGCGCAGAAGGAGTTTCTTTTTTAACAAAAGGCTTTCTACCCTGTAACGGTTTGCTACCGCCAGTTGTTTTCTTTACAAACCCTCCAGGTTTATCTCCCGATGGCTTGCGTGTGCTATTACTTCCAGAACCTGTAGGTCTTCCGGGTTTCTTTCTATCATTACCTCCTCTGCCTGAGGTATTTCCTCTACTGCTATTGTTACTCATTTCCTATTATAATTTTTGCAAAGATAGTATTAAATAACCGATAATAGTTTCCTGCCATGCACTAATACTGAAGGTTCTATGAGTATAATAGAAAATACTCCTGCCACAATGAGCAATTTCAGTATATTATGCAGTTGCAAATATTGTTTTTGGGTTTCGGCTTTCCATAATTGGAATAAAAAATAAATTATAACAATCATACCTGCATAAAAGTAAATATCCATGTAGCCTACACTATATACATCTATAAGTAAGTATACAGGTATAATGGTAAGAAATGTTAGTAATGTAATAATTTGTTTAGATACTTTCTCTCCAAACATTACAGGTATAGTACGATAATTATTAGCCAAGTCACCTGTAAGGTTTTCAAGGTCTTTAATCAGTTCACGGGTAAGTATAAGCAGGTATAAAAAGGTAGCATGAGCAAAAATAACTTCATAGAAATTTTTGAAATACATTAATATTCCAAAAAAAGGTAATACTGCAAGAAATGCAGCGGTAAGATTGCCTATAACAGGATATTTCTTGAGTTTATGCGAGTAAAACCATATCAGGAAAATGTATGTTGAAAAAAATAGCACGGCTCGCCACGAAATTAAAAAAGCAAGTAACGTTACTATAAAATTAAGCACAAAATAAACCTGTAGTTTTGTTTTTTGACTTACCAATCTATCTAACATCGATTTTTTAGGACGATTGATAAGATCTTTTTGTGCATCGTAAAAATTATTGATGATATAACCCGAAGCTATAGTAAGTGATGATGCCAGTACTATAATAAATAAGTTAGGGTCGAGTATAACATCTAATGCTCTACTATCTTTATCTAATATAAATATAGCAGAGAGGTATTGTGCTAAAGCAATAACAGGAATATTGTAACCCCTCACTACAGAAAATAAACTAAGGGTTTTCATCAGGACTAATCGTGTTTTCCTTGATGCCATAAAAGAAACAAATTAAAATTTATTAAAACTGGTAAACTACTTCCAGCTTATGGTCTTTTAATGCTTCTTTTGCTTTTTGTATATCTTGGGTAAAACCTAGTATGTAACCACCACCACCAGAACCGCAAAGTTTCAGGTAATAATCGTTAGTCTCTATACCTTTTTGCCATAGTTCATGAAACTGCTCAGGTATCATTGGCTTAAAGTTGTTAAGTACAACTTTAGATAATTTTTTAGTATTAGCAAACAACGATTTAAAATCGCCATGTAAAAAATCATCTACGCAAGCATCAGTATATTTTACAAACTGTTTTTTAAGCATATCGCGAAAACCTTTCTCTTTAAGGCTTTCCATAAATATAGAAACCATAGGAGCAGTTTCGCCTACAATACCAGAGTCTAGTAAAAACACCGCACCCTTACCATCGGTTATTTGGCTTGGTATGCCAGTAGCCTCTATATTATCTTTCGAGTTTATTAGAATAGGAATACTCAAGTAACTATTTAGTGGATCTAGCCCTGAACTTTTACCATGAAAAAATGACTCCATTTGAGCAAATATTATTTTCAGTGCTAGCAGTTTCTCACGGGTAAGATTTTCAAGAACCGTTATTTTATTTTTAGCATAACGATCGTATATAGCCGCAACAAGCGCACCACTACTACCCACACCATATCCTTGTGGAATGGTAGAGTCAAAATACATCCCATCAGCTATATGCCGATTAAGAGTATCAAGGTCAAATGTTACTAATTGAGGATCTTCATTTTGCAATGCTTCAAGATGATCTGCAAAACGTTTTAAATTGGCGTTTGATTTTACTGCTTCGTCAGATGTATTATCATCTCTCTTAAGCGCACCATTATAAAAATTATACGGTATAGACAATCCTTTGGAATCCTTAATAATTCCGTACTCTCCGAAGAGTAGTATTTTTGAGTAAAACAAAGGTCCTTTCATCGAGGATAATTTTTATTAAAGATAATCAAAAAACGGTTACTACTAAAATTTAATATTTTACCGCACCTGTGCCAACTATATCACAAAGGTACTGACTGTTTTGACAGAATGCAACTAATTCATTCTTAATAAATTCTAAAACTTTCACACTATTACTTTCAGGATAAAGCACATGTACATTAGCACCAGCATCGAGTGTAAAACAAACAGGAATACCTGTAGCGGCTCTAAATGCCCATATCTTGTTTATAATTTCGAGCGTATTAGGCTTCATTAGTATAAAATAAGGCATCGATGTCATCATCATAGCGTGCAGGGTTAGTGCCTCACTTTCTACTACTTCTATAAAGGTTGCTACATCTCCACTAACTAATGCTTCTTTTATTTTAGACAGATTATCGTGTGCTTGTGCAAAACGCTGCTGTGCAAACGGATGCCCATGCATAAGGTCATGCCCTACTGTACTAGAAACTTGCTTTTCGCCTTTATCAACTAACAAAATAGTATCTTGATAATTTTTAAAATTTTCATGAACTATATACGGAAAAGTAACCCCATATAAGTTTGAACTTTCTGAGAAATCGTTATGCTCACCCCAAACTACCACATTACCCTTTACACTTCGGCAAGCACTACCGCTACCCAACCGTGCTAAGAAAGATGCTTTTTTATAAAAACAATCATCTGTCATATCAGGATTAAGCAAGTGCTCTAAGCTCATAAAGTTCATAGCCAACGCTGCCATCCCTGAAGCAGATGAGGCTATCCCCGAACTGTGCGGAAATGTATTTTGGGTATCTATCGTAAAATGATAGTCTTTAAGAAAAGGTAAATAGATGGCTACACGTTGTAAAAACTTTTCAATTTTAGGTCGGAAGCTTTCTTTAGGCTGCCCTTCAAAAAGTAAATCGAAAGAAAAGTCTTCATTATTATTGCTTTTCTTTTCAAAAGTAAGCTTTGTTATAGTCTTACAATTATTCAGCGTAAAGCTAATAGAGGGGTTTGCAGGGATTTGGTTTTCCTTTTTTCCCCAGTATTTTACTAATGCAATATTACTAGGTGCACTCCACTCAAAACTCCCCTTATTGGCAGTATTAGTATAATCTTTAGGGATAAAATCCTTTTCAGAAAGCATATCTTAAAATTTATGCAAATATAGTTTTTTGTAGGTACATAAAGATTTAGTTTACTAATTTTGGTAAAAAGTAAGTCATGCATCGAATACTGAAAATAGTTATCATGGTGGTTACCTGTGTTGCGGTAGGCTACCTATCGGGCGAAGTAACCCGCGAAAGCGTAGCAACATGGTACCCTACCCTAAAAAAACCATCGTTTAACCCACCTAACTGGATATTTGCTCCTGTTTGGGGTGTACTTTATGTTATGATAGGGGTTGCAGCAGGGTTAGTATGGACAAAAATTGATGACCAAAAAGAAGTAGTCAAAAAAGGACTCTCTTTCTTTGCCATACAACTCGGGCTAAATGCTTTATGGTCTTACCTGTTTTTCGGGTTACACAATCCGCTAATAGCTCTTATCGAGATAGCATTACTTTGGTTAATGATATACGAAACATTTATACAATTTAATAAAGTAAATAAAACAGCAGGTTACCTGTTTATTCCTTATTTACTTTGGGTGTCATTTGCAATGGTTCTTAATGCCTCTATATGGTGGTTAAACAGATAGAAGATATATTTTTACTTTTTATACAACACCCCTTTAATTTTTAAAGCAACACCTCTACAGTCATTGCACAACCAATAAATTAGTAGTAAAATTAAATTTTTCATAAAGTAATTTTTTATTTCTCATAATACGTGTTATAATTATAAAACAGTTTAGCTAATGTTTTATTTTATTATTACCGCTATTTTTTACATTCATAATGTATTACAAATAAAAAAGCCTCAAAATGAGGCTTTCTAAACATAAAACCCAACAAACAATTAATTTTTTAATATTATATACCAATCCCACTCAGCTGGATTACCAACACCTACACCTGGGGTGTATAAAAACAAGTTTACTTTAGCATTAGGGTTATTAATACGGTATTCTTGTACAAGTTGTAAATTATCAATAGCATCCCAAATAGCATTATAATCTATTGTCTCAGGATAGTAACCAAATTCACTATATTCTACCAACTCAAATTCATCCATATTTGGCATAGGTGTTGGCTCTGTTACTGTGGTAAAAGATGCAGAAACATTAAGCTCTTCAGGGTACGTCATCTCACCTAGTCCTGCCCATACAATAGTTCCCGAAAAAATAGTAGCATTAGCTTCCTCATACTTAAGTGTAATGTCACCAAAGTCTCCTGGTTCATTGTAGACAGAGCTAATAGTAAAACCTTCGACATCATTAAAAGTCAACTCTTTACCCCCTTCAAAGGTATTTGTTTGTAAGTCTACTTTGAGTAGTAAAACATTATTCTCTGATGGGTATTGCAAAGCATTCCCAGAGTCGTCAGAGCATGCCATAATAGATAATGACAAGCCTAGTAATAAAATTAAATTTTTCATAACGCGTTTTTTGATTTGTTTATACACTATAGATACATCCAAATCAAAATAGTTGCGTCAAAAATTAAATTATCTATTACTTATAGCTTCTGCTGCAATAAAACCTCCTGTCCATGCATTTTGAAAATTAAAACCTCCGGTGATGGCATCAATATTAAGTATTTCACCCGCAAAATATAACTTCTCGACTATTTTGCTTTCCATCGTTTTAAAGTTAACTTCTTTAAGCTCTACACCTCCTGCGGTAACAAATTCTTCTTTAAAAGTACTTTTACCGTTAACCTGAAATTCTCCAGCCACTAGCTGACTAGCAAGTTCATTAAGTTGTTTACCCGAGAGGTCTGCCCATCGTGTTACATCGTCAATACCCGAAGCTGTAGCAAGGCTTTCCCACAGTCGGTTAGGGAAATCAAAAGGCGATTTCTTTGCAACTAGTTTTTTAGCTTGCTCTTGCTTTAATGCTTTTAGTGTATCAAGGCACTCCTCATGGGTAACATCGTCTAGCCAATTAACTTGTAGTATAAACTGATAGTTTTTTGCTGCTAGTTCGCGTGCTCCCCATGCCGAAAGACGCAGGATACCAGGACCACTCATTCCCCAATGGGTTATTAATAAAGGCCCTGAAGCTTCGAGCTTACTCCCTCTTACCTTAACGGATGCTAGAGCAGCAACTCCCATTAGGTTTTTTATTCTATTGTCTTTTATATTAAATGTAAATAACGATGGAACAGGCGGCACTATGGTATGCCCATATTCTTCTAGCATCTGCCACATTTTAGGATTACTGCCCGTAGTCATTACAAGAGTTTCGCACAAATAAGTATCGCTTTGGGTATCTATTTTCCAATGATTTTCTGCCTTGAATATCGATTGTATGCTTTGCCCTGTTATAACCTGTATTCCAAGTTTTTTTACGGCATCTTGAAAGCAGTCTATAATAGTTTGCGAACTGTCTGTAACAGGAAACATCCTTCCATCTTCTTCTATTTTTAATGCTACACCATGTCGCTCGAACCACTCGATAGTATCGCCACTACAAAAACGATTAAAAGGTCCCCGAAGCTCTTTTTCGCCACGAGGATAAAACTTCACTAAATCATTAGGTATAAAACAAGCGTGTGTAACATTACAACGCCCACCTCCCGAAATACGCACCTTACTAAGCACTTCTTTACCGCGCTCCAATATGGCAATTTTCACATTAGGGTTAGCTTCAGCAATATTAATGGCTATAAAAAAACCTGCTGCCCCTCCACCTGCAATTATTATATCAAAACTCTTACTCATAAACGTTCGGGATAATCAGATATAATACCATCTACTCCATACTTCTTTAGCCGTGCTATATCTTCTAGCTCGTTTACCGTCCAAGTATAAATTTTAAAACCTGCCTCACGAGCACGTTCTACATTGGTTTCTGTAAGCAACGAATAATGCGGATGTATCGCTTTTGCCGAAAACTCTACTGCCCAGTCCCAAGCCTGTGCTACACTTGCTTGTGTTAACACACCAAGATGCACATTAGGGTTTAACTCACTCATTTGTTTCAACTCTTCGTACTGAAAGCTAGAAACTATAAAATCCTCATAACTATACCCTTTCTCTTCCACATATTTCCTCAATAATTCAGCAAGAGGTTTTGCCGTATAGCGACCTTTCATTTCTATATTAATAAAACATTTGCTGTGTAAAAGCTGTAACACCTCATCTAGCGTAGTTATACTATGATCTTCTTCCACTTTTAGTGCTTTGAGTTCTGCTAGCGATAGTTTATGCACTTCTCCTGTACCATTAGTAGTCCTATCTACAGTAAAATCATGAAAAACAACCAGTTCGCCTGTAGCACATACGTGCACGTCGAATTCAATAGCATTTACACCCAAATCGAGTGCTTTTTCAAATGATGCTAGTGTATTCTCGGATACATGTCCTTTTGCTCCTCTATGCCCTATTTTTAGCATTGCTGCCATAATAAAAAGTTTTGGGTAAAGATAGTCTTAAAAACCAAAAAAGCACAAACCTTACAGTTTGTGCTTTTAGGAAACAAATATTATTTTTATTTATTTTTTCACTACTTTAATGGTTTGAACAGAAGTTCCTGAATAAATTCTTGCAAAGTAAATACCTGCTACAAAAGCATCAGTATTAACTATTGCTTGAGATGCTGCAAAAGTATTTGTATAAACTACTTTACCTGTAACATCTATAACCTCTGCTTTATCTATAATAAGACTACCTGCATCAAAGTTCCAAACCGTACTTGACGGATTAGGGTAAACATTCACATCATTACTCGAAAAGCTTGCTGTACTAGCAGTAGTAGAAGCAAAATTATAAGCGCCTGTAGTTCTATTAAAAGTCACATCATACGTGCCAGCAGCAATAGGAATATTTGGCGAATCTCCCTCTGTAGAGCCAATACCTGAAGGGAAATCTGTACTACCCCAACCTGGATTCCAATCATTGTTCAATCTGAATTTACCTTCACCCCCAGCAGATGTAAGCATGTAAGTATAGTTTACACCATCTGTAGTAGCCATCTCAGTATCTGTAGTCCAGTCTACAACACCATCACCTATCATACTGATAATAACAAAGTCAAAACTGTAGGCTTTAGTATCAAGATTAAAAGAAATATTATAACTGTTAGCTAAAACAGGTATTTGTTCATTTTCTACTGCTGTACCTGTAGGGAAATCACTGCTTCCCCATGTAGTAGTATCATCAACAGAAAAAGCAATATCACCAGCTTCCAGCATTACGTTATTGGCAGTATAAGTAACACCATCTGTAGTAAACATAGGGACATCCATAGCATCTATCACAAGGTTAACTTCACTAAGCCCAGTAGCTACAAAGCTATACTCTAAAGTTTCCAAATTAAAGGTAACATTATAAGTACCATCGACAGCAGGAATATTAGATCCATTTAATGTTGCAGTACCAGCTGGGAAACTACTGCCACCCCAATTTACTGGCCAGTCATCATCTTTCCTAAACTTAACTCCAGGATCAACTTCAGGAACTGTAATAACCACATCATTTAAGGTGTAAATAATACCATCGGTAGTCATCATGTCGGTGTCCGAGTCCCACCCCGTAACGGTAGAACCTCCCAATAACCCAATGTTGTCAAACTGCGCAAACGTTATAGTCGTAGAGGCGCACATTGCTACTAAAAAAAATAATTTTTTCATCATAATAAAAATTTTGGTTAATTAATAAAGTTTAAAAAAAAGTAAAAAACACCCCCTGCACTTAGGCGCAGGGGGTTGAGTAATATTATTCTGTTAGTATATAGTATTGCCAAGCTGCAAATTTATGCTCTTGACCTTTTTCAAAGGTTACTTTCTCTCCTGTCATGTAATTGGTAAAAGTCCCATTTACAGGCAAAGTAAAAGTTTTAGACGATTTAGAAAGGTTAGCTATATACCAAACCTTTTTACCGTCTTTTTCTCTTTCAATAGCAAATACATTTGCATCATCTGATGTTTTTATACGATTGTAAGCGGCGGCTTTTTTACCTCCATTAAGGGCAACATCATTGTTTTTAAGTTTACCTAGTTTTTCATATACACCATACATCTTTTTCTTCTCGGTCGGGATACTGTCCTTTTCAAAGAATTTAAGACGACGGTCTATGTCATACTCCTGCCCCGAATAAATAAGTGGCATTCCTGGCACCATATAAGTAAGTGCTGCAAAAGCCTCTGCACTTTCGCCCATTCTTTGTATAGCGCTATCATTCCATGCGTTTTCGTCATGGTTACTAGTAAAGTTCATCATAATATCTGTACCATCATACATACTGTCTTTCTTTACCATATAAGCATCAATGGCTGCAACCGTTTTATCTCCTTTGGCAATATCATTCATTACATGATGTAAATCCCAGCCATAACCCATATCAAATATTCCTTTAAAAAGGTAAGGCTTATTAGACTCCATTAGCATGAATAATGGCTTTTCTTCTTCAAGTTTTGGCACTGCATACTCCCAAAACTCTGTAGGTACGTTATCAGCCACATCACAACGGAAACCATCAATATTATGTTCTTTTACCCAAAAAAGAAGTTCGTTTTTCATTGGCTCATAAAGCTCTTTACTTGCGTAGTCTAAATGTGCAACATCTGTCCAGCCCCAGCTTTCTCCTGTTTCAGGATTTAAAGGGTCAGTAACTTCTCCTTTAGCATTTTTCTGATAATATTCAGGGTGCTCGGTAATCCATTTATGATCCCAACCTGTGTGGTTTGCAACCCAGTCTAGTATTACATACATACCGTTATCGTGCGCTGTTTTTACAAGATTATCAAAATCTTCCATAGACCCCATATCAGGGTTTACAGCGGTATAATCAGTAATAGCATAGTAACTACCCAAATATTTTTCTTTCTCTTTCGGGTCTTTAATATCTTCTATAGAAAGATCGCCTGTTGCTTTTCTTCTTTTCATAGAGATAGGATAAATAGGCATTACCCATATTACTTTTACCCCTAATTCTTTTAGCTGCGGAATATCTTTAGTAAATGCATTTAATGTCCCCTCTGGTGAGTAATGACGGATGTTAGCTTCATATATCACGCTGTTTTCCATCATCGGAGCCATCTCATCGGCTATTTCCGTTTGTGCTACCTCAGCAGCTTCTTGTTCTTTTTTATCATCCTTACAGCTAATAAAAGCCGTTAGCATTATCCCTAATAAAATTGTTTTTTTCATTGGTATTATTCTTACGTTTATTATTTCTCTTCTATTAATAGTATATCAAATGCTGTATCAAACTGCACCTTGCCATTCTCCACCTTTGTCGTTTTACCTGAATAAGCATCGCGTACTGCTGTACCATCAGCAAAAACATCGCCTACCGTAACAGTCTTTACTCCTTTAGGTAAATCAAGCCCCACTACTACGGCATCGCTATAATCTCCTTTTGCATAGGTTCGTTTAAAGACATAAGGCGACTCGCTTAACATTGTGTGTACACCTGCACCTACTGACGGGTGGTTTTTTCGGAATTTACCCAGCTTTTGCCAATGCGCTAAGAGTTCTTTTGTTTCGGGTTTGGTTGTGTCTTCCCAGTTCATAAAAGAGCGTAAGGTAGCATCGCCTTCCGTTCCTTGAATATCGAGTGACCTAGCGGTTTCATCGCCATAATATACCTGAGATATACCTGGTGTAAGTAATAGTATTGTACCCGCTTCGTATGTTTTGACTCTTTGTTTATCGAACGGAGCACCATCATCATGCGAGGTCATATAGTTTACTATCGTATTACCCCCAAAGTCATTATACAGTGTTTGTGAATATTGATTAAATATTTCTTCTTTAGATTTTTGTGCTGCATCCCATTTCATTTGAAAGTTTATCAATGCATTAAAACCATTGTCGTAATAGTTTACTTTCTTGTCGCCAAAATCAAAATATTGCCCTGTTGATATACCATAATTATATACCTCGCCTACGGTAAAAAATTCATTATCATCTAACACTTTTTCAGGGTTGTTTTTTTTCCAATCGGCAAAAGCAATAACACATTCCTTGCTAAAATCTGCCCAAACATCTTCGCCCAAATGCTTTACAGTATCGGCACGATACGCATCTACACCATAATCACGTACATAATCAGTCAACCATTTAATGATGTAATATTTTGGTGCTCTCGGGTAACCTGTACGATCAAAAAACGCATCAAGTTCTTTAACCTCTTGCTTGTAGCGCCCTTCTGCTTTCCATTTGTTTACCAGCATTTCGGGCAATGCTACTTCTTCATTGTTTTCTGTTCTTACATCTGGTAAATTTTTAACCAATGTGCAAGTTGTGGTGTTTTCATAATTGTTATACTGGCATTGTGGTCCAGTACGTACCCAGTCATTAGGATAAACAGCATCCATATCAGTTACTGGTCCTGTATGGTTTATTACTCCATCTAAAACTATTCTGATATCATGCTCGTGTGCTTTTTCTACCAGCTCTGCTAAGTCCTTTTGTGTACCAAAGTTTGGGTCGAGTGCTGTCCAGTCTTTTGCCCAGTATCCATGAAAAGCATAGGTATTGCCTGTGCCCTCATCGGTAGCATCATGTATTTGTTCTACTACAGGCGTAAACCAAATAGCATTGATGCCCAAATCGTCAAAATAGCCTTCGTCAATCTTTTGGATAATACCTTTTATATCTCCACCTTCAAAACCGCGTAATTCCCCCGTCTCTTTTGTTCTATTTAAAGTAATATCGTTACTTTCATCGCCATTATTAAAACGATCAGTCATTAAGAAATATAGGTTTGCTCCGCCCCATACAAAAGGTGTTTCGGCTTGCTGCACTTCTTTTTTATCAGAAGCACAGCCCGATAATAATGCTAGTACTGCCAGTGCAGGTATAATAAGTTTTTTCATTTATAATAACTTGTGTTTTATAGTTTGGAATCCTCCACTTTCTATTTCAACAGGAAACAACTTTACAGTTCCTCCATCATGAATATAAAAAGTCAATTTTCGCTTTATGGGTTCATAGTTTCTTCCTGCTTCCGAAGTCACATCAATAAACACCTGCCCTCTTCTAATTTTAGCATCGAAATGTAAAATTTCATACTGCCCTTTAGCATAAGCATCAGGGGTCGTTCCGTCATCATCATAAAAAATACGACTGCTTTCTTTTACGGTAGGGTCTAAATAATAATGTATTTCTAACGCCTGCCCTGTATAATCTTCGGTAGATTGCATTGCTTCTGCCGAGGTAACTATAAAACCCCCTCCTTTATAAAAATGAGGTATCTCGTTTTGTTTAATTGTTATACTCTGTGTTGTACCACCTTCATAATGTTGTTTTTCATTATACCAGCTATTACCTTTCGGGAAGTAAACCTCTCTTTGGGTTATACCTTGTTGCATTACGGGAGCTACTAGAATATCATCACCCCATAGGTATTCATTTGAAACAGCGTATAAATCTTTATTATCTGACTCATCAAAAAATACAGGACGCATTAATGGGTAACCTCTTTCGCTATTCTGGAAAGCTAGTGTGTAGTTATACGGCAACATTTTATAACGTAATTCTATGGCTTGCTTTGCTAATGCTTTTACTTCGGGTTTTCTAAACACAGGCTCGGCAGGTACAGCTTCTTGTGCATGGGGTCTAAATATCGGCTGATAAACACCGTACTGTAACCAGCGCACGTACAACTCATCATCAATATTATCGCCTGCAAAACCTCCTAAGTCAGAGTGCATATACCCCATACCTTGCATACCCATTTGTAGTGCTATTTCGGGTTGCGACTGCAAACCTCCCCAACTCCTGCCTACATCGCCGCTCCAAGGTATCATACCATAACGTTGCGAACCCGAATAGCCCGCACGCATAAGTATAAATGGTCGTTGGTTTGGGAAATCTTTTTTATATCCTTGTGTAATAAGGTTTGCCCAGTTGTGTCCATAAATATTATGTACCTCATCAGCACTGCCTCCTGCATGTTGCACATAGGATGGGTGTACTTCGGGTTCTCCCAAATCGCCCCACCATCCATCTACACCTCTATTAACTAAATCTTTATATATATTCCAAAACCAAGAACGTGCTTTTGGTTTCCATAAATCTATAATTCCTGTGTTTCCAAAATAAAACTCGTATGTATAAGGCTTGCCCATAGCATCGGTAGCCAATACATCATTCGCTACAGCTTCTTGCCAACGGTTACTGGTAGTAAGTACAAAAGGCTCTGTAATAAGTACTGTTTTCACATTTTGCCTTTTTAAACCTGCCATCATCCCTTCAGGAGTAGGAAAACTATCGCGCTCAAACATCAGGTTACCCATTGTGCCTTTCATTTCTTTACCAAACCAATATAGGTCGAGTACTACAGCATCTAAAGGGATTTGCTCTTCTCTAAACTTACTAACTACATCTCTTACTTCTTTCTCGGAATGATACCCGAAACGGCTGGCAAAATTACCGAACGTCCATCGTGCAGGCATAGGTTGCCTGCCTGTTAACATTGTATAGTTTTCAGTAAGGCTATACCAATTATCGGCAGCAATTACCTGATAGGTTTTGCGTCCGCTAATAGTTTCATACTCCAGCGTATTATCTTTTTTACTATCAAGGTCAAGCCAGCCAATAGGTGCATTATCAAAATGCACTGCATATATTTTTGATGACATTACAAGTGGCATAGTAAAGTTCATTAACTCTGACTTGTCGCCATAACCATAGTGTGCCTTGTTGTATAATTCTAAACGATTACCCCTACGATTCATACCTAAAGCACGTGCGCCACCACCGTATAGTGATTCATCTGTATCAAGATTAAATGTAATAGCCTCAGTACTGTCTTTCTTTACATAGCCCTGTTTTTCAGACAACAGTAATTTATCTTTATAATAATAGCTTATTTTAAACGGTTCGGTTTCTATAACCACCTCAACACCCTTTGTAGTGTAGGTTATTTTGGCTGCACTTTCTTTAAGCTTCACATCTGTTTTTTGCGGTAGTAAAATTACAGCATGTGACTGCGCTTTATAGTCTTGCTCTTTTGGTATAAAGGCAGTTTCGACTATGTTTTCAGAATAAGGGGTGATGATATACGTACCATCATTCATAGTCAACTCTAAACGGTCGTCAAAATGTTGCGTGCTTTGCAGCTTACGTGAAACGTTTTGAGCCGTTACTAGTGTAACCAGAAAAAGGAATAATATGCTAAAAGTATGTTTCATGTTTTTATTGTAATTCAAGTATTAAAACCGATTTAGGTTGCATCGTAATATCGTTAGCTATATCTATTGCTTTACCCCCCAATACATCCTTACCTTTTTTATACTTCTTTAGGTTTTCGGCAAAGCGAGCAGTACTTACTGTTTGTACTTCATTACTATTATTAAGTAACACCATAACCGACTCGTTATCATTATGACGGAAATAAACATATACATTATTTTGCGGTAAATAATGTGTGGTTTCACCCATATGGATTACCTCTTTACCTTTTCTCCAGTTGAATAGCTTTGCAGAGAAATCGAACCATTCTTTTTGCTGATTAGTACGCCCGCTTGTTGTAAAGGCATTGTTTGTATCGCCTTTCCATCCGCCTGGAAAATCCCTACGGATGTCGCCATCTCCTCCTTTTGCTTTATCGCCTGCCATACCTATTTCTGTACCGTAGTAGATCTGAGGTATGCCTCGAACGGTGGCTATAAGTGTCATTGCCATTTTATATTTATTGAAATCGTTTTTATAGATTTCGTTAAATCTCGCCGTGTCATGGTTTTCGGCAAATACTAAAATATTGTTGATATCAGGATATAAAAAATCATTAGTGAAATTGTCATACACTTTTTGCATACCAGAGTCCCAACTTGATTTATCTTCATTGAAAACATTACCTATAGCATCATGCAGAGTAAAGTCCATAACGCTTGGCAGGTAGGAATTATAGCTTTGTATTGCTGCTATTTTACTGTCTTTTTGCCAATATGCCATTTGCGCTTGGTCGTGCATCCATACTTCGCCTACTATATTAAAATGTGGATATTCATCCATAATGGCTTTTGTCCATTTTGCAATCCCCACTTTATCATTATACGAATAGGTATCTACACGAAAACCACCTAAATCGGCATACTCTATCCACCATATCGCATTCTGTGTAATATATTTTAAAACTAACGGATTACTTTGGTTTAAATCGGGCATTTCGCTTACAAACCAGCCATCCATACAGTACTTAGTATCTATTTTAGATGCATTTGGGTCAAACTGCGTAGTCATTCGGTAATTGCTCTGTGCATACCCCGGAAATTGGTGCACCCAGTCATAGCTTGGTAAATCTTTATACATCCAGTGCTCACTGCCCCAGTGATTCGTTACATAATCAAGTATTAACTTCATATCTCTTTTCTTCAACTCCTGAGAAAGGCGTACATAATCCTCGTTAGTGCCATAACGTGGATCTATTTTATACACATCCGTTTGGGCATAGCCATGATATGATCCTCTTGAATGATTATCCTCACAAAGTGGCGTACTCCATAATGCTGTTGCGCCAAGTTGTTCTATATAATCGAGATTATCAATAACCCCTTGAATGTCGCCCCCATGCCTTCCGAAAGGTTCATTTCGATTGGCTTTATCTTCCATTCCTTTCACATTATCATTATCAGGATTACCGTTAGCAAAACGGTCGGGCATTATCAGATATATAAGATCTGAAGAATCAAAACCTGCTCTTAAAGCAGAATCTTCTCTACGCTGTTTTAATGAATATTTGTGTGTAAATGCTACCTTGTTTTTGTTTCTAAATGTGAAAACAAAATCAGAGGCAGGAATATTTTTAGTGTCTATGGTAACGAAAACATAATTGGGGTTTTCAGTCTTTACCACATTATTTATAATAATATTATCCGATACTGTTGGGGTATATCGTGCTATGTCTTTACCATAGAATATTATTTGCAACTCTGGATTGTGCATATCGCTCCACCAAAAAGGCGGTTCTACACGGTCTATCTGTGCGAAAGCCGTTCCGCAAATAAAGAAAAGTAGATATAGTAATTTTTTCATTTCTTACTTATTTTCTGCAAGGCTTCTTTACCCTGTAGGTATTTACATAACTAAAAAAACCTACAAGGTCTTACAGACCTTGTAGGTTAAAAAATAAAATTAAACTGTAACCAATGCGTCGGGTTCTACCCGTACTTCTTTACCATTTACAAAAACAGTAAGCTGTTTGTCGCCCTCTAATGTAAACTTGGTTTCTGTTGCGTTTATGGATACTTTTAATATCTGATTTCTAAAATTAATCTTGAAAGAATACCCCTGCCATTGTTCTGGTATTCTTGGTTCGAAATGTAGCGTATCATTCTTAACACGCATTCCGCCAAAGCCTTCCACAATACTCATCCATGTTCCTGCCATACTAGTTATGTGCAAGCCTTCTTCTACTTCTTTGTTATAATCATCAAGGTCTAAGCGCGATGTCCTTAAATAGAACATATAAGCCTGTTCCATTCTACCTAATGTTGCAGCCTGTATAGAGTGTACACATGGCGAAAGTGATGATTCGTGTACCGTTAACGGTTCATAGAAATCGAAATGTTTTTCTAGTTGTTCTTTGTTAAAATCATCTTCAAAGAAGTAGAAACCTTGTAATACATCGGCTTGTTTTATGTATGGCGAGCGCAATATCCTGTCCCAACTCCATTTTTGGTTTATTGGTCGTTGGCTGCGGTCAAGTTCGCTTACCGGCACAAGCTCTTTATCTAAGAAACCATCTTGCTGCAAGTACACACCATGTTCTTCCGAATAGGGGAAATACATATTATCTGCTACCTTCTTCCATTGTTGTAATTCGGCATCATTCAGGTTTACTTTAGCCATTATACGGCTGTAATCTTCATTGTATTCTTCTTTTACCTTCGCTATTTGCTCTATAGTATAGTCAATACACCATTTCGCTATGTAGTTGGTATAAAAGTTATTGCTTATGTTATTTTCATACTCATTTGGTCCTGTAACACCAAGTATCATGTACTTGTTTTTGTGCGATGAGAATGTAGCTCTTTGTTGCCAAAAACGCGCTATACCAATAAGCACTTCAAGTCCTTTTTCGGGAATATAACTATAATCGCCCGTAAAACGGTAATAGTTATACACTGCAAAAGCAATAGCGCCGTTACGGTGAATTTCCTCAAAAGTTATTTCCCACTCGTTGTGGCATTCTTCGCCGTTCATGGTTACCATTGGGTAAAGTGCTGCGCCGTTGGTAAAACCTAATTTGACTGCATTTTCAATAGCTTTTTCTAAGTGTTCATAACGATAAGTAAGTAGGTTACGTGCCACTTGCTGGTCTTTAGTAGCCATATAGAAAGGAATACAATATGCCTCGGTGTCCCAATAGGTACTACCACCATACTTTTCGCCTGTAAATCCTTTAGGACCTATATTCAGCCTTGCATCTTTACCTAGGTAGGTTTGGTTCAATTGGAAAATATTAAAGCGAATACCTTGTTGCGCTTTTACATCGCCATCAATGGTAATATCTGCCATCTCCCATATTTTAGCCCATGCCTCTTTTTGCTCAGCTAGGAGTGCATCATAGCCTTTGGCTTGTGCTGCATCAATTACATTTTGTGCTGCCTCAACTAGTTTATCTGCTGTATGATTTAATGACACCGTATAACCACCTAACTTAACGATAGATGTTGCTTGCCCCTGTGCAGCATCTACACTATAGGTAAATTGTACTTTATCATCAGTAACTTTTACGTCTACAGGAGCTATATCTACATTATTACCTGCCTGCTGTAGGCTATTGTGCATATAGGTAGCTACATCAAAATGTGTTTTAAACGTTCTTGCTGTTACAAAAGCAGCATTATCGCTATGCTTTACAGCTACAGGTTGCCAAAACTTCTCTTCCCAGTTAGTATCTTCATTAGTAACACCTGCATCTACATAGGGGCTAAATGTTATTTTTGCAGCTCTATTTATTGGTGTTACATCATATTTTATTACACCCAGCTCATCTTCTTCAAGCGACAAAAATCGGGTAACGTTTACCGCTATAGCTGTACCGTTTTGCAATACCGCCTCAAAAGAACGGTTGTACCAACCTTCTTTCATATTAAGCTCACGCCTAAAATAGTTTACCTGCTCGCAAGTGTTTAGGTCAAGTGCTTCTCCGTTTATAGTAATATCTATACCTATCCAGTTAGGAGCATTCAATACTTTTGCAAAATACTCCGGGTAACCGTTTTTCCACCACCCTACTTTAGTTTTGTCTGGGTAGTAAATACCTGCAATGTAGCTGCCCTGAAAAGTATGTCCTGAATAACTTTCCTCAAAATTGGCACGTTGCCCCATGGCTCCGTTACCTATACTGAATAAACTTTCAGATGATTTTACTCTCTCTGCATCAAATCCTTCTTCTATTATGGACCAATTATCCGGTACTATATAATCCTGGTTCATTTTTATTTATTTACTAAGTTTTGTAAAAATGTAGTATCTATTTCTGTAAAATTGTTAAAGTTGTAATGGGCTTCGTGTAGTACGGCTTTTTCGCCTATACCTACACTTACCATTTGGGCAGCATTGGCTGCCTGTACTCCCGCCACCGAATCTTCAAATACAATAGCACCTTCTGAAGGCATATTGAGTTTTTTTGCAGCCTGTACAAAAACTTCGGGGTCGGGCTTTGCGTTGGTAACATCGTTACCATCTACTATAGCATCAAAGTAGCTGAGTATTTTTACTTTTTCGAGTATCGGTCTGGCATTTTTACTTGCCGAGCCTAATGCTATAGGTTGATTATTTTGTTTTAAATAGTGTAATACCTGCATCACACCATCCAGTATTTCGCTTTCATCCATCTTGTCGATGTACGTTAGGTAATCTTCATTTTTTTTCAGCAATAGGTTATCTTTTTCTTCTTGTGTGATGGTTATATTTCCTATTGCCAGTATAATTTCGAGCGAGCGTATGCGACTCACTCCTTTAAGTTGTTCGTTATGTTCGTGTGTAAAATCAATTCCCAATTGTGCTGCGATTTTTTGCCATGCCAAAAAGTGGTATTTGGCTGTATCGACTATCACACCGTCAAGATCGAATATGAATGCTTTCTTTTTCATTCTGTTTTTTTATTCTTTAATATCAATTTTCTTTTGTGTAGAGACTCCAAGAGTCAGTAAACCTGCAAGTATCATAGAGAAACCTCCTACTATAAGAGCGTAAACAGGTTCGCTGTCAAAAAACTCTGAAACTAAGAAGCCCAGTATTGTTCCTGCTACTATTTGCGGCAGTACCACAAAAAAGTTAAAGACTCCCATATAATATCCCATTTTAGCTGATGGTAAAGAGCCGGAAAGCATAGCATAAGGTATAGAAAGAATACTTGCCCAAGCTATACCTACGCCAACCATTGCCATTAACAAACCTGTGTTATCTGACACGAAGTAAATAGAAATTAACCCTAAACCACCGGCAATAAGCGCCAGCATGTGGGTAAATTTATTACTAGTGTGCTTAGCTAGTACTGGTAGTAAAAATGCTACCGCAGCAGCGACCCCGTTATAGACTGCAAACATTACATTAACCCAGTCGGCTGCATCATTATAAAGTTTTGAAGTAGTATCAGCAGTACCAAATACATGACCGGTAACCGCTTTTGTAGTATAAATCCACATTGAAAACAGAGCAAACCAGGAAAAAAACTGCACCCATGCTAACTGTTTCATTGTTTTGGGCATGTTAAGCAAATCTGTTATTATGATCGTGAAACCATTTCTTATACTTCTTTTACGAAGTTGTGAGACAATAGTAAACAGTAACCCTACAACCAATATTCCTACCGTAAGGATATATAGTTCTTTATGATCATTAGCATCACTGCGGGAGTTTATAGTATATACATAATAAGATCCGGCAGCGCCGAAAAGTGTAAATAACAAGCCGTATATCATTTGTTTTTTCTCAGATATACCTTTGGAAATTTCAGCTTTTTGCGGATTTGCTTGTAGTAATTTTGCTTGCTTTGCTTTTTCAAAGGCTTCCAATTCTTCCGGTGTGTATTCTTTGGATTTAAAAACAGTCCACAATACTGTAAGCAGAAAAACAATACCGCCTACATAAAAAGACCATTTTACTGATGGTGGTATTATTCCTTCGGGAGCAGTATTCGCTATACCGAACCAATTGGTAAATACATAAGGGAGCGCAGAGCCTACAACAGCACCTGTACCAATAAAGAAACTTTGCATGGAAAAGCCGAGAGTTCGTTGTCTGTCAGGCAAATTATCACCTACAAACGCACGAAAAGGCTCCATAGAAATATTAATAGATGAATCCATTATCCAAAGCGTACCTATCGCTATCCATAGGGTAGGCGAGTTAGGCATCATGAAGAGTGCAATTGCAGAGAGGATAGCTCCTACAAGAAAATAAGGTCGCCTGCGTCCGAGTTTAGTCCAAGTTCTGTCGCTGAAATAACCCACTATGGGCTGTACAATTAAACCTGTTAAAGGTGCAGCTAACCAATAAAGACCAATCTTATCCACATCGGCTCCAAGGGTATCGAATATTCTGGACGTATTGGCATTTTGCAAGGCAAAACCAAACTGTATCCCCAAGAAACCGAAACTCATGTTCCAGATTTCCCAGAAACCTAATTTACGCTTTTCCATTATCGTAATTTAATGATTTATAATACGATAAGCGTGTTATGGCTTATCAAAGACTTATTGTGTGAAGTGAAGTTATAAGCTTTGATAATATTGACAAATATATAGTTTTTTTGTTCTTACAACATTTTTATTATAAAAAAAATTCCGACACAATGGTCGGAATTATATCTTTATAATATTGATAATTAGTTTTTTACACTAAACTACAACGTTGACGTAGATTCTCTAAGCACCAACTCTGTTTCTATCAATTCAGTAGTATATTGCTCGTTTTCCTCCTCCATTTCAAGCCTATCAATAAGCATTTTGGCAGCCCTACCTCCCATTTTTATACCGTTTTGGCTTATGGTAGAGATACTTGGCGTAGAAAATTGCGATATAATACCATCGGTAAAACCAATTACCGATATATCATCGGGTACTTTCATTCCCATTTTATTAGCAAGTTTAATAGTAGTAACCGCAAATAGCTCGTTTACAGCAAAAATAGCATCGGGTTTCTTATCTTCTAATAGCTTTTCTATTTTAGAAGCACAGTTCTCTATATCTTCTATCTTTACAATCATGTCCTCATTAACCTGCATATCATGATCTATAAGTGCATTAATGTAACCGTCTGTCCTTAACTTACCTACACTAACATAATCTACTGTAGTAACAAGAGCTATTTTTTTAAACCCTTTTTCTATAAAAAACTCAACAGCCCTGTAGGCTGCAAGCTGGTCGTCTATTATTACTTTATCACAAAGCACCTCGTTAGTAACTCTATCAAACATTACTACGGGCATACCTTGATTAATAGCCTCTTCAATATGATGAAAATCTTTCTTTTGTTGGGTTTCTTTAGATAGTGACATGATAAAACCATCGGTACTACCACTGGCTAGCATATCCATATTAATCACCTCTTTATCAAAAGATTCATCAGATAAACATACTATAACATTATATCCATTCTCGTTAGCAACCTGCTCTATACCGCTAATAACAGTAGCAAAAAAATGGTGTACTATTTCGGGTATTATAATGCCTATAGTTTTTGTTTTTCTGTTTTTAAGACTTAGCGCAATATTGTTAGGACGATAGTTGTAGAGTTTTGCAAAAGCTTGCACTTTTTGACGGGTATCTTCACTTATTTCTGGACTATTTCTAAGGGATTTTGAAACAGTTGATATTGATACATCAAGCTCTTTTGCAATTTGTTTAAGCGTTACTTTTCTTCTCATTGTGAAACTGTAAACTGTTATTTTGTAAATAAAGATACTTTTAATTTTTATTTATAGCAATTATGATACTGAAATTGTAGTAAATAAGAAAAGTTTTCAACACGCAAACGTTTTCGGTAGGAGTCTATCACGAAAACGTTTTTTTGTTAACATATTTTACATAATTTTAACATTCGAAGTGAACTTATAAGCAAAACAAAAAGCAAAATTAACTTAAACAACTTGTATGAAAACAATGTACCAAAAGTTCTTACTTTTATTACTTATGTTGCCGTTAAGTGTACTCGCCCAGAGCACATTAACAGGTAATGTGAGCGATAGTGCTACCGGACAGCCCATTCCGGGAGTAAACGTAATAATAGAGGGCACTACTAACGGCACTACTACCGATATAGATGGTAAATATACCCTTATGGGGGTAGCCGAAGGTAACCGTATCGCATTCAGCTTTATAGGCTTTGCCAATCAAACAATAGAATATACAGGACAAGCCACTTTAAATGTAGTATTACAAGAAGATGCAACACAACTTCAAGAAGTAGTAGTTATTGGTTATGGTACTACTACAAAAAGAGATGCAACAGGATCATTAACCACTGTAACAACAAAAGACTTTAATAAAGGTGCTATTACAAGTGCCGATCAATTACTTACAGGTAGATCTCCAGGTGTAAGAATCACTAGTGCAGGTGGTCAGCCAGATTCTGCACCAAACATCAGAATTCGTGGAGGTAGCTCACTAGGAGCGCAAAACAATCCGCTTATTATTATAGATGGTATTCCATTAGATTTTGTTAACCCTGCAGGGGTAAGCAATCCTTTATCTCTTGTTAATCCTAATGATGTAGAGTCTTTTACAATCCTTAAAGATGCTTCTGCTACTGCTATATACGGATCAAGAGCCTCTAATGGTGTAATTATTATTACTACTAAAAAAGGTACATCTGGAACTCCTAAATTTAACTACAACGGTAGTGTAGGTTTTAGTAAAGTAAATGACCTTATTGATGTAATGGATGGCCCTACATACACAAGGTTTATTCAAGAATATTACCCTAGCCTTACGGATAAATTAGGGATAGATGACCCAACAACAAATGCTGTAGACAACCCTGCTACTCCAGAAGTAGAAGGAAGAATATTATCTGACACAAATTGGCAAGACCAAATATTTAGAACATCAATATTCTCAGATCATAACTTTAGTGCTAGTGGTAGCCTTTTTGGTAAAGTACCCGCTCGTGCTGCTGTAGGTTATACTAAAAGTGAAGGATTACTTAAAACTAATGACTATGAGCGCTATAGTGCTACAGTAAAACTAACACCTACATTTTTAGATGATCATTTAAAAGTAGATGTTAATGCAAAAGGTTTTTGGGTAAACAAAAACACTGTTGACGAAGGTGGCGCCATAGGTGGTGCGCTTAACATGGATCCTACAAAACCTGTTTATACTACAGGCGACGTTAATAATTTTGGTGGTTATTATCAAAACACTACAAATGATGATCCAAGAAAACTTGATGGTCAGTACAACCCTGTAAATTTATTAAACGAAAGAGAACGTCCTGAAAAGGTAAATAAATTATTAGGAAATGTACAGTTTGACTATAAAATGCATTTCTTACCCGATTTAAGAGCTATTGTAAACCTTGGTATTGAGGCATCGCGTGCAGATATTCGTGAAGAATATGGACAAAACTCTCTAGCTACTTATCAGTATGATAATGTAAATGATGCTTTCTTATTTAACCCAGGAGTAAACTACAGAGAAACACAGCACATTACCAATAAAACATTTGATACTTACTTAGCCTATACTAAAAACCTTACTGGCCCTGTAACGCGTATTGATGCACAAGCAGGACACTCGTACCAAAGTTTTGTAAACGATGGTTACAAATCGATATACCAGTACAACGTTAACACAGGTATAAGAGAAGAAAGAATTAATGAACAAAACCCAAACAACAGATATTATAATAAAACAGTACTCGAATCATTTTTTGGACGTGCTAACGTAGATTTATTTGATAAATACCTATTTACCTTTACATTAAGAGCAGATGGGTCTTCTTTATTTAAAAAAGACGACCGTTGGGGCTATTTCCCAGCAGCAGCTTTAGCGTGGAGAATTACTGATGAAGATTTTATAAAAGATGTTTCATTTATAAACAATCTTAAACTTCGTTTAAGTTACGGACAAACAGGACAACAAGACATCACAGGTATTGCAGGATATTACCCATCATCGGCATTATTTAGTCCTGGAGATCCAAACAGCCAATACTTACCAGGTGTTAGTACTTACAGTGCTAATCCATTTAACGATAAGTTAAAATGGGAAGTTACTACTACTTATAACGTAGGACTTGATTTTTCATTCTTTAAAAATCAGCTTGTATCGGGTAGTGTAGATGTTTACAAAAAAGTAACAGATGATTTATTAGTAAAATCTTTTGTACCACCAGGACAATACCTTACTAACCAAATTACACAAAATGTAGGTAGTATGGAAAATAAAGGTATAGAAATAGACCTTAACCTAAGACCTATAACTACAGATGATTTCTCTTGGGAAATATTAGGAAACCTGTCTTATAACTTTGGTGAGATAAAGAGTCTAAACAATACTACTTCTATTATTGCTACAGATGGAGGGATCCCTACAGGTACAGGTCAAAACCTAGCCTATCATAGCGTAGGGTCGCAACCACACTCTGCTTGGGTATACGAGCAATTATATGATAGTGATGGTCGCATTATACCAGGAGCTTTTAAAGACCGTAACGGTGATGGTCAAATCACTAATGATGACAGGTACTATGAAGCACTTCGTCCTAATTGGACATTTGGTTTCGGTACTAACTTAAACTATAAAAACTTCGACTTTTCTACTAACTTCCATGGACAGTTTGACGGGCAGGTTTACAACTCTGTTAAATTATTAGGCGGTTATACTGAAAGAGTTGTACCAAATAACTCAAACAGTCTTAATAACGTACTTGATTTTTATAATGGTGCTGCAGACCCAAGAGTACAAACAATACTTGATCCTGTACCATTCTCTGATTATTATTTAGAAAGTGCTGCATTTTTAAGATGTGATAATATTACTATAGGTTATAGATTTAATGAGCTTGTAAAATCAGCGTCATTACGTGTATATGCTACTGTTAATAATGCCTTTATCATAACTGATTATTCAGGAAAAGATCCTGAAAACTTTAATGGTATCGACACTAACTTTTATCCGCGACCAAGAACTTACAGCTTTGGTGTAAATCTTGACTTTTAATAAAAATAATTGAATATGAAAAATTTTAATAAAAAGATAATTTTAGGAATAAGTGCATTAGTACTGCTCTTTGTTTCTTGTACTGATGACCTTGATACAAAACCTAAGGTAGAATCGTCATTAGAAAACCTTTTAGCACAGGATCCTAATGCTGTAGAAGGGTTACTATCAAAAATGTATGGCACCTTTGCACTATCAGGAGCTAGTGGACCAGGAAGTTCTGACATTAGCGGACCCGATCCAGGTGAAACTGCTTTTTTAAGAAGTATTATTAACCTGCAAGATTTTACTGCCGATGGTATGAAAAACCGTTGGGGCGATGATGGTCTAGACCAACTTACTACAACATCAGACTGGAATGGTAACAACAAATTCTTCAACTACCTATATGACAGAGTATATTATATAGTGCCACAAACCACTAATATTATATTAGCTTTAGATAATGTAGATGTAGAAAATGAAGCGCAAATTGTGAGCGAACTACGCTTTATACGATCACTTGCTTACTATTACATGATAGACTGTTTTGGTAAAGGTGTTATTGTTAATGAAAGTAACTATGGTAGTACAGCGCCGCTAGAAGAAGCTACAAGAACAGAAATGTTTGAATATGTAGAGAGTGAACTACTTGCTATAGAAACAGATATGCCTGTATCTAACTCTTATGGTAGAGCAAATAAAGCTGTTGTGCGTATGCTATTGGCTAAACTATACCTTAATGCAGAAGTATATACAGGTCAAAATCGTTATGACGATGCGCTTACCTATGTAAGCCTTGTAATAAACGAAGGAGGCTATACACTATCAGACAACTTTGTAAGTAACTTCTCGGCAGATAATGATACTTCTACCGAAATCATATTCCCTTTAATAGCAGATCCTGTTGTTAGCCAGAGTTATGGTAACACAACATACATTGTGAATGGTTCTTTAAGTACTGAAACAATGTCTATAGTAGACTTTGGTGCTACTGGAGGATGGACAGGACATAGAGCCACAAAAGCTTGGTACTCATTATTTGGTGACTTAGAAACAAGTGCAGATAACAGAGCTGAACTTTTCTGGACAGAAGGTCACAACTATGAAATGGAAGACTACAAAGAGTGGGTAGATGGTTACCCTTCTACTAAATTTAGAAACACTGCATTTAACGGAGCTTCGACAGCAACAGAATTTTCACCTACAGATTTTCCGTTATTTAGGTTAGCAGATGCTTACCTTATGTATGCAGAATGTGTAAAAAGAGGTGCAGCAGGCGGATCGGAATCGCAAGCACTTGATTATGTAAATGATGTAAGAACAAGATCTAACGCTACTGCTATAACAGCAGCAGATCTTACTCTAGATTTTATTCTTGACGAAAGAGCAAGAGAACTTAACCTTGAAGGACACAGAAGAACAGACCTTATCCGTTTTGGTAAATTTACAGGAGGAAGCTACCTATGGCCATGGAAAGGTGGTGCAGTAGGCGGTGCGGCTATCCCTTCGGCATACAACGTGTTCCCTATTCCACAAAGCGCATTGGAAGCAAACCAAAACTTAACTCAAAACACAGGTTACTAATCTTAATACTCAAAAAATGAAAAAAATATTTAGTTTATCAATTCTATCATTATTGTTTTTATCAATAATGTCATGTAGTACAGATGACAATAAAATTATAGTCGAAGAATCTACAAACCCTGTAATTCTTGCTCCTGAAGATGGTGCAAATATAATTCTTAACCCAGCTACTGATGCTACAACAGCACTTACACTTGTTTGGGATCATGCTGCTTATAGCGTAGATACAGAAATAAATTATACAATAGAAGCAGCTGTAGCAGGAACTGAATTTGCTGCTCCGGTTGTAATAGCAAGTACTACAAGTCGTGTTGTAGCACTTACTGGTGCAAACCTTAGAAGTTTATTAACTAATGCTACTGACGATGTTGATGCACCAGGACTAGGTCTTGTTGATACAGAAGATGCTAACATTGAAGTAAAAGTTACTGCAACACTTGGTAATAATGACGATTTACCAATGGTTTCTGAACCAATTGCACTTAGCGTAACTTTTCAAACTGGAGATGTTGTTATTGTACCTGAAGATCCTGCACTTTTCTTAGTAGGTGCTCCACAAGCGTATTATGGTCTTGATGCATGGGATAATGTTACTGCAATACCAATGCGATACATTGGTGATGGAGAAACAATGGTATTTGAAGCCTATGTAAAAGCTGGAACTGATGATGGTTTTAAACTTATTGGCGAGCAAGGTACTTGGGATAACGGTAACTATGGTACTATAGATGGTGCACAAGATGGTAACATTCATAATGATGGTGGAAGTGGCGATATTAAAGTTGCTGAAACTGATGGCGAAGGGTTATACTACGTTTGGGTAGATATTGACAACCTTGAATACAAAGCTGTAAAAATGAATTGGGGTATTATTGGTGCTGCAACTCCAGGTGGCTGGGATGGCGAAACAGCAATGACTTATGACTTTGCAAGTAACACATATAGTATTACAGAAACATTGATTGCTGATAACATGAAGTTAAGATCTAAAAATACAGGTGATGCTGCTTTTGGTGACGAATGGGCTTTTCAAATAGGTGCTGATGATACAGTAGCATATAACACTGGTGCTGGCGACATAGCTGTTGCAGCAGGAGAAGCTACTATTGAACTAGTTATCGAGTTTGACGGTACAGTTACTGTAACTGGTATATAAATTATTAATAGCTAAAGGGCTAGCATAAAGCTAGCCCTTTTTATATTTAAATTACTATGAAAAAATTTACTTTTCTATTTCTATTATTCAGCTTAGTTAGCTTTGCTCAGGTAACCACTACCCCTTCACCGGCTATTGCCTCAGGGTCAGTTACCCTATTTTTTGATGCAGCAGGCACGCCCCTAGCAAGCTACACAGGAACTATATATGCCCATACAGGAGTAACTGTAGATGGCGAACAATGGCAAAACGTTATTGGCGACTGGGGTAATAATACTAACCAGCCAGCATTAACACTAGTATCTGGCACTACTTACCAATTAGAAATAACTCCAGATTTATATACTTACTACGGTGTAGCAACATCTAGTACAATTACAGAAATATCTGTAGTTTTTAGAGCTGCAGAAGGCGCTCCCCAATCAGACGATTTATTTATAAATGTAGGTTCATTTCAAGTAAACCTTACTTCTCCAGAAGAAGATAGCGCTACATTATTAAGCTCTGGTGCTGCATTAAACATTACTGCTACTAACACAGGTGGTAATGCTAATTATACACTACTATCAAACGGAGCAACTATTAACAATAGTAATGATGCGACAAGCTATTCTTATAATCACACAAACATCACATCAAACCAAAACTACGAGTTAGTAGTTACTCAAGGCGATAATACTATAACAAAAAAATTCTCTGTCGTAGTTAACCCTAACACAGTTACACAGGCTATGCCTGCAGGAGTAAGAGATGGTATAAACTATGATGATACAGATGATACAAAAGCAACACTAGTATTAAATGCTCCATATAAAGATTATGTATATGTTGCAGGAAGCTTTAATAACTGGCAGCCAACATCGGCTTATGCCATGAAAAAAGACGGTGCAACAGGTAAATATTGGCTAGAAATTACAGGACTTACTCCTGGCGAAATAAACTCTTTCCAGTATTGGGTGGTAGACGAAACACCTTTTACAAATTCGCCTGCAATGGTTAAAACCGCCGATCCTTTTTCTACATTAGTATTATCTCCATTTGACGATCAATACATCGAGGCTTCTGTTTACCCAGATATGCCTGTATACCCTGCAGGACAATCTTTTGAAGTATCAGTACTACAAACAGCTCAAGTTGCTTATAACTGGCAGGTTACTGATTTTGAAAGACCAGAGAAAGAAGATCTTATTATATATGAACTTGTAATAAGAGATTTTAATCAACAAAAAACATGGCAATCGCTTACAAATCAGCTTGAATATTTAAGAGACCTTAATGTAAATGCCATAGAGATTATGCCTGTTATGGAATTTGAAGGTAATATTTCTTGGGGTTACAACACTGCTTACCACATGTCGTTAGACAAAGCTTATGGTACAGAAGAGTCTATGAAACAGTTTATAGATGCTTGTCACCAAAACGGTATTGCTGTAATACTAGATGTAGCACTTAACCACGTTTATGGTCGCTCTCCATTAGCACGCATGTGGGTAGACGATCCAGATGGCGATGGCTTTGGTAATACAACTACCGAGAATCCTTATTGTAATGTTGTTGCTACACACACCTATAGTGTAGGTACTGACTTGAACCATCAATCAGAGCTAACACAATATTATAGCGAAAGAACTATTGAACATTGGATGAATGAGTTTAAGATAGACGGATTCCGTTGGGATCTTACAAAAGGTTTCACACAAAACTGTAACACCAGCGACCAAGGCTGTACCAATGCTTATCAAGCAGACAGGGTAGCTATACTAAAACAATACTCTGATTACCAATGGGCTATAGACCCTGATTTTTATGTAATTTTTGAACACTTAGGAGGTGTACAAGAAGAAAAAGAATGGGCAGACTACCGTGTCGATGAAGGTAAAGGTATAATGCTATGGGGTAAATTTACAGAGGCATACAGTCAGAACTCTATGGGGTATGCCGAGAATAGTAACTTTAACAACATGGATTTTGAAAACAAAACTTTCCAACAACCAAGACTTGTAGGTTTTGCCGAAAGTCATGATGAGGAAAGACTTATGTTTAAAAATCTTGCTTATGGTAATAGTGCTGGTGACTATGATGTAACCGAAATGGCTACAGCATTAGAAAGAATGAAAGCAATAGGCGCAGTACTATATACTATACCTGGTCCTAAAATGCTATGGCAATTTGGCGAGTTAGGATATGATTACAGTATTAACTATTGTGAAGATGGAACAATTGATGATGCATGCCGTACTAACCCTAAGCCAATACCATTTGAACTTGGATATAACAGTGATGCTGACAGAATGGGCGTTTACAACTCTTGGGCAGATATCATCAAACTAAGACGTACTAACCCAGTATTCCATACTAATACATTTACTATAGACTCTGGCGACCTTACACCAAGAATAGACATTTGGAATGATGATCTTGCCGATGGCGAACTTAGTAGTATAATAGTACTTGCTAACTTTGATGTTACAGCACAAACAGTAGACACTTTCTTCTCTACTACAGATGACTGGTATGATTTATTAAATGACGATGCCGTTATAAGTGGTTCAGTATCGACAATTACACTACAGCCAGGAGAGTTTAAAATCTTTGGTAACGTACCTGCAATACTAAAAGCAGAAGAACATAGCACACAAACAGTAGCAGCACTTTACCCTAACCCCACAACAAACAACTTTAGCATAAACATACCTACAGCTCAAGTAGAAGTATATGCATTAACAGGTCAGCTTGTAAAAAGGTTTAATGGTGCAGCAGCAAATACCTCTTTTGATGTAGAAGCACTTAATGATGGTATTTATTTTGTAAAAATCACAGATGATGCAAAACGTGTTAGCACCATCAAATTAATAAAAAAATAAAGATTAGTTGAGTTAGTTTTTTTTATGTTAATCTCAAGAGGTCTTCTGCGTGAAGACCTCTTGTTTTTTTATATAAAGATTAAATAAATAATAATTATGAAACATTTATTCAAAATAAAAACACACCTTTTTACAATAGCACTCATCACTGTTGCTTTATGCAGCAAGCTATCTGCTCAGGATATAAATGTGCAGTTTATAGTAAACATGAACTACCAAGCAGAGCTTGGTAACTTTAACCCTGCAACACAAAGTGTAGACGTAGCAGGAACGTTTAACGACTGGGGGGCAACCCCAACAGTACTTACAGATGCTGACACCGATGGCATATACATCACTACAGTAACACTACCTGTAGGGAGTACAATACAGTTTAAAACCCGAATAGACGGACAATGGGATGGTACGGAAGAATTTACCGATGGCGGTCCTAACCGAATTTATACGGTTGACCCAAATGGAATAGTAGAATATTGGTATAATGATGCTTTACCACCTGATTTACTGTATGTAGCCATTGCAACATCGGCACCTGTAGTGCAACCAAATGAAGTTGTGCAATTTACAGACCAGTCATTAGGAAACCCTGTGAGTTGGAGTTGGAGCTTCTCTGGAGGTGTCCCCGAAACTTCAGAGGCACAAAACCCTATAGTAACCTATACTGAAACAGGCAGTCATAATGTTACCTTAACTATTACTAATGAAGATAACGAAACTGCAACTACTACTTTTGAGAACTTCATTAGAGTAGATGCTATGGAAACACAGTGGTGGAATGACCGCGTTTTCTATGAAGTATTTGTTCGTAGTTTTAAAGATAGTGACGGCGATGGTAACGGCGACCTGCAAGGGCTAATAGATCAGCTAGATTACCTTAACGATGGTAACCCAGATACAACAACCGACTTAGGTATAACAGGTATATGGCTAATGCCAATACAACAGTCACCATCCTATCACGGGTATGATGTTACTGATTATATGGCTGTAGAAGATGATTATGGGAATAACACCATTTTTGCCGAATTTATGGAAGCAGCACACGCAAGAGGTATAAAAGTAATTATCGACTTGGTAATGAACCATACTTCAAGTGAGCACCCTTGGTTTATAGAATCAAAAACACCGAGCTCAGATAAGCGCGATTGGTATATTTGGGAAGATGAGCCAGGCACCCCAGGACCATTTAGTAATAATGCATGGTATGCCCATAACGGCTACTACTATTATGGTGCTTTTTGGGATGGTATGCCCGACCTTAATTTTAATAATCCAGATATACATGAAGCCTTTGAGGATATTGCCGAGTTTTGGTTAGCAGATATGGATGTAGATGGGTTTAGACTCGATGCTGTAAAGTTTTTATATGAAAATAACACCACTGCACAAAACACTCCCGAAACGATAGCGTATTGGCAGGAATTTAGAGCGTTTTATAAATCGGTAAAACCTGAGGCTTTTGCTGTAGGTGAAGCTTGGGACATTAGCCAAATAGCAAGTGAATATGTAAATAATGATGGACTAGACTATTGTTTTGAATTTGATACTTCTTTTGATATACTCGATGCTCTTAATAACGGTAATGCTACAACATTAGAAAACCAACTAGTTTTGAATATGCAAAGCTATCCGTTTTTGCAATTCGGTAGTTTTTTAACCAACCATGATACCGATCGTACTATGAGTGTTTTTGAAAATGACATTCCTAAAGCAAAAGCAGCAGCAACATTATTACTTACACTACCCGGTATACCCTATATATATTATGGTGAAGAAATAGGCATGACAGGAGTAAAACCAGACCCAGATATAAGAACTCCAATGCAATGGAATAATAATACCAATGCAGGTTTTACAACAGGCTCACCATGGCACTCGGTTAATACTGACTATACCACTAAAAATGTCGCTGCACAACAAGCGGATGATAATTCTTTATGGAATCATTACAGAAGCCTAATTAGCATAAGAAATAATGAAAACGCACTAAAAAGAGGTAATTATAGACCTGTTACCAGTACATCGGCATCAATATTATCATTTATGCGCCAGTATGAAGATGAAAATATTATTGTGGTAGCAAATGTAGGCTATACAACACAAGATGTTACACTATCGTTACCCTACGCCGAGCTTATCCCTGGTAACCATGTACTGGATGAAATGCTTGGCGGTAACCCTGAACAAGTAACAGTAGGACCCACAGGAGGTTTCGCAGAGCTTACTATTACTGTTCCCGCAAAAGGTGTATATGTATATAAAATGGATAATGCGCTAATTACAGATAGCGTATATTTGGCTAAAACAGTATTATACCCTAACCCTACTACAAATCAGTTTACCATTACTACCGCTACAAATAAGGTGATGCTATACACCCTTACAGGGCAGCTTGTAAAAACCTATTCGGCACAAAGTAGCAACTACAAATATGATGTTAACGGATTAGATAGCGGTATATACTTAGTAAAGATAATAGATACTAATAATAATGAAAGTACAGTAAAACTAGCAATACAATAATATCTCATGTAGTTAATGTACAAAGAGGCTTCCAAATGGAAGTCTCTTTTGTTATATATATCTTAAACCTAATTACAAAACAACCTACAACTTTTATATTTGAAGACTTAATATGAAAATGACGATACTATGAAACGAATGACAATTATAATAGTCACCGCCTTTTTAATGACAATGTGTAGCACACTTAAAACAGGTGGCAATAGCACCGATGACACTAAAAAAAGACCTGATGTTCAATATCGTGATGATTTTAAATCGGCGAATGCTACAGAGAGAAAAGCATTGCTAAAAAGCTTAAAAGCAGAAGCCGATAAATATTCAGTACTAATACTAACACAAAACTATAAAGGCGAAAAAATAATTGTTAGCAACAGTAAGAAAAAAATACATAACGACTATACCATATCTAACCTTAAAACAGGTTTAGCAAGACTACTTCGTATAGATAACACACTGGATACTAAAGTATATGACAACCTTACCAAAAAGGAAACCATTATAGAAGCTAAAGAAGCTACTAAACATAAATATATTTATGTAATGAAAAACCCAGGTGGTAAAAATCCTTTTACTATAACGTATAGTAATACTTTAAGACCATTAGAATAGTAAATCACATCTTATACACAAGAGTTGGCTAAACCACATGACTCTCATAAAATTACCTTAAAAATAATATTTTTTATACACGTTTGAATTTCTGATAAATAATTGTACTTTTGCACTCCCTTTATTGGGGACGGAATGTTTAATTAAAATTATTTATTGTGAACACATTAAGCTACAAGACAGTTTCAGCTAACAAAGCGACCGTTCAAAAAGAATGGATCGTTGTTGATGCTGAAGGTCATAATTTGGGCCGTTTTGCTTCTAAAGTTGCGATGCTTTTAAGAGGTAAATACAAACCAAATTTTACACCGCACGTGGACTGTGGAGATAACGTAGTGGTTATCAACGCAGAAAAAATCAACCTAACTGGTAACAAACTGGAGGAGAAAACTTACATCCGCCACACAGGTTACCCAGGAGGACAAAGAACTTTAACTGCTAAAGTTGTACAGGCTAAGAACCCTGCAATATTAGTAGAGAGAGCTGTAAAAGGAATGCTGCCTAAAAACAAACTTGGTGCAGAGTTATTCCGAAATTTAAATGTATATGTAGGAACTGAGCACAAACATGAAGCACAGAAGCCTAAAACCGTTAACCTAAACGACTTAAAGTAATGGCAACTATCCACAAAATTGGTAGAAGAAAAACCGCTGTTGCCCGTATTTACCTTTCAGAAGGTACTGGTAAAATCACGGTAAACAAAAAAGAATTTGAAACTTATTTCCCAACACCAACTTTACAGTACAAAGTAAGACAGCCGTTAGCAATGACGGAAAATGTTGAAAACTTTGATGTAAAAATCAACGTGTACGGAGGAGGTTCTACAGGTCAAGCAGAAGCTGTAAGAATGGCTCTTGCAAGAGCTATGTGCGAAATTGATGCTGAAAACAGAATCATTTTAAAACCAGAAGGTTTATTAACAAGAGATCCAAGAATGGTAGAGCGTAAGAAATTCGGACAGAAGAAAGCGCGTAAGAAATTCCAATTCTCTAAACGTTAATACACTATTATCAAGCATTGCTTGGTATTGGTTCATTTTTATTATTGAATTTAAAAAAACAAGTTGTTGTTGCCCCGCTGAGGCGAAGGGTTAGTTTAGCATCTAAATGGGCAGGGCCGCAAAGTCGCCACCTGAACATTGCTTACTCAACAGAACGTAAACTATTACAAAAATGGCAAATAAAGTAGAAGTTAAAGACTTACTGGAAGCAGGTGTACACTTTGGACACATGACCAGAAAATGGGACCCAAACATGGCTCCTTACATCTATATGGAGCGTAATGGCATACACATTATCAATCTATATAAAACTGCAGCAAAAATAGAAGAGGCCAACGAAGCCCTTAAAAAAATTGCTGCATCAGGCAGAAAAGTTTTGTTTGTTGCTACAAAAAAACAAGCAAAAGATATCGTTGCTGAAAAAGCAAAAGCAGCTAACATGCCATACATCACTGAAAGATGGCCAGGTGGTATGCTTACAAACTTTGTTACTATCCGTAAAGCTATTAAAAAAATGGCTGCTATTGATAAAATGAAGAAAGACGGTACATTTTTGACACTTTCTAAAAAAGAACGTCTACAGGTAGATCGTCTTCGTGCAAAGCTTGAAAAAAACCTTGGTTCTATTGCCGATATGACAAGGCTTCCTGCCGCGTTATTCGTTGTAGATATTAAGGCTGAACACATCGCAGTAAAAGAAGCTCAAAAATTAAACATTCCAGTTTTTGCAATGGTAGATACAAACTCTGACCCACGTCAAGTAGAGTATGTAATACCATCTAATGATGATGCTTCTAAATCAATCGACAAAATTTTATCTTTAGTAACTGGTGCAGTTATCGAAGGTCTTTCTGACAGAAAATCTGAAAAAGAAGACCAAGACAACAAACCTGCAGAAGCGGCTGCTCCTGCAACTACAGAAGCAACACCTGCTGCTACTAAAGAATAAATAATAACATTACAATAAAGTCGTTGTGCTGATATATGTTTACTTTTGTAGCCATTATTAGCATAACGACTTTAATTATTAAACAAATAAACTCTTTTCAAAATGGCAAATATTACTGCTGCAGACGTAAATAAATTAAGAAAAGTTACAGGTGCCGGTATGATGGACTGTAAAAAAGCTTTAGTTGAGGCTGAAGGTAATTTTGATATAGCTATAGAAAACCTTCGTAAAAAAGGACAAAAAGTAGCTGCTAACAGAGCAGACAGAGAGTCTACTGAAGGCGCAGTTATTGCTGCCATAAACAGTGACAATACATCTGGTGTTGTTGTATCACTTAACTGTGAGACTGACTTTGTTGCTAAAAATGAATCTTTCGTAAAACTAGCTACAGATCTTACAAACCTTGCACTAAACTATGCTACAAAAGAAGATTTCCTTGCTGCCGATTTTAACGGTATGACTGTAGGTGATAAACTTATTGAGCAAACAGGTGTTATTGGTGAGAAAATAGAAATTGGTGCTTTCGAAAAACTTGATGGTGCTTTTGTAAACTCATACATACACGCTGGTAACAGAATTGCTACTCTTGTATCTCTTTCTGCTAACGTAGAAGGTGCTGAAGAAGCTGCAAGAAACGTAGCTATGCAAGCTGCTGCAATGAACCCTATCTCTCTTAACGAAGATGGTGTTGATGCTGCAACTATTGAAAAAGAAATAGAAATAGCTAAAGACCAACTTCGTGCAGAAGGTAAGCCAGAAGCAATGCTAGATAATATCGCTAAAGGTAAAATAGGTCGTTTCTTTAAAGATAACACACTTGTTAACCAAGACTATATTAAAGACGGTAAAATGAGCGTTTCAGGTTATGTAAAATCTGTAGATGCAAGCTTAACTGTTACAGGATTTAAAAGAGTTGCTCTTGCTTAATTAAAAAGTAAAAGCAAACTATATAAAAAAACCCTGAACCAATTGGTTCGGGGTTTTTTATTTAAAACAAACAACAAACTATAAATATATATGCATTAAACTAATGCACCATCAAAAGTTTCTTTTATCTCATCTATTACCACTTCGCCTTTTACAATATTAAGCCCCCTTCCTAAGTCAGGATATTTGCTACAAGCAGCTTCCCAGCCCAAATTAGCCAGCTTTAATATATAAGGCAATGTAACATTAGTAAGTGCAAGTGTACTAGTATAAGGTACTGCTCCTGGCATATTAGCTACACAATAATGTACAATATCATGTATTATATACGTAGGATCTTCATGCGTAGTAGGGCGTGTCGTTTCAAAACACCCTCCTTGATCTACAGCTACATCTACCAATACAGTACCAGCTCGCATATCTTTTAGCATTTCGCGGGTAATAAGATTAGGAGCTTTTGCACCGGGTATTAATACCGCACCTATTATCAAGTCGTGCGTCTTTATATGTTTTTTAATGTTATATACACTCGAAAATTCGGTAACTACATGAGGCGGCATAACGTCGTTTACATAACGTAGCCGTTTCATATTAATATCTAACACTGTAACATGTGCCCCGAGTCCAGCGGCCATCTTTGCTGCTTGTACACCTACCACTCCAGCCCCAAGAATTAAAACACGACCTGGCGGCACACCTGGCACACCCCCAAGCAGTACTCCCCTGCCCTTTATAGGCTTTTCAAGATGTTTTGCACCTTGCTGTATTGCCATACGTCCTGCCACCTCACTCATAGGTGTTAATAATGGCAGCGTACCCTCATCATCTTGTACGGTTTCATAAGCAATACATATCGCTCCGCTTTTTATCATAGCTCGCGTCAACGCCTCGCTAGATGCAAAATGAAAATAAGTAAATACAATTTGGTTACGCTTTACTAAAGGGTATTCTGATGCAATAGGTTCTTTTACTTTTACTATCATATCAGCCATTGCATATACAGCCTCAATAGTTGGCAGCATAACAGCACCTACCTCACGATAATCAATATCTGCAAAGCCACTACTCTCACCTGCAGTTTCCTGAATGTACACTTCGTGTCCGTAATTCACCAACTCAAATGCTCCCGCAGGCGTAAGCCCTACACGGCTCTCATTGTTCTTTATTTCTTTAGGAACCCCTATTTTCATGGTAAATAGTTTATCTATTGAAACAAATATACACAACACACCCCCTATATTTATAGCTACTATATATTTTTAGTGATAATTTACTTATCGTGTATATAAAAAATCATTTTGAAAAAACAAATTACCTTTTTTGATTTTTGTTCAACTTTTACTCCTATTTAAAATAGAAAATTTTAACTATTAACCATTTTCACATTAAGCAAATAAAAATCATTTGGCAGTAATTGATGAATTATCAGAATTAGACGTTCTTTGTAAAATATACTAAATAGTATTTTTTCATGAAAAAGGCAGCAGCAACACGACTCAATATTCTTCAAAAAGCATTTGAGTTAATTTATTCGAAAGGATATCAAACCACAAGTATCGATGATATATTAGCAACAACACAGTTAACGAAAGGTGCATTTTATTACCACTTTAAAAACAAAGACGAAATGGGAGTGGCTATAATTAACGAATTAATGAAACCTGTGTTAACAAATAACTTTATAGAACTTTTAGAAAATGAAAGAAATCCTTTAGATGCTATTTATTCCCTAATGCACAGTCTATTATTAGAAAATGATTTCCTTAAAGTTGAGTTTGGCTGTCCTGCTGCCAACTTCACTCAAGAGATGACACCTTGGAATAACGATTTTAGTAGTGCTCTAAATGAAATTACTCAACAATGGAATAACGTGATGATAGGCGTTATAGAAAAAGGAAAAAATAAAGGACTCGTTAGATCCGATGTAGATGCAAAGCAGGTAACAATGTTTGTAATATCTGGGTATTGGGGTGTGCGAAATTTCGGAAAATTAGAGAACAATAAAAATGCATATTTACCTTATTTAAAGGAGCTAAGAAACTATCTCAATACATTAAGATAATTTTTATTCTCAAAAACATACCAATCGGTTTGTTTTTTTATTTAACTTTACATCGTCAATCAAAAACCGATGTATCAAACACTTCTATTTCTCCACAACTTTATACGATGGCTTGTACTTGCAAGTTTACTCTTCGCAATTTATAGAGCATACAAAGGGTATGTTTCTAAATCTGTATTTAGCAAAGCAGACAATGCTATACGACACTGGACTGCAACCATAGCCCATATTCAATTAATGATAGGAATGGTGCTTTACTTTCAAAGCCCTATTATTAAGTACTTCTTTTCAAATTTTAAAACAGCAGTAAAAGTATAGACCATACATTTTTCGGACTTATTCATAGTTCGTTAATGTTAATTGCAATTGTATTAATTACAATAGGCTCTTCTCTATCAAAAAGAAAAGAAGCAGACAAGAACAAGTTCAAAACAATGCTTTTTTGGTTTTCAATATCGTTAATCATCATTTTTATAGCTATTCCATGGCCGTTTTCACCTTTTGCTAACAGACCTTATTTTAGATAATATGATACAACTATTCAAAACAAAAATTGGAAGACTACGAATTATTGGTTTTCTTGAAGGAATCTCTCTATTGACTTTAATTTTCATTGCAGTACCAATGAAGTACTGTTTTGACAACCCCACGTTGAGCAAAAACCTTGGCCCAATACATGGGGCAATTTTTTTACTATTCTTGCTTAATGCCCTTAGTATTGGCATTGAACAAAAATGGAAATTAAAAACAACCAGTAAAATTTTAGTTTCTTGCTTTATCCCTTTCGGAACTTTTTACATCGACCATCAAATTTTAAAAAAAATTAAGCCGTAAACTAATACATACAATATAGCCTCTACATTTTTCTCACCTTTTTTTGATAGCTTTATCCTCTTGATATAAAAAACTAAGAAATGAATAAAAAACGCTGTGGCTGGTGTGAAGGCAACGCACTATATGAAAAATATCATGATGAAGAATGGGGCAAACCTGTTCATGACGATACTATATTATTTGAGTTTCTATTATTAGAAACCTTTCAGGCAGGACTTAGCTGGATAACAATACTCCGAAAAAGGGAAAATTTCAGGAACGCTTTTGATGATTTCGATTACAAGAAGATTGCAAAATATGAGCAAGATAAAATAGATGAACTTTTGCAAGATGCGGGCATCATTCGTAATAAACTAAAAGTACACGCAGCCGTAAGCAATGCACAAGCGTTTATAAAAGTACAGGATGAGTTTGGTAGTTTCTCAAAATATTTTTGGAATTTCACGGACGGGAAACCTATCGACAATAAATTTGAAACACTTAAACACGTTCCTGCCACTACTCCGCTATCTGACAGCATTAGTAAGGATATGAAAAAGCGCGGGTTTAAATTTGTAGGTTCTACCGTAATTTATGCCCATATGCAAGCTACGGGTATGGTAAACGACCATGTATTGGATTGCTGGACGCGTAGTTAAGTTGCTGAATTAGAATGGAAGTTTGTATCTAGAAAAATATAACCAAAAAGCCTTCTGCAATGCAGAAGGCTTTTTTATCTAATAAATCCTAAAAATAAGAATTAGTATCTGTAATACTCAGGTTTAAATGGTCCTTCAACAGGTACACCGATATAAGCGGCTTGATCTTCTCTAAGTGTTTCTAGCTCTACGCCTAGTTTTGCAAGGTGTAATGCTGCCACTTTTTCATCAAGGTGTTTTGGTAACATATATACTTCGTTTTTATAGTTTTCACTATTTTTCCAAAGCTCTATTTGTGCCAATGTCTGGTTAGTAAACGAGTTACTCATTACAAAACTTGGGTGTCCTGTAGCACAACCAAGATTTACTAATCTACCTTCGGCAAGGATAATGATATCTTTACCATTAATAGTATATTTATCTACCTGTGGTTTAATTTCTACTTTACTAGCACCATGGTTTTTGTTTAACCAAGCTATATCTAGCTCATTATCAAAGTGACCAATATTACATACTAAAGCTTTATCTTTTAGCATCTCGAAATGACGCCCTACTACAATATCTTTATTACCTGTAGTAGTTATAACAATATCAGCATTACCTATAACAGTTTCTAGTCTTTTCACTTCAAAACCATCCATAGCAGCTTGTAGCGCACATATTGGGTCAATCTCGGTAACGGTAACAATAGAACCTGCACCTCTAAACGAAGCCGCAGTACCTTTACCCACATCGCCATAACCACAAACTACTACTCTTTTACCTGCAAGCATAAGGTCAGTTGCACGACGCACAGCATCAACAGCACTTTCTTTACACCCGTATTTGTTATCAAATTTCGATTTAGTAACCGAATCATTAACGTTTATAGCTGGCATAACCAGTGTACCATTCTTCATTCTTTCATAAAGACGGTGTACTCCTGTAGTAGTTTCTTCAGAAAGTCCTTTAATATTTTTAGCTAACTCTGGGTAACGGTCAAATACCATATTGGTAAGATCTCCTCCATCATCAAGAATCATGTTAAGCGGCTCACGATCTTCTCCAAAGAAAAGTGTTTGCTCTATACACCAGTCAAATTCTTCTTCGTTAAGCCCTTTCCAAGCATATACCGGTATTCCGGCAGCAGCTATAGCAGCAGCAGCGTGGTCTTGTGTAGAGAATATATTACATGAACTCCAAGTAACATCTGCACCAAGAGCTACAAGTGTTTCTATAAGTACAGCAGTTTGTATCGTCATGTGCAGGCAACCTGCAATACGTGCGCCTTTAAGTGGCTGCTCGTTTTTATACTCCTCACGAAGTGCCATTAGTCCAGGCATTTCGGCTTCGGCAAGCTCTATTTCTTTTCTACCCCATTCTGCAAGGGCGATATCTTTTACTTTGTAAGCCACGTAGGGCACAGTTTTAGTACTCATGAATATTGTATATTTGTATTATCAAGATTTATGCAAATTTAGCGAATTCCTGCATAACCACATAGCTTTAAGAATAATTTAGGCTTTGTTAAAAGTTATAAGCATTTGAAAAACAATAAAATAAATTCTACCACTTACAAATACTCTAATGCCTCTATATAAATTTGTTACCCTAAATGATGACACACAACTACTGGTCTGGAAAATTACCGAAAGCCACGATGCACTTTTTGAGCAAGTACGTCTAAAAGATGTTTGTTTAACCCGTGTAGATGGTATGAAAAGTGAACAACATCGCAGAGGTTTCTTAAGTGTTAGAATGTTATTACAAGAAGCTGGATATACTGATTTTGATCTTTATTATACCGATGATGGCAAACCACATCTTAAAAATGGTAAAAATATATCTATTACTCACTCTCATCAGTTTTCGGCAATTATAATAAGCTCACGAAATGTGGGTATTGATATAGAAATGCAGCGCGAAAAAATAATGAAGATTGCCTGTAAATTTTGTAATTCGGAGTTTAGCTACCTACAACCTGAACGAAAAGACCATTATATAAAAATGCTTACCGCAATATGGGGCGTAAAGGAAGCCTTGTTTAAAATGATATCATTACCAGGTATTAGTTTTAAAAACCACATTGATGTTGATGCATTTATGCTTAACGATGCTAACGGCACGGCAACTGTAACTTTTGAAAAAATGAATACTAACTATACTTTTTTATTTGAAGAAATAGAAGGCTTTACTTTAGTGTATAGTTTTGAAGCAACCAATATATAAAGCCTACTTATTATAATGAACGAAATTTTAGATTTTCTTTTTAGTCAATATAAAGACTATAGCACCCTAAACATTTGTCTAGAGGCAATAGCCTCAGTATTCGGCGCTTTAAGTGTTGTTTATTCTGCCCGCAATAGTATTCTTGTTTACCCAACAGGAATTGTAAGCACTGTTATTTTTACCTATATGTTTCTTCAATGGGATTTATATGGCGATGTAATCATTAGTTTCTATTATTTTATTATGAGTATCTATGGATGGATGCTATGGAGTAGAAAAGACAAGCAGGATGACAAGCTTCTAGAAATAAATCAAATGACTGCAAAAGACGTAGCCAAATGCATACAAATTTTTATAGTTTCTGTTATATTTGTAGCAATTGTATTTATTTATAACAATAAGTTTACATATTGGTGGGCTTATGTAGATACTTTTACAACGGGACTCTGCTTTGTAGGTATGTGGCTTTTGGCAAAACGAAAAATTGAGAATTGGATTTTCTTAATAATTGCCGATATAATTGCAATACCTCTTTTGTTCTACAAAGGAGCAACAGTTACCAGCATATTTTATATATTTTTAACTATTGTTGCATTTATAGGCTATTTTTCATGGAAAAGAACATTACAAAACCAAATACAAGCATCGTAAATATTATTATTTATGCCCCAACCAGCACAACTGCTAGTTTAGTTTCAGAAGCTATTGAATCAGAAGAAAATCTAGGTAATATGGCAATAACTAGAGTACTAGACATTGAGAAAGCAATGTCTAAAAAAAATAAATTTGCCGACCATAAAATAATAGTTATAGCTACACCAGTTATAGAAGACGATAAAACAAAAGAACTTATTGCTCTTTTAGATAGAAACAATAGTAATTATATTACAATTATAGCAGATGGAGATATGCTTGCATTAAATGCAAAGAAAGCTATTAACGATCTTAAAAAAGCAATATCCCTTGGCTTTACTATAAAAGATTATACAGATATTTATAATAGAGGTATAAGTATAGAGAAAATAGAAAACCAAATAAATACTTTTATAAATGGCATTAATAAAATAACCCTAAAAAAGCCTGCTGTTATAAACGATGGTATTTTTAAATTACCCAAAAAATCGGCAGAAGACTACGCGGCTTATTTTGAAAGTAAAAAAGACAATTTTAAACTTACCAAGTTTGTACCCGCATCGGGGGCAGCTACCCGTATGTTTAAATTCTTAAACGAATTCATGGTATGTTTTAACCCTGAAGAAGATACTATAAACGCTTATATAAACAGAAAAAAAGACACTGCACTTAATACTTTTTTGGTAGGGTTAGATAAATTTCCGTTTTTCAATGCTATAGTAGATGTCGTAAAAGAAAATCCTAATTATAACGATTGGAGCAAAAGCACACGTGCTTACAACTTTATAAAGACGATGTTGCAAGACGAAAGGTTTGACTTTGCTAACAAACCAAAAGGTATACTCCCTTTCCATCAATATGATGGTTTCATTGCCACTCCAGTATGCGAACACCTTAAAGAAAGTGTTGCTTATAGCGAGTCGCAAAAAAAGAGTAATGTACATTTCACGATATCCGAAGAACATCTAGATGGTTTTCTAGATGCTATAACAACATCAAAAAATGCTGTAGAAAAAGAATCAGGCACAAGTATTGATTTTAGTTTCTCGTATCAACATAAAAAAACCGACACCCTTGCTGTAGACATGAACAATGTACCGTTTAGAGAAGATAACGGTGCTATATTATTTAGACCCGGTGGGCATGGGGCACTAATAGAAAACCTCAACAACCTTGAGGCTGATATTGTTTTTGTAAAAAACATAGACAACGTAAGTCATAACAATATAGAAACAATATCACTATACAAAAAAGCATTAGCAGGTAGTTTAATAGAGCTACAAGAACAACTATTTATTTACCTACATCGCATAGACGAAGGCAATGTTAGTGAAGAAGAAGAAGTAAAAGAAATATTTGAGTTTGCTAAAAAACAACTTTCGCAACATATACCTGCCGATGTATCGAAATTCACGCATGAAAACAGGGTAGAATATGCGCGCCAACTGCTTAATCGCCCTATACGAGTATGTGGTATGGTAAAAAATGAAGGCGAACCTGGAGGCGGTCCGTTTTGGGTAGAGGAAGAAAAAGGAAAGCTATCGCTACAAATTGTAGAAAGTTCGCAAATAGACATGAAAAATGCCAACCAAAAACTAATTTTATCACAATCGACACACTTTAACCCCGTTGATCTTGTGTGCGGATTAAAAAATTATAAAGGCGAATATTTTAACCTTAACGAATATGTAGACGAAAACACAGGTTTTATAGTAACTAAAAACCGTTTGGGTAAAGATGTAAAATCATACGAATTACCTGGGTTATGGAATGGTGCTATGGCAGGATGGATAACTGTTTTTGCCGAAGTACCTTTAGATACGTTTAGCCCTGTAAAAACCGTAAACGATTTATTAAAACCGGCACACCAGCCACAATAAAGTATTGTAGATTTTAGATTGATTCTGAAATCTAAATTTTAGAATTTAATCATGAACAAAGAGCTCATTATACAAGAACTTGACTTTAAAGCAGTACGCAGTAGCGGTGCAGGCGGACAAAATGTAAACAAAGTAGCCAGCAAAGTAGTACTTAACTTTAACATACAAGAATCTAAAGCTTTAACAGAAGAGGAGAAATTATTAGCAACTACAAACCTTGCTAATAGGTTAACAAACGAAGGTATATTAATCCTGAATTGTGACGAAGACCGTAGCCAAATACGCAATAAAGACATTGTTATTAAGCGTTTCATCCAGATAATGGATGGCGCACTTGTAGTACCCAAAATTAGAAAGCCAACACGAATACCAAAATCGGTTATCAAAAAACGACTTAAAAATAAAAAGAACCTTTCTGAGAAAAAACAGTTGCGCAAACCACCCGAACATTAAAACAAGACCATTAGATAGTTTGAATATTAGATTACAAGACTATTATATATATTGCTATTCTAAAAATTCAATATTCTAAAAATCTAAGTTATCCATCAAAAAAGTTTTACTACTTTTGCGCCGTCTCAAAGGGGTGCCTAATATATCAGGCTGAGATCATACCCAAAGAACCTGGGCGGGTAATGCTGCCAAGGGAAAAAGACCAAGAGTAAAGGAGTGCACGCCTCTACTTAAGGTTATAACAAATATTAATTTTTAACAAAACCAGGAATAATTGCCCCTTTTATTCGTAAACATTATTTACGGATGAAACTTTTATTCAATCATTTCAACAGGAAAAAGAAAAACATTTTCCCGTTAGCTTTAAGCTTTTTTGCAATGGGTGCTATGGCACAAACAGTACCAGAGCAACAACAAGACTCTACAAAAGCACCAGACTACAAACTAGAAGAAGTATTGCTACAAGCAGTACGAGTAACGGCACAAACACCTGTAACATTTAGCAACATTAGTAAGGAAGAAATTGCTCCTCGTAACTTAGGGCAAGACATACCCTTATTGCTTAACTTTTTACCATCTGTAGTTACCACTTCAGATGCTGGTAATGGTATAGGTTATACAGGCATACGAGTACGTGGTGCCGATGCTAGCCGTGTAAACGTTACTCTAAACGGTATACCGTATAACGATGCAGAGTCGCACGGGTCATTTTGGGTAAACATGCCCGATTTTGCCTCGTCTGTAGAGAATATACAGCTACAACGTGGTGTAGGTACATCTACTAACGGAGCAGGTGCATTTGGCGCAAGCCTTAACTTGCTTACCGATGGGTATAGCAATGAATCTAGCGGAGAAATCTCTAACTCTTTTGGTAGTTTTAACTCTCGCAAGCATACCGTAAAATTCAGCACAGGGTTAATGAACGATCGTTTTGAAATAGCAGGACGACTATCTAACATTGCATCTGACGGGTATCTTGATAGAGCAGAATCTGACCTAAAATCGTACTTCTTGCAAGGAACATATGTATATGGTTCTACCTTAATAAAAGCCTTAGTATTTGGTGGTAAAGAACGTACCTACCAAGCATGGAATGGTATAGACAAAGCTACTTTAGATAGTGATCGTCGTTTTAACTCATCAGGAATTTATACTGATATTGAGGGTAATATACGCTATTATAAGGATGAGGTTGATAACTACCAGCAAGACCATTACCAATTGCATTGGAATGAAAAACTGAATAATAACTGGAATACTAATATTGCTCTGCATTATACTAGAGGTAAAGGCTATTATGAAAACTACCGTGATAATGTACCTGTGGCAGGATACCCTGGCATTGGGGCTACAGAGATGGTAGACTATTATGGCGAGATTGCTCCAGGATCTGACCTAATTACACGCAAGTGGCTAGACAATGATTTTTATGGTACTACTTTCTCTGCTAACTATAAAAATAACGGTTTAGATGTTGTATTTGGTGGTGCATGGAACAAGTATGAAGGCGCACACTTTGGCAACATTATTTGGGCAAGAAACTCGGCAGGTGTACAACCATACGACAAGTATTATGATAATGATGCAGAGAAAACAGACTTTAATGTATTTGCAAAAGCTAATTATAACTTAACCTCTAAATTTAGCCTATTTGGAGATATGCAGTACCGTACTGTAAACTATAATGCTAGTAATGTACTAGAAGATGCTTCTGCACCAATACCTGTAGATGATACTTTTAACTTTTTTAACCCAAAAGCAGGTCTTACTTATATAGCTAACGATAATAACAGTATTTATTTCTCTTATGCTCGTGCTAACAAAGAACCTCGCCGTACTGATTATGAAAGTGGAAGTGTTAAACCAGAAAGCCTTAATGATTTTGAGCTAGGTTGGCGTTATAAATCAGGTAGAAACCAACTGACCATAAATGGATATTATATGCAATATAAAGATCAGTTGGTACTAACAGGTGCGCTTAACGATGTAGGTTCGCCTATATATGCAAATAGTGGCGATAGCTACAGAATGGGACTAGAAGCCGAAGCTACTTTATTTCTTACAGACAAATGGGTACTGCGCCCTAATGTGGCACTAAGTGATAATAAAAATGTAGATTTTTATAACGAAGGTGATAGTGGGCCTGAAAACTTAGGTAATACCGAAATTGCTTTTTCTCCAAGCATTATAGCAGGTAACCAATTAATATATATACCTACTAAAAACTTTCAAGTAGCACTATTGTCAAAATTTGTAGGCGAACAGTTTATGGATAACTACGAATCGAGCAACTCAAAACTAGACAGTTATTTTGTGAGCGACTTAAACATCTCTTACGAAATTAAAACAAAATCGATATTTAAAGGTATTGTGCTTAACGGGCTAGTAAACAATATTTTTGATGAAGAGTATGTGTCTAACGGTTATATGTATGGCGACCCATACTACTACCCACAAGCTGGCATCAACTTTTTAGTAGGTGCAACACTTAAATTTTAAAAAATTTAAATTAATTCATATTGCTATTTTAATTTAAGTTATCCTGCCACTGTACAGTGGCAGGATTTTTTTATACTTATTTGGGTCTTCAGCAATTTCTTTAAGTACCCTATTTCGTTTCATTAAAAATTTACGCATATAGCGTTCTAGGAATAATACATCGGCAAGTTTACCTAAAATTCCCAAAGGACTTTTGTACTTAAACACATCAGTCATTAGCACTTTATCCCCTATTTGTTTAAAGGTGTGCTCATGACGCATAGCTGCAAAAGCACCTTTTGTCATTTCATCTGCAAAATAATACGGTTCTTCAAATTCAGCTATAACAATACTAAGCCTCTGATTAATCCCAAAATGTCGGGCTTGCCAAGTAACACTCTCTCCAAGACCTATCAGCCCTGTAGTTTTTCCTGCAATCGCCTTTTCATTCGTTTGTGAAGCTGAAACCAAATGTAGATCTATACTCTGCGAAAGATTAAAAACAACCTGTATATCAGCAGCGATGTAGGTTTCTATTTTTATAACAGGCATTAGTTAGAAACACGTATCAAGCTAGGATTGATAACATCTACCCTATACTGTTTTAAAGGATATTCTTTTCCTTCGCTCTGCCCATTAAAAAGACTATACTCCGATTCATCACAAGGGCATACCGCCATAATACCATTCAGCGTCATTGCAGAACATGATGCTATTTCTTGATTCGGACAAGTAGACTCATAAGCCACATAACCACTTCCTGTATTCATAACAAAAATTCCAGTAATACCCACTCCAGCCTGATCTATATAAACAGGGTTTGCCGTAAACTGTAAATTAGTATACAACGGTAAATCCATATTAATATCGATAGAAAAATTGTAATTAGGCAAATACTTGTTATTATTATTAACACTATCACTACTGCAACCGATAAATATCGGAAATAATAAAATCACTAAAATATATTTAGTTATACTCATAAATTTCTACTTAATAATTATGAAACAAATTTAAATTAATTAACTTTGACAAGTGCCATTGCACACAGTAATAAAACAGACATATTAAAAAAATATTATCTTTGCAGAAAGAAATCCCGTCCTGAATGGGATTTTTTCTATTTATATAAATGATGAAGTTATGAGTACAGTATCTTATTACACAGCAGAAGGATTAAAAAAGTTAAGAGATGAGCTGGATCAGCTAAAAAGCATAGAACGCCCAAAAGCTTCTCAGGCTATAGCCGAGGCGAGAGATAAAGGAGATTTATCTGAAAATGCAGAATATGATGCTGCAAAAGAAGCTCAGGGATTATTAGAAATGAAAATTTCTAAAATGGAAGAGGTACTCTCTAATGCAAGACTTATAGATGAGTCGCAACTTGACCTGACTAAAGCTTTAGTACTATCTACCGTGAAAATTAAAAACCAAGCCAACGGCATGGAAATGACCTATACGCTAGTTGCAGAAAGTGAAGCTGACCTTAAGACAGGTAAAATATCAGTTACATCACCTATAGGCAAAGGACTTTTAGGAAAATCTGTAGGAGAGGTTGCCGAAATTAATGTTCCCAATGGTGTTTTAAAATTTGAAGTGCTTGAAATATCAAGAGCATAACCATAAAAACAAAACTGTATGAGCTCTATATTCACAAAAATTGTAAACGGCGAAATACCTGCATATAAAATAGCAGAAGATGATAACTTCTTGGCTTTTTTAGATGTTAACCCTAATGCAAAAGGGCACACGTTGTGTATTCCTAAAAAGGAAATAAACAAAATTTTTGACATGGACGAAGCACTGTATCTTGGATTGATGCAGTTTAGCTATAAAGTAGCTAATGCTATAGAAAAAACAGTTCCCTGTAAACGTGTAGGCATGGCTGTTGTAGGACTAGAAGTACCACATGTACACGTACACCTCATACCGCTTAACGAAATGGATGAAATGCGATTCATTGATAAAGTAAAACTGGAAAAAGAAGAGTTTGAAACAATAGCAGCTAGTATTAGCAAAAACATGTAGCAATTACATTGTAATACTAAGCGCTACTAATTATATAACAAAAAGCAGGAAATAAATTTTCCTGCTTTTTTACTTTTTAGGAAAACTTGCCTGCATAATAGTACCCTTACCTACTTCGGAGCTTAATACTTTTATTTTACCTTTATGGTATTCTTCTACAATACGCTTGGTTAACGATAGCCCAAGCCCCCACCCTCTTTTCTTGGTAGTAAAACCAGGTTCAAAAACTTTTTTAAATTGCCCTTTTGCCATACCCTTACCAGAGTCGCAAACTTTAATTTTTATATATTTTTCGCGATCTTCTATAATTACATCTAAACTACCCTTGCCCTTCATAGCATCTATGGCATTTTTCACTAAGTTTTCTATTGTCCAACTATGCAATTCAGGGTTAAGCATTGCCATGACAGGATAGTCGGGTGCCGAGAAGTTAAACACAACCTGTTTAGATGCTCTTGCTTTTAAGTAATCAAAAGATTTTTCTGTTTCTGCTATAATATCGCGCTCTTCTAGTACAGGCTCTGAACCTATTTTAGAAAAACGCTCGGCAATAGTTTGCAAGCGACTTACATCCTTTTCTACTTCTGTTACGGTCGTTTCATCTACATTATCTATTTTCATTATCTCTATCCACCCTAGCAATGATGATAATGGTGTGCCTATCTGGTGGGCTGTCTCTTTTGCCATACCTGCCCAGAGCCTATTTTGTGCCCCTGCTTTTGTTGCTCTGTAAAAGTTATATACTACAGCTCCAAAAAGCACAATAATAAGCGCAAGAGCCATAGGGTAATATTTAAGCACATTCAATAATGTAGAATTACCATAATAAACATACTGTACTTCGCCTGGCAAATATTCTACCGTAAGTCTATTGTTATCTGCCTTAAATTTTTCTAGTAGTTTGTATGCTTGGATAGAGTCTTTAACAATATTACCATCTAAAATAGCAGGATCAATATTTTTCGACTTTTGTATTACTCCTCTAGCATCGGTCAAGATAATAGGTATAGTAGTATTGTTATTAGTAATACTGTTAAGCGTCTCTAGCGCTTTATCTTCAGTAGGACTAAATATAGCCTCTGTAGCACTAGACCAAAGCTCCATTTTCATTCGCTCTTCATCTTTAAACAACTGAAAAAGGTAGTAGGTATTCCATAAAATAAGGATAACAATAAGGAATGAGCTAACTATAATTACCGAACGGATAATGCTCCTTTTATCTGAAAATTGCATAGAATAAATTTTGAGGCTTAAAGATAGTAAAAGTTAACTGTGCTAAGTAAACATAAAAGGTAGTAACGCAGTAAGAAACCATTTTAGTATTAGTTATTAACATAAGAGGTTAAATTTCGAACAGCCGTTTTTTAGTACTGGCAGAAAAAGTATCTTTGTACAAAACAACTACTGTAATGCTTAGTATTGATCCTAAAGAAATACCTACCGCAAAACTACAGGGCTACCTGCAAGGTGCTGTAGGACCAAGACCTATTGCTTTTGCCAGTACACTGGACAGAAACAATGTGCCAAACCTTTCACCTTTTAGTTTTTTTAATGTGTTTAGTGCTAACCCGCCTATACTGGTGTTTTCACCAGCACGTAGGGTAAGGAATAACACCGTTAAACATACGCTTCTCAATACCGAACTTAATCGTGAGGTGGTTATTAATGTAGTTAACTATGCTATAGTACAACAAGCATCGTTATCGAGTACTGAATATAGCGAAGGTGTAAATGAGTTTGAAAAAGCAGGACTTACCATGCTACCTAGTGATGTGGTAAAACCTTTTAGGGTTAAAGAATCGCCCGTACAGTTTGAGTGCAAAGTGAATGATATTATAGCATTAGGTAACGAAGGCGGGGCTGGTAACCTAATTATATGCGAAGTAGTAAAAATACACGTAGATGAAGCCATATTAGATGAAAATGGCGCTGTAGACCAGACTAAAATAGACCTAGTATCGCGTATGGGTGGCAACTGGTACAGCCGTGCTAACCAAGGACTATTTGAAGTAGAAAAACCTCTTACCACATTAGGCATAGGGGTAGATAGTATTCCTAGTTTTGTAAAAGAATGCGATCTTTTTAACGGTAACGATCTTGGTAAACTGGGTAATGTAGAAACACTACCTAATGATAATGAGATAGCCCAATTTATAAAAGAAGATTTTGAAATAAAAGCACTCCTTAGTGCTGACGATGCTGATAAAAAATATAGAATAGCAAAACAATATCTTGATAATAACGAAGTGCTAAAAGCATGGAAAGTATTACTAGCAGAAAAGAATTTTTAATATATTAACGATGGCTGCCTTAGGCAGAAAATAACAAGGAGAATTATGGAAGTTTCAGGAAGAATTAAGATGATTGATGAGACCAAAACATTTGGTAGCAACGGATTTAGAAAAAGAGAAGTAGTAGTTACTACTGACGAGCAATACCCACAGCATATAATGGTAGAGTTTACACAAGACAAATGTGACCTACTAAACAGCTATAACGTAGGCGAACCTGTAAAAATATCTATTAACCTACGCGGTAGAGAGTGGGTAAACCCACAAGGCGAAACCAAATACTTTAACTCTATACAAGGGTGGAGAATAGAAAAACTACAGCCCGAAGCACCAGCAGGTGGTGGCTACCAAGCTGCACCACCAATGCCTCCCAGCTCGCAAGATTCTTTTGAGCCAGCAACAAACTTTAAAGAAGAAGATCACGACGATTTACCTTTCTAAACAAGAAAGCACCTATAAACAACAAAACCTGAAGTTATTGACTTCAGGGTTTGTTGTAATATATTAATGAGCTACTTGTATGCTAACATCTACTTTTAAAGCAGCACATTCCCAGCGACGTTTCCACCCAGAGGTTGCATCAGCACGAGATAGGGTAACATATTTATCTTGACCATTGCATAGACAACTAATAGAAAATTCATTTTTATTCCCACTACCAGATATTCGCCTAACACCTATAAATAGCTGTTTTTGACTCTTAATATTAAGTCCTGAAACATTTATAACCACCTTACCTATATATTCTTTACCTATATGTATAGGCATAGCATCATGTACTATCTTATCTCCTGGAGTACCACCTTCATTCACTTCATATACCACAAACTCGAGTTCGGTTTCTTTAAAATGCTCTAATTGATCTTTGTATGAGCTGTATAACCCATTAAAATTAAAAGAAATAGATTCTAAATATCCATCAGGCAAATTTTCTAGTAAGGTTATTATCTCAAAAGTATTCCGCATATCCTCAGCATAATAGCACGCCCCTTTTAGTTTTATAGTTTTTATTCGATATTTAGTATGCTCTTTTTTTAAAACAACCTCTGCCATCTGTATAGTATCTTTTTCCATATTAAACACCTGAGAAAAGCTCATAGAGGTCATTACAAGAAACAATACTACAATAAAATATTTCATCGAAAATAGTGTTATAAATTAAACACCGAAAGGTATAATCATTTTCATTACACCCCTCTTTTTCCTGCCAATTATTTTAAAAAAACATATACTATTAAGTTTCACTATTTATCACCATAAACGAATGAAACGACGTAACAATTTTATAAATTTGATATTTAATTAAAATTTAATTAACCATGTATTTCCTTTCGCGCGAACTTTATTTCCCATCTGTTTATAATGCTTCTCCTGAGGGCATTGTAGCTATTGGTGGCGATTTAACTACCGAAAGACTATTATTAGCCTATAGAAGTGGTATATTCCCTTGGTTTGAAGACGACGAGCCAATACTATGGTGGAGTCCGCCAGAACGCATGGTACTCTTTTTTGAAGAGCTAAAAATTTCTAAAAGTATGCGCAATGTAATTAATCGTGGTATTTTTAAGATTACTTACAACACTGCTTTTAAAGAAGTAATAACCAATTGCCGCAGCATTAGCCGTAACGGGCAGGACGGCACTTGGATAACAGAAGACATGATACAGGCTTATACTCGTTTACATGAGTTAGGTTATGCAAAATCAGTAGAGGTATGGCAAGATAACGAGCTTGTAGGTGGCTTATATGGTATAGATTTAGGCACTGTTTTTTGTGGCGAAAGTATGTTTTCTAAAGTATCTAATGCCAGTAAAATAGCTTTTATAGCACTGGCACAAAAACTAAAGCGTGAAAATTACCGTATACTAGATTGCCAAGTACACAACTCGCATTTAGAAAGCCTTGGAGCAAGAGAAATAGACCGAGAAACATTTATAGAGATAATAACCAATTAAAAATAGTAAACAAATGAAAACAATTAAAAAATATTATGAGGTTTTTGCGCTCATGATTACCCTACTCTCCTTTTTCCTTTTTAGGCAAGAGGTGTTTAGCGTAAACACTTATTTAATAATAGGAGGTATAGTAGCACTTTACTTTGTACCTGTAAAAATGATAGCTGCCATAGTTAGTCTAGAAACCAAACAAACAGGTTTAAAAGTAACATCGTCAATTATTATAACAGCTATTATAGCTGCATCATTAATTGCGGTAAACAACAAGCATTTTTCTGGAATAAGTACTATTGTTTATACATTAGCAGGTATTAACATCATTTTCATGATTTATGCTTTCTTAAAAGATCAGGAACGCAAATTATTTTTATTGCACATGGTCATGATTCTACTAACATCGCGATTAGTAGCTTTTTTATAGTATCATAACTATTTCTTGAAATACAATTTAATGTATTAAATTTGTGTCGTGAAAAACTTAATATACTTTTTTTACGCCATTTTACTTGTTGCGCTATCATCGCTTTATTTTAGCATCAATGCAGTAAACATAAGCGATAATACTAATAAAAAGCCTAAGGCAAAGATAACTGGCAATAGCCAAGAAAAAAGTTATTCTTTCTCAAAGGCAACTATTCTGTATGCCGCACAATTACCCCAGTTAGAATTTACTAGAAATTCTTTCAAAAAGCTTCCAGCTAATCTTAAAAACCCTTTTACAGCACTTTTAATTAATAACAGCGCTGTAAAAGAACACTGGTTACAAAACGGTAGTAATTATTTTTTATACTCAAAAAATATTATTGTCCGCTACCGAAAATCAGACCTCATTTTCCCCTTCCATTATTTTTGGTAAAACTATACAAACAATCGTTTTACAAATCTTAAATAACAACAGGGTCTTGCATACGCAATGACCTCATAACGCATTATATACAATATTAAAAACAATGGAAACAGGAACAATTATAATAGGGATTGCTATTTTTATCCTTATTTTTATACCACTCGTATTAGCACAAACCAAAAGAAAAAATGAAGAAAAGGTAATATTAAATAAATTATTAAAGACTGCAAAAGACAAATGGTGTACCATAGAACAATATGATATATGGAACCAATCGGCTATAGGAATTGATAGTACCAATAAAACACTCTTTTTCATAGAAGCTCCTACTAAAGAGGCTGTACAAATAAACCTTAATACAATAAAGCAATGCCGTATAGTAAACGCTAGCAGAGTATTAGAAAACGAAGATATAGAGCCAATGGCTGTCCGTAAGTTAGAACTTTCTTTTATAAAAACTCATCCAGAAGATGAAATCCGTATTTTATTTTTTGACGCTAACATTAGCTTACAGGTAGATGAAGAGTTGAAGCTCATAAAAAAGTGGCATATTATTATAGCTAAAACGCTTTAAATAGTAAACAACAAAAAACCCGCTCTTGTATTAAGAGCGGGTTTTTATATAATTTTTCTTTTTCTTATGTCTTAAGCTTCAAATGGAACTACAGATACAAAAGACTTATCATCTCTTTTTTTCTGGAATTTCACAACACCGTCAACTTTAGCATGTAAAGTATGATCTTTACCCATGTAAACATTTTCACCTGGGTTGTGTTTAGAACCTCTTTGCCTTACTATAATGTTACCGGCAATGGCAGCTTGACCTCCATAAATCTTAACACCTAAACGTTTCGATTCTGATTCTCTACCATTCTTAGAACTACCGACACCTTTCTTGTGAGCCATGATGTTTTAGTTTTAATTGTTAATATTATTCTGCAGCTTCTTCAGCTGCCGCTTTTTTCGTTGCTTTCTTTTTTGCTCCCGGAGCAGTAATGCCCGAAATAGAAATTTGAGTTAAAGACTGACGGTGTCCGTTTTTAACTTTGTAACCTTTTCTTCTTTTCTTTTTGAAAACGATTACTTTATCTCCTTTTAAGTGCTGAAGCACTTTGGCTTCTACTGAAGCTCCTTCTATAGCGGGGGCGCCTATAGTCACATTTCCGTTATCATCAAGTAAAAGAACTTTTGCAAATGTAATTGCATCTCCTTCTTTACCTTCTAAACGGTGAACGTAAACTTTTTGGTCTTTGCTAACTTTAAATTGTTGCCCTGCTATCTCTACGATTGCGTACATAACAATATGGTTTATTAAAATTTTAAGGTTGCAAATATACAACTATTTATTAATCAATCAACACCTTACAGTAAATTTTATCAGAAAAATTACTCTTATAATAGTCTGATTATCAATTCATGAAAAAAATCTTAGATTTATTGTAACAAAATGCCGAAATTGCGTACCAATTATCAAAATCAAAATAATTATTAATTTTTATGAGAAAATCTTTAATGGCTTTGGGCTCACTTCTCATGCTTGGCGGAGTAGCATCGGCCCAACAAGTAGCATTTGAGGAATATGATCTAGACAACGGGATGCACGTTATACTGCACCAGGACAAAACAGCTCCTGTTATTATTACTTCGGTAATGTACCACGTTGGTTCTAAAGACGAAAACCCTGAAAGAACAGGTTTCGCACACTTTTTTGAGCACCTTTTATTTGAAGGTACTCAAAACATCGATCGTGGTGAATGGTTTAAAATAGTTACTGCTAATGGGGGTAATAACAATGCCAACACTTCTGACGACAGAACGTACTACTACGAAGTATTCCCTTCTAACAACTTGGAGCTTGCCATCTGGATGGAATCAGAAAGGCTTATGCACCCAGTTATTAACCAAATTGGTGTAGATACACAAAATGAGGTTGTAAAAGAGGAAAAAAGACTACGTGTAGACAACCAGCCTTATGGTAACCTTATTGCAGAGGTAAAAAGAAACATGTTTGTAAACCACCCATACCGTTGGGCAACCATCGGATCTATGGATCACCTTGATGCTGCAACATTAGAAGAGTTTCAGGCTTTTAACAAGAAATTCTATGTTCCTAACAACTCTGTACTTGTTATAGCTGGAGATCTTGATATAGACCAAACAAAAAAATGGGTAAACCAATATTTTGCACCAATACCTAAAGGAGCACCTGTTAACCGTAAAACGTTTAAAGAGGAACCTATTACAGAAACACTTCACGCTACATATGAAGATCCAAATATCCAACTTCCAATGGTTATTGCTTCATACAGAACGCCATCTATGAAAACAAGAGATGCGAGAGTATTAGATATGATTTCTACTATACTTAGTGATGGTAAGAGCTCTAGAATGTACAAAAAAATAGTTGACGAAAAGAAGATGGCTTTACAAATAGGAGCTTTCAACTACAGTCAAGAAGACTATGGTTTGTATATGGTATATGGTATACCAATGCAAGGATTTACAGCTGAAGATATTCTTAAAGAAGCTGATGAAGAAATTGTAAAACTACAAAAAGAGCTTATCTCTGAAAAAGAGTTTGAAAAGCTGAAAAACATTTACGAAAGCAATTATGTAAATAGTAATGCAAGCGTAGAAGGTATTGCAAGTAACCTTGCTACTTATTACATGCTGTATGGCGACGTTAACCTTATTAATACTGAAATAGACATTTATCGTTCTATTACAAGAGAAGAAATAAGAGATGTAGCTAAAAAGTACCTTAACCCTAACCAAAGGTTAATACTTGACTATGTACCAGCTAAAGACAAAGCACAAAACTAAGCAACAAAATATCATGAAGAAAGTTATATATATATTAGCCGGCTTGTTTTTATCTATTACTATGCAGGCACAAGACAGACCAATGCCAAAACCAGGACCAGCTCCTACGGTAAATGTGGGCAAACCAGAAACATTTACACTTAAAAACGGACTTAAAGTACTTGTGGTAGAAAACCATAAACTACCAAGAGTATCCTATACCCTTACTATGGACAATGCTCCGTATGCCGAAGGTAATAAAAAAGGAGTTGCCGATATGACAAGTGCCCTTATGGGTAGTGGTACCACTACAATGTCTAAAGACGACTTTAATGAAGAGGTTGACTTTTTAGGCGCAAACATTAACTTCTGGGCAGAAGGTGCTGCTGCAAGCGGATTATCTAAATACTCAAAAAGGATGATGGAGCTTATGGCTGATGGCGCACTAAACCCTCAGTTTACTCAAGAAGAATTTGACAAGCAAAAAGCTCAAATTTTAGAAGGACTTAAATCTAACGAAAAAAGTGTTTCTGCCGTAGCTTCAAGAGTAACTGATGTTCTTGTATATGGTAAAGCACACCCTAGAGGAGAATACCTTAGCGAAGAAACATTAAACAATGTTAGCCTTGCTGATGTAAAAGCAAACTACAACACTTACTTTGTTCCTGAAAAAGCATACTTAGTAATTGTTGGTGATGTAAAATTAAAAGACGTTAAAAAACAGGTTAAAAAGCTATTTGGAGACTGGACACCTAACACAGCACCAAACATTAGCTACAGCGACCCTAAAGACGTACAGTATACTCAAATAAACTTTGTAGACATGCCAAACGCTGTACAAAGTGAAATATCTGTTATAAATGTGGTTAACCTTAAAATGACAGACAAAGAGTACTTTGCAGCACTACTTGCTAACCAAATACTTGGTGGTGGTGGTGAAGGAAGACTTTTCCTTAACCTTCGTGAAGCTCACGCTTGGACATACGGTGCTTATTCTTCTATAGGATCAGGTAAATATGTAACATCGTTTAGAGCATCTACATCTGTAAGAAATACAGTTACTGATAGCGCTATTACTGAAATTCTTAACGAGGTTAAGAAAATGAGAAACGATTTAGTATCTACTGAAGATCTTAAAAATGCAAAAGCAAAATACGTAGGTAACTTTGTTATGCAAATGGAAAAACCATCTACAGTGGCTAGTTATGCACTAAGAACGCAAACACAAAATCTTCCTGAAGACTTCTACGAGAACTACATTAAAAACATTAATGCTGTAACTCCAGAAGACGTAAGAAATGCTGCTAAAAAATTCTTCCTTGCAGATAAAGCAAGAATTGTTGTTGTAGGTAAAGCTGGTGATGTATTAGAAGGGCTTGAAAACTCTAAAATACCAGTATTCTACTTTGACAAATGGGGACAAAAAACAGAGAAACCTGTAGTTAACAAGCCTATTCCTGCTGGTGTAACTGCAAAAACTGTAATGGCAGATTATATAAAAGCTATTGGTGGAGAAAAAGCTGCTAAAGGTGTTAAAACAATATACACAAAATCTACAGCTACTGTACAAGGTGCACCTGTTGAGCTTATCATGAAAGTATCTGCTGACAAAAAACAATTTGTTGAAATGAATGTTATGGGTAATACTATGATGAAACAAGTAGTTAACGACAAAGGTGGTTACATGGTACAACAAGGTCAGAGAATGGATATTCCTCAAGAAGAACTTGCAGACCTACAAGCTAGTGCAGTACCGTTTGAAGAGTTAATGCTTATGAGCAAAGACGGAATAACAGTATCTGGTATAGAAGCTATAAATGGTAATGATGCTTATGCTGTTAAAAACGGAGATCTTACGTATTACTATGATGTAAAATCTGGTTTGAAAGTAGCAAAAGCTGAAGAGCAAGAGCAAATGGGACAAAAAATGACCCAAATGACTTACTACAATGATTACAAAGAAATAAAAGGTGTGAAAATACCTTACAATGTAATTTTGAATGTAGGTATCGAAATTAACCTTACTGTTAATGAAGCAAAAATTAACGAAGGTGTTACTGCTGCTGATTTCCAATAAGAAATTATAATTCAGGTTATATTATAAAGGCTGCCCAATTGGGCAGCCTTTACTTTTTATATAATAACTCTTATTTTACTATTCCTTTACTTTCTTAGAAGAAAAGTAAACGCCCAGCAATATTATAGCCGCTCCTAAAACCTGTAATGGCGACAATGATTCGCCATCAAACAAACCCCAGCCAAAAGCCACAACGGGTATCATATAAGTAACCGATGAAGTAAATATAGGCGACGAAATATGAATTAGCTTAAAAAAGATAATATTAGCAATACCAGTACCTACTATACCCAATACAGCCACATATAACATAGCGTTTTGTGTTTCGGGCTGAGTAACTACATCTGCAAAGCCAGAAGAAAAAAGTATGGCTAATGCAGGTAAAATTATTACCGCAAAATTACCCGTCGAAATACTTAGAGGACTAACGTCTGAAAGATATTTTTTAACCAAATTTATATTAACCGAATAGCACAATGCTGCCACCACAACATAAAGTGTATAATAATAGTTTTGATTTGGGTTATCTATAGCTCCTTTAAATACTAGCAGTGCACACCCTACTAAACCTATAAGAACCCCAAATAATTGTCGCTTTTGAAAAGACAGCCCAAACACTGCTGCACCTATAATTAGTGTTCCTAATGGTGTTAAGGAGTTTAATATAGCAGTTATAGAACTATGTATCTCTGTTTGTGCAATAGAGAAAAGGTAAACTGGTAAAAATGTACCAAACAATGCGGTAATAGCCAAATACTTCCACTTACCTCTTGGTATATTTCTTAAACTTTTAAAACCTACTATTAATAAAAATAAGGCACAAAAAATAATGCGGAGTGAGCCTAACTGAAAGGGGGTTAACCCCACAAGACCACGTTTTATAAGGATAAAAGAGCTACCCCAAGTAATTGACAGTATGATAAGTAAATACCACTTTAGGTGTTTTGACTGCATAAATTATTTTTGTTTCAAAATTCTAACAATAAAACCAGATAACAAACGTTTTTTACTAAATTTGTAAATGCTCTCTATAAGAGTTATTTATAACAAAACTTAATACTATAACATAATGAACTTAGCTAAAAACATTTCCTTATTTGCCGTTGTGGCATTACTTTCTGTAAGCTGTAAAAACACTGCTAAAGAAGCTCCTGTCGAAGGCGAAAACGAAGCTCCTGTAATAGAAAACACAACTGGAGAAGAAACTGTTGCAAATCTTGAAACTACTACTTTTAATATAGATGGTATGACCTGTGCTATAGGCTGTGCTAAAGTAATAGAAAACAAACTTGCAGGTCTTGATGGTGTGCAAGAAGCTAAAGTAGATTTTGACAACAAAACAGCTACTGTATCTTTTGACGCAGGAAAACAAACTCCCGAAGCACTTGTTGAAACAGTAGAGCACATTGCTGATGGTGCTTATAAAGTATCTGACGTGAAAAACTCTGGTGATAAAGCACAACTTTATAAAGCTGACCAAGAGCCAGAGAAAAAGAAAGATGCAAAAGCAGAGAAAAAAGCTAAGAAAGCAAAAACTAGTAAAGAAACTAAAAGCGCTAAAAAAGGATGCTGCTCTGGTGCAAGTAAATGCGGCGGAGAAAAAGAAAAAGCAGGAAGTCTTTAATTTTTATCCAAAACTAATAAATAAAAAAGCAGCCATTTGGCTGCTTTTTTATTTATTTTATCACTTCTTCCACTTAATAGTTTCCATAATATTTTTCATATCCTCCTTAATGTAAGCTACTGCTGGCATTAATGAATCATAATTCGGACGCGTATTAAAATACACCGATCCTGTAAGAAAATGATCTGTACTATCGGTAATATAAAACTGTGCATTAGTAGCTGCATTACCCCCTACTTGATAGAACATTCCGTAAGTAGCATTCAACTCATTAGCAAACGGCTGTTCTTGTATACCATCGGCTTTAATAACGTGTTCATAAGTTAGTTTTTGAGCATCGCGCAACAACCTCTCTATATCTCCCGAAACAGGCTTGTATGTAATATATATACTTGCTTTCATGTTAGGATAGGTCAAAGTAAAATTGCAATTACCTTTATCTTTAATTATAGACTGTGAGTTAAAAGCAAAACTATAAGGGCATTTGCCTTCATATACTACATAGTCTTCTATAGGGTAATCTAGCCTTAAAAAGGCTTTTGGTTTAGGCATAATAGCCTCGCTGTCGCCACACGATGTAAACAGTGCACAAAATGTGGCTGTTATAGCTATTGCAGCTATTTTTTTTATACTCTTCATTATTGTAGTGTAACCTTTATTTGCTTTATTCTTCTCTTATCAACCGATTCTATGGTAAAGATATTGCCATTAAAAGTAATTTTTTGTGCTTTTTTAGGAAAATTCCCCGATATCTCAAGTACAAACCCTGCAAGGGTCTCGGCTTCACCTTTAGATTCTTCAAAAATTTCTTCCTCTACATCCGTAATACGATAAAAATCTTTAAGGCTTATTTTACCATCAAAAAGATAGTTCTTTTCATCTATTTGCGAATAGATAATATCCTCGTCATCAAACTCATCACTTATATCGCCTACTATCTCTTCTAATATATCTTCTAACGATATAAGTCCCGATGTACCACCATATTCATCTACCACTATAGCAAGGTGGTTTTTCATACCTTGAAATTCTTTAAGCAGGTTATCTAGTTTTTTATTCTCAGGTATAAAAAATGCCTCTCGCACTAGTTCTTGCCATTCAAAAACATCTTTATCAATGTGCGGTATTAAGTCTTTAATAAAAAGCACACCAACAATCTGGTCGATATTTTCACGAAAAACAGGTATACGCGAAAAACCGCTTTCAACTATTTTAGGAAATATTTCTGAGAAAGTCTCTTCTATATCTAACGCAAAAATATCAATTCGCGGACTCATTACCTGTCGCACATCAGTATTACCGAAAGTTACTATTCCTTCTAATATTTTTTGTTCTTCGGCAGTAGCATCTCCATAATCTGTAAGCTCTAAGGCTTGCGAAAGCTGATCTACAGATATACCCGAAGGCTGTACGTTAAACTTTTTATGTAAGGCTAGTGTAATTTCGCGCATGGGTACACTTATAGGCGAAAGCAATTTATTAAGCACAAAAAGTAAATAAGCAACACGCGAAGAGAATGTACGATTATTTCGGGTAGCATATACTTTAGGTACTACTTCGCCAAAAAGAAGTATTAAAAATGTTATAACCGCAACTTCTACTGTAAACTTAAGGTATGGTATAGATATACCATAAAAAAGACTTTCGGCAAACCTGAAGAACAGTATAATTATAGCAATATTTATAAACGTATTGGTAATAACAATAGTGGCTAGCAGTTTTTTAGGTCTTTCTAGTAAAGACACTAGCATATTACCCTTTTTAGGGTTCTTTTCGCTTATTATATTAATATCCTCTGGCGACAGCAAAAAAATAGCCACCTCGGTACCAGATATAAAAGCAGAACAAAAAAGAAGGAATATAATACCCGCACAACCTATAATAAGGTCATAATCATATAATAATATACTGGAGGGGTCGGGGTCCAAAGGTGTAAGTTTTAGTTAAACAATTAAAATGGCAAGTCATCATCTGGTGCAGGTGCTGGCACATTTGTATTATAGTCGGTTGTAGGCTTAGCTGGCTCGCTTGCCTGTTGCGGTGTAGTTTGTTGTTCTTGCTTATTCGTGTCAAGTTCTTTTTTAGTGGTAAGAAATGTAAACTCTGTAGCCTGTATTTCGGTACTATATCGTGCTATGCCGTCTTCGCCTTGCCACTGTCGTGTTTTTATACGACCTTCTATATATACTTTATCTCCCTTAGTAAGGTACTTTTCGCATATTTCGGCAGCTTTATTACGCACCACTATATTGTGCCATTCAGTAGAGGTTACCCTTTCATTAGTCTGCTTATTTATATAAACTTCGTTAGTAGCCAACGGAAAACGCCCAATGCAATTTCCTCCTTCAAAATAATGCATCTTTACATCATCGCCCAAATGCCCTATAAGCATTACTTTGTTTAGCGTTCCACTCATAACTATTGTTTAGTATTTACTCAAAAATAGTAAAATTTAGCATCAATCCCAATGCTTCTCAATAAAATTATGAACAACAATAGGGAACGGGTATTGCTTTATTTTATCACGATTCATTGCGCCCGTAACAACAGCATTTGTTACCACTTCCCAAAAGCGTATATGCAAGTGTTGGTGCGATAATTTGTGCACAACAGTATCTACTAATAGGCTTACATTTTGGGGTATAAAACCTAGACCTTCATAACCACAAATTGTTTTACTCATTTCTTGCTCGGGTACCGCCGTCTCTGTTTCTATCAAGGGAAACTCATATAAATTGTGCCATATACCCTTACCCGAACGCTTGTTAACAACACTACTACCGTTCGCATCTTTTACTACTATATAATTAAAGTAACGATTAGTAACTTTAGTTTTTTTAAGTTTTACAGGCAATACACTTACTTTACCTGTAGTAAAAGCAACACAATCTGCACTAAAAATACATGCAGCACAATCAGGACTTTTAGGGACACATTGCAGCGCTCCAAACTCCATCATTGCTTGATTAAACTCTGATGCCTTGTCGCGTGGTAAATACTTTGCTGCTAAAGCCCTAAATTCAGCCTTTGCTGGAGATGATGAAATATCGGTCTCGATACCAAAATAGCGCGAAAGTACCCTATATACATTACCATCTACCACAGGAACAGGCTCACCATAACATATAGAGGCTATTGCCGCAGCAGTATAATCGCCTACTCCCTTTAATTTTAGCAACTCTTTATAATTATCTGGAAATATACCATGAAGCTCATAAGCTATGTACTTAGCTGTAGCGTGTAAATTTCTTGCACGCGAATAATATCCCAGCCCCTGCCAGAGCTTTAAAACCTGCTCTTCGGGAGCGTTAGCAAGGTCGTTTACAGTAGGAAAGGCGGTTATAAACTTAAAAAAATAAGGCATTCCTTGTGCTACGCGTGTTTGTTGGAGCATTATTTCGGATAGCCAAACCGAGTACGGATGACTATTTTTGCGCCAAGGCAAATCACGTTTATTATGTAAATACCATTGTATTAGATGCTTAGAAAAATCCATTGTTGTTAGTAAGTTAGCAAATTTAAAAGTTTATGTTATTAAATTTTAATGCATTAACGTTGAAATATTGTTTATTTAATTCCTATATTTGCACACTCGAAAAAAATACATACAAATATAAATTTAATAAAGAAAATGACGAAAGCAGACATCGTAGCAAAAATCTCCGAGAAACTTGGACTTGAAAAAGGAGATGTACAAGCAACAGTTGAGTCTTTTATGGAGGAAGTAAAAAACTCTTTGGAAACCGGTGATAATGTTTATTTGAGAGGTTTTGGAAGTTTTATAATCAAAACTCGTGCTGAAAAAACTGGTAGAAATATCTCTAAGAATACTACTATAAAAATACCTGCACACAACATTCCTGCATTTAAACCTGCAAAAATATTTGTTGACGGTGTAAAAACGAATACTGAAGTAAAATAACAAAATTTATTTATTAACTTAAACCCTTAGACACTATGCCAAGTGGGAAAAAAAGAAAAAGACATAAGGTAGCTACGCACAAAAGAAAGAAAAGAGCGAGAGCTAACCGCCACAAAAAGAAAAAGTAGTATAATACTACTTTTTCTTTTTTTTAGAAAAAGTTAAAGTTCATTGAAAATGGATGTAAAGACAAACAAGAAGTAAAAGATAATAGATTTATGCAGTATGAATGAGTCTATTATCTTTCACCTCGTTGTTATAAAAATCTTTTCACAAACATCCGCCGGGTATAACTACCTGTAAATTATTGTTTAATCCATCTGCTTTATAGTTAACAACTAATAGCTAACAGTATACAGTTTTTGACTGTAAAATGCTAACTGTGAACCGTAAACTATCGCGGATAAAAATGTACAGTGTGAACAAAGAATTAATTATTCGATCTGGTTCTGAAGCCGTAGATTTTGCCTTATTAAAAGATGGAAAACTAATAGAATTACACAAAGAGAAGGAAGACAAAAACAAGTTTGCTGTAGGCGATATTTTTATTGCCAAAATCAGGAAACCTGTAGCGGGACTTAATGCTGCTTTTGTAAACGTAGGCTTCGAAAAAGATGCCTTTTTACATTATCATGATTTAGGACCAAACCTACCTTCTTTAATGAAATTCACAAAACTTGTAAGCGCAGGTAAAATAAAAGATTTCTCACTTAAAAATTTTCCGTTCGAAAAAGAAATTGACAAAGATGGCGTGATTACTGATGTACTCAGTGCTAACCAGTCAATACTTGTTCAGGTGGTAAAAGAGCCTATATCTACCAAAGGGCCACGTATAAGCTCTGAGCTTTCGTTGGCAGGACGTTATGTAGTGCTTGTACCATTTTCTGACAGGATTTCGATTTCACAGAAAATAGATTCTAAAGATGAGAAAGACCGCCTAAAACGTCTGGTACAATCTATCAGACCCAAAGGTTTTGGCGTTATTGTAAGAACAGTAGCCGAGGATAAAAAAGTAGCCGAACTGGACAAAGACCTGCAAAACTTGCTGGATAAATGGACAGCTTTGTGCAAACGTATTCCTGGTGCACATCATCCTAGCAAAGTACTAGGCGAAGTAAACAAAGCTTCCTCTATACTGCGTGATGTTTTTAACGATACCTTTACGGGTATCTATGTAGATGATGAAGACCTGTTTTATCAAACTAAGGACTATCTGCAGGAGATAGCTCCCCAAAAAGCCAACATCGTAAAACTGTACCAAAGCAGAGAATTGCCTCTTTTTGAAAAATATAACATAGAAAGGCAAATAAAAACCTCGTTTGGTAAAACTGTTTCTATGAGCAAAGGAGCTTACCTTATTATAGAGCATACAGAAGCACTACACGTTGTAGATGTGAATAGTGGTAACCGCTCTAACAAAGCCCTTAGCCAAGAAGGTACCGCCCTAGAAGTAAACCTTATAGCTGCTGCAGAAATTGCAAGACAACTAAGGCTTAGAGATATGGGAGGCATTATCGTAATTGACTTTATAGATATGTCTAGTGCCGAAAACAGAAAGAAGCTCTACGACTTTTTAAGAGACGAAATGAGCGACGATAAGGCAAAACACAAGATCCTGCCTCCGAGTAAATTTGGACTTGTTCAAATTACCCGACAGCGCGTACGGCCTGAAGTAAATATCAAAACACGGGAAGAAGACCCTAATAATGAAAATGGGGAGATTGAAGCTCCTATACTAGTGATTGATAGAATTACAGCCGACCTTGAAAGAATTATAAAGAGTAACAAAAAGATAGTGCTAAATGCACACCCTTTTGTTGCTGCATACCTTACTAAAGGTTTCCCATCTACACGTTCAAAATGGTTTTTTGAACATAAAAAATGGGTAAAAGTAATACCTCGTGACGCTTACACGTATTTAGAATACCGCTTTTATGATAGCAAAGGAAACGCTATCGCGACAGAATAACAAAAACCGCCCTAACAAGATGTTAGGGCGGTTTTTTGTTTTTAAACATCATCAATATACCTTATAAATTATTATATTAGCTATCATTAACACTTAAAAAACATCCAGTTATGGGCAAATTTGTAATTACTAAAAGAAAAAACAACGAATTTCAGTTTAACCTTAAAGCAGGCAATGGGCAAACTATTCTTGCTAGTGAAGGCTATAAAGCAAAATCGAGTTGTGAGAACGGAATTGAATCTGTAAGACGTAATTCGCAAGATGATTCTAAATTCGACCGAAAAGAATCTTCAAACGGTAAACCTTACTTTAACCTAAAAGCTACTAACGGTCAAATTATTGGCACAAGCGAAATGTATGAAAGTGTAGCCTCTCGCGATAACGGTATAGAGTCTGTAAAGAAAAACGCTCCCGATGCTACAGTAGACGACCAAACGGTATAATTATTTAATAGATTAATATAAAGAAGCCCCTTTTAATAAAATGGGCTTCTTTATATTAATCTACACTACAATTCTCAGAAGTTAAATAGTCCCCATTAGTGCCACTAATTGGATTTTGATTACCATATATATAAGCATGACCTGTATTTATATTAAGCCTTAGTTGAAACACATCCAATAGAGCACATAAATCTACTAAAGATTCATTATTAATCACCTCTATATTACCCTGAAAGCTTGTAACATTTTGCAGCCCATCTAAGGTTTCTAAACTATTATTTTCTTTAATAATTACACCTCCACTTTGAAACGTTACCCCTGGAGTATAATCGCCTTTAACCTGATTTAATCCTGAAAGATGGGAAATAGAGGTTAAAGATTCATTATCTACAATTGTTATAGATTTAGACTTTGTAACGTTTTCGAGCCCCTTTAAAGAAGTCATATTATCATTATAAAAAACATTAATCAGCTCAATATTTGTGATTTGCTCAAGCCCCTCAAAAGAAATCAAAGATTCATTAAAAGTACAATCCAATGATTTCATTTTTGAAACATTAGAAAATGCTTCTAATGAATTAATAGATACTGATTTTAAAATTAAATTTTCTATTTCTTCCAAATGATTTAATCCTGCAAGCGATGTAAGACTTGGCAAAGACCTAAAAAAACCATTCCGTAATTTTTTCACCTTACTAATTGAATTTAAATCAGTTAAAACATCACATCTCTGTATTTCTAAATCAGTTATATCTTCACAGTTTTCAAGCCCTGTAAGAGAAGTTAAAGAATGACATTGTCTAATATCCAAAACAGGAAGTTTAGTTACATTCTCTAAACCAGAAAGACTTTGAAGACTCGGATTTTCAATAATTTGTAAACCAAGGGAAGCAGTTTCATAACTATCAAGATTTACATTTTTATCAAACCTCTTTAATGATCGTAACCCTTGTAAATCTGTAATATTAGTTTTACTTATCAATATATAATCAACCTGTTCTATATTATGCAACCCTTCTAAAGAAGTTATATCCGGCACATCCTGAATCAACAAATAGCCCACCTTCTTCAAGTTTTCGAGCGGTAGCAAAGAAGTAATATCACTATTTTGTGAACCTATAGTTAGTGTTCCGACAGACTTATAACCAAGAGACCCAACAGAATCTATTTCTGCTTGCGTAGGTAGATATAAACTAATTGCGTCTAAATTTTCATTTACTGGAGTTTCAGAATCATCATCATTGTTACAGGAAAAACTCAATATCGCAACAAATGCAAATAATAATAAAGTTGTCTTTTTCATAATTAATTAGTTCCTAGCTAAATTAAATAAAAAAGACTACACTTACTGTTAAAGTCTTTTTTTTACTCTTCTGTTTTTTACCAAATCCTTAAATCTGCCCTATATACAGCAATAACTACCATTACATAAAAAAAATCCTTACTTTCGCAAATTGATTATTATAAGGACTAAAATGAGCAAGAAGTTTACTGAATATAAAGGACTTGACCTGCCTACTGTTGCAGGAGAAGTACTAGAATTTTGGAAGAAAGAGAACGTTTTTGAAAAAAGTGTAAGCACCCGCGAGGGTAAGCCACAATATGTATTTTATGAAGGACCACCATCTGCAAATGGACTCCCAGGAATACACCACGTTATGGCGCGCGCCATTAAAGATATTTTTTGCCGTTACCAAACCCAAAAAGGCTTTCAAGTAAAACGTAAAGCAGGATGGGACACTCACGGACTGCCTGTAGAGCTAGGTACAGAGAAAGAACTTGGTATTACTAAAGAAGACATTGGTACAAAAATATCTGTAGAAGAGTATAACGAAGCGTGTAAACGCACCGTAATGCGCTATACCGATGTATGGAACGACCTTACCGAAAAAATGGGCTACTGGGTAGATATGGAAGACCCGTATATTACCTACAAACCAAAATACATGGAAACGGTATGGTGGTTACTAAAACAGATATACGACAAAGGACTTATTTATAAAGGTTACACAATACAACCTTACTCGCCAAAAGCAGGTACAGGGTTAAGCTCGCATGAAGTAAACCAACCTGGTGCTTACCGCGACGTAACTGATACTACTATAGTAGCACAGTTTAAAACTATTGCCGATACTTTACCAGAAGCCTTTAAAGGCTTCGGAGCAATAGATTTCATGGCATGGACAACTACACCTTGGACATTACCTAGTAATACTGCCCTAACCGTAGGTCCAAAAATTGATTATGTATTAGCTAGAACATTTAACCAATACACCTTTGAACCTATCAATGTAGTATTAGCTAAAAGTCTTGTTGGCAAGCAATTCTCTGGTAAATACTTTGAAAGTACCGAAGATGCAGACTTTGAAAACTACACGTCGTCAGATAAAAAAATCCCTTACCAAATACTAGCCGAAGCCAAAGGTAAAGACTTGGTAGGTGTAAAATATGAACAACTATTACCCTATACATTACCATACCAAAACCCAGAAAATGCATTCCGTGTAATAGCAGGTGATTTTGTTACTACAGAGGATGGTACAGGTATAGTGCACACTGCCCCTACCTTTGGTGCAGATGATGCCAAAGTAGCCAAAGAAGCGCAGCCAGAAATACCACCAATGCTTGTACTAGATGCTAACGGTACTGCCGTACCACTGGTAGACATGCAAGGGCGCTTTATAGAGGGTATGGGAGACCTATCGGGTAAATACGTAAAGAACGAGTATTACGATAAAGACGAAGCTCCAGAAAAATCGGTAGATGTAGAGATTGCTATCCGACTAAAAGAGGAGAATAAAGCCTTTAAAGTAGAAAAATATGTGCACAGTTACCCACACTCATGGCGTACTGATGAGCCGTTACTATACTACCCACTAGATAGTTGGTTTATTAAAATAACCGATGTTAAGGAGAAAATGTTCGACCTTAACGAAACCATCAACTGGAAACCCAAAGCTACTGGTGAAGGACGTTTTGGTAACTGGCTTAAAAATGCTAACGACTGGAACTTATCGCGTTCACGCTACTGGGGTATTCCGTTACCAATATGGCGTACGGAAGACAAAACCGAAGAAATGATGGTAGGCTCTGTAGAAGAGCTATACAACGAAATAGAAAAAGCTATCGCTGCGGGTGTAATGACCGAGAATCCGTTTAAAGGATTTGAGGCAGGTAACATGACCGAGGAAAACTACAGCTTAGTCGACCTACACAAAAATGTAGTAGATGCTATTACGCTGATTTCGCCATCTGGTAAGCCAATGCAACGTGAAGCCGACCTTATAGATGTTTGGTTTGATAGTGGCTCTATGCCCTATGCACAATGGCACTATCCGTTTGAAAACAAAGAATTAATAGACAATAATACCGCTTTCCCTGCTGACTTTATCGCAGAGGGAGTTGACCAAACCCGTGGATGGTTTTATACATTACACGCCATAGCAACTTTAGTCTTTGATAAAGTAGCCTATAAAAACGTAGTAAGTAACGGGCTGGTGCTTGACAAGAGCGGACAAAAGATGAGTAAAAGACTAGGCAATGCCGTAGATCCTTTTACTACCCTTGCCGAATATGGTCCTGATGCTACCCGTTGGTACATGATAGCCAATGCTAACCCTTGGGATAACCTGAAGTTTGACATAGAAGGTGTAGCCGAAGTGCGAAGAAAATTCTTCGGAACACTATATAATACCTACTCGTTCTTTGCGTTATATGCTAATATCGATAACTTTACGTATGCAGAACCAGAGATACCAATTGCTAAAAGACCAGAGATAGACCGCTGGATATTGAGCGAACTAAACACACTTATAAAAAATGTAGATAGCTACTATGCCGAGTATGAACCTACCAAGGCTGCACGAGCAATATCTGACTTTGTGCAGGAAAACCTGAGTAACTGGTATGTAAGGCTATGCCGTCGTCGTTTTTGGAAAGGCGAATATGCTGAAGATAAAATTGCAGCATACCAAACACTATATACCTGCCTTGTAACAGTTGCTAAACTAGGATCGGCAATAGCACCATTCTTTATGGACAGGCTTTATAAAGATTTAACACAGGCTTCACAGTCAGAAGGCTTTGAGAGTGTACATTTGGCGGAATTTCCAGCCTATGCTGATAACTTTGTTGATAAATCGTTAGAAAGCAGAATGGAGAAAGCACAAACAATATCATCGTTAGTGTTATCACTCCGAAAAAAGGAAATGATAAAAGTGCGTCAACCACTGCAAAAGGTAATGATTCCGGTACTTGATGCGAAGCAGAAAGCTGAGATAGAAGCCGTTTCAGAATTGATAAAAGCAGAGGTAAACGTAAAAGAAATAGAGTTGTTAGACGATGCTTCGGGCGTACTAGTTAAACAGGTTAAGCCTAATTTTAAAGCATTAGGACCACGTTTCGGGAAAGATATGGGATTGGTTTCCAAAGAGATACAAAATTTCTCACAAGAACAGATCGCTATTATAGACAAAACTGGAAGTATCGATATTGAAATTTCAGGAAAAAGTATTAATTTAACATCGGGAGATGTGGAGATTTCTTCACAGGATATAGAAGGGTTATTAGTAGCCAATGCCAACGGAATAACCGTAGCGCTAGACATAACTATAACCGAGGTTTTAAAGAAAGAAGGTATAGCCCGAGAGTTGGTAAACAGGATACAAAATTTGAGAAAAGATTCAGGTTTTGAAGTAACCGATAAAATAAAAGTATTCCTTAAATCGGATGAAGCACTGCAAAGTGCGGTAACAGCAAATGAGGATTACATAAAGTCGGAAACACTTACCGAAGAGTTGATATTTAAGAATGAGATTACAAACGGAATAGAAATAGAATTTGATGATATAAAAACCTTAGTATTAATTTCAAAATAATTGGAATATGGTAGATGAGCAAATACGATACTCTGACGCTGATTTAGCGGAGTTCAGAGAATTAATCACAAAAAAAATAGATAAAGCCCAAGCTGATTTGGAGCTTATTCGTAGTGCGTATATGAATGACCTTAACAATGGCACCGATGATACATCGCCAACATTTAAGGCTTTTGAAGAAGGCAGCGAAACAATGAGTAAAGAGGCAAACTCTCAACTTGCTATCCGCCAAGAAAAATTTATCCGCGATCTTAAAAATGCACTTATCCGTATTGAGAATAAAACATACGGAATATGTAAAGTTACAGGAAAGCTTATTGGTAAAGAAAGGTTAAAATTGGTACCACATGCTACTATGAGCATAGAAGCCAAGAATTTACAACGATAATATAATAATTGCCGCCTATATAGGGCGGTTTTTTTACCGAAAGACAATAAGTCCGAAGTTATAGTAAAAAAGATGGTATCCTTTAGGATTAATCATCAATTTCTGTATCTTCGGACTTCTTATAATAAATCAGGATTATTTAATTATTTCACTTATTTTTGTCCGTAAAAATCTTAGAATGTCGCTAAAGAAAGCCTATATCATTGCCATAATTGTATTATTAATAGATCAGATTTCTAAAATATATATAAAAACAAATTTCAAACTTCATGAATTTGTAAATGTTTTAGACCTTGAATGGTTTCAAATAAACTTTATTGAAAATGATGGTATGGCATGGGGTGCACAAATACCAGGCTCTTATGGTAAGCTAATATTAACCCTTTTCAGGATTGTAGCTGTTATAGGTATAGGCTGGTGGTTGCAAGACTCTGTAAAGAAAAAGTATTCTAACTACCTTATTGTTCCCATCGCGCTAATACTTGCAGGAGCTTTTGGTAATATAATCGACTCCGTTTTTTATGGTATTATTTTCGACTACAGCTCTGAAAACCATATAGCCACACTATTCGCCGAAAAGCCATACGGAACACTTTTTCATGGTAAGGTAGTAGACATGTTTTATTTTCCTATTATTAAAGAAGCACATTTTCCCGAATGGATACCTTTTATAGGAGGAAATGAATTTTCTTTCTTTAATGCTATTTTTAATGTAGCTGATGCTGCTATCTCTATAGGTGTAGGTATATTGATTGTTTTCAACAAAAGAGCTTTCGCGAAAAGCAACGATACAGTAACCGAATAATTACTGCGATACTATTTCTATACGTCTATTAAGTTCATTACCATTCTCATCGGTAATAGTAATATAATATTTTCCTGTTTTGGCTTCTACAGGCATTTCATGAAACGTTTGTGTTACACCCAGATACCTGTCATTTAAATACCAAAACACCTTTGCATCAGGGTTAGTATGCGCTGCTTTTAGTATAAAAGGCTGTAGCTTACCACTAAAATCTTTTGTGAGATAAATTTTTCCGTTATCTTTAGGATAAATAAAGCCCATAGTAGTACTCATCGCTCCGTTACAATCACTACGAAATGGTGGCAAAGTAGCATAATCGATATGTTGTTTTTTATAATACCATTCCATTACAGGGGGCAATACAAACCACGATTTGGTTATCATATCACTCACACTTTCGCAACTACTATTTACCTGATATTGCGCTGTAGCATCGAGGTTAACCAACCTATGATAGGGGCATACATCTGTATTTTTACCTGTTATAGGTATCCATTGCTTTACAGCGGGGCAATGCTCCCCTGCAAGATGACCACTTTGCTTGCATATATGAGCCTCTTCCAAATCATTAAGCGGTGCTTTAAACCATGGCTGACGTGGCAACAGGTTAAACACATCAAACAACATAGGAGCAGCACTCCCCACCCCCGTAAGCGATGGTCTACCCTCGCCTGACGCATTACCTACCCAAACACCTACTACATAACGCGGACTTGTACCGATAGCCCAAGCATCGCGACCACCAAAGCTCGTGCCCGTTTTCCATGCAATTTCAAGCGAGGAATCATAAAAACGCCATGCCTCATCACCTTCAGGGCGGTTTACCTCCTTCATAGCGTTATAGGTAAGCCATATAGCTCCTGCGCCAAGCTGGGGTTTATTAAAAGTTTCCTTTCCAAAATTTCGCTTTACTTTACTGTCCCAGTTGAGTTCAGCAAATTCATTTTTACGGTATTTAGCATCATGCGTCGTAAAATGGTTGAGTGTACCCGTTAGTCCCGCGTATGTTCGGCACAAATCCCAAAGGTTCGACTCGGCACCACCCAAAATCAGTGATAACCCGTAATGGTTCGGGTGCTGATTAACATCTCGCAATTTAAAACGTTGCAACTGTTCGTAAAACCGATATACACCAAAATCCTGCAACATGAGTACAGCAGGTATATTCAGCGAACGCGATAAAGCCTTTTGTGCCGGCACAGCACCATCGTAGGTATGATTATAATTCTTGGGACTATAACCCGATATCTGTGTAGGTATATCGGCTATTAGCGTATTTGGTAACAGTTCGCCTGCATCGAGCATACTAGCAAACAAAAAGGGTTTTAATATACTCCCCGTACTCCGCGGAGCTGGGATAATATCTACATCTTTTTGATGGAGCTTATCCGTGGGCGAGTTACCTACATAAGCAATAATATCGCGGGTTTCTACATCTACAACCAGTACAGCAAGGTTATATACTTCGGTTTGTCTGTATTCGTTATAATAACGTTTCGCTATTTGGTTTACACGCTGTTGCAGTACGCTCTTTACTGTAGTTGTTATACGATGTCCTTCCTGCGATTTTGCAATGTTTTGTAAAAGATGCGGAGCGGTTTCGGGTAAGTCAAACGGCTTTTGAGGGAGTTCTTCTTCTAATGATAATTCGTAAGTAGTTTTATCAATTACATCCTCCGTATATAGTTTTTTAAGTAACCTGTTGCGTTTGTTGCGTAAATCATCCTGATTACGCCCTGGATAGATGAGTGCGGGAGCATTAGGCAGTACCGCCAATGTAGCCGACTCTGCCCACGAAAGTTGATGCGGCTGCACGCCAAAGTACCGCCATGATGCCATTTCTAACCCTACAACATTACCCCCATAAGGCGCATGGGCTGCATATAACCCTAATATCTCGTCTTTAGTATCGCGAAACTCCAAACGGGTAGCGAGTATTAGCTCAGTTAATTTTTCGATATAACTACGTTTTTTCCCTTCTCGGGAAAGTCGTATTACTTGTTGCGTTAGTGTACTACCTCCGCGCACTACTTTACCTGCTTTATAATTCTGCTTTATAGCATTTATTATAGAAACAGGATTGAAACCGGGATGGCTGTAAAAATGCTGATCTTCGAAATAAACAATACACTTCCTGAATTTATACGGCACACTGTCCTGCTCAGGAAAACGCCATTGCCCGTCCTTTGCTATACGCGCGCCTAAGAGTTCGCCCTCGCTGCTTTCGATAACCGTTGCATACGGATTATTAAAAAGCTGTTTGGGCAGGCAGCAATAATACCATACTAGCAAAGCGAGTGCGATAACCGATTTTATTTTGTTCTTTTTAATCCAATCTAAACTTAACTTTAGCACATTTACTAAATGAATTTATTAATTAAATAGACTTTTAATTATAATATAAATTATAAATAGCAATGGGAAATACATGAAAATATGGTACTTAAGTTTAACTAGTATATAAAATTCTATCTTAATTAACTTAATATCAAACCATGACAACTTGAAATAATCTGATTTCGCAGTTGTAAACATATCAAAATCTATAGAAGTATGATTTTCATACTTCTGCAAAATTTTTTCATATTTTTTTGAAACCCTAGATATTCTATCTTCCTTATTTTGTATTGTATCAAATGTTTTAATCATTCTAAGCTCATTATATAGTTCCCCTACTTCTAATGAACATTGATGCAACTTCTCTGATTTTATTGCATATTCTTTCGATGTTTCAAAATGTGTAAAAACTAAAATCAATATTGCTATAGATGTAGTAATAAATGCAACATATTTTTCATAATCAAATCCAGAAATTTTTATTTCATATGCGCTAAGAAGTCCAATGATTATCAAGTATGCTGATAGGTACGCTAAAGTACGTGATGATAATTCATGCTGTATTTTATTTCTTCTACTTGCAGAAAAACGAGCTCCTTTTGTTGTCCAAAGCTTATAATTTAATTCGACTCCAAAATCTTTTTTTAAATAGGGCGCAATAGAGTTTTTAAGCCTCTTTATTCTCCTAGCTCTAGCTCTCTTTTTAAAATATAATTCTATTTTATTCATATCAAATTTTTATTTCACCACATTTACCCATTGCCCTTTGGTACGGGCTAAAAAGTCATTATCATACATTGCTTCGCACTGTACACCCGGTAGGTAATAATGACCTAGATAACTGGCATTAAGCAGTACTCTGAATTTTTTAGATTCATGAGCCTTTAATGGGAAGTAAAAATTAGCCCTATCATCTCTAATATCAATATAATCAGCTTTATTATCAGCAAACGCACCAAAGTCGGTAAAGCGAGTATTTACAATTTCCCACCCTGACGGTATTATCTGCGTAAGCGCAATATTATCAACATATTCGCCTTTTTGGTTCAGTACGGTTACTTCGGCTACAAATTCTGTTCCCTGTGCCAACTGCGACGGATTAATGACATTACCCTCCCTATTTTTAAAGGTAATAACAGTACTAAGTCCTCTATTTTCTTCCTGTTCTTGTCCTACAGGCAATATGCCGCTATAAATAACTTTTACATAGAGTGTACCCTCTTTGTTATTACGTATTGCTACGGTATTATTACCCGAAGATTGCAATACCCTGTCAGCAAATGTTTTGCCTGTCTTTATAGTCTGTGTTTTACCCTTGGTAGTATAAGCTACATCAATACCTTTAGTCCCATTAGATTTTGCAAACTTGGACATTGAGTACAGGCAGTATGCCGTTGTTTGGGTACTCATCCATTGGCGCGATGACATTTTATCGGCAAGCTGGTTGGCAATACGGAAAGCCTTTTCTTTTTCTCCTAACAAAATAAGTGTTTCGAGTGCCATAGCCCTATTACGTTCGGGGGAGCCATAATAGTAATAGCGGTAACCTTGTGTATTTATATCAAGCGAGCTTTGGTTGAGCAGTGCCAAGCCTGCACTTTTTTGTCCTGCAAGGGCATAGGCTGCTGCCAGTCGTAATTTTGAATCGTTAGAAATACCTTGCGTTTCGCGCAGCCTATTCATTGATGATAAATCGGGCGAACCCGCCAATGCCAAAGTATATAATCGGTATGCTTGTGCAAAATCATTATGATAATAACTATCATAACGCCATTGCCTCGCCGTTTTCTTTTGATAGCTCAACCATTGCTTTTTAGCATTTAACGGCAATGTATAGCCTTTTTTCTCTGCTTCTATAAAGAAATGACCTACATAACTAGAACCCCAATCGTTAGGATGTGTACCTCCTGACCAATAGGCAAAACCTCCGTTACCTATTTGGTAGCTTGCTAGTTTTTGTATTCCTGCCGATACATTGCGCTGTATGTCTTGTTTTCTTTTTTCATCAATATCGGCTATATCGGTTAGGTACAACTGCGGGAATACACTTGAGGTTGTTTGTTCTAAGCAACCGTGTGGATATTGTATTAAATAATCCAGCCTACGGTTAAAGTCGATTGATGGGAATGACGATACTTCTAGTCTTGCCTTGTTACTACCCGCTACACCAAAAGCTTCCCAATCAATAGTACCCGAAGCTCCTGCTTCTATTACCAGCTCTTTAAAGTTTTGGGTAACAGGGTTCGGGTTCATTATATCGAGTTCTACATCGTAACTTGCTTTTTCGCTACCCGATTGTGCTGTAACAGTTACTTTACCAATGCCCGTTACATTACCTACTTCAAGCTCAAAATAAGCTATTTTTTCATCAGGCTGTGCAAACGATACAGTTTGCGAAGCACTACCCACTACTTTCAGTCCATTATTAGTTTTTACCTGTAAGGTTACATTTTTAATATTATCCTCCATCGCGAAAAGCGTCACGGGAAGCGTCACTTTTTCACCTGGTGTAATTTTTCGCGGAAGCGATGCCAACAACATTAACGGACTGCGAACAGGCGTAGTTTTCTCGATACTACCATAAGCACTCTTATCTTCATTAGCAGCCACTACCATAGTACGTACTGAGCCTATGTATTTAGGTAAGGTTATATTGTGGCTTTGTGTTTCGCCTTTTTTAAGTGTATAAGGCCCCATATAGATAACCACAGGCTTAAAACGGTTGGCCTTTTTAGCCTTACCTCCGCCAAGATCTTCATCTCCCCCTATGCTGAATACTTGGTTTACCTTACCGCCATATGCGCCTATTACATCATCATAAATATCCCATGTTTTTATGCCCAATGCTTCTTTTGCATAAAAAGCATCCCAAGCATTTGGGGTTTTAAAACGGGTAAGGTCGAGCAAGCCATCATCTACAATAGCTACCGTATAAGTCATAGCCTTGCCTGATTTCTCACTTACTTTTATAGTAGCTTTCTGCTCTGGTTTTAATACCGAAGGCATACTTATTTGTGGTTCGAGAATCGTGTTTTTATCTACCACTTCTATTGGTACAATACCATACATTCGTATAGGTGCATCATTCTTAGTAGTGGCATGAGGTTGTAACAACGTAACATTTACATATACATTCGGAGCCATTTTTGCGGTTATCGGTACTTCTACTTTTGTTTCGCCTTTAGCAGTGCTTGCCCAATAGGTTTCCACCACTTCAGAGCCATTTTCTATTGAGATAAGTGCACGTCCTCCTTCACTTGACGGGAATGTAACTACGGCTTTTTCACCAACCGAATATTTTTCTTTATCGGTAGCAAATACCAGCATAGCCGCTTCTTCTCCGCCTCCGCTTTTTGTACGCCCTGACCAGTATGACCAGTCCATATATACGGTTTCCCCTGCCGAGTGTCCGCTTTCTACATCGGTTACACGGACTAAATAACGCCCCCAGTCGTTTTCAGGTACATTTAATATAAATGATGCTTTACCCTTAGCATCGGTAGTTACGGTTTTAGAATAATAAGGTACGTTAGATAATGCCGAATTGTATGATGACACATTATTATGTGTGGCATCCCACCACCAACGCCATTTTACATTATATATACGTACATCTACTTTGCGGTTAGGTTCTACCTTTCCGTTTTCGGTAAGCGACACAATAGTAAAACGGTTGTCTTTTCCTGTTTCAATCATGCCATATTTGTTTGGTTCAGGCATTTTTACCCCTACATAACTTTTATATGGCGAATAAGAAGCCGTGATAACATCGGTACTAAAATCGCCGCCCTTTTCGTAGGCTTTGGTAATAATAGCAGCCTTTAGCATCCCTGGTGCACTTGACTGTAACGATGGTTTTAGTGTTACCGTTGCTTTACCAGTAGCATCTACCTTACCGGAATAGATGTTTACTTCTTCAGTTGTAAAAGTTTGTGCAGGGTCATCAAAAATATAATTAGTATATCCCTTAAAACTTGTTGCATCTTTCATAAACTTAGCCTGCATTTCTACCTTTAGGTCTTTTGCCACAGCACCGTGCAACCAAGTTACTTCAAGGTTTGCTGTGTTATTTTCGTGAGCAGAAAGCACTTTACCCTCAAAACCATTTTTTATTTTCAGCCTGTTAGGCTTTATAGTTTCTATCTTTATACGCTTATAGAACTTAGCTCCTCCTACAGCTACTACAGCTTCCCAGTTACCTGTTGGGGCATTAGCCTCTGTAGGTACTATAAATTTATAATGATTGTTTTCGTTATATGTTTGTACTGCTTGGTGTATCAACTTACCATTAGGGTCGCTCAGTTTTAATTTTATAGGGTGCGAAGGCGGTAATTTTGCTGCTTTATCATTCAGTATAAAACCAATAAACAGCGTATCACCTGGTCGCCACACACCACGCTCGCCATATACATAGCCTTTAAGCCCTTTTTGCAGGCGTGTACCATCTACATCATAATTACTTACTGAAAGCGAATTACCATCGCCCATTTTCACGTAAGTGGTGTTATTATCTTTCTTCACTATAGCAAAAAAAGCACGTTTGTCTAACGATAGTTTTGCTGTACCCTCGCTGTCAGTATCTGCCGAAGCTATTTTTTGTTGTTGAAAGTTATAGACCTCTATTTTCGCTCCGCTAATAGGCTTGGTAGTGGTAATACTGCTTACCGCAAAGAAATAGTTACTGTTTTCGCCTCCTTTGGCAATAACACCCAAGTCGCTCGCCAATACATTAGTCGCTATTTTTTTATTATAAAAATACGACTTGCTACAAGGGTCGTCGCGCTCGCTCCAGTTATAAGCGTAGTCATAGTCGTAATAATTATAATACTCGTTATCAAAGTTCGAATAGAATTCAGCATCTTCATTCTCATCCTCCTCTTCGGTTTCGGCTTCATCGCTACTTGTTCCGCAACGGTATAAAGAGTACGATTTTTTTATCGATAGCTCTACTCTATATATCGCCCCTGGTTCAGGATTTATTAATGAGGAAAGGTCGAGCGCATACGGATTCCAACGGCTGTAATTAGCCATTTTATCATTGTTAAGTACAATTTTCTTTTTAGCTATGGGCAGGGCAACTTTACGTAAGTTATTCGCTCCGTTTATATCATTATCTTGTAAAAACTGTAATACATTGTTTTGATAAATGCGATATACCTTTACATCTACTGCTTTTAGGTTAACCGCCTGAAAGTTGATTTTTAAATTGCTTGATGTAGGTAATATTGTTCCGCTTTTAAGGAACTGCACTTCGGGTTTCTTTTGTTCAAAAAGTACGCGTGCTGAGTGCATCGCTTTTGTTTTATACCCCTCAATACTTTCTATACCCTGAAAAACCTCGACCAAACGTGTACCTGTAAGTGGTTCTCCAAAAAACACTTTAAGCAAGTTACCATCTACGGCATACTTGAGGTTATTGGCATTTTCTACCGCTACAAGACCATCAAAGTTTTGGTCTTTGCGTAAAGGATCAGAAAAATTAATGAATAACGACTGGTTATCACCAGGACCTATATCCATACTAATTACCTTAAAGTTGTTTTTACCCGCAATTTCAAATTCTTCTACACCTGCTTTTTCTATGCCTATGGCTTCGCCGTTCCAATGTATTTGTATTTTGCTATCGTCTATTTTACGTTCTATACTGTCTATCACAAAAAAGAACTCTGTTGCATCACCCTTTTTCATATCAAACCTTATGGGTAGCTGCTTGCCTTCTTGCTCTGCCCTCACCAGTTTTTTCGCCGTCTTGGCATCCATAACATCACTGGTATTCAGTACTCCGTTTAGGTACTGAAAATCTTTACTATACGATTGCAGGTCGAGCGTAGTAACTTTAAAGTCTTGCTCTAGTGTTTTTATCCTAAAATTAAAATCCTTTAAGTTTTTAGGAACATCGGTAATTTTAGAAAGGTGCAGGGTAACGCGATACTCTTTATTCTCCTCTAGTCTTTCGTCAGGGCGAAAAGCTATAGTATTACTACCTACCAATAATACCTTACCATCAATACTTGGTGAGATGCTAAAGTAGTCGTCATCTAGTTCTTTATCTAACTGCCAATCATCGTTAGTAAAAGTAAGCCCTACCTGAATGTCTGCTTTTGTAGAAATTAACCCCGATGTATAATTGTTAATATATTCGCCATACAACGATGGGTCGGAATCAAAATCTTCTCCTGATTTTTTAGAACAAGAAACAATGAGCAGTGATACTGCAAAGAACAGCAGTAGTTTAAGGCTTTTCATAATTGGAAGGTTTAATGCGTTGGCAACTATTGTTTTATAGCTTAACATGATAACAAAAGCAGCATAAAAATATTGTACTAAATTTATGATTAATTTTTTAAAGACCGTAGTCGAAGTACATTTTTAATTACCTCCTCTTTTTCTTAAAAAAAGAGGTCACTAAGTCGCTACATTCCTCTGCCATTATACCGTGAACTACTTCGGTTTTTGGGTGCAGTTTTGTACCCATAGCCCTATACCCACGTTGCTCGTCTGAAGCTCCGAAAACAATTTTAGAAACCTGACTCCAGTATAATGCCCCCGCGCACATTTGGCAAGGTTCGAGCGTTACATAAAGTGTACAGCCCGTAAGGTATTTACCTCCTAGAAAATTTGCCGCTGAGGTTATTGCCTGCATTTCGGCATGTGCCGTCACGTCGTGCAGTAACTCCGTAAGGTTATGACTTCGGGCAATTACTTTATCATTGATTACTACCACCGCCCCTACAGGAATTTCGTCTTTTTCAAAAGCGGTTTCGGCTTCTTGCAAAGCCTTTCTCATAAAATAGTCGTCGGTAAAAATATTTTCCATAAGCACAAAAATACGATTATCAATAATTTAAACGTTATCCTTACACAACCAATCTCCTTGCTTATGAACAATTACAAAATTTCTATTCCCGAACCGTGTAATGAAAATTGGGGTGAAATGACCCCAAACGACACAGGTCGTTTTTGCGATAATTGTAGTAAAACTGTCATTGATTTTTCTAAAATGACTGATAATGAAATAAAAAATTACCTCATCGCCCAAGAAGGCAAAAGCGTTTGCGGGCACTTCCGTACAGATCAGGTAAAACGTATTACTATAACTATTCCCTCTCAGATGCTGTTTTCGCAGACACAGTTCCATAAAATATTCTTATTAGCATTGTTGTTTACAATGGGAACTACACTGTTAAGCTGTTCGGATAATGCAGGAAACAAACAAAAAATTGAAAATGTAGTAATTGAGGAAGAAGAAGCAACGACAGTTGTTCAGGATATTGATAATATTACTATTGAAGACTTACCTCCACCACCTATACCTAAAAAAGGAGAATTTATGGACGGAATGGTGGTTTATGAACGTGACAGCGTTCCTAAATGCAAAACAATAAAAAAACCTGAAGGACTACCAACACTCACTACAGTAGGTGAAGTTGCTCTTGACTTTGAGCCTAAAAAAGAGGAAAGCAATCACATTCAGGGTGATACTATTATAACACCTCCGCAATAAGTAACTCAAAAGGAAATATTGTATTTTTGCACCCATGCAAAAGCTACTCGACACCATACAATCGCCTAACGATTTACGCAAACTAAGTTCCGAACAGTTGCCACAACTTGCCAGCGAGTTGCGCGATTTTATTATCGATATTGTTTCGGTTAAAGAAGGGCATCTTGGCGCAAGCCTTGGTGTGGTAGAACTTACTATTGCTTTACATTATATATTTAATACTCCTAATGACTTATTGGTTTGGGATGTAGGGCATCAGGCATACGGACACAAAATACTTACCGAACGTAAAGATAAATTTGACACTAACCGCCAATGGGGTGGTATAAGTGGTTTCCCAAAACGTAGCGAAAGTGAATATGATACTTTTGGCGTTGGGCATTCCTCTACATCTATTTCGGCAGCATTGGGTATGGCAATAGCTTCTAAACTGCAAGGCGATACCGAGAAGTGCCATATAGCGGTAATAGGCGATGCGAGTATTGCATCGGGCATGGCGTTTGAGGGACTTAACCATGCAGGTGTTACTGATGCGAATTTATTAGTTATACTCAATGACAATGCCATAGGCATAGACCCCAGTGTGGGTGCGCTTAAAAACTACCTTACCGAAGTAAAGGAAGGGCGTAACCCACGGCAAAACAACATGATAAAGTCGCTTAACTTTGATTACACAGGTCCTGTTGACGGGCATGATTTAAACGCTTTATTAAAAGAATTAGACAGACTAAAAGCTATAAAAGGTCCTAAGTTTTTACATATTATTACCACCAAAGGCAAAGGGCTAAAACAAGCCGAAGAAGACCAAGTAAAATATCATGCACCTGGTAAATTTGACAAAACAACGGGCGAAATATTACCCAAATCAGATGAAAACCTACCGCCTAAATATCAGGATGTTTTTGGACTCACCTTAGTTGAACTTGCCAAGCAAAACGATAAAATTATAGGCATTACGCCTGCTATGCCATCGGGTAGCTCTATGAAGTTTATGATGGAAGCTTTCCCTGATAGAGCTTTTGATGTAGGCATTGCCGAACAACACGCCGTAACTCTTGCGGCAGGTATGGCAACACAGGGCATGACTGTATATTGTAATATATACTCTACATTTTTACAACGTGCTTACGACCAAGTAATACATGATGTGGCACTACAAGACTTGCCTGTTATTTTTTGTCTTGACCGTGCAGGACTGGTAGGCGAAGACGGTGCGACGCATCATGGGGTTTTTGATATTGCCTATCTCAACTGTATTCCTAACATGATTGTTTTTGCTCCATTAAATGAGCGCGAACTACGTAATATATTATATACTGCTCAATTAGGGTTACCGCACTCTATAGCCATACGTTACCCACGCGGAAGAAGCGAAAACACCAACTGGCAACTGCCTTTTGAAAAAACTGAAATAGGTAAAGCTATTCAATTACAAAAAGGCTCACAAGTTGCTATACTCACTACAGGGACTATTGGTAATAATGTAGCTAAGGCACTTGCCCATATAGAGCATCCTGAGCAATTTTCGCACTATCACTTTGGGTTTATAAAACCATTAGACAAAAAAGCCTTGCAAAATATCTTCAATACTCATGAAACTATTATAACGGTTGAAGATGGTTGTGTTACAGGAGGGTTTGGTAGTAGTATTGCTACCCATGCATTAAATATCAATTATAAAGGAACTGTAAAGATTTTAGGCATTCCTGATGTATTTATACAGCATGGAACTACAGCACAACTACAACAATACTGTGGTATTGACGTTAAAAGCCTAAAAGAAATTTTTGCAGCTTACCTAAAATAACGATTTTTGCACCGCATCTATTAAAAACTACACATTTAATGAAGTTTAAAATCTGTTTTACAATACTATTGCTATTAGCATTTATGCAGAACATACATTCGCAAGTTATTGCCATTACCCTACCCGACTCTATTACTTATTGGGAAAAAACGAATAAAGTAGGGCTTGATGTGTCTCAAATTGCTTTTGTAAACTGGAGCGTGGGTGGTAATAACTCGGTTACCATACTAGGAAAAGGTGAATTTGATCGTAATTATAATAAAGGTAACCTTAATTGGGATAACGAGCTGGTAGTTAGATACGGGTTTAATAGCCAAGAAGGACAAGAAACACGAAAAACTGACGACCAAATACAGCTTACCTCTACCTTTGGTTACCGAAGTGATACCATATCGCATTGGTATTATAGTGCCAAATTTAACTTTAATACGCAATTTACTAACGGATATGCTTACCCTAATACTACCGATGAAATTTCGGCACCTTTTGCACCTGCCTATATTTTTCTTGGGGTTGGTGGCGAATACATCCGTAAAGATTTAGGTTTAAATGCTTACTTCTCTCCTCTTACCGATAAAACCACATTAGTACTAAACCAAACACTTGCTAATCAGGGTGCTTTTGGGGTACGTGCTGCTGTGTATGATGAGGAAGGTAAATTGATAAGTGAAGGTAAAAAATCACGTACAGAGCTGGGTATATTAATTACCAACAGTATAAAGCGTAAAATATTTAAAAACATAGTACTCGATCATCGCATTAGCTTTTACACCGATTACATTAATAAATTTGGGAATATTGATATCGACTGGCAATGGTCTTTAGACATGACCGTAAATCAATATGTAAAAGCAAACATTGGCGCACATATCATTTATGATGATGATATAAAAGCTACCGAAGAGGTAAATGGCGAACCTATAAAAGTAGGTCCTAAACTACAACTAAAACAAATGCTTGGTGTGGGCGTAACGTATACTTTTTAAATTTTTGGATTATCTGATAATTAGAAAACCTGATAATCCAAAAATCTATTTTACTCCTGTTATAGTATTATAAAGTAATAGCGCCTTACCATCGGTTAATGTCGATACAAAATGCGATATATGCAGTAACCTGTCATATAAATTCATTTTATCTGTAACAAATTTTTCGGGTAGCATTTTTAATACTAACTTGTCATAATTACTCTCTTTTCCATCATACTTATTGTTGTATGCGGTACAAAAAGTATCGAGCAGTATATTTATAATACGATAGCCTATTACTTCTTTTTCTACCACCTCACGACTCTGGTATATGTTTTCGACACTAATATTAATTATATCACGCATCTGGGCAGTATATTTACCCTGATCAGTTAGTGCATAAGGGTATTTACCAGCAAGTATTGCCTCTTCATTATCCAAGAATACCTTTACAGCATCATTTATAAGACTACTAATAGCTAAGGCGCGCAAGTAGCTCACCCTATCCTCTTTAGTCTTTAAGCTCTTATATTTTTCTACTTGTACATTGTCTTTAACCAACTTTATAAGGTATTCTAACGCAAAATCTTCTGATATAACTCCAAGGTTGATACCATCTTCAAAATCGATAATGGTATAACAAATATCATCGGCAGCCTCTACAAGGTAAGCCAACGGATGGCGTTCGTAACCAATATCATTACCTGTTTTATTACGAATAAGCCCCAACTCTTTGGCTACATCTTCAAAGTAAACTTTATCACATTGAAAGAAACCATATTTTTTATCGGCAATATTAGCCGTAGGCTTTTTAGGCAACGACTCTTTAGGATATTTCATAAAAGCCCCCAGTGTAGCATAGGATAATCGTAAACCACCCTCTATACCTGGGCGCGATGTAGCAAGCAAGTTAAACCCATTGGCATTACCCTCAAAATCGACTAAATCTTGCCATTCTTTATCGGTAAGTTGGTCTTTATACTGCTTCCCTTTACCTATTTTAAAATATTCGCCTATAGCCTTCTCTCCCGAATGCCCGAAGGGTGGATTACCAATATCGTGTGCCAAAGCTGCCGCAGCGACTATAGCACCAAAATCGTTCATTTGGAAACCGTGTATATCTTGCAGATACGGATGCTTCTCGATAATTTTTTTACCAACAAGCCTGCCTAGCGAACGCCCAACAACTGATACTTCGAGACTGTGTGTAAGACGCGTGTGTACAAAATCTGTTTTAGATAAGGGTATTACCTGTGTTTTATCTTGTAGGCTTCTAAAAGCCGATGAGAATATAATACGGTCATAATCTACCTCAAAACCCAAACGGGTATCGTCTTGTTCTTTTCGTAAACGTTTACTTGTATCGCCCTGCCTTTTTAACGACAGTAGTTGTTCCCATTGCATCATATTGGTCGATGGTTTTATTCTCTAATTTTCTTCAGCTTCTGGACTATCATCTTTAACCCATTTTTTCTTGTTTGCCAATGCAAAATCTTTCGATTTCATAGGGTATTTTTCTTGACTTTTATCACTCGGGTTTTCGATAATGGTTTTTATCGTTATCTTGTCGTCTAGTTTAAATCCCGAAGCTACTTTTTGATAATCTAATAGGTATGTACCACAAAAGTAGTTACCATCTTCATCCTGCGCTATCACTCCCGTATAAACGGCTTTTTTTTCTTTTGTCATATTGGTTTATTTATGGCTATTAAAGCACTTCTTCGTTACCTATCTCGTTAAACGACTTTTTTAATTGTAATGCTGCTTCATATTCTTTTACATCTACCACATAGGTTTTACTAAGGCTATCATGCCACCCTCTCGGGTTAGCTGCAAAATATGAAAAAGCATCAAAAGGTATAAATCTACATACCGTTCTTAATGCTATTGTTCTAGCATCGGGTTTAGTACCATCATAACACACTACTTTAGTACCTGTAATATATTTACCTATAGTTCGCTGCGTTGAGACCTCTATAATAATATAATAACTGGCTACAATTAAAATACTCAGAAAGAAGCCTTGCAATGGATCTAAGTTAGTAGTCCACATAATCATCGAATCGTAATCAAAAATATAAAAAAGCCCCAAGCCAATTAAGTCTAGTAAATTTACAAGCACAACTCTTATTATCATATCAATAAGAAGGTTACCTAATCTTTTACCCCAAGAAGCCTGCATATCTTCTGTTACAAAAAATGACGACGGTATTGTTTGATCCATTATTCAGTGTTAAGAAAAGAAGGAGCAGTAACCTTGCTCCTTCTATAGTTTATATATTTTTTATTTAATTCTAAAAATTAAGAACCACACATTTCGCAGTCATCAGGATCAGCATTTTTAGAACGCTCAATCATTGCCTGAAACTCGGTAGTTGCTATCGGTTGTGCCTCAGCTGCTACTGCTTCGGGTACTGCTACTGCTTTTTTATCGTTATTAAGCGTAAACTTAATAGCATCTACAGCACTCTTAGTCCTTAGGTAATACATACCTGTTTTTAAGCCACTTTGCCATGCATAAAAGTGCATAGAGGTAAGCTTACCAAAGGTAGCATTTTCCATAAACAGGTTAAGCGACTGCGACTGGTCGATGAAGTAACCACGTTGGCGCGACATATCTATAATGTCTTTCATACTCATCTCCCATACCGTTTTGTATAGCTCTTTTATATCTTCTGGTATGCCTTCTATATTTTGTACAGAGCCATTAGCTCTCATTAGTTCTTGTTTCAGGTTATCATCCCAAATACCAAGTTCTACTAAATCGCGTAGTAAGTGTTTGTTTACCACAATAAACTCACCCGAAAGTACTCTTCTTGTATAAATATTAGATGTATAAGGTTCGAATGCCTCATTGTTACCTAATATTTGCGAAGTAGATGCTGTAGGCATTGGTGCCATAAGTAGTGAGTTTCTCACACCGTGCTCCATAACTTCTTTACGAAGTGATGCCCAGTCCCAACGACCACTAAGATCTTCATCTTTTAAGCCCCAAAGGTTGTACTGGAATTCTCCTTGCGATATTGGCGAACCTTCAAAACTAGAGTAAGCTCCTTCTTCTTTAGCCATTTCCATAGAAGCGGTAACGGCTGCAAAATATATGGTTTCGAATATCTCTTGGTTTATCTTCTTAGCTGCATCACTAGTAAACGGAAGACGCATTAATATAAGTGCATCGGCAAGCCCTTGTACACCTAACCCTACAGGACGGTGGCGCATATTAGAGTTACGTGCTTCTTCTATTGGGTAATAGTTCCTGTCTATAACCTTGTTAAGGTTACGGGTAATACGCTTAGTTACATTATGCAGGTGCTCATGGTTAAGCACGCCTTCTTCTACAAACATTGGTAATGATATAGAAGCAAGGTTACATACTGCTATTTCATCTGGTGCTGTGTACTCCATAATCTCAGTACACAGGTTAGATGAGCGTATTGTACCTAAGTTCTTTTGGTTCGATTTCCTGTTAGCTGCATCTTTATACAGCATATAAGGAAGCCCTGTTTCTATTTGCGACTCTAGTATTTTCTCCCAAAGTTCACGGGCTTTAATGGTTTTTCTACCTTTATTTTCTGCTTCATATTTAAGGTAAAGTGCATCAAACTCCTCACTATGCACATCGCATAATCCTGGGCACTCGTTAGGGCACATTAATGTCCATGTACTATCTTCTTGTACACGTTTCATAAATAAATCTGGCATCCACATAGCCGTAAACAAATCACGGGCGCGCATTTCTTCTTTACCGTGGTTTTTACGTAACTCAAGGAAATCAAAAATATCAGCATGCCAAGGTTCTATATAAATAGCAAAACTACCTTTACGCTTACCTCCACCTTGATCTACATAACGTGCTGTATCATTAAACACACGTAGCATAGGCACAATACCGTTTGACGTACCATTAGTACCACGAATATATGAACCTGTAGCTCTAACGTTGTGTATAGATAAACCTATACCACCCGCAGATTGCGATATTTTTGCTGTACTTTTTAGTGTATCATATATACCATCTATACTATCATCTTTCATGGTAAGCAAGAAACATGATGACATTTGTGGCTTAGGCGTACCCGAGTTGAAAAGCGTAGGCGTAGCATGGGTAAAGAATTTTTTAGACATCAGCTCATAAGTTTCTATAGCTGCATCTATATCATCAAGATGTATCCCTATTGACACACGCATTAACATATGTTGTGGTCGCTCTACAATTTTTCCGTTTATTTTTAACAAGTACGAACGCTCTAGTGTTTTAAATCCAAAGTAGTCGTAGTTAAAGTCTCTATTATATATAATGCTCGAATCTAAAAACTCAGCATTTTCCATAATAGTTTTGTAAACCTCATCAGAAAGCAAAGGCGATTTTTGCCCTGTTCTTGGGTTTACATAATTATACATATCGGACATGGTTTCCGAAAATGATTTCTTAGTGTTTTTATGCAAGTTAGATACCGATATACGGGCTGCTAACTGTGCATAATCTGGGTGACTAACCGTCATAGCGGCAGCAATTTCTGCAGCAAGATTATCTAACTCATAAGTAGTAACTCCATCATATAACCCCTCTATAACACGCATGGCTACTTTTACAGGATCTACAAGATCACTAAGCTCATAGCATAGTATTCTTACTCTATCGGTTATTTTATCGAACATTACCGGCTCTCTGCGTCCGTCTCTTTTTACTACATACATAGGGCAATATTTTTTGGGTTAATAATAGCAAACACCTTAGCATTTGCAACAAGTAAATTGTTATTAAAAATCAGCGTCGAAGCTAATTTTTTGCGAATCGCCACCTTCTTTATTGATAACACCTGCTTTTTGATATTCTGAAACTCTTTTTTCGAAGAAGTTAGTTTTTCCTTGTAAGGATATCATATCCATAAAATCGAATGGATTAGTTGCATTATACTCTCTCTCACAACCTAACTCTACTAAAAGCCTATCAGTAACAAACTCTAGGTACTGTGTCATTAATGTAGAGTTCATACCAATAAGGCTCGCTGGCAACGACTCTGTTATAAACTCTCTTTCTATATTAAGTGCATCTATCAATATTTCTCTTATTCTTTCTTTTGGCACTTTATTTACTAAGTGATGGTTGTGTAGGTGTACTGCAAAATCACAGTGTACACCTTCATCTCTAGAAATTAATTCGTTAGAAAACGTAAGCCCTGGCATAAGCCCTCTTTTCTTTAACCAGAATATTGAACAAAATGCTCCCGAGAAGAAAATACCTTCTACCGCAGCAAAAGCAATAAGCCTTTCGGCAAAAGAATCGCTCTCTATCCATTTTAATGCCCAGTCTGCTTTTTTCTTGATTGCAGGAAACACTTCTAAGGCATTAAACAACTCATCTTTCTCTTCCTCATCTTTTACATACGTATCTATAAGTAGCGAATAGGTTTCGCTGTGTATGTTTTCCATCATAATCTGGAAACCATAGAAGAATTTTGCTTCGGCATACTGCACCTCGTTTACAAAATTCTCGGCAAGGTTTTCATTTACAATACCATCAGATGCTGCAAAGAATGCAAGAATGTGCTTAATGAAATATTTTTCATCATCACTCAGTTTATTATTCCAATCATTAAGGTCTTGGTGCAGGTCTATCTCTTCGGCAGTCCAAAAACTCGCCTCCATTTTTTTATACCAGTCCCAAATATCGTGGTGTTTTATCGGGAATATTACAAATCTGTTTTTATTTTCTTGTAAAATTGGCTCTGTTGCAGACATAGTGTTTTGACTTTTATAGTGTTATGAAAATAACTTTTTTTGCTAAAAGGGAGATACAAAGATTGGCATTTAGATTAGAAAATGAAAGGCAAACTTATCCACAATCGGCATGAGTTTTTAACAACCCCTTAATATTAACCTAATATTAATAAAGTATTACAAAAGCCTGAAAAATAGACCATTGTAAACAATAAACTTATGATAAAATAATAGAAAAACTAAACGGAAACAGTAGTTTTCACAAGGGTTAACAGCACTTTTTAACAAGCTTATCTTTAAGCTCATCCCCCCATTTACCAACTCAACACACCAGTATTCTTTAAACGATAAATAAATATCTACTTTACAACTATAAAGAATAACCTATAGCACTTTTTTATCTTGTTTTTTACATTTAATTAAAAAAAACGGATAATTCTCTTCAACCTCTATAACTTCGACTAAACCCACATTATTAAACTCTTTACTTATAGACTCTCTGTCATAAAAAAACATTTTAACACCCCAAACATCTCAAAACGATCTTTACTAACAACACTACCCTTGCCATAAGTAGAAGCTTCTTTTGATATAGTTGTGAATATCATATAGCCGTTTTCGGCAAGCTGATCATAACAATCCTTAATAAGTTTTTTCCTTTCTCTACTACTAAGTAAATGAATCAATGCATAGCAAAATATCCCATCATAACGATATTTATCATATGGCATATCCGTTACAGAACCATGATGAATTTGTATATCTGCACCATAATGTTTTGTCGCCATCTCAATAGCGGTCTTTGATATTTCTATACCTGTAACCTTTATTCCGTTATCTTTAAAAATTTGCGCATTTCGCCCATAACCAATTCCGGGGATAAGAATATTTTTAATTGATTTTTCAAGAAAAAAATCTTTTATCAACACTGCAGATTTGGATGGGTCAAACCCCCACATCTCTTGTTTATCAATAAAATTTTTCTCCCAAAACTCGGGTTGTTCAGAGTTATTTATCATCGCAGTAATCAATTATTAATTACAGTAAAACCTTCAAAGAAACAACAGTAATGCAAAATAAACTAACCTAAATTTAGATTATTTTCTCCCTAAAGTCTCATCTTTAAGTTCAGTCGCCACCTTTTCGAGTTCCATATACCAGTCTTCGCCAAAGCGACGAATAAGCGCTTCTTTCACAAATTTATATACTGGCACTTCTAGCTCTTTACCTAGCGTACAAGCATCACTACATATATCCCAACGGTCATAATTAACCGCAGCAAACTCTGTAAAATCTTTTACACGTATAGGGTATAAATGACAGGAAACAGGTTTTTTCCAACTTATTAAACCCTGATTATAGGCTTGCTCTATACCACATAGTGCGGTTTTACCATCAAATATTACGTAAGCACAATCTTTATCATCAATAAGTGGTGTTTCTAAGTCACCATCTGTGCCTTTTTTCCATATCCCTTGTGCCTCAATGGCAGCAATACCCTCTTTTCTTAAAAAAGGTTTTACCTTAGGGTATATCTCCTCTAATATCTTGGTTTCTTCTTCATTTAATGGTGCACCAGCATCGCCATCTACACAGCAAGCCCCATGGCATGCCGAAAGGTTGCACACAAAATCTTTTTCCAGTATGTCCTCAGACACTATTGTTTTTCCCAGTTGAAACATCCTGCAAAGATAGCGAAACTCGATATAAAAAAGATGTAAACTAAGCACTCTTAAAAATTTAAATTCTTTTTAGTTGTATCCATTACTATATATGGTAATTTTGCAGCTTCAAATTTTAATAACACTAGTTATGGCATTCGACTGGAAAGAAATTTTTACAGTAAGTATGGTATTGTTCGCCGTTATAGATATAATGGGAAGTATACCTATAATAGTAGATTTGCGCTCTAAGGTAGGGCACATACAATCGGAAAAAGCATCTATAGTAGCTATGGTTATTATGATTGCATTCTTATTTGTAGGGGAAGAGATATTAAAGCTAATAGGTATAGATACTAGCTCGTTTGCAGTAGCAGGTTCTTTTGTACTGTTTTTCTTAGCATTAGAGATGATTTTAGGCATACGCCTGTATAAAGACGACGACCCCAACACGGCATCTATAGTACCCATTGCATTTCCGCTTATTGCTGGCGCAGGTACCATGACAACAATATTATCGCTTAAAGCAGAGTTTGCCACAATAAATATAATAATCGCTATTATTGTGAATGTAATAGTAGTCTACACTGTATTAAAATCATCGGCAAGAATAGAGAAAGCGCTGGGCGCAAATGGACTAGGCGTAATTAGAAAAGTATTTGGCGTTATACTCCTTGCTATAGCTGTTAAATTATTTGCGGCTAATGTTAAACAATTATTTATATAATAACTCTTTTAGTATTTTTACACTAAATATCAGATAGATACATCTACACTTTATAGGTGTTCTATAACTTAATTTAAAATCGCAATGAAAATTTTTATTTACACCCTTATTGCTATAGCGTTAGGGCTCATTATTTTCAATATTACCATGCTAGATTTTAGTAATCCTGCAAAGGGAGATAGCCTTATAGCTCTCATCGGGATTATAGCCTCATTGTGTGCTATATGCATACTTATTATTTTTAAGATGGCTAAAAATATTGAGAAAAAAACAAAACGATAATTATTACTTATGTTTGATGTACTTATAATAGGCGGTGGCGTATCTGGGGTATCTTGTGCCCTAATATTAGGCTCTGCTCATGCAAAACCATATGCCGAAGGCAAAAAAACAGGGATACTTACCCACCAAAAAGCATCGGCTTTACAAGATGCTGTTTTTAATAACGCTTATGGTATACCGCAAGGAAAATTAGGTAAAGAAATAATGGACGAAAGCTTAGCACACCTAACAGAAGCTTACCCACATGTAACCCAAATTGAGAAAGAAAAAGTAATGAAAGTAGAAGGCGAAGCCGGAAACTTTACCATTACTACCAACAAAGCTACCTATACTACAAAAGCAATAGTAGTTGCCGTAGGCTCTGCGCCTACTTTTGGTATCGAAGGGCTAACGCAATATATAGAACCACATGGTAAAGCTTTACCAGAAAAGAATAGAATACAACTGAAGAATAACGACCACCTTGTTACCGAAGGTATTTATGTAACAGGTACACTTGCTGGTTGGCGTAGTCAGCTTGCCATAGCCTCGGGTAGTGGTGCAGCAGTAGCTACAGATATTATGACACTCTGGAACAACGGAGTGCCAGCACAATATCATGATAGTACAAGAAATAAATAGTTTAATCTATTTCTAGATAAAACATAAAAAAACGGGGTTGTTATATAACAACCCCGTTTTTTTATATATAAGTGATTTTTACACCTTACAACAACCGTCTAGTTTTTCATAAGCATTTGGGTCTGCTTTAATATCATCTGCATCATAACCCAGTTTACTAATCGCTTGTTTTATGGTAGACAAGTCTGTTTTTTTACTATTATAAGTTACCTTAATAGTCATAGCCTCTTCATTTAGCTCTACCATTTGCACTCCCTTTTCTCTCAACAGTTTTTTATCAAAAAGCTCTCCGCAAGTTTCACAAACTTTACAATGGTTACACGCAATAGCTGTTTTTATAGTAGCCGTCTGGACTGTTTTCTTTTCTTGCGCGCTAGCAGTAGTACTAATACAAAATAACGTAAACAGGAGAAATAATGATTTAAATAGTGTTTTCATTTTTTATAGTTTTATGGTTTTAATTTATACACTTACTGTTCTAGCACTTTTTTTACCATGCTATCTTCTTTCAGTAACATTTGATAATATTTCTTTTCACTTACAAGCTGCCTTACAAATTCTGCCGCTAAATAGTATTTTATTTCTTGTTTATGTTTTTGTAACGGTAGTACCAAACCGCTCTGTGAAAGGTACTTGGAAAATGACCTATAATAAACATCAGTATTGATAATTTTATCTATTACTTGTTGTTTATTAAGACCATCAAACGCTTTTCTTTCAGCATCTAGTTGTTCAAATACAAAATAGCTTACCACACCCGATTTCATTATCATAAGTAAAGCCTCATCGCCATGCTCGCCCTCAAGCGGCACAAACACGTCGGGTATAATACCACCACCGCCATATACCGTTCTACCTCTAAGGGTTTTATATTTTAATGTATCGGCTACTTTAATACTATCGGCAGCATATAGCTCACCATTTTCATAACGTTTCTGAAAATCGTCAAAATAAGCCTCTTCACCATCGGCATAGCTACGCTGTATAGAACGTCCCGAAGGAGTATAATAACGCGCCACAGTAAGCCTTACAGCACTACCATCACCTAATGGCATTTCGCGCTGTACTAAGCCTTTCCCAAACGAGCGCCTACCTACTATAGTGCCTCTATCATTATCTTGTATAGCTCCTGCTAATATTTCACTTGCCGATGCACTATTTTCATTTATAAGCACATATACCTTTCCTTGCTCAAAAACACCATCATCGCTTGCATAGGTAATATCTTCACGATTTTTTTTATTCTTGGTTTTTACAATTACAAGATCGTCTTCCAGTAAATCATCGGCAATATCTACTGCTTTTTCAAGGTAACCACCACCATTATCACGAAGATCTATTATAAGTGTTGTAGCCCCTTGTTTTTTAAGAGTAACTAGCCCTTCATGAAACTCATCATAAGTTGTCTCGGCAAAACGATTTATTTTTATGTATCCTGTTTTATCATCAACCATTACGGCAACATCTACACTTTTTATAGGTACTACATCACGTGTAAGATTAACTTTAAATTTTTTATTTTCACTTTTTCTGAACACGGTTAAAGTAAGCGCAGACCCCCTTTCGCCTTTTAGCGTAGCAAAAAGACTATCGTTTGGCAGCTCACGCCCATATAGTTTAGTATTATCTGCATATAAAATGCGGTCACCCGATTTTATTCCCGCTTTTTCAGATGGTCCTCCATGTATAGGCTTTATAACCGCTACCGAGTCTTTATACATATAGAAGTTAACCCCTATACCTACAAAGTCTCCTTTCATGCTTTGGGATACAGCTTCCATTTCATTTTTGGCAATATATACCGAGTGTGGGTCGAGTTTTTCGAGTATGCTATTTACAGTAAGATCTACAATAGAGTCGGCATCTACATCATCTATATACTCGCTCTCAATAAAGTCCATAAGTTTATTCAGCTTCGTCTTTTTAGCACTAGACAACATACTGCGCTTATCTTCGGGAAAGTTTAAAAAACTCCCCAAAAGTATGCCTGCTGCCATAAAGACCGCAAGAAGCAATGGAATATATATATTTTTAATTTTCATTATCTATTTATCCAAATCAGGGATACACACAACCGCTACACCTGCACGTTCTAAAAACGTAATACCAGAATTGTCTTTATATCCGTTTTGATATACTACACGGGTTATACCTGATTGATGTATTAATTTACTACAATCTTTACAAGGCGACATTGTGATATATAATGTTGCGCCCTCACAAGATTGTGTTGAACGAGCAACTTTTAAAATCGCATTAGCCTCTGCGTGTAAAACATACCATTTAGTAAGGTTCTCTTCATCTTCGCAGCAGTTTTCAAATCCCGATGGTGTGCCGTTATAACCATCAGATATTATCATTCTATCTTTTACAATAATTGCGCCAACCTTTTTGCGTTCGCAGTACGACAACTGGCTCCATTCTCTTGCTATTCTCAAATAAGCTTTATCGTACTTATTCAGTTTTTCTTCTTCCATTTACATAAATAACTAAAGAAACAAAGTTAAGCCATTCAGCGTCTTAAAACGATAATTGATTAAAATTTATTATTGTAGTAACCAATAGTAACACCTAAAATAAGTATACAAACTACTCTAAAAACCTTACAATTATAATAAAGGTTGAAAATTTAAGAAATTTGCAGTAAAAATCTTTTAAAAATTGTTTTCAACAGGGAATTTATAATTTATATTTGCGGTTACTAAATAACATGTAAGAAATATGTCAATTTCAGATTTATTCGATAGTGGTTTCAAAGAGAGAAATAAAGGACATTTCTCTGCTATTGTTAGGGTTGCGATGGAAAACGGACACGTTAGTCCTGAAGAAAAACTGTTTTTGGATAAACTGGCTAAACAACTGGAAATATCCGAAGATGAGTACAAAGAAATCATGGCTAACCCCATGAAATACCCTGTAAACCCTCCGTACTTGTATGTACAAAGACTAGAGCGTTTATATGACCTTTCTAAAATGGTATATGCAGACCATATATTAGGACCAAGGCAAAAAGATATCCTTACCCGTTTTGCCCTTGCATTAGGCTTTACTCCGGGGAATGTTAAGTATATTGTAGACAAAGCATTATCACTTATTGTGATGGGAGTTGACTCTGACAACTTTGTGTATGAAATGCAACACATGAACAAATAATAAAAAAAGCCCTTTTAAAAGGGCTTTTTTTATTTATGGTAATTTCTATTATTCTATTATTTCACTTCGGCTTTTTGCATAAACTCCTCAGCTTTTGCTACCATATTATAACTACCGCAGAAAAACGGTACACGCTGGTGCAGCTCTGTAGGTTGTATTTCCATAATACGTTTAAACCCATCAGATGCTTTACCACCTGCCTGCTCTGCTATAAATGCCATAGGGTTACATTCATATAACAAACGTAATTTACCATTAGGTGCTTTTGCACTAGTAGGGTAAATATATATACCACCCTTTATCATATTACGATGAATATCAGACACCAAACTACCTATGTAACGCGATGTGTAAGGTCTGTTCTCTTCTTCTAGCTGACAGTATTTTATATAGTTCTTTACGCCTTGAGGAAAGTGTACATAATTCCCTTCGTTAATAGAGTAGATATTTCCATCTTTAGAAAACTGCATATTAGGATGCGAAAGATAAAATGTACCAATAGCAGGGTTAAGCGTAAAACCGTTAACACCATGCCCTGTTGTATACACAATCATAGTACTAGTACCATATATAACATAGCCTGCTGCAACCTGATTAACTCCTGGTTGTAAAAAATCTTCGGAAGTAACTGGCGTACCCACAGGTGTTACCCTACGAAAAACAGAGAATATAGTACCTACCGATACATTAACATCTATGTTAGACGAGCCATCAAGCGGATCCATAAGCACAACATATTTGTTATTATGCCCTTTATCCTGCCCTTGCACCGTAATAAAATCGTCATTCTCTTCAGAAGCAATACCACATACAATCTCACGATTTATAAGCGTTTGCATAAAAACCTCATTAGCATATACATCAAGCTTTTGCTGATCTTCGCCCTGTACATTCTGCTCGCCAAAGGCACCCACGATATCTACGAGCCCCGCTTTGTTTACCTTATAGTTTACCACTTTTGCCGCAAGGCGTATAGAGTTGATAAGCCTTGATAATTCGCCCGAAGAATATTGAAAATCCTTCTGATTCTCGATGATAAATTCGCCTAATGTCTTGTTGCGTTCTTCCATTACTAAAACGTTATAGTTGAGTTGTGGCACAAATATCTAAATTTTTGTGATAAGAAAATAATTTATTATCAAATAAGGGAATAGAATGTATTTTTGCTAAAATTTTGGTCATGATTATACGCAAAGGAACACCGCAGGATATGCCTGCCGTACTGGAACTCATTAAGGAACTTGCCGTTTTTGAAAAAGAACCCGATGCAGTACTCCTTACTGCTGATGATTTAGTAAAAGATGGTTTTGGCACAAATCCCTTATTCTATACTGTTGTAGCGGAATTGGATGGCGAAATAATAGGTATGGCATTATTTTATAACCGTTACTCTACATGGAAAGGTAAAACCATACACCTTGAAGACCTTATTGTAAAAGAAGAGAAACGCGGCACGGGTGCAGGCAGCGCATTATATAAAGAAGTGATTACCTTTGCTAAAGCGCAGGGCGTAAGCCGTGTAGAGTGGGTAGTACTCGACTGGAACACTCACGCTATTGATTTTTATAAACGATCGGGGGCTACCGTTTTTAACGACTGGCTAACGGTACAAATGGACGAAGAGGGCATTACAAAATTTACACTTAGTTTATAAGCAATTTAGTATAACAGATGAAAGTATTTAAATTTGGAGGAGCATCAGTAAAAGATGCCGAAGGGATTAAAAATGTATATAGTGTTTTAGAACAAGTAGGGCATAAAGATGTACTGCTTGTAATTTCGGCAATGGGTAAAACCACTAATGCATTAGAGGTTGTTATAAAAAACTATATTGACAAGTCGCCAGAACTGCAATCGTCTTTACAGGATGTAAAAAAGTACCATAACCAAATATTACTCGACCTGTTTGAGGAAGAGAATCACGAAGTATTTACAGTAGTAAACAAGCTGTTTGCCGACTTAGAATATTTCCTGAAACACAACAAATCGCCTAATTACAATTTTGTGTATGACCAAGTAGTAAGCACAGGCGAAATGGTATCGACCACCATAGTGAGTCAGTACTTTAATTACAGAGGGCTGCAAAACCAATGGCTGGATGTAAGAGAGTTTATTAAAACCGACAATACTTACCGCGATGCCATAGTAGATTGGGAGCATACACAGCAAAACATTGTTAAAAAAATACAGCGTAAAACACTAAACATTACACAAGGATTTTTAGGCTCTGACGAGAATAACTTCACTACCACGTTAGGCAGAGAAGGCTCCGATTATTCGGCAGCAATATTTGCCTATTGCCTTAATGCCGAAAGCGTAACGATATGGAAAGATGTACAAGGGGTACTTAATGCTGACCCTCGTTATTTTGAAAACGCAATACTGCTTAACCAAATATCCTATCGCGAAGCCATAGAGCTTGCTTTTTATGGTGCTACGGTTATTCATCCTAAAACGTTACAACCACTACAGCGCAAAGAAATTCCGTTGTATGTAAAGTCGTTTATCAATCCTTTATTGGCAGGCACAAGCGTGAGTAAGGGTGCCGACTTAGAACCACACACCAGTTGCTACATTGTTAAGAAAAATCAGTTATTGATATCACTTTCATCGCTTGATTTCTCTTTTATTATGGAAGAAAACATCAGCGAGATATTTGCCTTGCTGCACCAATATAAAATGAAAGTACACCTTATCCAGAATTCGGCAATTAGCTTCTCGGTATGTGTAGATGATAAATTTGGCAACTTTAGCGAACTAAAAAAACTACTCTCTAAAAAGTTTAAAGTAACCTATAACGAAGATGTTTCGCTGTACACGATACGTCACTTTACCGAAAAATCGGTTAATGCTGTAGCACAAAATAAAGAGGTGTTAGTAAAACAGGTAAGCCGCGAAACGATGCAGGTAGTTACTAAAGAAAAAATATAAGCTTATTTGCGGCTATATTTATATTTTTCTTCATATACACTATCCAGTATTGCATTAGCTTCTCTGCGAAGTTCTTCATTATCAGGATCAGCTTGTGCTTTTTTATAAGCTTCTATATATTCAGGGATATCTCCATATTGATTCTCTATATACCAGTTATCTTTAATCATAAAAATAGTAGCGCATATAAGACAAAGTATTACAGAACGTAGTAATATACTCTTATAAAAAGGTAGTTTACTTGAACTGTATTTAATTAGAGATATTATTATTACAATAGATACACTTATTGAGCCAATTAATGTCATAAAAGAGGCTCCTGGCCAAAACATTAACATAAAGAGTATACCTATAGTAAGAATAGAAAATGTAAACCCTGTAGCTACACTAAATAGTGTTTGTAAAGTCCCTTTGGCTTTAAATAATAAAAAACTTAAAGTAATGTATAGCATAGACAATAATCCCATAGATAGTATCCCTAAAACTGCCCCTCCTGGCACATGGGATATCTTTAATCCTATTGCTATTATTGCTATTGCAACAAGTATTAATTCGGCTTTCTTCATTTTTTGTTTATTTGAAAGACAAAACTACAAAAAAGAAATACTCTGTTAAATAAAAAATTACTTCGCCGTACTTACTCATAATGACTAATCTCATTACCTTAACTAATTAAAGCCAAATACACTACTTTTGCCATTTTAGAGTTATAAAGTTGTGATGCTGAAAAACGGGCTTTTACTGGTGTTTATATGTTGTGCCTCCGCGCTATACGGGCAGGAGATAACCACGCCCTATAAAAACCGTAAAATAACTACCGAACGTGATACTATAAAAATAGATAGCGTAAGCATTAATAAAGTGTTCTTTAAGCTACAGGACAAAATGGGTAACGATATCGATACCAGCTATTATGATGTTGATTTCCGTAAGAGTACACTGATATTTAAAAACGGTTTCCAATCGCCCGATACGCTTACTATGCGTTATCTAAGTTACCCCGACTACCTTACCAAAAAATACAGTATTTACGATGCTTCGCGCGTAGTACCAAATGATGCCGACGATGGTAACCGCTACACTATAAAACGTGACCCGCTTAATACTTTTAAGCCTTTTGAAGGGTTAAATACGTCGGGGAGTATAACACGAGGCATCACGATGGGTAACAATCAAAATGCGGTGGTAAACTCTAACCTCGACTTACAAATAACAGGGAAAATATCACAACGCGTTAGCCTGCGTGCCTCTATACAAGATAGTAATATACCATTGCAAGAAGGCGGTTATTCGCAAAAGCTCGATGAGTTCGACCAAATATTTATAGAGATGTTTAGCGACAATTGGAACATTCGTGCAGGTGACTTGTTTTTAGAAAATAGAGAATCGCGTTTCCTTAATTTCAATAAAAAAGTACAGGGGCTTTCTACCACTTTTTCTTTCGGGAAACCCGAAGCACGCACTACCATACATACCGCAGCGGCATTGGTACGCGGGCAGTATGCGCGCAGTACCTTTACAGGGCAAGAAGGCAACCAAGGACCTTATAAACTACGTGGCGCCAATCAGCAATCCTATATATTGGTAATATCAGGTTCAGAGCGGGTTTTTGTAAATGGTATCTTGCTGGAGCGTGGCGAGAGCAACGATTATATTATTGATTATAATGCGGGAGAAATTATCTTCACTACACTGTTCCCTATCACTTCAGAAATGCGTATTAATGTAGAATATCAATATTCTGAGCGCAGTTATACCCGCTTTGTATCTTATGGTGGTATTACGCATGAAAACGATGGCTGGAGCATTGGTGGTTATGTGTACTCTGAAAATGATATTAAAAATCAACCATTACAACAAAATCTATCGGAAGCACAAGTAGAAATACTAAAACAGGCGGGCGATGATAGTAGCCTAATGACTGCGCCCTCTGCTTACCTTGACAGTTATTCGGAGAACAAAGTATTATATCAAAAAACTATAGTAAACGGCTTTGAAGTTTTTGAATACTCCAATAACCCTGATGATGAGTTGTATAATGTTACCTTTAGTCTTGTGGGCAATAATCAGGGTAATTATGTACTGAGTAACACCGATGCTATAGGTCGAATTTATGAATATGCCCCACCCATTGGCGGTGTATTACAGGGGAACTATGAACCGATAACCCGTTTAACCCCTCCTACCAAAATACAAATAGCTACCGTACTGGGAAAATATAACCCAAACGAGAAAACCTATATTGATTTTGAAGCAGGATTAAGCAATAACGACCTTAACCTCTACTCCCCTATAGATGATGGGAATAACAAAGGTTTTGCAGGGAACTTGAATGCTAAACAGCGAGTTTATACTGCTAATGCATGGGAACTTGATGTTTTTGGTAATTTCCAATATGTGCAAAAAGATTTCCGCACTATAGAAAGGTTGTATAACATAGAATTTGACCGCGACTGGAACTTGGACAATATTATTACTACCGATGACAACCAAAGCTTTTTAGTAGCAGGAACAATATTTAAATTACCCAAAAAGGGGCAGGTAAAATATCAGGCAGAGCAACTAGATTTTTCTGACACTTTTTCAGGTACGCGTCATGTGGTTGATGGTATGTTTACCTTTAATAAACTGATGGTTAAAAATCAGGGTAGTTGGCTAGAAAGTGATAGCGACTACGCATCATCTACTTTTATACGTAATGAAGCATTAACAAAATATCACTTTGGCAAAAACTGGGTAGGTGGTTCTGTTAGGATGGAGAGCAATGAAGAAAAAATTAAAGAAACAGATGAATTTTCAGCTTTAAGCCAACGCTTTAATGAGTTTGGCGCATTTATAGGGCGTGGCGATAGCACCAAAGTATATGTAGAATTGGGCTACTTGCAACGTGCCAATGATAGCTTAGTAGCAGGGGCTTTAAAAAAAGTAAATACTTCGCGCTCCTACTACCTAAAATCGCGACTAGTAAAAACCGAAAAAAGCGACCTTACACTATTTGTAAACTATAGAGAATTAAAGTTTGAAGACCCTACCATACGCGATGAGCCTTCGCTTAACTCGCGCGTGTTGTATAATGACAGCTACTGGAATCAACTAGTGCAGGTTACTACGGCTTACGAAACCACATCGGGTACTATTGCACAGCAAGAGTTTACTTATCTTGAGGTAGAACCTGGGCAGGGTGTATATATGTGGAACGATTATAACGAAAATGGTATACAAGAGCTACAGGAGTTTGAAGTAGCCCCTTTTCCTGATCAAGCGAAGTATGTACAAGTGTTTCTAGCAAATCAAATTTTTGTACGCACACACCAAAACAAGTTTTCGCAATCACTTATGCTTAACCCTAACCAATGGCAAAATGAAGAGGGATTTAAAAAAGTGCTTTCTTACTTTTACAATCAGTCGTCTTTTTTAATTGACAGGAAAATAGCGCGCGATGGTGGTAACTTCGACCTCAACCCTTTTTCTTCAGGTGAGAAAGACTTGCTAGGTATCACATCGGGCATTCGTAATAGCTTGTTTTACAATCGGGGTAAACAAGACCATTCTGTTACCTATACCTATACTAAAAACAGGACTAAAACGCTGTTAACATCAGGATCGCAAGAAAATAACAATAACTCGCACCAGTTACAATATGCTCATTTATTACAAAAAACATGGTTGTTTGGGTTAACAGGGCAAATGATAGAATCATCTACTTATTCTGAAAACTACAGTACACGAAACTATGAAATAGACAGTTATTTGGCAGGTCCTAAAATATCATATATTTTTTCGCGTAATGCGAGTTGGGATATTTTTTATGAATACCGCAGCAAAGAAAACCGCATTGGTGATGCCGAAACACTATACCAGCAACGTTTGGGTACTTCGTATACTTATGCTTCAGAGAAGCAATTTACCACGAGCGGCGAGTTGTCTTATTATAAAAACGATTTTACAGGAAATCAGTTAAGTCCCGCAGCATTCCAGATGCTAGAAGGGTTACAAGCTGGCGAAAACATTACTTGGCGGCTATTATTACAAAAAAGTCTTACGCAATTTTTAGATGTAAATATAAGCTATCAGGGACGTAAAAGTGAAACCAGCAAAGCGATACACACGGGTAGTGTACAGCTACGAGCTTACTTCTAATTAAAATATTCTTTTTCTTCATCAGAGAAAGCGGCTGATTGTTTGACATACTTTTTGGTAAAGTCTTTTAAATCCTGCGGTTGTTTATTGTAATTTTTTATAAGAAAGGCTTTATCTTCTTTAATTTCAGATTTATACCCAGTAATCCAAGGTACATTATCCTGAATATTAAGCCGTATTAGGCGGGCTTCATAATTATCGGGTGCTTTTTCTATAGTAGCCTCTAGCATATCAGTACCTCGATTAAAAAACCTTGTTTTGGTAATAATACCTTTTTCATATTTTGCCATCAGTACTACAGAGGCTGCCTTATATGCCATAAGCGTTGCATCTTGTCCTTTCTCTATGCTTTGTAATGAAGTATAAAAGCTATCAGCACTCGTTTTAGATTGTGCTGCATTAATATAATGCTGCCTCACTGATTTTAGTTCAGGAGTAGAGATAACAAATAGAAAAAAGACACAAAATGAAATTAACTTCATAAAAACCACTATTATATGAATCAGCAAATTAAAGCGTATTTATTAAAAGTACACACTATTTTTATTTTTTATAACAAAAAAAGGGCTTCCTGTACAGAAAGCCCTTTAGTGGAAAGGAAAAACTAACCAATTTATTCCTTCTTCATAATCTTAAATGATGTCGTTGCACCGTTTAGTGCTTGGACTTGTACAAAATAAGTACCCGCTTCTACTGAATCCATATTTATAATAACTTCTGTATCATTAGCATCCTGACTAATAACGTTTTGCCCTAGTAAGTTAACTACTACTACTTTAGAAATAGTAGTTTCTCCTGATACAATAAGCACATCAATAACAGGGTTAGGATATACCATCATTTTATTTCTAGTAATCGTTGCTATACTCAACACGTCATTTGCTGTAATCATAAAGGGTAAACTTTCACAACCATCAACCGTTTGAGTTGCATAATATTCTCCTTCATGAACTAATGCAGTATTTGAAGCTACCTCGACTAGCTGCATGCCAGCATCCATTATGTACCATGTTATTGTTGCTCCATCTATTGTAGTAATCTCTAAATCGGCTATTGTTTCGCCAGAGTTGAACTCTTGTTCAGCGTCTCCCATAGGCGCAATAGGTATCAGGTTAACAGTAATATTTACTTCTTCTCTATCACTCTCACAAGTACCGTTTGTTTGCGATACATAATAAGTACCAGATGTTGTTATTACCATGTTTATATTTAAAGGTGTTCCTCCTGTAGCAGCATCATAAAATACTGGCATTAAGAAACCTTGGGTTCCAACTGTAGTAACCTCAATTACACCTAATATTACCTGCCCGCAAAAAGTTTGATCTTCTACGATAGGATTACTAAGCGGCGCGATTGTTACCGCTACTGCTGTTCTTTCACTTGTACAACCATCTAATGTTTGCTCTACATAATAGTTACCTGAAGTTAATGTTGCTGAACTGGCTAAAGCTGTACCGCCTGTAGCAACATCATACCAGCTAAGAGTAGCTCCTGTAGTACCACTTGCCATTAAATTAAAAACGGTAGAACCTTCACAAAGATCTTGTGTAGCATCTGCTGTAGGGCTAGTAGAAGTAATTGTTACATCAAAACTTTCTTCTGAAGGACATGCAGGAAAAGTTTCAGTAGTTGCATAAATATAAATTGTTTGGTTAGTAGTTATCATATCTCCTGCTGATAACATCGTGCCTGTACCAGAGGGTCCTGTATAGTAATCGCCTACTGTAAGAGCAGGTAATTCATAGTCTATACACACTGTTTGATTACCTGGAGAAGTCACTACTGGAGAATCAATAATAGTAATTGTAAAACTACTTTCGTCAGTACAATTTGGTGTCGTTCCTGATTCTGTATAAATATAAATCTCTTGAGTAGTCGTTATAATATCTCCCACTGCTAACATAGTGCCTGTACCGCCAGATGCTGTATAATAATTATTACCCGCATCTAATGATTGTAACACATACATATCGCACATAGAAAAAGAAGGTAATACTTGTGCTGTAACACTTGCAACAGTTACTGATACTGATGTTCTTTCGCTCTCGCAATCACTTACCGTTTGCGAAACATAATATGTACCTGTCGAAAGAGAAGCTGTACCTGCAAGTGCTGTACCTCCTGTAGCAACATTATACCAACTAAATGTTGCACCCGTAGCACCTGTTACTGCAAGATCGCTAACCATAGCACTATCGCAAAATGTTTGCGCCGAAGCTAATGGAGCATCGGGAGCTACACAAGTAAAAGGTCTGTTAAGCTGATACCCTCTATTTATACCGTGATAGGCTAAAGAGTAAACGGCTGTTTGCGAACGCGAAAAAGCAAAGTCTATATCAGTATTACTATATACAAATGTATAATCGTTAGTATCTCCTGTATTAAAAGCTCGTGTTGCTACAATTGTTCTTGTAGAACCTGAAACTGTATTAGATGTCACCGTCCAGTCATTGGTGGCATCGGTAGAGGGTGTAGCGCCAACTCCATTATGCACTGCATCTACTAGTGTAGTACCGTTATAATAAACAATATCTTGACCACTAGCCATACCTCCGCCACTGGTTCCAGGAAATATACCAAACTGCAACGCATACCATCTGTCAGACGGACCTGTAAAGGTTAATGTCGCTGTTGATGTATCATTATTAAGCACTATCTCGGCAGTTGTACCTGGTATCGAACCCGATGCAGAGAGTAAGTTTACCACTCCTGTGGTTTTTGACTGCGCCTGCAAACCAAGCGAAGCCAACATAAAAAGAATAAAGAGTACTGATTTTTTCATAACTAATTTTTTAATAGGTTAATAACTTCTTGATTTTTAGTAAAACCTGCATGATCTATAGGCGTTTTACCGTCTTTATCCTTATATGTTTTACTCGCTTTATATTTTAATAATAATTCTATAAGTGCTGTATTTTCAAACTGAACAGCATATACTAGTGGTGTAACCCCTAGAGCATCTGCAATGTTGGGGTCTGCTTTATTTTCTAGCAATACTTTTGCAATTTTCACATCGCCTTTTACTGCTGCTGCTGCTAGTGCTGTTCCATTTTCGGTGGTATAATTAATATCTTTTACGTTTTGCGCTAAGTATATTGCCACTTCGGTATTACCACGATAGCATGCTAATATAAGTGGCGTAAAACCCATAGGGTTTACGCTATTAATACTGTTTTTATCGTTTGCTTCAAGTTGTTTCATCTCGGCAACCGTACCATAACGAGCCGTGTTAAAAACATCTTTATCTGACTTCATTTGCGCATGGCAAACAACAGATAAGAATAAAATAAATAAGGTGATTTTTTTCATAATACTATATTTCAGTGTTTATTTAGTTAGCAATAAATTATAAGTTACCGCTACCGCCTCTGCTACTTTTTTGCGCACTACGTTAGGCACTTCAATATCAAAATCGGCAGGTTTTACATTAAACTTTCCTGTTACTGTTATAACATTTCCTGATTTTGACATCATAGCGATATCAGTAATTTGTTTTGTTTTTCCATGTAGGGTAATCTCTCCTGTAATGGTATATTCTTTTGGTGTTTCCGAAAGTTTTGCGCTATCAAAATTTTCTATTTTACCCTTAAAAGTAGCCTTAGGATACTTATTACTTTCTACATAATTTTCATTAAAATGCTCTTCCATAAGCGCTACTTTAAATCGAAATCCTTTCATTAATGCCAGTACTGCTATATCGCCACTTGAAGTATTTAATGCTGCCGAAACTGATTTGTTTTCTCCCGCTACTTCTTCAAATGATGGTACAGAGGCTTCAAACTTTACTGTACCTGTTCGTGTGCCATATTTTTGCCCGTAAAAAAGGGTTGGCAACAATAAGGCTATTAATAAAACACAATTTATAAATCTCTTTTTCATAGCATTTTATATTTTAGTTTTCAGGTAAACCATTGTTAGCCCACTCTAATATTAGATCTATATTGCTCATGGTCATTCGTCCTGTTTTTGGCATTTGTCCTTCTTCTCCATTTTGCCTTTGTATCCTGTCTAGCAAGTTGGTGGTTTCTACTGCATCTTTAACTTCCATATAGTTTGTAAGTGGTCGAAAAGAAGACAACCCTCCTTCGCTATGACAAACTATGCAATTATTGTCTATAACTGATTTTATATGTGCATCATAAGTTATTTCTTCTTCTATCATTACATCAGCTTCCAGCTCCTCATAAGTAGTACTATCACAACTGTATAGCAGTATCATAACACCTATTGCTAATATTCTATATTTTGCTTTCATCATTTTAAAACACTCTATATAAATTAAACCCAAAGAAAAAATCGCCATCGCCCCAGTCGCCTGCTGCATGAGTCATATAACCACTCTCTGTCATCGACTGAGAGTTAGCAAAAAGCAATTGAAATATATGTCCTCCTGTTTCTAAATCTAACCCTACAGATAATGGGTTTACATAAAAATCAGGTTTATCTACATTGTACACATATTCTAAATTAAGCGACAATCTTTTCGTGAGCTTTACTCTACCCCCTGCACCAACTGAGAACTGATTATCATTTTCAATCGTGGGGTTATACAAGTTTTTATGAATGAAAGACGGAACTAACTCTACAGAGACCCTATCAGACAATTTTCTTGAAACCAATAATTGACTTATATAGGTAAGCCTATCTTTAAATTCTATTTTAGGATAATCTTCCTCTTCAAGAAATGTATTTATATCTATTGTATTATATCCTACTATTTCTAGCGGAAAGCTATCGTCTTGCCTTGCTAGCCTGTATTTTATACCTGTTTCATATACCTTTAGCATAGTATGTCGCGATGCACTTACAGAAAGCCAATTAGTAACACCATATACTCCCCCTATTTTTGTAGTGGCCATATCGAGTCCAAAAAACTCTGATATCCCGTCTTTAACCGATCCAAACCGGTGCGAGACTACAAAGTAAAACTCACTTTTTGCAGGCATTTTTGTAGTCTGTAAGGTCACTATTTGCAAACCTTTAAATACCGCTGTTACGTGATTATCTGTTACAGTTTGTGTCGAGTCTAGCTCTGCGAGCAGGTTATCTTGAGCATTAGCTGTTACAATCCCTAATAGGCAAACTGCCAGTATAAACTTCTTCATATATTTATTCATTACTACTGCATTGATCGAGTTTTACTTCGCCAAAAATCTCATCATAGCCAATGCAGCGCCCCTTTACAGTAACAGTGTCATCAACATTAATTTTTTCTTTATAATCAAAAGCACAAAACACTACCGAGTCAATAGTTATTAGCGAATCGGCAACATGGGTTACCACACCTTGTACTGCTATCGTTTTATTAAGATACTTACTATTAGCAGCTTGTAAATCGGCTTCATAATCTGATATTAGCTGAGTTGCCAAAACCGTATAAGTTGCATCTTCTGTAGTTATATTGCGTGCTTCTTTATACACATAACCATATAATAGGAAAAAAGTCCCCGCAAGCACTACAAGTATTATGGCAATAATTTTTACGCTTCTTTTTTTCATTTTTTTCAAGAAATGAGGAGTTAAACATTACATAACAACCTCATTTCAACAAAAATAAACAAGAAAACCACGGTTAATTTAAAATAAGGACAAACACCACTTTTGAATGAGAATTTGAATAGATAGAGCTAGAATTTGAAAAACAGAAAATCTAAGTTTGCTTATAAGGCATCTTTAAACATAAAAAAAAGTTAAAGGCTGTTTTATTTCTAAACGATTGTTTAGATTTGTACTGTAATTTAAAATATGGCAAGAAAAAAAACATATATAGAAGAGGAGGTAATAGAGAAAGCTATGAATTTATTCTGGCGGAATGGTTATGAAACTACCTCTATGCAAATGTTAGAAAAAGAGATGGGAATAAATAAGTTTTCTATCTACGCTAGCTTTGGCAATAAAAATGGTGTGTTTATAGAATGTTTAAAATGTTATAAACTAAAGCTAAACCAAATTATTAAGAACCTAAAAGCTTCTAGTGGTGGTACTGATGGAATAAAACAGTACTTCTATGATTTTATAAATTTTTCGAAAGAAACAGGAGTAAATAAAGGTTGTTTGATAACCAATACAGCAAACGAAATAGGAGAAGGTGCAGATGAGAATGTGAAAGAAATTCTATCACGATTTACTAATGAGGTAAAGCAAGCTTTTGCCGATAGTTTACAGCAAGATAAAACTAAAAGCATAGAACTTATTGAACAACAAGCCGACTATTTAATTATAGCAATGTTTGGTTTATCTTCTGCTACAAGAGTATTTAATAAAACACAACTCGATAACTACATAGAAAATATATTTAAAAATATATAATCCTTTTTTTTAACCAATAACTAAACATTTGTTTAGATATAATTAACAAAATTAAAATTATGAGTACTACAAAAACAAATGAAACATTAAAAATTCATACTATCGAATCGGCTCCAGAAAAAAGCAAAGCATTATTAGAAAAGTCTAAAAAAGCCTATGGCTATGTACCTAACTTACACGGAGCTCTAGCCGAAGCCCCAGAGTTACTAGAAGCATACCAAACATTGCACGAATTATTTGCAAACTCTTCTTTTAATAATGATGAGCTTACCGTAGTATGGCAAACTATTAATGTAGAACATGAGTGTCATTATTGTGTACCTGCACATACAGCTATTGCCAAAGCAATGAAAGTAGATGATGCTATTACAGAAGCCTTGAGAAACAAAACCCAAATGCCATCAGAAAAACTACAAGCCCTACATGAAACTACATTAAGTATTGTGCGTAACCGTGGCGTTATATCTCAAGAAGAAATCGATACTTTCTTTAAAGCAGGGTATAACCAAAGAAACCTTTTAGAAATCATTCTTGGTTTATCTCAAAAAGTAATAAGTAACTACACTAACCACATTGCCGAAACACCTCTAGACAAAGGGTTTGAACAATTTATCTGGAAAAAATAACTGTAAGTTTTAAAGAGCTATAATATGCACCTTTAATATATAATCAAAAAAAACATAGTATAATGAAAAATCATCGACGCGATTTTATAAAAAACATAGGGCTTATGGGAACTACAGGAATATTAATGCCCAATATGGTAATGGGCGGTACACAAGAAATGAAAACAGATTTTGAGATAAAAACAAGACCTAAAGTACTATTTTTTGATGTAAATGAAACGCTGCTAGACCTGACTGTAATGAAAAAACAGGTAGGTAAAGCATTAAACGGTCGAGAAGATTTATTATCATTATGGTTTACTACAATGTTACAGTATTCACTTGTTGTTACAGCAAGTGGACAATATGAGCACTTTGGCTATATAGGGGCTGCTGCATTACAAATGGTGGCAGCAAACAATGGTATAACAATAACTCAAGATGAAGCACGAAAAATAATTGTAGACTCTATAAGAGCACTACCCGCACATCTTGAAGTTAAAACCGCACTATCATTATTAAAAAAAGATGGCTATAAGTTAGTATCATTTACTAATTCGTCAAACGAAGGGGTTAAAACTCAATTTGAAAATGCAGGGCTAACCGAATATTTTGATGAACGCCTAAGTGTAGAAGATGTAGGGAAATTTAAACCCGCTACAGATACCTATGCATGGGGAGCTCGAAAAATGGGTGTAAAACCTGAAGAGTGTATGCTTATTGCAGCCCACGGATGGGATGTTGCAGGTGCACTCTGGGCAGGATGGCGTGCAGCATTTATAAGCAGACCAGGACAACAATTATTCCCGTTAGCTCCTAAAACAGAAATTGCAGAAAATGATTTAGAGAAAATAGCGCAAATTCTTGTAACCTATAAATAATTACAAGAAATATTACTTGGTTTATATCTACTAAAAACCGCAATCTATTCTTCACGAATTTGATTGCGGTTTTTAACTTTTAAAACAAAGTTACTTTTTCCATTTTGTAGCCTTCCACTCTTTCTGTTCTTCTTTAGAGAGTAACGTCCAAGCTACAATTCGGGTAGATTTATTACCCGTACCCATAGGTATTGTTTTTACATCGGTAGCCCCTATAGCATCTAATGCTTTATAAATCCCTTTTAAATTAGATTGTTTAGACACTAAAGTGGAAAACCAAAAACAATTTGCAGCAAACTTTTTACTCTCCCTTATCATATTATGTATAAACTGATGTTCGCCGCCATCGCAAATAAGCTCATTACTAATGCCCGCAAAGTTGAGTTCAGGAGTTTTTATAGGCTTACCCGATAGGTTTTTTACTTTGCGCAACGTTCCTTTTTGTGCCTCTTCGGCAGATGCATGAAAAGGCGGATTGCATAGCGTCATATCTATTTTATCTTCTAGGGCTATTATCCCATAAAAAATATCCTTACTGCTTTTTTGTAATCGAAGTTCAATTTTGTTGCTAAGCTGTACATTATTGTTAATAATATTCTGTGCCGATGCAATTGAATTTTCATTGATATCTGCACCTATAAAGTTCCAATTATACTCTGTAACCCCAAGTATAGGATAAATACAACTCGCCCCTACTCCCACATCTAAACACGTAATTTTATTGCCATGCGGAAGCCTACCAAAATTACTTTCGCACAATAAATCGGCTATGTAATGAATATAATCGGCTCTACCAGGAATAGGCGGACAAAGGTTTTCATCAGGAAATTCCCAGCTTTTTATACCATAATAATGACTCAGTAATGCAGTATTAAGCAATTTTACAGCAACAGGGTTTGAAAAATCTACCGAGTCTACTCCAAATTTATTAGGCTTTACATAATTAGATAATTCAGGAGTAGCAATTAGTAATGCGTCTAAATCATATCGCTCTCTATTTCTGTTCCTTAGGTGTAATCTTCCCTTTTCTTCTTGTTTTTTTTCTGACGACATGATTTAAAAAAATTGCTATTATTTATTTTTTAGTTTCCTCGTATTTTGACTGAATGCCCGACCCGTATTTTTTAGCATATACCCAAGTAAATTCAGCCCCAAAAAATAATATCAAGCAAGAATAAGATACCCATAGTAATATAAGAACAATTGTTCCGGCAGCTCCATAAGTAGACCCTGGGTCAGATTGCCCAAAATAATATCCTAGCAAGGACTTTCCTAGCACAAAAAGTACCGATGTAATTACTGCACCTACCCAAACTGACTTCCACCTTATCTTGGCATCAGGTAGATATCTAAAAATGAGTGCAAATAGAACAGTTATTATTCCAATCGAAATTATAAAATCTAAAACGAAGGCAATATATACAATGGCTTCGGGTAAAATGCTAGTGATATAATTGTTTAATACAGCAATTGCAGCAGTTACTATAAAACTAATCAACAATAAAAAACCAATTACGATAATGAAAACAAAGCTTCGAGCTCTATCAATAAGCGTTTTTAAGATGCCCGAATTGGGTTTGGGTTTTATCTCCCATATCTGATTTAAAGATAACTGTAAGTGATAAAACACACCCGTTGCACCAAAAATTAGTACACCTATACCAAGTATTGTTGCCAAGGTACTTTTATCCTTATTTTGTGTCTCCATCATCATGGCCTGAATAGATTCACTAGCATTTTGACCCAATGCACTAGAAATTTCATCGGTCAAATAGCCTTGTACTATTTCCTGTCCCCAAATTGAGCCTACTAAGTTGATAATAATTACTAATAAACCTGGTAAGGATAATACAGCATAATATGCTACAACGGCACTCAACCGAAACGGGTCGTGTTTGTTCCAAACTTTATAGGTCTCAACCAAAAGCGAAGGGATATGACCGATTTTAAATGTTGAATTTTTTATGTCCATGAATGAATAAATCTGACATTTGTTATTTTCACCTGCTGCCATTAATTACAAAAATAACATAAAAGAGTGGTAGTCCGCTCCCTATAAAATCATAATTATTTTCAGACTCTCAGTAAACAACGAAACCCTCTGGCTGCGTAATACGACTCTGCTCCATTATGATAAACAAACACATGGTTATAACGCCTATCGGCAAAAACAGCACCTCCGTGTTTCCTAATTTCATCAGGTGTTTTAATCCAGCTTGAGGTTTTAGTATCAAACTCTCCAAGCTTTTGCAGTTCTTTATATTCCTCTTCCGATAAAAGTTCAGCGCCCAGTGCTAACGCAGCATCAATAGCGTTATTTTTAGGTTTATGCTTTTTTCTTGCTTCCAGTGCAGCATTATCATAGCAATAACTCCTTCTTCCTTTAGGGCTTTCTACTACACAATCATAAAAAATATATTCAGCGGTCTTTTTATCGAAATCTACCACGTCGGGTTCTCCTCCCGTTTCTTCCATTTCATTAAGCGACCATAGTTTTTCGGGGTTAGCCTCCAGCTTTGCAAGTACATCTTCCCACTTTAGCCCTTTATGGCGATGCATATTATTTTCAAAGCGTATTTGTAATGCTTTTAGTAATTCTTCCTGTAAATCGGGAGATAGATTTTTATTGTTGGCACTCATACTTTATTAATTTGTATGAGCAATATAATAAAAAAGCTCCAGTTTTCACTGAAGCTTTTATCTGTGGAGAAGATGGGATTCGAACCCACGACCTCTTGACTGCCAGTCAAGCGCTCTAGCCAACTGAGCTACATCCCCAATAATTTAGTGCTAGCAAATATAACAGAATTAACAACCATTCTACAAATACTGTTACAAAGTTTTGCAAAATTGTTTAACTACTACCATATTTGCTTTAATTTTACCGTAAAACTATTAAAATGACAACTACTAACAGACCTGACGGATCGCTTTATACCAATATTGAAAATCACATTGCTACTATAGAGTTTGGGCATCCTGCAAGTAACTCTTTCCCATCAGTACTATTACAACGCCTTACCGATGAGTTAAACCAATTAAGTGATAATAACGATGTACATGTAATTGTATTAAAAAGTGAAGGCGAAAAAGCCTTTTGTGCAGGAGCATCTTTTACCGAATTACTAGCCGTTTCTAACCTAGACGAAGGTGCAAAATTCTTCTCGGGGTTTGCCAATGTTATTAATGCTATGCGTAAGTGTTCTAAACTTATTGTAGGGCGCATTCACGGTAAAGCCGTAGGTGGTGGCGTAGGGCTTGCAGCAGCCTGCGATTATGCCTTAGCTACAGAGCATAGTGCTATAAAACTATCTGAATTTACCATAGGTATAGGACCATTTGTAATTGCACCTGCCGTAGAACGAAAAATGGGCGTTGCTGCTCTTGCCGAAATGACTATTGCTGCCGATGAGTGGAAAAATGCCTATTGGGCAAAAGAAAAAGGATTGTATGCCAAAGTATTTGACAATGTAGAAGATCTTGATAAAGAAATTGATATTCTTACAAGCAAGCTGGCAGGCTATAACCCCGAAGCATTGCAAGCAATGAAAAAAGTATTATGGGAAGGCACAGAAACATGGAACACATTACTTGCCGATAGAGCTGCAATATCAGGTAAACTAGTACTATCTGACGCTACTAAAAAAGCACTTGAGCCTTATAGAAAATAAGTCATACTTATATAGAAAAGTAAAAAGGGTTTAGCAATTGCTAAACCCTTTTTTATGATATAACTATATTGTAATAATGTAATTGTTATTGCTTAACAATCTTAACTGATGTTGTTGCGCCATTTTGCAACTGTACATTAAGTATATAAGTACCCGCAGCAAGACTAGATACATTAAGTTCTACCGTTTCAGTATTAGCAGTACGGTTTAGTACTGTTTGCCCTAAAAGGTTAGCAACTTTTACATTTTCTATAACACCCACATTTGCAATAGTAATCATTGCATTAGCAGGGTTAGGATATACTTTTAATCCTGAGAACTCATGAGTTACTGTACTAAGTACTTCATTTGCTGTTATAGCTAGCATTTCGCTCTCACAACTAAGAAGTGTTTGCGAAACATAATAAGTAACACCATTTTCTAATACTGTAGTAGCATCTACGGCTTCATAATTCCCTTCTACAGTCATTACATACCAGTTAGCAGTTCCAAATTCAACAAAATCAACCTCAAGACTTGCAAGAGTTTCGCCTGTATTAAAGTCTTGCATCATATCGCCTGTAGGCGCATCAGGTGTAGCATTAATGGTAACAGCTACTTCTATTCTATCACTCTCACAGCCTCCTACAGTTTGTGACACAAAGTAAGAGCCTGTTTCTAACACTAACTCTTCTGCTAATAATTCTTCACTGTCTGCTGTTGCATACCAATTGATAACTCCGCCCTCTATAGTATCTACATATAAACCTGATATATTAGTCGCTGTACAAAATGACTGCTCAGTTTCTGTTAATGGTAATGTTGCAGTACCTAGTGTTACCACTACAGCCTGTCTTTCACTCTCGCAAGTATACCTGTATTGTGATACATAATATGTTCCTGATTCAAGTACTGTTTCTTCGGCAAGTGGCTCTACGCTTTCTTCTGTTGCATACCAACGAATTGTAGCGTCGTCATAATCTGTTGCAGCAACCAAATCAGCTACTGTACTAGCAGTACAAAATGTTTGGTCATCAGCTTGCGGAGTTAACGGTGTAACACATTCATAAGTTACTGTAACTGTCCAGCTATTATTGTCTACAAAATTATGACTTGTAGTACAACCAGAACTACCATAAGTTCTCCATGCTCTTAGTTCAAACTCCACCTCACCCGTAGCACCATTGGCAAATGTTAAATCTGTACGGTTGTATTCTTGTGTTCCTCCATTACCTGTACCAGAATAAAGACTTGATTCAGAAGTATTGGTAGTAGTACAAACCAATAGCGAACGCTGTTCTGATTTATACCCGTTACTTGCAGTAGTCATAGTATATGATGTTGCTACATCTCCTATTTGGTATCCGTCAGGAATTGAAATAGTCATTGTTCCAGGACAAGTAGTTGTTGATGTTATTGTTGGAAAGGTATTATATAATGTTTCTATATCGCCTTCTGTATAAGTAGACGAAATTTGACCTGTTGTAAAAGTAGTAGCTACCCAAGCACCTACATCGCCATCACCACAGTTAGAGCGCACCCAAAAATAGTATGTTGCTCCTATTTCTAATTCTGAAAACTCAACAGTCATTACATCAGATGCAACATTACCTGTTGGCACTGTAGCTTCTGTTGGTGCATCGGCACTTGTACTAAAGTAATAGTCATAACCATCTCCAGGCTCTATTATAGACTCTGCCCATGTAACAGCTCCCGTAGTTATTCCAAAAACAGCCGTTAAACCATCAGGAGAAGGACAACTACCTAATAGCTCTGCGGTTACAGCAAATATATTAGCTACACCTTGGGCTGTAGAAGTCTTGGTAAATTGAATACTCTCTATTTCTTTTATTTGGTTTTCAACATCTATATCTATAGTAAGTTGATACATTCTTGGATTACCCGATGGGTTTTCAACATTATTAGTTGCTACACTTACACGTCCAAAACCTGATGCTGCAACGGGTAATACAGTACTATTATACCAATCAGGCAAAACAGCTCCTGTTATAGTTTGTGAAGTAGCATCAGTAAAATTAACAATAGCAGTTACAGTAGATGCACCACTACCCGAAGTAGCTAAAACATAAAGTTTTTTAGCACTAACTTGATTAGAGAAAACCAAAGTTCCTGTAGTAACAGTAGGTGCTGGAGTAGTACCGTGTATTCTTAGTGAGTTGTTAACTGAATAATCAGCTAATTGATAACTTAATCCTGGCGTAGCCATCGAGGCTATATTGCCATCTACAGGAAGCGCATAAGCTGGTGGAATAGATGTCCCTGTAGGCTGAAAATCGGCAGCAACAAAAGCAAAACTATCATTATCTACAATTGTACTTATAGATGCAGCTGCAGTATTAGCACCATTGGCTATTACATCTTCATTTAATCCAGATGTAATCTCTAAATATTCATATTCTTGGGCTGTAATTGTTTCAAAAGCAAAAAGTGAGAAAACCCCACATAGCAAAAGTATTTTTCTTTTCATAAAATGAATGGTTTGGTTAAAAAATAGGTACATTAACAAATGTAACACGTTTTTGTTAAAGAAAAACTAAAACCATTATGTTAAAAGAACGGTAATAACAAAGTTAAGTGCTAATGTTATATTTCTACACCAAAATATCATTAATGCTTTGATATTTATTAAAATACAATCTCAGGTCGCGATTTTAACCATCCTGTAATACTAAGGCGTTCTTGCTGTACTGGTTTTACCTCGTGTTCTAAAACTTGACTTTCAAAAATTACCATACGACCTTGCACAGGATATATATTTAACGCCGTTTCTACACCGTCGTTAGTATGATATAGTGTAAGCTCACCTCCATACTCTGGCAACCAATCTTCATCATTCAAATAACATACGATAGACAATTTACGTTTACTATCATTCTGAAAAGTGTCTAAATGCCTTTTATAAAAAGTACCTGGAGGGTATACTGCATAATGAAACTCCTGATCGGCAATACCCATAAAACAAGTACGATTAAGGTAAGTCGTAAAATCATTAATCTTATCAAAAAACTGACGTTCGGCACTATTATAAATACTTTCATCAAGCCAAAAAATAAAATCGCCTCTAATCGCCTCAACGATTACTTCATTAGCCATATTACCTATAGCCGATTTTTTAAACATGTCCTCATCATATTTTACCAAAAGGCTTTCACGGAGTGCAAGCACTTCGGTAGCCGAAAAAAAATTTTCGACAACACTATATTGCTGTTCCACTAAGTCGGTTATAACCTTTTCATATAGCGGATTAAGCCCTGTTCCATTCATTAGATGTAATTTAAAAAGCGAGCAAAGGTAACCTGAAAAACAATACGCTGTTAATAAATTATTACCGTCGATTTTATTTAGTAAATTTGCAGCCTTAACACCTTTACTTATGAGTAAAATAAGGATTACAAAACAATTTACTTTCGAAACTGGACACGCCTTATATGGCTATGATGGCAAATGTAAAAATGTTCATGGACATAGTTATAAACTATCAGTTACAGTTATAGGCATACCAATAACAGATAATAATCATGTAAAATATGGTATGGTTATAGACTTTGGCGATTTAAAGAAGATAGTAAAAGAAGAAATTGTAGATGTTTTTGATCATGCTACAGTATTTAACCAAAATACACCACATATAGAGTTGGCTAAAGAGCTACAAAAACGTGAGCATCACGTTATACTTGTAGACTACCAACCTACGAGTGAAAATATGGTGATTGATTTTGCTAAGAAAATAAAAAACCGACTACCCGATTCTATAAAGCTACACTCTTTAAAATTACAAGAAACCGAAAGCTCTTTTGCAGAATGGTATCAAAGTGATAATTAGGAGAAGAAGATAATAAAAAACAAACCCCGTTACACAATGTGTAGCGGGGTTTTTGTTTTTATAAGCTCAGGGTAAAACCCTTATCGTTGATTGTTCGTTGTTGTTATCTGCCATAGTTTGGTAGTAGCCTACGCTGTATTGGGCTGGGTCCATTCCATCGAGTATTTCTTCGTCTTTGGTGCTTAGATCGAAGATGGTAACTCCATCGGTGTCGTCTAGTCCTGCATCACATAAAGCATAGTCGGTTGGGATGGCGGCGATAGGGCGTGGATTTACAACAAGATTAAGTGCTACAATAGTATAACATGTAGATACAATATCTGACTGTAATCTTATATATAATATTTGGTTATTGGCTACTATATTAGGGTAAGCACTTAGATTAGTAATAGGTGAGTTATTAAACTCTGCATCTATTAACGTTTCATGTACAGTTACCGAAACATCAGTTTGATTATCTAATGCAGCTTGCATAGAGGGAGCAAGGTTAAATATACCGTGTCCAAGATCGTCTATACCACAAGTTTCAATCGGATCAGGCTGTACAAATGTTGGTGAAGAAACAACTGTCACTTCAAAATCACTCTCGGCTGTACAAACAGGAACTGTATTCGTTTCTGCATAGATGTATATCGTACTTGTAGTTGTTATCACTGTACCTTCGGCAAGCTGTGTACCTGTACCTCCAGGAGCTGTAAAATAATTACCTTCGGCAAGGGCTGGTAATATATAATTTTCGCAAACTGCAAAATCTTCAACTTCAGGAACGTAAACAGAGTTTACTGTTATAATAAAACTACGCTCGTTTGAACAAGTTACAAAAGCATCTCCTGTAGCTTCGTATATATATATTTCTTGTGTTGATGTTATAATATCTCCTGCATTTAGCATTGTTCCTGTTCCGCTAGGACCTGTATAGTAATTACCTACAGTAAGCGGTGGTAACTCATACTGGAAACATACCGATTCGCTTACTGGATTAGCATCTACTATTGGAGTATTAAATATTGTAATTTCAAATTCATTTTCATCATTACAGTTTATCCTTCCTCCCAATTCTGCATATACATAAAGTGTTTGGGTAGCTGTTATAACGTCACCTGCTTCATACAGTAACTGACCTACTGTATCAGGACCTCCTGATAACAGGTAGTAGTCTCCTACTCCAAGTTCTGGAAGTGTATAACTATCACAAACAGATATTGCTCCATTTTCAGGGTTATCGGCTGTTATACTATGTATTCTTATTTCAAAACTATTTTCTGCAGAACAATTTGGTGTTGTGCCTGATTCTGCATAGATATACATCGTCTCGATTGATTCAGTAATTATATCTCCTGCAAAATATTGCTGCTGACCAGGAACATCTGGACCTCCTAATAACGCATAATAATCCCCAACAATAAGCTCATCAAGTACATATTGATCACATCTTTCTACTAAAGAACGTGCATCAGGAATTGGTGTATAGTTAATCTCTACTTCAAAACTATCCTGTGATATACAGTTAGGAGCTGTACCCGTTTCGGCATAAACATAAACTGTTTGTGTGCTTGTTATTAAACTACCTGCTTCTAACAACGTACCCTCACCATCGGGTTGTGTATAATAATTACCTACTACAATTTCAGGAAGTTCATACTCATCACACATCGGCTCTAATACTGGCACAGGAGCTAGCACTGGCGACTGGTTTACTGTTATTGTAAAAAAGTTATTATCGGTACAGTTTGGCGTTGCAACCATTTCTATATACACATATATATCTTGGGTAGATGTTATTACATCGCCTGCAAAAAGTTGGAAACCTGTTCCTGCAGGACCTGTATAATAATTACCTACTGGTAGCTCAGGGAGCACATAGCTATCACACACTGTTGCACTAACAGGTGCCTGAGGATTAATGAATATAGAGAACATATGTTCTGCTTCACAGTTAGGAACGCCTCCTGTTTCGGCATAAATATAAAGATCAGTATCTGCACTTATTACTTGTCCTGCAAAAAGTTGTGTACCCGTACCTCCAGGTCCTGTATAATAATCACCTACTGTCAAAGCAGGTAATGTATAAGTACCACATGAACCTACGTTAGCAGGTGTATCTATAGCCGGAGCAGGCTTAATAGTTACGGTAAAAACTCCCTCATCAGCACATGTAGGTAGTGTGTTTGTTTCTCCATACACATAAACATCCTGATCTGCATCAATAGTATAGCCCACAGCATATTGTACTTGACCAGGTGTATTAGGACCTCCAGACAGCATATAATAATCTCCTATTGCAAGCTGAGGAAGCACATATCCATCACACACTAATTGATCTGCAGGGTCTGGTATATTAAAATCATTAATCGTAATTGTAAAAGCATTATCATCAAAACAACCCGGTATCGATGTATTTTCATAGTACACATGCAAAGTAGTATCTGCAGTAATAATATCTCCGGCATTAAGCATAGTACCTGTTCCGTTTACACCAGTATAATAATCACCATTAGTAAGCGGCGGAAGCTCATAATCAACACAAGAAGTAACATCAGCAGGATCATCTGCTATGGCAGCAGGCGATATTGTAACAGTAAAGCTGTCATTATTTGTACAGTTAGCACCACTAGTAACAGAGGCATATGTATAAACAGTTTGAGTACTTGTTATAGATGAACCAACACTTAAAGAAACTCCTCCACCCGAAGGTGCTGTATAATAACCCCCAAGAGGTAATGCAGGAAGTACATAACTACCACATGCATCAACATCGGCAGGAGCTATAGAGCCGTTTATTATAGTAATATCAAATGTTTTTTCTTTTGCACATCCAAGCGAAGAAATAGAATATATATATATTGTTTGTGGAGAACTAATTATTGTACCAGCAGGCAACATAGTACCCGTTCCATCTGGACCTGTATAATATTGCGCATAAGATGGTAGTGTATTTGGTAATGCATAACTCCCACAAACAAGTTCATCGGGCATGGAAGGCAAAATAGGGTTTGGGTTTATAGTAACCTCAAAACTTTCCTCGGCAGTACATGCAGGTGTAGTATTAGACGCTACGTATACATATATAGTTTGTGTTGATGTAACATTTGCACCAGGCGTTAACTGAACCCCCATACCACCTGACTCTGTATAATAATCTCCTACAGATAAAGGAGGCAATGTATAAGCCCCACATCTTTCTATATCATCTGGAGCAAGCGCATTTACATCTATTATAGTCACATCAAAAGTTCTTTGCCTTGTACAACCGTTTGGCGAAACTGCATAAACATATATTGCTTGGTCAGTAGTTAAAACCGTACCTGCTGGCAATAATGTGCCTGAACCTGAACTGCCTGTATAATAATCAGCATAAGAAGGTAATGTATCTGGCAGAGTATAGCTTGAACATGCCACTACATCTGGAATAAACGATAGTTCAGGACGTGGATTTATAGTGACAAGAAAATCTTCCTGATCATTACATGCTGGGTTAGTAGTACTAACAGCATATATATAAACCGTTTGAGTAGATGTTAACGATGTTGATACTGCCAACATATCGCCTGTACCATTAGGACCTGTATAATAGTTTTGACCTGCTGGTAGAACTGGCAGTACATAATTACCACAACGGGTAACATCTGCCATATCATTTACTTGTATATTATTTATTATAATTTCAAAACTTTCCTCTGAGTTACAATCAGGATTAGCAGGGTCTATACTATATATATATAATGTTTGGCTAGAGCCTATTGTAGTTCCTGCTGCCACTTGTGTACCTGTACCACCTGAGCCTGTATAGTAATTTTGACCCGCAGGTAATGCAGGCAATACATAAGGACTACATTCATTCACATCGGCAGGATCAGTAATAGCTGGAGGGCTGGTAATTGTAACTGTAAAGTTATTATTCTCTGTACACGATGCTGCTGCAGGGATATAAAAATATATTGTTTGTGTAGTTGTAATTACAGTTCCTCCTGCAATTTCTCCGCCTGTACCAGCAGGACCATTATAATATAACTGACCGTCAGGTAACATTGGAAGCGTGTAACTACCACAAGAAGAAACATCATCTGGCGAGGTAGCTGCAGTAATAATTTCAACATCAAAACTTACTTCGCTAGAACAGCTTGTGGTGCCCTGTGTATTTACAGCATATATAAATAGAGTTTGCGATGTCGTTATCTCTGTACCATCTGCAATCATAGTACCTGTACCGTTTGTACCTGTAAAGTAATCCCCTACTGATAGTGCAGGCAACGTATACGTATTACAAGCCTGTACATCTGCAGGAGCTGTTAGTACCGGAAGAGGCACAACAACAACATCAAAAGATGTTAATGTATAACAATCAGAATCAAAATTTCGCTCTACCCTTGCATATATAGTTTGACTAGTACTTGTATAAGCCGAAGGTGTATCTATAGGTGCCGAACCATCTTGAGCGGCAGCCATAGAGGTAAAATATAATATTGTGTTTTCGTTTACTGGTTGCGAGCCTAATATTACTCCGTTTTGTAATGAAAGATCGAATATCGCTTCTCCTGAGCCTTCAGCATCTTCACATGAAATAAAGTTATTAGGCTGAGTAGCTGTAGGTGCTGGTGCTGTTAGTAGCTCAAAAGATTGCACATCATAACAATTACTGTTATGACTTTTAACCCTTACCCATATTGTTTCGTTACTTGGACTAACATAAGTATTACCTAGAGGTGCTATATTGTCTTCTGCATTAGTTTCTGTAGCATGATAAGACACTGTTGTAGCAGGGTTAAGCCCTTGTTTAACCACAGGAGTATTTAATGCTAAATTGTAAGTATAAGTAGCACTACCATCATTACAAGCATAAAGGTCGTTAGGTGTGTTAGCTACAATAAGCGGTGCATATTCTACTATAATATCTTGTGTACTGGTACAAGTAGATCCTATTCTTGTTACGGTAACAGCATATGTTCCTGGCTGATTATCTGTTATAACTGCACCTCCTGGTATACTACCACCATCTCTCGTCCATGCAAATGTATATAAACCTTCATTAGGCTCTAATCCTGTATCGAGTGTAAAAGTATCTCCAACACACAATGCTGTATTATTAGCCAATGTAAGGTCTAAGCCAAATAATTCTTGACCAAGGTTAAAACCTCCTTGCGGAAAAAACACAGCCGAATCATACTCTCCATCAGTATTATCGTCACCACCATCATCTGCAATAACTATTTTTAAATGATAAGTGTCACCCGGTACAAGTGTTGTAGAAGCATTCATTAATACAGTGCGCCCCTCATAGTTAATAGGTGCTGTAGCCCCATCGCCACCTCCATAAAAAGCTCCAAAATATTCTGGATTTACCGAAGGACATGCAGAGTTATTTATATCATCTTTAATAGAGCTTATAGATATAGGCTGAGTTGTAGATGGTATTAAGGCTACGTTTTGTACTGTACCACCTGCTGTAACATTAGTAAGCAACAAAGCAAAACCATCGTTAGACTCACACTGGTATGTACCATACTCTTCTGATGCAAAAATATAATCTATAGAAAAAGTTGTAGTTGCCGGAATAAAATCAAACTCAAGTATCGTGGCATTTTTAGAGTTCATAGTTATTGCAGCATTTATTGCTGCATCTCCTGCCCATGATGGTGCAGAGAAACTAGATGTATTAGTATTTGGTCCCTGAGCCGCTACTGCATTACCAGATGTTAATAAAACACCCTCTGTAAAAGGAAAAGCCGTGTTAGTGTTGCTAAATGTACCTATACCATTACCTTGAGAGTAACCATAATCTGTACCTGTGCTTTTTGTAACATTAGAAACCTGAGCCAAACAAGCATTATTCAATAAAACATCAGTAACAAGCTGCGTGGTTGCAGCAGCATTGTTTGTAGGGTGTGGCGTGACCACAATTCCCTGCGAAAAAACGTTTATTGATACTACCAATAAAGCAAAAAGGAGTAAATTCTTTTTCATAATTTGAGTTATACACCATTTATATATTATTGGAAAGTAGTGTTTTACTACTCCCCCCCGAGCGTTAAAAACTTAATCTACAGTTTTTTAAATAAAGCGCAAATATAAAACTTATACTTCGATATCATAATTTGACACCATTATTAAAAATAACAAAACTATTTAACAAACACTTAAAAAAATAATCACAATTTATCTATTTTTATAACAAAATCCTTGTTTTAATTATCAAATCTCGCAGCGCATACTATTTAATTTTTATATTAAGCACGTAAAATTACCTAGTGAAAACTGGGAACACCTGTTAAATTCGATGATATGCCATATAATATAGATGACATGCATAATAAAACAGCTAAATAACAAAAAACCCTAGTCATATAAATTTACCAAATCATTAAATTATAATTAAATAAGATTATTTTCTTACTTTTGAAGAAAATAATACCACATGTCAGATAGGATAAGAGAAAAACTTACTATACTTGCCGATGCAGCAAAATATGATGTATCGTGTTCAAGCAGCGGCGGCAACCGAAAAAACACCAATAAAGGTATAGGCGACAGCAGTAGTAGTGGTATTTGCCATACCTATACAGAGGATGGCAGGTGTGTATCATTACTCAAAATTTTACTCACTAATCATTGTATATATGACTGTGCTTTTTGCGTATCGCGGAAAAGTAACGATGTAAAGCGCGCTGCCTTTACAGTAGATGAAGTAGTAGAACTTACTATGAGTTTTTATCGTCGTAATTATATAGAAGGACTTTTTTTAAGCTCGGGTATATTTAAAAATGCCGATTTTACTATGGAGAGATTAACGCGCATTGTCAAGAAATTGCGTATCGAAGAAAGGTTTAATGGCTACATACATCTTAAAACTATACCTGGTGCAAGCGAAGAACTCCTTACAGAGGCAGGGCTATATGCCGACAGGATGAGTATTAATCTAGAAATGCCTACTGAGAGCGGGTTAAAATTATTAGCTCCCGATAAATCGCATGATGATGTAAAAAAGCCTTTGGGTTTTATACAAAACACCATAACACAATATAAAGAAGAGAAAAAAACAGGGCTTATAAAAAGCATCCCAAAGTTTGTACCCGCAGGGCAAAGTACCCAAATGGTTATTGGGGCAACCCCCGAGAGCGATATGGAAATTATGTACAGCGCAGCGCAGTACTACAACAACTTTAACCTAAAGCGAGTGTATTACTCTGGGTACATACCTATAAGTTATGATACTAGAATGCCTATAATAGGCAGCCAGCCCCCGTTATTACGCGAAAACAGGCTATACCAAACCGACTGGCTTATGCGTTTTTATGGATTTAACGTACAAGAACTACTAAACCCCAAAAACCCACACTTAGACACTGATATTGACCCAAAGCTAAGCTGGGCGCTGCGTAACATGGAGCATTTCCCTATAGATATTAATACCGCCGATTATAAGATGATTATGCGTATACCAGGTATTGGCGTTCGGTCAGCACAAAAAATAGTACAGGCACGCAAGTTTGGCAAACTACGCAGCCATCAGCTCCAAAAAATAGGTGTTGCCTACAACCGCGCCAAGCATTTTATTCGCTGTGCCGATAGCACTTATCTAATAAATGAGCCTGATGCCCTGCATATAAAGAACATAATACTTGCCGAGAGTACTAGTAAATACCTAAAAACCCCTCAAAATCAATTAAGTCTGTTTTAATTATGGTTACTTATGTTTTTGACGGCTCACTAGAAGGGCTACTTACCGCTATTTTTGAATTTTATGAACAAAAACCACAAGCGGTACAGCTGGTGTGGCAAAAACTGCATCAGCCTACTATGCTGCAAGAAACGGTTACCATAATAAACAATGAAGTAAAAGCAAAGCGGGTATGGAATGGCTTACAAAAAAAGCTATCGCCAGAATGGTTAAAACAGTTTTATGTTGCTTACTTATCAGAACAGCCGCAAACCTTTCAGGATTTATTTGATTTTGCCTGTTATATTTTTGACAACCCAAAAGGTGCCGAAAAAAACTATGGCAACCCCTATGTTATAGCAGTATCTCAAATAGTAAAAAAAGTAGGTAGAGAACGCCATAGAATGAAAGCTTTTATTCGATTCCAAAAAACTGCCGACGGGATGTATTATGCACCCGTAGAACCTGATTTTAATGTGCTACCATTAATTATTCCTTTTTTTAAAAACCGCTATGCCGACCAGCAATGGATTATATATGATGTAAAACGAAAATATGGACTTTACTATGACCTGCACACCGTTACCGAAATTACCTATGATTTTGTATCAGAATTAGACACTAGTAAAGTTAATCTGCCATTAGAACTAACCGATAAAGGCGAGGAACTAGCATCGTTGCTTTGGAAAGATTATTTTAACAGCACTAACATTCCTGCACGCAAAAACATGAAACTACACCTACAGCATGTACCTAAACGTTACTGGAAATATCTAAATGAGAAAGAGGGTAAAAATTAATGCCCAAACCTTACAAAACGGTAAAGCTTGGGTATTAAAATAATAAATCAATTATTCATTCTTTCTATTCAAACTCTAGCCACTCTATAGCCTCTAGTCTATCAGATCGTCTTGGTCTATCGTTACCCTCAATTCCTAAATCTTTATACACCTCTTTTATTGGCTCTTCTAATAGCCCTAATGATTTGGCCTTACTAAGTGTTTCATCAAGCCTTTCTTTCTCTTTTATATTATTGTATGCAAAAGCAGTAGATTGTGCATAGAGCGTAGGGTCTACATTTTCAGGCTCTTCTACCCTTATACGCAGTGCCTGTGGTTCAAAATCGGCAGGATCCATACCTGAAATTTTGGTTTTTAGTGTTTCGATTGTTTTATTAATCTCACTAAAGGTGCTCTGGTTTATATTTTGAGGCACGGGTAGTAATTTAATCAAATCGCTATCACTAATACCTATCCCTGAAATTTCATATTCAACGTTTCCTAAACTCAACTCTGCAATAGCACCAATGCTCGCAAAACTAACATCTGTACCAAACTCGGTATTAGAGATTTTCATTATTACACGAATACCCACACCATAACGCGTTTCTATCACTTTACTTCCCGTGTCGGCGTTATCATTAGTATCCATATAATGTACAATGCGTCTACCTAGTGTATAGGTATTAAACTCTGATGATGCATTTAGCATTGCTCCAATTTTAATCTCAGAAGAGTAATTCGCACTAATTTCAAAATTTTCATCTTCTAGCACTTTTGGCGCTTCTGCCCAGTTTGCAGGAACAGGATGAGGCTTATACTTACTATCTTCGTTAAGGCTATATGTATATGCCGAGTCTATTTCTACCCATGCAGTATCTGTGGCAGTATTCTCTACTTTATTATAGTTACCCGAAATCCATTTAGTAGCATCTTGTCTTTGTGTTACTGATGGGGTTACATAGGCATCTTTAATACCAAAATAGCTGTACATAAATTGAATTACGTTATCATTTATATTCAGCTTTTTTTCTTGATATAGCTTTATAGATTCTGATAGGCTTTTGTGAGATGCAATAGCGCGGGCTGCATAGTAAATTGATTTAGTATTGGACTTATCAGGAACTATTTGAGTATTTTTTATTATTTCTATAGGATATAATGCTGCTTGGGGCATATTACCTATATGCTCTTTAGCCTTCCCGAAAAAATCTTGAATTTTAAGGAAAATATCATTCGTAAAATCACCTTCTTGTTCTGGCAAATACTGTGTAAGTTCGGGTGTTAAAACACCATATACCGATATTTTATAAGACACTCTAGAAAGGTCTAAAGCGCCAGCTGCAGCTACAATACCATAATTAGCATTTATTTTTGTTTCTACATCTTTAACATCTAGCGTTAAGGCAAATCCTATTCCGTACCTTCTTAAAGCTAATACTTCGCCATTACTACCCATTAGTGGTTTATAACGGTTAGACAGCAATGCTGCCATATAGTATGTTTTTAACGATCTTACTTTAGAATTAGAATTTACAAAACCCCCAAAACTAAACTCTGAACTAGCATCAAGGTTTGCTATTTTTTGCTCTACTTTAAACTCTGTCAGTTTATCATCAGTAGCAGCAACTCCTATTTCTAGTTCTGCTGCAATCTCATTAAAAAAATTGCTATTAAAGCCTTTATTTTCTAATCCGGCTATAAATATCGATTCACTTTTTTTCATGTTTTTTAGTTGTTATGATTTAGAACTACTAAGTAAGTGATTTTTAAAATAATATAAATACCTACATACAGGTATTTTTTATTGCTTTACATAAACTTAAAGCAGTTAGCCTATGAAATAAATAATAAAAGTTATGGCAAATACTCTTTAATTACTTTTCACTAAATTCGCTCTGTACCATTACACACTACTAGTGACAAGAGATATAATACATATTAACGATTTTACCATATTGGTAGAAGTCGCCTCTGCCGACAAACCAACGACAGATGCCTGTTGTTTTGAAGAACCTCTTATTGGTGTGGCTTTTTATGGCTCGGGCAATGTAGATTTATCTGTAAAATATAATGGTAAAGAACAGCTATACAGTAATACTAAAGGATTAACACTTGCTTTTTATGCAGATGAAAAAGTAGAATTTGCACACACAGTATCGCCCAGTAAACCTTTGCAATGCATTGTAGTAGCCACTAGCATTAAAAACCTAGATAACTTACCCAATGCAGAGGGCGAAATTTTTTCTAGCTTACTCCACCAGTTAGTACACCCTAAAGACCATTATGTAGAAGGTCCTCGATTTTTTATGACTCCCGAAATGGAAAACATCATACAATCGTTATTCAACATTCAGTATGAAGGCAAAACCAAAATGATGTTTTTTAGAAGCCAAATTACAGCGCTACTCTCTCATTTTTTCGGGCAGCTATCACAACAGGACAATCAGAGCATAAACGAATCTGAACGTGAGAAACTCTATCTTGCTAAAGAAATTTTATTTAAAAACCTTAACAATCCGCCCTCACTATCAGAACTTTCTAAAGAAATAGGGCTAAACACCTTTAAGCTCAAAAAAAACTTTAAAGAACTCTTTGGCACTCCTGTTTTTAAATATTTACAAAACGAACGGCTTACTATAGCCCACCAAATGATTCGTAATGAAGAAGCAACAGTACAAGAAGCCGCTTGGCATGTAGGTTATGATAGCCTTAGCTCTTTCTCTAATGCTTTTGCCAAAAAGTTTGGTTACCGCCCCAGTCAAATAAAAAAATAATCCTTTTCGAATAAATCATACTCCTTTTACGATAAATAGCCCCTATAGCTAGGTGGTAGTTTTGCCATGTAATTATTCAAAAATAAAAAACATGAAAACTATCAGAGCCATCGCATCAGGAATTATCATATGGGTTTTAGGTGTTACCATATTTACGTTATCCTATTACGCTCCTCTATTAAACGATTTAGACCTACAAGCAAACATCATATTATCTATTGCGCTTATACCCATAGTTGGTATAGTCTCAAAATCTTACTTTTCAACATACACAAACACTTCTGGTATTAAAACAGGATTGATTATGCTATTTACAAGCACTGTACTAGACGCCACTCTTACCGTGCCCTTACTCATTATACCAAATGGTGGCACTTATATCGAGTTCTTTATATCTATTGCTTTTTGGCTAATTGTTATTGAGTACCTCTTAATTGTTGTGCTTAGCAAAAGAATATGGAAAACTAAAAAACTATAACAAACACATTTATCATTAATCATTTAAACAGCAAGAAAATGAACACTAACATTTTAGTAATTGGCGGAACTGGAAAAACAGGAAGTAGAGTAGCACAACGACTACAACAATTAGGGCACAACATAAGAATTGGCTCGCGCAGTGCAACACCAGCATTCGACTGGGAAAAACCAGAAACATGGGCAACCGTGATGGAAGGAATAGAAAAAATGTACATTACCTTTCAGCCAGACTTAGCAGTCCCTGGAGCGCTGGAGGCTATAGAGGCATTAACCAAACAAGCACAAAAAAGCAGTGTCAAAAAAATGGTACTACTATCGGGTAAAGGAGAACGAGAAGCCGAGCTTTGCGAACAAGTAGTCATCAATTCGGGTATTGACTATACTATAGTAAGAGCCAGTTGGTTTAATCAAAATTTTAGCGAAAGCTTTTTACTCGAACCACTACAGGCGGGGCTAGTAGCACTACCTCAACCCGATGCTGAAGTACCCTATGTAGACACTAAAGATATTGCCGATGTGGCAGTTGCAGCATTATTACATGATAAACATAATGGCGAAATTTATGAACTTACAGGAACAAGAACCCTAACCTTTAAAGAGGTTGTAACCGAAATTGCCACAGCTACCAAAAGAGATATTACTTTTATATCTGTTACTCTCGAGGCTTACACACAAGTAATGCAACAACAAGAAGTACCTGCCGATGTTATTTGGCTAATAAACTATTTGTTTACCGAAGTATTAGGCGATGAAAGAAACTCAGAAATAACGAATGATATAGAAAAGGTACTGGGTAGAAAACCAAAAGATTTTTCACTATATGTAACAGAAACTGCTGCAACAGGTATATGGAATACTATGCCTAGCATAGAAAATTAAAACAAGTATAAAAACAAACCCCTGTAGTACTACAGGGGTTTGTTTTTATATACCAACAGAGTTATGTTCTGGCTCAGATGTTTTAAATCGAGCTGTACACGACTCTTTAGGCGATTCATTAGCATAATTCAATTGCTTCAGTTCTTTACGCATTTGCTTTACCGTTTTGGTACTCCCATCATGGCTCCAACCAGGCGGACCAAAAATGTACATAAACTTATGCTTCCAGTTTTTCGACTTTTTCATGTCCTGCCAAATATTAGCATACTCATGGGTTAATATCACATAAGGATTATAAGAGTTAGGCGGAGAAGTAACACCATATTCTATATCAATATTTTCGTCATAGTCTTTAAAAGTACCAAACAGTTTATCGAAAGCATTAAGAAACCCACCATGGTTTTTATCCATATACTCTAAGTTTTTAGAGTGGTGTACTTGGTGCATTCTATGCGTATTAAATATTTTTTCTATAAAGCCCAGTTTTGGTACATATACCGAGTGTAGTTGAAACTGCCATAACGACTCTATACCTAAACACACTAAAAGCATTTCGGGAGGAAAACCTATTGCAACAATCCACATATAAAAGAAGGGCTTGTAAAACAAAGTAAACCAGCCGTTGCGCACCGCTGTACCTAAATTAAATTGGTGCGAAGAATGATGTACTATATGTGCTGCCCAAAAAAACCGAACCATGTGGTTTTGTCTATGAAACCAATAGTAGCTAAAATCATCGGCAAGCTGGCATAATAACCATATATACCAAGCATACCCAAAAGACTCCCAACCAAATATATTAGTACGCACACCGTCTACCATTGGGTTAAAAACATCATACACAAAGGTAAAAATAACAATAGCCGTAACCGTTTTTAGCAAAGCCGCAAGCACAGCAGAGCCTAAACCTATACTAACACTAGAGGCAAGGTCTTTCCAATTATAAAGTTTTTTTCGGGTTGTAAGTTTACTGTAACTCAATTCAAGAAGAATTAAGCCTAAAAAACAAGGTACTCCGTACACCAACGGGTTAGTAAAATCCATTAAAAAATATTAAAATTCGTAGCAGTTTTGATAAAACTAAAGGTTTAAAAATAGCTTAACCATTATATTTAAAACATTTATGATAAATTTAACGGTAATAAATTAATAATTCGTTAGTATTTGTTGGCGCTTTTTATACCATACATAGTAAAATCACTATTTTTACACATTGTACACAAAACAACATTATGAGAAAAATAGAACATATAGGCATCGCCGTAAAAGACCTTGAAACATCTAACCAGTTATTTGAAAAACTATTTGGTGCACCAGCTTATAAAATGGAAGAAGTAGCAAGCGAAGGGGTAAAGACCTCTTTCTTTATGAATGGTCCTAACAAGATAGAACTACTAGAAGCCACTAACCCCGATAGCCCTATTGCTAAATTTTTAGAAAAAAAAGGCGAAGGTATACACCATATAGCCTTTGACGTAGAAGATATTATTAGCGAAATAGCCCGACTTAAAAACGAAGGCTTTATAGTACTAAACGAAACACCTAAAAAAGGAGCCGACAATAAAATGGTAGCTTTTTTACACCCAAAAGGCACTAATGGTGTACTAATAGAACTGTGCCAAGAGATAGCATAATTAGTATATTACAGGTCTATAATGCAACTTTACACAAGTAACTGTAAACCTGAAACCATAAATTGAGTACTTTTGTACCATGGAAACAAATAGGCAGAAAAAAATAGGCACACTACTGCAAAAGGATTTAGTAGATATCCTTCAGGGCGAGGTGCGCAAAAACAACATTAGCAACCTCATCATATCTATATCAAAAGTAAACGTTACTAGCGACCTTTCTATAGCAAAGGTATATCTTAGTATTTTCCCTACTAATAAGGCTGATGAACTGTTGGCGGCTATCCGTTCTAACACACCACTTATAAAACACGACCTTTCGCAGCGCGTAAAAATGCAACTACGAAAAGTACCAAACCTTATTTTTTATATCGACGATACACTCGACCAGATAGAAAAAATAGATCACGAGTTAAAAGGTGAAAACAACCCTATTACTAACCCAGAATTGCTAGACAAGCGTAAAAAATTATAGCACCTTAATTTGAGCTTCTCCCTATACATAGCCCGACGATATACTATAAGCAGGAGTAAAAGCTCAGCCGTAAACATTATTACTGGCATTGCAGCACTAGGCATAATAGCCAGTACCGCAGCACTATTTATAATAATGTCGGCATTTAGTGGGCTACGCGAGTTTACAGTATCATTTACCAATGCTACTGATCCTGAACTAAGAGTTATACCCGCATTAGGAAAATCGTTTACGATATCGGGAGAGCAAGAACAGGAACTAAAAAAAATGGGCGAAATAACCCATTACAGCAAAATAGCCGAAGAGCGCGTGCTCTTTTACTATGACGGAAAAGAGCAGGTAGCTTATTTAAAAGGTGTAGATAGTATTTATACTGATGTAAACCCTGTTAAAGAAAAAGTAATTCAGGGTAACTGGCTACAACCCGAAACAAGCCAAGTAGTAGTAGGCTATGGCATTATGTCTAAACTATCTATGGGATTATTCGACTTTAATAATGCACTAGAAGTATATGTCCCTAAACCAGGAAAAGGACTTATTAACTCGCCCGAAGACGGGTTTAAAAAAGCAGCCCTTGTACCTATAGGTTTTTACTCTATAAATGATGATGTAGATAGCCAATATGTGTTTGCCGACCTAGGTTTAGCACAGGAACTACTAAACTTTAAATCCGAACAAATAACGGCTCTGGATATAAAACTTGCTCCTAATACTGATGAAGCAAAGATAAGAGAACAGCTAAACTCCATTTTTAAAGGAAAAATAAACATTAAAAACAGGGCACAGCTAAACGCATCATTATACAAAATGCTGAATATTGAAAACTTAGTTACCTACCTATTTTGCTCACTAGTAGTGGTTATGACATTGTTTTGCCTTGCAGGCGCACTCATAATGCTGATACTAGACAAACGCGAAAACATAAAAACACTCTATAGTTTAGGTACAGCCGTTACTGAGCTTCGTAAGATTTTTTTATATCAGGGTATATTCATTACCACCCTTGGTGTAATTATAGGGCTCGCCATAAGCGTTGGTGTGGTATTGGCACAACAGCACTACAGCCTTATTATGCTAACCAACACCCTCGCCTACCCTATGCAATTTACTTTTATTAACATACTGATAGTCTTAGCCACTATATATACACTGGGCATACTTGCCTCGTGGCTAGCTGCCAACCGTGTTAATGCTAAACTGCTCAAAAATTCATAAGAATTTTATCTCTTTTTTATTTTTTATTTTACATTTGTATCCTAACGCATTAGGAATATGATAGTTTTTGCTGTCCTTGTAAAATAGGACTACCTCTTTTCGCAAATTAAACCAAAGGCAATATCACTTTATTGCCTGCATCACTATTATTTATATTATACACAAAATACAATGACACAAATTGTACAAAGGAAAAATGCGTTTTCCCGATTTTTTATATTACTAAAACAGTCACTTACAGGTGGCAATATCGATTTTACAAAAGGTAGCATTCGCAGAGCCGTATTACTACTCGCTATACCTATGATGCTCGAAATGGCAATGGAATCAGTATTTGCACTGGTCGATCTCTATTTTGTAGGGCATTTAGAAAATAGCAGTTTTGCCGTACAAACCGTAGGACTTACAGAATCTGTACTTACCATAATATACTCTATAGCCATAGGCATGAGTATGGCAGCCACAGCAGTAGTGGCACGCCGTGTGGGCGAAAAAAACCCAGAAGCAGCGGCACGAGCAGGAATGCAGGCAATAGTTGTAGCCGTAGCCATAAACACTGTAATTGCTGTTTTTGGTTTTATTTATGCTACTGATATTCTGCTACTCATGGGTTCATCAGAAGCTTCAGCAATATACGGAACTGATTTTGTTCAAATTATGATGGGTGGTAGCTTTGTTATCATGCTACTTTTCTTGTTCAACGGAATATTTCGTGGTGCAGGTAACGCTGCCATAGCCATGAAAAGCCTTTGGATAGCCAATATATGTAACATTATACTATGTCCTATTTTCATTAACGGGTTTTGGTTTATACCTGCTTACGGACTTACAGGTGCTGCAATGGCAACCACAATAGGGCGAGGTATTGGCGTAAGCTATCAGCTTTACAACCTCTTTAACGGTAAAGGCATGCTCAAGGTTGCAGCCTCTTACTTCATTCCGCATTGGGAACAAATAAAAGCATTAGTAAAAATTGCAGCACCAGGTATAATGCAGTTTGTAATTGCATCATGCAGTTGGATATTTTTGGCACAACTAGTTGCCACTACGGGTGGCGACGAAGGCTCGGCAGGCTACCAGAGTGCTTTGCGTATCATGATGTTTTTCTTACTACCAGCTTGGGGGCTTAGCAATGCTGCTGCTACACTGGTAGGGCAAAACCTAGGTGCGAAACAAGTAGAGCGCGCGGAACGGTCGGTATTTGTTACCGCAAAATATAACGTTATATACATGGCAGCTATTACAGGGATTACCTTTCTTGCTGCCGACCCTATTATGTGGTTTTTTACCAATAATACTCACGTGCATGATATAGCGGTACAGGCTATTAAAATACTAAGTGTCGCTTTTGTGTTTTATGGCGCAGGCATGGTATTAATGAATGCCTTTAATGGTGCTGGCGATACCAAAACACCAACATATATTAACTTTTTCGGGTTTTGGCTTTTCCAGATTCCGTTAGCTTATATACTGGCAAAGGTTTTCGAGCTTGGTCCTGTAGGGGTATTTATAGCCATACCTGTTTCGGAAACAGCTATTACTATAGCGAGTATTATACTTTTCCGTAGAGGTAAATGGAAACAAACTGAAGTGTAATAGATAAAACACCAAACTGTCATTCTGACGAAGGAAAAATCTTAAACTAAAATAGATTCTTCACTCCGCTTAAGCTTCGTTCAGAATGACATTTCTCAAAAAAAGACAGAAATATGCTCTCTGTCTTTTTTTATTGCTTTATATTTAATCATTTGACTGTAAGCTAACTACCACCTCATCAATCCCTATAATCAGAAACCAATGGGTCGACATATATCTTGTCACCTGGAACAGCGTTTTCAATAATTACGAAGTTATAAAAATACACATTGATAGGTATTGTACATCTTGATATTTGAATATAACTTAGCTTGTTCTCAATAATTAATTAAAAATTTAATTGATGAAGAGAAAGAATAGAACTAAATTTTTTACACTCATTTTAATCTCTTCAACTTTAAAATATGCCAAGACCAGAATTTATTGATTTAGTTAATAGAATCAAGAAAGAAAAAAAATCAAGAAAAATGTCAAAACGCGATTTCATCTGGCTTTTTGACTGGTATGAGAAACGTACAAGTGGTAATGTTTGGCGAATAAATGAATTTCTTGAGCAAGAAAAATTAGAAGTTGTTCCAAATTTTCAAAATGGCTGGATTGATCATGAAATTGAAATACGGGAGATTGATAAAGTAAAAATAACCCATGATTGTAAAAGCGAAGACGAATTTGATCCAATTAGCCGATTGAGTATATTACCCGCCGCATCAAAAAACCCAACATCAATTACAAAAGAATCTGATCTTACCAAAGCATATCACCTTATGTGGAAAAATAATTTTTCACAGTTACCTGTGATGAATGACTCAAGAAAAGTATTGGGGATTATTAGTTGGGAATCGATTGCAAAAGGTTTAATAGCTAAAAAAAAATCTAACCAAGTCAAAGATTTCATGACTAATGATTTCAAGGTCTTAAACCATAATACATCACTATTTGAAGCCATAAAAGAAGTCTTTAAATGTGGAGTAATTTTTGTTACTGACATTGATAGTACAATTAAAGGACCTGTAACAACTTTTGATGTTAATGAAGAGTATATTGAGAAAATAGAACCGTATATATTACTTGAGCAAATTGAGAATTTTATAAGACTGTTTTTACACGATAAACTAATACTTAAAGATATAAAAAGTGTTCTAAAAGAAAGGACTGATAATAAAAAAATAGAATCTATAGGTGATTTAACATTTGGTGAATATATACTTGTTCTTGAGAACGATACATTTTGGGACATCCTTAATCTTCCATTTATAAAATCAGATTTTGTAAATGAGTTACATGAAATAAGAAATATTCGAAATAGAGTAATGCACTTTAGTGCCGAGGGTGGTGACGATAAAGATTTAGAACTTTTAAAAACAATGTCAAATTTTTTAAAAGACTATCATAACAACTGCTAATTAAATAAGTAATTCTTTATATTGTATTATATATGAAAAACTATACTGTAGCACTAAACTTTTCCAACACCTCATCCATTACACCATATACATCGGCGGGACTATCAAGTGTTACCATACGTTGGCGATATTCTTTAAAGTGTGGTATACCTTTAAAGTAGTTAGTATAATGCCTGCGCGTTTCTACCACGCCTACGCGCTCACCTTTCCAGTCTATCGACCATGTTAAGTGATTACGTGCTGCTTCTACCCTATCCTCTATCGTTGGAGCAGGCAAACGTTCGCCTGTCTCAAAAAAGTGTTTTATCTCATTGAATATCCAAGGGTAGCCAATGGCAGCACGCCCTATCATGATACCGTCCAGTCCGTATTTATTTTTATATTCTAATGCCTTTTCGGGGCTATCTATATCGCCATTACCAAAAATAGGCATGGTTATACGCGGGTTATTCTTCACTCGGGCAATAGGTTCCCAGTCGGCCTCCCCCTTATACATTTGCGCACGAGTACGCCCATGTATAGTAAGCGCCTTAACACCTACATCTTGCAGTCTTTCGGCTACCTCATCTATGTTAATAGAATCGTCATCCCACCCCAGTCGGGTTTTTACCGTTACAGGAAGGTGAGTACTGTTTACAACAGCTTTGGTAAGGCGCACCATAAGATCGATATCTTTTAGCACTCCAGCACCTGCACCTTTGCAAACTACTTTTTTTACAGGGCAGCCAAAGTTGATATCTACAATATCAGGATTTACAGTTTCGACAATTTTTGCCGACATAGCCATTGCCTCTTCATCGCCACCAAATATCTGTATACCTACAGGACGTTCATAATCAAAAATATCGAGCTTTTGCCTGCTTTTCATTGCATCTCTAATCAACCCTTCCGACGAAATGAACTCGCTGTACATAAGGTCGGCACCATGTAGCTTGCATAATCTCCTAAATGGCGGATCGCTCACATCTTCCATTGGTGCAAGTAGTAACGGAAAATCGGGCAACTCTATATTTCCTATCTTAATCATCTCTTTCATTTTGTGCAAAATTACAATAATTTACAATAGTGTGTTTAGCATTACGACACAGCTATGCTATTATCCTAAAAACTAAGTGTAAAGAGAATATTATAAGACTCTTTTAGCCGCATACTATTAAAATAATTTTTATTTATCCATTTACTAAACAATCAATTTGTCAAAATTTTAGCATAAAGACAAAAAAAACAACTGCATCATTAACTATGATACATCAATATTTACAGTATAAAAGTCATTTTAACAACAAGTTTCAAGCGGTTAAAAAACAGTTAATCTATGGTTAAGAAATTAAGTATTAGCAGTACTTTTGCAGTTAATTTTTAAATGAAACCCTTTGATTATGAATACCCCCAAAACAAAAAAGGCATTTCTTGCTATTATTTTTACTTTAGCTATAGGCAGTACTTCGGCTTATGCACAAATAGAATTTGATGATGATGCTAACGATGAACCAGCAGCAGCAAGTATATCAGGATATACAAGCTTAACGTTATTATTAGGCGCAACTGCAGGTTATTATCTTTTATCAAAAAAATCGAAGCTTAGAGCTTAAACACAAATTCTCACACTATCTACATGAAAAAAATTTATTATATTATACTATTGTGCTTTGCATTCAACTTTGCACAAGCACAGGTAACACAAGTTTATACTGATTATAACAATTTCTGGACATCGAGTTCTTCAAGTATAAATAGTACACAACCTAATTTATCGCACAACTTATTAGCGTTTACTTGGTCTGGAGTTACTTACTCTACAGGAGTAGATGATGCTAAATTAACATCTAATGGCGTAACGTTTCAAAGCACAAAGTTTAGAGCACTACCCATTACCACTGTGCCATTAACAAGCCCTCAAAACGCGTACTTTGTTGGTCTTGGTGCGCTAACCGATGGTGTTGCTAACGGCGTGACAAGTACTGCTATAAACCCATTAGTTACCACAGGGGCACTTAAGGCAAGCTATCTAACTACTGGAGAAAACGGACTTGATCTTGGTACTTGTCTTACTAATATACCTACAGGTAACGACCTTACTTTTAACCTTAGTATTAATGGGATAACAATTGATAATGTAAATGATGGTATCCCTGATATATTAGTAAGTCAAATAGCTCAACCAACAGGTACAGGGGTAGATAAATTATATTTTGCCGACATTAATGGTAACCTTGTAGGTAACTCTATAAGCATTAATCTTTCTAACAATTCATTATTCCCTACGGTTGCAAACTGGAATGTTGATTTTTACAATAATGACAGTACACAATCAGAAAATAATTATATAAACACAAATAGAACTGTAAAATTCTTTACTGCCGATATTTCGCAGTTTGGTATTACAGAGGCTAACTATACAAGTGTTAGAAAACTAATATACCAACCAGGAGGATCATCTGACCCTGCTTTTATTGCTTATAACGAGCCCTCTATAGGCGTTGCGCAACAAATTATAGTAAAAACACAACCTACAGGGTCTGACTGTGATGGTATTATGCCTAGCGACTTTACCGTACAACTTGCTGACTCTTTTGGCGATAATGTAGAGCAAGCAGGTTATGAGATTACCGCTTATATGGAGACAGGTCCTGGAGAGCTTTTAGGTACAGTTACACAAGCTACCGATGCTACAGGACTGGCTACTTTTAATGATTTATCATTTGAAATTGGTGGTGACCACACTATACGCTTTGAAAACACTAGCCTAAAAGCAGGTATTACCGAAAATATAATAGGCGATACCAATTGTAGTAGTAACGAATGGACAGGAAACAATGGTACAGCATGGAATGATACTGCCAACTGGACAATTGCAGATATACCAAACGCTAACAATGATGTAACTATCCCTACAGGACGACCTAACTACCCTGTATTAACTGCTAATGCAGGAGCAAACAACCTTAGTATGGGAGCAGGAGCAACCATTAATTTAAACGGTAAACTATTTGCCATTAAAGGCAATATCACTAAAGATGAAACCGCTTATATTGATGCAAGCCACGAAGATTCTGAATTATACATGTCAGGTACTACTACACAAACTATTCCTGACGGATTTATATTAGATGGCGAAATTGGCAACTTTACTGTAGAAAATGCAGCAGGTGTAAGTACATTAAACCCAATGTATCTTAGTGGTATTCTTAACATAGAGTCTGGTAACTTCGAAACAAATGATATCGTTACACTAGTATGTTCATTTAGCCCAAACAAAACAGGACAAATAGACAAAATAGAGAGCGGAAGTAGTATATCTGGACTTATCACTACAGAGCAATGTTTTCCTGCACGTCGTGCCTATAGGCTTGTAACACCTACAGTAACAACCACATCAAGCATCCGCGAAAACTGGCAAGAAAATGCTTCTGCTTATAATGACAATCCTAACCCAGGATATGGTATTCATATTACAGGTTATGGTTCATCAGGATCAGACCCTGAGTCTGCTGATGGTACTAATGGGTTCGACTGGCAACCATCAGGAGCATCGTCTATATTTACATTTAACAACAGTACACAATCGTGGGAGGCTGTTAGTAATACTACCGATGTGCTTACAGCAGGAACACCATACCGTGTACTTATAAGAGGCTCTCGTAGTGCAGATATCACATCAAACGCTACACCGCCAAGCAATACCAAACTACGTGCTACCGGAACTATAACAAGTGGTACTACTGCTATAAATGGTCTTTCTTCTACAGAAGGCGATTATAACTTTGTAGCAAACCCATATCATACCATTGTAGACATGAATAAAGTAATGGGTAACGCCTCTAACCTTACCAATTTCTATTACGTTTGGGATCCTACCTTAGGAGGCACACCTGTAGTAGGTGTTTCTGGAGGGCGTGGGGCTTATGTAACAATAAATGCCTCTACAGGAGAAAAAAGCAACTCTAGCTCAGCAGCTACTCGTTATGCACAGCCATACCAAGCTTTCTTTGTACAAACGTCATCTCAGGGTACTACACCAATACTTACCTTTAAGGAGGCATACAAAAGAACGACCGCAGCGCAAACAGCTGTTTTTAGAACATCGGGCACACCATATATAGCGCTTGATCTTTTTGCTGAAACAGAATTTATAAATGAGCATACCTCAGCAGATGGTTTAAGAATTGATTTTAGAGAAGGATACAACAACGATGTTGACTTTAATGACGCTAAGAAATTTGGCAATTTAGACGAAAACATTTCACGTCTTAATGGCGAGGAGTATATTGCAATGGAGAACAGAAACCTACCAGCAATAGACGAAGAACTACCTCTTGCTGTATCGCGCTACAGAACATCTAACTATGTAATGAAACTAGAACTTGGTTTCTTTGAAGAACTTGATGTATATATTAAAGATTACTACCTAAACGAAGAAACCTTACTAGAACAAGGCAACACTACAAACTTCGAGTTTAGTGTAAACGAAGATATAGAAGCGAGTACTGATGCTGCACGATTTGCAATAGTATTTAGAGCTGCTGCATTAAGCACTGAGAACCCTATAACTAAAAATAACTTTAGTCTATTCCCTAACCCATTAAGCGGAAGCGAGCTTTACATTAACGCGCCAGAAGCATACCAAACGGCAGATGTAGCTATTTATAACACTATAGGTCAAAAAGTATTTAATACTTCACAGCCATTTAACGGAAGTAGTCAAGTTATGCTACAAGTTGGCGATTTAGAAACTGGAATTTATATCCTAAAACTAAAAACCGAAACAGGAGCTACTTATAGCACACGATTTATAAAAAGATAACAACTTATATTTTTATAAAATAATCAAACAGCACCCTTCGGGGTGCTGTTTTTTTTACGCCATTAGCCTAAAATTTTTATTCCCTTTATAACTCGCTAACTTTAACTATATTTGCCGATTAATTGGCTACCTTTAGTATAGCCACTGGGCACGCCCACAACTGATAAACGACGAAGATGAAGCACATTAGAAATTTTTGTATTATTGCCCATATCGACCATGGTAAAAGTACACTTGCCGATAGACTGCTAGATGCTACCCAAACGGTAACAGCACGCGAACAGCAAGCGCAACTTCTAGACAATATGGACTTAGAGCGCGAGCGTGGTATTACCATAAAGAGCCACGCTATACAGATGGACTATATACACAATGGCGAGCAATATACCCTTAACCTTATAGACACTCCTGGGCACGTAGATTTCTCTTACGAGGTATCGCGTTCTATAGCAGCGTGCGAAGGCGCACTACTTATAGTAGATGCTGCACAAAGCATACAGGCACAAACCATAAGTAACCTATACTTAGCCTTAGAAAATGACCTTGAGATTATACCTGTACTTAATAAAATAGACTTACCAAGCGCAAACCCCGAAGAGGTGAGCGACGATATTGTCGATTTATTAGGATGCGAGTATGAAGATATTATACCTGCTAGTGGAAAAACAGGACTGGGTGTAGATAAAATACTCGAAGCCATTATAAACCGCATACCACCACCAAAAGGTGTAGAAGACGAGCCACTACAGGCTTTGATATTCGACTCGGTATATAACCCGTTTCGTGGTATAGAAGTTATCTTTAGAGTAACAAACGGCACGATAAAAAAGGGACAAAAAATTAAGTTTATGGCTACGGGCAAAGAATATTTTGCCGACGAAATTGGTACGCTAAAACTAAACCAAGTTCCTAAACAAGAAATAAAAACGGGCGATGTGGGTTACCTCATCTCTGGAATAAAAGAAGCCCGCGAAGTAAAAGTGGGTGATACTATTACCGATGCCAAAGAGCCTACCAAAAACATGATTGGCGGTTTCGAGAACGTAAAACCAATGGTATTTGCAGGTATATATCCTGTAGATACAGAGGATTATGAAGAGCTGCGTAACTCTATGGAGAAACTACAGCTAAACGATGCCTCGTTAGTATTTTTACCCGAAAGTTCGGCAGCACTAGGTTTTGGTTTCCGTTGTGGATTCTTAGGAATGCTACACATGGAAATTATTCAGGAGCGACTAGAACGTGAGTTCGACATGACGGTGATTACTACCGTACCCAACGTTTCATATTTTGCCTATAGCAAAAAAGAACCCGAAGTACCTATAGTGGTAAACAACCCAAGCGACCTACCTGAACCAAGCAGAATGGATCATGTAGAAGAGCCATACATAAAAGCAACCATCATTACAAAATCTGACTTTGTGGGGCAAGTAATGAGCCTGTGTATAGAGAAGCGTGGACTTATAACGAACCAAACCTACCTTACACCAGAGCGTGTAGAGCTAACGTTTGATATGCCGCTTGCCGAGATTGTATTTGACTTTTATGATAGGCTAAAAACAGTATCGAAAGGGTATGCCTCGTTTGACTACTCGCCTATAGGGATGCGCACCTCTAACCTTGTTAAAGTAGATATACTGCTTAACGGGCAAATTGTAGATGCACTATCGGCATTAATACACGTAGATAACGCACACAACATAGGTAAAAAAATGTGTGAGAAGCTAAAAGAACTTATACCACGCCAACAGTTCGATATTCCTATTCAGGCAGCAATTGGGGTTAAGGTCATTAGCCGCGAAACCATTAAGGCACTCCGTAAAGATGTTACCGCAAAATGTTATGGTGGTGATATATCGCGTAAGCGTAAACTACTGGAAAAACAGAAAAAAGGTAAAAAGCGTATGCGCCAAGTGGGTAACGTAGAGATACCACAAGAAGCCTTTATGGCGGTGTTGAAACTGAATGATTAAGAAGTAGTAAGAACGAAGTACAAAGAATTAAGATAATAAAACCCGATGCTTATGTATCGGGGTTTTTTGTTGTGTTGAAGCAAATTTATTAATCTAAGTTTCAATTAATCGATTTAATTCCTCTTTTAAAGTCAAAGAAATAATAGAAAGGCTCTCATAGACCAAAAAACACTAACTTCTCTTAAGGATTTCATATTTAGAAAAATATTTTCCTGCTAAAGATAAAAGTGTGGAGGCAAATAAAATTCTCTCTATTGATTGTACCGATTCATGACCTAACCATTTGTAACATTTAGGTGTAACCAAATGATAAAACCATATTAGTAGTAGTAGACAAAACAAAATAGACAATAGATAAATAAAAAACACAGCAATTCGAAAAAGTGCTTTCTCGAGAATTACACCATGCTTTCCATCAAGTTCACCTCTTTCTTTACCCCAATTTTTCTCTTCCTTAATGGCAAGATTATCATTATTGTTGTTTTCAGTCCCAAAACTTGTATACTCATAGCTATCCTCACTAATGAAACTAAGGTCCTCTAAATCTTTATGTTTATCTTCATCATCAACCATTAGACTACTCTGATTTAACTTGATTTAGATTCAACCTTATTAATTGCAACTTTTTTCTTATAATATTCCTTAATTATATTATCAGGGATTTGAGAAGAAAAAATGCCAAAACCCGTTTTTCTTTTCATATTATTATTCTGAATTAATTTACTCCATGTTATATACCAAGGAGTGCCTATTTCATGAGTTTTTGCACTTAACTGTATTGCTGAAAACTTGCCATACACTTGCCATATCTTATCCAAAAAAGTTTTAATTTTTTCAGGAAGATTATCATCAGGGTCATTAGGAAAATAATTTATAGTTATAGCTTTTCTGCCATAGTCTTTAAAGTGGTGATAAACCCTAGGAATAACAGGACCATATTTCCAAGCCTCTGGATTTTCATCAATTAAAGCTTTATCACTAATCCCTAAATACCATCCATGAGCAATGTAAACAAGCTTGACTAACTTCATTGGAGTTATTTCAGACTTATCCCCATATTTTTTTAGAAAATAATTCGCTATGTCTATAGGATTATACATTCTTGAATTTTATTTAATCAAAGATACTAAATTTAAATCTTTAAAAAGAATTAAGAGGTTATTATAAAAACCCTTGCTCTACCCATTCTTAACCTATCTAATTGATTTTAAGAAAGCATTTCATCATATAATGAAATCAAAACACGCTCCCATGCTATATATTATCAAAAATCATTCCAGCCTTGACTTTTTGGTTCTTTTGTGTCAAGACAAAAGAAGAAATAAAAAAGATTGCCACGTCGTACCTCCTCGCAATGACAACCCCAACTGACGAAGCAACAACACAACGCATGAGTGAAGCTCTGGCATTAAACGCCGTGGCGTATAGAAAATTACAAACATGGCGTAAAGAAGCATTCGGTGTTTGAGCGACAGCGAGTTCGAATGCTTTAGCCAAGTGCAATAATTTTTAGCCTAGGTGTTAGAGCCTTGACTTTTGGTTCTTTTGTGTCAAGACAAAAGAAGAAATAAAAAAGATTGCCACGTCGTACCTCCTCGCAATGACAAACCCCGAACTGGTGAAGCAACAGCACAACGCATGAGTGAAGCTTTGGCATTAAACGCCGTGGCGTATAGAAAATTACAAACATGGCGTAAAGAAGCATTCGGTGTTTGAGCGACAGCGAGTTCGAATGCTTTAGCCGAGTGCCGTGATTTTTAGCCTAAGGCGTTATAGCCTTGACCTTTTGGTTCTTTTGTGTCAAGACAAAAGAAAAGATAAAAGATTATACCCCAAAAACACGATAAAGCACAACCAAAACCGCTAAATTTGTGCTACTAATCACAATACACCAATGCTCAAAAACAGAGGCAAAAAAAGAGCATATCAGCACAACATCAGGCTTGCAACACTATTATCATTTGTAGCAGGTATCGTTAATATATCGGGATTACTATCATTAAACATACTAACCACCAACCTTACAGGGCACTTTGCCTTTTTATCGGAAGCCTTTGTAAACAATAATTATAAAACTGCATTTATAAGCGTCTTCTATGTGCTTTGCTTTTTGGCAGGTTCGTTTATTTCGAACCTTACCATCGAACTCGTTTCTCGAAAAAAGCCATCACTAGCCTATGCTGTACCCATAAATATAGAAATACTCATTATTGCGGGAGTAGCCCTCTTTATAAACCCAAAAGAGTTACAACACCCCGAATACATCGCTGCCATACTCCTTTTTGCTATGGGATTACAAAACTCACTCGTTACAAAAGTTTCACAATCGGTAGTCAGGACAACCCACCTCACAGGCTTGTTTACTGATTTAGGCATCGAACTCTCGCAACTCTTTTTCTATAAAGAAAAACGCGAACTACAGCAGCTTAAAAGAGGTGTTTATTTAAAACTTTCTATAATTCTGTTTTTCTTTGCAGGCGGAATTGTAGGCGGATTGCTCTATAAAGAAATTGCACTAAAAACACTGCTTGTTGCTTGCTGTTTTTTACTACTAGCATTGGTATATGATAGCATCTTGCTGCGCTATTACACCATAAAACATAAGGTAACAACACACAAACACTAACCGTTTTAAACTTTACAGCTTTCCATTTTACGACTTTATAACTTAGTCGTACCTTTGCCTTTTACGATTTTATAAACTTTACGACTTTCGACAACTATGTTAGAAGATAAAAACCAAGAACGCACCAGCCTTTCGAGCATGGGCGAATTCGGACTGATAGACCACCTTACCAAAGATATCGAGATAAACCAACCTAGTACCCTAAAAGGTATTGGCGACGACGCTGCTGTACTCGACTTTAAAGACAAGCGCACCGTAATAAGCACCGATATGCTGGTAGAGGGCGTACACTTCGACCTTGCCTATATGCCGTTAAAGCATTTAGGCTACAAAGCCGTGGTAGTAAACCTATCTGATATTTGTGCTATGAACGCCAAACCTACCCAAATAACGGTAAGCATAGCAGTATCTAATCGTTTCCCGCTGGAAGCATTAGAGGAACTCTACAGCGGTATTCGTCATGCTGCCAAGGTATATGATGTAGATATCGTAGGTGGCGACACGACCTCTTCGCAAAAAGGACTAATTATCTCGATAACCGCCATTGGCGAGGCCGAAGAAGCCGATATTACCTACCGCGTAGGTGCTACTGATACCGACCTGCTTGTAGTAAGTGGCGACGTAGGCGCAGCCTATATGGGCTTGCAAGTACTAGACCGCGAGAAAGAAGTATTTAAAGTGAACCCTAATAATCAGCCCGATTTAGAGGCATACGATTATCTTATCGAGCGTCAGTTAAAACCCGAAGCCCGTAAAGATGTAAAAGAGCTGCTAAAAGCCCTTGAAATACAACCTACCGCAATGATTGATATTTCTGATGGGTTATCGTCAGAGATACTGCACCTGTGCAAGCAGAGCAACGTGGGCTGTAACCTGTATGAAGATAAAATTCCGTTAGACCCGCAACTGATAAACGTATGCGAAGAGTTTAATATTGATATCACTACCGTAGCTCTAAATGGTGGCGAAGACTACGAATTACTGTTTACCATAAAAATGGAAGACTTCGAGAAGATTAAGGCGAACCCTAATTTTAGCATTATCGGGCACATGACGCAGGAAAGCGAAGGTGCACACCTGATAACCCGTGCCAATACTAAAATAGCACTTAAAGCCCGCGGTTGGAATGCCATTAACGACGAAGAATAATTTTTTAATTCTATATAAATAAAAAAGCTCCCAATCGGGAGCTTTTTTTATTCTTCTACAGGAATAAGAAATTTACACTTCTTTAATTCCTTGTCATCATCTACTCTATAGTTAACTATTATTTCATATTTGCCATCAACTACAGATTTTTCATTAACGGTTACAGAACACAAAAAACAATTATCCCCGCATTTCTTGCCTAACATTCTAATACCTATACCATATATACTAGATTCTGCACGTTTTATATTCTTAAAAGAAGTCCTTAACTCAGTAGGCTGATTTAATTTTAAATATTCTTGCCCGTTTTCAAATTCAAGCTTTACGACTCTGTTTTCCTGTTCACAAACAAAACCTTCTTCCTCCTCTTTTTTTGATAGGCAGCCAAGTAAGGAAAAAGAAACTAAAAGAATAAAATATTTTCTCATTGATATTATGTATTAAATTATAAAAAATCAACAAATCTAAGCTTTTGTATTACTCATATTTACGATTCATTTTTTTACGCTCAGCATCTAGTAATTCATAGTGTGGGTTTTCAATAACCAAAATCAAATCATTATTCAATTTACTAATCAACTGCACTTTCTTTTCTATAAATTTAAAAGTATTCCCTCTAGACATCAGTAGTCTAAATAGTTTATCTATAAGCAGTCCTCCAATAAAGCGGATAAGGCTTACCTCTTTTCTTTTAACTTTTAAATACTCATTTAATTCTTCAACAGATATCTTTGGATATTTATTTATTCTGTCATAAAAATATTGAGAACCTCTTATTGAAGCTAATGAATGTAATGATTCTATATTTCGTTCATGAATTTTCACATATTCATGTGCAGAATTTACATAATCGCACCTTTCTGCAAAGTCTCCGATTATTTTAAGCGACTTTTTTAAGATTATTAGCTCTCTTTCTTCCATATTTAGAAACCATTAATATATATAGCTGGTAAATATAACGAATAAAGAAAAATTAAAAACGCCCCCACAATGTGGAGGCGTTTATATTCATAAAAAGGAAAATGAATATTACATCTTCATCAACCATTTTCTTACAGAAACCTCTTCATTGATTATATTTCTAAGGTCGGCTATGGCAACCCTATCTTGTTTCATACTATCACGATGACGAATGGTTACTGTTTTATCTTCCAGCGTTTGGTGGTCAACCGTAATACAGAAAGGTGTACCCAATGCATCTTGCCTGCGGTAACGTCGCCCTACGGCATCTTTCTCATCATAGGCTACATTAAAGTCCCATTTAAGGTCTTCTATAATTTCACGTGCTACTTCTGGCAGTCCGTCTTTTTTAACCAATGGCAGTACCGCAGCCTTAGTTGGCGCAAGTACAGCAGGAAGGCTAAGTACTGTACGTACAGAACCGTCTTCTAGTGTTTCCTCTTTTAATGACGAAGAGAACACAGCAAGAAACATCCTGTCAAGACCAATAGACGTTTCTACTACATACGGCACATAGTTTTGATTTAGTTCCGTATCAAAAAACTGTAATTTTTTACCACTATGCTCTTCGTGTGCTTTCAGGTCAAAATCAGTACGAGAGTGGATACCCTCTAACTCTTTAAACCCAAATGGGAAATTAAACTCTATATCGGCAGCCGCATTAGCATAGTGTGCCAACTTATCGTGGTCATGGAAACGATAATTTTCTTTATCTAACCCTAATGACATGTGCCATTTTAAACGGGTTTCTTTCCAGTACTCATACCATTTCATTTCTTCGCCTGGGCGTACAAAAAACTGCATTTCCATTTGTTCAAACTCACGCATACGGAAGATAAACTGACGCGCTACAATCTCGTTACGGAACGCCTTACCCGTTTGTGCAATACCAAACGGAATTTTCATTCTACCTGTTTTTTGCACATTCGAGAAGTTTACAAATATACCTTGTGCCGTTTCTGGGCGCAGGTACAAGTCCATAGCATGTGCAGCCTCAGCACCCAGCTTAGTACCAAACATTAGGTTAAACTGGCGTACCTCTGTCCAGCTTTTACTACCTGTATCAGGGTCGGCAATTTCAAGCTCTTCAATAAGCGCTTTCACGTCGGCAAGGTTCTCTGTTTCTAACGAATGCCCCATACGTTTTAGTATCTCAGCTCTTTTAGAAAGGTAGCCTACTACACGCGGGTTGGTCGTTACAAACTCTTCTTCGTTAAAGGCTTCGCCAAAACGTTTCTTAGCTTTCTCTATTTCTTTTTGGGCTTTAATGTTTAGCTTCTCGGCATAATCCTCAATAAGCACATCTGCCCTATATCGTTTCTTACTGTCTTTATTATCTATCAACGGGTCGTTAAACGCATCTACGTGCCCCGATGCTTTCCAAGTAGTAGGATGCATAAATATAGAGGCATCTATACCCACTATATTTTCGTGCATTTGTACCATTGCTTTCCACCAGTAGTCACGGATGTTCTTTTTTAACTCGGCACCATTTTGCCCATAGTCATATACTGCGCTTAGTCCGTCATATATTTCGCTCGATGGGAATATATACCCATACTCTTTAGCGTGCGAAATTACATTCTTAAAAATATCTTCTTGTTTTGCCATGATGCAAAAATATAAAAAGCGATTATATATCATAGCAGTAATGCATTAGAAAATAGGTAAAAGAACATACCTTTTTTGTTAATCATAGAGGTTTAAATAGACCTTGAGGTATAAGCCAAATATATTATTGTGCAAAACCTGATTTTTATATCTTTAAATCCGCTAAACAATTACCTGAATATGCTTAAAAACCTTATCAATATACTATTCCCAAAAACCTGTTCGGGTTGCGATACTATTTTACTAGAAAGCGAACACACAATATGTACTGCCTGTATTCACGAAATGCCTTACACACACCACCATTTAGTTTCAAATAATGAAACCTTTAAAAAGTTTTATGGCAGGTTGCCATTAGAACACGCTTCGGCATTGCTGTATTTTCATAAAGAGGGGTTGGTACAACAGCTTATTCATAACCTCAAGTACAAAGGACAGCAGGACATTGGCAAACTCATGGGGCAATGGTATGCCCACGAACTAAAAAATGTAGGTGCACTACAATCTGTCACCGATGTAATACCCGTACCACTACACCCCAAAAAACTTCGCGAACGTGGGTACAACCAAGTTACCGAGTTCGGGAAAGCCTTAGCCGAAGGGCTTAACGTAAACTATAACCAAGATATATTACTGCGTACTACTTACAACAAAACACAAACCAAAAAGAACCGAGATGCAAGGGCAGCTATTATAGGCAGTGCATTTGATGTTACCTATACCGATGCTGATAGTAGCAAACACTTTTTACTGATAGACGACGTTATCACTACAGGAGCAACATTAGAGTCGTGCGGTAAAGCGTTACTAAAAACACCCAATAGTAAACTGAGCATAGCAACTATTGCCTATGCCCACTCTTAAATTTTAAAAAACATTTTAATTAAACTGAATATAATCGTTATTTTGTGCAGTTAAAGAATACACCATGCTGAAGAACAGATTTCTGCTTTATATATTTTTCATTGCGCTGTCGCTTACCAGTTGTGCCAAAAGAGGCTCTATAACAGGTGGAGCAAAAGACACGCTTGCTCCTGTACTTACAGGAAGTACACCGCGCAACATGAGTACACAATTTAATGGTACCGAGTTACGTGTCGATTTTGATGAGTATGTCAAAATTAAAGATGTAAATAAGCAGCTTATCATTTCGCCACCTATGGAAAATGCTCCTATTATTACCCCTATGGGTAGTGCTAGTAAGTACATTAGTATAAAAATAAAAGATACCCTACAGCCTAACACTACCTACAGTTTTAACTTTGGGCAAAGTATTACCGATAACAACGAGGGTAATCCCTACTCACAATTTAAGTTTGTATTCTCTACAGGTACATACATCGACTCGCTAACACTGGGCGGAAAAATTAAAGATGCCTTTAGCCAAAAGCCCGATAACTTTGTTACCATACTAATGTATGAAGATAACGAAACCTACACCGACTCCACCGTATTTAAAGAACGTCCGCGTTATGTTACCAACACACTAGACAGCATGACCATGTACTCACTGCAAAACCTGAAAGAAGGCAGGTATCGTCTGTTTGCTTTAAAAGACAATAACAACAATTATAAATATGACCCTAAGAGCGATAAAATTGCTTTTTTACCCTATACCGTAAGCGTTCCTAACGACACGCTGTATCAATTAGAGTTATTTAAAGAAGAGTTACCTTTTAAAGCCAAAAGACCTAAACAAGAAAGCATTAACAGGTTTATTGCAGGTTATGAGGGTACAGCAAAAGGAAAAGACATTAAAATTAAAGTTGCCAATGCTGCCAACAACGAGGCCATACAAAGCATAACTACTTACATTAAGGATAAAGACTCAGTACAAGTATGGTTACCCCGCAACATTACAGCCGATTCGCTTAGCATGAATATGGCTTATCGCGACTCTATAAAAGATTTTATTGTCAAGTTTAAAGAAATGAAGGCTGCCGATTCCCTCTCTGTAACAGCTGTACAAAAAAGCGGGTTGCACTTTCGCGAAAAATTTACGCTAAACACTACTACGCCGTTAACTACCATAGACAGTACCAAGATAACCCTTACCCGAAAAGACTCTACCGCAGTACCTTTTACCTATGCGTATGACGATTTTAAGCAAGAGTTAAAATTTGATTTTGAAAAAGAAGAAGATCAAAAATATGTCTTTAACCTAATGCCAGGTGCGCTGCGCGATTTTTATGAAAAAGAAAACGACACGCTTACTTATAAGCTATCTACGCGTTCTTTAAACGACTACGGAAACCTAAGAATAAAACTATCTAACGTAAATAGATTCCCTTTAATCCTACAGGTATTAAATGCTAGTGAAGATGTAAAAGCCGAATATTACTCGGAAGGAGAAACCCAAATAAACTTCGATGGCATGTTACCAGATGAGTATATACTGCGCGTAATATATGACGACAATGGCAATAAAGAATGGGACACAGGTAACTACCTCGAAAAAAGACAACCCGAACAAGTAATTTATAGGCAAGGAAAACCTATAAAACTAATGGCACTATGGGATGTAAACGAAGATTTTAATCTAGGAGGGTAAAACTATCCCTATCGTTAAGAAAACCAAACTTTTTGCGGGTTTTGTGTAATGCTGTTTTATCCAATTCAACAGTAAAAACATCTTCATAACCAAACGGCTCTACCACATAATCGCCTAAACCACCTATTACCTGCGAGTGTCCGCTATAGTTATGTCCGTTGTTATCTTGCCCTATACGGTTTACACCCGCTATATAGCACATATTTTCTATAGCACGGGCTTTAAGTAAAGCGTCCCAAGCCTGTATGCGCACTTGTGGCCAGTTGGCAACATACAGCAACAAGTCAAAATCTTCCGTATTACGCGAAAAAATAGGGAACCGAAGGTCATAACACACTAGCGGGCATATCTTCCAGCCACGATACTCTAAAACCAGCCTGTCACTGCCTGCGGTGTAGTACTTCTCTTCACCTGCAAGAGTAAAGAGGTGACGTTTGTCATACGTTTTATAGCTCCCATCGGGATATACAAAAAACAATCTGTTATAATACTTACCATCTTCCGTGATAACCAAACTCCCTGTTATGGCGCAGTCTTTAGCTTTTGCCATTTCCTGCATCCACACTACCGATTCCCCCTCCATTTTTTCGGCAACTCCTTCGGGTTGCATAGTAAATCCTGTAGTAAACATTTCGGGCAATACTATTAAGTCGGTTGCTTCTATGCTGTTTATCCTCTCGGTAAAATTGTCGCGGTTCGCTTTATGGTTTTCCCAAGTAAGCGGAGTTTGTATCAGGGAGATTTTCATGCGGTATTATTTTCTTATAAAATTACTGCTTTATAGCTAAAAACAAAAACGACTTACATACTGTAAGTCGTTTTTTTAAATATGACAATTAAAGCACTATAGGCTCAAAAATTAAAATCTTTGAGCTCCCTCTACTCTTTAATCAATACCTGATAAGACAACGCTCCCGTAGGAACTGTAGCATAGTGCACATAAACATTATTTTCATCGGCTGTTATATATAAAATACCTGCTGCATCGGCTGTAATAGCATTTACTAAATATACGCTAGGTTTAACACCTATAGTGTGGGGTATTGTTATAACCTCTGTACCAGATGCACTTACGGTTACCTCTCCCTCTATATTTGTAGAAAAATTATTATTCACCCACTCTTTAGTAACAAGTGCAGTATCGTCTGCGGCATCTATTAAATCAGGTGTTAAAGCATTGGCAGTAACAACACCATTTTTCTGTATTCTAAAACCGTCTTTCTTATTTTCTATAGTTGTACCTATACCAATCCTTAAAACATAATCATTCTCATCAATGGCACTAGCAGAAGTAGCTACTAGATCTTCTGGATATACACCAAAACAAGTTTCGCCAAAACTATTTGCTCTTGATTCAATACCAAAAGCGACAGAATAAGGACCATTTGCTTGAGCCTCATCCCCAAAAGCAGTAGAACAATATCCCTCTGCTAATGTACCTCTACCGAAAGAAGTAGAGAAACTACCCTTAGCTGTGGTGTCACTACCAAATGCAGTAGCATTAGAACCTTGTGCATGTGTTCCTGAACCAAAAGAGGTAGCATAAGATGCTGTTGCTTGTGTAGCAGCACCAAAGGCAGTAGAAGTATATTCTGTTGCTTTAGATTGGTTACCAAAAGCAGTAGAAAGAATTCCAGATGCTTCTGTCTCCTTACCAAAAGCTAAAGCAGTATCGCCTGTGGCTTGTGTAACACTACCAAAAGCAGTAGAAATATAACCACTTGCCTTCGTACCTCTACCAAATGCAGTAGCGGTATTTCCAGTTGCCTGTGTGGTATGACCAAAGGCAGTAGTATAATTTTGTACATCTGGATCAGTTTCCGTTGCTGGTAATGATGCCTTTGTTTTATAACCAAAAGCAACAGAGTGAATTCCATTTGTTTCTGTATCAAGACCAAAAGCAGTAGAATAATCTCCATTTGCCTGTGTATTAGAACCAAAAGCAGTAGCACGAGTACCTGCTGCTATTGACCCAACACCAAAAGCAGTAGAATAATCTCCACTCGCCTGTGTCCCATTACCAAAAGAGGTAGCATGAGTAGCTCCTGCTACTGTAGCATTACCAAAAGCAGTTGCTCTATATCCAGTGGCTTGTGCAGTAATACCAAAAGCAGTAGAGCCTTTTCCTATTGCCTGTGTATTAGAACCAAAAGCAGTAGAGCCATCACCGCTTGCAAGTGTATTAACTCCAAAAGCAGTAGAAGTACTACCAATAGCTTCTGAACTATCCCCAAAAGCAGTAGAATTACTACCAGATGCTGTGGTAGCATTACCAAAAGCGGTTGAAGTATCACCTGTAGCATGTGTTTCTCTACCAAAAGCAACAGAATATTCTTCCATAGCTTGTGCATTCCTACCAAGAGCAATTGCATGATCTTTATCGGCAACAGCCCCGCTACCTAAAGCAATAGCGTTAGTTGCATTTGCGTGTGAAAGAGAACCTAATGCTATTGAGTATTGCCCATCTGCTCTATTACCATAACCCGAAACTGTTGAATAATCACCACTTGCCTTACTGTTATAGCCCGAAGCCGTTGAAGAAACACCCGCAGCTCTAGTATTCTTTCCGAAAGCAATCGAATCATCACCAGTAGCACCTCTAGAGTCAGAGGCATCAGTACTGACTGATAAATCAACTGCATTTTCACCTATATTACCGTGAAATAAAGGATCTCTACCTGCCAGTCGCCAGCCTGTATTTTCTCCTTCAGTTATTTTTTCTAAACCCTGTGGGCTAACCAAATAATCATCTTCTAATCTATTTACAAAACTATCTATTAAGTCTGCAAACTGATCTTCTGTTGGTCTATCACCCGTTTCAAAGTATTGTTTTAATTCAACTCTAGTTTTTTCTGCCATACCGTTTTGTTTTTTAATTTTTTATATTGGATTAATTACGAATAATCTATTATACTTTTAAAGCGCATTACTAAACAAAAAAACTACAATAATAATTGTAGAAATTTACTTTAGGACTTATAATATTTAACGCTATAAATATTTTAATATTATTGAATATATAGTAATACGAATAAAAAAAGCTAAATTTTAAAAAAACCATATTACGAAGAAAAATCATTGAACACTCTTTCTTCTATTTAATAAATCTTTAAATATTCGCTATTAAAAAATAGCCATTTTTAGATATTAGTTTAATTGTTTTTACAACAACAAAGCGCATCCCGAACAGGATGCGCTTTGTTGTTGTAAAACGATAGTTGTTTCTTATTTAAGACTTGCAAACAGATATTCTCTGTTCATACGAGCAATGTTTTCTAAAGAAATTCCTTTAGGACATTCTACCTCACAAGCTCCAGTATTAGTACATGCACCAAAACCTTCTTCGTCCATTTTAGCCACCATGTTAAGCACACGCTCAGTAGCTTCTATTCTACCTTGTGGCAACAATGCAAACTGCGATACTTTTGCCGAAACAAACAGCATAGCCGATGCATTTTTACAACTCGCTACACATGCACCACAACCAATACAGGTAGCAGCGTCAAACGCCATATCGGCATTATGTTTCTGGATAGGAATGTTATTTGCATCCTGAGTATTACCAGATGTGTTTACCGATATAAAACCACCTGCTTGCTGTATCTTGTCAAAAGACGTACGGTCAACAACCAAGTCTTTTATTACAGGAAATGCCTTAGCACGGAAAGGTTCTATATATATTGTATCGCCATCTTTAAATTTTCTCATGTGAAGCTGGCAGGTAGTTACTCCCCTGTCAGGTCCGTGTGCTTCGCCGTTAATAAACAGCGAACACATACCACAAATACCTTCGCGGCAATCGTGGTCAAAAGCAACAGGGTCTTCACCCTTGTTGTTAAGGTCTTCATTTAATACATCGAGCATTTCTAAGAACGACATATCTCCTGAAATATCGTTGATTTGATAATCAACCATTTTTCCTTTATCCTGAGCGTTTTTCTGACGCCATATTTTTAATGTAAGATTCATCTTTTATAAGTATTAAGTAATGAGTATTGAGAGCATACTATCGTATAACAGCTCAATACTAAAATCTTATTTATAGCTACGTTGTACTAGTTTAACATTATCAAAAACAAGGTCTTCTTTATGAAGCACTGCTTCGCTTGGTTTTCCTTTATACTCCCAAGCAGCTACATAAGCAAAATTTTCATCATCACGTTGTGCTTCACCTTCTTCAGTTTGATATTCTTCTCTAAAGTGACCACCACACGATTCGTTTCTGTGTAACGCATCTTTAGCAAATAGCTCTCCAAGCTCAAGAAAATCGGCAACTCGCATTGCTTTTTCTAGCTCTTGGTTAAAACCATTCATATCGCCTGGTACTTTTACATCATTATAAAACTCCTCACGTAGTGCGGCAATTTCGCTAATGGCTTCAGTAAGTCCTTGTGCATTACGCGCCATACCTACTTTATCCCACATAATTTTACCTAAACGTTTATGGAAGTGGTCTACACTATGCTTACCATTATTGTTTATTAAACGCTCTAACTGTCCTCTTACGTTTTTCTCTGCCTCTTCAAATTCTGGTAAATCGGTAGAGATTGCACCAGTACGAATATCTTTAGACAAGTAATCGCCAATTGTGTATGGTAATACAAAATAACCATCGGCAAGACCTTGCATTAATGCCGAAGCACCAAGACGGTTAGCACCGTGATCTGAGAAGTTTGCCTCACCAATAGCGTAGCAACCCTCTATAGTAGTCATAAGGTTATAGTCTACCCAAACACCTCCCATGGTATAGTGTACCGCAGGGTATATCATCATTGGGGTTTGATACGGATTTTCATCTACAATTTTCTCATACATCTGGAACAGGTTACCATATTTGTTCTCAATAACTTCTGTACCTAGTTTTTTCACTAAAGCATCATCATTATCATCAAGATCTTTTATTCTTGCCTGCTCTTTACCATAACGCTGTATTGCCGAAGCAAAGTCAAGATAAACAGCCTCGCCTGTTTTGTTTACACCATAACCAGCATCACATCTTTCTTTTGCTGCACGCGATGCAACATCACGAGGTACAAGGTTACCAAAAGATGGGTATCTTCTTTCTAGGTAGTAATCTCTGTCAGCTTCAGCAAGCTCTGTAGGTTTAAGTCTGCCTTCGCGAATAGCTTGTGCATCCTCTATATTTTTAGGTACCCATATACGTCCGTCATTACGTAATGACTCTGACATTAGGGTTAATTTTGATTGATGGTCACCCGATACTGGAATACAGGTTGGGTGAATTTGTGTATAACAAGGATTAGCAAAATATGCTCCTTTTTTATGCACTTTCCAAGCTGCGGTAGCATTACTACCCATAGCGTTTGTAGAAAGGAAGAATACATTACCATAACCTCCAGATGCTATTACTACAGCATGTGCCGAATGTCTTTCTATTTCACCCGTTATAAGGTTTCTAGCAATAATACCTCTTGCTTTACCACCTACTACTACTACATCTAGCATTTCGTGGCGGTTATACATTTGTATTTTACCACGACCTATTTGGCGGTTCATAGCAGAGTATGCACCTAATAGTAATTGTTGTCCTGTTTGTCCTTTTGCATAAAAAGTACGAGAAACTAGTACCCCACCAAAAGAACGGTTATCTAACAATCCGCCATATTCTCTTGCCAATGGTACACCTTGTGCCACACACTGGTCGATAATATTAGCCGAAAGCTCAGCAAGACGGTGAACGTTTGCTTCACGCGCACGGTAGTCACCACCTTTTACAGTATCATAAAATAATCTGAAGCTAGAGTCACCATCACCTTGATAGTTCTTAGCTGCGTTTATACCTCCCTGTGCAGCAATAGAGTGTGCACGTCGTGGAGAATCTTGAAAACAAAATGCTTTTACGTTATACCCCAGCTCGGCAAGTGTAGCCGCAGCAGAGCCTCCTGCAAGTCCTGTACCTACAACAATAACATCTATGTTACGCTTGTTGGCAGGGTTTACAAGGTTAATGTGGTCTTTATAATCGGTCCATTTATCAGCAATGGGTCCGTTTGGTATTTTAGAATCTAAAGCCATAATACTATACTTTTAAAGTATGAAATGAATATATAACGGAATGATAGCAAATAGTAGTGGTACTACTATTGAGAAAGCTTTTCCGAAATTTTTAATAAATGGTGTGTACTTAGGGTTATTTGCACCCATAGACTGAAACGCACTGCCAAAACCATGATACAAGTGAAAACCAAGTACCACCATAGCTAGTGCATATAGTATAGAAGCTATTAAACCATAATCAGGGTTTTTAAAGAAAGCTACAGTAATTTTGTAAAGATCTTTATAACCATCTTTTACTTTTACCCCTGCAGCAGTATCATAAAACTCTGTTCTGTTTTTTATTTCTATAGCTCCTTGATCTACTTGAGCTTTTGATAGGTATGAACCATCTGTAGTAATGTAAAACTCTTGTGGCATACCTCCTGCATTTATAGTAGTAGTTTGTAGTGGCATTTTTTCGTCAAAGTGCATCTTTGCCCAAAAGTTTACCATGTGTGTAACTATAAATACCAAAATAATAGTACCTAGTACTGCCATGTTTCTAGAAGCCCAAATAGTATTGGCTTGTGGCTTGTTGTTAGCATACTGTATTGGTCTTGCTTTTCGGTTTTGTACCGCTAGCAATATACCATCTATAGCATGAAATAAAATAGATAGATAAGTAAGGTAAGACAGTAGTTTTACAGCAGGATTGCTTGTCATAAACAATGCATACTGGTTAAAGTGTAGTGCTGCATCCTTACCGCTTGAAAGCAACTGAAGGTTACCTAATAAGTGTCCCGTTAAGAAAAGACACAAAAATAAACCTGTTAAAGCCATCCAGTACTTTTTGCCTAGCGAAGACTTTAATAGCGCAGATTTTGCCATAGTATTTAATTAAAGTAATAAGTTTTATATAAAAATCCAAACAAAAATACAGTTAAAAGCCAATAACTACAACCATTGCGAGGTAATTTATAATCAGTTTAAAGTAATGATTTTTGTCAAGTTTTAATTTCAGGAAATTTAGTAATAAAACTTATCATGCTTTTTAACAGCTCTATACGTTTTTGTTGTGTAGTATATCGAACAGTAAGCATATAGCTACCTTTTTTACCAACACCATACAACTCAGGACTAAACTCTGAGTCTGTAGATTTATATATATCAATAAGTTCAGTGTTATTAAAAAGCTGTTCTATAAAGTTTTTATCGCGGCTTTTTACTTTAAAATTTTTCGATTCACTCTTCGCAAAAATTTTAGCAAAAAAACCTTTTGTTAGAACTTCAAAATCAGGCAATGTTACATTTTTAGCAGTTACTTTTATATCAAATAAATGTCTGTCACTAAAAGTATCTAAACCAATTGCACCAGATTTACTAAACTCAGAAGAACGAAATTCATGCCTTACCATAAAATCCCATCCTCTATAAGAAAAATCTAAATCATATAGGTACACTGGCAGATAGGTATGACCATTAAACCACTTATCTTCACTTATGCTTAGAAAGCCATTATATTTTTCAGCTATTTCTTTAAAAAGCTCTTTCATTTAGATAAAATAAACAACCACATTAATATGTCTTGGTCATATCCTCATCCACTACCAATATAAAATCTGCTGTTTGTAGGTACTCTTCTTCCAGCTTACTGATATCTTTTTGCGACACAGCGGCAATAGTAATAATTTTTACTTCGGGCTTATTGCGTTTTAAATACCAGTTAATCCCTTCAAAATTATCACTATGGTACGTTCCGTTATAATGGATAAAAACAGTATTAGGTTTTAAATTTTGTGCTATAAAATATGCCATAGTAGCATCTTTTACTGCTTGAGCTTTTGGCAAGTTATCGCCACCATGACCACCCATCATTTCCAGCATCTTTACATAACCAGGCAAGGTAGCATCATAGGCAATAGGTAGTGGTGCTATCCATGCTTTTTCGTTATCTGGCAAAGTATCTAATACAGGAAATCCTTTTTTGAACACCATACTAGCATAGCGACGCGGAATATTAGTGGCTATAAAGCTAACCTGTTTTTCTTTAGCAAAATCTACAAGCGGCTTATAATCCGTTTTATGATTATTCCAAAGTCGTGCTACAGTATCAAACGCCTTTTGGTCTATTTCTCCTTTTAGGTATTGGTTAAGCTGTGTTTGATTATCCGCTTCAATCATCTCGGCACCCAGCACCAATTCGTTATCTTCAGCTAAATCTTTAGTAAGTTCCAGTTGCAACCAGTGAATAAGCGCATCGTTATGATGCTCACCAAAGAGTACAACATCGGCTTTAGCCGAAGCTTTCAATAATTTTTTATAAGTTACTTTTTTACCATTTTTGGTATAAAGCTGATACGGTTGTTTGTCTTGCGCATTCATAAAAACACATAGTACAAGCGCCGTAAGAGTATAATATAATTTCATTTTAAATATAAAAAAGGTTACTGCCTGCTAAATTAATCATAAACGGGCAGAACAGAATTACAGATTTATAAAAATTAACTCCTTATTTTTTTCATATTGGTAAAAGTGCTGTGCAATAGCGTTTTTGTAGCGTTTATCTCAATTTCGGTCATTAATTTTATACTTCAAAATATGGAAAAATGAAAACTGGAATAGACGCTATTACCTTTGATGTAGCAAAACTACACCTACCTATAAAAACACTTGCCAAAGCTCGAAATATAGAACCCGAAAAGCTCGAAAAAGGATTAGGGTTACTAAAAATGACATTGCCCGATGCCCATCAGGATAGCGTAGTTTTTGGAGCAAATGCACTTACAAAACTCATACAGCAAACCAACCTTAACCCTGCCGATATAGCCCGCATATATGTAGGTACAGAAAGCGGTATAGATAGTGCCAAGCCCATAGGCTCTTATCTTGTGGGACTGATGGAACAACGGTATGGCGATGGTACTCTTAGCCATTGCGATGTAACAGATATGACATTTGCCTGTATAGGCGGAGTAGATGCCCTGCAAAACTGCCTTGACTTTGTGCGCCTTAATCCTGACAAAAAAGCCATTGTAGTAACAACCGATATTGCCAAGTACGATTTAGAGTCAACAGGCGAATACACTCAAGGCGCAGGAGCAGTTGCGCTACTCGTTAGTGCTAACCCTCGCATTATGGCTATTGATAATCATTGGGCGGTGAGTACCAAAGGTGTTTTCGACTTCTTTAAACCCTACCGCACCTTGAGCAAATGGCACATTATGGGCAACGATTTTAACGACCCTTGGTTTGGACATTTAGAGCGTGTACTCGAAATAAATAAAGCACAACCCATTTTTGACGGACAGTACAGCAACCAATGTTATACCGACCGTACCCGCGAAGCCTACCTCAGGTTTAAAGAGCTTACGCAGACCAAAGGTTCGCTTTACAAAAATTGGGAGAGCATTATTATGCACCTGCCCTACGCCTACCAAGGGCGCAGGATGTTTGCCGAGCTTTTTGCCCTTGATGCCGAAACGCCCCTGCTGACAGGCACTGAACCCCGAAGCGAACAAAAGGAAAAAATAAAAACAATAAGCAAAAGTACCAATTATAAAGCATTTGTAAACCAAAAATTGCAACCTGCCGAAGTAGCCTCATCACTTATAGGTAACCTATATACAGGCTCTATATTTATGGGACTACTAAGTACGCTTACCGAGCACGCTGCAAAAGACAACGACGGCAACGGTAAAAAGTTCGGATTTTTGGCTTACGGCAGTGGTTCAAAATCAAAAGTGTTTGAAGGTACATTACAACAAGGCTGGGCAGAAGTAGTGCAAAAAGCACAGCTTTTTGAAACCCTGCAACAAAGCCATGAAATAGATTTTGATACCTACTTGAAACTACACAAAAAAGAGCAACGCAATAGCATACAGCATCCTAAAAACGAATGGATTTTAGAACGTATCGAGAAAGAAACGCCAAACCTTTATGGCGCGCGGTATTATAAGTGGGTGGAGTAGCTTATGCCTTTCCGAAAGAATCCCAATAGCTATTTCGTATCTTATCAAGAAATTTAAAATTAACTTCTTGCATATCATGTTGAAATACTTTTGCTTTTTTTGCCTTTACATGTAATTCTCCTACAACATAATTAAGTTGAGGATCTCTTTGATACATATATACTATAACTTCATTATCTTCAACTTTGCTTGAGCTAATTTCAATATCACCTGCAAATATATCTTCCCACGATGTTAGTATTACATTATCTTCTTCTGTGGAAGTCCAGCATTCCATTTCAAGTTTTTCAACAGTTTCAAGTTCCAGATAAAAAAGTTCAAAATCTTCATGTATCCTTTCCGCAAGATAAAGACAGTTTATCTTTAAAACGATTTTATTACTATCACCCTTAAAATCTTCAACACCCCCATCATGAAAAATACCAAATATATCTGATATAGCTTTTTGTGTATCCATTTTAGTTATTTGTCTAAAGAATAAATATAAAGAAAACATTGACACATTTTCTGACTATTCCCAATATTCTCACTAATTTTGAGGTACAATAAAAAAACAACATTATGAAATACCATCAAATAGACCGCGACCTGTTCATTAAAAACCGTAAAAAATTTACGGCTGCAATGAAACCCAACAGCGTGGCGGTATTTAACTCTAACGATATTTACCCAATTAGTGCCGATAGCACCATGCCTTTTCAGCAACACCGCGATATATTTTACCTGAGTGGAGTTGACCAAGAAGAAAGCATACTGTTACTTTTCCCAGATGCACCTTATGAAAACCAACGCGAAATACTTTTCTTAAAAGAGACCAACGAGCATATTGCCGTATGGGAAGGTGAGAAACTAACTAAAGAGCGCGCCTTTGAAGTTTCGGGTATAAAAAACGTACACTGGTTGCAAGATTTCGAAAAAGTACTTGCAGAGCTAATGACCTATAGCGAGACGATATACATTAACACCAACGAGCATTATCGTGCAACAGTAGTAACCGAAACCCGTGAAGCGCGTTTTGTAAAATGGTGGAAAGAGAAATATCCTGCACATCAGGTAGCTAAGAGCAACCCTATACTGCAACGCATACGCTCTGTAAAAGAAAGTGAAGAGCTAGACTTAATACAAAAAGCCTGCGATATTACCGAGAAAGGTTTCCGACGCATACTATCGTTTACCAAACCAGGTGTAATGGAGTATGAAATAGAAGCCGAGTTTATTCACGAGTTTGTACGTAACCGTTCTAAAGGCTTCGCCTATACGCCAATTGTGGCATCGGGTAACAATGCTAATGTATTACACTATATAGAGAACAACCAACAATGTAACGCGGGCGATCTTATCTTGCTTGACGTAGGTGCAGAGTATGCGAACTACTCTAGCGATATGAGCCGTACCATACCAGTATCGGGCAAATTTACAGCAAGGCAAAAAGAAGTATATAACGCTGTACTCCGCGTAAAAAACGAAGCTACAAAAATGCTTGTTCCGGGTACGCTATGGAAGCAGTACCACGTGGAAGTAGGTAAACTAATGACATCAGAACTATTAGGTCTTGGATTATTAGACAAAGCTGATGTGCAAAACGAAAACCCAGATTGGCCTGCCTATAAAAAATACTTTATGCACGGTACGTCGCACCACATGGGGCTAGACACACATGACTACGGGCTACTATACGAACCAATGCAGGCAAACATGGTGTTTACCGTAGAACCGGGTATTTATATCCCTAACGAAGGCTTTGGAATCCGTTTAGAAGATGATGTTGTAATACAAGAAAGCGGCGAGCCATTTAACCTGATGCGCAACATCCCTATCGAAGCTGATGAGATAGAGGCTTTAATGAATCAGTAATTAATTTAGTCACAGTTTACAGTCATTGCAAGGAAGCATGACAAGGCAATCTATATTAAAAAATGCTTACCCAGTGGGTAAGCATTTTTTGTTTCTTAATATTATTACAAAAAAGAAAGACAAACTTGTATAAGCCTACTTAAAAAGGTAATTTTAAGTATAAACCTAATAATCAAGGTATAAAAACTAACCTAAAACATTACCGAAATGAAAACTTCTTACTTAAAATTTCTCCTGATGATGGTAGTATCGTTTGTTATAATGTATGCCGTTATGTTCCTGAATGTATTTCAAACCGACCATATTTACCTCAGCACCACCCGAACTTACATGACTTTCCTGATGGTATGCCCAATGGCAATATCCATGATGCTCTTTATGTGGAAAATGTATCCTAACAAAAAAGTGAATTACGGTATTATAGGCGGTTCGGCAGCTTTATTTTTTATTTGTCTTTTCGGGTTACGCCAACAAATACCCGTTCAAGATGAGCAGTGGATGAAAGCCATGATTCCGCACCACTCCTCAGCCATACTTACCAGTACCCGTGCTAACATCAGCGACCCCGAAGCTCGAAAACTTGCCACCGATATTATTGAAACCCAAAAGAAAGAAATAGCCGAAATGAAAGCGATACTAAAACGACTGGAAGCAGAGGAAGAATAGTTTTCAGTTTTCAGGTGCAGTTTTCAGTCATTGCGAGGAGGCACGACGAAGCAGTCTATATAAAAAATGCTTACCTGTTTGGGTAAGCATTTTTATTTTGTCATGCTGAACTTATCAGAAAAATTATTCTTTAATAAACTTTTTAGTAACTGTTCCTTTCTCAGTTTCTATTTGAAGGATATACAAACCTTTTTGTAAACCTGATACATTTATGTTGTTACCTGTAGTTGCCATAATTTCTTTTCCTTGAATATCAAAAATGTTAACCTGCTGTATAGCTGTAGTAGTGTTTTCTTTTATGCACAAAACATCCTGTACAGGATTTGGATATACTTCAATATCTGATTCTAAACTATCTGTTTCAGTTCCTAAAATCATTCCGTTAAAACTGCCAAAATTTTTCCATACTGGAGCTATATAATAAGCCGACTCACGACCCTCAGGTACAAACAGAGGTATTTGAGAAACATCTACATTCTGAAAAGCATTTGAAGCTATCGTTGGTGGATTCCATCTATGTACAGTTACAGATGTTAAACCCATACAACTCCAAAATGCATTTCCTCCAATACTAGTTATACTTTGAGGTATATCTACAGATGTTAAACCCGTACAACCTGAGAATGCTCTATTTCCAATAGTGAGTACACCCTCTGGTATAAACATAGATGTTAAATTTTCACAGTATTGAAAAGCATAATCACCAATACTATTTAAGCTTTCCGGCAAGCTTACAGATGTTAGACCAAGACAAGAACTAAATGCTGAGTCTCCAATAGACGTTACATTTTCAGGAATAGTTATAGATGTTAAGTTTCCACAACCTGAGAATGCGGCCCCTCCAATAATAGTTGTACTTTGAGGTATATCTATAAATGTTAAGTTTCCACAACCCGAAACAGCATTACTACCAATAGTACTTAAGTTTTCAGGAAAAATTATAGATGTTAAACTAATACAGCTAGAAAACACAAAATTATTGATAACAGTAACACCATCTGGCACAACTATAGACACTAAACTTATACAATGAGAAAACGCAGCACTCCCTATATTAGTTACATCTTCCGGGAGATTTATAGATGTTAAACTTTCGCAGTATGAAAACGCTCTACTTCCAATATCGGTCAAACTCTCAGGTAAATTTATATCCGATAAACTTGTACAATTTAAAAACGCACTATCTCCAATAGTAGTAACACTCTGTGACATAATTACAGATGTTATGTTGCTACATTTTTCAAAAGCATTATTTCCAATACTAGTAATATTCTCCGGTATAATTATGGATGTTAAACCTGTACAGTTATAAAATGTATTCTCTTCAATACTGGTAATTGAGCTAGGCAAACTTACAGATGTTAAACTAGTACAGTTAGAAAATGCGCGATTTCCAATAGTCGTAGTACCTTCTGGCACAACCAAAAATGTTAGACTTGTACAATCTGAGAATGCTCTATTTCCTATACTGATCACACCTTCCGGTATAAATATAGATGTTAAACTTTCACATTGTAAAAATGCTCCATATTCAATACTCGTCAAACCTTCAGGCAAAATCACGGAGGTCAAACTAGTACAATTATAAAAAAGATAACCTATACTAGTTACTCCATCAGGTATAACTATAGAAGTTAACCCCGAACAAGCTAAAAAAGCCCCATCTGCAATAGTAGTTATACTTTCAGGCATATCGATAGATAGTAAGTCATGACAGTAAGAAAATGCCGAAGAACCAATACCTGTTACATTATAAGTAACATCCGCATTAGTAACTGTGCCAGGTATAATTATATCTCCAATATATCCGCCTTCCTTAGAGGTTACCTCTACAGTAGTCGCATCAATTATATTATAGGCTATACCATCTTGAATGAAATCCTCTGCTTTTACAATAGTTACACTCAAAAAAGCAATAAATAATAGTAATGTTTGTTTCATTTTTTTGATTGAATATGTGTTTATTTAAATAAGTGGCAAACATATAAAAACATATTTAATATTTAGTTTAAATATTTAACCTTGTCTCTATTATAAAGAAGGTTTAATTTTGCAGTAATACTTTAATAAACTCTAAACTTGCAACTCGCTTACAAAAACACAACCATCAACTATACCGATACAGGTAAAGGCACCGCCGTAGTGCTACTACATGGCTTTCTAGAAAACCAAACCATGTGGAATGCCTTTGTACCCGAACTCAGCAAAAAACACCGCGTTATAACCCTCGATCTGTTGGGTCATGGGCAAACGGGCTGCATTGGCTACATCCACAGTATGGAAGACATGGCAGATACCGTACATGCCGTGTTGCAAGAACTACGCATCCGTAAAGTAATACTAGTGGGGCACTCTATGGGCGGTTATGTGGCGTTAGCTTTTGGCGAGCTATACCCCGATATGGTAAAAGGTATCGTACTACAAAACTCTACCGCACGCCCCGACAGCGACGAGCGTAAAAAGAACCGCGACCGTGCTATACAAGCCGTAAAGCGCGACCACACCAGCTTTGTGCGCCTTGCTATAGCCAATCTATTTAGTGAAGAAAACAGAGAGCGACTGCTCCCCGAAATTGAAGCACTACGCAGCCAAGCACTTAAAACACCTGTGCAAGGTATTGTAGCAGCCCTCGAAGGGATGAAAGTGCGCAACGACCGCGAAGTACTACTGCATTTTGGTCCTTATCCTATTATGCTAGTATTGGGCAAAAAAGACCAAGGGTTGCCCTATGACGAACACGCCAACCAAGTAGAAGGCACTAACGTAACCCTAGTTACTTACCTCGACGGACACATGAGCCATATAGAAAACCGCGACGATTACTTAAAGCAACTATTACAGTTTATTAAGCAGTGTTAGCTTAGTACTCTCTTTGCAAAATTTTTATTCAATTAAGCATTTTTCAAATACTTTATCACAGTATTCTATTTCTTTTTGCATAATAGAGTAAGCTTCTTCACATGCAGCATCATATTCATCTTTTGAAATAGAATCTGCTTTACGTTTATTAGCGGCTTTTTCCACAACTTGTGAATATGCATTTTGTAAAGGCTTAATACATTCCATGTACTGTGTCATACAGAGAGAATCTTCTTGCTTCGAAGTTGCCTTTTCATCAAGGATAACTGTTTTTTCTTTCTTATCAGAGCATGAATACAATGACAGTAAAGAAATCCCTAACAGAAGTAATAGTAATTTTTTCATAAATGTTGGATGTATATGAGTTATTTAAAAAAGGCAGGTTTAAACCTGCCTTTTTTAAATCTATTACTGTTTTTCTAGAATAATATAAAAACCATTGTCAAATTTATCAAGTACACTCCCTTCAATATTAACTAATAATGATGACAGCTTTATCTTGTTTTTCCCTGCATCAGAAACAGAAAATTTCACATTATCCCCCTCCATAGTTAAACTAAGTATATTATCTCGATATACCCATGTTCCTTTTTTAGTTGGTTTACCATTAGGACAAATACTCTTCTGTGAAAATGTATCTCCAATATCAAATGTGTATAAAACCCCATAAGTACCTTCTTCACAATCAACTACGATATCTTTCAGAGATACCCTATTAACTTTCCCTTCTTGTATCACCTCCCATCGTCCAATTATATCATCTTCTTCTACTATTGATTTATTCATTGAGCAACTAAAAAATGTCACTGACAAAATAAGTAGTATCAAAATTTTCCTCATAATAACTTGTAGTTTTAATTAGTAAGAGTAAATATCTACCCTGTTTAATTTTTTTATGCCGCTTCACAACATGACTTAAAATGCATTGCACACATTTTAACAGACCTATCTCTACTATAATAAGCTTTTTCTATAGTACGGTGATATTCTAGATAATTACCCACATCATAGCTCCCTCCTCCATTAATAAAGCTTTGACTCGCTTGCTGCATAGCAGCTCCATATTCACTGTTGGCTATACCTACACAATTATTATATGTCTTTACACACCCACTACAAAGAGTAGGTATAGGTTGCAACTCATCCAATATAGGGGCTAGTACATTCGGTGCAGCACCAGCTAAGTATTTATAAAAACTATAATTAGCCTGTATTGCTGCAATACCTAATGCTACTACATCTTCATGTTTATCTACCGCCTCTTGATAGTTCAGAAAACCTGTTTGTGTAATATTACTCTGAATCCAACCAAGCATTTTGTTTCCTAAATCCATTTCACTATCAGGAATATCATAACCTAATTTATCATAAAAAGCAACTCTTGCAGTATCATAATCAATATAACTTTGAGAATTTATCATATCGATATAGAGTTGTTTTAAAACAGAATCAACTGATGCACTTTTTAGCATTAATTGTTCTTGGTTTACTGAATTTGTAATTATAGACGTATCATCGTACGTAACAGATTCTTGTATGTCGTTTGAACATGATGTTAGGGAAATAACGCCTAGCAGAAATAAAAATATTTTTTTCATAATTTGTTGGATTTTAAATAATTGTGTAGTCTTTATTTTAAAAAATTTAATACCATCATAATGTTGGTATTAAATCTGATTATGCATCTGTACAGCAATCATCCATAGTTTCATGACACTTTCTATCCCCCTTAATTCTTTGTAAATCAGCTTCTGCACAAATAACAGAATAACTTTTATTAGAGATATATCCCCCTTTATGTAAACCAACCGCAAGTTCAATAAGTCCTGTATAATTATCATTCACTGCTTTGGAGCAAACTAAAAATTGAGCATAACATTCTTTACACGAAGAAATAACAGGTCTTACTTCTTCAATTACAATTAACAATGTACCCGGAGTAGTTCCTGCTAAATAGTCATGAAAATTGTAGTTCGCATTAAGCTCAATAGCAGATAAAGTTTCTACATTATCCCATTTATCCTCTGCTTCCTGATAGTTTAAAAAACCTGTTTGTGTAATGTTATTTTGAACCCAGCCTAACATTTTATTGCTTGAGTCCATCTCGCTATCAGGAATAGTAGTACCCAGTTTATCATTAAAAGCAACTATGGCATTATCAAAATCGATATAGCTTTGAGAGTTTACCCTGTCGATATACAATTGTTTTAAAACAGGGTCAGCCGATGCACTTTTTAACATCATAGAACTGTTTGCTTCTACAGACGCTTCATTAAACGTTACCGATTCTTCTGTGTCATTAGAACATGACGCTAGGACAAAAATCCCGAATAGGGATAAAAGTAATTTTTTCATTAATGTTGGATTAAAATGTTTAGTGCCTACCTTCAATATTTATTGTCATTGTGTCGGCTATTCGTGACATTCTTATAGCTATAAGTAATTCAAAAATAAAAATTTTATTAATAACGTAAACTTTTTAACGTTATTATTTTGTTATCACGAAAAATTATCGCTTATCATTTATACAACCTCTGTAAAAGGAGTGTCTTTATCAAAAATATCATTAATCAGTACCACTAATTGTGCTTTAAAATCACTGAGTATAGCTTGGTCTATAACTTCGGTGCTAGGTGCGCCCTTGCCATCACCCTCTTTAAAACAGAAATTCATAAACCCGCTTTTCATATTTTTAAACGATATGATACCCACTTCCATCTCCATACCATTGGTGTGCGGTTCATACATAAATGCATACGATAATAGCTGTATTATCTTTTCATTTTTAATCTCGGTAGTAAGTCCGTCCCATGTTTTTAATACTAAATTGTATTTATCTACTTTTCCTGTTTTATAGTCTACAATCCTAATTTTACCATTGCGCTGTTCTACACGGTCTATATTCCCTGCTATTTTTACCGCAAAGGGCAAGCGGTCATCTTCTAGCCAACGCTCATAGGTTTGTTCTAGCGCCAATACTTTTACCGCATCGTCATTTTTAAGGCTTTGCTTTTCCTGCTTTAGTAAGTTGTGCACATTTCGCTTAGCAACTTCAAAAGCCAAAAGATTGCGTCCCTTTTTGATTTCACCCTCTTTATACTCGGCTACAAACTGTCGCATTACTTCCTCATCTGCAAGAGCAACCATTGCATCAATATCTTGCACAGCAAGAAACTTATTAATATATGGCTTATAAAGTTCCTCTAGCGCACCGTGTATAATAGTACCTAGCGTGTTAAGCGCAATACTCTCTTCCACCTCATCTACTTCATAAATGCGGAGTACCCGCTGATAGTAAAACTGCATAGGGTTACGAATATACCCAGTTAATGCCGATGGCGAAAAGCCTTTGCCTGTTGCTATCTCCTTAATACGTTCTTGTACTTTAACCGACTTGGGCACTACCATAGGCTCATAAGCCTTTTTAGGTAAATTGGCATTATACAACACCGTTTTTAGGTTATGGTTTGGCTTTTTCTCTATTTCTAGTTGGGTTAAAAAACGGCTTCGTTCTCCTGCATCTAGCCCCTCGCTTTCGGTATTATACAGCAAGTAAACATTTTTGGCACGCATCAATAAATGATAAAAGTGGTAGCTATATATAGCATCTTTTTCTTTATAAGTAGGTAAGCCAAGTTCGCGCTTTACATCATAGGGTATAAACGAATTTTGGGTTTTTCCTGCTGGGAATTTCCCTTCGTTCATCGAAGTAATTATTACATTTTCAAAATCAAGTACACGACTTTCTAGCACCCCCATTACTTGAAGTCCCGATAGTGGCTCGCCCTCAAACGACACCTCGGCAAGATCGACAACTTGTTTGTACACCGATTGTAGTATCGTTAAATTGCTCATTTGTGGGTGCTGTTCATAGTAATTAATCAGTTTATTAATCACCTTGAATATAGAGTATAGGAATGCTTTGGTTATTTTGTCCTCTTCTTCATCGTTACTTAAAAACGACTTTAACATAACCAGAATGCTCGACAGCCTTTGTAGCACGTCGCCCGTATCAATATCCCATCGTTCAAATAATAGTTTAAACAACTCAGACGGTTCGCCTTGTATCTCAAACAATTTATTAAGCGAGAAGAAAGTAATATTGTTTTTATTGATAGTCTCTACCAGTTTTGATGCCCCTAAGTAAGGCGCTACCAATGGGTGATTCAATACATCTAATACCTCACGATAGTAGAGTGTATAACTTGTTTGGCTTCGGTTCAATGCATTGGTATGCATTTTAAAAAGTTTCTGTACTAATATCTGCGCAGGATTGTTCCTACTACTATACCCCATAGTTATATTAAGCGCACCCACACTATTGGGCAGGCTGTACAGCATGGGCACAAGCATATTCTCTTCGCCCAGTACCAGTGCTGTTTTATCTAGCGTTTGTCCGCTTTGCTGTATCCCCTCTACTATTTTTCCTGCTATTTTTGCCTGTCCTACGGTTTTTGGCGTACCTATTATTTGTATGTTTTTGGCTTCGCTAAACGCATCGCTTATCCACTCAAAAGGTTGTACAGTAAACTGTTTCCACTCTTTTTGAAAGCGACGAATAAATAAGCCTGCATCATGGTAAGGGTCATTCAGGAAAGTGCGGTCGATATCCCAATATACACTTGCTTTCCCATCGGTCATTAATTGCTGTATAATATACTCTTCGGCTGCATTAAGCGCATTAAAACCTGCAAATAGGAGCTGATCTTTTGTAAACGATTCCGAGAAGTGGGTAATATTACCCACCGCCTCTTTGTAAATAAGCCCCTGATAACCCGCACCTTTTTGAATAAGATGATTATACAGCGTTTCATAATACTTCGGTAGTAGTGCCCAAAACTCCAAATAATTCTTTATCATATCGGTTTGGTTCTCCAAGTCGAGCGACCAGTGCTTGATATCTTCAATATCTTTCAGGTACGAGAATACATGAGCAGGAGGTAGCAGGTAACGGTCTATTTCGTTAAAATCCTGCAACAATGTTTTTGCCCAATTGGCAAACGTTTCAAAGGGTTGTTGTTTTTCTTTTGGCGTAAGCTCTAGGTATATGGTATAAAACTCAAACAGCAGTTCTATAGTATCTATACTACGGATGCCAGCAACATCTTGTATAAAATCCTCTATACTAATAATCTCTGGTGCAAATACCGTAGCATCGAGCTGTCTTTTTAATGCCTCTATTAAAAATATTCTTGCCCGTTTATTGGGCAATACAATAGTAATACCCGAAAGCGAGTTGCCATAATTAGCTATTATCTCTGTACTTAATTTATCAAGAAACGTTTGCTGTGCCATGCTATAAATATAAAAAAAATGCCTCTGTATTAGGGAGGCATTCTTTATAATAATTTGAGTTTTGCTTTTTAAATATAAATAATCAAATATATAAGCTGAATATTAAAACACATTAATTGTAATGTATTTGCTCTACTTGTAACAACTTAACCTCACCCTTTTCGTTACTAAAGACATAAATATAACTACTACCAAAAGAAGGTCTTTCTGAATACTTATAAACACGACTCTTAATTGTATAAAATATCTCAGCAAAGAAAGTATCATCCTTCTCTTGAGAAAAGAAGATATTGACTTTACCACGCTTTCTTTTATTGAGGCTTAGTAACTCTTCATCTGTTTCAAAAACAGAAGGTTGATTAATCAGAGATATTGATAATGACATATCGAACCACATACCTAATTCCTCAAAAAATAAAATTTCTTCAGAAACTACATAGTTTTTATTATTTACATGAAACGATTGGTATTCTTCAGATTCTAAAATAAATCCTAGCGCTTTCACATATTTTTGATTTGATTCACTTATGATATTTCCTTCTTGAGAATGGCAATCAATTGAAATAAATACTAATAATATTGCTAACACGAAACATTTCATATCTGTTATCTTTTACTTTCCAAATTACAGTCAGTCAACACAAACATAACAAAAAAATGCCTCCACGATGGGAGGCATTCTTCTCTTTATTTTAGAAAGTAGGTTTACTTATTACTTGATAAGTTTAACTTCTACTCTTCTGTTTTGTGCTTTACCAGCTTTAGTTTTGTTTGAAGCAATTGGCATTGTTTCACCAAAACCTGTAGACATCAATCTGTCTTTAGCAATTCCGTTCTCAACAAGGAAGTTAAGTACAGCAGCAGCTCTGTTTTCAGAAAGCTCTTGGTTAAGTTGGTTACTACCATCGCTATCTGTATGTCCTTCTATGCTAAATCTTGCATGTGGGTATTCTTTGAATATCTCTTTCATACTTTGAAGTACAGGAATAGTTTCATCTTTGAAAGAAGATTTACCACTGTTGAAAAGGATTGTTCTAGCATACTCGTTAAGTTGTTTCATAACATCGTCAGAAACTTCTGGACAACCACGGTTAGCTTTAGTACCTGGTACTTCTGGGCAAAGATCATCTTTGTCTAATACTCCATCTTTATCAGCATCTGGCCATGGGCATCCGCCGTTAGCTCTAGGACCTGCAACTGTAGGACAGTTATCTTCAGCATCAGTTATACCATCAGCATCTGTATCAGGACATCCTTTCATGCTTGCAAGACCTGCAACTTCTGGACAGTTGTCTTCTTTGTCAATTATACCGTCGCCATCTGTATCAGGACAACCTTGAAATTCAGGAAGACCAACTATGTTAGGACAGTTGTCATCTTTATCAGCAATACCATCACCGTCTGTATCAGGACAACCTTGGAACTGAGGAAGACCAGCTTCTGTAGGACATAAGTCATCTTTATCATAGATACCATCTTTATCAGTATCTTTTCCTCCAAATTTGAAAGTTATACCTGCAAAATGCTGAATGTGTCTTGGCACGTTAGCTTCTGCTTGGTCTTCAAATGTATGCTTGTATATAGATCGTAATGAAAGACCTACGTTTTTACCAAACCAAAATGTTACTCCAGCACCTCCATTTAATGTACCATTACCTTTATTGTCTAACCAAGTATAACCACCACCTAAGTTAAGGCTAGGATCGAACCAGCTAGTACCAATCATATCCATAAAGCTATAACGGATGTTAGCATCTGCAGCATAGTAAGTAAGATCGCCAGGATTGCTTACACTATAATCTGATGTACCAGGCTCACGAGACACTAACTTATCTATTTGATTTACAGATCCTGTAAGATCTACAGAGAAGTTATTACCTACATTTCTTGATAATGTTAGATAAGAAACTGAAGGTATAATATTCCAGTTTTCTTTTGCTTTAAAAAAGCCACCAAACTGGTCGCCAAAATCTGATGCAGCACCAAAACGGTTACTTACTGCATTGGCACCAAAGGAAATGGCCCAAGGATTGTTATCGTCCTGCGCATTGGCATTTAGTCCCAATACCATAAGGGCAGCAACGAATAGTTTGTTAAGATGTTTCATACTTTTTTCTTTTAATTACAAATAGGTTATATCAGGAACAAATTTACTCCCTTAAAAGATAATGGCAAAACGATTTATTAAAAATTATCTTACTAAACGGCTTAAATTGTAGTTAAATAATCGTTAATGCCTTCCCAACTTCTGTAAATGAGGCTATTGCCTTATCTAAATGAGCCTGCGTATGGGCTGCCGAAAGCTGCACTCTAATACGTGCTTTATCCTTAGGAACAACAGGAAAAAAGAACCCTATTACATAAATTCCTTTCTTCAATAACTCGTCTGCCATCGTCTGCGAAAGTTTAGCATCATACAACATTACGGGTACAATAGCCGAGTCGCCATCTATAATATCAAAACCTGCTTTTTTCATACCTTCTTTAAAATAGTTGGTATTCCACTCTAGTTTATCTCTTAATGAAGTGTCTTTTTCTAACAGCTCAAACACCTTAATAGATGCACCAACTATAGCAGGGGCAAGCGAGTTAGAGAAAAGGTAAGGTCTAGAGCGTTGTCTTAGTATCTCTATAACTTCTTTTTTGGCTGTTGTATAACCTCCCATAGCGCCACCAAGTGCTTTACCTAGTGTACCTGTTATAATATCTACACGCCCCATAACACCTTTAGCCTCTAGCGTACCTTTACCTGTAGCACCTATAAAACCTGCGGCATGGCACTCATCTACCATTACAAGTGCATCATACTTATCGGCAAGGTCGCATATTTTGTCTAATGGCGCTACAAGCCCATCCATAGAGAAAACCCCATCGGTAACAATGATTTTAAAACGTCTGTTTTCTTCATTGGCTTTTATAAGCTGTTGTTCTAGCTCTTCCATGTTGTTATTCGCATAACGGTAACGTGCTGCTTTACAAAGGCGCACCCCATCTATAATAGAGGCATGGTTAAGACTATCAGATATTATAGCGTCTTCGGCACCAAGTAATGGCTCAAAAACACCACCATTAGCATCAAAAGCTGCTGCATACAGTATAGTATCTTCTGTACCGTAGAAATTAGCTATTTTTTGCTCTAGTTCTTTATGAATATCCTGCGTACCGCAAATGAAACGTACTGACGACATACCGAAACCATGGGTATCCATAGCATCTTTAGCTGCTTGTACTACTTCTGGGTGCGATGATAACCCTAAATAGTTGTTGGCACAAAAGTTTAATACTTTACTACCATCAGTAAGTGTTATCTCGGCATCTTGTGGCGATGCGATAATGCGCTCTTTTTTATACAGTCCGTTTTCTTTTATCGTTTCTAGCTCCTCAGCCAAATACTCTTTAATTTTTCCGTACATATTATTATATAGTTTGTTTGTTGTTCTTATTAGTTTTCAGTCGCAGTGCTCAGTCTCAGTTGACAGTCTCAGTTGACAGTTCCTCTAATTCCTTTTAAAAGTCTTTAAATTAAATTTTACACCCAAATTTCTCAGGATTGTTTATCTTATAATTTTTCCTACTTCTGCATTCTTTGTAGTTAAATCTATATAAGTTTCATTATTTATATAATTACACTTGAGAGCAAATTCAAGCCAAACATTTGTTTCAGAGTTTTCGGCATCACAATCTGTCAACTTGCTTATAAAATGGTTCACATAACGTCTTTTTCTATATGCCTCGGCAAAGTTAGCGCATACACTACGTGATGAACGCCTTATTTGATCGGTAAGAGAATATTTTTCTTCAACAGGGAATGATTTAGAGATATGAAAAACCTCCATCGATATTTCAAATGCTTTCTTATACCCTATTAATTCCCTAAAATCCATAGTTATTATTTATGAACTGCATTTTTGACTGAGACTATTTACTGTGACTGTAAACTTTTTACACGGGCAAATTTACTACATTTATTTCCGCTCCTATATATACAAGCGTTTTTTTAGCGACTTGTAAGCCCATTTGTTGTAACGCTGACTGGTAACCATCTAATTGCTTTTCATATTTAGCCTGATGTGCTCCTGTTTTATAATCTAACAAGTAAGCTTTACCATTACTCACTGTTACCCTATCGGGTTTTATAGTTTGCATACCTAACCCTATAATACGCTGCTCGTTATACACTGTAGCATCGGGTATAAAAAATACGGATAAATCAGGGTGATTTACTATTTCATTTAGCGTATGAGTTACTTCTTCGTTTTGTCCTTGTGTTATAAGTCCCGACTCTACTGCTTTTGTTACCGCTAGCGGTATATCATCGGGTGTTTTTACAAAAGCCAATATTTCGTGCATTACATTACCAAAAGCTATTGCTTTTAGCTGAGTACTACCCCACATAAGGGCTTCGCGCTGCGCTATTTTTACCGCTTGTGGATTTAGGCGTTGTTGTACCACTTGTATAGTAGGCTGTTGTTGTGTTTCTTCATCAGGGACAGAAAGGCGTTTGGGATTACCAAACTCATATTCATTTTTATCGTCAGCATACACTCCTTTGTTTTGCAGGTATTGTATAAAGAAAGACGACATATTATCGGTAAGCTCGCCATTGGCTTTAATGTTCCGCGCCGATATTATATACAACTGCTCTTCGGCACGGGTAAGCGCCACATATAGTATATTAATATTGTCTAATAATTCTTCTTGCTCCTTAATAGTATAGAGTGCTGCGCCACGCTCGCCATAATCGGCTACACTTTTATTACGATCTATTAATGCTTTTTCAATCCCAAATGTTTCATCTTCTAGCTCTAGCCACATTTTGCTACGTGGTGCGCGGGCATAATCTTCTTCGGCAAAAGGGAATATCACTACGGGAAATTCTAACCCCTTAGCCTTATGTATGGTCATGATGCGCACGGCATCATTACCTTCGGGTGATGGTATGCTAAATTTAGACCCGTTAGCATCCCAATAGGTTAAAAAATCGGCAATACCTGACTGCGTACGGATGTCGCGCTCTAATACCAAATCCAAGAAATATTGTACATAACTCTGGTTGGCTTTTTCTTTTATAAAAGCATCTACTATAGTTTCTACCGCTTCATACAACGATTTTTTTCGGCATCCTTTAAAAGAGATATGTATATCATAACCGCTTAACCATTTTTCTAAAGCTTCCTCTGTGGGCTGCTCCATTCCTTCGGCTATAAAATGGTGTATGCCCTCGCCCATTTGTCGAGTATTTGCCACGAAGTATAAAAAGTGTGCTTTTGCCTCTTTGTTGTCATTACTTTTTAAGTAGCGCAATAGGTTTAATATCAACTTTACTTCGGTAGCATTTTCTATCAATAACGTTTCAGATGATAGTATAGGGATACCCTGCTCTGTAAGATAGTTAGCAAGCTGCACACCTGGTTGGCGTTTTCGCGTAAGCAGCACTATATCTTTATACATAAAGCCTTGCGCTTTTACCTTTTGTATGGTATCAAGCGTGGCTTCTAGGTAAAGGTCATCTCGGTTTGGGGCATCTTCATCAGTGGTATCAACTTCGGGAACAAAGGCAACGTTCGCATAACCACCTTGCTTAGGGTTATGTTTCTGCTTACTGTTACGATACATATTAGTATAATCTTCATTTTGAAATATACCTGACAGCATCGAAAAGAAATCGTTATTAAAATCGATAATAGTACTATAGCTCCTAAAGTTAGTTTCTAGATCTACAACCTGCTTATCGGGGTTAGCAAATGGATTAAAGCCTTTACTCAAGTCGATAAACTGCTCTGCCTTACCACCACGCCATCGGTATATAGATTGTTTTGGGTCGCCCACTAGCATTAGCGAACCTTTTACACCCATATCTTCAGATGAAAGCGCATTGTCTATAAGTGGTATTAGGTTTTGCCATTGCATTTGGCTGGTATCTTGAAACTCATCTATAAAAAAGTGTCGGTATCGCTCACCCAGTCGCTCATATATAAAAGGTGCGGGCTGGTTTTGTATTTCTTTATGTATTATGGCATTAAACTCAGATATCGAAAGTACATTTTGGTCTTTTTGAATGCGCTCCAATTCCTGCCCTATCGAGTTAAGCAACGATAGTGGCGTGATGTTTTTAAGGAACGCCTCATAAAAGTTTTTCTTCTCGTAGTTATTATATACTTCTTGCAACGTTGCTAGTAGTTGCGGTATTATCGCTTCTATAGCATCGCGGTCTTTTGCTGTTTTATTTATCTTTATATCCTCTGCTTCGCGATATTTTTTGTGGGTAGATTTTAACTCTCCCTTTATTATGTATCCTATATGTTTTGGGAAATACTGCCCTGAAAACGATTTTGGGTCTATACCTGCATCTTGCAACATAGCATTGAGGTTATTACCCAATGTTACACACTCGGCATCAAGATGTTCTACTGCTTTTTGCAATTTTTCTTTTACCGTTATAAACTCGTCTATTGTTTTTTCTTTAAACTGGTTCAGTTCATTACGGTTGTTTTCATTTATAAGGAGTTTACCTGTTTCAAAAAGCTCATAGGTAACATCCCAACTTTTATCATTATCGGTTTTATCTAACGAGAAATCGACAAGCAAGTTGGTTAACTGTTCGTTTTCGCCCGCTTTGGCAATAATAGCATCTACAGCCTCTTTAAGTAAATTTTCGGTTTCAAGCGAAACATCAAACGACACCGAGAGATTAAGGTCATGCGCAAAAGCTCGAATAACTTTGTGAGTAAACCTGTCTATAGTAGAGATATCAAACGAGGCATAATTGTGTATAATATTCTTTATTATTGCCTTCGATTTATCTTTTATTGTAGCTATAAATAGTCCTGTTTCTTGAGCTAAAACTTTCATTAATGCTGCGCCTTTCTCTGTAGGATCATCTTTAGAAAAATCCGAAAGGTTAAAAATTATTCGCCCCTTCATCTCCTCTACCGCTTTATTGGTAAACGTTATGGCGAGTATTTTTCGGTAAGCATCGTTGGCACCAGCAAGCAATACTATCTTTAAGTACTCTTTTACAAGCATATAGGTTTTCCCTGACCCTGCCGAAGCATTATATATAGAAAATGTAGTTTTAGTCACCTTAATTTGTACTATTTAATATTAAGTAAGAGAAATTATAACAAAATCTTATTTCTTTTTAAAGCATAAATCTCTAAATTTGGATTAAAATTAATACTAATCTTTTAAATCCACACATATCATGGCATTTGAATTACCAAAACTTCCTTATGCATATGATGCTCTTGAGCCTCATATTGATGCACGCACTATGGAAATACACCATACAAAACACCATAATGGTTATACTACTAACCTAAATAATGCTATAGAAGGTACTGACCTTGAAGGTAAAACTATAGAAAATATCCTTATAAACTTAGATATGGCTAACAAAGCCGTAAGAAATAACGGTGGTGGTTTTTATAACCACAGCCTTTTTTGGCAAGTAATGTCGCCAAACGGTGGCGGACGACCAACAGGTGACCTAGAAGAAGCTATTGAAAAAGCTTTCGGTACATTTGAGGAGTTTAAAGCAACATTTGCCAAAGCTGCTGCTACACAGTTTGGGTCTGGATGGGCTTGGCTTTGTGTACATAAAGGTGGTAAGGTAGATGTATGTGCTACTCCTAACCAAGACAACCCATTAATGCCAGAAGTTGGCTGCGGTGGTACACCTATATTAGGTCTTGATGTATGGGAACATGCTTATTACCTAAACTACCAAAACAAACGTCCTGATTATATAGAGGCTTTCTTTAATGTTATTAACTGGGAAGAAGTAGCAAGACGCTATGCAATGGAAAAATAAGCAAGACTTATAGTAGATATAAAAACGGGTGTCAAAAACAGGCATCCGTTTTTTTATACCATTTATAAAAAAAAGAAGCGGAAAACTGAGTTTCCGCTTCCGCCCCCAAAAAATACCGTAAAAATTAATTTACTATATTATTCAGTACAAATTTAAATTATTATAAGCTATAACACAATTAATTATTTAAAATATTAATCACAAAATTTAATATTCAAATAAAAATATTCTTTTTTTTGTTAAAAAAAGAAGCAAAACGTTAAGCTGTAACAAAATACTTGCTCTTTAAGCAAAGAGTGCAAAGAATTTAGACTTAACTATAGTGCATAAAAAAAAGCGAAAACTATATAGTTTTCGCTTTTTGCCCCCAAAATACCGTAAAATCAATTTACTATTGCTATTTCACTGACAAACATACAACAACAACACACCTCAGTACAAACCGTATAGACGAACGCAATAAAAAAATCGTTTAAATACACACTTTTTACTCAAAATACCTATTAATGGGTAGTTATAAAAGGCATTTGATATATGTAGTCCCTAAAAATTAAGCACAAAAAAAAGCGAAAACTATATAGTTTTCGCTTTTTGCCCCCAAAATACCGTAAAATTAATTTACTATTGCTATTTCACTGACAAACATACAACAACAGTCCCCCTCAATACAAACCGTTTAGACAAACAGAATGAAAAAATCGTTTAAATACACTTTTTACACCCAAAACACCTGTTAATCAGTAACTATAAAGATCATAAACTACATATTACCCAAAAAAATTAGACATAAAAAAAAGCGAAAACTATATAGTTTTCGCTTTTTGCCCCCAAAATACCGTAATAATTAATTTACTATTGCTATTTCACTGACAAACATACAACAACAGTACTCCTCGTTACAAACCGTATAGATAAACAGAATAAAAAAATCGTTTAAATGCACTTTTTCACACTAAATACCTGCTAATCAGTAACTATAAAGGATATTGATTATATAGCTCAAAAAATTAAGCACAAAAAAAAGCGATAACTATATAGTTGTCGCTTTTTGCCCCCAAAATACCGTAATAATTAATTTACTATTGCTATTTCATTGACAAACATACAACAACAGTACTGCTCAATACAAACCATTTAGACAAACAGAATGAAAAATCGATTAAATACACTATTTACCATTTTTGTACTCAAACATCAATAGCTATCTGGCTCTATATGAATAAGAATATTACCAAATTCAGGAAATTCGAGCCTTAGCCTATCCTGAAGGTTATGCGCCAGCTCATGCCCGTGCTTTACTGTAATAGTACCATCTACAACAGCATGAAGATCTATATGATATTGCATACCTGCTTTGCGCACATAGCACTTCTCTGTAGTTACTATACCCTCTACTTTTACAGCTACTTCTCTTATATTAGCTATAACATCGTCATATAAATGTTCATCCATTATTTCGCCCAGTGCTGGTCTAAATATTTTATAGGCATTATATAGTATAAAACCCGAAGCAAACAGTGCTGCCCAGTCATCGGCAGCTTCATACCCCTCTCCAAATATTACAGCTATAGTAATACCTATAAATGCCGCTACCGATGTTATAGCATCGCTACGATGGTGCCATGCATCTGCTTTTAGCGACGAACTGTTAGACTGTATTGCTTTTTGCATTACTATTCTAAACGATAGCTCTTTCCAGATAATAAGTGCTCCAAGAAAAAAAAGTGTCCATGGTTTAGGTGGTGCATGCGGAATGCCTATGTTTTCAATACTCTCATGAGCAATAAGCATAGCCGATGCTATTAAAAACCCAACTACAATAAATGTTATAAGTGGTTCTGCACGCCCATGCCCATACGGATGATTTTCATCGGCAGGTCTACTAGCATATTTTAAACCAAATAATACCAAAAGTGAAGAAAAAATATCGGTAGCCGATTCTATAGCATCGGCTATTAATGCATACGAATTACCAAAAACACCTACTATTGCTTTTATAACTGCCAATGCAGCATTAGTGGCTATACTAAAATAAGTGGCTCTAACGGCTGTTTGGTGATTTTTATTCATACCGCAAAAGTATAAATTACTTTACAGACGAACTCATAATTTAAAGAAGGTTTACTACCGGTATAGTACCAATATAAAACAAGAAAGCAGAAACCAAGGTTTCTGCTTTCTATCCCCAAAAATATCGTAAAAATTAATTTTTACTTGCTATTTGATTACAAAGATAAACTATGTACCACTACACTACAAACCTATAGTAATAAAAATCATAAAAAAAAGTTAAAGAAAGTTATTAAATTGTTACAAAAATATCATTATACAGATGGTAATGATATTAAATAGCTAATAATAAAACGCTTAAACAAAAGAAAGCGAAAACTGTATAGTTTTCGCTTTCTCGCCCCCAAATACCATAAAATTAAATTACTAATGCTATTTGTATTAAATATATAAACATTTTTAACATACAATAAACATTATAGATGAAATGCATTAAAAACCGATGAAATGCATTATTTAGTATGCGCGGGCATCATTACCTTCATAAAAATTGATAAATGCACGATTTACAACTCTATTACCACCTGGTGTAGGGTAATCGCCTGTAAAATACCAGTCCCCTAAGTTATCAGGACAAGCTTTGTGCAAGTTATCAACGCTTTGAAATATTACTTTTACATCTGCTTTTACATCTTCTGTCTTTAGCAGCTCTGCTATTTTGTCTGAAATTTCTTCATCTGTAAAAGGAGCATAAAACTCTCTTACATAATTTACCACATCAATATCGGGCGTGTTCTCTTGTGCTTTCGACTTTTTATATACTTCATCAACAATATCTTCGGTACCACGCTCTTTATGAAGTGCCAGCGCTGCCTGAAATGCCACCAAACCTTCTAGTTTTGCCATATCTATACCATAACAGTCAGGATAACGTATTTGCGGAGCAGATGACACTACTACAATACGTTTCGGGTTTAACCTATCCATCATTTTTATGATACTCATTTTTAATGTAGTACCACGCACAATACTATCATCTATAATAACAAGATTATCCTCTGGCTTTATCACACCATAGGTAACGTCATACACGTGTGCTACAAGATCATCACGACTACTATCTTCTGTAATAAAAGTACGTAGTTTGGCATCTTTAATAGCTACCTTCTCGGTACGTATTTTTACTGACAATAACTCTTTTAGGGTTTCCTCAGTAAGGGTTTCTCTATTTTCTAGTATATGGTTGTTCTTCCTGTCATTCAAGAAATCTTGAGCTGCCTCTACCATCCCAAAGAAAGACGTTTCGGCAGTATTAGGTATATAACTAAACACACTATTATCAGTATCATTATCAATAGCTTTAAGCACTTGTGGTAATACTAATTTACCTAGCTCTTTACGCTCTTTATATATTTCGGCATCACTACCTCTAGAAAAGTAAATACGCTCAAAAGAACATGCTTTTTTACCTACAGAGGGTATAATTTCTCGTATAGATACTTCGCCATCTTTTTTAATGATAATAGCATGACCTGGTTCAAGTTCTTTTACCTCTTCAAACGGTACATTAAATGTAGTTTGAATTACAGGACGCTCTGATGCTACTACGGCAATCTCATCATCTTCATAATAATATGCTGGACGAATACCCGCAGGGTCGCGAAATACAAAACTATCGCCATGACCAAAAAGTCCTGCCATAGCATAACCACCATCCCATTGCTTAGAAGCACGTCTTAATATGCGTGCTACATCTAGCCTTTCAGATATTACAGGCGATGCCTCTTCTTTGCTTAATCCTTCATTTTTACAATCTTGGTATAACTCACCAACCTCATCATCAAGAAAATGACCTATTTTCTCCATTACCGTTACTGTATCGGCAAGTTCTTTAGGGTGCTGCCCTAGCTCTACTAAACTTTCAAAAAGTTCTTTAACATTAGTCATGTTAAAGTTACCCGCCACAATAAGGTTACGGTGCATCCAGTTGTTTTGCCTCAAAAACGGGTGAACGCTCTCTATACTGTTTTTACCAAAAGTACCATAACGCACGTGCCCTAAATAAACCTCGCCCACATAAGGCACTTGGCTTTTCATTAAGGCAGTATCCTCATTATACTCTGGGTGTGCAGTAAGCTCTTCGCTTATCCTTTCGTTTATTTGTTTAAAAATGTCTTGTATAGGTTGTTGCTGGTTAGAGCGCACACGGCTTATGTAGCGTTGCCCAGGTTTAACATCCATTTTAATACTAGCAAAACCGGCACCATCTTGCCCACGGTTGTGCTGCTTTTCCATTAGCAAATACATTTTTTGTATGCCATAAAAAGCAGAACCGTATTTTTGTTTATAAAAATCTAAAGGCTTTTTTAGCCTTAAAAGCGCAATACCGCATTCGTGTTTAATAGCGTCGCTCATAAATTTATCCCTTCGTTGTTGTGTTGTTGTATATTAAAAAAAGCCCCACAATGAGGCCTTAGTTTTTTTATTATTCATCGCCCAGCGATATATCAAACTGGGTTAGTGCTTTAAACTGTTCTAAACGGTCGAGCACTTCTTCTTTAGTAAGATCTACCATCCGTTCTGTACCAAATTTCTCTACACAAAACGAAGCCATGTTAGAACCGTATATAATGGCATTTTTCATGTTCTCGAAAGAGATGTTTTCGCTTTGGGTAATATACCCTGCAAACCCTCCTGCAAAGGTATCACCTGCCCCTGTAGGGTCAAACACTTCTTCGAGTGGTAATGCTGGCGCAAAGAATACTTCTTTATCATGGAACAATAACGCTCCGTGTTCTCCTTTTTTAATCACTACATATTCTGGACCCATTGTGCGTATTTTGGCTGCTGCCTTTACTAATGAGTATTCTCCAGAAAGCTGACGTGCCTCTTCATCATTTATGGTAATAACATCTACCCTTTTTATTACTTCTAATAACTCAGGTAGTGCGCAGTCCATCCAAAAGTTCATAGTATCTAGTACTACAAGTTTTGGTTGTTTTTCCATTTGGTCTAATACACTTATTTGTACCATTGGGTGCAGGTTGCCTAGCAATACTACATCGGCATCTTTATAATGCTGTGGTACTACTGGTTTAAAATCGGCAAGTACATTAAGTTGTGTATCTAAGGTATCGCGCGAGTTAAGGTCGTTATGGTAACGTCCGCTCCAAAAAAACGTTTTACCGCCTTTTACCACTTCAAGTCCTGTAACATCTATATTTCTATCTGTAAGTAAGTCAATGTATTCCTGCGGAAAATCTTCGCCTACTACCGATACTATTGCCTGTTGTAGTTTAAAAAATGATGCCGAAAGCCCTATGTAAGTGCCCGCTCCTCCTAAAATTTTATCTGTTTTTCCAAAAGGTGTTTCTATAGCATCAAAAGCTACTGTACCTACAATCAGTAATTTATTCATAATATGGGTTGAAAATTGAAGCTGCAAAGATACTTGATAAGTTACAAACTACAAAACGAATACCTTTTATTGGCAATAGTTAAAACAAGTATTAAAGAAGGGGTATTTTGATAATATTTAATTCAGCGTTTTGCCTGTTCTCATTTTATATGCTCTCTCATGAATTTCTATATCTCCTATCCACTCCCCCCTTTCCCTGAGAATTAAAAACACTGCTCCATCTGCCCTAGCTATAAATAGAAAATAATTCGCAACATCATATTTTGGATCATCAGTTTCTGGTTCATCTTCATGACGAACCATTTTAACTCTCCAAATTTGTTCCCTATTAATCAGTGTTGCAGTTAAAGATTCATACTCATTAAAGTCAATATCTAAATCCTTAAAATGTCTAGAAAAATAAGAACAGGCTATGATTTTGGCATCTGTTTCATTGTCAACAAGATTATATGCTCTCATAAACTTAGATTCATAATCAATGTTATAAAGCAAGTCTATATGATCATAATACCTCTGGGTTCTACAACTTGAAAAAAATATGATGATGATTATAAAGAAGAAATTATATTTGGACAGGAACCTTTTCACTGATAATATATTATTTAAAAGCAGACTTTAAAAAGTAAAGTCTTTCAATAAAAGTTATTTCTTATTCGCTTTTATAATTATCCTTACTACTAAATAAGCTAGATATATAAACCCAATAATTAATAGTAGCACGACAAATTGCCATATAAATAACCCTATGCTAAAATCGTTTTGTAACTCCATGTTTTAAATATATAAAATATTTTACACACAAAGAAAACCATAAGCCCGTAAGACAACAATACTCAACAATGGGTATTTTACTAGTTAATAAAAATAAAAACAGCCACCCATAAAAGGCGGCTGCTTTGCAATAAAATATTTAACTAACTCAATCTATTCAATTTCGCTAACACGTAGTGTGTTTACCATACCTTTATCTACTACTGGCATTGCTGCAAGGTTTATAAGCATATCGCCTTTTTCTACAAAGCCTTTTTCTTTAGCTATAGCATTTACGTCTTCTACTGTATCATCTGTACTACGGAACTCATCATAATAAAAAGCATTAACCCCCCATAGTAAGCTAAGTTGCGATAATATTGTTTTATTAGATGTAAATACTAATATATCAGCTTGTGGTCGCCATGCCGATATTTGAAATGCTGTATAACCACTATTAGTAAGTGTACTAATAGCTTTTGCGTTAATTGCATTTGCCATTTGTGCCGCGTGATAACAAATAGATTTTGTTATAAAACGTTTAGTACGCACTTGCGGAGTATCTTGTGGTACTTGTATTAGCGGAGAATCTTCTACCGCTTCAATAATTTGTGTCATTTTCTCTATTACCTGCACTGGGTAATTACCTACAGATGTTTCTCCAGATAACATTACCGCATCGGCACCATCCATAACAGAGTTAGCCACATCATTCACCTCTGCCCTTGTTGGGGTAAGGCTAGTAATCATGGTTTCCATCATTTGAGTAGCAATAATTACTGGTATACGTGCCGTTTTAGCGCGGTGTACTAGTTTCTTTTGAATAAGTGGTACTTCTTGCGCAGGAACTTCTACACCAAGGTCGCCCCTAGCCACCATAAGTGCATCACAAAAAGCAACAATTTTATCAATATTTTCTACTGCTTCTGGCTTTTCTATCTTAGCAATAATCGGAATTTTATGATCAGAGTGTTCTGCAATAAGGTCTTGCAGCTCTTCAAGGTCTTTAGATGTTCTTACAAAAGAAAGTGCTATCCAGTCTACCTTTTCTTTTATTGCAAATATAGCATCCTTAATATCTTTTTGGGTAAGTGCTGGCAACGACAGTTTTGTGTTAGGCAAGTTTACCCCTTTTTTAGATTTTAAAGGACCTCCTTGTATTACTACTGCTTTTACCTCTGTTTCTCTATTTGTTTCTAATACTTCAAAAATAAGTTTACCATCATCAAGCAATACCCTTTCGCCTGGGTTTACATCTCTAGGAAACTCTTTATAGTTCATGTACACCTTATCAGCAGTACCAGGTACATCTTCGGCTGTTTGAAAAGTAACAATATCGCCAGGAGCTACTACTACATCTTCTTTCATTACCCCAACGCGCAGTTTAGGACCCTGCAAGTCGCCAAGTATAGAGGTATTGTAACCAAACTCTTCGTTAAGACCTCTTATTATTTGTATACGCTCGGTTACATCAGTATAATCGGCATGCGAAAAGTTAATCCTGAATACATTTACACCAGCATCAATCATTTGCTTGATTGTTTCTTTAGTGCTACAGGCGGGGCCTAATGTGGCTACAATTTTGGTTTTCTTTCTTGTTGGCATTCTATTAAAAAATTAAATTGTTTTTAGATTTGAGTTTATTGTGTTCTATTGTGTAGGCTGTAGTAATATGCTTTATACCTAATAATTTATTAATCAAGGTACTGGGCATAAAAAAGGAGGGCTTATTTTCTACCTTAAGTATATAATCTACCTTCTTTAGTTCGGGCAGCAAATGGCTGCTTGTTGTTATATCAATTTCGGCTTCGCTAAATAATGATATTGGCACATTTTTTTGTTGTGCAACAGTTGTACTGCTTTTATTCTGTATAAGATTCCAAGTAATATCAGTATCGGCATCTTCAAAAATAAACCTAGAAAAACAGCTTTCTGCTTTGGCAGATTTTACACTTATATCTTTACGGCTTTTTTCGAGCAGTAAGTGCAAATTTTGGTTTATAAAATAGGCAAGCCTATAATCTTCTATAGAAGAGTGTATGGCAATCAATTCATAATCAATAGTTACAAAATCGTCGATTTGTAGTTTGTGAATAGCCATTTTACATCCAAATAAGCCGTAAATATAGTATATATAAACAACAAAAAACAGCAGATAAAGTAAGTTTACGTTAAATTAATCACTAAAACGTTTTCGTAAACAGCAGATTTGCTTTATTTTATGTTAATTTTTTCCTGAAATGCAAAATAGGCTCTTTGAGATGCCTTTTCTTCTGCTTTCTTTTTAGAGGTAGCTCGTGCCTTTGCTATTATTTTGCCGTCTATTTTTAATTTCACCCCAAAATAGCGTTGCCCTTCCATTCCGTTATCTTCATACACCTCAAAGTTAAATTTCTTTTTCTCTTTTTGGCACCATTCTATAAGCAGGCTTTTATAGCTAATAACCTTGCCCTCTAGCTTAGCAATATCAACATACGGAATTACTACTTTTTTGTGTATAAATTTTTCGCAGTAGGCAAAACCCCTGTCTAAATATATAGCACCCACAAAGGCTTCAAAAAGATTGCCATGAATATTTTCGCCAAAATGCTGTGCAGATACTTTACTCTCTACCCAGTGTATAAGGTTAAGATCGCGCCCAAGCTCATTAAGATGCTCACGGCTCACTATTTTAGAACGCATTTTGGTAAGATATCCTTCATCGCCTGTAGGCGCTTCGGTAAAAAGGTGAGCAGCTATGACTGAGCCTAGCATAGCATCGCCAAGAAACTCTAATCGCTCATAATTTACAGGAGTGCCATTACTATCAACTTTGTTAGATGATCTATGGGTAAATGCTTTACGGTAGTGTGCTAGATCTATAGGGTTAAAACCTAGCAGTTTTTTCATTTCATCAAAAAAAATCCCGTCTTCCGGAGAACGACGGGATTGGCTGAATATTTTTTTTATTACACCCATAACCTAAATCGTTACAGTTCGAGTTTTTTTATCAAAACGCAGGCATTATGCCCACCAAACCCAAATGTATTACTCATAACCACATTCATGTCGCGCTTTTGAGCCTTGTTAAACGTAAAGTTTAACTTAGGGTCTATATTTTCGTCGTCAGTAAAGTGGTTTATGGTAGGGGGTACAATACCATGTTTTATAGATAGTATAGATGAGATTGTCTCTATAGCGCCTGCTGCACCCAGTAAGTGCCCCGTCATTGACTTAGTCGAGTTAAGGTTTAGCGTATAAGCATGCTCGCCAAATACTTCTAGTATCGCTTTGCTCTCTGCAATATCACCTAGCGGTGTCGATGTACCGTGCATATTAACACCATCTACATCCTCTGGAGTAAGTCCTGCATCGCGCAAGCAGTTTATCATTACATTTTTAGCGCCAAGCCCCTCAGGGTGTGGTGCAGTAATGTGGTGCGCATCGGCACTCATTCCGCCACCACCTATCTCGCAGTATATAGTTGCTCCTCTTGCTACGGCGTGGTCATACTCTTCGAGTATAAGCGAACCTGCACCCTCGCCTAGCACAAAGCCCTCACGGTCTTTATCCATAGGTCTAGAAGCTGTAGTAGGATCATCATTACGAGTAGAAAGTGCATGCATGGCATTAAAGCCACCCATACCGGCAATAGTTACTGCTGCCTCACTACCACCTGTTACCATAACATCGGCATGACCTAGGCGTATGTAGTTAAACGCATCTATAAGTGCATTTGTAGATGATGCACATGCCGAAACGGTTGTGAAGTTTGGTCCTCTAAAACCATATTTTATAGAAATATGCCCTCCGGCAATATCTGCTATCATTTTAGGAATAAAGAAAGGGTTAAATTTTGGGATACCGCTACCTTTAGCCCACCCAATAACTTCTTCTTGAAAAGTTTCGAGTCCGCCAATACCAGAACCCCATATAACACCTACTCTATCCTTATCTAATTTTTCAAAATCAAATTTGGCATCTTTAACGGCTTCGTCTGTAGCAACAACAGCATATTGTGCATAACGATCCATTTTTCTTGCGTCTTTTCTTTCTATAAAATCTTCAACGTTGAAATTCTTTACTTCGCAAGCAAATTTGGTTTTGAAGTTAGTAGTATCAAAATAAGTAATAGGGGCAGCGCCACTTTTACCGTTAATAAGTCCCTCCCAGTATTCTTGTACTGTGTTACCTATTGGGGTAAGTGCGCCCAAACCTGTTACTACAACTCTTCTTAATTTCATAAAGTAAATTTTATAGTTTCAATTTATAGAACAATACCCATGAATCTCTTTAATCACGTGGTAAGAAACATGGGCATCTGTAATATTTATGAATGTCTTTAAATAAGGTAAAAGCCGTTCATTTATTTTTTAGAGCGGCACGCTCTATAGTCAATAAACAACAACATCCATGTAGTAGTAATACACATGGATGTTATATATTCATTACTTTTTTGCTTCTTCTATGTAAGAAATAGCTTGACCAACAGTGGCGATGTTCTCAGCCTGATCGTCTGGAATTTGAATATCAAATTCTTTTTCAAACTCCATTATAAGCTCAACAGTATCTAGAGAGTCTGCTCCTAGATCGTTTGTGAAGCTAGCTTCTGAAACAACTTCGTTTTCGTCAACACCTAATTTGTCTACGATAATCGCTTTTACTCTTGATGCAATGTCTGACATAATCTTTAATTTTAGAATTTAAATTGAATGGCAAAAATAAAAAACTTTATTTTAAAACAACGTTTTCACTCAAAAATGTGAGTACTAAAATAAAAAATAAATTTTACAAATATGACAATGCTATGTGTTTTTGCAGATTATTATTCTTTTTTTTGCAGTGTAAAACCCTTCTATTAATGAAAAAAACAATTCTCTTTGCTTCGGGTAGTGGCTCTAATGCGGCACAAATTATACAATATGCCCAGCAAAAGAACACCTATACCGTAGCAGCCATTTTTACAAATAATCCCAATGCAGGAGTTATAGAAAAAGCAAAAAACTATGGTGTGCCCACTGTAATTTTTACCCGAGAGGAGCTAAATAATGGCTTGGTATTGCAAAAAATTAACGAAATAAGTCCTAGCCTTATCGTGCTGGCAGGCTTTTTATGGAAATTTCCGTCAGATATTATAGCTACCTACCCACAAAAAGTGATAAATATACACCCTGCGCTATTACCTAATTATGGCGGAAAAGGCATGTATGGCATACACGTGCACCGTGCAGTACTTGAAAATAAAGAAGCAGAAAGTGGTATTACCATACACTATGTAAACGATAATTATGATGAGGGTAACGTTATATTACAAAAGAGTGTAAATGTACAAGAATGTGAAACACCCGAAGATGTAGCTGCAAAAGTGCTGACTTTAGAGCATAAACATTTGCCTATGGTAGTTGAAGAACTACTTATTAAGACAACAACTTAAACATGAAAAAGTATTTGTTATTAATTGGTACAATGCTACTTATAATTGGATGCAAACAAAGAAACACACAAAAGGAAGTTGAAACTGTAAAAGAAATACATTTAGATAAAAGCTCTTTGACAGATAAGAACGAATTATATGGAATAACAGCAGATACTATGTGGAAACATAATTTGACAGTGTTTTTTGAAGAGCATGACGGGTTCAAAACATTTTTTGAAAAATATGCTCAAGACTCCATATTTCAAAAAAAACACACACGATTTCCTCTAAAATATAGCTTTATGGATTTTAACGGATTTGGTAACCGTTTTATGAGGGAAGAAAATTTTACTAGCATTAATTACAAAGATTACAAATCAGAAGCAAAAAAAATTGATAGTTTATCTCCTAAGTGTAAAATTGTCATTAAAAAAAAGAAAGATACTATTTTTTACAAATACATTGGAATAGAAAATGGTATTAACGTAAACCATACTTTTGTTTCCGATACCAGTTCTTGGTATCTAATAGAAATAAAAGACCTATCTATAACTAAACCTACCTATAACTAAAATGACCCACACCGTACACATATATACAGATGGCGCAGCAAAAGGCAACCCCGGTAACGGTGGCTATGGTATAGTTATGGAACTCGTGGGGCAACCTTATCGAAAAGAGTTTTACGAAGGATTTCGGCTAACGACTAACAACCGTATGGAACTGCTTGCCGTAATAGTAGGACTAGAAAAACTGAAAACCCCCAATACTGCCGTACTGGTAGTAAGCGACAGCAAGTATGTAGTAGATGCCGTAGCAAAAGGATGGGTTTTTAACTGGGAAAAAAAAGGATTTACAGGCAAAAAAAACCCCGACTTGTGGAAACGCTTCTTAAAAATATACCGACAACACAAGGTAGATTTTAAATGGATAAAAGGGCATAACAACCACCCACAAAACGAGCGTTGCGACCAGCTTGCCGTTATGGCAGCCACACAACCCAACCTAAATGTAGATGCCTTTTATGAAAACGAGGGCGGTAAACTGCTTTAGTAACAACAAATTACCTACTACTATTATCGTACAAAGTATACGCTGAGTTAACAAATTAATGAACAGGGCATACTTTTTGATTCGTACGCTAAAATAAATTATATTTGAATACCTATTCTAAAATTATTAAACACATGGAATTTAAATCGAGTAACCCTGTATTAAACAATAAAGCATACAAAACAGGAGCAACAACAGTATTTGACCCTGACGGTCGCCCTGTAGAAATCATAGACTACAATAGCACTATGACGGTGCAAGGCGCTATAAACAAAAGTTTCCTTACACTAATACTATTAATAGGAGCTGCATATGTAACATGGAATTTAACTAACACTGGTGCAAACATATATCCGTTTATGATTGGCGGAGGTATTATGGCTTTTATTATGGCCATGATAGCTATCCGAAAAACCGATTATGCCCACTACCTTGTTCCTGCCTATGCCATCCTCGAAGGCATATTTATAGGTGCATTTTCTGCATTAATGGAGGCATGGTATCCTGGCATAGTACTACAAGCTGTAGGAGGTACTTTTGTAACAGCATTTGTATGTTTCCTACTGTATCGATTTAAGGTGGTAAAAGTTACAGAACAATTCAAATCGGTAGTAATTGCAGCTACATTAGCCATCGCTACCTATTACTTTATATCAATTATACTTTCAATGTTTGGCGTTCAAATGTTTCATCATGACAGTTCATTAATGAGTATCGGTTTTAGCGTATTTGTAATTGTTATTGCTGCGCTTAACCTTTTCTTAGATTTTGACCTGATAGAGCAAGGTGCAAAACGCAGATTACCAAAAAACATGGAATGGATAAGCGCTATGGCACTTATGGCTACATTAGTATGGTTATACTTCGAGTTCTTAAGATTACTATCTAAATTACAAGACTAAGTAGTTTATACTATATAATAATAAAACTGCCAGATGGCAGTTTTTTTTATGCTTAAAAATCAAATTGCAACTGCACTACCACTGATTTTTTTTCACCTTTGGCAGCATCAGTATTAAGGTTAGAGAGCGAGATACCCAGTAATCGCACCGACTCTTTTAGTCGTTCTTGGTACAGTAACTCTTTTACCATTTCGAACATTAGGTTTTTATCCGTAATATAATAAGGTAACGTTTTGCTTCGGGTTTGCACAGTAAAATCGCTATACTTTATTTTTAGCGTTATGGTTTTACCTGCTATTTTCTTTTTCTTCAGTCGGCGTTCCAGCTCATCGGCAATGCGCACCAGTTTTTCTTCTATAAATACCTCCGATACTAAGTTCTCAAAAAAAGTATGCTCTGTACCCACACTTTTGGCAATCCTGTTAGGCTTCACCTCACTATTATGTATACCTCGCACCACATGGTAATAATACCCACCCGATTTGCCAAAATGTTGCACTAAGTACTCTTCGGTTTTTGATTTTAAATCTTTACCCGTAAAAATACCAAGCTGATACATTTTTTGGGTCGTTACCTTACCCACACCATGAAACTTACCTATAGGTAATTCCTCAAGAAAAGCAATAACCTCATCGGGGTTTACCGTTTTTTGTCCATTCGGCTTGTTATAATCGCTCGCTACTTTGGCTATAAACTTATTAATAGATATACCTGCCGAAGCTGTTAAACCCGTTTCTTCAAAAATACGTTGGCGTATCTCTTCGGCTATCATGGTCGCACTCGGGTTGTCTTTCTTATTATGAGTTACATCTAAGTAGGCTTCATCTAAAGATAGTGGCTCTACCAAATCAGTATATTCAAAAAAAACTTTTCGAATAATTTGCGATATCTCTCGATAACGGTCAAAACGAGGTTTTACAAATATAAGCTCAGGGCATCGCTTCTTGGCAAGATAACCGCTTATCGCGCTACGCACCCCAAACTTTCGAGCTTCATAACTAGCAGCAGCCACCACACCCCTTGTTTCGCCGCCACCTACAGCTATAGCCTTACCCTGCAACTCGGGGTTATCCTTCTGCTCTACAGAGGCATAAAAGGCATCCATATCTACATGAATTATTTTACGTTGGGGTAACTGCGCTTCCATACCACAAAAATACTGTAATATTTAATAGTAAATTTTCGACTCTTATTACAAAATAGACATTTACAACCTCTTAAACTGTATATACAAACTACTATTTATACCTATTATAAAAAGTTTATGTTATAATGATATTTTAAAATGTTTATTTTTGCAAACAACCAATCCTAAAAAAGTTTAAAACCATGTACTCAACTATCCAAGAACTACACTCGTATATTGCCTTTGCTGTGCTTGGGCTATTATTAATAGCTGCGCTAAATGCTTTTACAGGAATTGCTGCTAAAAGACCATTTCTTAAAAAAGACAGACAAATAGCACTCATAGCACTTGCATTTGCACACACACAGTTTGTTATAGGCTTAATACTGCTTTTCCTATCACCTTATTTTGAGGCTGTAAAAGCATCGGGTATGGGCGCTGCCATGAAAGACAGCACAATACGACTTTATGTAGTAGAACACCCACTTATAAACATTATAGCACTTATACTAATAACTATAGGATGGTCTAAGCATAAAAAAGCTACAGATGACACTACAAAATTCAAGAAAATAGCCTACATGTATGCCATAGGGCTTGTACTGCTACTAAGCAGAATCCCTTGGAGTGCCTGGTTAGACTAAACATAATAAAGCCCTTAAAAAGGGCTTTTCTTTTTTTATAAAGCCTGTAACCATTTTAATTGAGTGTAATGAAAAAAAGCATTTTAGTATTTACAACTAGCCTACTACTTGTAGTACTTACAGGTTTTACTACTATACATAACAGTAGCCCACAACAAGAAGAGGTAGAACTAACAAAGTATAAACAAAACGTAATTGCCACCTACTATGCCGATAAGTTTAACGGGCGTAAAACCAGCAGCGGCGAACGTTTTGATAATACCAAATATACAGCTGCACATAAAACCTTGCCTTTTGGCACTATGGTGCGCGTTACTAACCCTGCAAATGGCAAATGGGTAGATGTACGGGTAAACGATAGAGGACCTCATAACCAAAAGCTAGAAATAGACATTACCAAAAAAGCATTTGTAGCAATAGCAAATACTAATTCGGGTACAATAAAGGTTGATTTAGAAATTATAGAAAACAAATAAACACCAATGGCAAAACGCATTTTATTATTATTTATAACAGTAGTCTTACTCACAGCCTGTTCATCTTCAAAAAAAGGATCATCGGCAAGTTTTAAATCATACGATAAAAAAGCTGTTGCCAGTTATTATGCTAATAAATACAACGGCAGAAAAACAGCCAGTGGCGAAAAATTTAGCAATAGTAAATATACCGCTGCACATAAAAAACTACCCTTTGGCACAAAAGTAAGAGTGACTAATAAAGCCAACGGAAAATCGGTAATTGTAAAAATAAATGACCGAGGGCCTTTTACACGCGGGCGCGATATAGACCTCTCTAAAAAAGCATGGATGGCAATTACCCACGACAAAAAAAGAGGCTTGCTAGATGTTACCATAGAAGTTGCCAAATAGCAAATAATACTCTTAAAAATAAACCCACCCCCTAATTAAATTATTAGGGGGTTTTTTAGTCCAAAAAATTATGTTAACAAGCCAAACACACTACTAAAACGATGTAATAAAACCGCCGTTATTTTTATTAACTAAATTTTAACGATTAGTTGGTTCGGTTTTAACAGAACCAAAAGAACTAATGTTCTATATTTGCTCAAATTTTAACGATACGATGATAGATGCTCAAAAAGAAAAAGAGGAAATAATAGAATTGTTTGGGGTTCATTTCGAAACACATTACAACCTACCACCACTAGCTTCCAGAATATTAGGAACACTAATTATAGATAGCTGTAGGGCAGGAATTACTTTCGAAGAACTTGTAGAACGCACAGGAGCAAGTAAAAGCTCTGTTTCTACTAGCCTAAACTTACTGTTAAAAATGGAGAAGATAGTATACTATACCATCCCGTGTGATAGAAAGAAATACTTTAAACCATCGCCATTAAGCGAGCGGTTTTCGAATTACATGAAAATGATTGACTTCGAAAAAAAAATAGTAGAACGGGTAATAGCCTACCGCAACCAGACAGCAGAATGCCCTGCAGAACAATGTAACCTAAAGACCTCAACAGCCTATAAAGAACACCTATTGGAAATAGAACAACTAATGATAAAAACAATAGATATGTTTAAAAAAATAGAAGCAGACATAGATAACAACAATTAAATATAACCACTACTAGCATAATAATTATCAAATGAAAAAAAGATCTTTCTTAGGCGCAATCGCAGCCTTACTAATCGTATCAGCATGTGGCAAAAAAGAGCAACAAGCTCCGCAGGCACAAGGGCCAATACCTTTCCCTGTACAAACCATAGCACCCCAAGATGCCATAATATATGAAGAATATACCGCTAACCTTGAAGGGCAGCAAAACGTAGAAATTCGCCCAAAAGTAGATGGATTTATCCAAAAAATTTATGTTACTGAGGGGCAACAAGTAAAAAAAGGGCAACTGCTATTTAAAATAGAAACCCAAAGCCTTGGGCAAGAAGCTGCCGCTGCAAAAGCTAATGTAAATGCTGCACAAGTAGAAGTAGATAGACTACAACCACTAGTAAAACGAAACATAATAAGTAATGTACAGCTAGAAACTGCCAAGGCAAAACTAGCACAAGCAAAAGCAGCATACAGCAGTGTAGCTACTAATGCGGGCTATGGTACCATAACATCGCCTGTAAATGGGGTTGTAGGAAGCCTACCTTATAGAGAAGGAAGTCTTGTAAGTGCTACTAACACAATGCCACTTACAACAGTGTCTGACAGTAAAGTAATGCACGCTTATTTTTCTATGAACGAAAAACAAATGCTAAACTTTACACGCAACTTTAGCGGTAGTACGCTAGAGGCTAAACTAAAAAATACTCCTGAAGTATCATTAGTACTAGTAGACGGTAGCGAGTATGCCGAGAAAGGTAAACTAATAACGGTAAGCGGATTAGTAAACTCATCTACAGGTACATCAGAGTTTAAAGCAGCATTCCCTAACCCCGATGCCGTACTAAGAAGTGGCGGTAGCGGTATAGTGCGCATCCCTGTACAAAAAGGTGGAGCTCTACTAGTACCACAAAATGCTGTAATAGATATGCAAGGCAAAAAAATGCTGTATGTAGTAGATAAAGAAAACAAAGTTGCACCCCGCATTATAGAAACAAGCACTACCGCTGGTAAAGACTATATAGTGAGTGGCGGACTTGAAGCTGGCGAAGTAATAGTAACCGCAGGAGCTACAAAACTAAAAGAAGGACAACAAATAGTACCACAAGATAGCAGTAAGCAAAGTACACCTGCTAAAGAAGAAGTAGCTACCGAAGAAACAACCAATTCATCACAAAAAAAATAAACCAGAAAGATGTTAAAAACTTTTATAGAAAGACCGGTACTCTCTACCGTTATTTCGATACTAATAACCATACTAGGGATATTAGGGCTTATGTCTCTGCCTATAGAGCAGTATCCTGAAATTGCACCGCCAACGGTACAGGTTACCTCTACCTATACTGGTGCTAATGCTGGTACAGTACTAAACAGTGTAATAGTTCCGCTAGAAGAAGAAATAAACGGGGTAGAAGGAATGACCTACATGACCTCTACCGCATCTAATGATGGTGTAGGTACTATAAACGTATTTTTCGAGCTAGGTGTAGACCCAGATATCGCTGCCGTAAACGTACAAAACAGGGTAGCACGTGCTACAAGCAAGCTACCAGAAGCTGTAGTACAAACGGGGGTAACAACTGCAAAAACCCAAACAAGTGCCTTAATGTTCCTTTCGCTATACTCTACTAATAAAGAGTTTGACGGAACATTTGTACAAAACTTTGCCAATATAAACCTTGTACCAAAACTAAAACGTGTAAAAGGTGTAGGGCAGGTAACCGTATTTGGTGGTAAAGACTACTCAATGCGTATATGGATAGACCCAGAGAAAATGGCAGCATACAACCTAACTCCTGCCGATATACAGAATGCGCTACGAGAACAAAACGTAGAAGCAGCACCAGGTAAATTTGGAGAAAATGCCGATGGTATTTACGAATATGTAATAAAATATAAAGGACGTCTTAACCAAGTAGAAGAATATGAAAACATTGTAATAAAAGCTACAGGAAACGGTAACTTTTTACACCTAAAAGATGTTGCTAATATAGAACTTGGTGCTTTTAACTACGGGCAAAAAAACTATGGTATGGGCAACGAAGGGGTTGCAATGGGTATATTCCAAACCTCTGGCTCTAACGCTAATGATATTATTGACGAAGTATTAAGCATACTAGAAGAAGAAAAAGCATCATTCCCAAAAGGTATAGAATATGTAATACCATTTAACACTAAAACCTTCTTAGATGCCTCTATAGAAAAAGTAATACACACACTTATAGAAGCCTTTATCTTGGTGTTTATTGTAGTATATCTTTTCCTTCAAGACTTCCGTTCTACATTAATACCTGCTATTGCAGTACCCGTAGCCATTATAGGTACATTCTTTTTCCTTAACCTGTTTGGCTTCTCTATCAACCTGCTAACGCTGTTTGCGGTAGTACTAGCCATTGGTATTGTGGTCGATGATGCTATTGTCGTCGTCGAGGCAGTACATGCCAAACTAGACGAGGGCGAAAAATCGGCTAAGAAAGCAACCCTTTCGGCAATGAACGAGATAACAGGTGCTATTGTATCTATTACCTTAGTAATGTCGGCAGTATTTATACCAGTATCGTTCCTACAAGGACCATCGGGAGTATTCTATCAGCAGTTTGCCATAACCCTTGCTATAGCAATTCTTATCTCGGCACTTAATGCACTTACATTAAGTCCTGCGCTATGTGCATTGCTATTAAAACCACACGATGACGATCATAGTAAAAAGAAAAATATAAAAGACCGTTTCTTTGATGCCTTTAATGTTGGCTTTAATGCCATGAACCAAAAATATACAGGTTCACTTAGAGTATTAGCAAAAAGAAAATGGATAACTGTTGTTGCTCTTGTAGTATTCTCTGGTATTACATACTACCTGTTTACTACTACCCCATCTGGGTTTATACCTAATGAAGATAGAGGTATTATAATGGCAGATATAACATTGCCACCAGGAACTACTTTAGAGAAAACAGAAGAATCGGTTAAACAACTTGACTCGATACTACAATCGATGCCAATGGTAGAAGCCCGTATGAACATTGTTGGTTTCAGTTTACTAAACCGTATTAACGGAGGCTCGTATGCCTTTACCGTTATTAGATTAAAAGACTGGTCAGAGCGTACAGAGCCAAACCAAACAGTAGATGCAATAGTAGGCGAACTTTTTGCCAAAACTGCAGGCTTTAAAGATGCCCGAATGCTATTCTTTACTCCGCCAAGTGTACAAGGTTTTGGTAACGCCGATGGTTTTGAGTTTAAAATTGAAGATAAAGGTGACGATGATTGGGCTACAGTAAGTAAAGTGTCAAACGAGTTTCTTGCTGCACTATCACAACGTCCAGAGGTACAATATGCTATTACCAACTTTAACCCTAACTTCCCACAATATCAAATGGATATTAATGTAGAAAGGGCAAAAGATGCAAGCGTATCAGTAAGCGATATCTTTAACACCATGCAAGGTTACTATGGTGGTTTATATACTACAGATTTTAACCGCTTTGGTAAACAGTTCCGTGTAATGATACAGGCTAAACCTGAAAACAGAGCCGACGAACGCTCTATAAACGATGTTTATGTGCGTAACGCTAGCGGAGAAATGGTAGCAATAAGCCAGTTTGTAGATTTCAAAAAAATATATGGTCCAGAGGCAGTATCGCGTTTTAACCTGCTAAAAGCAGTTAACGTAAACGGTAAAGCAAACCCAGGCTATAGTAGTGGCGATGCTATTAAAGCCATACAAGAAGTGGCAGCCGAACATTTACCTAGCAGTTATACCTACGAGTTTAGTGGTATGACACGAGAGGAGATACTTGCAGGTAACCAAGCAGCAGGCGTATTCCTGTTGAGTTTAATATTTGTATACTTCCTGCTTAGTGCGCAATACGAAAGTTACGTATTACCACTATCTGTACTACTATCATTACCTGTAGGTATAGCAGGAGCCATTGGCTTTGTAAAACTTGCTGGGCTAGAAAACAACATCTACTTCCAAGTAGCATTAATAATGCTTATCGGGCTACTCGCCAAGAATGCCATACTTATAGTAGAGTTTGCCGTACAGCGAAGGCGACACGGCATGAGCCTTACACAGTCGGCTATAGAGGGTGCCAAGGCACGTTTACGACCTATTCTTATGACATCGTTTGCCTTTATACTCGGTCTATTGCCACTAGCACTAGCAACAGGTGTAGGTGCTGTAGGTAACCGCTCTATTGGTATGGGTGCTGTAGGTGGTATGCTTGTGGGTACTGTATTCGGGGTATTTGTAATACCTATCCTGTTTGTTATATTCCAAGGACTACAGGAAAGAATATCAGGAAAACCCGAAGAAAAAGAAGAAACTGAAAACACGGTAGCATAAAAAATATAGATATGAAATTTATAAAAACATATAGAATAATAGCGGTTACCGGTATCGCACTGCTAATGCAATCGTGCTTTAGCGCAAAAACTTACGAAAGACCGGATGTACAGGCAGAAAACCTGTACCGCACCGAAGTAGTGGCAAAAGACAGTACCTCGATGGCAAACATATCGTGGGAAAAAATGTTTACCGACCCTGTGTTGCAAAAACACATAAACAAAGGGTTACAAAACAACTTTGATATTCGCATAGCAATGCAAAATATTACCGCTGCTAATGCTTACCTAAAGCAAGCCAAAACGGGTTACTTCCCTACCCTTTCTGGAACAGGGCAATGGACACACCAAGAGTTTGCCAAAAATAGCCAGTTTGGTAGTCTATTTAGTAACTTAGACCAATATGAGCTAAGTGGTAGCCTGTCATGGGAAGCCGATATTTGGGGCAAAATCCGTAGCAACAAGCGTGCTGCGGGTGCCTCTTACCTGCAAACCATTGCTGCAAATCAAGCAGTAAAAACACAGGTAATAACAAATATAGCTGCTACCTATTATCAATTGCTTTCGCTTGATGCACAGCTTGAAGTAGCCCAAAAAACACTTGATAATAGAAATGAAAGTGTCGAAACAATACTGGCATTAAAAGAAGCTGGTAGTGTTAACGAAGTAGGTGTAAAACAAACCGAGGCACAAAAATACAGCACAGAGCTTATTATAGAAGACCTAAAAAACAACATTGTTTTAATGGAAAACTATATGAGTTTATTGCTAGGAGAAGCCCCTACCAAAGTTGAGCGCACTACCCTTGTAGAACAAGAGCTTAATCCCGAAATAAAACTAGGTTACTCAGCATCATTATTACGTAACCGTCCTGATGTGGTAGCTGCCGAATATGGATTAGTAAACGCTTTTGAGCTTACTAATGTAGCACGTAGCAATTTTTATCCATCGCTTACTGTTACCGCTAGCGGAGGTTTACAAAGTATAGATCTTAAAGAATGGTTTAGTGCCAACTCTATTTTTGCCAACGTTATTACAGGACTTACACAACCCATATTCAATGGCAGAAAAATACGCACGCAATATGAGGTGAGCAAAACACAACAAGAGCAGGCTTACATTCAGTTTGAGCAAACACTCGTAACAGCAGGTAAAGAAGTTAGTGATGCATTAGCTAATTATACTAACGAAACCAAAAAACTAACCATTCGCGAAAAACAAGTAGATGCACTAGTTAAAGCTGCCGACTATTCTGATGAGTTACTAGATTATGGTTTAGTAAACTACCTAGAGGTACTTACTGCAAAAGACAACGCATTAAATAGCGAGCTAAGTCTTATAGATAATAAATACCAACAATATCAAGCCATCATCAATTTATATAAAGCCCTTGGTGGCGGATGGCAATAACAATAATTAATAAGGTTAATTGTTTTGTTTTATGTTTGAAACCCCGATGCAGGAAACTGTATCGGGGTTTTTGTTATTACTAGCCTTACAACCAAAACAATACTATTTAGATTAGTTTTACTTAATATTCCTGATTTTTAAAATACTCAACACGTTTTTTGTAACTTTCGCTTTCTTATTAATATCTATTTCTACCATGAATAACAAGGATGTTGATGTAAACGCTGTACAACTGCCACAACATGACAAACCATTGGTTATCGAACCCTTGGATTACAGTAACCCTTATGATTATCATAAACCGCATCGGCATGATTATTTTGAAATAATATTAGTAAAAAATGGCAAAGGCAGGCAGTTTATAGACTTCCAAGAGTACAACATGCTAGGAGAGCAATTATATGCCATATACCCAGGGCAAATACACCTAATGTACCGCAATACAGCAACAGGTTTACTAATACAGTTTAGGAAAGATATCTTTAAATTTTTACAACCCCTAAAGCATTACCAACTGTACTTTCCAGAGCAGGTATTTAACCTCGATACAGAAAATTTTAACCACCTGTATGATGTAACCGAACGAATGATGCGCCTATTAGAAAACAAAGAGCTTACACCCTTTGCACATCATAAAATATATAGCTACCTACAAATTATACTCATATCGTTACCAGAACTTCATGACGCCAAATCGGCTATGCTTAAAACCAATATTGTAACCGAGTTCTTATCGTTATTGCCACAACATATTAAAACACAAAGAAAAGTTTCTGATTACTGTAACCTCATGGAGTGTAGTACCGAAAAACTAAATGATGCTTGCAAGGCAAGCCTTGGCAAAACCCCACTTAAACTCATTCATGAAGAGCTTATACTCGAAATACGCAGGCTTATGCTGCTAAATAAGCTTTCGCTAAAAGAAATAGCCTTCGAACTTAACTTTGACAGCCAAGCAAACTTTAGCAACTTTATAAAATCTCAAAGTAAACTCACACCATCAGAGTTACAGGCAACTACACTTGAAATTTACAAGTAATTCCAGTTTTTTCATAAAAAATTAAACCTAAACAGGATGTACTTTTACATTAGTATTAATTTAAAAAATTGTTTTATGAAAAATCTTACTTTACTATTTAGCGCATTCTTAGCATTTAGCTATAGTGCGTTTTCACAATGCGAAGGAGTTGCTCTCCCGTATTTCGAAAATGCTGAGTCGGCAACCGCACCTCAGCTTCCTGACTGTATGGTTAGTGGCTATTTTACTTTTGCCTCTACCGAAATTTTTGAAACAACAGCAACCCCCATCGAAGGGTTCTCTGGTAACGCATTACTATACAACACAGAAATTGTAGCCGAGGGAATACCCGAAGATGCGGGTACAGGCGTTACACTTGGCATTCCATCAATTGCTTTTAGTGCAGGAACATCTTACACGGTGTCATATAAATACGGAATGAGCAACCCCGATGGTGTAATGGGGCTGGTTCGCATTATGTTGGTTCGCGGAGGCGAATACACCTATTTACCCGAACAAAACAACGTTGCAGCAGGTAACCCTTCAACTTTTATCTCAGCGCCTTTTACTGTAGCAGAAAGCGACTCTTACTACTTCGCTATAGAAATACATCTAGCAGGAGGGCAAGGCTACCTTTATTTAGATGATATAACTATAGAAGAAACTGCCACCGCAGCAGTAAAAGAAAACACTTTTAGCCGCTTAACGGTGTATCCTAACCCAGTAAAAAATGAAATTAATCTAGCTAATGCTAATGATGTAGATAACCTTGAACTCTATACCGTAACTGGGCAAAAAGTACTTTCGCAACAAGTTACAAGCAGCGATGTAAAAATAAATACCGAAGCATTTAGCGCAGGCATTTACTTTTTAAAAGTTACCGCAGGTGCAGCCCAAAAAACAATAAAAATTATTAAAGAATAAATACTAACTCACTTTAAAAGAAGCTCCACATTGTTTGTGGAGTTTTTTTATATTATCCTACAAGAAACTGTAATAAAAGCACTAAAATAAGAGTACCTACTAACAATGCGAGCATACTTTGCCCTTCAGTTTTCTCTTCTATAAGTTTTCCGTTTTTACGCAGCTGTACCTTAACGCCAATAGTTTGCCAGCACTGCATGGCAGTAATAACTTCATAAGTATCATCTTCAAAAGTAAACTCGTGACGTGTACCAAAAAAAGAATGTTTCTCTGAAACAGTTTTACCGTTTACTGTAATTGTCTCTTTGCCCGCTATGCTATTATAAAGAGTTACATGAGTATCATCTACAGCAAAATCTATCGTTGTCATAGGTTGTAATTTTTAGTGTCTCAAATATAAACAAAACTTAATGGTAATATTTTCTAAACAATGCTAAGAAAATAATCATATAGTTATTATCTTGCGCCTGTAAAGGAGCAGGATTATGAAAAAGGAAACCATAAAAGGACAGGGAGCTGTTAGCAATGTACACAACCATTTCGAGAAAAACCGTTATGAACAAAGCATTTATCAGGACGACTATGAAGAAGATATAGCCAAAACACAGGTAATACCTATATTCCCAAAAACGATTGTAAACAAGGTAAAAAGCCCCGACTTACACATGGCATATTCCATGAACCCCTACCAAGGGTGCGAACACGGTTGTGCCTACTGCTATGCGCGTCCCACACACGAATACTGGGGCTACAGCGCAGGAGTCGATTTTGAACGGGTAATACTCGCCAAGAAAAATGCCCCCGAATTACTAGAACAATTCTTTAAAAAAAGAGGCTACGTTCCCGAATCTATTTTACTATCTGGTAATACCGATTGTTACCAACCCGTAGAGCGCAAAATGCAAATAACCCGTAGGCTGTTGCAGGTATTTCTAGACTACCGTCACCCTGTAAACATACTCACCAAAAATGCACTCGTAACCCGCGACATAGATATACTAAGCCAACTTGCCGAAAAAAACTTAGTAACTGTATCACTCAGCATACCCACTATAAACGAAGACCTAAGACGAAAACTCGAACCGCGAACCTCATCAGTAAACACAAAACTAAAGGCAATAGAAACCCTAACGCAAAACGGCATACCCGTACACATTATGGTAGCCCCCATGATACCGGGGCTAAACACTATGGAGATACTACCCATAGTAAAAACCATTGCCGAAAAAGGAGCATTAGCCTGCGGTTATACCTTAGTGCGACTTAACGATACGGTAGAACCTGTTTTTAAAGAATGGCTTGCCGAGCATTATCCCGACAGGCAAGATAAAGTATTACACCAAATAAGCACGTTACACGGCGGTAAACTGGGCGAAAAAAGTGTTGCAAAACGCCGAAAAGGCGAAGGTAATATTGCCGATATGATACATACCAGCTTTAAAGTAGCGAAACAAAAATATTTTGCCAATAAAGAAATGCCTAAACTTACCACCGATTTATTTGATGGTACAAAAGGAGAGCAATTGCGGTTGTTTTAGTTTTATTAGTCTCAGTTTACAGTGGGTGGATGGACTCTAAAACTGAGTACTGCGACTGCGACTGTAAACTAACTATTTTCCGATAATACTGTTCACAATCATATCGGCATGAACACGTGAGTTCTCTATAAACCATTTGTGTGTTTCTAGTCCGCCACATACTACACCGGCAAGGTAAAGCCCCTTTACGTTGGTTTCCATAGTATCAGGGTTATATTGCGGAGTACAGTTAATACCCGACGAAATATTTACCCCTGCTTTTCGCAGAAAATCTAAATCAGGACGATAACCCGTTAAGGCAAGTACAAAGTCATTCTCAACAGTAATATCCCCATCAGGTGTTGTAATAGCAACCGAATTTTCGTGTATTGCCGTCACTTCCGAGTAGAAATAAGCCTTAATACTCCCCTCTTTTATACGGTTTTCAATATCAGGTTTAATCCAATATTTCACGCGGTCGTTAATCTCTCCTTTTCTTATAACCATGGTTACCTCGGCACCTTTATGCCAGCACTCCAGCGCAGCATCTACCGATGAATTATTTGCCCCGATAACCAGCACCTTCCTAAAAGCATATTCATGGGCTTCGCGGTAGTAATGGCGTACTTTTGGCAGGTTTTCACCTGGTACATCTATATACATAGGTATATCATAAAAACCTGTGGCAATAACCACATTTTTAGCGGTATAATTTTGCTTATCGGATTTTATAGCAAACTCTCCCTTTTCTTGCTTTTGCACACCGTTTACCTTTTCATAAAAATGAATATTCAGTGCAAAATGCTTTTGTATGTTACGGTAGTACTCCAATGCCTCCTGCCTACCCGGTTTGGGCGCAATACAGCTAAACGGTACATTGCCAATCTCCAACTTTTTGGCAGTAGAGAAAAACGTCATATACAACGGATAATTATAAAGGCTGTTTACCAATGCCCCTTTTTCGAGCACCAAATAGTTAAGTCCTTTTTGCTGTACCGCTATAGCGCATGCCATACCTATAGGGCCACTCCCTATTATAATCAAGTCATACGGTTCATTCATCATTTCCATGTAGTGTAGGGTTTATGGCTTAGGTAGGCATTATAGTAGCGTTCGTCGCCCGTTACCTCCTGCCCTAGCCATACGGGTTTCACGAAAGTTTCATTTTCATCATCAAGCTCTACTTCAGCTATAACCAAACCTTCGTTATCGCCATAAAATTCATCTACTTCAAAAGTGTGCTTGCCTGCCTTTACTTCATAGCGTGTTTTGTCTATCACGCCTGTTTCGCAAATAGCCAGTAACTGCTCGGCTTCAGCAAGGGTGATTTCGGTCTCCCATTCCATGCGGGTAGTACCGCTTTCGTTGCTTTTGCCTTTTACAGTAAGATAGCCTTTATCGCCTTTGGTACGCACCCGAACGGTACGCTCTGGCACACTGCTCAAGTAACCTTGTGTAATACGCTTTTGCGAAAAAGCCTCGGTTTTATAATCGTTATTTAGTACTAAAAACTTGCGCTCTATTTCGTTCATTTTGTCTTGTAGAATTGTATAGGCAAGGTACAATTTTATAAGGAGAGGTTTATATTAGATTAAATGAATATTAACACAAACAAAGAGTGTAATAACCAATAAAATTTATTGTCAATATTATTTTGTATTTTTATAATTAAAAATTAGTTTATGTCTGAACAAGAACAATTCCTAAACACAATAGCAGAGGTTTTAAAACCTATTGAATCTACAATAGGCCCTCAAAGCGGGATAAGTATGCAAGCAATGCGTAATAAGTTATCTAATTTCACAGAGGTTTTAGAGGCAAAAAGAACAAAAGTTAATGAAATGGCAAATGGTTATATAAATACACGAAATCCATCAGCCGAACAAGTAGAGGATATTAAAGAGCAAGTTAATATTCTTTTCAATAACTATATGAAGTCATTTAACAACTAAAATCTAACAGTTTAAACTTGTACATACTTATCTTAAAAAACCCTAGTTTTGAGTGAGATGCAAAAATACTCTCATCGTCACTCCGCTCGCAATGACCTGTGGAGCTGAACTTCACTCGCAAAGACAAAAAAACACCTGCAAAGTTTTAAAAACCTTACAGGTGCTATACTAATGCCTATTCACTATTGGCTAATGCCTTATTTAAGGCTATTTTTTCGCTAAAAAAGCTTTCAGCAATGCCGTAGTACTACTATCGTGCTGTTTTACATCGCCCGAGTTGATTTCTCCTAAAATAGAGTTGGCAAGCTGTTTACCAAGCTCTACACCCCACTGGTCATAACTGAATATATTCCAGATAACACCCTGCACAAATATTTTGTGTTCGTATAGTGCTACTAATGAACCCAACGTTTCTGGCGTTAATTTATCTATTAATAACGTATTGGTAGGTTTGTTCCCTCTAAACACTTTAAACGGAAGCAGGAAATCGGCTTCTTCGCCTGTTACCCCTTTTACATCAAACTCTGCTTTTACCTGTGCTTCGGTTTTACCATTTAGCAATGCTTCGGTTTGTGCAAAAAAGTTCGACATCAGTTTATCGTGGTGGTCATGATTGCCATGTAGTGGCTTAATGAAACCTATAAAATCAGTAGGGATTAACTTTGTCCCTTGGTGTATCAACTGGAAAAACGCGTGCTGCGAGTTAGTACCTGGCTCTCCCCAAATAATAGTACCCGTTTGGTAATTTACAGGGTTACCATCGCGCCCTACACTCTTACCGTTACTCTCCATAATACCCTGTTGCAGGTAAGGTGCTAGTTTTTGCAGGTATTGTGTATAAGGTATTAACGCTTCGCTCTCGGCACCAAAAAAGTTGTTGTACCAAATACTTAGTAAAGCCAGTACAACGGGTATATTTTCTTCATGCGGAGCAGTACGGAAATGCTCGTCCATTTCGTGTGCACCTTGCAGTAATTTGTCGAAATTATCATAACCTACCGCTAATGCTACAGATAATCCAACGGCGCTCCACAGTGAGAAACGACCACCAACCCAGTCCCACATCGGGAAAACATTATCGGGGTTAATACCAAACTCAGTTACATTTTTCAGGTTGGTGCTTACCGCTACAAAGTGTTTCGCTACATCATCTTGCGTGGCCTGCTCCAAAAACCATGCTCTTGCTGTATTAGCATTGCTAAGTGTTTCTTGAGTAGTAAATGTTTTAGACACAATTACAAAAAGCGTTGTTTCGGGGTTTAGTCCTTTTAGCTTTTCCATAACATGGTCGCCATCCACATTAGATATAAATCGTACTTCAAGCTGGTTTTGGTAGTATGCCAAAGCTTCTACTACCATAGCAGGACCCAAGTCGCTACCACCTATACCTATGTTTACTACATGCGTAAAAGCTCTACCTGTATAACCTTTTCGGCTACCACTTATTACCTCATCAGTAAATTGTTTTATTTTATTTTTTGCTGCATACACTTCGGGCATTACATTTTGCCCATCAACCTTAATATCTGCCGATTGTGGTGCGCGTAGTGCTGTATGCAATACTGCCCTGCCTTCGGTGCGGTTTATTGCTTCACCTGCAAAATAGCTTTCCATAGCGCCTGCAAGGTTTACCTCTTTGGCAAGGTCTTGCAACAAGTCTAGCGTTTTTTGGTTTACAATATTTTTAGAATAGTCTACTAAAAAATCATTCCACTTAATGTGGAATTTTTCGCTTCTGCTGCCATCAGCAGTAAACATATCTTGCATAGATGCTTGTTGCATATCGGCAAAATGTGCTCTTAATTCCTGCCATGCAGCAGTACCAGAAGGGTTGGTGTTTTCGAGTGCCATAATTACTTGTTAAATGTGATGTTATAGATGCTGTCTAATTCTTTTTTTAATGGCTTCATTTGTTTCATAAAGTCTGGCTTATACTTCGCATCCATAGGTTGCGAGGCGGGTAGTTTTTGCCTTAAAGCATCTACCTGTACGCCATTTTTCCAAAAACGATAACACACGTGCGGTCCTGTGGCAAGCCCTGTACTTCCTACCAGCCCTATAATATCGCCTTGGTTTACATGCTGTCCTTTACGCACTTTTATTTTACTCATGTGCAAGTACTGGGTAGTATAAGTATTATTGTGTTTTACTTTTACATAATTACCATTACCTGCGGTGTAGCCTGCTGCTATAACAGTACCTGTTGCGGTTGACATAATAGGTGTGCCTGTAGGCGCAGCATAATCAGTACCCTTGTGGGCTTTCCAACGTTTTTGTACGGGGTGAAAACGCCTTGGTGAGAAACGCGAACTAATACGACTAAACTTTAAAGGTGCTTTTAAAAACATACTCTTTAGCACCTTACCCTCTTCATCATAATAATTACTAAACCTTGCCGAAGGATCTTGCTTGTACGGGAATGCATAGCGCTTGTCGTCTTTTGTTTCAAAAACGGCAGCTTCTATACTTTCAAGTCCTGCATATATAGTATCGCTTATATAGCGCTCATTTATAATAACTGAAAATTTATCGCCTTTTTGTAATCTAAAAAAGTCGATAGACCAAGCATATATCTCTGATAGCTCTTGGGTTAATGCAGCGCTTGCTCCTAGTTTTTGTACCGTTGCCGATAGCGAACCTTCTATCTCGGCAGCAATTACCCTACGCTTTATAGTAAGCGGACGGGTTTTTTTATAGGCTTTTGCAATAGAGTCGCGCAAGTCTACCACATAATAACTCAAGCGATTAGCTTGGTATATAAAAACCTCTAAACTGTCGGGGTTCTTTTTATTTTTAAGTAGTGTATAAGGCTTACCTACACGAATATCTCTTAGGTTAAAAGTATCGCGTATGGCTTCGGTTATATTATATACATCAGTAACCGAATAGCCTTGTTTTTGCAATAATCCGCCAAAGGTATCGCCGTTTTGTATGGTATCATGTTCTACTTCATAATTATCCAAAACAAAACCAAACTGTTTTTTTACAGCTTCTTTTTTTGCTACAGCTTGTTGTTCTTTATCTTTCTTTTCCTCGTCATTACAGGCTATTAAAGTAAATAGCAGTAGTATGATGGTAAAATATCTCAATTTCGGCATTTTAAAAAATCAATTATACATTTTCGCCCCACGTGCGCAACTCCTCCTCTGTCCATAATTCGGGGAAAAATATTCTTCGCTGATATTTTGGGTGCATATATTTTTTCCAGTCGCTACCACCTGTAGCCTCTTGTGGTCCTGATGCGCTTTCTATGTACTTAGCAGCAGCATTATAATGCCCCATTACCCAAGTAACATTTACGGTATAATCATAATGACGCATAGCTTTTACAAGCATTGTATTTTTTTGGTCAGCCTCTGGTAGTTGCTGGAATTTCTTCCAAATATTTATGGTGTTATACTCTTCCATATAACGCAAGAACTCGGCTTTATATTTCTTTTCGAATGCTTTTATCAAATAGCTTTTTTCGCCTGTTTTATGGTCTTTACCTGCCGCTTGCCAATACAGGTGCTCAAAAGCGTGTTCGTAGGGCGTGTCGCGATCTATAGTAGCCCTAAAGCGATAATCTATAAGGTTTATCAAATCGGTACTAGCAAACTCTATAAGCCTGTACTGCGCACTCTGAAAACCACTTGCAGGAGTTAACGTATTTCTAAACTTCATGTACTGCTCTACTTGCATACCATCGCCCATAATATCAAATGATGTGGTAAGCATATCAAAGTAGCGACTTATGCGCATTAACTTCTCCGTAAATATTTCGGTAGTAGGCGCATCATCATGACACAATTGTTCTGTCTCCCAAAGTATCATTTTAAACAATAGCTCATTTACCTGATGATACATAATAAATATCATCTCATCGGGCAGTGTAGTGCGTTGCGTTTGTAGGTTAAGTAATGCGTCAGTTTGTATATAATCCCAATAAGTAATTGGTTTAGACCAAAGTAAACCCTCTAAGTGAGTTTCGGTTTTTTGGTTTATCGCTTTAAATTTTTCTTCAAGAGCACTTAGCTTATCTTGCATAGAAGGTGTTAACTCCATTTGTGTGTGTTTTATTTAGCTTTAAAAGGGTATTTTAATCCCTTATATTCTATAAGATCTGCCTTTAACGAACCCACAGCAAGGCTTGCCTTTATTCGCAAAGGTATCTTATTATCATCATCTGATATCCAGACTGTTAAACTTTCTTCTTCCTTAAATACACGTCCTGCTTGTACATAGGGTCTAAATATCATTGCAGGAACATCGCCAAATTTAGTTGATATATTCTCTCTGCCAATAAATTTGAGCTTAAATTTTGTGGTTTCGTCGTCAAAAAACATATTTACAGCTATGTACTCACCCACCTTCATAGTGCTCACATCGGGGTGATTTCTTAAGTAGTAAAATGTAGATACCATATCCTGCACACCTGCTGGAACCGAAATGGTTTTCTCAGTATCGTGCTTATAGTCTTTTACCACTACAGTATTGTTCTTCTGATTAAAGAAACCTTCTTGGTCTTTAGTATAACCGCCTTCGTTTATTTTTCGCACATATTGGTACGGAAACACTGTATTTTTATCAAAGTAGCTTTCATAGTTATCTTCTACTTTAAAGAAAAATCGTGTCATACCCGTAGTATGCCCTTTACCTACAACATGATATACTTTTTTACCGTTCTTCACGGCATCTTTTACCTCAAGGGTGGCATAGCCCGCATTTACTATCCCGTAGTGAATTCTGAATTTAAAAAATTCGCCTGTAGTAAAAGCACCTTGCGAAAAAGCGTTACCCAGTGTGAAAAGCAAAAGTATTGCTAACATTTTTTTCATAATACTATTTTTTTTGATTGATGTTACTAGGGGTGAACGCAATTTCTGTTCCAAAAGTAAGAAAACAAAAAAACCCAGTCAAACGAATGACCGGGTTTTTATGCTATTAACCAACCAAAAAACTATAAATTATGAAAAATTTACAACAAAAATTGAATTATGTTACTACCTCTCTTTTTGCGAGTGCAAATGTACTCACACTATTGAAGATTTTTTTATGAAAAATCAACTTTAACACATTATCCTCAAAAAAATAGCTTTTTGATATGTCAAAATTACACATAATGTAATTTTGAGGTTATTTTATAACGTTCCTCGCAACTGTTGTTCGCGTTCTATACTCTCAAACAGCGCTTTAAAGTTACCCGCACCAAAACCACGAGCACCCATACGCTGTATTATTTCATAAAAAAGTGTTGGTCTATCTTCAACAGGCTTAGTAAATATTTGTAATAAATACCCTTCTTCATCAGCATCTATCATAATAGCCAAATCTTCTAACACCGAGATATCTTCTTTCATCATATCCATGTGCGCACCCAGTCTTTCAGGTATTGCTTCATAATAAGCATGTGGCGGAGCCGAAAGGAATTCTACACCTCTTGCTCTAAGCTCACCTACTGTTTTAATAATATCATCAGTAGCAATAGCGATGTGCTGTACACCAGGACCGCCATAAAAATCTAAATACTCTTCTATCTGCGATCTTTTCTTTCCTTCGGCAGGCTCGTTAATTGGGAATTTTATACGACCGTTACCGTTACTCATTACCTTACTCATTAATGCAGAGTACTCTGTAGTAATTTGTTTATCGTCAAACGAAAGGAAGTTAACAAAGCCCATAACTTCTTCATACCACTTTACCCAAGTGTTCATTTCGTTCCAACCTACGTTACCTACCATGTGGTCTACATACTTAAGTCCTGTTGGTGCTGGGTTATAGTCACTTTTCCACTCTCTAAAACCTGGTAAGAAAACACCATTGTAGTTTTTACGCTCTACAAACATGTGTACTGTTTCGCCATAGGTATAAATACCTGCACGCACTACTTCGCCATGCTCATCAGTTTCAACAGTTGGCTCCATATATACTCTAGCACCACGCTTAGTAGTCTCTTCAAACGATTTACGAGCATCTTCTACCCATAGCGCTACCACCTTAACACCATCACCATGTTTAACGATATGATCGTTTAGCGGAGACTCAGCAGTTAATGGCGTAGTTAATACAATTCTAATTTTATCTTGCTTTAACACATAACTAGTACGGTCTTTCATTCCTGTTTCTAGTCCTGCATAGGCTAACGACTGGTAACCAAAAGCTGTTTTATAGTAGTGTGCAGCTTGCTTAGCATTACCTACAATAAACTCTATATAATCTGTTCCCATAAGGGGAAGAAAATCTTGTGCGCCCTCAAATATTTTTTCGAGTCCGTATTCTACATTTTTTACTTCTTTACTCATAATCTTATATTTTTTACTGCGTTTTTATCCGCAGTTTTTACTTTTAAACTTGTTTATGTACTTTTCGTACTCTATTGCCTGAATTTTTGGTTCTTTTGTTTTAAGACAAAAGAACAATTACTCTTTACTCTACCCAGCTTTTATAATACTTACCATCGTCTATACCCATCGCAGCTTTTGTTACCATAAGCGGACGGAAGGTATCTACCATTACAGCAAGCTCCTCAGTAACCGTTTGCCCTATGCTACGCTCTGTAGCACCAGGTGCTGGTCCGTGTGGTATTCCTTTTGGGTGTAGCGTTATGTGTCCTTGTTCTATATTGTTACGGCTCATAAAATCGCCATCTACATAGTACAACACCTCATCACTATCTATATTACTATGATTGTATGGTGCAGGTATCGATTTTGGGTGATAGTCATACAACCTCGGGCAGAAAGAGCATACTACAAACGTAGACGTTTCAAACGTTTGGTGTATTGGTGGTGGTAAATGTACCCTACCTGTTATAGGCTCAAAATTATGAATACTAAAAGCATACGGATAGTTGTAACCATCCCACCCAACAACGTCAAACGGGTGCGTGGCATATACTATCTCGTGCATCATGCCTTGTTTTTTCACCTTGATTAAAAAATCGCCTTTCTCATCATAGGTTTCAAGCTCTTGCGGTAGTTTAAAATCGCGCTCACAAAATGGCGAATGCTCTAGTAACTGACCACTCTCGTTTTTATAACGCTTTGGTGTATATATCGGTGCAACCGACTCTGTATAAAACAAGCGGTTCTCTTCGGTATCAAAATCTATTTGGTAAATCATTCCGCGCGGAATGATAAGGTAATCTCCATACTCAAACGGAATGTTACCCATAAAGGTACGCAGTGTTCCTGTCCCTTTATGTATAAATATCATCTCGTCGGCATCGGCATTTTTATAAAAGTAATCGCGAAGCGATTTTCTTGGCGCAGCAAGCCCTATAGTACAATCGCTATTTACTAGCATATCTACACGGCTCTCTAAAAAGTCGTCGGCAGGCTGTACCTCAAACCCTTTTAGTAATAATGATTTTATATTACTCTCAATAGCAATTTCTGGCTTAACAGAGTAGGACCTCAAAATTTCTTTTACTTGCGTAGGGCGATGTACCTGATACAGTAACGACGAGTGACCATTAAACCCCTCTGTACCAAAAAGCTGCTCATAATAGATGCCACCCTCTGGTTTCTCGAACTGTGTGTGCCTTTTTTGCGGAAACTTCCCTAATTTGTGGTATATAGGCATAATTAAAATGTATTTAGTTATTAAACAGTAAAATTGAAAAACAGTTATAACAACAACTGCCTCACTCAGGATTTCTCTTGATGAGGAATTTTAAATAGCTTAATAAACCGAGCCATTGCGAATTCATGTAACAAATATCGGAAAAATTTAATTTTAGGCTGTGGTTTTTGAGAAAAAATGAGGAAGATTTAATTTTTATTAAAAAAACTGTTTTAGGGTTATAAGCTACGAGCTGTCATTCTGAATGCAGCGAAGCGTAATAAAGAATCTCATTCATATCAAAAAGATGCTTCGTACCTCAGCATGACAAAACTAATATTTCGCTACTCATAACCTGCGATCATCTGCACAATCCGCTTCATCTGCGTTAAAAGAACACAAAATCACAGTAAAACAAGACCCAAAACCCACAACAAGCAACCACTATCGTTATCAACTTTATCGCAAATCTGTTAAAACCTTTTACGGATATTTATTTTTAAGCACCAAAGTTTCCGCTTTTTGTTGTTTTTTGGTTTGTTTTCCTATCTTTGAAGCCTATAATTAACCAAAAAACATTCTTTTATGTCAGGAAAAGCAGAATCGTGGGGTTCCAGGGTAGGCTTAATTCTCGCTATGGCTGGTAATGCTGTTGGGCTTGGTAACTTTTTAAGGTTTCCCGTACAAGCAGTAGAAAACGGCGGAGGCGCATTTATCATTCCTTATCTTGTTTGCTTTGTAGTAATGGGAATACCATTACTATTTATAGAGTGGTCTACAGGGCGTTATGGCGGTCGCTATGGCAACCACAGTACACCATATATATTAGACACTATGGCAAAAGGACGTATCTGGAAATACATAGGTGTTTTCGGGATATTCACTAATATTGCCGTAGCCTCTTACTACTGTTATATCGAATCGTGGACAATGAGCTACGTGTACCACTCCGTTAGAGGTACATTTAGCACCATGAACCAAGCCGAAATAGCAGGTTTCTTTAACGACTACACCACCATAGGAAAATCGACAACAGGCATCCCTTATGAGGCCATTGTCTTTTATATATTATGTTTATTACTAAACACCTTTATACTCTCTAAAGGACTAAAAGGAATAGAGCGCGTAGCCAAAATAGGTATTCCGCTACTATTAGTATTCGGAGCTATACTAGCCATAAGAGGTTTAACATTGGGTACTGATGGAGCTTCAGACCTTTTCCCTGATGCTAACGCATGGGATGGTCTTAACTTCTTGTGGACACCACAATATGACTCACTTGCCAACCCTAAAGTGTGGCTTGCCGCAGCAGGACAAATATTCTTTACCCTATCTGTAGGTATGGGTACAATTCACTGCTATGCAGCCTACCTAAAATCTAAAGACGATGTAGCACTAAATGCTGTATCGGCAGGTTTTATGAACGAGTTTGTAGAAGTAGTACTAGGTAGCCTTATCGTAATCCCTATTGCTGCTGGTTACCTTGGTCTTGACTGGGTATTGCAAAATGCAGGCTTTGGTATGGCGTTCCAAACTATGCCATATCTCTTCCAGCAATGGGGCGAAACACTCGCAATATTTGCAGGTATCTTTTGGTTCGGGCTATTGTTCTTTGCCGGTATTACCTCATCGCTCGCAATGGGTACACCTTGGATGGGCTTTATGCGCGACGAGTTTAACTGGAGTGGCAAAAAAGGCGCATGGTCTTTCGGGCTTATTGCACTTATTATGGGTTTACCTACAGTGTTTTTCTTCCAGCAAGGCGTTTTCGACGAGTATGACTACTGGGCAGGAACCGTTAGCCTTGTAGTATTTGCATTCTTAGAAACAGTACTATTCTCTTGGATATTTGGTATCAAGAAAGGATGGGCAGAGATAAATATGGGTGCCGACATTAAAGTACCTATATTCTTTAAATATTTAATTCTTGTGGTTACCCCACTACTATTAGGATGGGTATTAGTAGCCAGTTTACCAGATATGGCTGCAAAAATAGCTAACGATGACACTAATAATAAAGAGTGGTTTGCCGATGCTTATTATGCCGAAAAATTTGATTCAGAAGGTTTAAAAACTGGCGTAGTAGACTCGGTTACAACCGATTTTATTAAACTATCGTTCCAAAACGAGAAAAAAGTATACAACAAGAAACTTGATAAACTAGAAGCACTAACTTTTACTGATTATAAAACATACAGCTTTAAAAAAGGACAAAATCCTGTGGTAACAGTAGGGCAAACAATAGCGCCTAATGATACAATTGCCGAAGGTAAATTTACCAACAACGTGTTCTATAAAACCATAGGCAGGCTGTTACTGGTAGCATTATTATTATTTATTAGCCTAGTAGTATATAGAGCATTTATTAAACGTAGAAAAGAAGGAAGGGTACACTCATGAAAACAGAAGCACTAATTACAATGGTAACGGCGCAAGGCATAGTAATTGCCGCAGCAGTATATTTTTTCTATAAAGTATTAACTACTAAGCCAAAACAAGAACCAGACTCTTACTCTGAAAACGACGACGAAACCGACAGGCAAGAAGCATAGCCTTTAGTTTTCAGTTTATAATATAAATAAAACATCCTGCAAGGTTTACAAACCCTGCAGGATGTTTATGTTTTTAAGAAGCATCCAGCTTATAGCCAATCATACTGCAAACTGACACTGGTTATTTATTGTTCTGTCAATTTCATGGTAATATGAAAAATAGCATCGCCCTGATATACAATAGGCGCATCATTACTATTAATAATATATCCCCTATGTGGTGCTTTTACCACATGTTCAAAATCGCCAAAAGGATCTGTAATAAGTGCTATAGCCTCGCCTTTTTCTACTAGTTTACCTGTAGGCGTACGATTTTGAAATAACCCCGAATAGGTAGCCCGCACCCATGCCGAGCGTTCTATATATACCGATGGCGTAGGAGCTGGTTTAAATTTTTTCTTCGGGTTAAGCATATCCAAATGATTTAAAAAACGCTTAGTACCACGCACCGCAGCTTGAGTAACATCTCGGTTCAAGTCGAGGGACTTACCACCTTCATACAACAATATTTTTACACCCAGCCTGCCACACGCATTACGAAAAGACCCCGAAATATTTTTAGAATATAACGTAAACGGCGCATTAAACACATCGGCAAGTGCTTTAAGGTCTGGATTATTCGGCACAATACGAATTTGTGGCGCATTAAAACGGCTCGCACCCCCTGCATGATAGTCAATACAATAATCTACATTCGGGATAATCTCCCTAAACAAATGCCATGCAAAACGCCCGGCAAGCGAACCCCGCTGACTACCCGGAAAAACCCGATTAAGGTCGCGCCCATCAGGAAACTCCCTACTCTTGTTTACAAAACCAAAAATATTAACCACAGGAATACAAATAATAGTACCGCGCTTCGGCTTGTTTATTTTCCTTACAATCAGTTGGCGCACTATCTCTGTGCCATTTATCTCATCACCGTGAATAGATGCCGTAAACAGCACCACAGGACCATCTTCTTCGGCACGTTCTATAATTATAGGCACTTTTAGTTTAGTCATAGTGTGCAAGCGTGCAATTTCCATATTAATGGTTTTGCTTTCGCCAGGCAAAATAGTTTCGCCAAGTATCGTTATATTTTTGTACGACATAAATTTACAGTTGCGTTAACTGTGTAAAGGTAGTGTATTTCGGGTTTTGTGTTGCGGGTTGGCTGTCCTTTTGTCTTGACACAAAAGAACGAAAAAGTCAAGGCTGGAACGCCTTAAGCTAAAAATTACTGCAAGTGGCTAAACCATTCGAACTCGCTGTGCTCAAACACCGAATGCTTCTTAACACCGCTTTTGTAATTTTCTATACACCACAGCGTTCTATGCCGTTGGGTTTTGGTTGTGGCTGGCGAGTTACAAGTTATGAGTTATGCGTCATTGCGAGGAGGTACGACGTGGCAATCTTTTTGTTTTCTCTTTTATTATTTCTTTCGTTACTTCTTTTTGTTCCTCTTTTATTGTTTCTTTCGTTACTTCTTTTTGTTTTCTCTTTTATTGTTTCTTTCGTTACTTCTTTTTGTTCCTCTTTTATTGTTTCTTTCGTTACTTCTTTTTATATTTGTACTATAAATAAAAAACCACCTGCGTCAACAGGTGGCTGTTAGAAACTAAATTAACACTTATAGTAAAGTGGTCAACTCTTTTAATAAGAGTGTTAAGCTTCTGATTAATAAAGTTAAATTTTTAATAAAGGACGTTAAGCCCTTAGTTTTAATTTTATTCATTTTTTTAAAATTAAGTTATCCTTTCATAGGAACTCACCTCTATGATGGGCAATAAGAGTACGGTTAAACCGTAACAGAAATATTACAGCAAATGCTGTTTAAAAATTAGCCATGAGTTGCAGCTCTTGGCTTTTTTGTTTACTACAAATATAATTAAAATATAGACACCCTTATTTTTTAGTTCTTGACATCTATACGTCGTTAATTGATGATAAAATTATTTGGGCTTAAAAAGCCTTTTTGTAAGGAAGTTTCTTATTTTACTGCAAATTTATAACTCGCCATTTGTTTTTCCAAAAGTGTAAATTTATATATAACCTTTTTAAAGATTGCCACGTCGTACCTCCTCGCACCCGAGGGCAAAGCCCGAACAGACGAAGTAATGACGCGTAACCCGCAACTGTAAACTAATGCCTTTTTCCTGACAACTAATAAAACTTTATAAACTTTCAACTTTAGGACTTTACAAACTTTAGGACTTTAATACTAACTTTGTAGTATGCAAACGCCGTTGGAACTCCAAATACAAACCCTACCCGATAGCCCGGGCGTATATCAATATTTTGATAAAGACGACAAGCTGCTTTATGTAGGCAAGGCAAAAAACCTAAAAAAGCGCGTAATGTCTTACTTCAACAAGACAAACGACTCGGGTCGCATACGCGTTATGGTGCGCAAAATAGTCAGAGTAAAGCACATCGTAGTCCCTACAGAGAGCGAGGCACTACTACTAGAAAACAACCTGATAAAAAACCTGCAACCACGCTATAACGTACTCTTAAAAGACGACAAAAGCTACCCGTGGATATGCATCAAGAAAGAACCTTTTTCGCGCGTGTTTGCTACCCGCAACGTTATAAAAGACGGCTCAGAATATTTTGGCCCTTATACCTCCTTTAAAACCGTGCAAACCCTACTGGGGCTTATTAAAGAACTATACCCCTTGCGCACTTGCAATTACGACCTTAGTAAAAGCAATATACAATCAGGCAAATACAAAGTGTGTTTAGAATACCACATAGGCAACTGTAAAGGTCCTTGCGAGGGCTACGAACCACTCGAAGAATACCAACGTCATGTAGCCGCCATTCGCGAAATACTAAAAGGTAATTTTAAAGAAAGCCTAAAAGCATTTCACAGCCATATGCACAATTTGGCTGCCGATATGAAGTTTGAAGAAGCACAAGAGATAAAAGAGAAGATAGAAGCCCTCGAAAACTACCAAGCCCGCAGCACCGTGTTTAATCCGCGGATTAATAACCTCGATGTATTTAGCATTATAAGTGATGAGGCTATGGCATACATCAACTTTATACAGGTATCGCATGGGGCTATCATCCGCTCGCACACCATGGAAATAAAAAAGAAACTAGAAGAATCTGACGAAGAGCTGTTGCAAATTGCAGCCGTAGAGCTTCGCGAGCGTTTCCAGTTACTTTCCAGAGAAGTATTAGCCACCCACCCTATCAACTTAGGCGAAAATGTAAAAGTAACCGTACCCAAACTAGGCGATAAAAAGCAGATTTTAGATTTAAGCGAGCGCAATGCCCGTTTTTACCGTATGGATCAGCTAAAACAAATAAAAATAGTAGACCCCGAACGGCACACCAACCGCATTATGGCACAAATGAAAAAAGACCTGCGCCTACCTGCAGAGCCTCGCCATATAGAATGTTTTGATAATAGTAATATTCAGGGTACAAACCCCGTTGCGGCTTGCGTGGTGTTTAAAGACGGTAAACCTAGCAAAAAAGACTACCGCCATTTTAATATAAAAACCGTAGAAGGGCCTAACGATTTTGCGAGTATGGAAGAGGTCGTTTTCCGTAGATATCGCCGCCTGCTCGAAGAAGACCAACCCCTACCCCAACTCATTATTATAGACGGAGGTAAGGGACAATTATCTTCGGCATTAAAAAGCTTAGATATCTTGGGGCTACGTGGTAAAATCACTATCTTAGGCATCGCAAAAAGGCTTGAAGAAATATTCTATCCAGGCGACTCGATACCGATGTATTTAGACAAAAAATCGGAAACCTTAAAGGTTATCCAACACCTGCGCAACGAGGCACACCGATTTGGCATTACACACCATCGCGATAAGCGAAGTAAGAATGCGCTACAAACATCAGTAGAAAGCATCCCTGGTATTGGCGAAAAAACAATGGTGGCATTGCTAAAACAGTTTAAATCGGTAAAACGATTAAAAGAAGCACCCGAAGCAGACATTGCCAAAGTAATAGGTCCTGCCAAAGCAAAAAAAATTACTGAATTCTATCATTCAAAACCGAACTGATGAAAAAAATACTTCCCCTGTTACTATGCTTACTACTTATAGGCACGGTTACTGCACAGGAGGAAAACAGCGCTAACACCAATACTAAAAGACCCAAAATAGGCGTAGTACTAAGCGGTGGCGGAGCTAAAGGGTTAGCCCACATTGGCGTACTAAAAGTACTAGAAGAAGCAGGCATAAAGGTAGACTATATAGGCGGTACCAGCATGGGCGCTATTGTAGGCGGGCTGTATGCTGCAGGCTATTCGGCACAAGAGCTAGACTCTATTTTTAACTCGCTCGATGCCGATGCACTAATACAAGACTACACCCCTCGTGGCTCTAAAAACTTTTTCGAAAGGCGTAATGACGAGCTCTACGCACTATCATTACCCTTTAAAGGCTTTAAAATCAGTTTCCCTACTGCCCTATCAAAGGGGTTATACAACTACACCACCGTTAACCGCCTTACAGATAATGTGCGACACCAGCGCGATTTTAATAAACTACCCATACCCTTTGTTTGTGTAGCTACCGATATAGAAACAGGCGAAGAAATAATATTACATAAAGGAGTATTGCCCGATGCTATACTTGCCAGTGGGGCTTTCCCATCGTTATACTACCCTGTAGAGATAGACGGACGACTATTAATAGATGGCGGAGTTACTAACAACTACCCTGTAGAGGAGGTTAAAAAAATGGGTGCCGATATTATTATTGGGGTAGATGTACAAGACGGGCTTAAAGACAGAACACAAATAAAAGGAGCTACAGGCGTACTGGTACAAATAAACAACTACCAGATGATCAGGAAAATGGATGCTAAGCGCGAAGCTACAGACATTTATATAAAACCAGACATCTCGGGTTACACCGTTATCTCGTTTGACGATGGCAGACAAATAATTGATAAAGGAGAAGAGGCAGCACACGCCATAATAGATAAGCTAAAAGCACTAGGGAGCAACACCCCTATTGTAAAAAAAGCCATGCAGGTAAACGACTCTATAGCTGTAGCAGAAATAGAAATATCGGGACTTAAAAATTACAGTAGAGCCTATGTTATTGGTAAACTTAACTTTAAACCAGGTACAAAAATTTCGTACGAAAAGTTCAATCGTGGCATTAGCAACCTCAACGCTACACAAAACTTCAATGCCATATCTTACAATTTCGAAAAGACTGGTAAAGGCGACAGACTAAACCTTACTATTATAGAAAACCCTATAAACCGTTACCTAAAATTTGGGTTGCATTATGACGGACTTTATAAAAGTGGGGTACTAGTAAACTTTACTCAAAAAAACCTCTTTAGGCGTGGCGACGTAGCTGCGCTAGACGTTGTGCTAGGCGACAACTTTAGATACATGTTTAACTACTACATGGATAACGGCTTTTATACCAGCTATGGGGTACGTTCTACTCTAAATAGTTTTAACCGTAATGTGCCAGGCAATATTATATCTGACATCGATGTAAACTCTGCTAATGTAGATTATACTGATATTAACAACCAAATATATATACAAACTATATTTGCACAAAAATTCTTGTTAGGCGGTGGCGCAGAACTTAAACATTTAAAAATAAAATCGGAAACCTTAAGCACAGATAGAAAAAAAGTGTTTGACGATAGCGATTATTTCTCAGTATATGGCTACTTAAATTACGACTCCTATAACAAGCGCTATTTTCCTAGTAAAGGTTGGTATTTTCAGGGCGAAGCAAAATCGTTTTTATACTCTAGCGACTATAACAAAGACTTCGAACGTTTTACCATTTTAAAAGCCGAGATAGCTACAGCCAAAAAAATATACCGCAACTTTACTATAGAAATGCAAACAGAAGCAGGAATTACTGTAGGCGAAGACACAGCAAACTTTTTCGATTTTATATTAGGTGGCTATGGCTATAACACGATTAATAACTTCCGCCATTTTTATGGATACGATTTTATAAGCCTATCGGGCAACAGCTATATAAAAAGCACCTTTACACTAGACTGGGAGTTCATCAGGAAACACCACCTTAACGCTACAGCAAACTATGCCAATGTGGGGCATAATTTATTAAACGAAGGTAATATCATCTCACTACCAGAGTATACAGGATATGCCATGGGCTATGGCATGGAAAGCATTATAGGTCCTCTGGAAATAAAACACAGTTGGTCGCCAGACACTAATAAGCACTACACATGGATAAGCGTAGGGTTTTGGTTTTAAACCATTAGCATAAAAAATCTCAACATCTAAAAACTTTTATCTTTGCTATTATGACAAAGCAAGAAATAAGAGCCAAATATCGCGCCTTGCGCAAAGGCTTAACTACAGCCGAAGTAGAAACACAAAGCCTTGCCATAGCTAACAAGCTGTTGCAATTGCCCGTTTGGGATAAAACCTACTACCACCTATTCTTGAGTATTGAAGAACAAAAAGAAGTACAAACCGAATTTGTGCTGCACATACTATCGGGGAAAGATAAAGAGATTGTAGTCGCAAAATCTGACTTTGAAAACTTTGGCATGACACACTACCTACTTACTGATAACACAAAACTGGCAAAAAACCAGTACGGAATACCCGAACCTATAGACGGGTTAGAAGTACCCTCCATAAAACTAGACGTGGTGTTTATACCCCTACTCGCTTTTGATAATAATGGTAACAGGCTTGGGTATGGCAAAGGTTTTTATGATAGATTCTTAGCCGAATGTCGCTCCGATGTGGTAAAAATAGGGCTTAGTTTTTTTGAGTCTGAAACAGAAACACTACCCAATAGTGACACAGATATAGCCCTAGACTATTGTGTAACACCACAAAAGGTGTATCAGTTTAATAAACAACATTAATACCAACAGTTAGTATATATTTGTGCTATGGAAAAGCACCTACTACTTAGTGACGAAGAATTTATAAAAGAGTTTGAAAACTGCTCGCTAAACCCCGAGGTTTTTAGCCATGAGGCTCACCTAAGGCTAGCATGGATATACCTGTGCAAGTATAACGAAGCTATGGCATATCGTAAAACAGTAGTAAATCTAAAGGCTTATATAAAACATTTGGGTGCCGAAGGCAAGTTTAACCATACCCTTACCATTGCTTCGGTAAAAGCAGTATATCATTTTATGCAACGCTCTCAATATGCAAACTTTACCGATTTTATAAATGAGTTTCCTGAACTGAAATACAACTTAAAAGAATTGCTGGCAACACATTACTCCATTGATATCTTTAATCTCCCTGAAGCCAAAACCCATTGGCTCGAGCCTGATTTATCAGCATTCTAAAAACCCCACCACCCAATATTACTACACATATAGCGTTATAACATTATATAGCACCACAAAAAAACATACAGTTTTACAAGGTAAAAGCATCGAAACATGCTTTTCATCGAAAAAAATAACTTAACATCGAATTATAGTTTTTATGTTAATTTTAACATTAAATTTGTAATTATATGCATATAAAATAACATTTGACACAAATAAAGTATTAATTTTGCCGCTGCAAAAAGAATAAAAACTATTTAATACAATATAGCTGTTTGCCTATGTACCCCCTTACAAGGCAAATCCTATTGCTAGTAACTAAAGGCTATTATGAGATAAATTATCTTACAATAGCCTTAGTTTATTCATACCGCCATCTACAGCAAGCACCTGCCCTGTTACCCAAGCAGCATTTGCGCCCAGCAAAAAAGTTATAGCTTGAGCCAAATCATTAGGAGTACCTATCTTCTTTAACGGATTACGGTTTTTAGCAGCCTCCATTTTATCTTCAGAGGCTAGCAGTCGCCCAGCAAGTGGTGTATCGGTTAGCGAGGGCGCTACACAGTTTACACGCACTTTAGGCGCATACTCAGCAGCAAGCGATCGGGTTAAACCCTCTACCGCACCCTTTGCCATTGCTACCGATGCATGAAACGGCATACCCGTACCCACAGCCACTGTACTAATAAATACTATTGATGCAATAGCGCTCTTTTTAAGCTGAGGCAAATATGCCTGCACAAAAGCTGCTGCACCCAGTGCGCTAATCGTAAAATCGGTAGTAAAATCGTTTTCATTAATTCTATGAAAAGGTTTCAGGTTTATAGTCCCTGGGAAATAAACTAGCCCGTCTATTTCGGCATCAATAGCAGGAAATGCACCAAAGCCATACTCTTGTACCTTGTACCACTGATTATAATTACCCGTATCCTCTTTAGTAGAGACACCTATAACCTTGTGTCCTTGTTCCTGTAGTAGTGTTGCAGCCTGCATTGCCATTCCCGACGATGCTCCTGCAAATATATAAGTAGCCATAACATTGTTGTTTACACAAAGTTAAATACTATATATAGTTTTGCTCGTTCAACAACTCTTAAACTATTCCAAAAGTTAGTCTACTAGCAGTAAGCTGTTTACCGTTTAGCAATTTTATTGCTAGATATAGCACGTTGTCGGCTACATTTAAAACGGTCTATAGCATCGCTACGTTTTTTAGCATGCTTAGTTTTACAACTTTCTACACGCTTGCGCCACAAGCGGTAACTGCTAAACTTTAGCTCGCGTTTCATGAGTTCCTTTACCTTATCTTCGGTAAGGCTAAACTGATATTCTATGGCGTCAAATGGGGTACGGTCTTCCCATGCCATTTCTATAATACGGTCTATATCTCTTTCCGTTAAGTCAGATGTTTCTTTAATTGCTATGCTTCTTGTAGCCATAAGTCACGATATGTTTTTTTAGCATCATAATCGTCGGCTTGCTTTTGTGGGTCAAAGTGTCGTTCTACCCGTGGGTCGTTACCCACACCAGCTATATAAGCCCAGTTGCCCCAATTGCTCGACGGGTCATAATCTATTAATATTTCTTCAAAATAAGCAGCACCATACCGCCAGTCTGTATCCAGTTCGTGGCACAAGTAGCTTGCCACATTTTGCCTGCCTCTATTGCTCATAAAACCCGTAAGTTTTAGCTCGCGCATATTGGCATCTATAAAATCTTGTCCCGTTTCGCCATTTATCCAGCGTTGTAGTACTTCGGCGTTAGGCTTTGATAATTTAGGCGCTATATTTTTTATACCTCCAGAAAGGAAAAGCTTATTGCGGTGTTTTTTCATCATAAACCTAAAGTAGTCGCGCCACAATAACTCAAATATCATCCAGTAGGTACTCTTGTTTGCACCATTTTTGGCTTCATACTTTTTCACTTCGTGATACACCTCGCGAGGCGAAAGGCACCCCATAGCCAGCCACGGTGAAAATTTAGACGAATAATTTTTACCTAACAAACCATTACGGGTTTCCTTATAAGTCGCAATAGCTTCGGTTTTAAAAATATAATCGTTAAGGCGTTTTAGCCCTTCCGTTTCACCACCTTTAAATGTTATTGCTGCCCTACTGTCAAGAGCTATCTCCTCCAGTCCAAGCTCTTCAAGCGAAGGCAATTCCATTAGCGGAATAATAGGCGAAGGAATACTATCAGGTTTATGAAAAACAGGACGTATGCCTGCTTCTTTTTCTATCTTTTTTCGAAAAGTGGTAAACACATCAGGAATACCACGCAACGGGAACGGCAAATCCTCTGCATGGTACAAAGTACTGGTACTAAAGGTTTCTACCATACAGCCTTGCTTCCATAGGGCTGCCACTACACGTTCTTCCTGTTTTTTCTCGTCGGTAGTTACCTCTTTTTTGGCATATACCTTTTTGGCATTATACAGCCGTGCTACACGAGGCAATTCTTCTTCGGGAATACCGCGTACTATTACCAGCCCCGATTTTAATTTGCGTAACTGTGTGTCGAGGTCGGCAAGCGATTCCAGCAGGAATTGCGCCCTAAAGCTGCCTGTTTTCTCGAAACCAAATTTTGTTTTCCCAAACTGGTCATCGTCTATACAAAACACAGGTACTACGCTGTTGTTTTGCTGTATAGCTTTTACCAAAGCTTCGTTATCATGCAGCCTTAAATCTGTTTTAAACCAAACTATAGATGTAGGCATTCTTGTATGTAGTTGTTGTTATTTAAAAGTAATCTAAATAAATTCGCCTTACAAATATAATATAATCAAACCGTAAATAATAAAACATTTTAAGATTTAATACCTGTTTAAGAATTGTTTGATATACCAAAAATTTCTCGTAATAACAGATAAAGTTACCCATGGGTAACTTTATCTGTTATTACATTAAATGATGTAGTATTATTTTTTAGTGTTCTCGTATATGCAAGTAAAAATACGCTGAATCTTTTCAGGATCTTTAAGCTTATGTACCATTACATAAAGCTCTGTACTCACTATCTTATTCTCTACAAGCATTTTGGCTTCTTCTTAAGTAAGGGGAACAAAAGCTTTATATTCAAATTCTGCTTTATCATTAACATCAACCTTTATCTCAACATCGGGCTTACTAATGATATTACCATTTTGAAGATTAATTTTAGTTCCTTTTTTTCTTACTACAGGCTTATCACCACCTACATATGTTAGAGAAGCATAGTAGCTTATTTCATCAGTACCAATAGTTCCTGCTATAAAAGAAATATTGTCATCAGTAACAGCAATGTAGCGTATTTCTCCATTTTTTTTTACCGCATAACTAACATTACCGTCACAAATCATTTCTTCTGATGCTTGGGCATAAATAAGCGTTGTAAATAGCGTAGCAAGAATAATCGTAATTTTTTTCATTTTTTAGTTTGTTAAAATTTTATAGGATAATTATAACAAAAAAGAATAAATCTAAAATCAAACCATAATGACATCAACTATTTATTAACAAGAAAAAACACTTATTGAAAAGTTGTAACTAACCTTTTTACTCACACTACGGCTTACATCTATAACATAAAATTAGTGTTTATACATCGTTAAGCAAATGACGGGCAACCTAACTGTTTTATCAGCTATCATATCAGTAATAAATGAACATACAAAAAAAATTATTTCCCAATCCTTTAAACCTTTAACAAATTAAAAAGTCCTATAATTTAAAACAATTATAATTTTGTCAGCAATACTATTCTTTAAACAAAAAATAAGACATCTATTATGTCTCGGCTTACTGTTTTCTTTTTGTATAAGTTGCAAAAACAAAGAAGCAAAAGTAATTACAGAGGTCAAAAATGTTTCTGAAATCAATAACAACATTCCTGTTTACGATTTTAACACCCTAGAACCTCTTTTTTATACTAAAACAGACAAGACCTATATTATTAATTTTTGGGCTATGTGGTGCGGACCATGTGTTGAAGAGCTACCCTATATAGAAGAATATGCAGCCAAAAACCCCGATGTAGAAGTATTACTTATAAGTCTTGATTTCCCAAAGGATATCGAGACGAAGCTTAAACCCTTTTTAAAGAAAAAAAACATAACATCTAAAGTCATCCTATTAGATGATCCAGACGCTAATGCTTGGATAGATAAAATAGACCCACACTGGTCTGGATCTATCCCTTTTACTATAATTTTTAATAGTAAAAAAAGAGCCTTTTTTGAGCATGCCTTCACTAGTACAAAAGAGCTAGAAAACACCGTAACAGAAACCTTAAAACAATAAAGAAGTTAATTATGAAAAAGTTAATTTTATGCATCGCCGCAGTCGGTTTATTATCAACCGTAGCCATCTCATGTAAAGATAAGGCAGAACAAAAAACAGATGTTACTGCCGAGAATAACAACAATCCCGAAAGAGAAGAACACCCAGAAGGCGACCATAAAAGACCTCCGCATGACGGAGATAGAAAAGGACCTCCAGGTGGTCATGGACCAGAACAAACAAAAACCTTAGAAGAAATTGGAGGTTATAAAATAGGAGAAGTAGCTACCGATTTCAGTCTTAAAAATATAGATGGTTCTATGTTTTCTTTAGCAGATATAGACAATGCAAAAGGATACATTGTAACCTTTACTTGCAACGAATGTCCTTTTGCAAAAATGTATGAAGACCGTCTAATAGAACTACACAACACCTATGCTCCTAAAGGATACTCTGTAATTGCTATTAACCCTAACAGCCCAGAAAACGAAAAAGAAGGTTACAAAGCAATGCAAAAAAGAGCCAAAGAAAAAGGATTCCCATTCCCTTACTTAGTTGACCAAGGACAAAAAATTTACCCTCAATATGGAGCCGTTAGAACTCCACACGTATTTTTATTAGACAAAGATCGTAAAGTACAATACATAGGTACAATAGATGATAATGCTAAATCTACCGAAGACGTGAAGGTTAAATATCTTGAAAATGCAATAAAAGCATTAGAAAACGGAGAAAAACCTAGCCCAAACCTAACAAAAGCAATCGGATGCCCAGTTAAAGCTAGTAAAGCCTAATTTCGCTTAACACTAAGATTAAAAGCTATAGCTTTAAAAGAATAAAGAACAAAAAAGAGGTCTGTTTATACTATAAACAGACCTCTTTTTATTACAAACACATCATCTATAAACTAAAAAAAAATTAGTTATTGTATCTTTAACTGCCGCTATTTTAGCTTACATTATTGCTAATATAAGTACATTAATAACTAATCTTTTTACTCACACTACGGCTTACATCAATAACATAAAACAGTGCCTGTATATCATTAAGATGCAGTTTAAAATCAGTAAATTCTGGGCTATCATTTAACGAATGGCAGGTAATATATCCCTCTTCGGTATTATGCTCCACAATCTCTTTTAATAGCGGCATCTTGCTCTGCGTAGTATAAATAACCCAATACGGGAAATCGCGAAATCGTAACTTATCTACCCAATGGTGACGTTGCAGCTCGCGAGTACTCACTATACTGTCGCGAATAATAGCATTATTACTACCATCGTCCATACTATCGCCATTTACACGAAACGCCACATAACGCCCCTGCAAAGGCTTATCTACTAAAATACCATGTTGTGCTAAATCCATCAAAAAATCAGTATCCTGATAACTACTAAGAAATCCTGCCTGTATTTTAAACTCTGCCAAAGGCATAAGCATATAATACTGACCATTTGGTAACTCGATAAACTTATTACCATTTTTATTTTCAAAATCTTCACTAAGCGGTTTCATACCATTATGAACCACCGAAAGATAATCTACAGCTTTGGGCTCTAACACCTTGTGCAATATTTCGCTTTTAGATTTTGGTATAGGTCGTCCTTTCTCATAATTAATGATAGTCTCCCTACTTGAACCAATAAGTTCTGCAAGCTCCTTTTGAGTAAGACCTAATCGCTCACGACCCTGTCTTATTTCTAAACCATTAATAACCATAACTTTATATAACTTTAACCATTAAACCTCAACAAAAGTTTAAAATTTAACTTGATTTAATTTTGAAATGTGCAATATTACACTTAATTTTGTCCTGTATTTGAACAAAGATACTTATAAATGTGCAAAAAACAACATGTAAGAGAAAAAATAAATGAGTTAGAAAAAATAAAATGGGCATATACGCGTTGTTTAACTAAATATAGTGCAGCAAACGATGTGGAAAACACCACAAAAGCGCAGTATAAAAAAGAGAAAACAAAACAATTATTACGCATATTATACGCCGAACTATATCAATTAGATGAAAATGTGGAAAATAAACCACCAAAAACAATCGTTAGTGTAAAAATAAATTACACTAACGAAGAACTAAGCGCAATATTACACTTTAACAATGATAAAAAATTTACTATAACAGAATAACCACCCCTTACCCCAACTAAAAAAGAACTATCATGAAAAAAATTTACAGTAAGCTGCAAGCAATTAACAGCCGCATTACCGACTGTGAAAAAGAAATAAAGGCAGTAAAACAACTTCCGTTTTACAGCATCTTTAACCGCGAAGCAAAACGCGAAAAAGACCTTGAAGCACTACAAGAATTACTAAATAGCCTTTTACACCAAAAAGTAGAAACGCTCCATGCGTTAACGTTACAAATTTCTCAAGAAAAGTTAGCTGTCACATCATTACTACAGCACCATTAGGCACTCTGCCCACATAGTTATCAATAATCCAATACTTCAACATTTTTTTTAATTATTAAACTTTTCATCATGAAAATTTCAGGAAACATTGAGAGCATTGAGTACCGTAACACAGCCGGACACGAAAAAAAAGTAGTAACCATAGCACCAGGATTTAGGCAAAAAGCCTTTGTAGAATTTCGCGGTAGGCGCATGGCAGATCTTGACGCCTTTAAAGAAAACGACGAGATAGAAGTAACCGTAACACTAGAAGGAAAAACCTCTAAAAATAGCGGTATACAGTATAACAACCTTGTAGCACAAGAGGTAACCCAAACAGGGAGTGCCCTTATGCAATAACCATGAGGTAAAACCCCTCAAAACCAAACAAACATTAACATTTAAAACAGCCCACCCAAAAAACATGGGGCAGAGCACTGAAAAACAATGGAATCAAAACAACAAGAATATACCGTAAAAATACTCGAACAGTTACAACAACTTTTCGAAACAGAATGTGAAAACCACATCGATATAAAAGAACTGGAAGACAACAGCAATGCTGCCGATTTTTTTCATGCACTTGGCAATCTTGCACCAGCAGTAGTATATAACAAACTAACTAAAAACAGTGCTGGTACACTCGATTTTAACCAAATAGCCAATAGGCTCTGTTTTCAAAATGTAAAAATAAAAGAAACAGATAGTCAAAAGTCATAAAGACGAAAGTTGTAAAGACGCAGGTTGCAGTCACAGAAAAACAGCTAACGTCATTGCGAGCGAAGAGCCACGGAGCGTGGCAATCTAAATCATATAGTCAAAAATAACATCCTCTTTTGGCTATTGGCTTATGCCTAATTACTAATATCTATTAAAAAACCCAACGTTAACCCAAATAATAGCCTCCATACTATTACAGCAAAAACCAACCTAATATTTAAACCAACAAATTATTAACACTATGCAATTTAAAGCAAAAGGAATCATTACCGCAGTAGGAGAAGTAAAAACTACAAAACTAGGCACAGCCGTACAACAAGTTCACTTTGAGCAAGAAACAGGCAGGATAATATACCCCAGCGCACTCGGCACAAAAATAGAATTGTTAAACGACCTTTTTCCTGGCGATGTAGCCGAGATAGAATTTCATATCTCAGGCTCAAAAGGCACCTATAACAATGTAATAATAGACAACTTGGCACGCGTATAATGAAAGATCCCGCATTTCCATTCTATGCCCAAGACTTCTTGGTAGGCACACTCCACATGACGTGCGAAGAAACAGGAGCTTACATAAAGCTCCTAGCTTACCAGTGGGTAAACCTTGGCATACCCAAAAAAAGAATTAGCATAATTATAGGCGCAGGTTGGGAAAACGTGTGGCTATCCATTCGCGAAAAGTTTGTCGAGAAAAACGATGTGTATTATAACGAAAGGTTAGAGTTTGAACGCGAAAAAAGAGCACGGTTTAAACAAAAACAATCAGAAAATGGTAAAAAAGGTGGTCGTCCCAAAAAAGACAATGCCCCCCAAGGTCAAGACGGGGCGACTACCAATACCATTACTAACAACAATACAAATCAGGACGAAACCAATAACCCAACCCTAACCCAAAAAAAGCCTTTAGAAAATGAAAGTGAATATGAAATAGAAAATAATAATGAAAATAGAAAAGAGGGTACGGGAGAAAAACAAAACATAACCTACCCCTACCCTACCGAAGCATTTGCACAACAATGGCAAGCATGGAAAAACTACCGCGCTACAGAACATAATTTTCATTACCGCAGCCCGCAAAGCGAGCAAGCAGCCCTTGCCGAACTCGGCACCCTGTCTCTTGATAGCGAAGCCGATGCCATAGCCATAATGCACCAAAGCATGAGCAAAGGTTGGAAAGGATTTTTTGAACTGAAAAGCAATGAGCAAACAAGAGCACCTTCCCGAAAAGGCAAAACACAGTATAGCAACGATTTCAAACGAAAAATTGCTGAAGGTTTACAGTCCCGTTAACTGTATGCGACATTCAGGAAAGTTGAGCACCGTAGCACAGGCAATAAACGCCCCCGCCCCCACACTAGGCAGCATTCAGCGCGAAAAAAACACTGCCTTTGCCAATGCACTCGTAATGGGCTGGCTAGTATACTTAAACGATATACTCAACCTAAACAAACCCATGACAGAAGAACAGATAGAGCTATGCGCCCAAGAGGTAAACAACAACTATTACAGCCTAAAAATGAGCGACCTAACCTATTTGTTCAAGAAAATCATCTCGGGGCAATATGGCGAGTTTTACGAAAGCCTTACCATAGCCAAAGTACTATCATTCTTTCGTGATTATTTTGAAGAGCGTTGCCAAGTAGCCGAAGAAGAAAGCCACCGCACCCATGCCGATTTTAGCAGTATCGACGAGTTTAACTACTCGCAAAACCTAAAACGGATATGGCATGGCAAAAGCAGCAAGAGTTAACACCTCATCATTACCAATAGTTCTTTGATATACTGATTTTTAACCAAAAATAAATACCATTTGCACACGCGTGCAAATGGTACAATTATTGTAATTTTATTAACACAACAATTAAAATAAAATTTGTTACTTTTGTAATACCAACTAAAAACCATCCGTTTAAATGCAAAAACCTATGTATAACCCAGTTACTATTGTAAACTACTTTATAAAAAAGTATGCTAACGACGATCAGTTAACGCCAATGAAGTTAATAAAACTAACTTACATTGCCTACGGGTGGTACTTAGCATTGAGCGATGGCGACAAGCTAGTAACCGAAGAACCACAAGCTTGGGATCTAGGTCCTGTACTGCCCACACTATACCATACCCTAAAAAAGTATGGCGGCAATAAAGTTAACGAGCCTATTTTCTTAAAAGAAGCCAACAAAGACGCTATTTCTGATGAAGACGCTGAGTTTTTAGACTTTATATGGGATAAATACGGGCAATATTCTGGCAAAGAGCTAAGTGCCATAACACACACCAAAGGCACGCCTTGGTCAGAAATATACCCAAAAGGGTACAATCTTACACTCCCAAAAGAGTTAGTACAAAAATACTACGAGACCAAAATGCACGAAGTATTAGACCACGCATCATAAGTCATAGAAATCAAGTAGTATCCATCAACTATGAGCGACAAAGGCAACTTCAACGTTAAAGAACTAAAAAAACTACGACAAATATCGTTTAGGGATACCAAAATAGAGGTAAACCCCGAAGACGAAATTAAAGCCGAAGAACAAGAAATAAGTTTTGAAGAGCGCGAACGTCAAGCCGAACTAGAACGCTATGAAGCCGACTCCATACACCGCAAGAAACTTATACTCTGGGCAACCACATTAGTAAGCATTTGGCTTGGTGCTGTTATCATTATCCTACTCTCCGTAGGTTTCAATATAATTAAACTTTCAGATACCGTTATGGCTACCCTACTGGGCACAACCACACTTAATGTACTGGGTTTAATGGCTATTGTACTAAAAGACTTGTTTAAAGGGAGGGATAAATAGCTATGAAAGATTTACTTAAAGACTTTTTAGAAACATCTCGCGACAGGATTAAAACCCCTATCACAGGTTCGTTTGCATTAGCCTTTCTACTTTGGAACTGGCGCCCTATCCTCGTCTTGCTTTTATCTGACAGCTCCATTGAAAATAAAATTAAACACATCGATAAAAACTATTGTGGCTATTGGGCATTATTAGCACCTTTATTGATTGCCATATTTTATACTTTGCTTGTACCTTATCTTACAATGATTATTGAGCGAATGACCTTAGGAGCTATAAAGGGGCAGAGGTATAACAAAAAGGTATTAGATAAGCTAGAGGAGGAACAAAATAGAATTTCTCAAGAGTATGAGTTGATGAAAGCTTCTCGTGAGTTTGAAATCGAGCAAATAAAAAGTGGACAAAGATCCATTAATGAATTAAGTGAAAGAATAGCTTCTTTAGAAGCTAAATTACAAGCCTCTAAAAATTAAAAATAATCCTTCCTTATTATTAAAAATACCCAATATTTCACAAACCCCAACTAAATGAAAGAAGCACAATCTACTGTAGCTTCCACCAAAATACGCAAACCCCGTTATAAAAAAGAATATCCGCATCAGGCATACAAGCTATGCTTACTAGGCGCAACCGATAAAGAACTCGAAACCTTTTTCGGCGTGTCCTCTAGTACGTTAACACGTTGGAAAAAAACCCACGACGAGTTTAACATCCAAATCATAAAAGGAAAAAAAGCCGCCGATATGGAGGTAGCACTATCGTTATACAATGCCGCTATAGATAGGGTTATAACCACCAAGCAGGCAATAAAGTGCAAAGAAATTTATTATGACGATAACGGCAAGCGCGTAGAAAAAGAGCGTATAGAAGTGGTTGAAGTAGAAAAACACATCCCTGCCGACTTCCGTAGTCAGCAATTTTGGCTCAAAAATCGCAACCCCCAGCAGTGGAGCGATAAGCACGACGAAGCCGACGAACCGCAAAAAGACATACTGCTTAATTTGGGCTCTGGTCAAAACCCCGAAGCAGATGAAGCTGTTGGTTAAACAAGAACACGCCATTTACTACCTAAAAGACAACCTAACTGAAGAGGTACTCTACGGCGGAGCAGCAGGCGGCGGCAAGAGCGCACTCGGGTGTCTTTGGCTCATGGAAATGTGCCAAAAATACCCAGGTACACGGTGGCTCATGGGGCGTAGCAAGCTCAAGAACCTGAAAGAAACCACCCTCAACACCTTTTTTGAACTCGCTACTATATTACAAATCAGTAAGCAATTTCATTACCGCGCTCAGGAGAATATAATCAGGTGGAACAACGGTAGCGAAATACTGCTAAAAGACTTGTTTCATTATCCCAGCGACCCGAATTTTGACAGTTTAGGTTCGCTCGAAGTTACAGGCGCATTTATAGACGAATGCAACCAAGTAGTCTATCATGCTTGGCAAATCGTAAAAAGTAGAATCCGCTACAAACTATCAGAACACGGGCTTATCCCGAAAATGTTAGGCAGTTGCAACCCCTCTAAAAACTGGGCATATAAAGAATTTTTCAAGCCCTACCGAGAGAACACATTGCCACAATACCGCAAGTTTATACAAAGCCTACCCACAGATAACCCATACCTGCATCCAAGTTACCTGCAATCGTTATTACGATTAGATAAAAACAGTCGCGAACGCCTCTATTTTGGCAACTGGGAGTACGACAACGACCCTGCCACATTAATAGACTACGATGCTATTGCCGACTATTTTAACCCCATACATATAACCCCCGAAGGGCTCAAATACCTAACTATAGATGTAGCCCGAAAAGGGCGCGACAATACCATTTTCAGGGTGTGGCACGGTTGGCTGTGCATCCATCGGGAGGCTATAGCCAAATCAGGACTTGACGAGGTAGTAGCACGAGCGCGCCAGTTACAAGCAAAGTTTGGCATTGCACTCAGCAACACCATAGCCGATGAAGATGGTGTGGGTGGCGGTGTAGTCGATTTCCTGAAATGCAAAGGATTCATTAATAATGCTTCGCCACTCGAAATGAAAGAGAACGGCACCTATGTAAAGCCAAATTATGACAACCTCAAGAGTCAATGCAGTATTAAAATGGCAGAAATGATAACCGCTCGCATGGCAGGTGAAATCTGCGATAACGACACCGTGCAGCAAACCACCATTGAGGAGATGGAACAAGTAAAACTAAAAGATATAGACAAAGATGGCAAACAGGGCATTATACCCAAAGACCGCGTAAAAGCCCTCATAGGGCGCAGCCCCGACGAATGGGACAGCATCATGATGCGTTACTGGTTTGCTTTACGCAAAAGTTATAACGCGCGCGTTCGGGTGGGGTAGTCATTGCGAGCAAAGCGCGGCAATCCACAACCCATAACACTAAACTAAAAAACAAAAAATGAGAAACATCACACTAAAAAAATATTCCCAGTTAGGCGACACCCTCCTGTATGATGCCGTTCTAGAACACCTTAACCCAAAAAACAGCTTTGCCAAAAAGCAAATGAGCATCAACAGTATGCCGTATGCTAACGTAAAATATGCTATTAGGCTATTGCCAAAAATAAAAGACTGGGCAGGTATATATCAGCTGTTTAATATCTGTTATGATGTAACCGAAAAAGAATTTTGGAGAGCAAGCATTACCGAATATTTCAGTGCCAGAAAATTTATCTTAAAAGAACTGGAACGTGTAGTATTTACAGAGAACAAAGTAATGTCGTCACAAAGCACCGATAGTCACCTCTGGAAGTTGGCTGGTGCCGAAAAACTAAACACCTATAACGACACCCTGCCCCTTGTGCAACTCGGTAAGCTGCTGGGGCAATACCCTTTCGACTTGGGGCGCAAACCCTATGGTGAAATTTTTAGCCTACTAGCACAAACCAAGCTACAAAATGAAGTAGAAGCCGATTATAGAAAACTAAGTGTACAGTAGTAATTAATAAACAATCGCAGTTGATAGTTTAAAGTCGCAGTCATTGCGAGGAGGGACGACGTGGCAATCTTTAAAGAGTTTTATTCGAGCATTATATATTCTTCGCCATTGTATACGCCTATACCGTTAGCGGCTGTAAGAAACAATAAGCGATTATCGTTAGTAAAAGCAACTTGCTTTACAGGCATTTGCATACCTATAGCAAGATTTTCACGCTTGGCAGTCAATACAGGCGAAAATAATTTCTCAACATCAATAAGTTTATTTTTTGTTGATATAGCAGCTCTATAAAAGCCATCTGAGCTTGCAAAATAAAGTTTTTTCTCTGCTTTATTCCATGCACCGGCACCTATAAATAAACCGTTTTCAAGCACTATTTTTTCGCCTTCAAAATCAAAGTCAGAATCATAAGAATCATAAAGCTTTATAGCTTTAAGACTAGGACTAACTTTGTATATTTCGCCATGCCTGCCACGGTGCTCTATACCCTCGGTAACATAAACGTTCCCTAAGGTATCTTCTGTGAAAGACTGTATATAATTCAGTTCTGTCACCTCATCTAATATCTTATTATTATTAGCATCAAAAGTATTTCTGGTACAGCCAAACTCGCCCATACAATCACTCATCCATATACGGTCATTACTATCAATAAAGGCTACTGTTGGAACATCAAAATATATATCTGGATCTGAATTTGCACCATTGAAGGAAACTCTTTGCATAGCGCTAAAACCTGTATTTTTAAATTGATTATATAACTTATCTTCTTTTACACAATATAACCCGTCATTTAAAACAAAATACATTTCATTTTTAGAATTAAAAAAAATAAAATAGATTTCAGTCGCTGTTTTCTTAGGTCTATAAATCAACTCAGCACTATAGTAATGCTTTAACCGATAAACAAAACCCTTACTGCTTCCCAAATAAACAACATCGTTTTTATTTTTTGCAAGAGCAGTATATTTTGGTAAAGTATCGTTTTGCTTATATATTTTTTTAAGCGTTTTTAAATCCCATACAGTCAATTGTCCTTTATCGTTCAACGCATAAAGGTTACTATCATCATTAAGCATTGTTGTATAGATTTTTTCCGATGGTTCTGTACTCTCGCTTTGAGAATAGGAAACAAAACTGCACAATAATGAAAAAGCTATATATAAATATTTCATCCTTATCTGAATATGTTTTCGCATCATATATTTATCAGTTGAATTATGTAAACCTACAAAATTTTTGACTATTTAAGATTGCCACGTCGTTCCTCCTCGCAATGACAGAACGCAACAGTATTGTCATCTCTTTATGAGTGCAACTGAAAACCGCGACTGCGACTGAAAACTAAAGCTAAGAACTTCAAACAAACAAAACTATTACCTATTGGCTAATGCCCAACATCTAAAATAAAAAGCTTTCCTCAAACACTTTTAATGAAAGACATTGTACGCATACTAGAAGACCTTGCTATAGAAAAAGGGCTAGAATACCACTATGGCAAAAAAGCAGCCCTCAACCTGCTCGATGGCTCGGCAGCGGTAGGTACAACCTACCTATTACATGAATTTACCAATCGAAAAAGCGAATACAACAGCAGCGGTACTAAAATAACCACTACTGAATATGAAGGGAAGTTTTTCCTTGTAAAACACTCCGATTACGACCAGCAGTATTTTGCCGAAAGAGGCACACAAGCCACCTCAAAATATGTAGTAAATATAGAGCCACTACTACAAGTATTTACCCAAATGGGCGACCGCCTTGCCTGCCTTGGTACAGTAGTTACCCAATGGGACAATATAGACGTTACCGATGCCCTCGATGCTAATATGGATGGGCTACTATGCAGTTACAAGATTCGCATTCCGCATAATTATGAGTAGTATAAAAACACTCCTAGCTGCCGAGTTCGAAGCTCTAAAAGCCGACATTATTGCAAAGTATGAGGCTTCGGGATTAAAAGCTTCTGGCAACTGGGCTACTACGCTAGCGGTACAAACAACAGATAGTAGTGCTACACTAATGGGTGCTGCCTATGCCGATGGTCGCCCACCAGGCAAACAACCACCTAGCGAAGCCATATTACAATGGATAAAAGTAAAAGGCATAGCAGCACAGGCAGAAAATAATATAAGCCTTAGTAGTCTTGCTTACCTCATAGCCCGAAAAATAGCCCGCGAAGGCTGGACACCCCAGCAAAGCGGTAGCGATATAGCAGCAAGTGTAGCCACCCCCCAGCGAATGCAACAAATTATAGACCGCATAAGCGATGTATATATAACACAATTTAGCAACGATATCATCAACTTCTTAAAACAAAACAAAGCATGATAAATTTCTTACAGCCTATTGAAGCGAACAAACTTCGTATGGCGTATAATAATGATATTATTCGGTTTCAAACCAGTAGTAACGCTAACCCTATTTCGTGTAATATACACGACAGTTTTAACACCATAAACGCTACACTATACCCCAACCCAGAAGGGGAGTTTTATTTTAATTTTCGCCCCTATGTATCAGCACTAATCAATACCCAAAATTTTGATGATACTATGGAGCCCAACATACAAGGTGGTGATGCAAACAGCTATGTCTATAACTTTACTAATGGTACTTATACACAGCGCAATATTACCTTTACAGTAACCTATGATGATACTACTACAGAGAGTATTAGTTATTTACTATCATGGCTTGCGGGTGTACAGCAACCAACAAATATAAATAAGTTCTATACAGACGATTTACTATTGCTTTCACCTTATAAAAACGATTCGGCAAATAGTCATTACCTTAAGTACTGGCAAGGGTATCCGTTCGATATTCCTTTTTATAACACCTCTTCTCATGTTAATCCATTAACAGGAACAAGATCATTACTTATAACTAACGAAACCAACTTATTATCCTATAACTTCAGTACTATTGGCTCTTGTTATCGATTAGTAATTTCAGATGGACGAACCAATGTAACCCTCGAAGATTTATTACCTCTTGCAGAAGGCTATAACGAGCTGGTGTGTTTAACATCAACACTTACTTTTGTAACCAAAACAAAATATCTAACCCTAGAAAAAGCCCCATATACTTGCGGTGTTTACTTAAAATGGCTCAATGCCATGGGAGGTTACAGTTATTGGCTGTTCGAGAACACCTATAGCATAGATAGAAAAACAAAACATATGGGCGAAATAGACCGAGACAACAGCAACCTCGAAGATACCTTTGCCCGTGTGGCAACACTGGGTAAAGAAAGCCAAGACACTATAAGAGTTATTGCCGAATTGCTCAATGAAGATGAAAGAGGCATTGTAGAAGGTATTCTAGACAGCCCAAAAATATACCTATTTACAGGCAAACCTTATGCACAAAATAGTCATCGCGACTGGATAGAGGTTAGCCTAAAAACAAGTAGCGCACGCCTTAAAAACCCACGACAACCCCTTACCAATTTTACGTTTGATTTAGAACTACCAGAAAGGTACACACAAACGCTTTAATACAGTCATAAGGTTGAAAGTCGTAAAGAGGAAAGAATACTTTACGAACTTTAAGACTTTAAGACATTCTACTTTAGGCTTTATGACTAAATACCTTTAAGATTTTTACAAACCCTCTAAAATTGTCTCTACTCCTATACATAAACGGGCAGCTAGTCGACTTAGACCCGAAGCAGATTATTGCCCAAACAAAACAGATAAATGACCTGAGCAACCTGCAAAACCGACAAACAAATTATACTAACAAGTTTAAGCTGCCAAAAACAGCAACAAATCTTAAAATACTGGATTTTCTTACCGTTCCTGGTAACAACTCTAATGTCCCCTATCAAAAAAACGAGTGCAGTCTGTATAGCGATACCGGCGAATGTTTTGTATATAAAGGCTGGGCAGTAGTAACCGATGGCGGCAAGTACTTTAATGTAGTTGTTTATGATGGTATTATCGATTTATATAAGGCTATAGAGGGTAAATCTCTTGCCGATTTAGACCTTAGCGATTTACAGCACCAAAAAAATGTTGATACAATAGAGCTTAGCTGGACAGATACCCTGCCTTATAAATACATCCTTACAGATTATAATGGCGGTACACGACTACGTTCAGGAATTCTCAATATAGGTCCTCCAACTATAAATGCAGATTATCTAGTACCTTCTATTAGTGTTGCTTGGTTATGGCACAAAATTTTTAGCGAACATAACATTGCCTATAGTGGTTCTATATTTGACATGCAAGAATTTAAAAACCTATGGATAACCTATCCTAAGGGTTTAAGTACAGGCGATAATCCAGAAGAGCTATTTGAGAGTTCTGACTGTGGTTACGAAAGCTCAGGCGGAAATGTAAAAACAATCTATATAGGTTATAACAGTAGTACTACTAACGAAATTGTTGCAGCCATAGATAACAGGCATTTAAAAGTAGCCGAAGCAGGCTACTATCGTATAGAAGTATCAGGAAATATTGACACTAGGGCTTTCCTTGGATACCCTAAACCGTTTAAACTATTTTTAGGAAAAAACGCCCCATATGTAGCAGCACATGAGGTGCAAGAAATAGCCCTAGTAGGCGATAACATGACCTCTAATGAAGGTTTTGAAAAAAGTAAACTCATTTATCTTAACGATTACGACTCTGTATGCTTACTCATTGGTAAAGCCTCAAATGCGAGCAGCACTAATGGTTTTCATCTAAACTCAGCAACAGATGTTAATGTAAAGTTGACAAAGGTAAACGTAAATGAATATGATTTTATTGAAGATTTTTCTGGTTTTTCTATGCGCGATTTCCTTACAGAAGTAATACAACGTTTTGGGCTCACGCTATATAAAGACAAGTATAGTAATAGTTATGAATTTCTTACGCTTCAAGAACAATTACAAACTGCCGAAACACAAGACTGGAGCAGTAAATTTATTTCAAAAACATCAGAGAAATATGCTTACGGTAACTATTCTCGGCGTAACTGGTTTAAATACAATTACAACGATAAAGATGCTGGGTATAACGATAGTTATATTGATATAGACAATGAGCTGCTCGCAGAAAGTAAAGATCTATTTAAATCTAAAATATACAGCCCAGAGAAAATAAAAACAACCTATTTGGGAAGGCAACATCATGTATATAAATTATGGGAAAAAGAAACCGAAGATGTTACTGATGAAGATACAGATATAGTAACTACAACCACAAGCTATAAACCTCTAGACAAAAGGTTTTATCTACTAAGAGCCGAGAATGAGAATAGAAGTATTAAACTAAAATCGCCACAACTAGGGCAAAGTACATATGTAAGCAATATATGGGTAGAAAACTACTGGAAATTACCCTTTCATGACACCATACAAAGCTACTATACCCCATTAAGGTTATTGCTGCAAAATGCAATGATAACAACTGCCGAACTCTACCTAACAGATATTGATATTGCTAATTTCGACTTTAAAAAACTCTATTATATAGAGCAACTCGCAGGATACTTTATTATCAATAAAATAACCAATTATATACAAGGCAAAACTGTAAAATGCGAACTTATTAAAATAAACTTCGGGCTACAAGAAACAGCATTACCACCTGCCATTAAAATAAACAAAGTACTAGTAGACTCACATAATGTACTTATCTATTTTGACCTTAATATTGATGTTAATAGCGTTACCCTACAAATATCAGATGATAACCAACAAACATGGGACAACTCACCAATGGGAGCTTCATCAAATCCACGATATTATAACTCTACACCTACAGGTAATTTTCATATTCGTCTCGAAGCAGGCGGCGAGTTTTCCGAAATCGTACAAATCACTATTCCGTCTAACAATGTCACCATTATATTATGATAACACCTCTAAGCAACATAAAACCTTTTATAAATTTCGGCTTTGGCACAACTTCAAAACAAGCAGCAACAGGCGAAACAGTAACCATATGGCTAGATACTATTTACAATCAAAAAGCATATACTTTTAACACAAATGCACAAGATGCCACAATAACAAAAATATCAAATTATGAGTATCATCTCACCTATACTCAACCAGGCAATTATCAAGTGAGCCTTACAGCAAACACTATAGATAAAACTACAAGTCTTGAAAGCAATATTTTAACCCTAACCGTAGTATAAAATGAGAAATGAGAAAATAATATTGGCAGAGATTGACGTAGATATTAAACCATATATTGAAAGTCAAAAAACACTCGAAAATCAACTAAAGATACTCCTTGACAAACAAATGGAAATGTTTGCAAGTGGCAAAAAAAACACACAAGAGTACAAAGAACTTACTCAAACTATAAACACCCTAAATGAAAAATACAATGTTCAAGCAAAATTAATTAGCGAAAAATTAAAAGCAAATGAAAAATTAATTGCCAAACAAAAAGCACTAGAAGCCTCAATAGCTAAAACAAATAAAACCGAAAATGAATATGTCAAAAACAATAAAAAGCTCATAAAACTAAGATCAGAGCTAAATGTAAACAGTGACAACTATCAAAAAAACCTCGACTTAATAAACACAAAATTACAAGAAAACAACAAATGGATAAGTGAAAATGCAAGTGCCCAAACAAGGCTAAACACTACATTTGATGGCTATAAAAGTCAAGTAAAAGATTCTTTTAACCAAATCAACCTGCTAAACGGCGGTTTAGGTGGCTTTATATCAAGAGCCCAAGAGGCAGGCGGTGTAATGCCGTTATTATCATCAGGGTTAAAAGGAATTACCTCTGGTATAGGAGGGATGACAAAAGCATCACTAAGCTTTATAGCCACACCCATAGGAGCAATAATTGCAGCACTAGGGCTAGCATTTAAAGCAGTTTCTAGCTATTTAACAGGCACACAAGAAGGCATGGACAAACTTACTGCTGTAACACGTCCATTACAATCTGTATTTAGTGCCCTAATGACTGTTTTTCAAAATGTTGGAAAATTTTTAGTAGATGCCTTTAGCAACCCTGTAGAGTCAATAGAAAAATTTGCAACATTAATAAAAGATAATATTGTAAATAGATTTACTGGTTTACTAGAATTAATCCCCAATTTGGGTAAAGCAATAGGACTACTGTTTAAAGGCGAATTTAGCGAAGCTGCAAAAGTAGCAGCCGATGCAGCGGGGAAAGTAGCACTAGGCACCGAGAATATTACCGATAAAATATCAGAGGCAGCTGCAGAAACAAACTCCTATTTAACCGAAGCCTATAATAGAGGTAAAAAAATAGACGAGCTACAAAAAGCACTAGATAAAAGCCTTGCCGAATACACTAAAAACACAAGTAAGCTTAGTATAGAGCTTGACAAGCAAAATACAATAGCCGACGATACTAATAGAACTTTTGAAGAAAGAGAAACAGCAGCAAAAAAAGCAATCGATACAGCAACAGCCCATAACAAGCTGATAGCCGATCGTATGCAACAAGAAATAGAGTTGCTACGAATAAAGTACCAAGAAAATGGATTTACAGATGCAGAAAAGGCAGAACTTGCAGATCTAGTAGCGAAAAGAAATGAAGCTATTGCTCAACACCAAGCAGGAGAAAAGGCACTATACGATAAAGTCGATAGTATACATTCAGAACATGAAACCAAAGAAAAAGAAAGACGACAAAAACAACGTGATGCAAACAGTGAAGAGGCTAAAAGACTACAATTAAATCTTGACCTTTATATGCAGGCACAGAGTCAAAAAGAAATGTCTGCCGAAGAGGAAATAGCCTATCTAAAAAACATACAAGAACAAAAAACAGCTATTGCAAAAGCCGAATTTGCTGCAACAGCAAGAACAAAAAACGATGAGCTTGCCCTCAAGCTAAAATTAAATCAAATAGAAATTGACAGCTCTAAAGAACAAGCAGAAGTAGCTATTGCCAATGCTAATTTAAAACTTGCTAATTATCTAGAAAACCATAAAAGTAAGATAACTGCCGAAACCGAACTAACAGCAGAAATAATTGCCGAAGAAAACAAAAGGTTAGAGGGCATTAAAGAGCAAAAACTCAAAACACTAGCTGTAGAGCTAGGTACTAACGATGAAATCATCAAAGCAAAAAGAGCAAAAAATCAATTGCTTAGCGAAGAAGATTTAGCATACCTCGCACAAAAAGAAGAGATAGAAAACGAGCACAAGGCAACCGTAAAAGAAAATAATGAAGCTCTTGAAGAGCAGGAAAAAGCCGAAAAAGTTGCAAAGCATGAGGAAGAATTTCAGCAAAAACTCGCTTTGGCAGCTAATGAGTATGACCAACAAAGAATTATTGAAAATGAACGTTATGCACAAGAACTCGCAGAAATAGAACAAAGAAAAATTGACGAAAACCTTTCTGACCAAGCATCTAATGCTTTAAAAGAACAAGCCCAAAAAAATCATTCAGCAAATTTAGAAGAGATAAAAAAGGCTGAATTTAATAATAAAGTAGAGCTTGCCAAAGGTGCATATAACAACATTGCCACTATATTAGGCAAAGAAAGCGAAGCAGGTAAAGCAATGGCTATTGCCCAAGCCACTATCGACACCTTTAAAAGTGCTGTTTCCGCCTATGGTGCTATGTCGGGAATTCCAATAGTAGGTCCTGCTCTAGGAGCTCTCGCAGCTGGGGCAGCTGTAGTAGCAGGGGTTAAAAATGTAAAAAAAATAGCCAGTACTAAACCCGCAAAAGCACCCAAAGCTGAAAAAGGAGCACTCTTCAATATTGGTGGCAACAGGCACAGCAACGGCGGAACCATGTTTACCGGAGCCGACGGTACACAGTTTGAAGCCGAGCAAGGCGAACTCATTGGGGTAATGAACCGCAACGCAGCCAGTCACTTCATGGCATTCAATAACGCTTTCCCAGCAGGCGGAAGCAGTCCATCTACAAGTAACTACTTTGCCAATGGTGGTATAGTATCGCGTGACATAGCCACACCAGGAGTAAATACAGATGAGCTTGCCACAAAAATAGCCCAAGCCAATAGTAACATCCCCGCGCCAGTAGTATCCGTACAAGATATAGTTACCGAAGGCGACAGCTATGTACAAGTAAGGCAGGGAGCCGATTTTTAACTTAAAGTCCAACCATTCCCCTCCTTAGTCGGGGTGGCTGAAAGTCGGGGTGGTAAAAAAACCATCTCAAGTTTTCTTATTACCATACAATCTCCATGATAAAAAGCATACTCTCAGGCTGGAAAAACTACCTCGCCAAAAGCGAAGTAACCGAAGCCGTGGCAAAAAAGCGGGCTGCACTATGTGCAGCCTGCCCACACGCCCAGCAAGGCAAGCTACTCGCCTTTGTAAAAGACACCCTAAAAGAAGTAGAAGGCGCCTACTGCAACCAATGCGGTTGCCCCCTTAGTGCCAAAGTGCGCAGTAACGATATTTGCCCAATAAACAAATGGTAAATGAACCGCTACCAAACCATAACAAGCCTTGGCGATAACTTTATGAAACTAATGGGGAAAAACCTCATACCCATACACATACTCGACTGGAAAGTGTACTATGAAGCCTATCTAAAAGAAATGGAATACCAGCAAAAACACTTTAAAAAACCCCGAAAAACCCATGCAGCAGGCTGTGTAGCCGAACAGTATAAAATAACCGAACGCACCATGTTTAACATCATCTCCTTTATGGAAGGGAGTTGAAATAATCATTCAAAATTTTCTCCCTAACATCATATTTTATATACTATATTTTTCCAAATTAAAAACTTTAGGGTATTCTAATATTCTGTGATTATTCGTTTCTTCAATTAACTCAAATCTTCTATAACATCTAAGTCTGAACTTTGCAAAACCTAGATTTAAGCCTAGTTCATTACATATTTCTATACAGTACTTTTTTAATTGCTTTTCTATATGATAAATCCACCTTAAAATCTCATTAGTTTGTTTTACAATTAACACATTATGACCGCTTGTAACCTGTCCTAATCCTGGATTTCTATAAATATCACCATCTATCCTCGTTAACGCGATAGCACATCTTTCATACCATAATTGATTAGAATTGAAAGGTGTTAAAACCTTAGTGTCTTCAGTTTCTGGTATTCTAAACTGTTTAATGATATGAGGAAAATGATTATGTAATATTCTTAACCATTTCTCATCATAAAATGTTCTTTCTTTATGATTTTCGGCACCTAAAAATATAATATTGTTATCATCAATATAGGTGAATAAGAGAGAATTAACCTGCTTTACAAAAAGCGGATTTTTATTATCTCTCTCAATAGATAAGTGAAAATGAAAAATATTCCATTCATTTCTCAAATGATCATGAAAATTAGTTTGTAAAAGTCTCTTACTTTGAAAAGAATTCAAATTACCTCCATTTCTTGCCACATTATATATAAATTCTATTTCCTTCCTTTTAGGATGAAAAAATATATCTTTTACAAAATCAGGATTCATTTGAACATACCTTGACACTTCAGGTATTATTTTTGAAAAAACATTTAAATAATCTAATAATATCTTATCTATTCCATTTTTATTAGACATCCTTAGCCCCACTCTATTATAAAGTTTTTTCAACTCAATTCTTAAGTCACTTTCAAAATCTACATCTATTTCCATAATAAAACCACTATCATTCAAATATAGTAAAATCCCCCAACTGAAAACCCCACTTCAGTAAAACCCTCAATACATGCCCTATCTTTGTAATATCAAAACAGCGCTGCAATACTTCTTTTAAATGTTGACAACCGTTCAATAGTTAAAAACCAAAAATTCTTCAATACCCCAATATTTCACTCATTCCATATCGAATGACAGGAAACATTTATATCTCCGGTCAGATAGGCACATTTGATGGCGTTACAGGTACAGAGCTTATCGATGTAGTAGCTCAGGTAAAAAAACAACCCAAAGCAACCGCCTACAACGTGCACATCAACTCCGAAGGAGGCTTGGTAGATGTAGGTTTCGACATTTACCATTACCTAAAATCACTAGGCAAACCCGTTACCACCATAGGCAGCGGTATAGTGGCAAGCATAGCCACCGTAGTATTTATGGCAGGCAATAAAAGAGTAGTGCGCGAAAACACCCCTTTTATGATACACCTCCCGTGGGGTGGCTCTATGGGCACTGCCGATGACCTAGCCAAGTTTGCCAAACAACTACGCGCCATAGAAACCAAAATGGTAGGCTTTTACAAAAAAGCACTCAACGTGCAAGAGCAAGCCATACTACCATTACTAAAAAACGAAACATGGCTATCGGGCACACAGCTCACCGCCCTTGGCTTTACTACTTCGCAGCACGTAAAAATAGCTGCAAAAGCATTCATTAATCCAAAAACTATTATGAGAGGAACACTTACCGAGAGGGACAGGCACTGGATGGAAGGTCTGTTCAACCGTGTGCTGGCAAAATTTAAGCACAGCAACGTTTACAACAAAATCGTACAAGATGCCACAGGTGCAGAACTCGATTTTACCGAACTAGCAGATGACGAAATCATCGAACTAGGCTCTATTGCCACAATAGATGCCACACCAGCCGAAGGCGAATACATGATGCCCGATGGTGCTACCTATATATTTGAAGCAGGAGAACTTGTAGAAATTATAGAAGCCGAAGAAGGCACCGATACTGGCGCAGCAGCTGCTATACGTGCCGAAAACAAAGCACTAAAAAGACAACTCAACACCATAAAAGGCGAAGTACTAGCACTAAAAAGACAAGTAGGCAGCCGTTACAGCCTAGACGGCAAAAAAGTAGCAGCTCGCAAACCAGGGCAAAATGATAAGCTATCTGGTATGAAGCAATATTTGCAAAATAAAAACAGAAAGTAATGGGACTAATTAACGCAGATGCTTTAACACTACATGCCCGCGAGGCCGAAACGGTAAGCGAGGTCATTTTTGAAAGAGTTTTTAACGACAGCGACCTTGCCGAGTATCACGAAATAGAAACAGGTATTAATGTAAAAACCCAAATTGCTTTTGCCGAAAGACTAGGACTATTAGGTAAATTAAGTGAAGGGTGTACACCAAATGAAGCTGATGGTTTTGCCCTTACCGAAAAATTCTGGACACCAGTATTAGAGGATTTTAGGTTAAAACACTGTCAAAATGATATGCCTGCATTACTAAAACTTTTTAGAAAATCGCAACGCATAAACCCTGATTTTTTTGATGCCGTAGGCTCAGAAGAATTCGGGATCATCATCTCAGCAGTAGAGTCAGCCCTAATAGAAAATATCCACCGTAAAGTATGGTTTAACGATACTGCTGCTAAAACAGTAGATGATGCAGAGACCCCTGGTGTATTTACTAGTAATACAGATGTAGATTACTTTAACTCTTTCGATGGCTTGTTCAAACAAATCATGACAGAGGTAAGCGATGAAGAAATTGATCTTAAACACATCAACATTACAGATAACGAAGGAGACTCTTATGCCAACCAAGCCCTTGCCGAAGATGCTGCCATAGCAATATTCGAACAAATGGTAACAATTGCCGATGAAAGACTTGTCTCTAACGAAGACAGTTTTATACTTGCCACTCGTACCCTAGCCGACAACTACCGCGCTACACTAAGAAACAAAAACTTAGGATCAGGATTCCTTGAGGTAGTCGAAGAAGGCAGACCAAAATTATACTTTGACGGTATCGAGGTAAAGGTTCGTTATGACTGGGATAGGTACATTAAAACCTACCAAAACAACGGTACAAAATGGAACTTACCACACCGTGCAGTATTTACTACCAAGTCAAACATACCCGTAGGTACACTTAGCGAAGAAGACCTAACAACCCTAGATGTTTTTTATGATAAAACAGAAAAAATGAACATCATGGATGCTGCCTATACTATAGATGCTAAACATCTTGAAGCCTACATGACAGTAGCAGCTTACTAAATCATTTTCAGAAACAACAAGCAGTTGCTACCACAGGCGTCATTGCGAGCGCAGTGCAACGGAGCGTGGCAATCTGATCGATACAAAACCATAGATCATAAAGAGATTACCACGTCGTTCCTCCTCGTAATGACAAAACAAACAAAAATCAAAAATCTTTCAACTTTAAAAACAAAACAAAATGCCAGATTGTACAGGAAACTTAACAGCAGATATATTATTTGACTGCGCCAATGCGCCAATAGGCGGAATAGAACAAAACATCGTACTTATTAATAAAGACGACATCGATTTATCAACTACAACTGTAGATTTAACCAATCGTGTTTTAGTCACTAATCTTCAACTAAAACCAGGTAAAACGGGTTATAGGTTAGAAGGTATAAAACAGTCAAACGGAAAAGCGTGGGAATTAGTAAAAAAAGAAAACGCCCCTGACAAGTTTAAACACACATTTAGCGGTGTAATTTTTAACCCAAGTACAGACAACAAACAACAAGCCGATGAATTATCTAAAGGTGCTAAATATGTAGTTGTTGTAGAACAAGTATGGAAAGGTGCTGACAGCGCAGATGCCTTCGAAATACTAGGGCTTAAATCAGGCTTAGAGCTTATTACCATGACAAATAGCTCCAAAGAAAACGACAACATGATTATGTTCGAACTTTCATCTGCCGATGGGTTTGAAGAAGTAACAATGCCAAAAACATTGCTTGAAACTGATTATGTAGCAACTAAAACTGCTTTCGACAGCAAGTTTGTTGAGGCTGAAGCATAATTCATGGACTTTACCACTATGGATATCCGTACCGTCACCCAAGGAAAAAGGGGTGACGGCATACGGTATCTCCAGCTATTTATGCAGGAGTATACCTCACTATTTAATGAGAAGGTTAACCCCGGTTGCCCTAAATGTTTAACCCGATACTTAACAAAGTATAAAAACCATTTTAAAGCCATGGAAAATACATCAAAATATAGGCTTCATGCCAAATACGAAAATATTCCGTTAGCATTCGGTTCATCAATACTGGTTAACAACACCAATATTACACCCGAATATGCCAAACAATTACTAGCACGCCCTAATGGCGAACGTCTTTTTGCATACATCCCTACCGAAGAGGAATTAGCAGCAGCAGAAACACCAAAACCAAGAAAAAAACGACAAGTAAAGAAACAACCTTTACAGCACAACATAAAAAAACAATCCGATCTTGAAACCGATGATACCGATGCTTTACCTAACCCCGAAGCACAATGAGAACATTACTCATAGACGTATGGAAACGGTTAACCCCGTGGAGTAAAAGCGCCGATGTATATGCCAATGATACTGATAATGGCTACCCCGAAAGGATGGACAGACTCATTAACAACAGCGTTACCGCAAAATCGGCAGCAGCCATAATGGTACAGTACCTCATCGGTAAAGGATATGGCGAAGAGAACAACAACCTAATTATCAATAAGAATAAAAACCTAAAACTTATTGACTTTGCAGATGATGTAGCAGATGATTTGGTAAAACAACGTGGTGTTTTTATTCACATTAACTGGAATGCACTCTACCAAATAGCCGATTTTAGTGTAATCCCTTACGAGTGGTGTCGCATTGGCAAAACCGATAGTAATGACTATGCAGGTAAAGTAGCCGTAAGTAAAGAGTGGCTACGCCCTAAAAAAGTCGACATTCAGCTGATAGATACTTTTAACCCACGCAAAAAAGTAATAGATGCACAGGTAGAAAAAGCAGGCGGTTGGGAACATTACAAAGGGCAAGTACTATATGTAAATATGGACACTAAGCTCATCTACCCCCTATCCCGCATCGACTCGGTAGCCGATGATTGCGATAGCGAATCGCAAGCAGCCATCTATAAAAACAGACTGCTTCGCAAAGGCTTTTTTGGTAACACACTAGTTGTAACCCGCCCGTTAGTTGGCGAAGGACTAGAACCTGGTAGCCACGCCCTACTAGATGCCGAAAGCGAACGCGAGAAGTTTCAGGAAGCTATTAAAGATAGTCTTGGCGCACAAAACACAGGCGGTGTACTCTGCCTAGAAATGGATTTTGCAGGCGAAAAACTGGAAGATGCCATACTAATAAAGCAAATAGAAAGTAAAATAGACGACAAGTTGTTTGATTATACCGAAACCAGCGTTCGCGAAAACATCTTAGTAGCATTTAACAACCTTCCCGCAGGGCTTATTAAAACCAACGAAGCCTCATTATTTGGTAACTCAGGCGAGGCAATTCGCGAAATGAAACGCACCTATTGGGAGAACACTACTAAAGAGCGCAACTTGCTTACATCGGTTATCAATCAGCTATTACAACAATCGCAAGATTATGCCAGCCTTACCGTAGAACCCTTAAAACTTATAGATGATGATGCAGCCCTTAATAACACGGAATGATATTGCACAGTACAAGCAACTATCTAAAACACCAAATGATGCTAAGTTGAACGAAATGATACTCGACGCACAACTACTAGACATTCAGCCATTACTGGGCGAAAAGTTGTTTAATGCTATTATGGCAGCACCCGAAAGTTTTGCAGCTCTGCTAGAAGGTAGTATTTATGAAAAAGACGGAATTAGCTATACCAACTATGGTTTAAAAATGGTACTGTCCTATTTTACGTATGCCCGTTACATGATGTTTGCATCGGTAACGGACACGCCGTTTTCGGTAGTAGAAAAACTGAATAATGACAGTCGCCCTGTAGAAACTGCAACCAAAAAAACAATATACCAGCTAAACCGCGATGCTGCCTATAAAGTATGGGAAAGCGTGCACAACTGGCTGATAAGAACAAGCAATGAAGACTATAAGAAAAACTGCGGTGTAGCAAGTACTAACCAAGGTATGCGATTTACCAAAATAGGATAAAAATGATTATAATAAACAGTTTAAACGAGAGCCGATTTACCTTTAATGGTGTTCAATATTTTAAAAATTATGTTACCAAAATAGCAGGCGATAAACTTACTATTTATAACACCTATAACAATAAAGATGTACTTGTACCATTAACCCCATTCGACCAGTTTCGAGTAAATGGAAGCGTGTATGACACTATAGAAGAATTGCAAATCGCCATTATAGGTATTTGCTACACCAGAACCACGTTAGATGAAGGCTCTCCAAATGGTCAAAATAATATTGGTAGATACCTATCATTTGGTGAAATAGCTGGCGGAAATGACTATATAACCCCCACCGATGTAGCTACATTTATTAACAACCTTGACTACAGCATAGTAATTACTGCTATAGATGCCCCTGTTACATTTGATTTTACCCGAAATGGAGTTCGATATCTATTTGATTTCACACCTGGAAAAGGCATGTGGGGTAGTGCAAGTGGTGCAAATTTTGGAGGAACTGTACAGTCATTTCACTTCAAATTAAAAAGTGTCTTTAAAATTACGCCAACTGATATCGAAGATAATCAAGGTGCTACAATTATATCGTTAGGTGATATACCAACAGGCGACTATCTAACAAAAGCCAATAGTGTACAACGTGATTTTAATGACGCAGGAGAGCTTGATGAAAATGGCAGTGTTATAAGTTACTATTTTAGCTACACTACTGATACTATATTGTATTTTATACAGTTTGTAGGCGCAGCAGGCGTATATAACGGCACACTGGTAGCTGATGATCTTGTATCGACTACAAATAATAATGTAACCATCGAGGTTGATTATGAAAATGTTTTACAAACAGGAAACTTTGCCAGTATTGGTGCCATACATAAAGATACAGATACAGGTATGATTACCGAATTTCACGGTAGTGGTTTCGGTAGTACATTAGGCGATTATACCCAAAAATTTTTAGTCGATACCCCTGTGGGAGATTACACTATAACTTTCCCTGCAGCAACACAAAATGATAATGTCGTATATGAATCTGCATTACATGAGGGGTTGAATGGTTTAGACTTGCAGGCTATTACTGATAACGGAAGTAGTACTACAAACAGTATAACAACAGGAGGTATAACCAGTAATGGAAATATAAACCTTATAAGTTACAATGGTTCGTATATATATACTGATGAGGAAATTGGGTTAGTCATAGGTGGAGGAAGTAATGGTTTGTCTTTCTCATCATTAGATGGATTTAGTGCAGGGAGTAATGGAGATATTACGGTAAATGCTGGAAATGGAGGTTTTAAATATGATGCTGATTATTCAGCTTACTATACAGACCGCTCTTTAGTAGATAAAGAATATGTAAACAATCAAGTTGGCAATCCAATACCTTTAACAGGAACAGAAGAAGGAAACCCTGTTACTGGAAATCTAGAGTTTGATGCGAGTAGTACAGTAGGATTAAATGCTAATGCTGGAGGACAGATAACATTTAACAATACAGAGGGAGTTTATATCAGTGGAAACGCATCAAATGTTAGTATCTCTTCTACTGGAGGGTCTATATTAGTAGGTTATGGGAGTGTAATTATAGGTCCTAATCTTAAAAGTACTGGAAATACTTATGTTGATTATATAAGAGATATTAACGATACAACTAACGATGGTAATGTAATAGAGCTTAATAATAACGGAGACTTATACATTACAGGACGTGAAGATGTAAATCTTACAGCAGGAAATACTGGTAAATTTTTGTTCTTAGGAGATGATTACCAGATAAATACTAATACCTTGAAGGTATCTTCTGAAACATCTTTTTCTTCTACACCTACTACTATTATAGATACTCCTACATTAGATACTCACCTTACCAACAAAAAATATGTAGATGATAGTCTTCCATCAGGTGTAGGCTTTGGATATTGGAATGGTACAGATGTTTCTTTTTTAAATGGTAACAGTCAGCAAATGGTATTAGGTAATGGTACTATTTCAGATATTGACACCAAGATGCGCTCTCAGTGGATAGGTATAAACACAGGCTCAAACACTCCTGTAACATCTTCTACTAATTTTCAAGAAGCTATTTGGTCATTACAAGCTCAAGTAGAAAATGCAATACCTTTATCAGGTACAGAGGAAGGAAATCCTGTTACTGGGGATATTGAGTTTGATGGCTTTTTAGGTATTAAATGGTTACAACCTGATGGCTTAGATTATAATATGAGTATAAATAATACTGATGAATACCTTAAAATGCAAATAGACGATTTAACAAGTAGTGAATACACTTCATTCTTTTTGAGTGGTTTAGATGGAAATCTATCAATAGAAACAAATATTTCAGGCGCAAAAGGTATAACAAGTACTACTGATTTCACGTCAAACATTACAGCCCTCGACTATGTTCAAAAAAAATATGTAGATGATGTCGCCATTCAAGACCTGCAAAACGTTACTGATACAGGAGCGACTACCACAAACACCATTACAACAGGAGGCTTATCAATACCTACGGGTACGTTAAATATAACAGATGGAAACAGTTCCCACTATATTAAAGGAGATGGTACGGCATCAAGTTTTAGTTATGCTGTAAAAACTAACCTTGTAGGCTCTCATACAGTTGCTGATGGAAGTACAGATCAAATAACTGAACTCTCTCAAGTCAGAAATGCTTTTTACCAGTTACAAAATCAGATTAATACTAATGCTGACAATGCAATCCCTTTAACAGGCACAGAAGTTGGAAGTCCTATTACTGGAAATATTGAATTGTCGGACACTAACAAAATTGAACTAAATGGTTCTATAGTTAACTCATATATACAATTTAGTGATGAGGACGGTTGGTTACAATTTTCAACAACTGATATTTCAAGTGGGGCATTTTCAGGGTTTACAGTAGAAGGTGGGAGCACACAAATAGTTGTAAATGATGGTGTAGGAATTACTAAAAGCTTTAATATAGATTACGAAAGGGGTATCAGGAGCAATTCCGATTTTACACCAAACATAACAGACCTCGACTATGTACAAAAAAAATACGTAGATACTAAAGAAAGTAAAGGAAAGCTAACTCAAGGTATAAGTAGCTCATCTACTATAGATTTTGTTAGTTATAAGCAATTCGGGACAAGAACCACCCCTGTAACAGTAGATGTTACTCTTAATACAACCGATGCAGTACAGGGTATTATACAAGTTATCTACCACAATGCTGCCAGTTTTACCCCTCCGGCAGGAACTACCATAGTAGGAAACACACCCTATGTGCCTAATGTTCTAAACATGATTTGTATGAGGTACATAAGCGAAACAGTAGAGATTTGGTACACTCAAGATCAATAAAAAATGCAAAACAACTTACTAAGGTTACAGAGTAACACCCCTGCTCCATTTGATGTAATGGATAGCGGACAACTTGCTTATTCATTAATAAAGTTCACCAAAAATTCATCGAAGTGCGTAAGAATAAGAAGGAGTAACGACGATTCGGAAACAGATATTGGTTATAAATCAGATATGATTGATGAGCAAAGCATTATAGGTTTTTGCGGTACTGGTACGGGCTATGTAACTACATTTTATGAGCAAAGCGGTTCAGGGTATGACCTTTTGCAAGACAATTATGATTATCAACCCATTATATATGACAATGGTATAATTACAAGTTACGGACTACCTGCCATTGATTTTTCAGGTAACAAATTTTTTAATGAAACGGTAACTACTTTGAAAATAGGGATGTTTAATATAATATGTGAAGTTCCGCCCGATACTGGTGGTTACACCGTTATAGGTAGCCTACATGGATTAGTTGGGAATCCGTCTTTTATCGCATTTAATAATGTTGCTGGCGCATTGCCTGATGAAAAGTTTTCCTATTACGATGGTATTACTGCGCCAGATATTAATGGCGCATTGTACACCAATGGAGCTTTAATAGACAATGAACGAAAATCTATTTCTGTTGGAGCTAAAAACGGAGGGGCTTATATAAGATACAACGGTGTCACTCAAAACATATTATCAGGAACAGGAACAACTGAAAACCCCGATCTTAAAATAACAATAGGCAAACGTGCAGGACTATCACAGTATTATAACAAAAAGCTCCAACAGATTGTTTTCTTTAGCGTTAATGCTCCTGTAAATAGAACTTGGTTTGAAGCTCAAATGATAAAAAAATGGAGCTTATCTTAATATAAACCTTTCAGTTTTTGATGATATATCATCAAAAACATCAAAAAGAAAACAAAAGATTTAGAAACACAAAAGCATCATGATTATAATTAATACCGTAAGCGATACCCGGTTTTCTTTTAATGGCATTGAATATCTTAAAAATTATACATCAACAGTACACAATAATAGCCTAAGTATTTTTAATTGTTATGAACGAAAAGACGTACTCTTAGAACCAACCCCTTATAATCAGGTTACGCTCGACGGACAAATTTACAGTAGCGCTTCTGGGCTACACGCAGCATTATTGTCAGTCATTTACACAAGGAGTACACTAGCAGGCGGCACTGATTATAATCAGGATAACCGAGGCAAAAAAATATATCTCGGTTCAATTACAGAAGAAATATATCCGTTAGAAGTTATCGATAAAATAAATGCTATAACTACAACTATAACTGCTACTGACAGCCCTGTATTGTTTTGGGGAAACAGAGTAGTAAATGGTCAGGCGGTAGAAAAACTTAACTATTTATGGATGGGAGGCAAAGGTGTGTTTGGGGCAGGCGGACAATCCGTAAATCTATATGATTTATATGCATTACCCATCTCAAATCTTTCGACCGAAGATATCCTAGGGCTTGATGATACTGTTATTAATCCGCTTGGAGAAATTCCCGATGGTGATTTTCTTACTGTTATAAATCAAGGATATTGGGAGCTAAACTTATACAATAAAACTTACTTTTTTAGTTATACAACTGATGATGTATTATATTTTGTAACCTTTGTTGGCGAACCCGATATTTATGAAGGAAACTTTACCGAAGATGATTTTATAAGTACTGCAAACAGTGCACAAATACCCGAACCTATTATTCCTACACAACAGCAGGTAACGGCAGCTGGAAGTGACATCTATAACCTATCTCATTTATTTTACATGAACAATGAAGCTATAAAGGTTAGCGGAATAGGGCTAGATTATAAAAGAGACACTAAGCAAAAAGACATACGGTTTGAACAGCCTAATAACAATGACGCAGAAATAGTTACCTACACTATTCCTGCTAAAGCAGATGATGATACATTTGCTATGAAAAGTGATAGTAAAAAACAGGAATTAAAAATCATTGACAGCTTTATAATTGATGGTTTATATACCATTGTTAATGATGATTTTGGAAAAACACTAGTATATAACGGGGCAGAAAATATTAATATGCTTTTAAGCACAAATGTTAGTTATGAAACAGGCTATTTCCTGAATTTTCTACAAGCAAGCACAGGAAACATTGAGCTTGTAACCGATGGTTTTGTATTACATCACGCTCCTGATGAACTCCCTATAACCTACGGTTTCTATTCGCTTGCAGGAGTTACTATACTAGAAGAATTTTCTGCAATGGTATTTGGAAAATTAAAATTAGCCGATTAATATGTATGCAGCAATATCTAAACCTAATAGACCTATACAAAGCACCCGTTGGGATGGTTCTCAATGGGATAATGGTATACCAACAACCTATACAAATGCTTACATTGATGGTAATTACACTACTGAAGAAGCAGGTAGCTTTACATCCAGAAACTTGTTTGTAACAGGCACAGCAACAATTACCATTACGGCTGATACTCATATTAAAGTACTGAACAACTTAGAGCAAGAAGATACATCTCAAATAACCGTAAAACATAAGGGTAATCTTATGTTATTAAGTAAAAGTAATGCTGCTCCTACAGCAAGAATAAGTATAGAAAGAGTATTTGAAAATATGCAACGTTTAGATTATAACCACATTGCTTCAGCTATATCAGGAATTCCATTAAAGTCAATATCTCCTGAAACATTAGACAACAGATTTTATTCCTATGATGAGGGAACCGACTTATATGTATCTATAAATCCAAATACCGAAATAACCCTTGCCGGTAAAGGATATATGGTAAGAACACCTAATAACTTCCCCTCGACACCTACGAACTGGAATGTCAATATTGATAATTTTTCTATTGGTACTTTAAATTCTGGAGTCATCAATTTCCCCATAGTTTATGAAAGGTCTGGATTTAATTTTATAGGAAACCCTTACCCCGCAAAATTATCTTTGAGAAAGTTTTATGAAATAAATAAAAATGTAATTTATCCCCGCTTCTATATTTGGGAATATAGGTCAAATAATTCACAAGGTAATGTTTACAATTTACACAATTTAACAACAAGCAGTTACAGCGAGAATAATATTGAAATCTATCCTTTTCAAGCATTCTTTATAAAAAAACTTGATTCGTCTTTTGATGACGTTATTTTCACACCTGAAATGATTATAACAAATACTGGTTATTCAATACCCGACCGATTTCATATAAACCTGTTTCAGCAAAATATTAATTTCCCTATTGGAGCAATTTGTTATGACAGAAAACAATACAATAATAATTTTATTAATCAAGGAGACTTTGAAGGAGATCGTAACAGTTTATCAATTACAAAAAACAATGAAAACTGGCTTATCTACCAAGATGAAAACTATTCTAACAGTAATACTTTTGGTTTAAAATTATATCTTACCATAGCTGATACATATACTCTAACCCTCAAAGACATTTCAGGATTATTCGAAGAGCTACCCACAATTTTTATTGTAGATAATCTTGAAAATATTACTCATAACCTCAAATCTTCTGATTATACATTTTTCTCTGAGGCAGGGACGTTTACCGATAGATTTACTATCCAGTTTGAATAAAAATTTTCAGCAAAATATTTCTTAAATAACACATAATGAATTTTTTACTGTTATTTACATTCAAGCATTTACTATTATTGCATAACGGAAGTATCGTTATAAAGCTTAAATCAGTTTTTTTACTGTCACTACCATTTAGTGCAATAACATGGTTAATCTCAGAGATTACAAAATGGAGTATCTCTAATAGTAGCTATATTGCTGGAGTTTTAACGTGTATAGCAATAGACCACGTTGTAGGTAGTATATACCATGCACTAAAAGCTAAAGATTTTACGTTTAAAAAAAATGCTGTCGGTTTAATTACCAAACTAGCAATGTGTGCCGGAGCTGCTATTCTTTTCGAGATAATACATAATGTAGTTAAAGAAGCAACACTGGTTTACGATTATTTAAAAATAGTAACAAGACTAATTGTAATATTATACCCTGCGGGCTCTGCTTTTATGAATATGAGTGCGCTAACCAATGGGGTTTTTCCGCCGTTGGGATGGATATCAAAAATTAAGGCATTTAATAAAGATCTCGATTTAGAACGATTTAGTAATAAAAATAGTAATGGACCAACTAACAATTGAAAGAATTAAAATGCTGCATCCTAGTATGCGCAACGAAGTACTCGAAGCTTACAAATATGTAAACAATAAGTTACTAGGTAAAGGCGTAAGACTCCGCTTTAGTAGTACTCTACGCACTGCCGAAGAACAAGCAGAGCTTTATGCACAAGGGAGAACTAAACCTGGTAACAAAGTAACAAATGCAAAAGCTTGGCAATCTATACACAACTATGGGCTAGCAATAGACATCTTAATCCTTTTAGATAAAGATGGTAACGGAACATTTGAATCGGCATCATGGAATAGAAAATCCGATAATGATAATGACGGTACAGCCGACTGGATGGAAGCTATTAACCATTTTAAAGCCATTGGGTGGAGTTGGGGTGGCGATTGGAAATCGTTTAAAGATTATCCTCATCTCGAAAAAACTTTTGGTAATACATGGAGAACATTAAAAGCAAAAATTGATAACGAAGACTTTTTTACCGAGACCATAGATGGCAAGATTTATCAGTGGGTAAATCTATGAAACAATACATCTCGTATGTTGTAATTACAGCACTCGTCCTTATACTTTTTTTTCAATGTGAGCGTAGTGCAAACTTTAGAAAAAGAACCTATAACAACCAAGAAGCATTAACCGATACAATAAAGCAGTATAAAAATAAACTAGGTACTACAACAGCAAGTATAAAAACACTGCAAATGACAAAGGAGCAGCTACAAAATGAGCTTATTGAAAAGGATAGTAAACTAGCTGCTCTTGCTAGTGAATTTAAAACTATAAAACACATAACTCGCTTTAAAAGTGATGTACAGCTACAGCCTATTTCCTTTGCTTTTGATACGCCCATATACCCTACCCTTACAAAGGACTCAACAGTAACAAGCGGTTTTGAACGGAAAGGCTTTACAACTACCAAATGGTATAATATGGGGTATAAAGTGACTAATGACAGCTTTACCATACACCCATTCTCTACATGGACAGAAACTACAGTAATAACTGGCTTTAAACGTAAGTGGTTTTTAGGTAAACAAACGCTAGTAACCGATGTTACCAACACCAACCCTTATATAAAGATTAATACCATAAAAACTGCCGATGTAATAGTACCCGAACCTTGGTATAAAAAGTGGTATGTATGGCTTGCAGCAGGTTTTGTAACTGGTGTGGCAGTAACCGCTAATTAAAAACTTCTCTAAGTACTTCGATAGATTTAGGGTATGCAAAACCATCTAAATGGAGTGCATAATAGTCCATCAATATTTTTAATAGTGACTGCCGTTCCGAAACATGAAATACTTTAGTAGCATTATCGGGTTTTAATACCATTAGTTTTCGCAACAATAATGTTTCTTTTTCCGAGAGGCAGCTTATGGTTTCATAGGGTATAAAAACCCCATCAGACATTTCGAAAAAAGAGTTGTCATTTGTAGTACTTTCAGGATAAAAACCAAGAAACTTTGTTATTTCTAGCAACATTATTAAATGAAAGTTAGCCACCTCATCGTGTGTATCAAGCCAAAGCAAAGCCGTTTCTAAGTATTCATATAAGTTTTCGTTTTGCTCCTCTTCTTTAATACAGTTGTGCAATATTTCTGATATAAATATTGCTATAGCTGTTTTGGCAATATCGGTATTTATGGCATAATATGGGTGTGCTAATCGTACTTCTTTAAAATACTCTAACCTACCGTTATTTTTGTGGGTAGCCTCTATTTCTAGAATATTTAATGGGCGAAAATAAACGGTTTTTTGCGTGCTTTTCCGCGATGAAAAAGCATCACGAACATAATAGGATTTCAGCCCATCAGAGGCTGTAAAACACTTTACAATTAAGCCTTTTTCTTGATAGCGCAGCGCACTGATAACGATTGCTTTTGTTTTTACAAGCACACTTTTATGAGTTTTTTATCGTATTATCATTACTTTTTTAACCTTGGTTTCAGTAGCATCTTCAGAAGCTATAAAAATCATATATACTCCTGAGGCTACTTTATACCTACCAAATGCACGGGTATCCCAAAGAACTGTTCCCCCTTCGGATGTGGTTTCGTAAACTAAATTACCCTCTATATCGGTTATCTTTATATTGGCATTATCTATAAGTCCGCTTATTTTTACTTCCCCTTCAAAACCAGGGCGCACAGGGTTAGGGTACACATATACATTGCTCAAATCGCCAGATGCATCTGTAGCAGTACCTTTGTAAGCAACCATCCCTTTATCTGTAGCAAAATATACATCGCCTGTTTGAGAATCTATGGCAATATCGTTTATAGTATTGCTTGGTAAAGGCGAATTGAGTTTCGTGAAATGAAATAGTGTTCTTTGTCCATCGGGCGATATTAAAAATGCTCCTGCACTACCCGTTGCTACCCATTTATTGTTAGACCCATCTACCTCAATATCATTTATATCTTGTTCATATAATAGCTCTTGAGCTAGTCCATCTTCTTCAATAATAATTGCATTGGTGCTCAATACATCTTCTGTTAAAAAACGATCTATTCCAGATAACACTCTTAATCCTGCTGATGTTCCTATCCAGAGCCTATTACTATTATCTATAGCTACACACTTAGCATACTCAGTAGGTAAATTACCAAAATCGTCATTGCTAATTACAATAAACTTATTACCTAAACTTTCATTAAAACCAATAAGTCCGCTGTTAATAGATGGTATCCATTTTGTACCATTCCTATCAATAATCATTTTTTGATACTTATTATCTTTAGGAGCACTTATTACATCTACAAAACTATAGGATGTCCAGTTTCCATTTCTAAAAACCTTTAATGGTTTCTCTGTCATATCGTTAGTCATCCATAATGCGCCTGTATCATCAAAGTATAAACTATTAACCCTAAGGTTATCAAACCCTGGTATAAATTGCTGATTTTCTAATGGGCTATTATTGTCATCATACAATTGTATGGGCACATCTTCTTCTAGTCGCAAAAGACCATTATGGTATGATGCCACATATACTTCATTATTATTAGTAGGGTTAACAGCTACATCAGTAAGCGATTTAGCGTTTAAAACATCTTCATAAGGTATATTGTTCCACCCCTCAGCGGTTAGCTCACTAATGCCTCGTTGCGAATAATCGGGGATAAACTGGTAATCGTAACCCCCAAATACCGCCCATAACGAATTGGATGTTCTTTCGAGTGAAAAAATACTACTCCGCAAAGGACCATTAGGCGTAATGTTTTCTTGTATCGAAATATTGTTAAGGTAACTTTCTATTACACCTTTAGTCTTAGTGCCTATAAATATTTGTCCTGACACTACCGTTGCACAGGTAAATGTTACATTTTCTCCTGATAAACCATTAAGCTGTAAAACTTGTATCAAATTTTCATCATAAACACTTATGCGGTTAGGGCTTGTTATTACAAGATAGCCATTGGCAGCTCTAATATCTACAGCAGCGCTACCTATAGTGGTAAACACCAATGCCCCAGCTGATAACCTAAAAACGTTTCCCACATTATCTACACCAAAATAATTATCGCCAAAAGAAGTAATACCACTCCATGAACCGCCATATACCTCTATCCATTGGGTATAGTCATTAAGGTTAGGGTTGCTAAGTTCTCCTCTACGTATACCATTGGTCGTTGTGGCTGCATATATATATCCGCCAAATACTGTTGATTGTATTACGGGTATCTCTGCACCGTTAGGACCAAGATAATAAGTATCATCAAACTCTAGTGAAGCTAGGTCGAAAACAGCAATACCAAAATCGCATGAAATGTATGCTTTGCCACCATATTCGGCTATATGGTTTATCTTCTTTTTAGCCGATTGTACTGTAGCTTCTTGTACAATATCTATTTTATTTAAAAATGTATTATCGCCGTTTACAACAATAAGTAACCCGTTGTCGCTACCTACAAGGGTGCGGTTATATTCTGGGCTGTAATGTATAGCTGTAATGGTTTCGGGTTTAAGCCCATCTACAGATGATATGGTTTTTAGCTCGTTTGTAATAAGGCTTTTAGAGAACATTGCACTCTCTGAAGCGGCATATACCCTACCGTTAGACTGTGTCATATCTTGCACATTAGTATATGAAAAATGCCCAACCCACTGCTGACCATTTTGTGCAAAAAGAGTGTATGTAAAAAGAAGTATATATATCCCGAAAAAACGTTTCATTAAAATATGGTATTTGTAAGCAAATATAAGCTAAAACGTATTTATTACCGCTTTTGTATATATCGCATAAAAAAAGGCTACCAGTAGGTAGCCCTTTTAGTATATTATAAAGTATAGCTTATACTACACCTTGTGCAAGCATTGCATCAGCAACTTTTACAAATCCGGCAATGTTAGCTCCTTTTACATAGTCTACATAACCATCTTCTTCTGTACCGTGAGTAATACATGATTGGTGAATGTCTGCCATAATAGCTTTCAGTTTCTCGTCAACCTCTTCTCTAGTCCAGTTATAACGCAATGAGTTTTGCGACATCTCTAAACCAGAAGTAGCAACACCACCAGCATTAGACGCTTTACCTGGAGCAAAAAGAATTTTGGCATTATGAAAAGCAGTAATAGCATCTGGCATACATGGCATGTTTGCCCCTTCGGCAATACATATACAACCTTTATCTATAAGCATTTTTGCTTCATCGCCATTCACTTCATTTTGTGTAGCACATGGTAAGGCAACATCACATTTTACTTCCCATGGTTGTCCGCCATCTACATACTTAGCCGTTGGGTATTTATCAAGATATTCTTTTACTCTACCTCTTCGCTCATTTTTAATTTCCATAATGTAAGCAAGCTTCTCTTCGTTAAGCCCGTCTTCGTCATGAATATAACCTGATGAGTCGCTCATAGTAACTACTTTACCACCCAGTTGCATCACCTTTTCGGCAGCATACTGCGCTACGTTACCTGAACCTGATATTACTACTGTTTTACCAATAAAGCTATCATTTTTTGTAGCAAGCATACTTTGTGCAAAATATACACAACCATATCCTGTAGCTTCTGGACGAATAAGTGAACCACCAAAGCTAATGCCTTTACCAGTTAGTACACCTGTAAACTCGTTGCGAAGTCTTTTATATTGCCCAAACATATAGCCTACTTCACGACCACCTACGCCTATATCTCCAGCGGGTACATCTGTATTAGCGCCTATGTGCTTGCTAAGCTCTGTCATAAAGCTTTGGCAATACTTCATTATTTCGTTATCTGATTTTCCTTTAGGGTCAAAGTCAGATCCTCCTTTACCACCACCCATAGGCAATGTAGTAAGACTGTTTTTAAACGTTTGCTCGAAAGCAAGGAATTTTAAAATACTAAGGTTTACTGATGGGTGAAAACGCAATCCGCCTTTGTAAGGACCTATCGCCGAATTCATTTGTATTCTATATCCTCTGTTTACCTGTATTTCGCCTTTATCGTCTAGCCAGTTAACACGGAACATAATAACTCTTTCTGGCTCTGCCATGCGCTCTAAAAGCATTTTACCCGCATATTTTGGGTTTTTTTCTATAAACGGGATTACCGTTTCGGCAACCTCATGCACTGCCTGTAAAAATTCCGGCTCGTTAGGATTTCTTTTAGAAACTGCGTCCATAAAAGACTGTACACTTACACTCATATTGTATAAATTTTGTGTTTAAGAAAACGTTTTCGTAATAGTGGCAAATATACAGTTTTCTTAAATACAGCTATATATAATTGCCAATACTTTATTTTTAAGCGCTTATTTTGTTAACTCTTTGTTTATAATGGTTTTTATGAGTTAAGTGCCTGTTCTAAATCGTTTAATAAATCTTCGGCATCTTCTACCCCTACGCTAAGGCGCACCATATCATCTGTAATACCCAGTTCTTTACGTTTATCTTCGGGTACAGAGGCATGTGTCATTAATGCAGGATGATTAGCAAGCGATTCTACTCCGCCTAGTGATTCGGCAAGGGTAAATACTTTTACATTTTCGAGGAATTTTATAGAGTCTTCTTTCTTTTCTGATGCAAAAGTGAACGATACCATACCGCCAAAACCGCCATGCATTTGCTTTTTGGCTATCTCATGGTTAGGGTGGCTTTCTAGCCCTGGGTAGTATACTCTTTTTACTTTAGGGTGCTTTTCAAGATATTCGGCTACTTTTTGCCCGTTTTCGCTATGGCGTTGTATGCGCAGGTGTAGTGTTTTTATACCTCTTAATACTAAATAGGCATCGTTTGGCCCTAGTGTAGCTCCTGTTGCAAACTGTGCAAAGTGTAGTTTTTCGCCAATCTCTTCAGTTTTAGCTACTAATGCTCCAGCAATAACATCAGAGTGTCCGCCTAAATATTTTGTAGCAGAGTGCATCACGATATCTGCACCCAAATCTAGAGGATTTTGCAGGTATGGTGTTGCAAAAGTGTTATCTACTGCAAAAAGTACGTTTTTCTTTTTAGTAAGCTCGGCTATTTTAGCAATATCAGCTAGTTTCATCAACGGGTTTGTTGGTGTTTCTACCCAAACTAGTTTTGTGTTTTCGTTAAAAAGCGATTCTAGTTTTTCAAAATCGTTCATATCCACAAAGTGGAATTTTATTCCAAACTCGCTATATACTTTACTAAACATACGGTAGGTACCGCCATAAAGGTCGTCCATTGCAATAACCTCATCGTTAGGCTTTAGCAATTTCAGTACACAGTCTGTCGCTGCAAGTCCGCTAGAAAAAGCAAGCCCACGCGCGCCGTTTTCTATACTAGCAAGTGCATCTTCTAGGGCTGTACGCGTTGGGTTAGCCGCGCGGCTATACTCATAACCCTTGTGTACACCTGGGCTACTTTGTGCAAATGTTGATGTTTGAAAAACAGGTGGCATTACTGCTCCTGTGCTTGGCTCTGGGTGTTGCCCTCCGTGTATGGTTTTTGTGTTAAATTTCATATAATTTAAATTCGCTATTGTTTATATTTAGACAAATTTACTTAATTTGTTTATCCTTGCATAAGCATTACAGCCCTTTTACAAAACTATAACATATATTATGAAACACTACCTTACTATAGCACTTACTGCGCTACTACTTACAGGATGCGGAAAAGACAAGAAAGAAAACAATGAGATTGAGACTGAACCTGTTGTTGCGCTGGCTTTTGAAACAAAAGAATACAAGGCAACCTCATCGTTACCTTGTAAAGAACACTGCCCTAAAGTTGCAATAGAAGTGACCGAAGCTACAGGACCACAACCTACTGCCGATAGTATTAACAAAAAAATATTTAACACGGTTAGAGAAATAATTTATTATGGCGAAAAGCCTTATGATGCTACTAATTATGATGAGCTGACGGCTTCGTTTATACAGTCGTATGAGGAACTGAAAAAGGAATTTCCTAAAGAAATGCTAGGCTGGGAGGGTACTATAGCTGCTACAGTAACACACCGTACAGATAGCTTATTAAACATTACACTAAACCACTTTACTTATACTGGTGGAGCGCATGGTTATGCCGGTACACGCTCGTTACTTTTTGACCCTAAAACAGGACACGCTCTTGCTTACAGAGATATTTTTAATGATGTAAAGAGTTTTACTGATTATGCTGAGAAAAGCTTTAGAAAGAAATTTAAGATAGAAGCAATGCAATCTATCAATAGTACAGGGTTTATGTTCGAGAATGAAACTTTTGTACTCCCTAATGCTATTTTCTTTCAAGAAGATGGGTTGTTGCTTTACTACAATACTTATGAGGTTTCATCTTATGCCGAAGGTGCTAAAGAGTTACTATTGCCTTATAAAGAGATAGAGCAGTATTTGAAAGTGAAGTAGTCATAAAGTTTTCTTTTGAGTTTGTCATGCTGAGGCACGAAGCATCTTGCTCATAGATTCTTCCTTCGTCAGAATGACAAACAAAGCCTGAACCGACAAAGCAATAACAAAATTATCTCAAATATTATATATCTATTCTTCCTTAGCTTCCTTATGTTCAGCAGGGAACATAAATGATATGATTACAGACACAAGCAGTATGCCTCCTACTACCGCAAGCGAGATAGGTGAAGATATATGATAAAACGGACTAATAAGCATTTTAACGCCTATGAAAGCCAATATTACTGCCAAACCATAATGCAACTTGCTAAACATGTGCATAAAGTTAGCCAACAAGAAATATAAAGCTCTAAGTCCTAATATTGCAAAAATATTAGACGTATAAAGTATAAAAGGGTCATCTGGTGCTATGGCGAATATTGCAGGAATAGAGTCTACTGCAAAGATAAGATCGGTAAACTCGATTACGGCAACTACAACAAATAATGGTGTTGCAATGCGCTTGCCTTGCTCATAAATAAAGAAACGGTCGCCTTCAAAGTTTTTGGTTACTTTAAAAAACTTGTATACTAGCCTAGCTCCAGGGCTTTTAGTAAAGTCTTTGTTCTCATCGTCATCTTCTTGTGTAGACCATGACTTGATACCCGCAAAAAGTAAAAAGACACCAAATAATGTGAGTACTGCATTAATGCGTACATTCATACCAAAAATTTCCATTTCTGGCAAGTAGGTCATATTTATAAGCTCTACACCTGTAAAAATAAATATTGCCCTAAATACTAATGCCCCAATAATACCCCAAAATAACACCTTGTGGTGCAAGTATTTAGGTACATTAAAAAAGCCAAACACTAATATAAACACAAAAAGGTTATCTACAGATAGGGCTTTTTCTATCCAATAGGCGCTTTGAAACTGTGTGAATGACTCCCAGCCTACTACCCAATAAATAACACCACTAAAAAGCATAGATAACGATATCCATACTACAGACCATAGTAGTGCCTCTTTATTAGAAACCTCATGACTCTTTTTGTTAAAAACACCAAGGTCGAGCAAGAGCATAATAATTATAATTATGGAAAATCCGGCTATTAAGCCTGGGTGGTTTATCAAGTGATCCATTATAGTAGGTGCGTGTTAGTCTAGTTTCTCTGTTAGTTTTTTAAATACATTCTTGGCATCTTTACCCTCATAGAGTATGCTATATACAGCATCTATAATAGGCGTTTTTGCACCATATTCTTGGTTAAGGTTATAGGCACTCTTGGTCGCATAATAACCTTCGGCAACCATACTCATCTCCATCATTGCCGATTTTACGGTATAACCTTTCCCTATCATATTACCAAACATACGGTTACGTGAAAATACCGAATAACCTGTTACTAAAAGGTCGCCTAAGTAAGCAGAGTTATTAATATTACGTTTCATGCGGTGCACTTTACGGATAAATTTCTTCATCTCGCGTATGGCGTTACTCATCAATAATGCCTGAAAGTTATCGCCATAGCCCAGCCCATGTGCTATACCAGCAGCAATAGCATAGATATTTTTTAGCATTGCAGCATACTCTGTACCCACAATGTCATCAGATATTTTGGTATTAATGTAATAACTGTCTAGGTGCTTGCCCATTATCTTGGCTTTCTTTTGGTCGCCACAGGCAATAGTAAGGTAAGAAAGCTTTTCTAGTGCTACTTCCTCGGCATGGCAAGGTCCTGTTAGTACCCCAATATTATCGTAAGGCACATTATATTTTTGATGAAAATGTTCGCCTACTATTAGGCTCGTCTCTGGCACTATACCTTTTATTGCTGAAAAAATCACCTTACCATCAAGGCTTTCGGTTAGTTTTTCGAGCTCACCGCTTAAAAAAGCAGAGGGTATGGCAAATATTATATAATCGGCATAAGCTACTGCTTCGTTAATATCATCGGTAAGTTGTAACTTACTTGTATCAAACTCTACAGAACTCAGGTAGTTAGGGTTGTGCTTTTGTAGTTTTATATGCTCTATAGCATAGGTGTTGCGCATGTACCAAGTAATTTCTGGCACGTTTACACACAGCATCTTAGCAATAGCAGTAGCCCAGCTTCCGCCACCTATAACAGCGAACTTTGGAGTATCATTCATCTTCAATTATGTTAGGATTGCCAAAAGTACTTAAAATTTATACTATGTACCAATAACAATTAATTTCTTAAAAAAAATGGAAGGTACTATGAATACAATATTCAATAAAAAAAGATTAACATTTTATTATGAATATACACGCAATTTAGTAGAACAACGTGCCGTTATCATTATATAATTTTGTCTAGACAAAAGGATTACAAGGTTAGTTAAATTTTTTGTTTTTGGTGTTTAAAAGGCACTCGCTGCTATTGTAGCGAATGCCTTTTTTCATTTTTTATTTATAGCTATTTCACTATAAACTAGTAACTAAGCTCTACAATTGCTCTAACCTTCTCTGGGGTAATATTTTGGCGTTCGCCAAGTGCCTCCCAACCTCTTTCTTGAAAACGATTTACAATAAAATCGGCTGTTTTTTGGTACTCTTCTGTATAGTTAGACAGCTTAGTATCCATACCCATAGTGTGGAAAAATTGTACTGTTTTCTCTATAGCTAATGTTGCAGCTTCTTCTACCGTATTGGCAGTAATGCCCCAAACACGCTGCCCGTATTGTGCTAGTTTTTCTTTCTTGGTTTCAAACATCACTCTATATAAGTTAGGTGCTATAATTGCGAGTGTGCGTGCGTGGTCTATTTCGTAAAGTGCAGTAAGCTCATGCCCTATCATGTGGGTAGCCCAGTCACTAGGTACACCTTGCTGTATTAGTCCGTTTAATGCCATAGTACAACTCCACATAAAGTTGGCTGCCAGTTTATAGTCGGCAGGGTTTTCGGCTACGCTAGGCCCTATTTCTATAAGGGTTTGCAGTATGCCTTCGGCTATTCTGTCTTGTAATAATGCATCGTGCGGGTAGGTAAGGTACTGTTCTAATACATGGGTATAGGCATCTATAACCCCATTTTGTACTTGACGCGTAGGTAACGAAGCTACTACAGATGGGTCGCATATTGAAAACTGCGGAAATAATGCAGGGCCTCCGAAAGGTAATTTTTCATGGGTTGCCTCGATAGTTACTACAGAGCCCGAGTTCATTTCGCTACCTGTAGCCGGTAATGTTAGTACTGTACCAAATGGTAGTGCATTCTCTTCTATTCTTATTCTTTTACGCAATATCTCGGCTGCATCGCCTTCGTAGTTGGCTGCTGCCGATATGAATTTTACACCATCTATTACCGATCCTCCACCTACAGCAAGTACAAAGTCGATATTGTTATCTTTAACTACCTGTACGGCTTTCATTAGGGTTTCAAAACGCGGATTGGGTTCTACCCCACCAAACTCGGTAACGTTATGGTCTTTTAACGCATCGGCTACCTGCTGGTGCACTCCGTTTTTAAAAATACTTCCTCCGCCATATACCATAAGTACTTTAGCATTTTGAGGAATAAGTGTAGCGAGTTTTTCGGTTTGTCCCTTACCAAACACAAGATTTACAGGGTTATAATATTGAAAATTTTGCATAATTTATATTTTTATGCAAAGCTACAAATAATGAAAAACGAGATGTAATAAAGGAATGTTAAGAATGATTACATACTTCATGCCTAAGTTATTACAGTAGCAGCATTCAGTCACAGTATGCAGTAAGCAACTTTATGATTTTAGGCTTTATAACTTTCGACTTAGCACCGTTTTACTTCTTATAAAATATATTATGGTCTATATACTCCCATACTTTTTGGGGTAATAGGGGTTGTACGTTTTTACCCTCTTTTATGTTATTCCGAATAAATGTAGATGATATCTCGATAACAGGGGCATCTATGCGGTGTATTCTTGGGTTGGCAATTAGCTCTTGATTAGCAACTGCACCGTTAATGCGCGGATATACATAAATATCGTGGTTTTGCAACAGCACCTCATAATTTTTCCACTTGTGTAGGGAGTTGAGGTTGTCTTCGCCCATTATAAGCGAAAAATCGTGCATAGGGTACTTTTCTAGTAAATGCACCAGTGTATTTACGGTATAATTGGGTTGTGGTAATTTAAACTCGATATCGCTTGGGCGAATGTTGTCATACCCCTCTGTAGCAAGGTGTACCATTTCTAGACGGTGGTGATCGTCTAGCAGGGTGCTTTTCTTTTTATGCGGGTTGTGGGGTGTTACTACCATCCAGACTTGTTCAAGGTCAGAATGTTCTGCCATGTGGTTGGCAATAATAAGGTGTCCTATATGCATGGGGTTAAATGTCCCGAAGTAAAGCCCTATTTTCATTTTTATTTTTATTATTCGGCAAAAGCAGTTCCGTGTTTTTCTGCCATTCGTTTCATTAGCATTTTATTTTCCATACTAACATCGTTAGCTTCCGAAAATTCTCGACCAAAACAGTTTTCACCGTTCATTTTCTGTCTTTCTTTCTCGATATATTCGCTTGTGGTAGTAATAAACTTTGCTGGATTGCCTGCAAAAATAGAATTATCAGGAATATCTTTAGCCACTACCGATCCTGCTCCTATAATAACATCGTTACCTATTGTTACGCCTGGCAATATTATACTAGAAGCTCCTATAAAAACGCGATTGCCTATTTTGGTGTTTTTTACTTTTGTATACCCTAAAAACGTCCATGTGCTGGCATCGTGTGCCAAGATATGAACTCTTGGTGCTAAAGTAACATCGTCGCCAAGGGTTATATGCCAAGAATGCGAATAGTCTATAATACACTCTGGCTGAATATTGCAGCGTTCGCCTATGGTAAACCCCTTCTTTTTAAGCTCATCTACCATACTAACTTCGCGAATACCTAATAGCCGCTTTAGTATCGTTTTTATTTTATTGATGAGCTTTCTTTTCATAGTATTATTTAACAAACTCTTTTACCAGCTCATATGCTTCTTGCTGAGCGACTTCGAGATCGTAATTTTTTATAATAGTATCAAACTGCGGTGCTGTAGCAAGCTCTACCGATGCTTTTGCAATTCGCATATTTATTTTATCGTCACTCTCTGTACTACGTTTTTTAAGGCGAATTTTTAGCTCATCAACACTTGGTGGTTTTACAAATACGGCAAGGGTTTCTTCGGGAAATTTTTTCTTGATGCGCAGTCCGCCTGCTACATCAATGTCAAAAATTACGTTTTTACCGTGCGACCATATACGTTCTACTTCGCTTTTTAGTGTACCATAAAAATTATCGCGATACACCTCTTCCCACTCTACAAAGTCTTCTGCTTTAATGTGTTTTTTAAACTCATCGGTACTCATAAAGTAATAATCTTTACCGTGTTGCTCTTCGCCACGTGGGGGGCGAGTAGCTGCCGATATAGAAAATTCAAGGTCTAGTTCAGGGTTTTGTAGCAAGTGCCTTACTATGGTGGTTTTGCCCGAGCCCGAAGGAGCCGAGAATACTATTAGTTTGCCTTTGTTCATTGTGTTGTTGTTGTAGCTCCATCTAAACCTCTCTTTTTATAGAAGTGTTACGGATGGTTTATTAGTTATGCTTAAGCTATTGCCTAACGGCTTTTAACTATAATATATTTAATACTTGTTCTTTTATTTTTTCGAGCTCGTCTTTCATTTGCACTACTAGCTTTTGCATTTGTGCATGGTTTGCTTTAGAGCCCATAGTGTTTATTTCGCGTCCCATTTCTTGTGTAATAAAGCCTAGCTTACGCCCGTTAGCCTCGTTACCCGAAAGGGTTTCTACAAAATAGTTAAGGTGGTTTTCTAGACGTACTTTTTCTTCCGTAATGTCCATTTTTTCTAGGTAATAGATAAGTTCCTGCTCAAAACGGTTTTCGTCTACATTTACCTTTAGCTCGTCTATTGCGGTTTGCAGTCTCTTTTTTACGTTTTCTATACGCTCAGTATCATACCCCACCGTTTCTTTCATAAGACTCATAATGTTGTTGATACGGGCTTTAAAATCTTTCTCTAATGCCTCGCCTTCGCTAACACGGAAACTTCTTATGTTCTCTAACGCCTGACCGATAATATCTTGTATTTGGTTCCAGTCTTCTTCGTCTATCTCTTCGCGCTCGGTTTTTAGCGCATCGGGCATACGTACCGCCATTTTCATTAATTCGGTTTCGTCGCCGTTTACCACCTCACGAAGTTGGTTAATATACGCCTTTACAATAGGTGCATTTACTTTAGTTGTTGTTTCTTCGCCAGTAACCTCTATATACATAGAGAAGTCTACCTTGCCACGCTCTAGTGCTTGGGCAACGCGATTGCGGAGCGTTAACTCCATTTCGCGAAAAGCAGAAGGCATGCGTACGTTAAGGTCGAGTCCTTTGCTATTAAGCGATTTTATTTCGATAGTAACTTTTTTGTTGGGTAATTGCAAAGAAGCTTTGCCAAACCCAGTCATGGATTGTATCATGTAAAATTTTTAGAGGCACAAAGTTAAGAAAAAAATGGTGGCTATAGTTGCCCGATTTTAGTTGTTAACTACTCGGTGCTTTAAAGCATTTTATGATACGGAGATGTGAAGTGTCTTTTATGAGATCCTTCCTTCGTCAGGATGACAGTAGGAAGCAGAAACACTAACCTTCCAAAACAAACTACACAACCTTCTTAACAGGTCGTGTTACCAAATAGACCCCTACGAATATCAATAAAGCAGATAGCACTTTTACTACATCTAACTCGTCTTTGCCTACACCAATGGCAAAAAGGGTTGCAAAAAAGGGTTGCAGGTATATAAACACGGCTACTGTTGTGGGTTTTAGCTGTTTCATAGCCAAAAGGTTAAGTAAATAAGCGAAAAATGTAGTACAAACTACCACAAAACCAACTGCCCAGTAAATATCTTGTGGCATTACTGCCCAGTTTACCTCGCTGAGTTGTTGCCAGCCAAACGGCAGTACCATGATGAACCCAAAGAGGTATATCCATTTTACAAGGCTAAAGGCGTTGTACTTATCCATGAGTTTTTTTACTGTGATGAGGTACAAACCATAAGACACGGCATTGATAAATACTAAAAAATTACCCCACAAGGCATTGCCTTCGCTAGTTACCGATTTGCCATACAATATTAGTAGCACTGTACCCACCAGCCCCAGCACTATACCAATGGCTTTTTTACGTAGTATTCTCTCTTTCATGATAATAGCCGAGAGTACTAGCACGATTATAGGTGTGGTTACCATAAGTACCGACGCCATTATGGGCGAGGTTTGACTTAATCCCTCAAAAAAGGTAAGCATATTGAATGCTACCCCAAAAAATGCCGCAGCTATAATACGTGGGAAATCGGAACGGGCTATTTTTTCTCGGGAAACAAACAAACCTACTAGCCAAAATAAAACAGTGGCTATGCCCACCCGTACGGCTATAAACCCAAAGGGTTTTATATAGGTAGGCATTACATCTTTGGCAACGGTAAATGTTATACCAAATATTATAGCTACTACTGTGGCTGCAATAATAGCAAGGTTGCGTTTACTCATTACTTAAATGCGCTATAGCTGCTTCGGTTACTTTTTTACTATTGCCTATAAATATACGTTCGTGGTCTACTACTACAGGGCGACTTAAAAAAGTGTAATGTTCTAATATTAAATCTTTATAATCAGTTTGTTTAAGCTCTACGTCTTTTAGCCCGCGTTCTTTATATAAAGTAGCCCTACGACTAAAGAGTGCTTCATAATTGCCTGCAAGGCGGTGCATTTCTTCTAGCTCTTTTACCGTTATAGGTTCTGATTTTATGTCTTGTAGTACAAAATCTTCTATGTTGGGTAATTCGCTTAGTATGCGCTTACAGGTATCGCAGGTTTTTAAATAAAAAATGGTTTTCATAATTGTTAGTTGCTATTTATGTTGCAAAGGTATTTATTAGGGTGCAATAAGACTAATTTTTGCAAATAGGTTTTAAGATATAAAAATTATAGTAGCGATTTTAAAATATGTATTTTTATAAAAAATTAATTAGCATGAAAACCGCATTCAAAGTTACTCGCGATAGCAGACAACTATTATTGTTATTTTTAGAAAAATATTCTTTAGCGCAGCTTAATAAAATACCCGAAGGTTTTAATAATAATATTATTTGGAACATTGGTCATATTATAGTGATACAACAGCGCATAGCCTACACACTATCTGGATTACCTATAATGATTAGCGACGAAATGGCAAACATGTACATGAAGGACACTAAACCCGAACGTGATGTAACTGCCGAAGAGGTTGAAGAAATGAAAACACTACTGTTTACTACCTTAGATAAAACTGAAGAAGATTTTAAAAATGGTCTTTTTGTAAATTATAAAGAGCATACCACCTCTATGGGTTTTACTCTTACTAATATTACTAATGCTGTGCAGTTTAACAATTACCACGAAGGTTTGCACTTAGGTGTTATAATGAGCTTGAGAAAACTAGTATAAATAATATTGATTACCAAAGTGTAAGTAATTGCAAGGAGGCACAACAATGCAATCTACTTAGAATAGTAAAGATTACTTCGTTGTGCCTCCTCGTAATGACGTAATAGCGTTTTATTCTGCTAGTATTCCGTCTTTAAAAATAACAGGAATCTCCTGCACGTTTTCTTTGGCTATAGTATTGGCTTTAACCACAAAGTTTTTATCATAAAGTACCCCGTCTTTAAAATAGGTAACCATAAAACTGTTGTTTAGCACTAAAACGCCATTTTCTACTAGTTCTATGCGTATAGCAGTATTGGGTGCTACCGTTGGAAAAACGTGGCGTAGCATCGAGGTTTTTCGTTCTTCGCCATTTAGCATTCCCGAAGCATTAGAAACTACAATAACCGACTCTAGCTTTTTACCTGTACCATTTACTAAGTAAGCATACCAAGTGTTATCCATAAATTCTTCGCTCCACTCTTGTAGTATGGCTACATATACGCTTTCTACCTTAGGGATATGAATGTCTTTTTTCATCTGTCCTGATTAAACTGTGTATTATATACTCGATTTAAATTGCTCTAAGAAACGTACATCGTTTTCATAAAACATCCTGATGTCGCCTATTTGGTATTGTAGCATTGCTATACGCTCTACACCCATACCAAAGGCAAAACCATTGTATTTAGTTTCGTCTATACCACAATTTTTAAGCACGTTAGGGTCTACCATACCACAACCGCCTATTTCTAGCCAGCCTGTACCTTTGGTTATACGGTAATCGGTTTCGGTTTTAAGCCCCCAGTAAATATCTATCTCGGCACTTGGCTCTGTAAATGGGAAGTATGACGGACGCAAACGGATTTTACTTTTACCAAACATCTCTTTTGTAAAGTATAAAAGTGTTTGTTTTAAGTCGGCAAATGATACATTTTCATCTACATACAATCCTTCTATTTGATGAAAAATACAGTGCGAACGTGCTGATATTGCCTCGTTACGGAATACTCTCCCTGGCGATATAGTACGTATAGGTGGTTTATTATCTTCCATATAACGCACCTGTACTGATGAGGTGTGCGTGCGCAACAACACATCGGGGTTGGTTTGTATAAAGAAGGTATCTTGCATATCGCGCGCTGGGTGGTACTCTGGCAGGTTTAGCGCCGTAAAGTTGTGCCAGTCATCTTCAATTTCTGGTCCTTCGGACACGTTGAAACCAATATTAGCAAAAATATCTATAATTTGGTTTTTAATAACCGATATAGGATGGCGCGAACCTACAGTAAAAGGCTCTCCTGGGCGAGTTAAATCGCCATAAATACCTTTTGTTTCTTCTTTGCTTTCCATAGCTTCCTGTAAGGTTGCTACTTTTTCTTCGGCTGTTTTTTTAAGGTTGTTTACTACCTGCCCAAACTCTTTTTTCTGCTCTTTAGCCACATTTTTAAACTCAGCAAAAAAGTCGTTTAATATACCTTTTTTACCTAAGTATTTAATTCTAAATGCTTCGAGTTCTTCTTTGTTTTGCGTAGTGAACGCTTCGGCTTCGGCTATATAACCTTTAATCTTGTCTATCATTGTTAATCAGTAAGAGTGTACAAATTTAGGTATTTTAAAAATGCTATGCCACCAATTTGTATTGTATAATTGTTTACTTGATTTTACTCAATTAATCCTTTTTCTAAAAAATAATCTACTATAGCTCCTTTCATCAGTATGCTTTGCTCGCCTGCTTTTAAGGGTGGTAGTTGTTCTTTTACGGTATAGTGTGGCCAGCCTTCTTCGTCAAAAAGCTCAAATTCGTAATAACCATAGGGTTCTAATAACCTGCAAATGGCTATGTGCATCAGGTTTAGCTTATCGTCTTTTTTAAATTTACGGTTAAACTTCCCCAGCTCCTGCACACCTATTAAGTATATAATAGCATCAAGGTCAAGCGTATCGCCATCGGCAAAACGATTGGATAATATAGTTACAAGCTGTTCCCAGCGTTCTTTCAGTTGTTCGTCTCTAGACATATATTGTATTTATTGCGCAAATATAGTGAGTTGAAAGTTAACTAACGAAAGGGTTTTATTTTTGGATTATGGCACAGGAAGGTTATATTTGCCTTTATGGCAATAGTAGATATAATTATAGGCTGTATACTTGTTTACGGTTTTATTCGTGGGGTATCAAAAGGCTTTTTTGCTGAGCTTGCTTCGCTGCTCTCTATACTTATAGGGGTTTATGCTGCTATAATGTTCTCTGGCTATACTACACAGGCTATTAACCGTTACCTGCACTGGGACGGAAAATACATCACTATAATTTCTTTTATACTCACCTTTGCGCTTGCGGTAGTAGCTGTAACTTTACTGGGCAAACTTTTTACCAAGCTAGCAAACTTTGCCATGATGGGTTGGCTAAATAAACTATTAGGGGGTATTTTTGGTTTTTTAAAATGGTTAGTACTGCTATGCTTACTAGTACATATTTTCTCGAAAATAAACCGCAAACAAACACTTGCTGATCAAAAAACATTAAACGAATCGTATTGCTATAACCCAATGCTAAATGTTTATGGTACTATTTCGCCATTGCTCTCTAAATGGTCAGACAGTTTTTGGAAAGAGAATACTGAAACGGAAGAAGGGCAAGCACCTAATGAAGAAAGTGAAGATAATGACTCTTGGATTGACGGGCTTAATAAAAGCGTTTAGTTTCAGATTAAATCCTGCGAGGTCTTTGAGACCTTGTAGTTATTAAAGCTATTATTATAAACAGTACCTACATGGTTTTGGAAGCCTTGCAGGACATAACTACTTTATGACCTTTGACTTTTGACTTTCGACTTTACTACTATTTCAACTCTTTAATGGCATCTTTTTCTACCCAGCCTTCGCTATCATCGGCAAGTTCAATTTTTTTCCAGTTGCCTAGTGTTTCTTTTACAAGTACTTTTGTACCCTCGTGTAGTATAAAAGCATCTTGGGCTGCATCTCTGGGTTCGCTTTTTACCGATACTACTTCGTTAAACACTATAGCAGGACGTTGTTTTGCTTCTTCTGATTTTACGAATGTTGCTGAAAGTATTGTAACTACAATGCCCAATAATGCAACAAACATTCCTACAAAAAAGATACGCTTTACTACTGTAGTTCCTGCAAAATAGTACCCTAAAAAGAATAGCAAAAATAAAAATGCTGCTACTACTGCTCCCCATGCCCATGCATCATAATGATAGGCTCCTGTAAAGTTATAGACCATTTTGCTAAAGCCAACCTGTGGTACGGCTTGTATATCGTCTATAACCATTTTTTGGGCATAGTCTAGGTTTATCTTGGCATCTTTATAGTTGGGTTTTAGTAATAGTGCTTTTTCATAATTGTATATAGCAGGTGCTACGGCATCCATTTTATAATAGGCATTCGCTAAGTTAAAATATACCTCTGCGGACTGATTGCCGTTATCTAAAATAGTCTGATACTTCTTAGCTGCTTCGTTATACTTACCATCTTTATACAGGGCGTTGCCTTCATCTAAAGCGGACTGTGCCCAACCTTGTGCAAAAAATAAAACTGTTAGTATATATAATAATTTTTTCATGACTCTTAACTACTAAATTTCCTTCTCTAGTTTTGTTATTACACTTACCGCATTGTCATAGTCTTGTTGCATAGCTTCACCTGATGATGGCGCATAGCGTGCAAACTCGCAACTGTCCATTATCTTAATAAAATCGGTTATAGTTTCAGGTTTTGCACCACGCGACTCTAACAATTCCTGAATATTTGGTTTTGCCATTTCGGACGTTTCTATGTTTAATTTCGCTTTCAGGAAGTTGTGCAATGCTTTTTCTAATGCTACATAAAATGGCTCTTTACTACCTAAATGCTTTTTGGCTTCGGATAGGTATTTCTTAGCCAATTTGTTGTTCTTTCTTATTTTGTTTCCTGTAACATCGTTATCGCGTGCTTGTTTTTGTTTTTTGAGTAGCATAACAATTGGTATAAACAAAAACGGTATAAAAAGCAGTATATAAAACAACATGGAACCAAAAAATGGTTTTTTATTTATGGGTTGTAATTTAGTGTCAAGCGCTACAAAGCGGAATTGCGCCGTGCTTTGTACAGGCTGCTTGTTTACACCCGATGCTGTGTCTTGATTATCTGCCGAAGTTCCTGGTACATTAAGCACATCTACCATTATTTCATCGGTAGTTATAGTTTTGTATTTACCCGAAGTAAGATCGAAATACGAGAAAGACATTGCTTTGATAGGGTATTTGCCTTTGTTTTGTGGAATAATAGCATAATTATCTGAAATGCTACCTTGCATACCCGATAGGGGTATCGTTATTTTTTCTTTATGCTCTGGGTCATACATTTCTAATGACGATGGTACTACAGGCTTTGGCAAGTTGAACAACTTTAAGTTACCCTTACCCGAAACGGCAACATTTAGCTGTAACGATTCTCCATTACTAATTGTAGTTTTAGAGGGTGTAACTTTAAAGTCAAAGTTACCTACTGCTCCACTAAAGTCATCAGGTCTGCCATTTTCTGGTAACGGTTTCACGTTGATATACTTGGTGCCTGACGACATTACTTTAGTCGTTTGTGTCATTAAAGGACGATTAAAGAAATCGCGCCTGCCCGTAGGTACATCAATAGTAAGCTCCATGCTAAGTGGCTCTACCTCTAGCCTACCGCTTTTTTGCGGATAGAGTACCACTTTTTTCAATATGATATAGCGGTAGCTTTCGCCATTATAAGTACCCTCGTGTACCGAGCGGCTGTCGGTTTCTATATCCTGACTCCAAAAATCATTGAACTGCGGAATGTCCATTTGACGTGTACCGCGCACACTGGCATCTTGGCTAACATATAATTTATATACTACATTGATAGGCTCATTTACATATGGGTTGGTTTTGCTTACCTCTGCCACCACATGAATGCCTTTACCTGCATTTTCGGCTAAGGCTGCACTAGGGTCATTTGGTCTTGCTACGGCTGCCGTAACGGTAACCTGAAACGGTATGGTTTTATAGGTTTCGCCATCTATAACTATACTTGCTTGCCCTACCGTAAATGTACCTCGCGCAGTAGGTGTAAGTACATAAGTATAGGTTTTACTATAGCTACGTTTACCATTCATCCACGAATTGCTTATCATTTGGCTAGGTCCTGCTGCATTGAAACCATCGAAAGAGGGTGGCTCAAAGTTATCGCCATCTTTAGTCATGGTAAACTCTACACGCAATTTTTCGTTAACACCTAGTTTAGTTTTACTAGGTGTCGCAGTAAACTGTACCTCTTGAGCATAAAGCCCTTGCATGCAAAATAGTAGTAATAATAGTATATAGTTTCTCATTGTTTTATCAAATCCTTAATCTGAATAATCCTTAATTTTTCAAATTAGTCGCAATCGCAGTACAACTGTTACCAGTCTTTTCCCTGTTGTTTCGGTTGTACTTTTACCTTTTTGGCGTTTATTTTATCCTGAATTTTCTTCTCTTCATTATTCATGGCATCTAGCAGGTTTCTCATACGCTGCTTGTCGGGGTTTGGTGCATCTTGCTCCTGCTCATCGCCTTCGCCACCTTTTTCTTCCTTGTCTTTGCCCTCTCCCTTATCTTTTTGGTCGCCTTTATCTTTATTATTTTTATCCTTTTTATCGTCGCCCTTGTCGCCTTTATCCTTCTTGTCGTCTTTATCGCCCTTGTCTTTATTATCTTTATCGTTAGGCTTTTGGTTCTTGTCGTCCTTATCTTTATCCTTGTCTTTGTCGTCTTTTTTATCCTTATCGTCTTTAGGTGGCTCTGGCGGTGGGTTATTTTTTAGCATTTCTTTTGCTAAAGCAAAGTTATATCGTGTTTCATCATCTTGCGGATTATTGCGCAATGCATTTTTATAGGCTTGTACCGCATTTTGATAATCTTTCTCTTTCATTAAAGCATTACCAAGATTATGGTATGCTTTATGTTTTTGCGTTTTATCTTGTGCGTTTTCTATCGCTTTTAAATAAGCATACATCGACTCGCCCGACTGCCCTTGCCTGTAAATAGCATTACCCAAATTGTAGGCTGCATTGGCATTTGCAGGAGTTTTTGACTGTGATATCCTGTAATCAGCTTCCGCAGAGGTGTAATCTTTCTCTGCAAAGGCTTCATTGCCTTTTGGCAAATACTTGTCTTTGCTTTGTTCTTTTTCCTGCGAAAAAACGAATACTGTACAAAACAGCAGTATATAGGTAAGTCTTACTTTCATTATTCTTTTTCGTTAAACAGGTTTAATTTTCTAATCCAAGCTGTTTTGCGCTCTAGCAAAAATAGCTCTATAAACAACAATACAAAAGCCGCGCCTAAAAACCACTGGAATTGTGATTCGTATAGCGAAACTTCTTTCGATTCAAATTCGGTTTTCTCGATGTTCTCTAGTGCTTTCTTCACGTAGTCAGACACTTCTCTGGTACTGCTACCATATATATACCCTCCTTTGGTTACATCAGCTATGGCTTTAAGTTGGTCAGAATACATTTTTGTAACCACTACTTCGCCAGCGTTATCGCGCTTAAAGCTCTGGGTTATACCATTTCGTTTTAATGGTATAGGTCCTCCTTTCTCTGTTCCTACACCTACGGTTATTATTTTAATTCCTGCTTCTTCAGCAGCTTTGGCGGCTTCGGCACTGCCTTCGCCATGGTCTTCACCGTCTGAAATTAGTATTACCAACTTGCTGGTTTGTGGATCGTCAAAAAAAGTACCTGCCAATTTTAATGCATCGCTTATTGCTGTTCCTTGTGACGATACCATATCAGTATTCATGCTTTGCAAGAACATTTTTGCCACACTATAATCTGACGTTATGGGCAGCACGGGGTAAGCACTACCAGCATAGCCTATAATACCTATCCTGTCGTTACCTAGCTGGTTTATAGTTTGCGATACTATTTGCTTCGCTTTTTCTAGTCGGTTTGGAGCAACATCTTCGGCAAGCATACTTTTAGAAACGTCTATAGCAAAAACAATGTCGATTCCTTCGCGTTTTACCGTTTCGGTTTTTGTGCCTATTTTTGGGTTTACCAGCGCAATAATTATGCCCGATAATCCTAAAAGTAAGACTATCAGCTTTAATGTAGGTTTAAATACCGAACGCTCTGGCGCTAGTTTTTTTACCAACTCGGGGTTACCAAACTCGCGCTGTTTTTTGCGTTGCCAGTACAGGTTTACCAAAAACAGCAGTACCAACACCGGAATGACAGCAAATAAATACAGGTATTTTGATTCGTCTAATTCGTACATAATTAAATAAAGCTTCTGTAAATGGTTTTCCTCAATAACACCTCAACGAGTAATAGACCTAGGGCTAATAGCACCCAAGGGCGATACTTCTCGTCATAATTATAAAATTTCATCTCGTTTACTTCGGTAGTTTCGAGCTTGTTTATTTCGTCATAAATAGCCTTTAGCTTGCTGTTGCTCGTAGCACGGAAATACTGCCCGTCGGTCTTCTTGGCAATTTCTTTCATCAAGCCTTCGTCTATTTCTACTTTCATCATTCTGTATAAAAAACGACCATCGGCAGTCTTAGCATACGGGAACTGCGCGTTACCGTTAGTACCTATACCTATGGTGTATACTTTTATACCATATTCTTTGGCAATATCGGCAGCCATGCGTGGGTCTATAAATCCTGCATTGTTAACTCCATCGGTAAGTAGTATAATAATACGGCTTTTTGCCTTGCTTTCTTTTAGTCTATTTATGGCGGTGGCAAGCCCTACACCTATACCTGTACCATCTTGCAGTACAGTATCGTCATACTCTACCGATTGTATTGCTTGTTTTACCAATTGTTTATCGCTGGTAACAGGCGTTTTAGTATAGCTTTCGCCAGCATACACTACAAGCCCTATCCTATCGTTAGGGCGGTTATCTACAAAGGTTTCGGCAACTTCTTTAAGGGCATCTAGTCGGTTTGGTTTTAAATCTTTTGCCAGCATACTTCCAGATACGTCCATTGCCATAACAATGTCTATACCGCGTGTGGTTTTGGTTTTGCTGCTTACATCTACACTGCGTGGTCTTGCTAATGCTACTATCATGGCACTTAATGCCAATAATCGCAATGCAAAAAGCATCGGTTTTAGCTTTGCTAATAGTGATGGTGTGGCTTTAAAGCCTTGCAATGTACTTATGGTAAGTGTTGCCGATTGTTGTTTCCGTTTCCAGATGTACCAGCCTATTGCCAATGGCAACAGTAGGAATAGCCAAAAGAAACTTGGATGTAAAAAAGTAACGTCTCCCATTTTAATTTAGCTTAGTTAGTTCAATAGAATTTTTAACTCTGTCTAATAATTGCGGAGCATACTCGTCGCCTTCGCGATACATTATTGTTACTTGTTGCAAGCCGTTATTTTGTTTAAAGAATATCATTTCATAATACATTCTTGCTGTTTGTTTAGTAACAGGATTTGGGAACGACATATTACCATAGGCACGCAAACCTTGCATACCGCCCTCTGTACTAAACTCTTCTGTTTTTACTAGTATGTCTTTTGCTCCTTGTGTTTCTAGCATTTTCATAGTACCATCTACTGTAGTATTAAGGTCTATTTCTGTCTGTTGTTTATAGCGCAACGTATTTATGGTTACATAAAAATCGTCTGCCATAGCACCGTAGGTAAATATTTGCATTTCCTTAAACATTGCCATAGCGCCTTTAGGCAGTATTTCTTCTGGGTCTTGCCTTTTTAGCACTTTAGGTGTTTCTATAATTATGGGCGGGTTACCATAGGCGCTTTTTACCCATTCGCCATCTAGCAATTCTTTAGTAGGGGTACCCGTTACATATTCGCGCATAATGTTCCTGCCCAAAAAGAAGAATGTAGCACCTAGCACTACTACTCCCGAAACAATACCAATAACTATATTACGGTTTTTGCGTTTTTGCTTTTCTTTTTTGCGCTGTGTCTCTAGCCATGCTAGTGTATGCTCTTCGTCCTCTTCCTTTTCTATAGGAATACTGCGGTCTATAACTACTATGGTTTTCTCTATTCGGCTACGATCTTCGGCAATTTCGTGTTCTACAGGGCGCACTTTGGCAAACTTTACTAAATCGGCATTGCGCAATACTTTTTCGAGTTGCTCAAAGGTTTCCTGACTTAGCTTCATGTTCTTACGACGTACGGCATTACGCATGGCTTCTATCAGTTCGCCTGTAGTGCTTTCCATAGCAGGTATGTGTATTGCCTCTTCTATATAAGTACGGGCAATATCGGTAAGTTCGCTATAATAGCCTTTTACTTCGCCTTTAGAGAGTAATGATTTATCTTCTAACACCTTTAGCTGTATAGTAGCTTTTTCTATAGGCGATGTGTATATTACCTCTTCTTCTTTTGGCTTTTTGTTTGCATTTTTACGTTTCTTGATAAACCACCAAGCGCCAAAAGCAATACCCGCTGCAACGATAATGCCTATCAATATCCAAAGCCAAAGCAAGCTTTTATTTTCGGCTGTAGCCACATCTTTAATGTCGTACATTTTTTGCTTTAGGGTATCGACCACTACTGGGTTGACTTCTATAAGTAACGAATCGGTATTTATTGTCTTGTCGTTGATAACAACAGGTAGTCGCGGAATTACATAGCGACCAGAGTCGAACTGTGTAAGTCCGTATTTTTTCACCAACTCATACATCGCATCTTTTCGAAGCGTATCTATGGGGTAAGATTCTAGTACCTCAAGCTGCCCAAAGTTTTTACCTTCGGGAAAGCTTACGCGCGCTGTAGTATCTACCGTAGTTTTTAGGGTAAGGTTAAACTGCGAGCCTATCTTTATTTTAGTAGAGTCTATACTCGTTGTTACCTTGGGTTGCTGTGCAAACGCTGTGGTAACAACCAGTAGTAAAAGAAAGGTATACAGTTTTATGTTCATTTGTTTCATAGTTATTCAGTACCTCAATTTTATCTTGCTTTAAAATAGCCTAGCAACTTGGTTACATACGACTCATCTACCCGCGTGCTTACTGTACCTGCACCACAACGGCTAAAGGTTTCTTTAAAATACTGTACTTTTTCGCGGTAGTATTTTGCATACTGCATTCGCACCGCCTTTGAGCCTGTATTTACAAGTATAGTTTCGCCTGTTTCGGCATCTGCCATATTTACAACGCCCAAATTTGGCATTTCTTCTTCACGACTATCATATACACGCACGCCTGTAATGTCATGACGCTTGGCTGTTATTTTTAGTGTATGTTCATAATCTCCTGCTATAAAATCGGAAATCAAGAAAACAATAGCTTTCTTTTTTTGCACACTCGAAAGAAATTTCAATGCTTGTGCTACATCCGTTTTTTTGCTTTTAGGCGTAAACTCTATAAGCTCGCGAATGATGCGCAACACGTGCGATTTTCCTTTTTTTGGTGGTATGTACAGCTCTATTTGGTCAGAGAAAAGTATCAGCCCTATTTTATCATTATTTTGCGTTGCCGAAAAAGCCATTGTGGCAGCTATCTCGGTAACGATATCTTCTTTAAAGCTGTTTTGTGTACCAAAACTCTCAGAGCCACTCACATCTACCATGAGCATCATAGTAAGCTCGCGCTCTTCTTCAAAAACTTTTATATGAGGTTCGTTATAACGTGCCGTAACATTCCAGTCGATAGCCCGAACGTCGTCGCCAAACTGGTACTGGCGTACCTCGCTAAAGGTCATACCACGCCCCTTAAAGGATGTGTGGTATTCGCCCGAGAAGATGTGATCGCTCAGCCTTCGGGTTTTAATCTCTATTTTACGAACTTTTTTTAGTATCTCTTTTGTATCCATAATTTTAGTCTTAAAGTCTAAAGTATTTAAAGTCGTAAAGTCGGTTTGCTAGTAGCTTTTGACTTTATGACATTCGACTTTTCGGACAAATTAAGGCACTTCTACCTCGTTCACTATTTTGTTTATGATATCTATAGATGTTATGTTTTCGGCTTCAGCTTCATAGGTAATACCTATTCTGTGGCGCAATACATCGTGTACTACGGCTCTTACATCTTCTGGTATTACATAGCCTCTACGCTTGATAAATGCATAACATTTTGCTGCAATGGCAAGATTAATACTACCACGTGGTGATGCCCCAAAACTTATAAGCGGTTTTAGGCTTTCTAGCTTATATTTTTCTGGATAACGGGTTGCAAAGATGAGGTCGAGGATATATTTTTCGATTTTCTCATCCATATATACCTCGCGCACTGCTTCTTGTGCTCTTAGTATCTGATCTATAGACACTACTGGATTTACTTTATCGAAAGCTCCTTTTAGGTTACTACGCATTACAAGGCGTTCGTCTTCGATTTTTGGATAATCAATAACAGCTTTTAGCATAAAACGGTCAACCTGTGCTTCTGGCAGTGGGTAGGTTCCCTCCTGCTCTACAGGGTTCATGGTTGCCATTACCAAGAAAGGTTTTTGGAGCTTAAAGGTTTCTTCGCCTATGGTTACCTGCTTTTCTTGCATTGCCTCTAACAGGGCGCTCTGCACTTTTGCAGGGGCACGGTTTATCTCATCGGCAAGCACGAAGTTGGCAAATATGGGTCCCTTTTTTATGGTGAACTCATTTTGCTTCATGTTATATATCATTGTTCCTACTACATCGGCAGGAAGCAAATCGGGTGTAAATTGAATACGGCTGAAACTACCGTGTACGGCTTGCGAAAGCGTGTTAATAGCAAGGGTTTTTGCCAGTCCTGGCACACCTTCTAGTAGTATATGTCCTTGCCCAAGTAAACCTATAAGCAGGCGTTCTATCATGTACTTTTGACCTACAATTACCTTGTTCATTTCCATAACAAGGAGGTCTATAAAAGCACTCTCCCGCTCTATTTTTTCATTAATTGCCCTAATGTCTAAAGCAGCAGTATTTTCTTCCATAAGTATATCTATTTTGGTGCTGTGAAGTTAATAATGTAAAAGTAACGCTGCAAATGAAAATTTAATATAAAAATCTTGTTAACGACTTGTTAAATGTTAAAGAATGATAACCCACCCCACCCCCATACATCAGTTATTTTTTGCTAATTTTAGCATCGCAATACAATATTGCGCTCTAAAAACCCTAAAAAACAACATTTTAATGGATATTACATTATCGCCTATTATTGCCGGCGCTATGAACTGGGGTGTTTGGAGTAAGAAAATGAGTACTACCGAGATGACCGCCCTTATGTTCTCTTGTCTAGAATATGGCATTACTACCTTTGACCATGCCGATATTTATGGTGGTTATACTACCGAAGCCGAGTTTGGTAAAGCTTTTGCCGAAAGTGGTATTAACCGCGACCAAATACAACTGATATCTAAGTGCGGTATACAACACGTTACAGGTAACCGCGACAACAAGGTAAAGCATTATGATTACTCGAAAGAGTATATTATAAAATCGGTAGAGGGGTCACTAAAAAACCTGCAAACAGATTATCTTGATTTGCTTCTACTGCACCGACCAAGCCCGTTGATGCATCCCGATGAAATTGCAGAAGCTATAGAAAAACTGAAAGCTGATGGTAAGATAAATAGTTTCGGGGTATCGAACTTTACTAATAGCCAGACTGACCTCATCAGTAGCCGTACTGAGGTATCGTATAACCAAATAGAATTTTCGGCTACTCACTTTGAGCCAATGCTCGATGGTTCGCTAGATTATATGATGGTTAACAACATTAAACCACTTGCGTGGAGCCCTCTAGGGCATATTTTTAAAGAGGAAACTAAGCAAACGCAACGCTTAAGGGAGTTGCTTATGGCACTTGTGGTAAAATATGAAGTAACTGTAGATGTACTACTACTCGCTTGGATAATGCAACATCCTTCGGGCATAGTACCCGTTACAGGATCGACCAACCCAAGCCGATTGAAAAACCAAATGAAGGCTACACGACTAACTCTAGAACTCGAAGACTGGTTTGCTATATGGACAGAGAGTATGGGGGATAAAGTGCCTTAATAGCCATAAAGTTTTTAAAGTCTTAAAGTTAAAAGTCGATTGATTTCTAAAAACTAAAAAATCTAAAACAATGAAAACAGCATTAATAACAGGAGCAACGAGTGGTATTGGTAGAGCAACGGCTCGTTATTTTGCAAAAAATAATATCCGATTAATATTGTGTGGTCGTCGTGATGATAGGCTTACAGCACTGCAAGGGGAGTTAAGCAGTTTAACCGCTGTACACACTCTTCTTTTTGATGTAAGAGACAAAAAAGCAGTTGATAATGCTATAGCTTCTATTCCTAAAGAATTTAAAAATATAGATATACTAGTAAACAATGCGGGTAACGCGCATGGGCTAGACCCAATACAAAACGGCGATACTGACGACTGGGATGCTATGATAGACATCAACGTAAAAGGATTGCTCTATGTGTCGAAAGCTATTATACCTAATATGATAGAACGCAAAAGCGGACACATTATTAATATAGGCTCTATAGCAGGAAAAGAGGTGTACCCAAATGGTAATGTATATTGTGCAAGCAAGCACGCCGTAGATGCCATTAATCAAGGGATGCGTATGGACTTGAACCAATATGGTATTCGTGTTGGGGCTATCAACCCAGGCTTGGTTGCCACCGAGTTTAGCGAAGTACGTTTTAAAGGAGATACCGAACGTGCCGATACCGTATATAAAGGCTATGAACCTTTACAACCCGAAGATATTGCCGATGTGATAACCTTTGTTGTAACACGCCCTTATCATGTAAATATAGCCGACCTGATGATACTGCCCACAGCACAAGCAAGTGCTACTATGGTAAAGAAAGACAATTAAGCAAATGATAAACAAACGCTTGCTCATAAAAAACTTACTGGCTCACAATGATGAGAGCAGCTTTTATGACAAAAAGCGTCAGTTGAATTTGCATACTAAAGAGGGTAAGGGAAAGTTTGTAAAACACATTTGTGCACTCTCTAACTCTAACCCTTCTAACAACTCTTATATCGTGGTGGGGGTTGAAGATAAGGATAACGAGATCCGCGGAACTGATTTTTATGATGATAGTCGCATACAAAATTTGGTGAATGCCTACTTAAATAATCCACCCAAAATACAGTATGAAAACGTACCCTTCCCTAACCTACCTAAACACAAGGTAGTAGGACTGGTAACTATTCGCCCTAACAATAAAATATCTTCTTTCAAGAAGTTTATACACAACATTCCTCATGGTGCTGTTTTTATGCGCAGGGGGAGCAACTCTGTACCTGTAGACAGGGATGAGGAAATGAATTATGAAAACACGGCTACAGTTATTGATATCGAGAATAACTCGCGCAATAGTATAGCTTATACACTAGAAGGCGTTATCGATTTTATTAACAACCGCCATAAGGATATGGCATCAGGCTACAAGGTATTTAAAGAATTGTTTGTAGTGTGCTGGGCAGGAAACAAAAAAGTAGTACGAGGAAAAACCTACTATTCGCGTGTAGACATAGAGCTTATTAATGAGCAAGTAAAGCTATTTTATTCTACACTAGATGAGGTACAAATTGAGTATAACGACAGTACATTTTCTATTACCGAGTATGTTTCGCTGGGACTGAATGACAAAACAAGCTATTATCCTTTAGAGAAAGTGAGCATTAATTTTCAGGAGAACGGTTATTATAAAATGGATTCTACACTGCTGTTTGACCCACCACAGTATAACCGCAAAATGATGCATCATATTTATAATGCGAACTTAGCATTAATAAATAAGCTAAATAAAGGCACTTCGCTATCAGAACGAGAAGAGAAAGACCTGCGCAATATGCCACATACGCTCATGATATGCTACCTCAACGGTTTTGATGATGCGCACGAAAGGCTTATTGCTGCCAAACATTTACTAAAAGCTCATCCTGATAAAAGTGCCTATGTTTCTTTTAAAGAGGCAATGCGTGTATTGCGTAAAATGAAGTATAATAAAACAGATTAAGCCAGAACAAATAAATGTTCTGGCTTAATTTTACATCAACTTATCAGTTGATACAACAATATAAATTTACTTAATGTAATAGATTAATTTTCAAGATTATTCCAATAGTTAGAAGAACTTCTTGCTACTGAGAAAGCTGAAAATATAGATCTTTTGTCTGACTGTGTTAACTCATCAGATTGTAAAACCGTTTGAGAGTAGTAATTTAAAATCTGAGAGATTTCATCATCTGACGCTGCTTGAAAGAAAGCTTGTGTAAAAAGAGACATTACCATCTCTGTATTCTCAGAAATCAAACCATTATCCTTATATGTACTGAACAAAAATGAATAATCGTAGTTCATTTCTACATAATTAACTGTAGACCCAATTACTAAATCATTCATGCTTTGAACGTCACTAGAATAATACTGCTGAACTGTTTGATCTCCGTAGTTTTGAACTAAATAATCCTCTATAGGTGTATCTCCCATAAAAACATTTGCTAAGATATCGTTATGCTGTTCACCTATATCAGAATCATCAAAACCTTCGGGAACATTGTACTCAACATTAAAATTAGTATTTATAGGGTCGTTTCCACCACCTGGAGCAGCAGAAGCGGCAGCTCCTGAAGCAGCTCCTGCAATAACAACACCAATAGCAGGACTAAGAAGAGATCCCGCGGCACCACCTGCAAAATCAGCAGCAATTACTCCTAGCACTTTCCAGAACTTACCTTTTTTAGGCATTCCAGAACTTGAGTAGCCTTCAAGACCTTCATTGTAAAATTTAAGGTCATTTTCAATTTTTAAACTTTGACTGGACGTCTCTACATCATTGTTACTTGTTGAACAAGAGAACAAGAAAAACAGGCACAGTGTTGTGCAAATAACTTTTTTCATAATAATAATATTTAGTTGGATTATAATTTCAAATATATAAATAATTACGAAACAAAATATTTATATTTTGTTTTATTTGTTAAAATAAAACATTATTTATAATAGGAATAAATGTTAGTAACAGATAAAACAAATTAAACTCAACAAAAACGGGAACCTCTAGAGGTTCCCGTTTTTTATTATTTAAATAATAAATTACTGCTTTATTAGCTTATAAACGTTTTTACCTACACTCGTTATTATTTCGGTAAAATATAGACCTGAATTTAGACTTTTAACATCTATAGTTGTTGTTTCTGATGTCAGGCACAAACGTCCGTTAATATCATATATCAATACTTTTTGTATAATGCTTTCTGTTTGAATATAAATTTTATCTGTTGCAGGGTTAGGGTATATAAGTATATTGTTTGCTCGATGATTATCAGTATTCATTAGTACATCGTAAAACTCTGAAGTAGCTGTATTAGTAATAATTGCACTATTAAAATCAAAATAAATATCGGCGGTATTGTTTACAATATCTCCTTCTTGAATGGTTGTTATTGGTTTAACTTTATAAATTACATAACCATGACTATTAGGCTCATCAGCTAGACTACTAGGCAAGTTGATATTAGGAAATTGAAATTCTAAGTGTTCGCCCGTGCGTGCTACAGTAAAATTGTGGCTCGAAGCAATCATTTCGAATGTATCACTATCAAAATTAGCATCAAGATCATTTTCTATTTTTATATTTACCGCAGGTGCAGTCCCTAAATTCTGAAAGTTTATGGTGTAATGTACATCCTTAATTTCATCTTCTAATGGTATTAAATCACCTTCGGCAACTACCACACTATTAGGGTCATAAGAGTTTACAAGTGTTTGATTAAGTGTATAATAATTATTTGTCATATCATCATCTGTAGCATTCATACTAGCATAAGCTGTATAAGGTAACTGGTCCCCTACCTCATTTACAGGTGGTTCGAATGCATAAAACTTAACTTCACTAATATTACTCCCAAAAGGAGGTATATCTCCAAGACTAATTAATATTGTATTTTCATCTGTAACGGTGTATGGATTATCTACTTCATTTACTTCTACTCTTTCTTCATCAAAATCGAGTGTTACTGTTACGTTTTCAGCAAGTAGTATACCCATGTTTCTCACCTTTAAAGAATACCTCGGGTAAAAACCTGGTTGTGCACCATTAGTTGGTAAAAAAGTTACTCTTATATCATTTATAGCTTCATCATACTGAGGTACACAAACATCTAGCACATGTTCTATATCAGTCCCTTCAAAAGTTAATATTTCACTCACAACAGGAACATCATCAAAACCTTGTGGTAATAAAGGCTGTAATGTTATACTATTTTGACCTTCGGGAATATTGTATAGTGTATATTCGCCTTCTGCATTAGTATAGGTATAAAATATAAAATCGCCATTAATGTTTACAAGAATCGGAATTGAAGGGATATAATTAGCTTCATCACAGTTATTATCACCATCACTATCATACATTATTGTACCTGTTATTGTATTATCATTAAATATCGTTTCGGTATAAGTAGGTCCCATCCACCAACCAATACTATCATCTGAGCAAATAGCACGCACATATACCTTATATAATTCGTCTTCTACAAGACCAATAAACGTATAAGAAGGTTCTCCCGAAACAACGATACCTTCTTCATCGCCCACAAAAGTTTGATATCCTGGCATAATATAAACCTCCCATTCATCAACTCCTTCTTCTGCTTCCCAACTTGCTGTTGCTATAGAGCCTTCAAAATCAACTGCAATGTTAGTAGGAGGTGCACAATCAACCTCAAAGCTAACATTGTCTATTAGCCATCTATCACCATTATCTGCTATCATTACAAATGCGAAGCGTACCTGTTGCCCTAAATATTCGCTTGGTACATCAACCACTTTCTCGGTGTATGTGGTTTGGTCAGGGTTAATTTCTAACTCTGTCCATTCTTGTAATACAGTATACCCCCCTAAATCAGTAGGGTCTCCAGTAGTAATCATTACTCTATAAATAGAACCTTGATCGCCTCCTAGCGTTAATCTTGAAAAAAAACGAATTTTCTCTGATGCCATCATTTGTGGTGTTACTAACCAATCTTCTGGTATACCTACACCCACGTTTTCTCTACTTAGATAAGCTGCATAACTTCCTTGATAGGGAATTTGAGTAGGTCCTCCTGAAGCTTGATTCCACTGTACTGCAGGACCAATGCTATTATCTAGCACCATCCATCCTGGAGGGGGAAATATACCTGCATCTTCAAAACCCTCAACAGGAGGCTGAGCATTTATTGTAAATGATAATAACAATAATGTTAAATAAAGTAATTTTGTTTTCATAGTTAGATAGTTATTAAGGCACTAAATTTAATATAATTTTAAAACTAAATTCCTTTTATATATGTTAACTTATAGAAAAAAACTATAAGTTTATACTTTTTGATTTTAAACTCAAAAGAACACTTATGAGCAGAACACTCGTTATTGGCGATATACACGGAGCCTATATAGCACTACAACAAATACTAGAACGCGCTACTGTAACCACCAGCGATACTCTTATTTTTCTGGGTGATTATGTAGATGGTTGGAGCCAATCGGCTGAGGTAATTGATTTCCTGATGGAAATAAAACAACAGTATAATAGTATTTTTATGCGAGGTAATCATGACGACTTGCTACTGGACTGGATGAAAACAGGCGAATATAATGAGCAATGGTTTAACCACGGCGGAAAACTAACTACTGAGAAATATAGCTCGGTAATAGGTGATCGAAGAGAGGCTCACGTAGCTTTTTTAGAAAACTTGCAAGATTATCATCATGATAATGATAATAAGCTTTTTTTACATGCAGGTTTTACCAACCAAAACGGTATTAAAGGTGAATATTTCACTCGTATGTTTTACTGGGATAGAACCTTGTGGGAAACAGCGCTCGCACTGGATGAAAGCCTTGAAAAAAATCATCCGCAATACCCAAAACGTTTTACGCACTATAGTGAAATTTTTATAGGGCATACGCCTGTAACTCGCATAGGCGAAACTAAGCCTGTAAATAAAGCAAGTATTTGGAATGTAGATACCGGTGCCGCTTTTAAAGGACCTTTAACTGTTATAGATGCCGATACTAAAGAATATTGGCAAAGCGACCCTGTTTATAAATTATACCCTAACGAAGACGGGAGGAATTAAGTCTTTTTAGATGTCATGCTGAGGAACGAAGCATTTGTAATGAGATTCTTCCTTCGTCAGAATGACAAAATAGTTACTGTAAAAACAGATTGCCACGTCGTTCCTCCTCGCAATGACACATAACAGAGAAATAAAAAAATCCGCCCAATGGGCGGATTTTATCATGATGATTTTTTCTCTTTTTTCTTCTTCTTTTTATTCTTATCATCTTTTTTATTGGATTTTTTAAAGAGTTTCATTTTCTTTTTCACTCTCTTAATATGTTCGTCCATACCATCCATAAACGAGTTATTAAAACATCTCTTTTTTGCATCAATAAAATACTCTATGGCTGTAGTGTACATTTCGAACCTCTCATATAAAATTCCTTTTAAATAAATCATTTGTGCCACATCTATACCTGATACTTTTAAACCTATATCAATAATATTGAGTGCTTCTTCGAGTCTGTTATGGTTTATAAGCAAATTGGCATATTGGTAATATACAGGTGCATAGTTTTTATCAAGGTATAATGTCATCCTGTAGTAATACTCTGCTTGCTCATAATTTTGTAACTGCTCGTTATATATTTGCCCCATAAGGCAGTGTGCACCCGCGTGTTCATCGTCGGCTGCAATTACATATTGTAATTTCTCTATACATTCATGTACATCATAAGGGTAATTATCCTTTGCCTGAATGTACATTACTTCGTAGCTATTAATTCCCATCATTGTTTCTTATTATGCCCTGTACTCTAAAGGTACAGGGCTATTATATTTACTCTTTATCCATCCTAACAATTTTAGGCATAAAAGTACCTACCACGTCTACTAGCTCTGTTTGTTGTGCCATTACCTGTTCGATGTTTTTATATGCCATAGGAGCTTCGTCTAACCCTGCTCCTAAAAGCGTTACACCATGATCGTTAAGCACTGTTTTAAGCTCACTTTTAGTAAACGATTGTTTGGCTTTTGTTCGCGAAAATGCCCTCCCTGCACCATGCGATGCTGAGTTTAACGACAAGTCATTACCTTTACCTTTCACGATATAGCCTGGTGCCGTCATGCTACCAGGTATAATACCTAACACATTTTTTTGTGCTGGTGTTGCTCCTTTACGGTGTACTATTAGCTCTTTACCTTCTACAACTTCTTTCCACGCAAAATTATGATGGTTCTCTACTGTAGTGAGTGGTCGTGTACCTAGTGCTTTGGCTATTCTTTTATGAATATCATGATGGCATGCCGAAGCATAATCGCCCGCAAGATTCATTGCTAACCAGTACTCTTGCCCGTCGTGTGTGTTGAGGTCTAACCATGCTAAATGGCGTGCCTCTTGTGGTAATGGTGTTTGCTTCATGGCTAGGTTGGTATAGTGCTTTGCTATATTAGCTCCCAATCCGCGCGAACCACTATGAGAAAGCACTCCTACGTAACGTCCTTCGGGTAGGTTAAAAACCTCATCGTTTGCTGGTACATCTACAACACCAAACTCTACAAAGTGATTACCGCCACCCGAGCTACCTAATTGTTTGTAAGCTTTATCTTTTAACTTTTTTACAAACGGAATTGTGTTAAACTCGTCACGGTCTAATACCTCATGGTCGTTAAGGTTGTCATGTATTTCTCTACCACCAAATTTGGTATGGTTCCTTAAGATATTTACATACTTGTCTTTACTCCCTTCTAGGTAAGACGGGCTAATATCATAAACACTCAAGCACATTCTGCACCCTATATCTACCCCTACACCATAGGGTATTACAGCATTTTCTGTAGCAAGCACACCGCCTATGGGTAGCCCGTAGCCCGAATGTCCGTCGGGCATTAATGCACCACTATGTGCAATGGGTAATTTTAGAGCAGTATATAATTGCTCTTTTGCCACATCGGCAATACCATTTTCTCCAAAAATGGTATGGGGTGCACGTGTTGCATTCAGCTTTTGTGCTTCTTTCTTTTTATCGCTTAATAATGCTTCGACTGTTTTACCAAACACGCCATCGCCCATAAATTTTTCGGGATTAGCAAGTACTTCTTTTAATAGTACTAACACCCGTTCTTTAGTTTCCCTTTTATAGTGTGCAAGCATGCTTTCCATAGCGATGCTTATTGCTTTGTTTTGCGGGAATCCTATTGCTATGAGGTCTTTACCTCTTAATTTTAATTTTGCCATTATTTTAATTTTTGTTTTGTAAAAACAGGGCAGGCAAGCTGCCCTGTTTTCTCTTTATACTACATATTATGTAAGCATCCATCTAAAGACTAACATCATAAAGATCACGCTCAATATTATGTATAGTATTATTTTACCTATAAGTAACAACGCTTCAGTACCATCATTATCTTCTTGGCGATACCTTGGTGGTACATAATACCTCTCATCAATAGCCACACGTGGCATTTGCCTAGGAAGCTGAATTGCAGGTTGCGGTGCTGGGTTTACTGGTGGCTCATAAAAACCATCATAATACTCATATTCAGGTTTAAGTTTTTCTTTTGCAGCCCACTCCATTATCAGCTTATCCTGAGTTTGGGTAGGCATTTCGTTATACTTACCTTTTGCCTCTACAATTTCCCTACTAGCGGGGCTAACTTCTATAGTTACCATCCTTTCGAATTCGGCTGCGCCTATCGCATATTTTCTCAAAGAGAATATAGCGGTAGAACCATTGGCACAATCATAGGTATAATCTGCTACGCAGTGGCTCATTTCATAACCTTCTTCATACAATTGTACAGAGTTAATAAGCTGTATTATATAGTACGTTACCTCATCTTCTTCTTTGTAAAAATCGGCTATAGCAACTCGCTTCCATTGTTCATAACCTTCGGCATCGCGCTTTTTCGCCATTTCAGTATGCCACTCTTCGGCTTGCCTTAGCAATGCTTCCCACGTTCTACCTTTCATATCCATATTGGGCTGTTGGGCTCTAAACATTTCAAGGTATTCAAGTACTACTTGTAATTTATCAATCGTTACATCTTCGTTTACTTTTACTACAAAGTGTACTACTGTTGACCAGAAATACTCAGCCTCGAAGCTGTCTGCCAATGCCGACCATGCTATAACATCGGCTCTTTTGGCTGTTGCGCCATAACCTAATGCCTGTGCCCTGCGTATGGCTTGTGCTACAGTATAGGTGGCTGGTGTAAGCCTAAAGGCGTGTGCCATCTTGTTCGTAAACGCTACAGGAAAACCGCTAAGCGTTAAAACGCTATCGCCCCTACCCAACTGTACATACCAGTACATATGAATTTTATTATCGGAAGCAAACACGTTCTCCAAAAACTCTGGTGTAGGGTATTTGGCAAAACAGTGTTTTATAAGCGATGCCAACTGCTCTTCGGGCACAAAGCTTTCTTTTTCCCAGCCTTGTATATCCTTTACCGTTTTATCGCCAAAGCTGCTTATGTTTGCCAATACCGCTATATAATCGGGGCTTCTTAGAATTGTAAAACAGCTTTCGTTATACAGATGCAATAACAACATACGGAAGGTATCGCGTTTCCATAAGTGATTTTTGGCACTCATTTGTGCAAAATGTGTAGTGATAACACTTTCTAACGTACCTCTATTACCTTGCAATTCTTGCTCTTTGCCATAAGCCCTATCCACCATAGCGGTGAAAGAGGATGTATTCATTGTTGTTATTTGCGGTTCCATAACGTTGCTGTTTTGTGGTTACACTTGCTCTAAGTGAAGCCTGATGTTTGTTTTATCATTTAATTATTTATCGTTCTTTTGTTCGCTTTTTTCCATAAAAAAAGCCCAGCTCTATAATAGAACCGGGCTTTGCTAAATGCAAAGGCATTATCCCTCCTTTCAACAGGGAATGTACGGTTCATGGCATATACGTTCTAGTCCAAATTGTGGACTGTCGCATAACTGAATATGTGTGTTACGATATACTATTATCATATATTTTGGGTATAAAAAAACCCAGAGCTTTCTCAAGTCTGGGTTTATATATTTTTAAAATAGATAGCTATCTAAAACTCCTATTATCTATAAAACCCAACTTGAATGCAGGAATACGATCGTCTGCAATATTAAGTTGATATGTGGTTTTTATAAATAACATGATTTCTATCTTTTTGTTTTTCTGTAATTATTTCGCTGCAAATGTAAAGTAAAATATTAATAATGCAAATGATTACCACTATTTGTAATAAATCTAATTATTTATACAGCAGGCTATTATCTAGACCATTTTAAAAATGTTATTTTTTGGTTAAAAAAAGCCTGAAAAAGGCAAGCAGTAAGCATTATTTGTAAATTAGTAATTATTACATTAATAAAAAAATGACTACTCTTTTAGAAAAATACCATGCCGTAAGGCACCATACCGAAAAAATATGCAGCCTGCTACATACCGAAGATTATGTACCACAGCCTGCTGCTTTTGTGAGTCCGCCCAAATGGCACTTGGCACACAGTTCATGGTTTTTTGAGCAGTTTATATTAAAGCAATATCTTGATGACTATAAGGTATATAACGAGGACTTCTGCTTTCTGTTTAACAGCTATTACAACAACATAGGTAACAGAACTTTTAGAGCCGATAGAGGCGCTATAACCCGCCCAGGTGTGGCAGATGTATATGCTTACCGCAAGTATGTAGATATGCATATGGAACTGGTACTACAACTAAAGGACAACGAAGTACACACCCTTGCCGAACTGGGGCTTAACCACGAACAGCAACACCAAGAGTTACTGCTTACCGATATAAAATATATACTGGGCTGCAACCCTACTTTCCCCGTTTATAATGAAGACATTGAGTGGGAAAACCAGAAAAATGAAAATAATGGTTTTATAACCATACCCGAAGGAATATATGAAATAGGCTTTAACGGCGAAGGTTTTAGTTATGATAACGAGCATGGAAGGCACAAAGTTTACTTGAATGAATATGAAATTGCTAATGCGCTTGTAACTAATGCCGAGTATATGGAGTTTATAGAGGCAGGTGGTTATAATGATTTTAACTACTGGCTAGACGAAGGCTGGGCATGGGTAACGCAAAACGATATAAAAGCTCCCCTATATTGGCACAAAATTGATGGTAAGTGGCAACACTTTACCATGAATGGGCTACAGAAAGTAAACCCCAATGCTATAGTAACCCACATTAGTTTTTTTGAAGCATCGGCATATGCCGAGTGGAAAAGTATGCGCCTACCTACCGAACAGGAATGGGAAACAGCATCTAACAAAATAGACTGGGGTAAACGCTGGGAGTGGACAAATAGTGCCTACCTGCCTTACCCATACTACAATAAGCCCGATGGTGCCGTGGGCGAGTATAACGGCAAATTTATGATTAACCAAATGGTGCTTCGTGGTGCTTCGTGTGCTACAAGCCACGAGCATAGCAGACACACCTACCGCAACTTTTTTCATGCAGAAGAAAGATGGCAGTTTAACGGCATTCGCCTTGTAAAAAAATAATGGATACAACTGATAACACAACATCAAACATAACCTCGTTTGCAGCAGATGTAAAAGAGGGTTTAACAGCAAAAGAAAAACACTTATCGTCTAAATATTTTTATGACGATAACGGGAGTCGTATTTTTATGGAAATCATGAAGATGCCCGAATATTACCCTACTAATTGCGAGTTCGAAATACTATCGCAACAATCAGGAGATATACTAGACAAGCTACCTTTTAAAGGGAAATTCAACATTGTAGAGTTTGGCAGCGGCGATGGCATGAAAACCAAGCAATTATTAAGCGCCTTTATGGATAAAGGGGCTGACTTTACCTACATTCCTATAGATATTTCGCAAGAGGCTATAGATGCCCTCGAAAAGAATATTACCGATGCATTACCAAATATTACTATGAAGCCTAAAACGGGTGATTACTTTGAGGTATTGGGCGAGCTTACCAAAAGCAGTACGCCTAACCTTTTCTTGTTTTTAGGAGGCAATATTGGTAACTACCCTCGTGAGGATGCACTAGACTTGCTCAAAAAGTTTAATGCAGGTATGAAAACGGGAGATATGCTGCTTATGGGCATGGACTTGAAAAAGAATCCGCGTATTATACAAAAAGCGTATGACGACCCACATGGCATTACCAAGGCATTTAACATGAACTTACTTAGCAGAATTAACAGCGAACTAGATGCCGATATTAAACTTGATCAGTTTGACTTTTATAGTAATTACAGTCCTAAAAACGGGCAGGTAAACAGCTTTTTGGTAAGCCTAAAACAGCAACAGTTTTATAGCAAGGTATTAGATACTACATTCTATTTTGAAAGGGATGAACTGATATGGACAGAGCTTTCTAAAAAATACAGCTTTGATGAGATTAATGAACTGGCAGAAAGTGCAGGCTTTAGTGTAGCCCATAACTTTTTGGACTGTAAGCATTATTTTACTGATAGTTTGTGGAGGAAATAGTACTTATATAGAATCACCTTACAGGGTAATTAAAATATTACCCCTGTAACCTTTTATTAAAAACGTCGTCATATAGGCAGTTAAAAACAATTATATGCCTATTGAACAAAAAGGAGATGCTAATGGTTTAACAAAACCAGCTAATCGTCTAGGAATTCTATTCGACCTAACTATCTACATATCAATAATGTTTCTGATAAGGGAACTCTATTTTCCAAAGGTTGGTTTTATTATAAATGGGCTTTTTTGGTCGCTTTCAACTTTAATTATTGCTACTTGGAGAATGAAAGCTCGCAATGTATCGTGGAAAGATTTAGGGTTACGAAAGCCAGAGAGCATAAAAAAAACGTTATTAACTTCTGCCGGAATTTTAGCAGCTACTATTGTATCAATATTATTTTTTCAGATTGTAAAGGATCACTTACCTTTTTCTTTCGAGTCAAATAATTATTCTGAAAATTCAACTTCTAAGTTTGGGGAGTTAAAAGGGAATTGGTTGCTTTTCTTCGCAATTATGCCAGCAGTTTTACTTGAATCGATGCTAGAAGAATTATTAGACCGAGGATTTTTAATAAATTGGTTTGAAAAGTTATTTTCGCAAACCTCTATAGCTACAATTCTTGCTGTGGTTTTACAAGCTGCAATTTTTGGATTCAGACATTCATATGATTTATCAGAAAGATCTATTACAGTAGGACTTATTGGTTTAGTTATGGGAATAGCCTATGTAAAATTTGGGCGAAATTTATGGGCATTAATTATTGCCCACTGTATACTAAACACAATGTCTATGATAGACAGGGTACAGTAATATATAAAAACAAAAACCGCTTCAGTTTCCTGAAGCGGTTTTTTTATAAACACTTTATAAAGTAAGATTGAATTCTTAACGATTATATATCAAAACTAATACCTTGTGCTAATGGTAGCTCAGTACCATAGTTAATTGTATTGGTTTGTCTTCTCATGTACGCTTTCCAAGCATCAGAGCCACTTTCGCGACCGCCGCCTGTTTCTTTTTCTCCACCAAAAGCACCACCAATTTCTGCACCCGATGTACCGATGTTTACATTAGCAATACCACAGTCTGAACCTGCTTGAGAAAGGAATAATTCCATTTCTCTCATGCTGTTTGTAAATAATGCAGATGAAAGTCCTTGTGGTACATCATTTTGCATTGCGATAGCATCTTCTAGGTTGCTGTACTTCATGATATAAAGTACTGGTGCAAATGTTTCGTGCTGTACTATCTCGAAGTTATTTTTTGCCTCTATGATACATGGTTTAACGTAACAACCACTTTCGTAGCCTTCGCCTTCCATAACACCACCTTCTACAATTACTTTACCACCTTCAGCTTTTGCTTTCTCGATAGCGTTTAGGTAATTGTTTACAGAGTCTTTATCAATAAGTGGTCCTACGTGATTGTTACTATCTAATGGGTTACCAATTTTTAGTTGAGCATAAGCACTTTTAAGCACCTCTACTGTTTTATCATACATACTTTCGTGAATGATAAGTCTTCTTGTAGATGTACAACGTTGTCCTGCTGTACCCACTGCACCAAATACAGCACCTACTAGTACCATACTCAAATCAGCATGTTCTGATACTATAATAGCGTTGTTACCACCAAGCTCAAGGATAGTGTTACCAAAACGCTCGGCAACAGTTTTAGATACGTGGCGTCCTACTCGTGTAGAACCTGTAAACGATACTAATGGTAAACGCTTATCGTTGTTCATAAGGTCGCCATTTTCTCTACCGTTTATCAAGCAACTAACACCTTCTGGTATATCGTTTCTTTCTAATACACTTTGTATAATGTTTTGGCAAGCTATACCACATAATGGTGCTTTTTCACTTGGTTTCCAGATACAAACATCGCCACATACCCAAGCCAACATTGCATTCCAGCTCCATACTGCAACTGGGAAGTTGAATGCAGATATGATACCTACAATACCTACTGGGTGGTACTGCTCGTACATACGGTGCATTGGACGTTCACTGTGCATAGTAAGCCCGTAAAGCTGACGTGATAAACCTACTGCAAAATCACAGATGTCTATCATTTCTTGTACTTCTCCAAGACCTTCTTGTAGGCTTTTACCCATTTCATAAGAAACAAGTTGTCCTAGTGGTTCTTTATATTTGCGTAGCTCATCACCCATTTGGCGTACTATTTCACCCCTTTTTGGTGCGGGTACAAGTCTCCAGCTTTTAAAAGCTTCGCTTGCTTTTTCCATAGCTGCTTCATAATCTTCTTTGGTAGAAGCCTGTACTTTGGCTATAAGTGTACCGTCTACTGGTGAGTATGATTCTATAATTTCACCGTTAGCAAAACTGTTGCTTCCTGTAGATGTACCTTTGTTTACTTCCTGTATGCCTAGTTTAGACAAGGCTTCTTGAATACCAAACTGATCGGTTAATGTTGCCATATTTTAACTTTTTTGCTGTTTATTGTTATATCATACAAATATAATTCTTTTTTGCTGTTTTGATAATTTTGAGCTGCTTATCATATTAATAAATGTTTATTATGCAATAATAGCTAGGGTAAGCCTAACGATTCTCAGCAAAAACAACACTATTATTATTTCACAAACTTGGGGTCGGCTTCCATAACAGTACCGCAACTTTCGCAAGTTCGTAATGCTTCAGAGTTATAAAAATGTTCAAAGTGGGGCAGGAAGTCTTTTTCTATATCGTGCAACTCAAAATATACTTCGTGCAGCTTGTGGTTGCAGTTTTCGCAATGCCACAGCAACCCGTCGGTAAATCCTTTGCCTGCTCTTACGCGCTCTACTACGAGCCCTATAGAGTTTTCACCTCTAACGGGTGAGTGGGGTACTTTTGCCGGATGCAGGTACATATCGCCTGCTGTAAGTTCCATTTCCTTTCGTTCGCCTTCGTCCTGTACAATAACTTTTATTGTACCTTCCAGTTGGTAAAAAAGTTCTTCGGTTTCGTTATAATGATAGTCTTTTCGGGCATTAGGACCTGCTACTACCATTACTATATAATCGTCAGACAGCGGATATATGTTTTTGTTGCCTACGGGTGGTTTTAATAAATGGCGGTTATCTTCTATCCATTTATTAAGGTTAAAAGGTTGTGCTATTGCCATGCTAATATGCTTTAAAAATTTGTACTAAAGGTACTAAATAAAAAAGGTTAGCCGAAGCTAACCTTTATATAAAAACCTACATGATTTTACATTTCTTTTATCAAGTAAATATATGACGGAAAGTGGTCACTATAGCCTGGTACTCCGTTCCAGTTACGTTTTGGATACCCCTTATAACGTCCTGAATCTTGCATTAGGTATGACTTGTTGAAAACACCTGCTTTCCAGAAAGAAAAACTTGAATAATCTTTACGAATAAATGGTTCTGATATTATAATTTGATCAAAAAGATCCCATGCATCGCGGTAAGCTAGTGTACCTATACCTCTATCTGCCATTTCTTCCATTGGGTTATAAAGCCCTTGCTTGCTTACATCTTCTTTTTTTGCTTTTGCACCCAATACTTTTTTTACACTCTTATTATAAGGACCATCATTAAGGTCGCCCATAGTAATAATTTTGGCATTAGGGTTAATACTATATAACGAATCTATTATTTTTTTGTTTAGCGCTGCTGCAGCTTCTCTAAACGGGCTACTTCTCTTTTCGCCTCCAGATCGTGATGGCCAGTGATTAACTATAATATTGATTTCTTCACCTTCAAGTAAGCCTGTTACTAATAACTGGTCACGAGTAAATACTCTACCAGAATCGTCAGCTTCCATTTTATCATCGGTTTTCTCTTCATCTTTCTTAACTTTACCTTTAGCACTATCTTTATATATTATAAGCGGTATATTTTTGTAACTTGTAGGTACAAAATATTGTTTTTGGTAAAGCAGCCCTACATCTATTCCTCTTTTATCTGGAGAGTCAAAATGTATAATGCCATAGTTTTTACCCGCTAGCGCAGGTTCTTTAACAAGATCTTCGAGTACGCCTCTGTTCTCTACTTCGGCAACACCTAGGATTGTAGGCGTGTTAGGATTGTTGGCAGTACCTATATCTGAAATTACCTTAGAAAGATTTTGTAACTTTTTATGATATTTCTCAAGTGTCCAGTTGGTAGTACTGGTTGGTAGCCACTCCTCATCATTTATCTCGGGGTCATTAGTTGTATCAAAAAGATTCTCGCAATTATAGAAAGCAATAGTGTGCACTTTATATTTTTTGTCTTGCGCTACGGCAGCAAAAATTGAGAATAGTACAACGAAAAGAGTAACTGATTTTTTAATCATTTTATAACAAATATTAATTTAACGTCAAATTTTATAACAAAACAGATGCCAAAAGTAGTTATTATTTTTAAATGCTGTACATTTGCGCCCGTTAAGAAATATTTAACTTAGCAGAATAGAAACAATTTAATTTTATCTATGAAAAAACTAGTATTCAGCCTTTTAGTAGTTATGCAGGTTATGGTCGCATGGTCACAGCAAGTTGCATCTGTAAAAGGTACAGTAGTCGATTCTAAATCGCAAGACCCTATGCAAAACGTTACAGCAACGTTGCAGGGCATAAACCAAACAGTATTAACAAATGCAGAAGGTGTGTTTGTTTTTGAAAGTGTTATTGAAGGAAACCTAACAGTAACTATTGCTACTACAGGCTTTTCGTCTAAAACACTTAACATTCAAGTAAAGCAAGGTGAAACACTTGACCTTGGAGTAATTATGTTGGAAGACGATATTACTACAGAACAGCAATTAAGCCTAATTACACTTACTGAAAATGACTTGGGCGATGACAACGGAGGATCTGAAAGTACAGCCGGTTTGCTGCAAGCATCTAGAGATGCATTTATGCAAGCTGCTGCTTACAACTTTGGTCAGGCTCGTTTTAGAGTGAGAGGTCTTGACAATGAGTATGGAAAGACAATGATAAACGGTGTACCAATGGACAAAATGTATGATGGTAGACCACAATGGAGTAACTGGGGTGGTCTTAATGATGCTACCCGTAATCAGGAATTTACAATAGGTTCTGATGCTTCTGATTATACTTTTGGTAGCATACTAGGTACTCAGGAGATAAACACAAGAGCATCTAATTACAGACCTGGTACTAGAATTTCACTTTCGGGTACTAATACTAACTATAGCTGGAGAACTATGGCTACTCATGCATCTGGTATGAGTTCTGAAGGTTGGGCTTATGTTATTTCGGGGTCTAGAAGATGGGCTACAGAAGGTTACTTTGAAGGTACTGACTATGATGCTAACTCTTTATTTGTGAGTCTTGAAAAGAAAATAAACGACAAACATAGCCTTAACTTTACCAGTATTTATGCGCAAAACAAGCGTGGTAAATCGGCTCCTAACACACAAGAGGTTGTAGACCTTGCTGGTGAAAAATATAACTCTTACTGGGGATGGCAAGATGGTAAAAAAAGAAATTCTCGTGATAAGGACGTAGAAGAGCCTATATTTATGCTTAGCCATTACTGGCAAATAACCGATGCTACATCGCTTAACACTAACATTGCTTACCAGTTTGGTAAAATAGGTAACAGTAGACTAGATTTTAACTATACTAGAAATCCAGACCCTACTTATTACAGAAATCTACCTAGCTACTATACTACGCAACACGATTTTGATACAGGTGAGTACCTTGGCGATAGCCCTGATAACATAAGAGATGCAGGTCTTGCTAAAACAAGTTTCCTTGCTAACAGACAAATAGACTGGGATAAACTTTATGAAAATAACCTAGAGAATGGCGAGAGTCTTGCTGTATTGTATGAAGACAGAAGAGATGATAATATGTTTACGGCTAACTCTATACTAAACTCACGCCTTACAGATAACATTATACTTAATGCAGGTGTAACGTATAGAAAATTAGAGTCGCACAACTTCCAAAATCTATTAGACCTTCTTGGTGGTACTGGTTACCTTGATATTGATCCATTCCTTTTTGGAGATGCAAGACAAACAGACCTTAACAACCCAAACAGAGTTGTAGGTGTAAATGATAAATTTGGCTATAACTATAAGCTACATGCCGATGTTATTGATGCTTTTACACAATTTAAGTTTACTTATGGTAAAGCAGATTTTTATCTTTCTCAAAACTTCTCGAGATCACAATATCAAAGAGAAGGGCTTTACAAAAATGGTAACTATGCAGATAACTCATTTGGTAAAAGTGACAAGAAAGAGTTTAACAACTTTGGCTTTAAAGGAGGCTTTACATACAAAATTACAGGTCGCCATATATTAGACTTCAACGGTTTGTATATGACAAAAGCTCCTACATTAAGAAACTCTTTCCCTAATGCTAGGTTAAATAACAACTTTGTAGATGGACTTGAGAATGAGAAAATAATGGGTGGTGATTTGAGTTATATAATAAGGGCTCCAAATCTTAAAGCACGTTTTACAGCATATTATTCTAAAATTACCGATGCTACAGATATAGGTTTCTACTTTACAGAAGGTCTTGGAGTACTTACTTCAGATGGAACTCAAATATCTGAAAACGGAAATGCATTTGTATCTGAAACAGTAACTGGTCTTGACAGAGTAAATATGGGTACTGAACTTAGTTTAGAATACAAAGTTACAGCTACCATTACAGCTACTGCTGTTGCTGCTTATGGGCAATATACTTATGATAGCAACCCGAATGTAAAACTAAATGTAGATAATATTCGTTCTACTGTAGACTTTGGTCGTGCTACCTTAAAAGATTATAAGCAACCAGGTATGCCACAACAAGCTTACTCTTTCCAACTTGAGTACAGAGACCCGCACTACTGGTGGGTTGGGGCTAGTGTAAACTACCTTGCTGATAGTTATGTAGATATTTCTCCGTTATTAAGAACAGATAACTTCTTTATTAATAATGAAGATGCTAACGGTTTCCCTTTCCCAGAAGCTACAGAAGAAGGAGCAAGAGAATTGCTAAAGCAAGAAAAACTTGACCCTGCAACGCTTATTAACCTAAAAGGTGGTAAGTCTTGGAGAATAAGTTATGGTAAAACAATTGGTGTTTTTGTGAGTGTTAACAATGTTTTTGATTTTTCATACAAAACAGGTGGATTTGAGCAAGCAAGAAATGCTAACTACAGACAACTTAGCCAAGATTTGGCAGGACCTACACGTTCTTTTGGTACTAAATATTTTTACGGTTACGGAAGAAACTATTTCGTAAACCTATACTTAAACTTCTAAATTAAAATAAAATTAATATGAAAACAAATTTTGTAAAATCGATTTTAATCATGGCAATGGCAGCAGGTTCTCTTACCAGCTGTGTTAATGACGATGACTACTCTGTTCCTACACTAGAGTGTAACGAACCTAGTATGACAGCTACTAAAACTGTACAAGATATATATAACCAAGCTACTGATGCAGCAGTATTATATACAAGTGCAGATGAGAACAACCCTGATGTTATAGAGGCTGTAGTAGTATCTAGCGACAAAGGTGGTAACTTCTACAAAACAATATACCTTAACAACATTGTTACTGGCGAAAATGGCGAACAGTATGCAGGAGAAATAGGTTTCTCTTTACAAATAAACCAATCTGACTTGTTTACTGATTATGGTTTAGGAAGAAAAGTTTACATTAGCCTTGATGGTCTTTATACACAAATAAGAAGCAACACTTTACAAATAGGTGCGCTTTATAATGGTAACATTGGGCAAATACCTGCTGAGCTTTATGAAAGCTACATTACAAGGTCTTGTACTATAATTCCTGAAGAAAACCTTATTAACACTATCTCTGATCTTAGTGAAGTTAACGATAGCTACTTAGGAAGACTTATTAAATTTCAAGGAGTACAGTTTACAGATGCTTCGCTTAACCAAACTTACTTTAACGCAAGTAACGTAGATGGTGGCGGACAAACACTTACTTACATTACAGACTCTGAAGAAGAAACATTAACCGTTCCTTTTAGAACTAGTGAATATGCTGATTATGCAGGTATAATGATACCTTCTAACAGTGGTACAATAACAGGTATACTTACTAAATTTAGTACTACTTACCAGTTTGTATCTCGTTATGAAGCAGACCTTAACCTTACAGAAGAAAGAATAGGTGGCGAGCCTGTAGATCCAGGAACACCGTTCTTTACAGAAGATTTCCAGTCTGCAGAAAACAACACTACTTTTAACTTTGATGGATGGTATAACATTATAGAAGAAGGTAACTGGGGATGGAGCGAAAAAGTATATGAAGAAAATGGATATGCTGAATTTAGTTCTTTCGGATCTGGTAGCGATATTAACGCAGCGTGGTTAATAACTCCTGTAATAGATCTTGATGCTAATACTAATGTAACAATGCAGTTTGAAACAGCACAACACCACCTTGACGTTGATGCTGATGGTAACAAACTTGAAGTATTTGTTATTACAAACTTTGATGGTACTGATATAGCTGGTGCTACTGTGGTTAATATCACAAGCCAAGTAGATTTACCTACATCAACAACTAGCTGGTATGAGTTTGTTAACTCTGGAGTGGTTAACCTTTCAGGTTATACAGGTCAAATACACATCGGTTTCAAATACACTGGTTCTGGTGTAGATGAAGATCTTGATGGTGCATTCCAAATAGACAACGTAGTGTTTAGCGGAAACTAATCTGTTAAATATACATCATATAAAAAGCGGGACATTTTACAATGTCCCGCTTTTGTTTATATTACTTTTTCAAGTATTTAATATAATCTTACTATTCCTCTTCACTATCCTCTTTCTCAACAGCCATATTGTCTTTATATTCTGGATATAAAAAGTTGTTATAAGGAAAGCGTGTAATATGTATTTCTCTTACTGCTTGGTATACCTTTTCGCGAAACTCCTCGAAGTTTTCTTTATTTACTGCCGATATAAATAATGCATTGTGCTCTCCTACATTTGCCATCCAAGTAGATTTCCACTCTTCTAGCGTATAATGTCGTGATGTCTTTTCGGTAATCAAGTCATCCTCATCAATAGTTAATGGCTTGTAAGCATCAATTTTATTAAAAACCATAATAGTCTGTTTATCTATACAGCCTATATCTTGCAATATATTATTTACCGATGCGATGTGGTCTTCAAAATCAGCATGCGAAATATCTACAACATGCAGCAGCAAGTCAGCCTCACGCACTTCATCTAATGTACTTTTAAACGATTCTATAAGCTGGGTAGGTAGTTTTCTAATAAACCCTACGGTATCTGACAGTAAAAACGGAAGGTTTTTTATTACCACTTTACGCACTGTGGTATCTAATGTTGCAAAAAGTTTATTTTCTACAAAAACCTCACTTTTACTTATAACATTCATTAAAGTAGATTTCCCCACATTAGTGTATCCTACCAGTGCTACACGAACCAGCGCGCCACGATTGCTGCGCTGTACAGACATTTGCTTGTCTATAGTCTTAATTTTATCTTTTAGTAACGCAATCCTATCGCGCACAATACGTCTATCAGTTTCAATTTCCGTTTCACCAGGACCACGCATACCAATACCCCCACGTTGTCGTTCAAGGTGTGTCCACATACCACTAAGGCGTGGCAATAAATATTGGCATTGTGCCAGCTCTACCTGTGTACGTGCATAAGATGTTTCGGCACGTTGTGCAAAAATATCAAGAATAAGATTTGTTCTATCCAGTACTTTACAGTCTAGTATCTTATTTAAATTTTTTTGCTGAGCAGGTGTCAACTCATCATCAAAAATAATAGTCTTAATATCATTTTCTTTTATATAAAGATGAATTTGCTCTATTTTACCCGTGCCTAAAAAGGTTTTGGGGTTAGGGCGTTCCATCTTTTGAGAGAATCGTTTTACTACTTCACCTCCGGCGGTAAAAGTTAAAAACTCTAGTTCATCAAGGTACTCTGACAGCTTTTCTTCATCTTGCTCCTGTGTTATAACTCCTGCAATAACTGTCTTTTCGAAATTTATAATTTCTTTTTCAAGCATAATTTTTATGTATATCACAAATTTACAAAAAAAAACAAGGTTTTTTTTAAGTATTCAAACTATACACTTTTTTTGGTTTTCTTATGTTAAATTTAAATAAAATGTTACGCATAAGTTATATTTTTTTAAATTTGAGGATTAAATTTAGCTAAACCCTTAAATCTATGAAAAAAATTACCTTTTTATTTTTCATGTCATTACTCTCTCTGGGAGCCTTTTCGCAAGGTCTTCCTTTAGAAAGTTTTGACGACACAGGTGTGTTTCCTCCTACGGGATGGGAAGTACACGACAACGCAATTGGGCCTGCCGCCTTTTGGGTACAAGCCGACGGAAGTGCTACTCAGCCTGCTCATACAGGGGCACACGCCGCTTATCTTAATAAAGAAAACGTAGCAACAGGCATTCCTGAAGATTGGTTAGTTACCCCTTCATTTACTGTTCCTGCTAATCCACAGCTTCGCTTTTGGTCGAGGCTTAGTCTTGGTGGAGATAACGGATCTATTTATCGTATAATGATCTCGACAAATGTTACTGATGCATTTGACGCTGCCAATTATACTAACATACAAGAATGGACAGAGCTTATAATTAACCCTTCGCAAACTACTTATACCGAAAAAGTAGTAACTATTCCTGCAATTTATATAGGTCAAGATGTACACATTGCTTTTGTAATGGCTGGTGATAACGGTGACCGTTGGCTAGTTGACGATGTAATGGTGGTAGAACAATGTTTAGATCCTACAGACCTTGACACTGATCTTATTGGGACTGACTCTGCAGAACTTACTTGGGCTAACCCAAGTGGTGCTACATCTTGGGAAGTAATAGTACTTCCTGCAGCAGGTATTCCTAACGTTACTGGTATAACTTATACTGGTACACTTCCATATACTGCTACAACGCTAGCAGATGGTGTTACACCTCTTACAGAGGATACTGATTATAAATATTATGTTCGTGCACTTTGTACTGATGAGTCAAGTAGCGAACTAATAGGACCGTTTCTTTTTAGTACAGTAGCTATGGGAGAAACATGTGGTGCTCCAATAGAGATTGCTACACTACCTTACTCTACTACTGATAATACTTCTAACTACGGAGACGACTATAATGCATCTCCAGGAGCTACAGGTTGTGGTACTACAGGAAACTACCTTAATGGTGACGATGTAGTATACTCATTTACATCTACTATAGATGGTCTTATTAGTATTGAAATGACGAATAACGGAGCTGACTCTGGTATATTTGTTTATAGCGACTGTGCCGATATAGGTACTGCTTGTATAGATGGTGGCTTTACTAACTTTGCAGCTAACCCTGTAACTTTAGATAATTTTGCAGTAACAAATGGAGAAACCTATTATATTGTAATTTCTACAGATGGTTTCCCTCAATCTACTCCATATACACTTACTATACAGCAAGTATTTTGTGCTGAGCCTGAAGGCTTACCAACAACTGGTGCAGATCATGAATCTGCTAACCTTTCTTGGACAAATCCAGGTGCAGCTACTTTATGGGAAATTGTTGTTCAAAATGCTGGCGATGGTATTCCTACTGGTGCTGGTACAACAGTTAATACAACTCCAGAATATGCCGCTATAGGATTAGATGAAGCAACAAACTATGAGTACTTTGTAAGAGCTGATTGTGGCGATGGTACTTTTAGTGCATGGGCGGGTCCTTACGGATTTTCTACTACGCAAGTTGCTGCAGCTATGGATTACTCTCAAGACTTTGAGGGTGTACACGGATGGTCTTTAAGTAATGGTACAGCTACAAACCAGTGGAATGTAGGTACAGCTATTGCAAATGGTGGTACTCAATCATTATACGTTTCTAACGATAACGGAGTAACTACTAACTATACAATCAACAGTACATCTGTAGTGCATGCTTATAGAGATATTCAAATGCCAGCAGCTGTTGATCAAGCAACTCTTTCTTTTGATTATAATATTGATGGTGAAAACTGTTGTGACTATGTAAGAGTTTGGATAGTTCCTGCATCATTTACACCTACAGTAGGCACACAAATAAACGCAGGTGCAGCAGGTGCAAATGCTTTTCAAATAGGTGGTAACTTTAACGATAGTAGCGGATGGGAAACTGAGCTTAATGTTGTTGATTTAACTGCTTATTCAAACGAAGTAATGCGACTTGTTTTTGAGTGGAGAAATGATGGAAGTGTTGGTACAGCACCAGCAGCTATTGATAATATAGATGTTTCACTTATCACATGTCCTTCACCAGCAGATTTAGCAATAGATGATTTACAAGAAGACGAAGTTACTTTTGCTTGGACATCTCCAACATCTGTAACTCCTACATTCGATTATTATTTTGCAACTGCAAGTACAGCTCCAGATGATTTAACTGTTCCTACAGGAAATACAGCTTTAGAGTCAGTTACTATTGGTTCTCTTGCTCCATCTACCGCTTATTGGTTTTGGGTAAGAAGTAATTGTGGTCCTGGCGATACTAGTTTCTGGGTAGGTCCTGTTCAATTTACAACTCCTCAAGTTCCTGCTTCAATGGATTTTGAAGAAGATTATGAAGGAACTATAAGCTGGACACTAAATAATGGTACAGCTACTAACCAGTGGGTTGTAGGGGAAGCTATTAATAATAGTCCTACGCACTCCCTTTACATATCTAATGATGGTGGTACAACTACTAACTATACTAACAATAGTACATCTGTAGTACAAGCTTATAGAGACATTGCAGTTCCTGTAAGTGCTCTTGAAGCAGATTTAAGCTTTGATTATAATATTGACGGTGAAAACTGTTGTGATTATGTAAGAGTATGGATGGTTCCTGTAACATTTACACCTGTAGCTGGCACACAAACAAATGCTGGTGCCGCAGGTACTGATGCTTTTCAAGTAGGAGGTAACTTTAATGATACCGCTGGTTGGGAAACAGAGAATGCTGTAGTTAATGTATCTGCTTATGCAGGTAGTACTGTTCGACTAATTTTTGAGTGGAGAAATGATGGTAGTATTGGTACAGCTCCAGCAGCTATTGATAATGTAAGTCTTTCACTTATAACATGCCCACAACCTATTGATTTAGCAATTAGTGATGTAGAGCAAACAACAGCTACTTTTGGCTGGACTAACCAAGGTACTGCTACAGCATGGGAAATATATTATGTTCCTGCTGGCGACCCTGCTCCTACTGATGTTACTGTAGGAACACCTGCACCAGTAAACCCACACCCTCTAACAGGTCTTGATGAGTCTACTCCTTATGACATATATGTAAGAGCAATTTGTGGAGTTGATGATATTAGTCAATGGTCTGGACCTTTAAACTTCCAAACACAATGTGGTTCGTTTAATGTTCCTTTCTTTGAAGGCTTTAATACCGATTCGACATCAGAGCTTTGCTGGACAGTGCTTAACGAGAATGCTGATTTTGACACATGGAACATGAATAATGGTTTCAACCAGTTTGAAGGTGATCAATGTGCATCAATCAATACAGATTTTAATAATGGTAATAATGATGACTGGTTAATTTCACCAACTATCAACCTTACAGGTAATCAAAGACTTAGATTCCACCAAAGAGTACAATCGACATTTGAACCTAATGATTTTGAAGTATTACTATCTACTACAGGAATAGATGCAGCAGATTTTACTGTAACCCTTATTCCTCTTGCAAGTTATGATAATACTGAATATGTAGAGTATGAAGTATATCTTGAAGATGCAGCAGATGTTCTTATATCTGGCCCTGTAAACATTGCATGGCACATACCTAATGGTGGTCTTGACGGATGGAATTTATTTATTGACAATGTAATTGTAGATGATATACCTTCGTGTCCTCAACCTGTAGATCTTGCTGTATTTGATATTAGTAATACAACAACTTCTATAAGCTGGACAGAAATGGGATCAGCAACAGCATGGGAAATAATAGTAGTTCCTACAGGTGATCCTGCCCCTGCAGATGACGCTGTTGGAATACCTGCTGATTCAAATCCATTTACACTACCAGAAGGAACAATTGGTGCTGGTCTTACTTATGATATATATGTTAGAGCAAACTGTGGTCCAGATGATTTAAGTTTATGGTCAGGTCCAATAACTTTCAATTCAGCAATATGTCCATTAGATGCCCAATGTGGTTATGAATTTATAATGACAGATACTGGTGGTAACACATGGAATAATAACACGATGTCTGTAATACAAAACGGTATTATAGTAGGTACTCTAACAGGACCAACAAATGCTGATGGTACAAATCCTGTTACTGCTACAGTACCACTTTGTGCTGGAGTTCCATTCCAATTAGTATGGAATGATGATGGTTTCTCTGATCAACAAGTAGGTGTAGAAATTGTTAATCCTTTTGATGAAACAATATATACTAAACTTCCAGGCGAAGGTTCGGCACCATCTACATTATATGAGGGTATTCCTAACTGTGAGCCTATAACTTGTCCTCAGCCAACAGATCTTATGTCTGAAGGTTACAACTTCGATTCTGTTGAACTAAGTTGGACACCTGGAGATGTTGAGACACAATGGGAACTTGTAATACAAACTTCAGGAGGTGCATATCCAGGAGAAAACCCAACATCTGTAGTAGCAGTTGATGGTGATCCTGAATACATCCTTACGGGTATAAACCCTGATGTTTTTTATGAATATTATGTAAGAGCAATATGTGGTGAAGGTGATGAAAGTTTCTGGAGTGGTCCATTTGAATTCAGTTTGTTTAGTCCTCCTGGATGTGCAGCTGTTGATGTATTTGATGATGAACTAGAAATTATAGCTCCAAACTCTGAAATAAGCCTTTGTCCTGGTGATGATACTTGTTTCGACTTTAGTGCTAACTATTATCAATTAAAAGAAACAGATACTTATGATGTAGAGTCTATAGACTACTCTCCTCCATACCCATTCCTTGGTGGTACAGAGCTTAACGTAACTACAGATGATATTTGGTCTCCAGTTGTAGATCTTCCTTTCGACTTCTGTTTCTTTGGTGAAACTTATAATGAAGCCAAAGTAGGTTCTAATGGGGTTGTACAATTCGGTGAAAATATGACAGATGCAGGTAACTGCCCTTGGTCATACTCACAATCTGTTCCAGACCCTGCATTCCCTATAAAAAATGCTATTTATGGAGTATACCAAGATATTAACCCTGCTGTTGCAGGAAGTGATGTAAGTATTAACTACCAAGTGTTAGGTAACTACCCTTGTAGAGCTCTTGTAGTAAACTACTACGATGTTCCTCAATTCTCTTGCGGACTTAGTGTAGGTACTCAAACTACTCAAATAGTTATATACGAAGTATCTAACATTATAGAAGTATATGTAGAAAATAGAACATCTTGTGTAGGATGGAATAGTGGTAATGGTGTAATAGGTATCCAAAATTCAGCGGGTACTGAAGGTTTCACGCCTCCAGGACGTAATACTGGTGATTGGACTGCTACCGAAGAAGCTTGGAGATTTACACCAAGTGGCGATAACTTAAGTGTAGTATTCGAATGGTTAGAAAATGGTGATTTTGTTACTAATGATACAGATCTTCAGGTTTGTCCTACAGAGGAAACTGTTATAACTGCTCGTGCAACTTATACTGCTTGTACAGGTGAAGAGATTATAAAAGAAAACAACTTTACAATACATGTTGGTGAGCCTATTATCGCTAATGAACCTCAAGACTTAACAGCTTGTTCATCAGGTGAAGAAGTTACTTTTGATCTTACTGAGAGTTTAGACGGTATTATGGATGACTTAACCGGATATAACTTTACGTTCTATGCTTCTCAAGAAGCAGCAGAACTTGGTTTAGACGATAATTTACCAGAATCGTATACTACAGATACTGCACAAACTGTATACATAAGAATAACAGAAGGCGAAATAGAGTGTCCTATATTTAGATCATTCGAATTAATTCTTACTAATATACCACCAGCATTTACAGTAACAGAAGATGTTACGGTATGCGAAGGAACCCCAGTAACACTTGAAGTGTTTGCAGGAAACTTTGACCCTAACGCTCCAGATGTAGAATACTCTTGGATGTTAGATGGTCGGTTATGCTTACGACCATATCATCTCTGAATTGGATGTAACAACACCGTCTTCGCATGAAATCATGCTCCTGTTTGATGTAAACTTCCCGAAAAAAGTTTCCCGTTCACCACGTTATTTCTAAACAATCTTATAAAGAAACAGTACTATGAAACAATTATGTTTTACACTAACTTTATTATTAACTATAATTTCGGTTAACGCACAAAACAAGGATACCGAAACAGCAGATAAGCTATTTGGGCGCTTTGAATATGTTGATGCTGCAAAGGAGTATTTAAAAGTTGCTAAAAAAGGTAAGGATCCGTACGTATATAAACAACTTGCCGAGAGTTACTATAATGTATTTAATACTAAAGAGGCTATAAAATGGTATGCCAAGGCAACAGAATCTAAACAAGATGCCGAGACGTATTACCGCTATGCACAAATGCTAAAAGCAGAAGGAGAGTATGAAGAAGCTAACAAGCAAATGCAAAAATTTGCTAAAATGGCTCCTAAAGACCAAAGGGCTGTTATTTTTAACCAAGACCCTAATTATTTGCCTAAACTAAGGAATCAAGAAAAATTATTTGATGAAAGAATATTAGACATTAATGATGATAAAAATGCCGATTTCGGTGCTGTACTTGCAAACGACAATACGTTATATTTTACTAGTGCTCGTAATACTTCCAGAAGAAAATATGGCAGAAACGAAGAGCCTTACTTAGACATTTACACCGCTATTTATAACGAAAAAACAGGTAGTATAAGCGAGCCTAAACCGTTAACCGACATTAACACAAAGTGGCATGATGGTCCTGTAGCAATTACTGCCGATGGTAAAACCATGTATTTTGCGAGTGAGAGTTTTGTAAAAGGAGATTTCGATAAAGAAAGTACCATGAAACAGCGTACAGGACTTATTTATCTTTTTGTAGCTACAAAACAAGACGGGAAATGGGGCAATGTAAAACCTGTATCTTTTAATAGTAACAACTGGAGTACGGGGAACCCTACTATTAGTAACGATGGTAAAACATTATATTTTACTTCTAACAGAGAAGGTTCTATAGGCGATACCGATATTTGGAAAGTAGAAGTTAAAGGTTATAACAGTTTTGGCGAACCTGAAAATCTTGGTACAAAAGTAAATACTGAGGGTAAAGAAACTTTCCCTTACATTACAGATGATGATAAACTATATTTCTCTTCTAACGGGCATAAAGGTTTTGGCGGACTTGATATTTTTATGATAGACCTTGCCAATGATGGTGAAACTATGAATGTGGGTGCACCCGTAAACTCACCACAAGATGATTTTTCATTTAGCTTTAACAATACTAAAAACATAGGGTTCTTTTCGAGTAACCGTAAAGATAAAGACAACATGTATCTTGCCATACCTGTATGTGGTGTAGAAGCCATTGTAACAGTAAAAGACATTAATACAGGTAACCCGTTAGCTTCGGCTAAAGTAGCAATACTAGATGATAAGCAAAATGTTATTGAAACCCGTACTACCGACGAAAACGGAAAACTAATGTATAATGTAGATTGTGAAAGATCATACTCATTAAAAACATCGGCTATTGGTTATGAAACAAGTATGTTACGCCTGCCTAAATCACGCGAATCAAAAATAGATATTGAAGCCTTCCTAAAACCAATAGGAAATCTTATTGTAGATGGTAAAGTAGCACTTAGCGATATTTATTTTGAATACAATAAAAGTAATATGACCCCCGAAGCTGCTTTTGAACTTGACAAACTTGTCGAAGCAATGAAGGCAGACACTAATATGGTAATCATGGTAAAAGCTCATACTGATAATAGAGGAAGTGAAGAATATAACTTAAACCTATCTGACCTAAGAGCTAGAGCTACTGTACAATATGTAATATCAAAAGGAATAGATAAAAGTCGTATCTCTGGAAAAGGATATGGCGAAAGTGAATTGAAGATTGATTGTGGTGAAAACTGCACCGAAGAACAACACGCCATAAACCGTCGTACGGAATTTATTATAGTACAGTAAATTTATAACTAAACAAATCGTTAAAAAAGACAGCTTATACAAGCTGTCTTTTTTATGAACATTAATAAGTACATACATAAAATGATGTGATTTGCCTCAAGGTATTTTTATTATGTAGTACTTTTACAACTTATTGTTTAAAACAATTACAACTATAATATTGTTATACAAAACTAAAGCTAATAAATGCTGCATAAATCATATACTGTAACCGAAGCACAAAAAAAACTGGAACAGTACTGCGCTTATCAAGAGCGCTGTCATGAAGAGGTTATACAGAAGCTAAAAAGCCTTAATATGATACCTCAGGCTATAGATACAATTATAGGGCATTTACTAGAGCACAATTTTCTTAATGAAGAACGTTTTGCACGTAGTTTTGCACGTGGCAAATTTCGTATAAAACATTGGGGGAAAATAAGGATAGTTAGAGAACTTAAAGCAAGACAAATATCTCGTTATAATATAGATGCTGCCTTAAAAGAAATTGATAACGAAGAATACATCGCTGCATTTAATGAACTTGCTAATAAACAATGGGACTTTGTAAGAGAAAGCAACCTACTTAAAAAAAAGAAAAAAGTTTTTGATTTTTTAATGCGTAAAGGCTTTGAAAACCAGCTTATCTATACAAAAATAGCAGAGTTAGCGGGCAATTAACCTACATTAGGGTTTAAAAATGTAAAAAAAGCATTCATTTTTTCACTAAATTGCACTATCCCTCCAGCTACCAACAACCATTTACAAAAAAGTATCATTTTACATGGTTAAAATACTACTACCCTTATTGCTGTTTGCGAGTACTTTAGGCTATTCTCAAAAACAATCTTATGATTTTAAAAAAGCAGAAATAGATGCTCGAGAACTTATTTATAAGTCGCCCGATAGCGCCCTTGTACTAATAAAAAAAACTCTAGCACAACCCCCATCACATGATACCATTTGGGGTAACACCTACAACCTCTATGGCATGTATTATGGCATGACTGGCAATCCAGATTCTTGTATATATTATTTTAAAAAATCATTAAAATATCTTGATAAATACCCAAAAAACCGCCTTCGCAGTTTAATGAATCTATGTATTGGGTATAGAAACAAAGGCGAATATGAAAAATCGTTAAAGCATCTTGATGAATCTCTTATATTAAGTAAAAAAATTAAAGACAACATCGCTACAGGAAAAGTATATGGCGAAATGGCATCGAACTATAACTACATGTTGCAGTACGATAAATCGATTGATTATTTACTACAAAGCATACAAATTTTTAGTAGAGAAAACAGTACCGCAAACTTAATGGCTGCACGACAAAAGCTTGCCAACACCTACTTAGCTACTGAAAACTTTGAGTTTGCCGCCGACCTATATAAAGAAACTCTTATCGGGTTTAAGAAAACAGGTATGGAGAAAAATTATTACATAACCCTCGTTAACCTTGCCGAAGCTTATATACGCATGGAACGTTATACCGAAGCCAAAAAAGCATTACAAGATGCTGCAAGTGGAGTCGAAAAATTTGGAGATAAAGAACTATCTGGCATTGCATACAGCAAAATAGGTAATATAGAATATAAGGAAGGACACAACAAGAAAGCCTTAAAGTTTTACAAAAAAGCATTTAATAGCCTAGTAGAAAATAAATCTACACGAATATTAAGAATAGCAGGCGAATATATTAATATACTAAATATTGAAAAAAGATATAAAGAAGCTCTCGATATCATTGCACGAGCAGAACCTTATAGAGATAATAGCGTTATAAACTCGAACATACAAGACAGGATGGTGTATGTAGAAGCGATTGCCGATACGTATAGCCATACAGGAGATACACAAAAAGCATTTATAGAATATAAAAATACTATTGCTATAAAAGACTCTATAGCATCTTCTGACACAAAAGCAGCTGTCAAAGAAATACAAGCTAAATTTCAAACTAAATTACAGCGTGAAAAAAACCTCGCACTAGAAGCAAATAACAAAGCATTAAAACAAAAAGTTGAAAAAGAACACATAATAATGCTGTCATACATCTTTGGGAGTATCATAATAATGATACTTATACTTGCTTTTTTGAGAAGTTACTGGCTAAAAACAAAACTACAGAAAGAAGAACTAAAGAGTATTGAAGCCGAAAACAAACTCATTAAACAACACCATCAGCACGAGCAAGAACTTACTAATGCTCAAAAACAAATAATAAATGAAAAACAAAGAGAGCTAACTGCTACAACACTGCAAATGGCAAACTATCAAGACAATATAAACACCATTCTTGACAAGTGTAAAAAAGAAGAGGTAAATATAACTAGTCTTAAAAAAGAGTTGCAACAACTACTTAAACAAAAAGATTATTGGAAACAGTTTGAAACCCGTTTTAATAACCTGCATCCTGAGTTTGAAAAAACCTTGAGTAATAAATTCTCAAAACTCACTAAAAATGATATTGAGTTTTGTTCACTTTTAAAACTAAACCTTACTAATAAAGAAATTGCTTCTTTATTACAAATATCTCACGAAAGTACTATCACAAAAAAGTATCGAATTAAGAAAAAAATGGAAATTAATGACGATACTGAGTTTGAAAAATTATTGCTTGAAATATAGCTCTACGAAAAACCCCTAACGGTTATAAATGGCTCTAAAACTATTGGTTTTAGAGCCATTTATCTTAAAAAGCAATTACCATTCAACGGCAGATAATTACCGTTGAACGGCATTGGCAAATGCATCATCGAAAATAAGCAATTACCCCTCTATTAGCAACGTATATTTGTAACAGATAACGCGAACATTTATAGGGGTAAAGTTCAAAATTATGCTAAAACGTTCATTAAAAAAGTGCAACCAACAATTATGAGGTTCACAAGAGAAAGTAAAATAAGAAAAATCTATTGAACCATATTTTTATAATATGATAAAGCAAAAAATGATCGAAAATTAGAACATACATTTGCAATAGGATATAAGAATTTTGAAAGTAAATAGATTAAACGACAGCATATCCAATGAATAGATATTTATCCGCTTAAATAGTTACACTGTAGCTTATTACAGTTAAAAAATAATTAAAATAAAAAGTTTTAAAAAATAATACGATTTAACCGCTAAAAAATTTTTTAGATTAAAAAAATGGTGTAATTTTGCACCCGCAATCAAAAGCAGTTATGCCCCCCATAACTACCTAAATTTAAATTAATTACTAGAATGAGAAAGTTACTACTTTTAATCATGCTATTGCCTCTTATTGGCTTTACGCAAACAGACCTTGTACGTTGGAATACATTATCTCCAACTACCCCAACAAATTTATCAGCTCAAAACTTATCAACCGCAGGAGGAGCCACAGCTGTAATGAATCAGTGGAGTGCATCTGGTATTATGTTAGAGAATTTCCATACAGGTTCTAACAGCACTCAAATTATAACTACTAAATATATCGAGTTTTCTATAACTCCTAATACTGGTTATAAGTTTACTGCATCTCAGTTTTCCTTTATCTATAATTCTGGACAAGCAGCTGCAAAAAAAATGCAGGCAAAATCATCTGTAAATGGTGGAAGCTGGGTGAACCTTACCAATAACGGTAGCCAATCAGAAATTACATTGCCTGAAGGTAACAACACTACTATTACATTAAACTTCCCTTCAAACTATACAGCTATACAGGGCGAGAATATTAAAGTAAGGCTTTATTTTTACGACTTTAATAATAATTACTATACAAAATTTTATTTAAGAACTAATGCTTATGGAGCTAATACTGAAGGACCAACAGTATCAGGTACAGTTTCAACAAGTTCAGGAGATTCAGTTTCAGAAGGTTCAGAGCCTGCTATAACTGGAGCATTATGCGGAACTTATTACATAGGTACTGACGGAGATTTCTCTACAATAACTGATGCAGTAGATTACCTAAACGATTACGGTGTTAGCTGTCCTGTAACATTCTTACTAAAAGATGTAACATACAATAATGAATCTGGTGAAACATTCCCTATAACTATTAACAGCTTTACAGGTAGCTCTGCTACTAACACAGTTACTTTTAAACCAAATACTGGTGTAAACGTAAAAGTAGAAGCGACAAACATAAACCATTATACTGGAGTTTCTTCTGTATTTAAACTTAACGGTGCAGATAACATTATTTTTGATGGTAGCAACGAAGTTGAAGGAAGCACAAGAAATCTTACTATCAAAAACAAGAGTAATATAGACTACAATAATCGTTCAGTATTATCTATTACTTCAAACGGTTCAAATGGCGCTACTAATAATACTGTGAAGTATTGTAATATTAGACAAGAATACAAGAACAGCGGTAGTAATTTATGTATAGGTGTTTTTTCTGGAAGTAATGACTCTTACTCATTCAATACAGCTACAGCAGATAATACAAACCTAACCGTATTAGGCAACAACTTTATGAATGTAAAGCAAGGTGTTTATGTTGAAGGTAACGCAAGTACTCGTACAACTAACGTTGTAATACATCAAAATGATTTAGGTTCTGAAAACAATACTGAAACTATTATATATCCTGCTTATTTATCTAACGTTAACGGGTTTGAATATACTGAAAATTATATATACAACTTGTACCGCGATACTAATGCTGGAGATTTAAGATCTGCAGGGATACATGTTGCTAATAACTCTACAGATGGTTATATCCTTAAAAATACAATGCGTGATCTTACTAGAACAACTACTGATCAATATACATTTGCAGGGATAACACTCGCCTCTACAAACAATAATGCCAATATACTTGTAGCTAATAACACTATATTAAATGTTATTGCAAAAGGTAATACTACTGCTGATGAAAATGGACATGGTATTAATGTACATTCAGGTGGAGGTTACAAAATATACCACAACACTATAGTACTTAACACAAACCAACCTAACAACGGATATACAGCTGCTCTATATGTACACTCAGATGTTAATGGTTCTCTTGATGTAAGAAATAATATTTTTGTAAACAACCAAACTACAGGAACAAGAAGAACAGCAATACTTGTAAACAAATCATTAAATGATATAAACAGTCTTTTTAGTCACTTAGATTACAACAATTATTATTCAAACGATAAAATTGGATTTATCTCATCAGCAGGTTCTACTGACTGGTCAAACAATCCTGATTACCAAACAACACTTTCAGGATGGCAATCGTTTACTGGAAAAGATGCAAACTCTATAAACGAATTACCTGCATTTGTATCAGCTAAAGATTTACATCTTGCGAGTAACGATAATGACGCTCTTAATAACCTAGGTACACCTATAGCAGATGTTACTAAAGATATGGATGGACAATTGCGTAACACTACTGCTCCTGATATGGGTGCTGATGAGTTTGGAGCAATACAAATGCCAACAGCTGGTGCAGGAGAAGGCATATATTGTGACACAAGTGTTACATGGAATGGTACAGAATGGATAGGTGGAGAACCTACAGCAACAACAGATGTTATCTTCACAGGAGATTATACTCAGGATGGTTATGCACTATATGCTTGCTCTATATTTGTAATAGACGGTGCAAATGTAATTTTTGAAAACAATGCTAACGCAATAGTAACACATAGTGTAAACATTGAAGAAGGTTCTACACTTACTTTTGAGAGCAGTTCTAACCTTATACAAATTGAGAATACAAAAAACGAAGGAATTGTTACTGTGAAAAGAAACAGTTCTATGATAAAACGTCTTGACTACACTATATGGTCATCTCCAGTAACAGGCACACAAACATTACTTGACTTTTCGCCACAAACGTTAACAAATCGTTTTTATAAATTTAATACTGAAAGTAATATTTACAATGCAATAGCAGATCCTGCAAGCACAGAATTTGAAACAGCAAAAGGATATCTTATACGTGTAGCCAACAACCACTCTGCTACTGACCCAAGTGTATATGAAGGAGCATTTGTAGGAACACCTAACAATGGTACAATTAGACGTACATTGGAGTATACTAATGGTGAGCAGAGCTACAACATAGTAGGTAATCCATATGCGTCACCAATAAATGTTAATAAATTTATAGATGCTAACATTGATAATATTGATGGTACTATATGGGTATGGAGAAAAACAAATGACCCAACAAAAACTACATACTGTACTATTAACAAAATGGGATTTGTTGCTAATAACGCCCCTGGTGGTGGTGGTGAAAACGGAAATGATGGTAACGAATTAATAGGTGATCCTTTTGATACAGTAGAAGGTGGTGTCTTAAACACAGGACAAGGTTTCTTTGTAAGAGCACTAAATGATAACGATCTTGTATTTAGTAACAATATGCGTGAAACTGTTAACTATAATAACTTTTTCCGTAGCGAGAACACAGCAGAACAACAAGATACTACTAACCAAACTAACCGTTACTGGCTAAATGTAGTTACTGAAGATGAAACAGTATTCACTCAAATGCTTGTTGCACACTCAGCCCTAGCTACAAATGATTATGATAAAGGATATGACGGAAAAGCTTTTCTTGATGGTGATGTTAGTTTATATACAATAATAGATGCTGCAACTGAAGAAGAAGAAAACCTAAAACTATCTATACAATCAAGAGCTACTTTTACAGCAACTGATGTTATAAAAGTAGGATTTAACACTGAAATAGCTGGTACATTTAGCTTTACAATAGACCATATGGATGGACTGTTTGAAGAAGGACAAGCTATATACCTTGTAGATAAGTTTACTAACACTACTTACAACCTAGCAAACGGAAACTATACATTTGATTCTGAAATAGGTATATTCGAAAACAGATTTGAAGTTATCTATAGTATTGAAACACTTGGTACAGAGACACCTCAGTTTACTAAAGATGATGTAGTAGTTTACCAAAACAATAAAGAGCTTTCTATAAATGCTCCACAAAACATAGAGTCTGTAGTAATTTATGATTTACTTGGAAAAGTTTTATACCAAAACGCAAAAGTAGATAACACTGAGTTCACTACAACAGTAAATACTCAACAACAAGTAGCTATCGTAATGATAACTCTTGAGAACAACCAAGTTGTTTCTAAAAAAATAATGATAAACTAAAACTAAGGTTTATCAATAAAATAGTAATTATTTGGGGTAAGCCTCCAGTTTTGCAAAAAAACTGGAGGTTATTAAAAGAAGTTTTTTAGAAGCCTTTTATTCTTAAAAACAAAAGCTTTTACAATAATTATAATGACTACAGGTCGTTATAGTTTAGTAATTTTTTAGTTGGATGTAAGGTCCCCCAATAGCACTGCTGTTGGGGGATTTTACATTTTTAAAACCTAACAAAAAATAAATAGTTTTTTTTACAGCATAATACATCTTTTTACAAAAAGTAGTAGTATATTTGCTATATAATTGAACGATTAGAAAACCGAATTCTCAAGTACTGATTTTATACAGCACAAAAGGTAATTATTATAAAGGCGTTTAGTAAGTCCTTTTAATAATTTCGAAGAAAATTATGGTGGATTAGTCTATCGTAATTGTTTAGTAATTTTTTAGTTGGATGGATCCCCGGTGCAAACCGGGGTTCTTACTTTTTAGGAGATACGCATTTATAACAAATCTTAAGATTATAAATTCTCATTAAGTTTCTCTTGCAACAAGTCAAAGAATAACCCTACATGATAACCGTCCATCAATCCATGATGCACGTGTACAGATACTGGCATTATTTTATACCCATTATTTTCAACCATTTTACCTACAGATATCTTCGGACAACTATCAGCTAGTGTAAAACTACGTGCGTGCGACAACGAAGTAAAGTTAACCCAAGGTACTGCCGAAAAATGAATGATATTGTCTACCTCAAATGCTCTCGTAAACAACCCTGGAGTAGTACGCACTCGCTCAATCTCTTTTTTCGCACTTGCTTCAAATTCATTAAAGCTTTTATGAAATTCCATTAGTGAAAAGCCAAAGGTATTATCATCTCGCGTTAGTGTTGCCGAAACATCAATCTTGTCATACACAACGACCTCATCACCTGCAATACGATATCTAAACGCTTCTACCCCATTAACAGCAGCAGCAACTTTATGCAGGTAATACAGAAAAAAAGAAGTTTTAGCGCTTTTTGCAGTAGCATAAGCTTTAGTCACATCTACATCAGCAACAATACCAAAGAAAGGTTCTTCAAATTTCCTAAAAAATTCAAAGTGTTCACGGCGCGACCAGTTTTCAAGATCAAGTTTATTTTTCATTGTAAGTGTAGTAAAAACAAAAACAGCCACACTCAGAAATTCTCAGTTTGACTGTTTTTATTATTTATTTTAAAATTTAATTATCAGTTAACCTGATAGCTATACAGTAGTATTTATCAATATTAGCTAATTACCTCACCATTTGCTACATTATCAGTATCAGGGTTTACAAATACTAACTGCCCTTCTCTATCCTCTGTCATTAATATCATTCCTTCACTCTCCACACCACGTAGTTTTCTTGACGCAAGATTAACTAATACTGTAACACGCTTGCCAATTATATCTTCTGGTTTAAAACTCTCTGCAATACCACTCACTATAGTACGTACATCAATACCCGTGTCTACTTTGAGCACAAGTAGCTTCTTAGCTTTTGGCATTTTTTCTGCCTCTAGTATAGTACCTGTACGAATATCCATTTTAGAGAAATCCTCAAAAGTAGCAAGCTCTTTTTGAGGCTCTGCCTTTTTGTTTTCGGCAGCATTAGCCGTTTTTGTAGCCTCTAGTTTATCTATTTGCTTTTGTATTGCCTCGTCTTCTATTTTAGCAAACAATAGCTCTGCCTTTCCTATAGTATGCTCTGCTGCGATAAGCACCTCTTTAGAGGTTACATCACCCCACTGCAAACCACCATCTAGTTTTAATATATCTTTTAATTTACTAGATGTAAATGGTAAAAATGGCTCACTAAGCACTGCTAATGCTATAGCTATTTGCAATGCTACATACATTTGTGTTTTTACCCTTTCTGGGTTTTCTTTAATCACCTTCCAAGGCTCTTCATCAGCAAGATATTTATTACCCAATCGCGCAAGGTTCATGAGTTCACTAAGGGCTTCTCTAAAACGATAACGTTCTATAGAGCTTGCTATAACAGCAGGGTAAGCATGCATTTCGGCAAGTGTAGCTTCGTCTACATTACTAAAATCGTTTGGTTGCGGCACTACACCTTCATAATACTTATTAGTAAGTACCACTACCCTATTGATAAAGTTTCCGAATATAGCAACTAACTCATTATTATTACGCGCTTGGAAATCTTTCCAAGTAAAGTCATTATCCTTAGATTCTGGCGCATTTGATGTCAATGCATAACGCAATACATCTTGCTGCTCTGGGAAATCTTCTAAATACTCGTGTAACCAAACTGCCCAGTTTTTAGACGTAGACAACTTGTTACCCTCAAGATTTAAAAACTCATTAGCAGGTACATTATCTGGTAATATATAACTGCCCTCTGCTTTAAGCATCGCAGGAAAGATAATACAATGAAAAACAATATTATCTTTTCCTATAAAATGTACTAATTTAGTGTCATCACTTTTCCAGTAAGGTTCCCAGTCTTTACCTTCGCGCTCTGCCCACTCTTTAGTAGAAGATATATAGCCAATAGGCGCATCAAACCACACATAAAGCACTTTTCCCTCTGCCCCTTCTACAGGGACTGATATACCCCAATCAAGATCACGGGTTACAGCACGGGGTTTTAACCCATCGTCTAACCATGATTTTACCTGACCAAATACATTAGGCTTCCAGTCGTTTTTATGACCTTCTAATATCCACTCACGCAGAAAAGTATCATATTGGTCTAATGGTAAAAACCAATGTTTTGTACTCCTTGTAATAGGAATAGAACCTGTTATTGTCGATTTTGGATTAATTAAGTCAGTAGCATTTAACGACGAACCACATTTTTCACATTGATCGCCATACGCCTCTTCGTTACCACATTTTGGGCAAGTACCCATCACAAACCTATCAGCAAGAAATTGGTTAGCTTCTTCATCATACAGCTGTTCCGTTACTTCTTCTATGAACTTGCCATCATTATATAGTTTTTTAAAAAACTCCGATGCCGTATCATGATGAATTTTTGAAGACGTACGAGAATAGTTATCGAATGATATCCCGAAATCTAAAAACGACTGCTTGATGATACCATTATATTTATCAATTACTTCTTGTGGAGTAATACCCTCCTTTTTAGCTTTCATAGGTATAGCAGCACCGTGCTCGTCACTACCACATATAAAAGCTACATCTTTTTGTTGTAACCTCAAGAAACGAGAGTAAATATCGGCAGGAACATATACCCCTGCAAGGTGACCTATATGTATGGGACCATTAGTATATGGCAACGCTGCTGTAATGGTATATCGTTTTGGATCTTGTATCATCGGAAAAAAAATTGAAATTTAAACACAAATGTACGACATAGTTAGAAAGTCGTAAAATTGAATGTTAGAAAGTTTATATAGATATGTGTCATGAAGGTATTAAGTAAATTATATCATCATTATTGTTGTTCCATTTTTTCATTAAGTTTGCTATACCAAAACAGGAACGAATGCTACGGATTAAACGATTATTGACATTACTGTTTGCTTTATTTTTTTCAACCCTGCTATACGCACAAAATATTATGAAAACACCACCGTACTTACAAAAAGGAGATACCGTGGCAATACTTGCCACAGCACGAAAAATAGATCTTGCACCGTTACAACCTGCTATAAAGCTACTGGAAAGCTGGGGACTAAATGTAGTTACTGGCAAAACTATAGGACTAGACAATAACAACCAGCTTGCTGGAGCCGACTGGCAACGTGCTACTGACTTCCAGAACATGATAGATAACCCATCTATTAAGGCAATATGGTGTGCTAAAGGTGGATATGGTACAGTGCGTATGGTGGATAGGGTAGATTTTACCAACTTTAAGAAAAACCCAAAATGGTTTATCGGCTTTAGTGATGCTACTGTGCTGCACAGCCATATTAACAATATGAATATTGCAACACTACATGCTATAATGTGTATTAGCGTATCGCGTGCTACACCCGAAGCTATTGAGAGTTTTCGTAAAGCATTATTTGGAGAGAAGATAAGCTACAGTATAGAACCCCATAAGTTTAACAAAGCAGGAAAAGTACACGGCGAGCTTATTGGCGGTAACCTTTCAGTATTGTATAGTATCATTGGGTCGCGGTCGGAAGTGGAGTATAAAGACAAAATACTTTTTATTGAAGACCTCGACGAATACTTATACCATATAGACCGTATGATGATGAACTTGAAACGAAATGGTTATTTCGAAAATGTAAAAGGTATTATAATAGGCGGTATGACCAGTATGAACGACAATAGTATTCCATGGGGACATGATGCTTTAGAGATTATTCAGGATATTACTAAAGACTATAATATACCTATCTGCTTTAACTTCCCAGCAGGGCATATGCACGATAACCGCGCTTTAGTACTAGGGCAGGGAATTACTCTTGATGTAAGCACTAATGGTACAAAAGTTACTTTTGACTAATGGCAGAGCATAACGAACTTGGGAAACTAGGGGAAGAAATGGCAGCCGATTATCTGCGGAAGCAGGAATATGAAATATTAGAAACTAATTGGGTTTTCCAGAAAGCAGAGGTTGATATTATTGCTAAAAAAGGTGATGTGCTGGCGATAATAGAGGTAAAAACACGATCTACACTAGATTTTGGGTCACCACAAGACTTTGTAAAGCCCAAAAAAATACAACTATTGGTAAAAGCAGTAAATGAATATATAACACAAAACGATCTAGACGTCGAAGTGCGTTTTGATATTATTGCTATTTATAAAAACAAAGGTCTGTTTGAAACGGAACATCTTGAAAATGCATTCTTTTATTTTTAAAAACCTATAAAATAGATTAAAAACAAACACTATGTTTAAAAAATTAACAGTTGTTTAGTTTTAAACATAATTTAAGTATTACATTATAATCATGATATAACCCGAAAAACTAGATAAACAATAAAAAAATACCTGCTTTTTAAGTTTTAAAAAAGATATTCTCAGTATTTCTTTAACAGCATTAATTTAAAATCAAAATTATTTTTGTGATTTTTAGTTTGTTAAATATTTAACAGAATGTTTTAGTTTGTATATTTGTTTACACAAACTACAACTACAACTACAACTTATTAACGTATGAAAACAATCTCTTCTGTAGTAGAACACTACATAAAGACTAAACCTTTTTTGCTAAGCGCATTATCGCAAGGTATTATCAACCTTACCTCACTTGCACGAAATATGATGCCCGAACTGGAACTAGAATTGGGTAAAGATGTGAAACAAGGTGCAGTAGTTATGTCGCTAAAGAGACTCTCTGAAGATCTTGACTTCCGCCTTAATCATAAAATAGTTAAAGTACTAAAATCTATAGGCGAAATTACGGTACGCTCTTCACTAACTGATTATACCTTTGTGGTATCTGACACTATGTTAAACAAACATGTCGAATTAATAAACCGTATTACTGCTAATCCTGAAGTATTCTATACCTCATCACGCGGTGTGAACGAAACAAGCATTGTTGTGAGTTCATCTGTCAATGATATTGTAGATACACTTTTTGCTGATGAAAAAATGGTAGAGCGCACAGATAATCTTGCCTCTATCACTATAAAACTACCTAAAGACAATATATCTACACCAGGTGTATATTACTATATATTTCAAAGACTTGCATGGGAAGGTATTATTGTAAATGAAGTAATATCTACATCTTACGAGTTTACAATACTAGTAAGCGAAGAAGAGATAGATCTTGCCTTTAAGGTTATGAAAGATCTTAAAAATCTATAATAAAAAGCTTTGTAATACGTTATATCATAAAAGATTTATGAAAAAAATTATTTTTATTATAGCACTTTTCTTAAGTGCTATAAGTTTTTATGGACAAAATAGAATAGCTCAAAAAATAGAAGTTCTAAATTCTCAAAAGACACAGTTCATAAAATTCACTCCACTCATTGCTACTACTGCCCCAGTAGATAATACCATTCAAAAAACGGTAAACAACTCACTATTAGCAACCGTAAACAAGAGTGTTATTGAAAACATTGCAAACAATCATTATGAAAATATCGAACTCGATATTCCTTATAGTGAAGGTACTATTACCGTACAACTATATAGAGTAGACATCCTAGCCGAAGGCTTCCATACCGATACTGACAAACAAAACGACGTTCCTTTTAACAAAGGAGCTTATTATAGAGGTATTATAAAAGGAGACGCCACTACAGTAACATCATTCAACTTCTTTAAAGACGAAATGAATGGAATAATATCATCAAGCAGCATTAACAACCTTGTTATAGGAAAGTTACACAAAACAGGCAACTTAACTGATTATATTATCTATTCTGACGCTGACTTAAACATTTCAAACACATTTAAATGTAATGCTCCAGAGCCTAAAGCAGCACAATTTAGCGGACAAAAAAGAGAAGCACAAAGTCCAGCAGGAACACTTAGCGACCGTTGTGTAACGATGTATTTTGAAATAGATAATGATATCTATCTTGAAAACGAATCTGACGAAGAGTTTACCATAAACTGGATGACATCAGTGTTTAACAGTGTTCAAACATTATTTGACAACGATGGTATTACAATAGCATTAAAATCACTTTACATCTGGACAGAGCAAGACCCTTATGAAGGCGAAAGCTCTTTTGAATACCTTAATCAATTTAACCAAATACGTCCCGTTTTTGATGGCGATGTAGGACAACTTGTAGGTATAGACCCTGGAGGGCTTGGTGGTGTAGCTGCCACTATAGATGGTTTATGCTCTAATTCAAACTACAGCTACTCTGACGTTAATAGTCTTAACTTTCAAGAAGTGCCACTTTTCTCTTGGGCAGTTCAAGTTATAACACACGAGTTTGGTCACCTTTTAGGCTCACCACACACTCATGGTTGTTACTGGAATGGTAACAATACCGCCATAGACGGTTGTGGTACATCAGCAGGATTTGTAGAGGGTAATTGCGAACAAAGTATTATACCTACAGAATTAGAAGGTGGTACAATAATGAGCTACTGCCACTTAGTCCCTGAAGTAGGTATTAACTTTGCCAACGGGTTTGGTATGCAACCTGCCCAAAGAATATTAGACAACGTTAATAGTTCAACCTGCCTTAGCACCGATTGTATTAATACCTGTATAAACACTATAGCAACTTATACAATTACCGAGGTAACAGAGACCACAGCAACCATAACATGGATTGATGAAAGCGAAGGTCCATGGGAAGTAGCCTATGCCGATATTAATGGCGAATTTACCAACTGGCAACCTGTAGACGAAAACACATTTACAGCCACAACACTAGACCCTAACACCTACTACAAATTCTCTGTGCGCCCAGTATGTCCAGAGAGTACAGCACCAGCAAATGACCAACTGGTGTTTGCTACTACTACCGATTATTGTTTAGGCATAACATTTACCGATACAGGAGATATTGATGGTAATTATAGTAACAGAGAAACCCTAACACGTACTTTTATCCCTACAGAGGATACAAACATTATTGTTACGTTTACCGAGTTTGATTTAGAAGCCGATTTCGATTTCTTATCTGTATATGATGGTGCTACAGCCAACGCTCCCTTACTAGGAACATTTAGTGGTACTACCATCCCCGGACCATTTGAGTCTACCGCCCAAGACGGATCGTTAACTTTTGTTTTTACATCAGATAGTTTCCTGACAAGAACAGGGTGGAGCGCCGATGTAACATGCGCTGGCATTGCATCTGTTAGTGACAATACATTTTCCGACTTTAGTTATTACCCTAACCCTACCACCGATGTTGTAAACATTACCTCAGCAGAAAACATTACAGATGTTTGGGTATACAATGTAGCAGGACAATTACTACTACACAACAAAGCTAATAGCAACAACACAAGTACTAACATTGCACCGTTTGCACAAGGAGTTTACTTCTTTAAAATAGCTAACGGTACTAAAGAAGCTAACTTCAGGATTATAAAACAATAGCATTTAAATAGGATTACTTATATCAATAAAAAAGCGGTATTACTAAGTTTAGTAATACCGCTTTTTTATTGGTCTCTATTTTCGTGATATAGCTCTACTCAAACACCATTTCTAGTAAATGTAATGCTTTAGGTAAAGTTTTTACATTATCAAATGTAAGCAGTAATCGCAGCCCGTTTTTAGTTTGTTTTTCCTTCATACGGCTTAGTGATGGTTGCTTTTGTACAAACTGCAAAACCTTGTGGAAAGTCCCACTCTGGTAATAATCACTCTGCTGGTCGCTCACAAAATACCCTATCATTTTACTTTGCTTTAACACCAGTTTTTCTATACCCATTTTGGTAGCTAGCCACTTAATGCGCATACTTGTCATTAACGCAAGTGCTGGTTTTGGCAATGCTCCAAAACGGTCAATCAGTTTTTGTTCAAACTTATTTAAGTCCTCTTCTGTTTTTATAGCACTAAGCTCGTTATACAGGTTAAGCCTTTCGGTAATATTATTTACATACTCATCAGGGAATAGTAACTCAAAGTCTGTATCTATCTGTATCTCTTTTACATATTCCCGTTGTACAGGTTTTTCGGTATCTTCTTCATAAAGGTATTTAAACTCGTTCTCTTTCAACTCGTCTATAGCCTCATTCATTATCTTTTGGTAGGTATCAAAGCCTATCTCGTTAATAAAGCCACTTTGTTCTCCACCTAGCAGGTCTCCTGCTCCGCGTATCTCAAGGTCTTTCATAGCGATATTAAAACCACTACCCAGTTCGCTAAACTGCTCTAGTGCCTGTATTCTTTTACGGGCATCCTCTGTCATAGCGCTATATGGCGGTGTTATAAAATAGCAAAAAGCTTTTTTGTTACTACGTCCTACACGTCCACGCATTTGGTGCAGGTCACTAAGTCCGAAGTTATTGGCATTGTTTATAAATATAGTATTAGCATTAGGTACATCCAGTCCGCTCTCTATAATAGTGGTAGCAACCAGCACGTCAAAATCGCCATCCATAAAGGAAAGCATCAGTTCTTCCAGTTTCTTACCTTCCATTTGCCCGTGCCCTACTCCTACTTTTGCTCCCGGTACTAAACGTTGTATCATTCCGGCAACTTCTTTAATATTTTCAATACGGTTATTTATAAAGAATACTTGCCCTCCACGCTGTATTTCATACGATATAGCATCGCGAATAATTTCTTCATTAAAACCTACCACATGACTTTCTATTGGGTAACGGTTGGGCGGAGGTGTAGTTATTACCGAAAGGTCGCGCGCTGCCATCAATGAAAACTGTAATGTTCTGGGTATAGGTGTAGCAGTAAGCGTAAGTGTGTCTACATTTGCTGCAATGGTTTTTAGTTTATCTTTTACATTTACGCCAAATTTTTGCTCCTCATCTACTATCAATAAACCTAAATCTTTAAACACAACATTTTTACTGGTAAGCTGGTGCGTACCAATAATGATATCGAGTTTACCTTCGGCAAGTTCTTTCAGCGTTTCTGCTTTTTGCTTTGCCGTACGGAAACGGTTAAGGTAACCAATGGTAACTGGCATATCTTTCAGCCTTTCGCTAAATGTTTTATGATGCTGAAATGCCAATATAGTAGTGGGCACCAGTATCGCTACTTGTTTACCGTTATCTACCGCTTTAAAAGCAGCACGAATAGCAACTTCTGTTTTACCAAAGCCCACATCACCACACACTAGCCTATCCATAGGGCGCTCGTTTTCCATATCGGCTTTTACATCACGAGTTGCTGTTACTTGATCAGGCGTGTCTTCGTATATAAAAGATGACTCTAACTCTGCTTGCATATAACTATCTGGCGCATACTGAAAACCTTTTTCGAGTCTACGTTTAGCATATAGTTTAATTAAGTTAAAGGCAATATGTTTAACTCTTGCCTTGGTCTTATTTTTAAGGGTTTTCCATGCACTACTGCCTAGTTTGTATATCTTGGGCGGTGTACCGTCTTTACCGTTATATTTCGATATTTTGTGTAACGAGTGTATGCTTACATATACAATATCATTATCAGCATATACCAGTTTTATAGCTTCTTGTTTTTTACCCTCTACTTCTATTTTTTGTAATCCGCCAAACTTACCAATACCATGATCGATATGGGTTACATAATCGCCTACCGATAGCGAGCTAAGTTCTTTTAGAGTAATGGTTTGTTTTTTAGAGTAACCATTCTTAATATTAAATCGGTGGTAGCGTTCAAATATCTGATGGTCAGTATAGCAGGCTATTTGGTTTTCTTCATCGATAAAACCTTCATATATAGGGAATACTATTGTTTTATACTGCTTACGTATATCTTCGCTATTCTCTTCGTCAATACTCTCAAATATATCATGAAAACGGGCTGCTTGTGCTTCGTTCGAGCAGAATATATAGTTTTTAAAACCATTAGCTTGGTTCTCGTTCAAGTTATTAAGCAATAAGTCGAATTGCTTGTTAAACGATGGTTGTGGTTGTATATGAAACTCGAATGCTTTATCTATTTTAAAGACAGGTTTTGTGGCAAGATCTACTACTGTGAAATCTAATGCTTTTTTAAGGAATGACGCCTGATTAAGAAACAATTCCTCGGGAGCTGCATGTTTAATATCTTCAGACAGTTTACCAAAAGCTTCGACAGCCTTACTATACAGCACGTCTAGCTGTGATAGCATAGCCTCGGTATTCTGGATAAAGACAACAGTTTTTTGATTAATGTACTCTAAAAAACTCTGCCTGTTTTCCTGCAAAAATTTGTTCTCAACATTTGGGATAACTGTTATTTGCTTATTCTTCTCTAACGATAATTGCGTTTCTACATCAAATGTACGGATGCTATCGACCTCATTACCAAAAAACTCTATACGGTAAGGGTTATCGTTACTAAATGAAAACACATCGACAATACCACCTCGTACAGAGAACTCTCCAGGCTCAGTTACAAAATCTACTCTACGAAATTCGTACTCGAACAACACTTCGTTAATGAAATCGATACTCACTTGGTCGCCTACTGCTACTTTTAGCGTATTCTTATCAAGCTCCTTTCGGGTTACCACTTTTTCAAAAAGCGCCTCGGTGTATGATACTATAATTGCTGGTTTCTTGCGCGAATTGATACGATTCAGTACTTCCGCACGCAATAGCACATTCGCATTATCCGTTTCCTCTATTTGGTACGGACGACGGTAAGAACCAGGGTAGAACAATACATCTTGCTCGCCCACTAGTTTTTCGAGGTCATTAAGGTAATATGCGGCTTCTTCTTTGTCTTTAAAAACAAGCAAGAACGGAAGCCCTGCTTCCTGAAATAGCGGGTCGATGATAAATGATAACGACGAGCCTATAAGTCCTTTTATATGCAACTTACTTTCGCGCTGTTGTAGCGCAGTTGCAATTTGTTTTACTTTAGTCGACTCTTGGTATATAGTTGTTATTTCGGGTTTCAATTTTCAGATTTCAGTTTATTGGTTTTAAACGGTCGCCTTTGTCTATTAGGCACATCAGTACTAGTTGGTAAAGTATCCTTTACTGGTGTAGCTATCGATGGTTTTGGAATATTATCTGGATTTGCCATTCGTGTAGTATCGCGAGCACGAAGCATTTGTTCTTCTCCTATTTCCTTAGGAATTTCGCTTAAACGTATTATCTCGTCAAACTGTTTTTGTAGTGCAGTAGTTTCTTCTGTTATTTCGGCTATTAGCAGTAATACTTTGTCGCATTGTACTACATCGAGCACCATGTAGGTATATAATGATTTTATTTTGGTATCAAGCACTGTAAGACGGCCACGCACTTGTGGTTTGTCAAAAAATGGCGGTATGCTTGTTTTTACCTCTGCTACTTTATTAATAAGGTTCTCTGCTTTTTGTTTATAAGCCGTTAGTGTACCCGTTGGTTTTTGCGAAAGCTCATTACTAAAGCGTTCCCATTCGTTCCAGCCTGCAATGCGTTCCTTTACTTTTTCTGTAAGGGGGGGCACATTAAAATGCCAATTGCTACTTACTACTTTTACTATAGAATCGTTTCGTTGTTCGGCTTTACGTGTTTCTGCAAGTTGTTGTTTTTCATCATCTTGACAAGACAAAAGAGTAAAACTCAAAAAAGTAGTTATAATAAATAAGATATATTTCATAATAGGGTATTGAACTACAAATTTACAAATGTTAGACCAATGTGGTGTTTATTAAAAATAAAATATAACGAAAGCTTATTTATAGAGCATTCAAAACAATGTCATTTTTAAGAATATAGCACAAACATTTACCTTAAAATCACAATATGATAAATTTTTGTTACAATCAAGGTGTTAAACAATATATTTCATATTCCTAAAATGGTATATTTGCAAAATAAACAACAAACTATGAGTACTATTTTAATTATAGGGGCTTGCGGTCAGATAGGCACAGAGTTAACCAAAAAGTTAAGAAACCTTTACGGAAATAATAATGTTATTGCATCGGATATAAGAGAAGGTGATGCCGAATTTGTATCGTCGGGTCCTTTTGAAGTGGTTAATGCTCTTGATTTTGACCAAATAGCCAACGTAGTTAAAAAGCATAATATTGAGGAAGTTTACCTCATGGCAGCTCTATTATCAGCAACTGCCGAGAAAAACCCTGCCTTTGCATGGGACTTAAATATGAATTCGCTTTTCCATGTATTAAACCTTGCTAAAGAAGGGAAAATTAAAAAAATATTCTGGCCTTCAAGCATTGCTGTTTTCGGTCCTACGACACCTAAACAAAACACGCCTCAATATACTATAATGGAACCTTCTACGGTATATGGTATATCTAAACAAGCGGGCGAAAGATGGTGCGAATATTACAATAAAATATATGGTGTAGATGTTCGTAGCATTCGCTACCCAGGGCTTATAAGCTGGTCTACCCTACCTGGAGGTGGTACTACTGACTATGCTGTAGACATATACCACAAAGCACTTAATGAAGGTGCTTATACCTGCTTCCTGTCTGAAGATACACGTTTACCGATGATGTATATGGATGATGCTGTACGAGCTACTATTGAGATTATGCAAGCTCCTACAGCGCAAATAAAAATACGCTCGTCATACAACTTATCGGCTATGGACTTTACACCGAAAGAGATTGCCGAAACAATACAGCAACACATTCCTGATTTTACCATAAGCTATGAGCCTGATTTCAGACAAAAAATTGCTGATAGCTGGCCACAAAGTATAGATGACAGTAAAGCACGAGAGGACTGGAACTGGAAACATGATTATGACCTAAAAAACATGACATCGGACATGCTAGAGCATCTTGAGAGCATGGCTGAATAGCACATAAACGAGGCTTACTATTAATTTATAGCAGGAACTAAAAAAGTAGTATCTTTGCATCTCTAAAATTTTAGCCTCGTAGTTCAACGGATAGAATGGGAGTTTCCTAAACTTTTGATCCAAGTTCGATTCTTGGCGAGGCTACAAAAAAACCGGTTTACTATAGTAAAGCGGTTTTTTTGTGTTTAAAATATTATCTAAACACATGGTCTAAAAAAAGAAAGATGTGCCAAGGGTCATGACACATCTTTTCCATTTTTTGTTGTCTTTTGTTACAAAGACATTTTCGGGGGGCCAAAAATTTACATTGCAAATATATATTTATTTTTTAGCTCTAGCTGTACTAAAAACTTTCTTTAGATGTAGAAATAATACTACACAAACAATACGTGCTTATATTTTATATACTTTAGTCCTCTCAAACACTTTTATATCTTAAATGAAATTACTAAATCTTATTGTTTTATTATTAATTTCAACATATTGTTTTAGTCAGCAATCATACCATACACAATGGTATTCTGCCGATAGTAATCATCTACCTCAAAACAGTGTAAAGTCTATAATTAAAGACAAGTATGGCTTTATATGGCTCTCTACAGAGAGTGGTCTTATAAGGTTTGATGGCAGTAATTTTAAAGTTTTTAACAGCGCTACTATTCCTAATTCAAATTCTGACCGAATGTATTTATTCGGCGGATCAGTCGAAAAAGACAGTATTACAATTCGTAATGGTTTATTACAATTTTTTGTTATACAGAATAGAACCGTACAAATTGACACTCCACATATTGTTCCTCCTTTTAAACCTAAAAAAGATTTGTACATATGGGAGCTAGAGTTTAGAAAAGGACTGCATTACACAAAAGAAAACAAGCTCTTTAACCTTACACCAAAAAATGATTTAACTTATATAATAGGGAATGACAGTATTAGGGAATACAAGAAAAACTATGTATTAAAAAATAAGTTTTTTTTTCCTTTACCTAATGGTTTACAATTTTTTAGCGCAGGGGGTAAATTATACCTTATGGGTGAAGATAACACCTATTATCATGTAACTGAAAATGGTAAAGAAGCTTTTACATTTAGTAATACCGCTCCTGTTCCTTATACCGTTTTTACTAATGAACCTTGTAAACAGGTTTTTTTAGCTTCAGGAAAAAATTTATACATCGTAAGACAAAAAGATAATGGGTTAACTACTGAATTATTGTATAATGATTTTGACCTTAAGAACAATATTAACTCTATTTATTATGATCAGGAAAATAACGTCCTGTATTTAGGTAGTAGTAACAAAGGATTACTTGTTATAAAAAAACACGATTTTATGACGATAGGCTCCCCTATTAAAATGGATAATGGGGTTGATGGAGTATATTATGGTCTTATCGCTTTTGATAAAAACAAAATACTAACAGCTACAGGAAGTATTTTTGAAAACGAAAAATACAGTGGCTACATACCCATAGGAGAATATAGCGATAAGTATATCATAGCAATAGATAATAAAGAAGATGTATGGACTAAAGGATATATACACCTCTATAGATTTAAAAAAGAATCAGGATATAAAGAATATAATAAGTGGACACTAGACAACTATATCACTGCAATAAATAAAAGTCCTGATGGGAGAATATGGGTATCTACAGTTCATATTATTAACAGTCAAGAATATGGATCTATTTATGTTGTAAACCCAAAAGATAAAGAGGTAAAACCCAAACTATACAGAAAAATAAATAGTGGAATTAGCGCACTTTTAAGTACTAATAATGATGAACTTTGGGTAGGCTCTAGAGATGGTTTATTAAAACTGAATACTAGAAGTAATACTATAAAAACAATATCTGGGCTTGAGGGCACTCATATAAGAAGCATTCGAGCAGGTGAAGACAACGAGCTATGGCTAGCAACATATAACAAAGGGCTTTTTTTATATAAAGATGGAAAAATAACTAGTTTTCCTGCTGATAGAGATAAACACATTCTTTCGTCCCACTGTATTGTTGAAGACAAAAATGGTTTCTTTTGGATAACTACTAATAGAGGGTTATTCCGAGTAAAAAAACAAGATTTATATGATTATGCTGCGGGAAAGAAAGAAAGTGTTTACTATTACTATTATGATAAAGACTCAGGATTTACTACTAATGAGTTTAATGGAGGGTGCTACCCGTGTAGTGTTTTTTTAAATGATAAAACTATATTTTTTCCGTCTATGGATGGTATTGTATATTTTAATCCTGATGAAGTAGAAATGAAACAACCAAAAAGCGATTTATTTATTGATGAAGCAGAGGTTGATAATAGACTCGTAAGTACTACAAATCTAGAAATAGACCGTAACTTTGATAGAGTAAAGTTTTTTATTTCTAGTCCTTTTTATGGTAATACTTATAACCAAAATATAGAAACACAACTTTCAGGACCTGTATCGCAAAACTGGGCTGGGCTTACAGGTAATTATGTCGATCTTTCTACGCTACCTCCTGGAGACTATAACCTAAAAGCACGTAAACTAGCCGGATCAGGATCTAACTATATATATAAAGAAATAAATTTTAGAGTTATACCCGCTTTTTGGCAAACAATATGGTTTAAAGTTCTAGTTATTGTAGTATGCTGTATAATTCTAATTCTTATGTATAAAATGAGAATGAGATACATAAATTATCAAAATGAGATGTTAGAGCAACAGGTAGCAATACGTACAAAACAACTGGGAAATACAATAAAAACGCTACGAAAAACGAAAATAAACCTTAGCAAACAGAACGAAAACCATAAAAAACTTATTAAGAATATTACTCATGATATTAAAAGTCCTCTAAAATTTATTGCAATAACAGGACGCTATGTATATAACAATCTTAATGAGGGTGATGCTATGTATAAAGAGGATATAGAATCTATTCACACCTCGTCGTCTCAACTATATTACTTTGTAGATAGTTTTCTAGAATATACCAAACAGGCTGATAACGACTTAAAAAACTCTCCTTCCTTTTTAAAAGAAATTGTAAACGAAAAAATTGCGTTTTTTAAAAATATAGCTAATTCTAAAAATACGCAAATAATAGATAATACAGAGCCTAACACCATAGTCGTAATAAATAGACATCTATTATCTATAGTACTACATAATCTTTTAGATAATGCAGTAAAAAACACTTATAACGGTAACATAACACTCAGTACTACACTAAAAGAAAGAGAAGTTATACTTACCATTAAAGATACAGGTAAGGGTATGAGTAAAGAACAGGTTACAGAATATAATGATATTATTAACCAGAAAGCAGGTAATCTAGAGTACTTTAATAATGGTATGGGACTACAAATTATTGCCGAACTATTAGTTATAATGGATGTTGTAATGACAGTTCATTCTGTAGAAGGTATTGGAACGCAAGCTACTCTAAATCTTAAATAATACTATTCGCTATATAGCTTATATTGCTCTACTAGAGATACTACATTAGTTACATTAAGTTTTTCGAAAATGCGATGTTTATAAGTGCTAACCGTAGACATTTGTATATTAAGTATATTGGATATCTCTAAGTTACCCTCGCCTTTTACTAATAACGAGGCCACTTCCATTTCCCTATCAGATAAAGACTCTAATGGGTTAAGAGGGGTATTGTTTAACGCGTTTTCAAAAATTTTGTTCTTTACCCTCTCACTAATGTACTTACCGCCATCAAGAATAATCTTTACTGCTTCAATAATTTTTTCTTCAACAATAAGTTTATTCAAGTAACCATCTGCACCTGCCTGTATGTATCGCAATGCAAATTGCTCTTCATCAAATGCCGAGAACATAAGTATTTTTACAGATGACTGTACCATACGCACCTTCGCTATCATAGCCGAAGTATTACCACCTGGCAAATTAATATCTAATATAATTAAATCTATAGGTTCTTTTTTAAGCACAGATATAACCGAATCAAAATCAGCAGCATAATTAATATTTACACCCACAAGAGACTCCTTTAAAATAAGAGCTACCCCTCTGCGGACTACACTATGATCATCGGCAAGCAGTATTTTTTTATCACTAAACATAGTTGGCATGGTTATGTCATAAATGTAATACAAAATTACTTTTTAAAAACACACAGATATTTATTTTAAGATTATTTACCTTTTTTGGATAATTCTATCTAATGTAGCCATACAACTCCGTGTACATAAAATGTTAGTATTAATAGCCGTACTACTACTATTATAAGGAGTATAAACACTTTCTTTAGTAATCGAAAAAAGTCCTACTGTAGGGGTTTGCGATGCGCTCGCTAAGTGCATCATACCACTATCGGCTCCTATAAAAAATTCAGTATTAGCTATAAGTGCAGCTATTTCGCGAACATCTTTACTATAAAATGAAGGAGCTTTAAAATTTATTTGAGAAACATTTTCTACAGGTAAAATCTCTATAATATTATACTCATCAGCATAGCGCTCCTGTAATGTAGTATAAAAATCGTCCCACCAGCTTTTAGAATAGCATTTTGCACCTGTAGCATAAGTAAAAATACTAATCGTTTTTCTACCATCTTTTACTAATTTATCTAAGGCTCTTTTGCCTTCAGCCAACTCATCAGCACTCAATTTAAGATCCAGTGTAGGCATCTCAGCATTTTCACGCGCTGTAATTCCAAGCATCGAAAGATAGTACCTAAAGTTATACACCGGATATTTTGCAATATGACAATAATCGGTATGTTTTGTAGTATAACTTTCTTCTACATCTCCAAAAAATTTATAATCTCCTCTAGCCGTCTTAGTAGATAACCTGCCAGATGACGAGGTTTTATTCACGTTAATTACAATATCATAATGTCTTTTCTTAAGAGCAATCCATCCGCCAAAATATTGAAACAATTGTTTAAAGTGCTTTTTAGGTAATTTTATAATGCGATCTACACAAGCATAATTACTAAAAATAATACCACCTAAATTACCTTTTACAAACAAGTCTATTTTACAATTAGGAAAAGTGCGCTCTACCTCCTGTACAAGTGGAGTTATTAGTAACATATTACCCAAACGATGGTTTGGGCGACATATCAAGACACGTTTTACCTCATCTCTTTTAAGCGTAGGCATATCTTTAAAATCGTTGCTACCCATATTTTTGGTAAGCCCCTGCATAATAATTTTCCTAAACTTATTGATAGTTTTTAGCATAGTAATAGAATTGATACTTCGACCAACTTATTTTTATAAAAAAACAAGCTGGTCGAAGTATAAAGTAGTTTCTTCAATTATTTCTTTCTTCTCTACAAATATAAAGAAGCAACTACCATACATTTCTTAAGATATGCTAAAAAATACAGTTCAATTATAACATTTTGTTGATTATATGTTAAAAAAATATTCCAGTTTTCTAAAATTTACGAAAAAAACAAAATTTAGAACATTTAGTATAATCAATTTCTTACCGTTCCCAAAAAAATGGAGGCTCTATATTTAAAGAGCGTAAATACACATAACCTTGCCCTCTATGGTGTATTTCATTATCTACAAAATATAAGATAGTACTATAAACAGGGTTTTCATATTGCCCAAAAGCCACTACAGTTTCGGCAAAACGATGCGGAGTAAGTTCACCCCATAAGTCGTCTATTACACGTGTAATTTCATCCCAAAGCTCTAGTAATTCAGCTTTGGTTTCAGGCATACCTTCACCAGTATGATGAGGCATCTCCTCTATTTTATCCCATTCGTTGGTTACAAAACCCTGCATACCAGGACCTGCCAAATCTATCATTTCCATAGCAAGCCGTGCAAAAGGTCGCATACCTCCTATAGAATAATTAAACAATTCCTTTTCAGGAAAAGCAGCTATAACTCTGCGGGTAAGCGCACGATGCCCTTGCCAATGTTTTAATAAAATTTCGGGGGTTATTACTGTAACTGTACTGCTTAATGTTGCTGTATTGTTTTCCATAATGTAAATAATTAGTGGTTCATATTTCTTTCACCAAAATTATCTATAGGTAATGACAACAGTATGTCAGTAGCATTTATATATCAGGATAAAAATTACTTCATAATTTTATTTCCCATTCTATCAATAGTACTATGACGATTTCTTTTATAAGGAACAGTACACCCACCAGCACCACAACCAGTATTGAGTGCTGCCAAAAGTAATAAAAACACGCCTGGAATAGCAAGCAGCCATTCTTTAACATCTATAGCCTGTAATATAATAAGTATGCCAAAAACAAGACGGAGTATGCGTGGTATATTAATATTTTTCATAACTATTGTTCTTAAAAAAGTTGTGTAACACAAACTATAACGTAAGATACAAAAATTACATTGTATAAAAAAACCGCAATAATTGCGGTTTCATATATTATTCAGGGATTTCGGCGTCAAAAACCTTATCACCACCTTCTTTATTCGGGTCAAACTCACCTTCCCACTTAGCAATAAATGCCGAAGCTAAACAATTACCAATAACATTTATAGAGGTACGTGCCATATCCATAAGTTCATCTATACCCAATATTGCCATAATAGGCCATATAGGCAAGTTAAACGAAGCTGCCGTACCCATAAGTATTACCAGCGAAGCACGCGGAATACCCGCCACGCCCTTACTGGTTACCATTAATGTAAATACCATTATAAGTTGTTCGCCAAGGCTAAGGTCTATACCCGCAGCTTGCGCCACAAATATACTAGCAAGAGATAAGTATAGTGTAGTCCCATCGAGGTTAAAACTATACCCCATAGGCATTACAAATGACACTACCTTTCGCGGAACACCGATACTCTCCATAGCCTCCATAGCACGAGGCAATGCAGCTTCTGAACTTGTAGTAGCAAAGGCTATAGATACAGGTTGTTTTATAGCTTTTATAAACGGTATAAGCGGTATACGAGCAATTAATGCAATAGGCAGTAAAACCAAAAGTGCAAAAACTATTAATGCTCCATAAAGTAAAAGTAATAAGCCAAAAAGGTTTTCTAATATAGAAAGCCCCATATGCCCTACTGTATAAGCCATTGCAGCTCCCACACCTATCGGTGCAAAATACATAACGATATTCGTAAATTTAAACATTACTTCCGATAAACTTTGAGTAAAGTCAACCATCGGTTTACGCTTGTCTTTTGGAACCATAATAAGACCAAGCCCAAATATTACACTAAACACTACTATTTGCAATACTTCGCCCTCAGCCATAGATTTGGCTATGTTTTCTGGGAATATATGCAATATTATTTGTTGCCATGTTTGTGGTTCGGCAGCCGTAATTTGTTCGTGCATTGCTGCTGGTGCCTCTATACCCATACCTACAGGAAACAGGTTAATAGCTGCAACACCTATAAATAGAGCTATAGTAGTTACTACCTCAAAGTAAAGTAAGGACTTCCACCCCATACGCCCTACTTGCTTAATATCTGAGTGTCCTGCAATACCATAGACCAGTGTAGCAAAAATAAGCGGACCTACTATGGTTTTTATCATCTTGAGAAATATCTTGCTCAGTACACGTAGGTGTACAGCAACATCAGGAAAATCATATCCTATGGTAGCCCCTATAACTAAACAGACTAATATCCAGGTGGTAAGACTTCTCTTTTTAATACCATATAACACTAACCCAAATATAGATGCCCAACGAAAGAACGTTAGTACACTATCGGGTACTACATCAAACATGAAGTTTACTAAATATATTACAGCTGTAATAGAAACAATAATAAATGCAAAAAAATTAATATAGCGGGATTTAAACATAGAGCAAGTGCTTTATTTAGGTGTTTGTTTTTTTAAAGTGTTTTTACAGAAAGTGTAGTACTGCGCGGTAAAAATAATGGAAAAATAGTTTTTAGGCTAAAAAAGGTATTAAAATCATTAATCTCTTGTGCACTACCATAACAAATATAATTCTCGACTACCTCAAAACAACAATCTATCTCTATTATTAAAAACACTATAAAATTGCCTAATGATTATCTATATTTGATGTAAACTGAATCCTAATGGCGTCAAAGAATTGGACACGAGAAGAATTAATATTAGCTTTTAACCTTTATCTCAAAATTGAATTTAGCAAAACACATAAAGGCAATCCAAAAGTTATTGAGCTTTCAAATATAATAGATCGTACTCCAAGTGCCGTGGGTATGCGGTTAGGGAATTTTGCAAGTGTAGACCCTTATCATCAGCAACGAGGTGTAACAGGGCTTCGAAACGGAATTAAACAAGTGCAACCTATTTGGGATGATTTTTTTAATAATCAAGAAGATTTGATTTTTGAAAGTGAAAGAATATTAGCCGAAAAAGAGAATATAACACTTGAAGATAAATATAACAGTCTGTTTTCAGACATTAAGGATTTAAAAGGCGAAACAAAAATAAGAGCTGTTAAAACTCGAGTAAACCAATCGGTATTTAGAGAAATAATTTTAACAAATTATAGATCAAAATGCGCCATAACAGGTATCAATATTCCCGACTTATTATATGCAAGCCACATCATACCATGGTCTAAGAATGAAAAAGAGCGGTTAAATCCAGAAAACGGTATTTGTCTTTCAGCTTTATATGACAGATCCTTTGATAAAGGTTATTTAAGTTTTTCTGATAATTACAAAGTATTATTATCCTCTAAACTAAAAGAAAAAAGCAATACCGAATATTATAGTAAATATTTTGCCTCTATTGAAAATACAACATTAATAAAACCGATTAAATACTATCCCTCAAAGCTATTTTTAGAATATCATCGTGATGAAATATTTGACAAAAACAAACACACCCCCTAATTTTTAATCATCATACGTCTTTATAAAAATAATTTTATATTTTTAACCCTATAAAAAATAGGGGTTATGTGTAAGAAAATAGAAAAAAGATGGATCGTTGCTTTTTTAATCACCACAGCAGTATGTTTAACAGGGTTATTTTGGGAACATTCCACGGTAACCGATTCCAGCGAGTTTAACAGTACCGATACCATAGTCCCCGCCGATGTAGCATGGCTACTCACAGCTTCGTGCCTCGTGTTGCTCATGACCCCTGGACTTTCGTTTTTTTATGGTGGTATGGTAGGCAAAAAGAATGTTATCTCTACCATGCTCAAGAGTTTTATATGTCTTGGCGTTATCAGTATGCTATGGGTAACAGTAGGGTTTAGCTTGTCGTTTGGTAGTCCTATAGGTATTACTATAAATGATGTAGAATATGGAATTATAGGCAATCCGTTTGACTTTGCTTTTTTTAATTATGTAGACGAACACCCACATTCACAAATGGCGAGTACCATTCCGTTTATACTTTTTGCCCTCTTCCAGATGAAATTTGCTGTAATTACTCCCGCCATTATTACAGGCGCACTCGCCGAGCGTATTAGGTTTATATCTTTCCTTCTATTTATATGTCTTTTCTCTTTACTTATTTATGCACCACTTTGTCACATGGTTTGGCACCCTAACGGGTTGCTAGGCAGCTACTTTGGTATAAAAGATTTTGCTGGTGGTACTGTAGTACACATGAGTGCCGGTTTTGCTGCTATTGCAGGCGTACTGGTACTGGGCAAGCGTAAAAATGTAGAACACATACCCACTAATATACCATTTGTACTGCTGGGTACAGGTATGCTATGGTTTGGGTGGTTTGGTTTTAATGCAGGTTCGGCACTGGCTGCTAACCATACTAGTGCTATGGCTTTTGCTACTACCACTATTGCTTCGGCTGCTGCTATGCTTACTTGGGTGTTTTTCGACAGGCTCAACGGTCGTAAGGTGTCTGCAATGGGGGCGTGTATTGGCGCTGTAGTTGGGCTTGTGGCAATTACTCCTGCTGCGGGGTTTATATCTGTACCAAAAAGTATGTTTTTCGGGTTTGCTGCTGCCATAGTATCTAACGTTATGGTAAACTGGAAAAGCCTGAAACATATTGATGATACGCTAGACGTTTTTGCTTGCCATGGTGTAGGCGGTATTATGGGCATGATACTTACCGCTATTTTTGCCGAGGGCGAAAATGCGAGTTTGCTACATGGCGGTTGGGGTGTTTTTGGGCATCATATGCTTGCACTTATATTGGTAGCAACATTTTCTTTCTTTGGAGCAATGCTATTGTATAAATTTACAAATCTGTTTATTCCGTTACGAGTTTCAGAAGAAGCCGAAGAACAAGGGCTAGACATTTCGCAACACGGCGAAATGCTTTCGTAACTCATAGGTCAGTTTTTAACAATCTAAATTATAGACGTCTTATTTGTATATTAGTCTCAAAACTATATACCAATGAAAAAACTGTTATTCTTTTTATCCTTTGCTACTATTACCTATGGTGGATTTATAAATAAAGAAGTATCTATTAACACCTCTACTGAAAAAAAAACTATTAATGCATTATTAAACGATTGGCACACTGCTGCTGCAAATGCAGACTATAATAGCTATTTTGATAAAATAGCCGAAGATGGTTATTTTATGGGTACTGATGCTACCGAAAATTGGAATAAAAAGGATTTTTCGGTTTTTGCTAAACCACATTTTGATAAAGGCAAAGCATGGAACTTTAAAACCTTAGAACGCAATATTTATTTTAGCGAAGACGGGAAAACAGCTTGGTTTGACGAGTTACTAGATACCTGGATGAAGGTTTGCCGAGGCTCTGGAGTATTAGAGAAAGAAGGTGATGGATGGAAAATAAAACATTATGTACTCTCTATGACTGTGCCTAATAAAGTAACTAAAGAGATAATACCTCTTAAAGCTAAGTATGAAGACTCTTTAATAGAAGAAATGAAAGAACAATAGTTATATAAACGAAAACTGCCGAGTGGGGACTCGGCAGTTTTCATACTAGCAATAATAAAAAAGAGTTTAGTGATAAAATAATGGGGGGGGGGCCATCACTAAACATTTATATATTTTAACAGTTTTTGTAATAATTTACTTTTTAACTGTTTTCTTGTCATTTTGATACTTCAAAGATAGTTACTACTCTACCCTTTTAACACTTTATTCGCCGACACCTCTTATTAACACCTCTGAAATGCGCATAAGTATAGACGAATGGTAAAACACATACTCCCTATAGACTGTCTTAATCAAATTACCAAAACATCTCTAATTACCAATAAACATAAAGGATGTCCTAATATAAGGAGTGAAAGAACAATCGTTATACAAACGAAAACTGCCGAGTGGGGACTCGGCAGTTTTCATACTAGCAATAATAAAAAAGAGTTTAGTGATAAAATAATGGGGGGCCATCACTAAACATTTATATGTTTTAACAGCTTTTGCAATAATTTACTTTTTAACTGTTTTTTTGTCATTTTGATACTTCAAAGATAGTTACTACTCTATCTTTTTAACATTTTATTCGCTGACACTTCCTATTAACAACCTCGAGATGCACAAAAGTGTCGACGAATGGTAATATCGACTATGTTATTTTTTTCTAACAAAAAAAGAAACGCTCCGAACATTGCTGCCCGAAGCGTTATCCACCTAACCAATAAAAAAATCATTTATAAAAAAATTAAATACTAACGAGTAATCGTTCCTCATTTAATTACATTGGTAAAATTACTATACATCAATCTTATTATTATTTTTTATCGGCAATATGCAATAAACCATAGATGAATATCTCTTTACAAACGATGAATGAATATTTACATAAATAAAAACGAACAACCAGAATAAATTAATGTTCTAGTGTTTTGCTTTTCAGAAAAAATCAATAGTTTGATAACATCAAACTACCAATATATTTTACATTCTGGCAATGCTTTTTTCACTTCTTCTTTTTCAGCTTTTGAGATAGGGTTTCCTACTAAAATTAATGTTCTTAAACTTTTTAGCTCCGCTATATTTTGAGGTAAATTTTTAATCTTATTTTTTGATAGGATCAACAATTCCAGCTTATCAAGCTGTGTAATTTCATCAGGTAACTCAGTTAATTCATTATCACTTAAAATAAGTGTCTTTAAACTTTTGAGTTCTTTTATAGATACTGGTATTCTTTTTAATTTATTATTCTCCAGATTAAGTGACTCTAATTGAGTTAGCCTAAACCATGTTGTTTCAAACTCATGAAACTGGTTGTATCCTAAATTTAAGTTTTTTAGCTTTTTTAGCTCAGCCATTTCTTTTGGTAAAAAGCTTAACTGGTTGTTATCAATCTCTAAACTTTCTAAATTATGGCATTTTGATATTGAAGCGTTTACCTGAATTATATTATTAAAAGATAAATGTAAAAAACGTAACTCTTTTAAATCGCCTATAGCCTCTGGCACTTCTTTCAGTTTATTGCTTGACACATTTAAACGAATAAGCTCTTTTAATTTAGACATATCCTTTGATATGTAGGGTAATTCATTTTGTTGTAAATTTAAAACTTCTAGTTTATTCAGATTAAAAATACTCGCTCCCCAATCTTCTAAATTATTACCCATAAGGTTTAAAAAAACAAGGTTTTTAAGTTTAGAAATGTCTTTTGGCATATAGTAATAGCTCTGGTCTCTCAGGCTAAGTTGTGTAACATCATTCGGTTTTAATAGTGCCTTAGACAAATCGTTTAAAACATCTTCTTTTAACGGATTGGCATTTTGTGCCTGTAATGATAACATAGCACAAACAGTAAGCAAAACGGCTATAGTAGCTCTTTTCATTATTATAAATGTTTGTTTATACACAAATACAAAATTAAATAACAGAAGCCGGCTAAACGCCGGCTCCTGTAGTATAAATAAAAGCTAATTACTTAGTTAAAACTTTAAAGTGATGAACAGTTTGTCCTACTTTAACGTTAAGTACCAGTACTTGATTTTGACTAGCAAAAGCACTTACATTTAACTTAATGGTTTGTAATCCGCCCTCAATAGCGTTAGTTACATTAGTAAGCTCATGACCAAGAATGTCATAAACTGTAACAGTAACGTTTTCGCCCATTAAACTTGAATTAAACTGAATATTTAACTCATCTGTAGTAGGGTTAGGATATACTGTAATATCAGCTTGTGCTGTATCTGGGTTAAATATACCTGCAGGTACTGCTCCAATATTATCTTTTAATGCAAATACTATAGAAGCAGAAGCATCAAAAACAACTTCCTCTCCTGTTGCATCCTCTTGCGGAGTATTGCTTGAGCTAGGATGTTGTACAGAGAAGAAACCATACTTAAAATCAGGTGTAAATGTTAATCCAGTAGGTTCTGACCCTATTGGCATAGATGCAAATAGCTCTACATTAGGAGTACTTTGTGTATGATCTGGTCTTACAACCCATATATAGTTGTTTCCGCCATCTTCTAGTACCCAAAGGTTCCCTTTATCGTCAAAAGTAAGGTTATCATTACCATTACCCCAAGGCTCAACTTGTTCGCCTGTAGCAGTAGTTACACTATAACTCATACCTCCTACAAAAGTTTCGAACTCGCTAAATGTATTCCCCTCGTCAACAAACCTGTACACTCTATCAAGACCTTTAGCCGCAAAGTATATTTTACCATCTATAGGGCTTATTTCTACATCTTCAACACCGTTAAATGATGTACCTCCAACATTAGAGGCTACTGTACCTAAGTTGTTTCTTTCTTCCTGAGTATCGTTAGGAACTTCTATCCACTCTCCTGTAGAAGAACTTGGATCGTTACCCGAAAGTGATAATTCTAATTTCAATACATATACAGTACCTGCACTTAGATTACCAGGGGTATCCATTACATACTTGTACATACAATGTGTTCCTCCATCTTCGCCATAATAAGCCGTAGTACCGTCTGGCGAAACTACTACATTCTCATGGTTCATTCTACCCATAGCCCAAAGTTTGTCTGGTTGAGAATCTCCATCATAATCTACTACTTCAGCAGTTTCAGGATCTATTTCCACTAACCACCCCACATCTTGATAGCCATCGCTATTTACGTCTCCAGTATTCATAGTTTCCTCAGCAGTTACTACAGTTCCCCATGGTGTAATACCACCAGAACAGTTTCTAGTTGTTGTAACTAAGACTTCGTTATACAAGTCTACAAGCTTGCTATCATCTACTTCCCATAATTGATTTTCAGTATTTAAATGTATATCTACTATAGATACACCACCTGGTGTATTTTCGTGATTAACAGAAAGATACCCTTCTTCACTGCTTCCGTCTATTGCTATATAACCAGTAAAGTCGTTATTACCCGGCACTGTGCCATCTCCTGTTATATAAGCATCGCCTTCTTTAAATAGCATCTGGAAATCGTGCTCTTCAGGAATAAGTAAGTTAGTAGTTTGTCCTGTAGGTGCTATAGATGTAAAGCAAGCTACGTGCTCTTCTGTACAATCAATTCCAAGATCATCTACATTCTTAACATACATATCAAATCGTGTATCAGAACTTGTTGCACCAGCTTGGTGTAATTCTACCGCTATTCTATTTACACCATCTACAAATGCCGTACTTGATATTTGAGCAATGTGATAAATATTCTCATCTATACCACCAACAGTGTTTACTGCCGATGTGTTATAATTAACATCGCCTTCGGGCATATTTTGTCTAAATACCTCAGTACCGTTTACATAAACTACTGCACCATCATCTCTCCTTAAACCAAACTCAACATTACTTGTTAATTCACTTACTGTAACATTAATATCCTTAACAAAATAAGAAGTTATGTATTTATTGTTAGAATCTGGACCATAAGAAATTTCAGTATTAACAACGTCACCATAACCGAAAGGTGCATTACCCCTGTTCCAAGGTATAACGTTATACTCAGTTGCCAACCATTCAGTACCTAAGTCACTACCGTTATCAAGGAAATACTATTCTTCATCTTTCGCTACAGGATAATTTGTAACCTCTAGTGCAGGAAGTGTATAAGTAACTTCCATATCAAATCTTAGATCAGAGCTACTTGCCGAACCTTGGTGTAGTTCTACTGCAATTACATTTTCTCCGTTTTGAAGTAAGTTTTCAGTCACTACTTCTACCCAAGTTTCTTCATCTGCACCACCTATTGCACTAGATGCATACGTGTTATAGGTAATTTCACCGTCAGGTATATTATCTCTAAACACCTCAACACCATTTACATATACTACCACACCATCATCTTTCATTGTATTGAATACTAAACTACCTATTTGAGTTATGTCTTCAACATTAAAGATGTGACGTAAGTAATAAGTAGGGTATTTGTTATCGGCATCAGTTCCGTAATCTAGTGTAGTAGACTCAATTCCGTCTCCATATCCTAATATTGCATTACCAAATGCCCATTCAGCATCATCATAACCATTGTTTTTCCAATCTGTACTTAAATCTACACCTGTATCATTATATTTGCATAATCCACCAGATGCGATAGGGAAAGTTCCCATAGGGTATTTGCCATGCCTTAAAACTCAACCATGATTTAGTTTATCTATCACTAATAGGTAGTAAATCTTTATTTGTTGCATAGGTAATTAACACATCTTCAATCTTTCTTTCATCATTAATCCCCATTTTTCTTTTGAGTCTATATTTTTTTGAAATAACACTTTCATGGGATATTTGTAATAACTCTGCAATTTCTTTATTTGAAAGCTTCATTTTCAGTAATGCGCAAAAATTGATATCATTAATGTTTAAAATGGGAAAAGCCTGTTGTAAGTTATTGCAAAACTGAGGATGTGTTTCATTAAAACGAACTTTAAATTCCTTCCAATAGTCTTTACTTTTTATGATTTTTTCAATTGCTGATTTAATTTCAGATCTTTTAAAGTTTTCATTATCTATCTTATTTATAACTTCTTTTAATTTATCATCTTTATTCATTAACTCTATAGAAGAGGACATTAATTGCTTATTTTTTAAATAAACAAGCTCTTTTAGGCTATCTATTTCACTTTCCAAGGGTATTTCATCGTTCACTTTATTAAGTTTTATAGCTTTTTTTACCTTGGTTTTAGTAAGATAAATGAATATTACAATTATTATAGTTAATGAATAAATACAACAAATTAATATTGTAAAAACATAGGTATCCTGAGTCATTTTATTTTTAATGATGTTTTATAAATTATGAAGATCCTGTGCGTATATTTAGAAATCACTCTGCAATAAATTAAACACATTATTGAACTGATTTATTTAATCTATCTTAAAAAGAGCAGGGCAAAATATCGATTACATAAATAGCCTTGGTTAATTTAGAGGATGACAAAGCTATCTTAGCAAACCATTAAAGCTTGGAATTAGTTTAAGAAAATAAACTTTAAACTAATTATTTGAGATGCCCGACCATCATTTAATATTAAAAACGCTACCCCTGATTTGTGTCAAATTTATTTATATGTTTGTAACCGCAGTAAAAACAGGGGTTACACTTTTAGAATATATGAATACAAATAATGTAAATGGGTGTAAATGAGATAAATCTGTTTTAGATATTTTGTTTAATTATTTATCGATAAAATGAATTTATAGTACATATGAACTTTAAAATTTACTTTTTATACTTTTTTTTCCTTTTAAAATTATCTACAAGTTACAGTCAGTCTACTCCAAAAGAACAATATAATACTGCTTTTAAACTATTGACTAAAGACGTACATCAAGCCGAGATAATTGGTGAAAAATTACTAAAATCCAGTATTGATTCTAAAAAGGAAATGCCTATTGCAACATCTTTAAGTTTAATGGGTATGGTATATTATTATAAGGCTAATTACTACTTGTCAAATAAATATTATTTCCGTGCCTTAAATAGTGCTTTTTCAAAAAAGTCTAAGCCATTTCAAGAAAGTTGCTACAATAATATTGCAGTAAATTATGAAATGTTGGGGCAATACGGAAAATCTATTAAATATTATAACAAATCACTTAAAATAACAGAGCAAAGTAAAGATTCGGTTTCTATGGCAGAATCATGGATTAATCTAGGGCTCATAAATCATAAAGTTGACAATCATAAATTAGCGACAAGCCAAACCAAAGCGGCTTTAAAATATTTTATAAAGAGTAACGATTCTTTGCAAATGGCCTTATGTCATCATAACTTATCTCTTTTTTATTTTAAAAAAAACAAATACATTGATGCCGAAAATGAGGCTTTAACAGCTTTGCAGCTTTATGAAGTTTTAGATCATAAATTAAATGAAGCAAAAACATTGGTGATATTGTCAGATTTATATGTTAAGCAGCAAAAAATAAAAGAGTCTAATAAATTTTTACATCAGGCACTTGATTTAGAATGTAATAATGACTTATTAATCGCTACAATTTATACCCGTTTGGCTACTAACAAAATAGCAAGAGAAGAATATAAAGATGTTGAAAAATATTTGCAAAATGCATATCTGTATTTTAATAAAGTTAATTCTACAGACAATCGGCTCAATGATTATTATAGTGTAAGGTCAGATTTTTATGCCAAAACCAATAATTATGATGCCTTTTTAAAAAATAAAGAAGAGTATGAGCAATATAATACTAAAATAGAAACTTCTCAAGCAAAAGATAAGTACAGAGAGCTACAAGCAGTTTATGAATACGAAAGCCAGCAAGGTAAAATAGAAGCACATAAAAAGGAATTGTTTATTAAAAAAAAGGAATTATCTATTAGTAGATATCAAATAGGGCTACTTATAATAATACTTCTTACCATTTTTATAATTGTAGGTATTATTGCTACAAACAGCAGAAAGAGAAAGAAATATATACAATTACTGTTTTCTTCTAATGTTAGAGAAATACAGGTCCCAAAGATAGATACAAGTGATAGTTCGGACACCAAATTTTTAGAGATATACAACAACTTATTGCATCTAATGGAAAATGAAAAGCTTTATACAAACCCAAACCTAAGCGTTAATGAAATTTGTAAATTACTGGCTACAAATAGTAAATATCTTTCATTAGCTATTAATAAATATGCTAAGACAAATTTTAATGGCTTTATTAATAGCTATAGGATTGCAGATGCAAAAAAGCTAATTCTGTTTTCAGATAAATCATTAAAAGAAATTTCAAGCGAAATAGGGTTTAACAATCATACAACATTTTACAGGCAATTTAAAGAATCTATAGGAATGTCTCCCAAGCAGTTTCAAGACCTAAGTATATTAAATAAAAAAGAATCGATACAGTAATAATTATTTAATGAAACAGCTAAAAAAATAACAGTCAGTAATACTTAGCTGTTTATTTTTTTAACTACGATGTTCCGTCCTGAACAAGCAAACATAAAACTTCATTACATCAGAAGAAGCAAGCTATGTAAAGTACATCCAGCAAGATTGTATTATTTTACTTAACCGTCAAATGAATTAAGTGTGGAGGGGTTATCTGCCTATATAGCTTTAAAAAAACAGAAGTAACCCTAAAGCTACTTCTGTCTAAAAAAAATGTACTTTTATTTAATGATGATCCTCTATCATTATTTTAAGATTCACAACAAACTCTATTTATGGAGTTGTAGAGGCATTACATAACAGTAAAGAATGAGTATTGGCATGGTTACCAACACTATCTCCAATTCGGGATATTGTTAATGTATCATAGAGGCCAGAAGCGCTTATATTAAATAATACACTAACAGTACTTGGCGAACCCGTATTTCTGATAGATGCTGAATTGCCATCCTGTGTAGAAGTAAAATTAGAATTACAGGTTCCTGCAAAGGGTACCAATTGTACTGCTACGGGCGATCCGCCTAAGGAAGCTGTTACTGTATACCCTTCATTACCTTCACCACTTTCATTACTCATACCATAAACCTGTACATTTTTTAGCGGCGAGCTAAAGCTATAAGTAACGCCTTGAGTTCCGGTAAATCCAGTTAACCTTTCACCGCTAATATTAATACCGCATGAATCGTAATTTGCACCTGTAACACCCCCACCTGTTTTAGAAACAGTAACACTACTCCCATTAACAGTCACAGTTTGTGGGTAACTTCCATAGCCGGTACTGCAAAGTGTGGTGTTAAACGATTCGCTAATGGTTCGATCAAAACTACAGCTCGGAGTAGTATTTAATTCAAATGTACCTGTGCCAGCTACTGTAGGAGTACCTGTTGCTGTAAGTACTACTGTTTGTGCTCCAGTAGCTGCAAAAGTTCCGCTTTTTGAAAAAGTTACACCATTTGCAGTTGCTGTAATATTATAAGTACCTGCAGTAGTAACATTAGCAGTAATAGTTTGTTGAACATCTGACGACACAGGAATATCAACTGCCAAAGCTCCTTGTGAAGCTACAGAACAACTGTATGATGAAATGACTGCTGTACCGTTTGAGGCACTATTAGGTGCTGTAGTAGCATTACAAAACATTAAACCATACCCATTGGTACCAGCCGAACCTCCTGCTGCACGGCTTATGATAATTTTATCATAGGCATCTGCAGAACTGACATTAAAAATTAATGAAGAAGTATCTGTTGAATTAGTATTTCTGATACTTGCTGAATTACCAGACTGTGTAGAGGTAAATGCTGACTGACAAGTACCATCAATAGCACTTAACTGAACTGCTACAGGAGCTCCGGCTAACGAAGCACTAACTGTATACCCTTCATTACCTTCATCACTTTCATTATTGTAACCATATACTTGAACATTTTTTAAGGGTAAACTTAAAGTATAAGTAGCGCTTTCTGATCCTGAAAATCCCACAGCACTACCGGTAATAGACATACCACATGTTGTGTTATTAATCGACCCTGAAGGACCGTCTCCTGTCTTGGTAACCGTTACACTAGTTCCTTCTACATCAACTGTTGCTGGATAGTTTCCATAAGTAGTACTACAAGCAGTAGTTGAATAATTAGCACTAATTGAACGAGAAAAGCTACAGTTTGGATCTGTGTTTAGAGTAAAAGTTCCTGTACCCGCTGTGGTAGGTGTGCCACTTGCTGTAAGCGTTATTACTTGGTTTCCAACTTCTGTAAAAACATCTGCATTAGAAAATGTAACACCGCCAAAAGTAGCCGATATGTTGTAGCTTCCTGTTAAAGTAACGTTAGCAGTAATAACCTGTGTAACACCGGAAACTTCGTTTCCTACAGACATTGTACCCGTAGCAGTACCTGAACAATCATAAGAAGCAACCACAGCAGTACCGTTAGAGGTAGGCGAAAGAGCATTTGATGCCGCACTTAAACAAGCAGACCATGCACCATTTTCATATGCTTTTATACAGTTTGTAGATAAATCATACACCATCATACCATTAACTGGTGAGGTAATTTCTGATGTATCTGCTACTCTGGTAAGTACAAGTGCCTTATTGGTACTTTCAAGTTCAAGGATAGAACTTGTGCCTACAGATGTGGGGTTATCTCCAATCTTTACCTGTGCCTTAACTCCAAATACACAAAGTAAAAGTGATGTTATAATTATTTTTTTCATATTTTATTATTTATATAATTCTCTTATTTTTTTAAGTCTTAACAAGTTCTTTTATAAATATTTGTACATAGTGTTTACTTACTTATAAAAGAGATTAAAAATTGTACTTTATATTCCGTTAATTAATTTTTGAGTAACAGTACTGCCGTCCGTAAGCACTGCTTTGGCTATATATATACCTTGGGAATGATTAAATGGAGCATTATAGGTAATATTATTTTTCACGTCATATTCCTGTACCATTCTTCCCGTTATATCATAAATAATGATACTATTTACATTTACCGAAGCATTTACATTGAATTGTGAATTATTAATATTCATAGTAATGTCTCTATTTTTAATTAAATCATTTTCTCCTAGTAAACTACTCTGATATACTACTTCAAAGCGGTCATTATTTTGAAGTCCAACAGCAGTGAAATTATAATCACTCAGGTTAAGATTATGATATTCATCAAGATACATATCGTGAAGGTATATGGTTACATCGCTTGTAGCAAATATCCCTTCGGGGCTTTGCAGTGTAATAGTATACATATTGCCATCATTTGCTGTTCTAGATACCCCAAGAGGAACCTCGTCATTCGCGTCAAATTCCGGACGACTATTGATAGCATATTTTGAATCTTCAATAAATGAATATAATTGAGATGTACTAGTGCTATTCCTGTTGGCATCATAGAGGCGATCGTAATCATAAGTAGCCTCTTCAGTATAGTTAATCAGAATTTGGCTAAAAATACCTTCTGTATTGGTAAGATTAAGCCAGTAACGGTCTTTTTCATCTTCATTAGTACGGAAGTAATTATTATTATTACCCGTAACCCTCATACAGTTTGTAAACATCGCTACGCCCTCGCTAGTTAGCCCTTTTACCATAAAACCTTGCCCAGAAGAAATATAACCTGTAGGTACCTGACTTGTTCCTTCTGGTAAAGTAGTTACACTTCCTGCAAGATTCCATACTGCATAATCAGCTACTGCTCCAGCACTATTATACTCATTAGCTGTCCATAGATAAATGGCTCCTCCAAGATTTAAATTGCTCCTCAAAAACTCTCCTGCATCTATTGCTGAAGGATAAGGGTTTGCAAGCAAATTATAACTCCTTGCGCCAGTTGTAGCGCTACCTAGCTCTACTTGTATGGTACCATTATTTGCTGTACCAATTATAGGAAACTCTATAACTTCATTATACTCATCATCTATAAAAGGAGCTTGATTTTTAATACGGGTAATAAAACCTTTACCAGGAATAATTTGATCAAGATTCTGCCAAGACCCCCCATCTCCATCCTGAGAAACATATTTATATGCTACATCAAATGCTATTACTTGAGAGCTTTGAGATTTAGCGTTTGATATTTGGTCAATAAAGTTTTCCTGTATTGGTGTTCCCCAATAGGCATAATCCCATTTTCGTAAAGGACGAGTCTCTTTGGTAAGTTCTATTTGTGGAGCTGCTGCTGAAGAAGCGCGTTGCACAAATGAACTTTCAGAGGTAAGAAAAATTGTCCCTTCGCCTGTAACATCTTTTAAAACATCAATGTATGCACCATCTGTAATTGTTATATCTGAATTAAGTATAAGGTTGTTTGCTACAAAAGAAGTTTCTGGGGTAACAGTAAGTGCACTATTTATAATAACTGTGGTAAGCTCGTCGGGGGAACTATCCCAAAGTCCATCATAAATAACCTCTCCAGTAGCATTTACAACCTGCATACAGCCGTTTTTAAAGGCTAGTGTAAATAGGTTATATGAGCTAAAGTCTACTATCCCATCAGTTGTTATGCTCCCCTCATTTAGTGTACTTCCAATATCCACCGAAGAAGGTAATACTATCCATTTTTCGCCATTCCATGCAACAATAGTTACATCTTCAAGGTCTAAACTTAAGGCTTGACTAATACTTCCATAACCACTTTCTTCTGTCCATTTTACAGTGATATTTGCGCTGTTATTACTATTTATTGCCCAATGTTCGTTATCAGAAACCATCAGTATATCGGTATCATAGCTATCGGTATCTTCTGGAGAAAATTCATTATAGAGAGCCATAACAGGTTCATTAGATATCGTTACATTAGTAAGTTTGACAGGCGAACTTATATTATTACCTGTTGGCAGAAATACCAAGTTGTCTGTTTCGTAAACCTTAGCACGTCCGTCTATGTATCCGTTAATACTAGTAGTTCCAGATAGTGATGCAAAAGAGATTATACTGGAATCGCTACTTCTGTCAGTCTTTACATTTTCGAAGGTTATATTTTCAGTATATTTTATATACATCTCAGTACTTTCACCTATCCAAGTATTACTAAAGTTGGCTCCCTGCGAGGCAGCATTCTGTGTTGACACTAAGGATAGAAAAAGGATAAATATTAAATAATATGTACTATTATAATTCACATGTTTAGATTTTATTTGGTTTAAATTCAGTGCTTGTATATCAGTTATTGTCTATTATTACAGAGCTATTCTTCTTTAATACATACCAAGAGAATACAATTCCTACTCCTACTAATAATAAAAGATATTCATTAATAGGTGCAGGTGGCGGGCCTTCAGGACCATCAGGATCTACACTCTGCCCAAATACTATAGAAGTATTGAACAAATACAATAATAGTAGTAAAAAACAATTCAATTTCTTTTGCTTTAACATTCCTAAAGTTTGTTTTAATTTTACAAATAATTCTCTTTCAAATTTCTATAAATTGTAAAACAAATACACTTATTAGCAATAGATAAAACATAGATTAAAACATAGATTAAATATGCATCTATGAAGAAAACCTCTGCAAAGGCTGGGATTTCGGTTCTCAAAAACCAAACTCCTCTAGGAGTAAGTTTGAACAATGATTATGATTGTAGAAACAAATGTGAGTACTTCTAAAATCCGTTTTATCACCCGTTTTATATTAAATCATGATCTTGCGATTGCGAAGTTTTTTCATCCCTTATGTATTGCGGCAAGCTTTAAAATCGCTTGCGCGACATAAGAGTTTTTCATATATGCATCTATGAAAAAATTTGACGATAATAAATATTAAAGCTTTTATGTATTTGACTGCAACTCCAAAAAAAAGAAACATGATTACGGTTATGCTTAATTTTTTTTCTTAATCTAATTACTGGTAGTTAAATTCGAATTTTCATAACAATATTGATGATCACTTTGTTATTTTAGGAATGAATATTAATAAATATAAAACAAAGGATTAAGATGAAGCACCTATTATTTATACTACTTGTTAGGTACTTTGGTCTTTAAAAGTATCCATTAACTTTAAAATTCGGTCTAATACATTTTTGCGTGCAAATTGCGTGCAAATAAAAAAAGACCTTAAAAGTGTTACCTTTTAAAGCCTTTCTTTAGTAGCTCCCCCTCTTGGGCTCGAACCAAGGACCCTCTGATTAACAGTGGCAGAATAGGAAAAAGCAAAGCTGACCTTCAACTATTTATAATTGCTCAAATTTTCAAAAATCCACATTTTCAAACATTTTTCCACTTAATAAGTACACTTAAATTTTCAAATAAATTCATATACAATCAATCACAAAATGCAAAGAAGTGGTTTTTTTATACTGATTAAAGAATTGTTTTAATTAAAAAACTTTTTATAAGATTACGGAGGTTTTAACAAGGTTCAAATAAATCTCATTAAGTAGAATAAAAAACTAAGGAAAACTTATATGCCCAAAATTTTTAGTGTTATTTTCAATTAATTACCTATAGGAATTTCAATAGGAATAATACTTTGTATAGCTACTTCAACTGGAGTATAGAGTTCTATATTTGTGACAGGTGTTTCCAATGTTACAATTAATGAATATCTAGTACTAGTTTCTGTCATATTTAAATGAGTTCTTTGTCTCCACCATCCTATAATAGGGTATACGGATAGTAAATTACAAGCAGCTAACTGAGCCGCTGTACCAGTCCATGAATCTGAATGAACTGAACCAGATTTTCTCCCTTGCATTCCAATTTTCCACCTACTACTGTCGCTATCAAATTCAATTCCTTCATCTTCATCACGAATCGCTTTATTAATTCGACTTTTAAAAGCCAATACATCTTCAGTTTCAGAATTAACATCAAAACACAGTCCATGTGAGCGATATCTATATTTATCTTTCCAGCCTACTTCACCTACTCCTGGCTCAATAAAATATGAAAGAGTCACTTTTAATGTTACTTCTATATCAGGGTTGGCCAATAATTCATCTTTTGGCCAAGGAAGCTCAAAAAAGTGCATTTCATTAGTTTTATGCGATGAACCGACTTTTTTAAATGGTTTTATTGTATTTTGGGATATAAACGTAAGAGCATTATTATAACTAAATAAAGCTTTGTCAATATTCGGAATCCCATAACCAAATATTCTCAATATGTTTTTAATATCACTTTTACTATTAGAATTTTTGTCAAACTGGGCAAACATTTCCTGATTCCAATCTGCAGAGTGTATTATTAATGCACGTACAGTTTCTGGCCAAGCTTCTTTATAAGTAGACATTATCTTCGCCGCCATCCATGATGCTTTTGCTGTAGCTGCACTTGTAGCATTTATAGTATCGAATTGTCTTACAACTGGATTTTTAGCGGTTGAAAGTAATCCAAAATCGTCATATCTATCAATATATTCGTCAGTTTCATTTTTTAGCAGATTTCCACCTTCAAATACAACATCGGGTTTTATTGGCCATTTTTTTTCCCAACTAAAAGATGTTGAACTAAATGGAGAAAGACATCCTTTTGATGCCACAGGAGTATATGATGAATAAGAATCATCTTTTATTTCAACTTTATCAGTATAAGCACCTACAACTAAGCTATTCCATGACTGCGCAGGGTTTTGTATTGAACTGGTCAAATTGCTATGGGGATAACTACTCCAATCTAATGGATTTCTAATATTACCACCGCTTATAATAAATAACCTCTTGACAGTTTCACCATAACTAATCTTATCAATTGCACCAGACCATGAAGATGGCCTCCCCCTGTCAATCTCCAATGATGATGTAACTGCCATACAGTATACAATTCTTTCATCTGGTAAGTTAATTTCAGTTCTGCTAATTGCCTGTGAAGTTATATCGCCCCAAAGCTCAATTGGACTTCCTTCTTGTGAAGGAGGAGGAATTATTTTTACGGAACATAATTTATGATATTGGGAAACTACTTCACTTGATTCTAATATTTCTTCTATATTATTATAAGCTGCAATTCCACTCATTAGAGTTCCGTGTCCGCCTCCAGATTCATGGTCATTTGTAAGCCAAGTAGGGCGTACTGTTAAACAATGCACATCTTCTAAAAGTGGCGCTAATAATGGATGTCCATTGTTCACACCACTGTCTAATATACAAACTCGAACATTAACGTTCTCGTCAATTTGTAATCTTTGTAGTAAATCGTCAACCCATTCTTGTTGCTCATTATTGGTTTGACCAGTCCAAAACCCTGCAGCCTCTTGAGCGATTCTTATCTCTGCCAAATAATCAGTTTGCGAGACTATTTCTGACAACTGACTTCTATTAGCTTTAGCTATTAATACAGACCTTTCAGGAAAATTTATGACATTTGTTTTATACTCAATTTCACTTGCAGAAAGTAATGATAGAAAATTTTCTATAATAGCTTGAGAATCTTCATTATTGTGTCTAAGCCATATTTCACACCATAATGGAGTTTCATTTGGTAATAACTCAATTGGGTCTGTCCAAAGGGACTCGACAAAAGCAATTTTTATATCATCAATACTATTTATTAGCTTTTTATTTTTCGGATTTCCACCTACAGTGAGTTTGTTTGCATCGGCATAGTCGGTAATCTTTTGCAAGAAAAAATTCTCTTTTCCAGAGGGCACATATACAGTACAAAGAGTTTCTTCATTTTCATTTTCCCCAGTTTGTCTAACATTAAGTAATCGAACACCTTGTCTAACATCTTCTAAACTCTTTGTTATCAAGTCATACCCCGCTCTACTCTTGAATTCTAGATAAGTTCCGTCTTTACTTCTTACTGAAATCGCTTCCCTTTCAGCTCTATTATGCTGGGTATCTCCCCAAATTCCTTCAAATATACTAATCAGTCTTTGACTGTGAGAAACAACCTCTCTATCTGGAATATTTGCCTGTGGTCCTCTAGTAGCATTAGAAGTATAAGGTATGGACTCTTTTATGTCTGGAAGGAATAAATGCGAATATTGAGCCATACAGTATAACTATTTAAAGGATTTTATTATAGAAATGTGAGCGGTCTTTTAGAGCGGCAATTAGAGTACCTTCACTCACTTTGAGATTGTTGGATAATACTGTTTCTTTAATTGCGTCAAAACACGCTTTTGAAATTTCCGCATGACTTAAGTCTTCACAATGAGTAAGAACATTCTTAAGATTTATTTTTCCTTTGAAATTGGCTAGTCTATTATCAATAAGTGATTTTATTTCTTTTTCGTTAGGTTTATTGTATAGTAAAACATCATCAAAACGGCGAAATAATGCTTGGTCAAGCAATTTAAAATTATTAGTGGCAGCTACTATAATGCTCTCAGAGTCATCCATTTCGATGAACTGTAAAAATGAATTTACAACCCTTCTCATTTCACCTACATCATTGTCTTTCCCTCTCTCACCTCCAATTGCATCAAATTCATCAAACAAGTAAATTCCTTTGTTTTCTTTTATATAGTTAAATACAGTACGAAGTTTTGCACTAGTTTCTCCCATAAATTTTGTCACAATTTTGTCCATCAATATTACATACAATGGAATGCCAAGTTCTTTTGAGATAATGGAAGCAGTCATTGTTTTTCCAGTGCCAGGAGGTCCGCTCAATAGTACTTTCCTTCTGTTTTCCAAACCATATTTCAACAATTTTGAACTATTACGATATTCATTTAGGATTTTTTGAATTCTATCTTTTAAAACATCAGAAACAATCAACTCTGACAATTTACTATCTGCGTGAACTTCAAGAATCAATTCTTCTAATTCCCTATTCAAAGGTTTCAACTGACGAATCATTGGTTGTGAATTATCAATCAAATTCCTAATATCATTTGCCAAAGCAGTATGTCCCAACTTTGCCTCATGAGCAGCAATTTGAAGTGAAAGAGTTATAAAACGATTTCCTCCTTCTTCAAAATGAGATTTAATTAAAGTTTTTAATTGTTGGGCTGTAGCCATCTATAAAAATAGTTTATGAAGGATGTAAAATAAATATTTACCAAAAATATGCTTTTTCTTTCTGATTAGATAATGAATATTATGTTTTTCTAGATATTTGCAATCAAGATAAATTTAGGTTGAATACTTTTATTAATAGTGCTTAAGAATTATTTTTTGTATTCACCTAGAGGCACATGGTTAAATGAAAAATTTCTTGTAAATCAATGTGATTCCAATTATCAGAATTACCACCAGAGCCACAATCATCTGCAACACCGCACCCATAATTTCGAATACAAACCCGACATTTGGTGCTGGTGCCGTCCGCATCTGATGATTTCTCATTCCTATCATCATCTTTGATGCAATAATGTCGTACTTGAGATTGGTTGAACTGGAATTATCTGTAGGGAATCCATTGAAGTTCGGTATTTGATTATTCATTTTAACTGGTGTTTTATTCCATGAAGATAAACATTAAACTATACCACGCCAGCTTTAGAAGCTTGATGGCGCTAAGACAAGTGCCTCAAATGCCTCTATCATCTCATCAATACTCCAACCTTTTGGATTATCTATCATGTACTGTATCGCTAATTTCTTACCGTTCATATTATCCTTGCGTATCAATCGTTTAAGCAAAACCATAAATTCAGGTAAGGTTTCAATGCTTTTGTAGCCTATAACATCAGCATCGTCCGTAAATATTTCAGGCTTGTCAACCTCAGGTTTTAATTCAACGTACTTGCCAGTACCTTCATCCTGCTTATCTAATTCCGCCAACTCGTCTATAAGGGATTTAGAGCGATTTATTTCAGATTCACCATCTAGCCCTGACTCTTCTGTCGATTGCTCCTGTAAGGGGCTTACTAGGACTTCTGAGGCATTTGCAATAACAGGATTGAAAGCCGCATGGATTTGGCTTTCCAAAAATATCATATTAACTTTTAGATTAGCTGAAGAGCCTCCGTTTTTCCCATTAAAATTATGGATAGTTTCGGATGTGATGTAACCTTTTGCTTTTGCCTTGGCGACTATATTACCAACCGACTTTGCCTTATTTTTAGTGTTACCCAAATGTAGATACTCCGCAATGTTAGAATAGTTCATGTAGAACTCATTCCCCTTTTCAGTAAATGATAAAACTAATTCGATAAGCTTTATCTCGTTGGCTGATAAATCTAATCGTGTAAGATGTGGAAGTGACTTGATGAAGTTTTTGCTTAACGCATCGTGTAAAGAAGTGAAATTCATATTAGTGTATTTAATAGTTAATCCCTTGGGATACTTTTATTTATGCTTTCGTAGGTGCAATGGAATCTTAAGAGGCTTAGCCACAAGAGTACCTTTTAAGTATATTGATTTTTGGAAATGATGGTTTAATGCCGAGTAACTTAATAATTACCTTGCGCTTTTAGTCTTCAAAGATTCTTTCCTTGGACTGATTCCGTAAAAAAGGAATGAGAAATGAGAATTGGAAGAAGGATTCTAAACGGAGGTAATCTAACAATTACCTTACTATAATTATATTATTTATACTCTTATCTTTAATCTTAGTTAATAATCTTATAATGGGGTAATCTGCCAATGGTAGGCTGGCAATTTTCCAATTACCGTGCAGAATTATGTAATTACCTCGTTGAGTTATTCAATTGCCTCGGTTGTGTTAGGGCTTTGGCATTAGAAGTATGAAAACTCTCTTTTGGCAACTTCCTTTACAACCGCTCTTTTATCAATATAGTTTTTCAAAACTACACTTGATGTCTTTTGATAACCCATTGATTCAGTTAAACCTGTTTGCAGGTGAAGCTTTGTCAAAAATGTCTTTCTAAGGTGTTTTATGCTAAAATCATCGCTTAATTCTGCTTGTCTCCTATAGAACGTAAATGAATGGCTCAATTGCTTTGCTAAAGAACTTCGGCTAATGTTTTCATCGCCAGCAATCAAATATTTATTCATTCCAAGATTGTCTTTATAATTTAAGCGAATCAGTAGACTTCTTAATTCAGGTGAAATTGGTATATATATAACTTTTTTAGCTTTTGTATTATCCCAATTATGAGCTCGCTCAAATTTTAAATCTGTACCAATTAAGCTCTCCAACTCCCCACTTTCATCGACAACAATGTCTGAATATTTTAAAGAAGTGACTTCTTCCAATCTCAATCCCGTGTAGGCACACAGTTCAATTCCTGCCTTAGTGTATGTTCTAAACCGATTCTTCCTTACACCACTTTTGAGGACTTCCATTGAGGTCTCAGGATTAATCTTTGAAAGCAAGGCTAAAAAATCTTTGTCAGCAATACTTATGGGGTTTGGATTCTCATACTTCAACTTCATTTTCTTTGGAATATTTGGAATCAGCAATTCTTTCTCATTAACCAAAAAATTATAGAAGTTCTTTATTGCTCTCAAATTATGGTTAAACGTTGCTGGACTTTTTATCTTAGTTTCCAAATGTTCATAGAAGTCTCCCAACAAAAACTTATCGATTTGATATATGGTTAGCTTCTCTAAGTCAAGGCCATTTCTTTTCAAGAACTCGATGAACTTCATTACATACCCAACAGTCTCTTTGATATATTTTGTTGACCTCAACTTTTGCTCGTACTTTGGAACGTCTACATTTTCCAGCCAGTCACTATACATTATTATAAAATCGGTCAGTAAAGTAAATTCAACCTCAACTTTGGAAGTAGGAATTTCAAACTTTATCGGACTTGATAACTCATCTTTAAACTCCAACAATTCCTTTACTGCATCATTATATTCAACAGCGTTTAAATCCCTTGTTTTACGGCCTCCATTAATCTTTACAATTGCTTTATACTTTTGCCTGTCAATCGGGTGCTTACATCCTTTGTATGGCGTTTGAGACACCTCAACGAGCTTGTTACATTTTTTGCAAACGATATGCAGTCCAGTAAACTTCTTGTATTTAAGTAATTTCATTTTTTACGGCGGTTTTAATGCGAGGATAACTCATTTCCTGGACTCTCCAAAAATTTTAGCAGTTAATTTGCCTTTGGGAGTATAGCTAATATTTTTTTTACTTGTAGGTGGTTTTAGTGTAATTGCCTCATGTAATTTACCATTCAGATACAGTTCGTAATAATCTTGCCAATAATCACCAAATTGGTTTTTTAATCTTAATATTATAGGCAGGTTGTATGCTAGTTCAAATTCTTTCTCATTAACAAATTCACCCGATGAATCCCTGTAAATCGGGAGTTGGTTTTTCACACACCATTTACGAATGCTTCTCACGTCCCTTTTGTTTATTAAAGGAGATAACTCTGCTAGGTACATTCTCCTCTCCAATAGAATAGGCATTGCTAAACAAAAGTTTGAATGTCCACAAGTAACTCCGAAGAAGAATTTTTAACCTCATCAACAAGCTGATTGATTAATGAGTGGTCTACGCTTTGCAAACATTTTGTCGAAAAACCATTTAAACTCAAATCTTCTGAATAACGATGCAACCACTGGTTTGCATTATCAGTAATTATAAAGTCATGAATGTTTTTATTGGGTTTAGTACCGTAGTATTCCCTTATTGCGATTTTGTTGTATTTGTAACTTGGGTCAATAATAATCGTTTGGGTATCGATTTCTAAAACACACCATGTATGATAAATTCCGATATTCTTTCCTTTTGAAATCGATTTGCCATAAATAATATTTTTCTCATTCTTGTCCTTAAATATTACAGTGCCTGTAACTTTCCTGGCTGTATACCCTGCCCTTATCAATCCTTCTGCCATACAATGTCCAATTAAATAGCATGTTCCAACGGGGTAATTGCTTAAAAGGCTTTCCAGTTTATCCGTGAATCGCTGGCACATTATTTCTAAATTATTCTTTAAATTATTTTCCATAGTTGTTGTTTTAGATAATAGCTGACCTACATTTTTAAATGACTGTTGTGTGCAACTTAAATAGTTGGGTATTTTTAAGCATAAAGAGTCCCGCTTAGGGTATTTACCGAATTTTTGGTATCCATATGTTTTGGTATTTAGTGGCTGAGGATTACATTTTATCGCAAGAATAAAAGGAGTTTACATTCGCTAGCGTTTAAGGGGTTTTCTTCTCCATTGTATCCAAAAATGTATCATAAACAATATCCGTCGAGGGTTTGCTCTACAAAATCATAAATTGCTTCCTCATCATTTTCAAATAAATCACGGATTTCATTGGAGAGGTTATCACATTCCGCTTCAAGGTTTGATGGCCTTTCACTATAATCTATCTCCAATTGGAATAGCAGTCCAAAGGCACCATGGCACATAATATCATAAATGATAAACCTTCCATAGTGTAGTTCATTTTTATCCATTATTTCGATTACTGTTTCTAAATGCAGAATTATGGAGTCAAAGGTTTCGGGATTGTTTTCAAGATGTTTCATACTGTTTGTTTTTAAGATTAATATTTAAAATCCCGTTGCAACTGTGATTTTGATAGGACAAAGGTAGAGTCAAAAAAGCCCCATAAATAAAAGCTACCCAAAATATCCTATTTTTGCGCATAGCCCTAAATCATTATTATACCAGTAACTTAGCACTATATTTCGAGTTCTAAATTTTTGATAAAAGTCCTAAAACACTTAAAAATGGCGCAAATACTACTACTTGACAGGTTCGATATATTGATAAACAAGGCGTTAGAGCTACCTGTTCTACAAAAAACTGTTGAATGGAATGACAATTACCGTATTCTCCTGCTGATAGTTATTCTATCAACAGGACTTCCAATTTCCGAAATCAATAAGTTAAGATGGGAGGATATTTTAGACGTTGGGGGTATTGATGGCGTTAAAGCTAAAGAACAACTGTTTGTAAGAAGATATGCTAATTACATCCATCCTATAATACAAGTAAAAATAGAAACACTGTATGTTCAAGGATTTCTATCTCCCAAGATGACATCCCTATTATTTCCTGCTCATAAAACTGAAAACGCATTGTTTTATCTTCATGCATTTTTATCTATAGAACAAAAGCACTTTTCAATATACTGTCAAGAAGGACACCCCATGGATATAACACTCTTTAATTATTTTTTTCAAGCCACTTTTGGAAGACAAGTTGTGAGGGTTTGTGGTTTTAATAAAGAAACGTCAAGACAGTTGCGCCGTCATTTCAGGGTGAAATCTAATGATGAAGTTCTTTATTTGCTATGCATGGACAAACCAACAGTTTTTAATTTGGAAAATTTAAATCTATATGGACAAGAGTACTTATACCTTGAAAGTAGGAATTTTGAAAATGGCTACGCTTTCCAAAGCTTTATTTATTTAAATAAATTCCTTGAGGACATTATTTTTGAGTGTCAGAGAGATGCGGCAATGCAATGCTTAATGTTGCTCAGCCTTCACAATGGAATAAAAATGAGTGCATTGCTTAAGATTGAAAGTTCTGATGTTTATTTTAAAAAAGATAGTCTCAATCCAGAGGCAATTATGTTTTGTAACCACAAACTTGTATTAAGTAAAACTATAGAATCAGCATTCAAACGTTATTTTTTCAAATATGGATATGACAATTCTCTACCACTTTTTAGGACTAATCGCGGAAACCGCATAAGTCCGTCCAGTTTACAGAGAGAACTTACATCCGTTATGAAACAATTTGGACACAAATATTACAAATCTTTTAATCAAGATTCGTTTTTAATATCTTGGGGGCGTAGAGTGATTTCAATTACAGGAGACCATAAACCCACGATTAAAGCATTAAAAGAACGGCTTAAGTTAAAAACTGAACAAGATTTGTATAGATTTCTACAACTGCAAAACCCTAAAAAAGGTTATTCAATAAAGGGCCGATACGAAAAGGATATATATAGAGCAATTACCTATTCTTTTCCCACGGAGAGACAGGATATGAATTAATCAGATTGAGTACAACTACTGCAATTGTAAATCACTCTTTCGTAAAAATAATCGCCTTACACTTGTAGAATTATGCTTTTTCCCTTGTGAAGTACCGAAATTCAGTTGGTTAAGGGCAGCAGCAATCTTATCATAGCTTAGCCCTTTGCTTCGGTACTCTACAATCAAAGCCGTAGCCTGTACGTTTGCTTTATTTTGGGCTGCCTTCTGCCTGATTACCTGTATTCCCTTTGCTTTAGCTTCATCAGTCAGGTTTTCAGGTGTGCCCAACTTACAGCCACGCTTCTTTTTTTCGACCAACGCATTTTTAGTACGCTCCGATATAAGGCGGCCTTCCATCTCTGCCAAAGCGGCGTACAGATGGATGGTGAAGTTGGTTGCCTGTGGTAAATCACAAGCTACAAACTCCACTCCAGCCTCCATTAGCGAGCTAACAAAGTAAACATTCCTTGCAAGGCGGTCTATCTTTGCGATTACTAGTATAGCATCATTTTGTTTGGCAAATTCAATGGCCTTGTAAATCTCTGTCCTTCTCCTTTTAGAGGTACCTGTCTCAATTTCCGTAAACTGATTTAATATAATTCCATTATTACTATTGATGTAATTTTCTACCATTGTTCTTTGGGCTTCCAGACCCAAACCTGACTTTCCCTGCTCTGATGTGCTCACCCTGAAATATGCGACAAATCGTTTCATAATGTTTTCTTTTAATTGTATAGCGGACCATAAACATCCGTTTGGAATCCGCTGGATATGCCACGAGGATACGAGGAAATAATTTCCTGTGCCAGTTTTTTCAATATTTTTTTAATGGAAAGCCCTGCCAATAGGGCATTTCTAAAAATTAATTCATTTTCCCCACCTCATAATCTGTCTTTTTCCCCACGGCGGAATATTTATCAATTAAACGGTAAATATGACAGAAAATGAAAAAGGAATTAATGTGCTATCCCTCTTCGATGGGATAAGCTGTGCTAAGCTCGCCCTAGAGAGAGCGAGTGTCAAAATAAATAAGTATTACAGTTCAGAGATTGACAAATCTGCCCTGAAAATCCAAGAGCATCATTATGGTGCTGACACTAACTTTATCCAGTTGGGCGATATAAGAAATATCAACGGATTGGATTTGGCCGATGAGATTGACTTGGTGGTATTCGGCTCGCCCTGTACTAACCTTTCATCTATCAACCCAGTTGACAGGCGAGGGCTGGAAGGCTCTGAATCAAGGCTGTTCTATGAGGGATACTAAAGGAAGTATATGTATTCCAGCCATACCATAAGAAGCTGTATTTCCTGATGGAAAACGTAGCTAGCATGAGGACGGCAGACAGGGATAAAATAACCGAAGAGCTAACCAGAATATTTGATGATGATGTCCAGCTATTGAAGATAGATTCGGCACTGGTGGCTCCAGCACACAGGAGAAGGCTGTATTGGACAAACATTCCCCATGTAACAGTTCCTGAGCCTACCGTCATCAATTATGCCAACATACTGGAAAATGGTTATGTGGACTGTGATAAGGCTAATGTGTTGCTGTCTGGAAATGTAACCCTGACGAATGGGATTTTCAGGCATTACAAAATGAATATCGGTAATATCATTTATAAGAATAAGGATTTTGCTAAACTGCCAACGGAAGAAAAGTTAGCTAGGTATCCCTCGATACTAGCCGATTCAGGATATAAAGGCAAAGCCCATAGCGTTACCGATGAGTTGGATTTTCCAAACGGGTGTTACCGTCACCCCAGCATCAGGGAATATTCAAGGCTTATGACAGTCCCTGAGGATTATGTTAACGGCGTTGCTGGTGTTTCAAAGACCGAAAAGCTAAAAACCTTGGGGCTTGCTTTTACCGTTGATGTTGTGGCACATCTCCTGAAGGGGCTGGCGTGACAGATTATTTCTTAAAAGGATAAAGCGGCATTACGCCGCTTTATCTGTTATTATCTTATCCCGCTACTGGTTTGGTGTGAGGTATAGGGGTCTATAATTTATTAATAGCCCTGATGCCCTTTGCCGTCACATTGGGGGCAAACCCTTCCATACTCATTGCTCATTGAACTGTGATTCTTTTCAATTCCTGTCCCACCGCAGAGAGAGCATGCCGCATTTTCATAAATCCTGCCGTTGCTTCCAGTTGTGTAGCCAGATTCAGATTCATAGGAATCAGATTCTGAATATTTAGTAGTTGATAGGGATTCCATATTTCGCCGACCACGCTTTAGATGAGGGCTGCCATCGGGAGCGAATTCAAATGTCTGGCCGTTGACTACGGTTGAGATAATGTCCCTTGATTCATCATAATAAAATGTCCTGTCGTTTGTGCTGCGCCCTTCACAGTCAGAATCGGAAAACTTAGCATAGATTTGCCCGTTTTGTATTATATATGAATAAGTAAACCTGCAAACATTGTCTTTAAGTATACTTCCTTCTGAAAAGGTGCAAGCGCCATGGTTGGTTTTGCCCCACGCTGAGAACGTTATGCTGTTGCCGTCCTCTGTCTCATAATTATAGTAGGTTTTTCGCTTTATTTTCTGGCCTATCTCAATATTCTTTTCTTCTGTACTGGATTCGGGTTCCGTTGCATTATTAGAGGCTACATCAGCTGTACAATTGCTGCTTTGTTTGCTGCCATCGAAATGATAATACTTTTCGGCAAGGGTGAACCCTATAAAAAGGAGTAGGGCTGCCAGTAATTTAAATTTAATGCTCATGGCCTCTAATTTAACTTATTATAATATTTCTTGTATCCAGCCTCCTGCGTTGCATCTACCATCAGTTCATTGCCGTTAACCGTAATAATATGATGGTAGCTGTTCTGCGCACCCATGGCAACTGCACCATTCTCCAGTACCCACCATGAATAGCTTCCCGAACCGCCAAACTGGCAATCATCATCTATATATAAGGTCTCACTTACTTCACCATCATTCTGAAACTCTAGGATTTCACGGCCGCAGGCGCCGTTGGATTCATACAGTACAGGTTCTGAATTTTCATATTCGGCTTTATATATTTTCCACTTGCCTAGCAGTTGGGTTGTGTCGGTGTTTTGTACTGGCGCTGGTGAATCGTCCCCACCTGAACAGGCGGTTAGGAATAGCATAATGGTTAATACGGGTGCAAAGAACAATTGTTTTCTCATTAGTTGATATTTTATGGTTACTAACCGCAAACATATATAAAAAGGCCGAATAACATACTATAGTATGTTAAAAATGTTGAGCTGAAATCTGACATTGGCTCTAAATATTAGGAGTAATGGATAAGTCAGTAGAATTATTGAAGCTAGGGAGCAAGATAAGGGAGTTGAGAATGGCTAAAGGGCTTTCGCAAGCTAAATTAGGAGCTATAGTATTTAAGGATCAGCAATCCATTCATAAGGTAGAAACAGGGGAATTTAACCCTACATACATTTATTTGTTAGAAATATGCGAGGGTCTGGATATTACTATTTCGGAATTATTAGATTTTAAAAAATAGTTTGCTATTGGGGTTTAGTCCTTCTTTTTCTGATTTATCAGTAGTGATAATTCCTGAAACTCCATTTTGCTTATCTTATCCATTTTTATAAGGATTGGTAGTTTTACTGGCTCACTTGCTAATATCCTTTTTAGCTGGTCAACCGTTAATATTATTTTCATATCTTTCTTTTCTATAAATAGTTTGCTATGGGGAAATTCTCAAAAAATTGCCCAAAAAAATATTCCTGGAATTTTCGAGACCATCCGAATGACTTCATGCTTTAGCGTAAAAAAGGTATTAGTAAGAGGGGATTCGGCAAAGCCTCTTTTACATTTCTTAAAAAACCCGCCCTCAAGGAGGGAGAACACGTGCATCAATCAGAATAATTGGGCTGTACACTACCAAAATAGCCAATTTTGAAAGAATTATTTTTACAAACAGGTGCTAACGATGTCACAAATGGTTATTGTTGTAGACCAAATTAAGACAATTTTCAAGTTACTTTGAACTATTAACGACCCATTTAGGGATAATTAATGGACTGTAGGGAACCGACAAATTAAGTAGCCCTTTCTTTCACGTCAGTTAAAAACTCGCACAAAATTTCAATTCTATCTTTATCTTCATTTTCAGTCAACAAAAAGTAATCTTTTTTTTCCACGAGTTTGTAACTTGGAATTAAATCGCCGAAAAGGTCTTTGTCAAATTTGTAAATCAACCAGCCCTCACCTTTGGAATAAACTTCCAATTCTTTACAGGTTAAATAACTAAATGAATCGTATTGTACAATATATGACTGCTCTCCTAGCTTTTTGGCGACTGTTGTAATGTAAGGATTTTGATGGTATGCATTTAAATTGCTTCCCCCCATTTTTTCAAGTGAGTATTGACCATTCCAAGAAAATATGTTATTGTCTTTTGATAAATCGGAAATCGATGATGTCATTTCGGGATACTTTATAAAGTAATATCGCCAATCGTTATTTGTATTTGTCTTTAAATAAGATGAAACAACAGCATTCAAAGAATTGTTATTCAATTTAAAGGATTCGAAATAGCTTTTATAAAAGCTTTGTTTGTTAGGGGCAGTAAGTATAACTTCCCAGTTGTTCACGTTTCCAAAATAAAATTTATCGCCTAAAATTGTCCAACCGATGTTCAATGAATAGTTATCAATTGTAAGTAAGGACCTAATTATTAAACTGTCTTTGTTATCAAATATTTCTCGAATTGAATTACCATAAAAGTGCAACTCAGTGATGTCTGAAGATAGTAAGTTATGAATATCGCCCTTGAGATATTTAAAGTCCTCGAGTCGAAATATTTCATCTTTAATATTAGGGTCTTGCTGGATTATTTCAGCCTTATCAATTTCAAATTGTATTGAAGATTCGCTTATACCAGTATTTGTCCTGTCAAAATCATTATTAACCAATTCGTAATACACTTCTTTATTGATAAGCTCTAAAAAAAAAATTAATAAAGATTGAATGTTTTCAAATGATAAATCATTGGTGTAGTAAATAAATCCATTTTTTAAGTGCTTTATTCGGTAAGTTAAATTTCGAGCAACCCTCAGCAAGTCTTTTAAATTATTATCCAATTCTGACCCTAAAGAATGATTTACGATAATGTACAGGAGTATTTTCTGTTGAATGTTCACTGGCTGCCCTATGATAATTTTTTCCAAAAGATTATAATCATCATCGAAAAGGCAAACCTTATTTACTTCGTATTTTTGAGTGCAAAACAACTCGCCAAAACAACTCACGACATACGGTAACCTATCTAATGATTTAAACAAAAATTGAATTTGTTCTCTAGTTCTATATAAAGACTTTATTTGTTCAAAATCGCTTTCTTCTGTTAAAGTGTCCCTATTATTGCTGTAATAAATCATCTCTGTGATATAACCGAAATAATTCATGAAGAATCTATCTATGAGGAAACTTTTATCATTTACGCCATACTTCCAAAAAAAGTCTGTCCACTCATTGTCAATTTTCTGAGAGAATTCGAGGTATAAGTCGTTATCAAATTGAATTAAATATTTTTCGAATTTTGCCTTAAAATTTTCAAACTCAGTTAGCGATTTTCCCCTGGCGTTCATTTTAATATAAAGGTCGTCGTCAAGGCCGAATTTTTCCAATTCAAAAAAGTTGAAAGTGATTTTATCTAAATTATTGTAATATGATTTATCATTAAACTTCTGATGGATATCGTCAATCATGTTTAACATTGCTCTGATTGATGGGTCATTTTCCCAATATGCCAAAAACCAACTACTATCCTTAATTTGGTGACTAATGCTCGTGTCTAAAAAGTTTATACTACTGTCAACAAGTTTACTACAGAATTCCCTCGAACTGGCTCGAGTCTCATACGTAAAGTTTTTAAGGTAGTCAATTTCTTTCTCCTCCTTTTTCCCAAAATACCAATAGAGTAAATACAAGGTTGTAAGTCTTTGTTGGCCGTCAAGAGGAATAAATTTATCTTGTTTTACGCTTCCATAAATAAAATCAAGATGTAGTTCGTCACTCTTTCCAAGGACCTCAGCTATCGAGTTTAGAAACCCTTCTCTAATTTTTGACGCTCTACGGTCCATTCGGCCTTGAGCATAATCCCTTTGAATAATAGGAATTTGGATTTTATATTTTTCAGCAACGTTTTTGAAATTTTCCATTTTAGAAGTTTTTTATTACTGATTTAATTTCCTTTACGTAATCAATTCTATCGGTGTTATTCCAAAAGAATAAATCATTAGCATTTTGGCTATAGTACTTCAGGAAGACATTTTTTGTACAGATTGGAATGAATTCACCATTCTTATCTTTTTCTAATAATAATTTCCTTTTGAGAGGAAAAAAACTATTTCCAAGAGATGAATTAACACTATTTGAAAGGAGGGCTAAATTATCAATTGTATCAACGTCGGGCTGTCCAAAAAACTCAAAAATGATATTTTGAACAGAACGAAACTCCTTATCATCCTTAGTTATTTTGGAAAGATTAGATAATCTTTGGGTCTCAAGAATAATCTTATTTTTTTTCTTTTGCAATTGTTCTTTATCTTTTACGTCAATTGCTTTGATTTGCTTTTGCACATCTTTAAGCCATCCTATTATTGAATCAGTACTTTGCAACCCCTTATCCTTTTTGGCATGAATATGCTCTATACTCCAATTTTCTCTATTGAACTTGTCGAACGCAAATCGAATATAGCTGTTCGAGTTATTTAATATCGTAGCCACGTTAAATAAAAGCAACACTTTAAAAACCTCTGCGTAATTATTACTATAGTCTAATATTTCGATTTTATTAACGTTAACATCTGACTTGATTTTCAGTAATAAATCATCCACAAATTGGCTCTTATTTTTACCTTTAAAAAGTTTGTAAATGCCGTCGACTGAATAAGTATCGGTTGAAATTAAATATCCGATAAGGTGAAACAGTTTTCTATTATCAAACCAATATTTTAAGCTTAGGAATATTTTTTTGATGTTTTCACTATCCTCAGCCCAAAGATTGGTTATTAGTTTTTGTTTAGCAAAAAACCTGTAAGTTGAAAACTCGTCTTTAATCGGTTCGGTTGAAAAAATTTCAAATAACAATTCGATTCTTGTAGGATATTCTTTTCTCTTGGTTAAGAAATGCCAAAATTCATCGTTTTGCAGGGTCAACTCAATTTCATCCCATTCTTTTGCTATTTCAATCTGCCTAAGGTATTTCTCTGCAGTAGCAAAATTTTTACTATTCAGAAATAATGCTTTAATTAATTCAGCATTGGTTAACGGTATTTTCCCGCTGTTAATTCTTGTAAAAACTTCAATTTCATCTTCATTATCTTCGATTTCATACCAAATCACTTTAGTGTACTTTCCTAAATTAATATAGAACTCCTCTTTAATCGTAGATTCATTTTCCTCTTTTTCCTCAAACCATTTTTTTATTATAGCGAAGGCTTTACTGATATGATGGAAATCAATATTTTCATTGTTGATGTCCTCGGATATATTATTCAAGAAGGTCTTACTTTTTTCACGTGTTTCGAATTCGAGTGAAAACCTCTTTTTTTCTAAATAAACCAATATTATATAAATCGTAGTAAGCCTCTGTTGGCCATCAATCAGCCTAAAGTTAAGTTCGGTCACTTTATTTAAAATAACAGGCTGTAGGCAATAGAAATCACCCACGAGTTGAGATTTACTCTCTTTGTTCTGAATGAATTCATATATATCATTGAGTAAATCCACGACTTGTGTTTTATTCCATCTATAACCCCTTTGATACGATGGGATTAAAAATTCGAATTTTAATAAGTCATTGATTGATTTAAGTTCTATTTTACTTGTCCCCATAAAGTTTGGTCATTAGCAAACGTTAAGAAGTTTGCAGAACAAATATAGATAAAAAGTAATGTGAAAATTTCGGAGTACACTTAAGAAGTACACTTAGCTAAAAGAAAAAAGCCCTTACATTGCTGTAAAGGCTTCTCCTTCAATGCTCCCCCTCTTGGGCTCGAACCAAGGACCCTCTGATTAACAGTCAGATGCTCTAACCAACTGAGCTAAGGAGGAAACTGTATATTGTTTTGTAACTGTTACCGAAACTCGGTTGTAATTACATTATGTTTTTATTAACGTGCGAAGTACTAAAACATATCGCCTTTATTGCGGTGCAAATATATAACCATTTTTAATTTTCACAAACAAATTCGTGAAAATTTTAGAAGAAATTTTTCATTACTATCTGGTAGATATCTTTACCAAAAACTAACACCATGAGTGTTAATAATATAACCATACCTATTGTTTGTACTACGCCCGCAGCCTTATCGCCTAATTTACGTCCTGTAATCATCTCTGCGATGGTAAAAATGGCATGACCACCATCAAGACCCGGAATAGGTAGTATATTCATAAAAGCAAGTCCTATAGAAAATAGTGCTGTAAACTTCCAGAAAAATTCCCAATCCCAAGTGGTAGGCAACTTACTCGCAATTCCTACTACACTACTTACGTGCTGGTATGCTCCAGTACTTGGGCGAAGTATTAATTTAAACTGTTTAATGTTATATATAATTAAGTTATATGACTCATCCATTGCTTCTGGAATAGCACTAAAAAAACTATACTCTTCATTAACAAAATAATCTATGCCCGAAGGGACTTTTTGCGAAATACCAATTATACCTAGCGAGTCTACCGCAGTAGTAACAGTAAGCGGCTCATTTCCGCGTTTTATAGCAAGGTTTAATTTTCCTCCCTTATGCTCGTATGCCTGCTCGTTTAACTGGCTTCTATATTTAAGCGGCATCCCCTCGACACCTACTATGCTATCGCCTTTTTTAAGCCCTGCTTTTTCTGCATTACCTCCTGGCACAATGCTATCTATATAAGTAGTCGTTACCATCGGGTGAATAAAACTACGCCCTTCTTTATCTAATATCTCTTTTATACTTTCATCAGTAAGGTGTATGCTTACAGGCTTACCATCGCGCTCTACAGTCACCTCATCGCCTAACAGCACATCTAGTATCATTCTATCAAACCTAGGCTGGTATTTACCATCTACACTCAAAATTTTATCACCATCCTTAAAACCTGCCTTTTTACCTATTGTACCAAAAGCAAGCCCCTTTTCTTGTATTTTTTCGGTAGCTACATAGTTTTTACCATAAGTAGAATAAACAAACGTAAAAATAATCCAAGCTAAAAGTACATTTACAATAATACCTCCCATCATTATAATAAGACGTTGCCATGCTGGTTTACTACGAAACTCCCACGGTTGTGGTTCAGTTTTCATTTGGTCGGTATCCATACTCTCGTCTATCATACCGCTTAGCTTTACATACCCCCCTAAAGGTAACCAACCAATACCCCAAACCGTTTCGCCTATCTTCTTTTTAAATAAAGAAAAACCAGCATCCATAAAAAGGTAAAACTTCTCTACCCTTACTTTAAACATTTTAGCTGTTATATAGTGCCCAAACTCGTGTAGTATTACCAATATTGATAACATTAAAATCAATTGGGCTATCTGTGTAAATGTATCCATTCTTTAGTTTCAATTTTTATAAACGCACAAAAATAGTGTTTTCTGATTACTTACAACTATTTTTAGTATATATCGCCCTATGTTTTAAAAGTTTGTTAATAATAAGGTTCAGTAAGCATACTTCAACTTTTGTAAGTAATTTTACATTTGTTAAAAATTATCATACATCAATTGCAGTAAGACTCAATAGTATTACCATACCTAAAACTATCTGTTAAGGTAAAAATATAGAACAGCAAACAGAATGAAAAAAATAAAAACAGCCCTCGTGTCATACGGCATGTCAGGCAAAGTATTCCATGCACCATTTCTAAAAGCACATGATGGGTATGAACTCGTAGGAGCCTGGGAACGAAGCACAAAAAACATACAAAACGACTACCCTGAAACAAAAAGTTACGATACTATCGAAGCTCTTTTAAACGACACTATTGATTTAGTCGTTGTAAATACCCCTGTAAATACTCATTATGAGTATGCAAAAAAGGCATTACAGGCAGGCAAGCATGTACTTGTAGAAAAAGCCTTTACTACTAATGCTGCCGAGGCAGAAGAACTGCAAACATTAGCCAAGCAAAAAGGATTAAAACTAACGGTATATCAAAACCGCCGCTGGGACAGTGATTTTAAAACAGTACAAAAAGTATTGCAACAAAACCTGCTAGGCGATATTATAGAAGCCGAAATTCATTTTGACCGTTATAACCCAAACCTCAGCCCAAAAGCACATAAAGAAACAGGAGAGCCTGGTGCGGGAGTACTCTGGGATTTAGGTTCGCATATTATCGACCAAGCATTAGTGCTTTTTGGTTATCCTAAAGCGGTATTTGCCGACATCAGGAAAACTAGAGAAAACTCTAAAATAGACGATTGGTTCGATATTGTTTTATATTATACCGATAAAAGAGTTCGAGTTAAAGCAGGTTTTTTTATGCGTGAACCTATACACTCTTACATATTACATGGCAAAAAAGGAAGTTTCTTAAAAAGCCGTGCCGATGTACAGGAAGATGAGCTTAAAGAAGGTAAAACACCTGACAGTAATGATTGGGGTACAGAACCTAAAGATAAAGAAGGACTACTCCATACCGAAATTAATGGCGAAGTAGTAAAAAAACGAACCCCAACAGAGCAAGGTAATTATAGTGAGCTTTTTGAGCGTTTATATAACTCTATTATAAATAACACTGATGAGCCTGTTACCGCAGCCGAAGGTGTACAGGTAATGAAAATAATAGATGCTGTACAAGAAAGTAGCGCACTAAAACAAGTTGTTGAATTGTAATATTAAATAGAAATGAAAAAAAGACAATTAGGCACTACCGATTTATATGTTTACCCTATAACATTTGGAGGTAACGTATTTGGCTGGACAATAGACGAAAAAACATCCTTTGAAATACTAGACGCCTTTACAGGCGAAGGTTTTAATTTTATAGATACTGCCGATGCCTATTCGCGATGGGCAGATGGTAATGAAGGTGGAGAATCGGAAACCGTTATTGGTAACTGGATGAAGCAAAGAAAAAATCGCAACAACGTTATCATTGCTACAAAAGTAGGTTATGATATGGGTGAGGGTAAAAAGGGACTTTCTAAAAAGCGTATCCTGCAAGCGGTTGATGATTCACTCACAAGGCTACAAACAGACTATATAGACTTGTATCAAACCCATTTTGATGATGAAAACACTCCTATAGAAGAAACATTAGAAGCCTACCAACAACTGATAAAAGAAGGTAAAATACGCCACATAGGAGCATCTAACCTTTCGCCTGAAAGACTTACAGCATCATTAAATATCGCCACCGAAAAAGGATTACCTATTTACAAGACTTTTCAGCCACATTATAATTTATACGATCGTGATAAATTTGAAAACGGATTAGAACAAATCTGTTTAGACAACAACCTTGGCGTACTCAATTATTTTTCTCTCGCTAGTGGTTTTCTTACTGGAAAATATCGTAGTAAAGATGATTTTAGTAAAAGTCCTCGTGGCGGTGGCATGGACAAGTACTTAGATGAACGCGGATTAAAAATACTCGCTGCACTAGACAAAACATCTCATGAACTAAACACTACACAAGCAACAGTAGCATTGGCATGGCTTATACACCGTCAGTCTATTACTGCACCTATAGTGAGCGCCACCAGCCTAAAACAGCTAAACAGTATTATAAACGCACCCAAATTACCTATAACACCCGAACAGATTGAGTTCCTTACGCAAGAAAGCGCATGGTAATTATAAAAAATTAAAAGAGCATAATGCAGGAGAATAATACTAAGGAACACCTGCCTAATAAAAAAGGCTACAGCAAAGCAAAAACAGATTACCTCAACCGCATACGCTGGGCGGTGGGGTTGCTTTATTTTGCTATGGGGCTTTGTTTTGCCACTTGGGCAAGCCGCATCCCTGATATTAAAACATCGCTCGGTCTTACCGATGCCGATTTGGGTACAGTACTGTTTGCCATACCTTTTGGGCAACTGGCTATTATGCCATTCTCAGGAAGGCTTGCCACTAAGTATGGTAGCCATAAAACAGTGCTTATTGGGTTAGCAGCCTATATTCTTAGTCTTGTAGCGCTTGGGTTGTGTACTGAGCGTTGGCATTTATCGCTTATTCTTTTCTTTTTTGGTGTATCTAGCAATCTTACTAACATTTCTGTAAATACACAGGGTATTTATACCGAAGGCATTTTTAGACGACCTATCATGTCGGCATTTCACGGGGCGTGGAGTATAGCGGGCTTTACAGGCGCATTAATAGGACTAGGAATGATGGGACTAGGAGCAAGTCCTTTTATCCATTTTGTTATGGTAGCGCTATTACTTTTCATAGTAATACTAGTAAACTACAAGCACCTTGTTAAAGTAAAAAAACAACCATTACCGCAAAAAAGCAAACTATTCAGTAAACCAGACAACGTGCTTATGTGGCTTGGGGTAATGTCTTTTTGTTGTATGCTAAGCGAAGGTATAATGTTTGACTGGAGTGGTGTTTATTTTAAAGAGGTAGTAAAAGCACCAGGGGCTCTAGTGGTTTTAGGCTACGCATCATTTATGATAATGATGGCATTAGGACGTTTTTTTGGCGATGTTGCCATTAGAAAGTTAGGACGAAAACGAGTACTACAAATAAGTGGCTGCCTTATAACCATTGGGTTATTAAGTGCTGTACTACTACCCTACCTTATTACTGCAACTCTCGCCTTTATGATGGTGGGCGTTGGGGTATCGGGTGTTATCCCTATAATATATAGTGTTGCTGGTAAGCGACCAGGCATACCTCCAGGTATTGCTTTACAAACTATTTCGGGTGTTAGTTTTCTTGGCTTTATGCTTGGTCCTCCCGTTACAGGTTATGTAGCACAAGCTACCAGCTTAAGGGTATCATTTGCCATTATAGCTGTTTTTGGTGTGGGCATTGCACTTTTAGCAACTCATGTAAAAGCAATAAGCGAATCGTAAACTACTAATTACTCTTTTATAAATCGTAATTGTTTACTGCCTTTATCTGTTACAAGTGTAAGGAAATGCACCCCACTAGCAAGGTTTGAAACATTCCATTCAGTTTCATCATTACTTTCCAGTACTTTTTGCCCTAATGTGTTATAAAAAATCGCTTTTTCTAAAATTACACCTTGCGGAAGCTGCACACTCAGCTGTCCTGAAGCTGGGCTTGGGTATAAACGTACACCTGTAAGGTTGTTTATAAGTGTTGTCCCTAAAATATTTTGATTGTTAGCAGATATGATATTATTTTCAGGGTCAAATTCTATTGCGTTAAAAAGAAAAGGCACTGGTACTATAAACTCTTGCCCATCAAAGGTATTATCTAACACTACATCTTGTTGTTCTCCCTGAGTACCATAAATACGTATTGGCACAGGCATTTCGAAATAATCTACAGAAGAATGCGACTGGGTTTGATTTACCGTTATTTTAACCTCTCCCATTGCAAAATGCGCTATTGTAATGGTATAACTTGGGTAACCTTCCCTATAAACCCAATCCTGAAAAAACTCATTTAAATCCATACCAGACACAGCTTCTAAATGTGCTTGTAAATCGGGCGTTTTTGCATAACCATAAGCTAGTTCGGGATCAGCAAGATAATTTTTAACCCCTTGATAAAAATCGGTATCACCAAGTTTATAGCGCAACATATGTACCACCATAGCCCCTTTATTATACGTAAGCCTATTACTAAATATTCTGCCCACGCTGGTAGTATCAGTATCCGTAAGATATAAATTACCATCAGGAAGTGATGTAATATACTCAATGCGGTCAGCCTTCCATGCAGGGAAAAACTCTTCACTATCCATGTGCTCTACTACAAGCCCTGATAAATAAGTAGCAAAGCCTTCATTAAGCCATATATCTTTCCATGAACCACAAGTTACTTTATCTCCAAACCATTGATGAGCAAGCTCATGCGCTATTAGTTCGCGTCCAAAACTACCCATAAACGATACCGTAGTATGTTCCATTCCGCCAGGTATGCTACACTGTGCATGCCCATATTTTTCTTCATGAAAAGGATATGTTTCAAATAAGTCTTCAAACAATTCCATTATAGATGGTGTTACAGCTAACTGTGCTGTGGAATTATCAGCACTTTCAGGATATAGGTAATTGACTATAGGAAAAGTATTAGGTGCAGTACCTGCCGTTTGCTCATATATTGTATAATCTGTAACCGCTATAGCAATCAGGTAAGCAGGTATAGGAAAATTATGCTGAAAACGTGTAGTAGTTGTACCATTACCATTATCTATTTGCGATTGCTCCATTCCGTTAGAAACACTTTCATATTCTGATGGTGCCGTGATATATACATCAATATTGTCTATTTTATCGTTTAAATCTTGCTTGCATGGCCACCAGTCTTTTGCGCCATAAGGCTGAGATAATGTCCATATTTCAGGTATTCCATTATGATTACCTGTATTAAAACCATCCGAATCTAACGGTGGCTGTCCTGAATAGGTTACTATAATAGTATTTTCTGACCCCTCAATTAATGGAGTTGGAAAATTTACTATAAGCTCATCATTGGTGTTTTGTTCAAAAATAAGTTCTTCTCCTCCCATAGTAGCCATACTTACGGTAAGTTGCGATGCAAGGTCAAATGTAATATCAGGCATATCTTCTTTAGCCAAAAAAGTAGTAGTAACTACTCCATCTATAAAATTTATAGCAGGATCAACTTCAAATTCAAGCTGATGGTATACAATATCATAATCGCCTGTATTAATGTTAGCTGTAAAATTAGTAATACTATATGCCGATTTCATTTCGGCTTCTACTATCTGATTAAGGGTATCGTTATTATTCTGAGCAAATAATGATGGTAAGCAAAACAGTAAAGTAATTATTTGGGTAAAATTTTTCATTCTCAATGTGTTTTTTTCAAAAATAGGGAATAAAAAATAATTCTCAATTCATAAAAAGTTAAAGATAAGTACTTTGAAAGTTTATCAATGCTCAGGTATTAATAAAAAACAAATGATTAAATTTGCTCACTTTACAAAACATTATAAAACCATGTTACAGACAGTATTTATTAGAGAAAACAGAGAAAAAGTAATCCAAGCACTGGGCAAAAGAAATTTTGATGCTCAAGCGTTAGTTGATGAAATCATTGCACTTGATGAAAAAAGAAGAAGTACCCAAGCGGAACTTGATACTGTTTTATCGGAATCCAACAAACTGTCTAAAGATATTGGGGCATTGATGAAAGCAGGCGAAAAAGCCAAAGCTACACTACTTCGAGAAAAAACAGCACAGTATAAAGAGAATAGTAAAGAACTTAATGAGGTATTAAATACCACATCAGAAGAGCTAACACAAGCTTTATACAAATTGCCAAATACACCGGCTGATATTGTACCCGCAGGTAAATCGGCAGATGACAATGAAGAAGTATCTAGAGAAGGTGACATCCCTGCGCTACATGCAGATGCAATGCCACACTGGGAGCTTGCCAAGAAATATGATATTATCGACTTTGAATTAGGTAATAAAATAGCAGGAGCAGGTTTTCCTGTATATAAAGGTAAAGGAGCAAGGTTACAGCGTGCACTTATCAATTATTTTCTTGATAAAAATACTGGAGCAGGTTACAACGAGGTTCAAGTACCTCACTTGGTTAACGAAGCATCTGGCTATGGTACAGGACAACTACCTGACAAAGAAGGGCAAATGTATCATGTAGGGGTAGATGATCTTTACCTTATCCCTACTGCAGAGGTACCCGTTACTAACATGTTCCGCGATGTAATTATCGAAGAAAAAGACCTGCCTGTATTATGCACAGGCTATACACCATGTTTCCGTAGAGAGGCTGGTTCTTACGGGTCTCACGTACGTGGTCTTAACCGCCTGCACCAATTTGACAAAGTAGAGATAGTACGCATCGAGAAACCTGAAAACTCTTATGCTGCTTTAGATGGCATGGTAGAACATATTAAAGAAATACTTAAAGAGCTTGGTTTACCCTATAGAGTATTACGCCTTTGTGGTGGCGATATGGGCTTTACATCGGCACTTACTTATGATTTCGAAGTGTTCTCTACCGCACAAGATCGTTGGTTAGAGATAAGCTCTGTTTCTAACTTTGAGACTTTCCAAGCAAATAGATTAAAACTACGTTTTAGAGATAAAGATGGTAAAAATCAACTGGCACACACGCTAAACGGTAGCTCACTGGCATTACCAAGAGTACTGGCAGGACTACTTGAAAACTACCAAACTCCTGAGGGTATTGTAATACCAGAAGTTTTACGCCCATATACTGGGTTTGATATTATAAATTAGTAATTTTGTTACTAAAGGTAGGAACGCGGATGCCGCGGATTTTACAGATGCTCACAGATTTATACTTATAAATAGTTGTTTTGCGTTTATAGTTTAATCTTCGAGAGTTTGCCTAATCCGAGTTTTCCGCGTTCTATTTTTTAAAATAATTATGAAAAAACTATTTCTCTATATCGCTTTTATTTTTTCGGTTGCCGTTTTTGGGCAAAACGAACAATTGGCAAAAAATTATTTTGAAAAAGGAGAATTTGAAAAAGCACTCGTTATTTATGAACAACTAGACGAGAAGCAACCTAGCAATACTTACATAGCACAACGCATGGCTGCGGCTTACCAGCAGTTAGAACAATATGATGAAGCACAAAAACTACTATTAGAAAAGCTAGAAAGAACTAAACAACCCATGTTACTTGTAGAGATTGGGTATAACTATCAGTTACAAAAAAACACTCACGAAGCTGAAAACTATTATAAGCAAGCACTAGACGCTATAGCACAAAACCCTAGTCATGTATACAGCATAGCCAATACTTTCGAGAAAAAGGTATTAGCAAAAGAAGCACTGCAAGCCTATGAAATGGCAATAGCGATAAACAAAAGCTTGAATTTTGATTATCAAATGGCGTTACTACAAGGTCAGCTTGGCAACATGGACTTGATGATAGAAAACTTGCTCAACTATGCTTTTAAAAACCAAAAAAACTTACCCATAGTACAAAACCAACTCTCGCGATTTATGAACGAAGAATCGCCAGAAGCATTTAATACTGCACTACGAAAAACATTACTTATAAACACCCAGAAAACACAAGATATTTTCTGGAATCAGTTTCTAAGTTGGTTTTTTGTACAACAGCGTGACTACGGCAAAGCCTTTATACAAGAAAGAGCCATATACAAGAGAGAGCCTGATAGTTTTATGAACATAGTAGCCCTAGCAAAACTTACTGTTGAAGAAGGCGAAAACGAAACGGCACGCGACATACTAAACTATATACTAGAAAACACACAAGACCCTAACCTGCAAATGGAGGCGCACAAGTATCTGCTAAAAATGGATATTGCAACAACAGGAGAAAAAGAATATCTAGCTATCAAAAAACGTATCGACGATTTACTAGCACAATTTGGTATAAGCCCTTACTCACTAGAACTGCAATTGCTAAAAGCAAACTTTGATGCATTTTACCTTAAAGATCCTGATGCGGGTATTACAACTTTAAATACCGCATTGAAACTTCAATTGAACAAATATCAAACAGCCGAAGTAAAAATGAAGCTATCGGATATATTGTTGCTAGAAGAAAAATTTAATCAGGCAATAATATACTATGCCCAAATAGAAGAAGAACTAAAAAATGATGCCGTAGGGCATGAAGCAAGCCTAAAAGTGGCAAAAAGCACCTACTTTAAAGGCGATTTTGAGTGGGCACAAAAACAACTAAAAGTACTAAAATCATCGTCATCACAGCTTATTGCTAATGATGCATTAGAGCTTTTTTTACTAATTACTGATAACACAGTAGAGGATAGTACCCAAACGGCTTTAAAAAAGTTTGCTCGTGCTGATTTTAAACTATATCAAAATAAAAAAGCTGAAGCACTAGAAGGGTTCAAAAATATTATAACTACAGATAAAACCGAAAGCATACAAGATGTTACCCTATTACGCATAGGCAAAATATATGAAACACAAGGGCAATATGACCTTGCCCTACAATACTACCAGCAAATTATTGATAAATATGCCGAAGGTATTTATATAGACGAAGCCCTATTCTTCTCGGCAGAAATTTATTATAAAGAACTAAACGATACCGAAAAAGCTAAATCATTATACGAAAAAGTGCTTTTTGAACATCAAGACAGTATCTATTTCATAGAAGCAAGAAAACAGTTTAGACTGCTAAGAGGAGATACAACTATTTAGCCTTAGCAAACTAGGTCTATTATAAACAAAATATAAATTAAAGGATATAAAAAGATGATTATATACAACGTAACTATAAACATAGACGATAGCGTACACGACCAATGGTTAACATGGATACATGAAAAACACATCCCTGAGATGCTACAACTAGGTAAATTTACCGAAGCAAAAATGGTTAAAGTACTTGTAGAAGAAGAAATGGGCGGAGCTACTTACTCTATACAATTCCTTACTGAGAGCAAAGCAATGCTAGAACGTTACTATAACGAAGATGCACCTAGAATGAGAGAAGAAGGTTTAAAGCTATTTGGCGATAAAATGCTTGCTTTTCGCACAGAGTTAGAGTTATTAAAACAATATACGCTTTCATAACATTATTATTCAAGGACTGTATTACCAGACTATAAACAACTTATATGGATAAAGTAAGAGCAAAAAAACATCTAGGGCAGCATTTCCTTAAAGATGAGAGCATCGCAAAAAATATTGCCGATGCACTAACACTAGAGGGATATGACACAGTACTAGAAATAGGACCTGGTATGGGGATGCTCACTAAGTATTTGTTAGAGAAAGAGCTAAACACCTATGTTATAGAAATTGATAGGGAATCGGTTGAGTACCTAACAGAACACTACCCTAAGCTACATGGTAAAATAATTTCTGAAGACTTTTTAAATTATAATCTCGATAATGTTTTTGCCGATGTACCATTGGCAATAATCGGCAACTTTCCGTACAATATATCTACACAAATTGTTTTCCGTACGCTGCAAATGCGCGACAGAATACCCGAATTTGCAGGTATGTTTCAAAAAGAAGTAGCCGAACGTATCTGTGAGAAAAAAGGCAGTAAAACCTACGGAATACTATCTGTACTGGTGCAAGCTTTTTATGATGCTGAATATCTTTTTACCGTATCTGAGGATGTGTTTATACCACCTCCAAAGGTAAAATCAGGAGTACTTCGACTAAAGCGTAAAGAAAACTATCATCTGCCTTGCGATGAAAAATTATTCTTTGCAGTAGTAAAAACAGCTTTTAACCAACGTAGAAAAACACTGCGTAATAGTTTAAAAACCTATAACCTTTCTGATAGTTTAAAGGAAGAGAGTATCTTTGACCTTCGTCCGGAACAACTTTCGGTAGAAGACTTTATTATGTTAACCCAAAAAATAGCTGCCAATGGAATTTAAGGTTAGTAAGGATTTTGTCGCTCAAATAGAGCAATATGTAGAAGAGAATCGCGAAAAGGAATTACAAAACCTTCTTGACGATATTCACTACGCGGATATTGCCGAAATTATGGGTGAACTTAGCGATTCTGAAGCGACCTATATATTCCATATTCTTGACAGCGAAAAAACTGCCGAGATACTTCTTGAACTTGACGAAGAAGTACGAGAGAAAATTTTAAAAGAACTTTCGTCAAAAGAAATTGCCGAAGAGCTTGATGAACTTAGTACAGATGATGCTGCCGATATTATTGCCGAACTGCCACAAGACAGAAAAGAAGAGGTAATATCTGAAATAAATGATGTAGAACATGCTAAGGACATTGTTGACCTGCTTCGCTATGACGAAGATACCGCAGGGGGGCTTATGGGTAAAGAGCTCGTAAAAGTAAACGAGAACTGGAACGTGCTTACCTGTGTAAAAGAAATGCGCGAACAAGCTGTAAACGTGCAACGTGTACACTCTATATATGTGATAGACGATGAAAACAGACTTAAAGGCAGGCTCTCTCTAAAAGACTTACTTACTACATCGACCAAAACACCTGTAAGCGATGTTTATATACCCAAGGTAGACTATGTAAAAGTAAATACACCAGGTGTAGAGGTAGCACGTATTATGCAGCGTTATGACCTTGAAGCAATACCAGTGGTAGACGAGCTAGGCAGACTTGTAGGACGTATTACTATTGATGATATTGTCGATGTAATTAAAGAAGAAGCCGACAAGGATTACCAGTTGGCAGCAGGTATATCACAAGACGTAGAGGCAGATGATAGTATCCTCGACCTTTCTCGTGCACGATTACCTTGGTTAGTGCTTGCTTTATTAGGTGGTTTTATAACCGTTAAAGTATTAGGATTATTTGAGACAGCAATGGATGTACACAAAGAGCTTTTCTACTTTACACCGCTTATTGCTGCAATGGCAGGTAACGTAGGTGTACAATCATCAGCAATTATAGTACAAGGTCTTGCTAATAATACCCTTAGTGGCTCGTTATGGAAACGCCTTATAAAAGAAGTTTCACTAAGCCTTTTAAACAGCTCTATATTAGCCGTTATATTAATAGTTGGTAGTCATTTTCTTTTGGGGGTAACCTATGATGTTGGGCTTACTGTAAGTATATCGCTTATATCAGTAATTGTTATTGCCTCACTAATAGGTACATTCGTACCAATACTACTTAATAAATTTGGTATAGACCCTGCACTCGCTACAGGACCATTTATCACTACCAGTAACGATATTTGCGGGATATTAATTTACTTCTCTATCGCAAAAATGATATTAGGATTTTAACAACAAGTTTCATTCAAAAAAAAGTAACTTCAACTGCATAAACCTTCTTTTCCCAAATATAGATAAAAGCAAATCCTTTGTTATCAGTAAAAGATATTTGATAATAATAATTATCTGTAGGGTCTTTTAAAGGAGCACCCCAGTTCCTAAAAGTAGTAGAGCAAGGATAGTTTTCAATTATTTTTTCTTCGCTATCGCCAATTGCAATACCATCTACAGTCATAGTAAGGTTAACGCCATACTTCCCTGTAGGGTGATGTGCGTTTATAGTACTTATAACATCTGTATCGCCAAATAACACTTCTAAGTTATTTACCCAATACTCTTTAGCAACAACTATTCTCTTTCCGAAAATAGAATCTGTTCTTACCATTTGAAAAGGAATAATTTTATCTTCAAAACTTTTACGTTTCAGTTTATAAATGGGCTTATTATTTATCACTACCTTTTTTACCGAAACAGAATCGTACACACGCTGCATTATATCTGTTAAAAAATCTTTCGTTACAAAATCTCCAAAACCTTTATTAAGTACATTTTCCAATTTACTCTCTGCATCAAAATATTTCTTCTGTTGTTCTGGAAAAAAAATAGCACAATTATTTTTTGTAGTATAAATAGTATCTCTATAACTATTTATCTGCACCACATACATATTAGGTATTACCTGCCCTTTTTTATAGACCTGTCCTTTACAATCACATTCCTCAGCAGCCCAATTCTCTTTAGCATCTCGTTTAAGTTGTAATAACTGGTGTGCCAAATCAGAATCATAAGACACCGTTGCCTGCACTGTAGTGCCTACGGCAGAGACATCTTTTAAATAATCTTTTATGGTACAAGAACCATTTCTAAACATAACGCCTAAAGTATAAGCCGTTACTTTAGTATTATCTTTAATATCCTGTGCACTACAGGAAAAACTTATCAGTATAAAAAGTAAAATGTATCGCATAATATAATTAGTTGGTATTTTATAAAACTAATAATTTCATCTGATAGTATATTAATAACCGCTTTCTTTAACTTTGTAATAGAAAACAATAAGCAATGACTACACAACCAGAAAAAATAAAAATTCTTCATATAGATAGTAACCACCCCATACTTTGGCAACAATTGGAAGAAGTAGGGTTTACTAATGAAGCTGATTATAAATCTACAAAAGAAGAGATAGAAGCTAAAATTGCTAACTATAGTGGTATTGTTATTCGTAGTCGGTTTGATATAGACAAAGCCTTTTTAGATAAAGCTACAAACCTACAATTCATAGCCCGTATAGGTGCAGGACTAGAAAGTATAGACTGTGACTATGCAGAGCAAAAAAACATACAGCTTATTGCCGCTCCCGAAGGTAATCGCAACGCTGTAGGCGAACAGGCTTTGGGAATGTTATTATCGTTATTTAATAACCTTAACAAAGCTGACAGAGAAATCAGAGAAGGTAAATGGATACGCGAAGGTAACCGAGGGCATGAATTAGACGGTAAAACCGTAGGTATTATTGGCTATGGTAATATGGGTAAAGCATTTGCCAAAAAGTTACGCGGTTTTGATGTAGACGTGCTTTGCTATGATATTAAACCTATGGTGGGCGATGCTAATGCCAAACAGGTAACACTTGAAGAGCTACAACAAAAAGCAGATGTACTGAGCCTGCATACCCCTTGGACTCCCGAAACAGATAAAATGGTGAATACTGATTTTATCAATGCATTTGCAAAACCTTTTTGGCTTATTAATACCGCACGAGGAAAAAGCGTAGTAACTAAAGACTTGGTAGAGGCTTTACAATCAGGAAAAATAAAAGGAGCTGGGCTTGATGTACTAGAGTATGAAAAATCATCATTCGAAAACTTATTTACTGATAATGCTATACCCAAAGCATTTCAATATTTGTTAAATGCCGATAATGTATTACTATCGCCACACGTAGCAGGATGGACTTTTGAAAGCCATGAAAAACTAGCACTGGTAATAGTAAATAAAATAAAAGCTGTTTACTTTGAAAGTGAAGTAGTTAAACAGGAAGAAAAACGTGTAACAGGCATTGGCGGTGTTTTCTTTAAATCGGAAAACCCTAAAGCATTAAGAGACTGGTACAAAAAATATTTAGGACTTCCTACAGATGATTACGGCTGTTCTTTTTGGTGGAAAGATACAGCGGGTAATGACGCTATGACACAGTGGTCGCCTTTTGCTAATGACACCACCTACTTTGAGCCATCAGGAAAACAGTTTATGCAAAACTTTAGAGTACATAATCTTGATAGGCTTCTTGAAAGACTAAAAGCGGAAGGTGTAACCCTTGTAGGAGAACCCGCAGTATACGATTATGGAAAGTTCGGCTGGATACTTGATTGTGAAGGAAATAAGATTGAACTATGGGAACCTATTGATAAAGCTTTCCTTTAATGTTAAGTTTTTTAGTGTTTTTACATTTTTCATAACATTGTGTTAAAAAAAGGCATATTTTAGTATCCTGAAAATGGTAACTGATCCATATAAAATCAGGGAGTAACCGAAAATCCGTAAAAGAGTAGGAACCAACCAAAAACAAATAATTATGATTGAATGGTATTTAAAAGTAGTTAGAGATAACTATGCAACTTTTTCAGGTAGAGCACGCAGAAGTGAATATTGGTATTTTGTACTATTTAATATTATTATTGGTATTATACTCGGAATTATTGACTCTGTAATTGGAATTGACTTATTAGGTACAATATATTCATTGGTTGTACTCATCCCATCTCTTGCTGTAGGAATAAGAAGACTACATGATGTAGGTAAAAGCGGATGGTTTACATTAATTATATTAATTCCATTAATTGGTGCTATATGGCTTATTGTGCTATATGCGACCGAAGGAGATAGAGGAGCTAATGAATATGGCGAAGACCCTAAAGCAGATTACAACGAGTTTGAAGATATAGGAAAACCTGAAGCATAATAAAAAAAGCCCTTTAATAAGGGCTTTTTTTATATTTAATCAATACCATTTTAGTGCTCACCTTTTTCTATAAGTTTACGTTCTAGTTCTGCCTGAAACTCTTCCATTACAGGTTTTACTGTGCTCTCGGGCAAGTCGGCAATACGAATGTACATTAACCCATCTACCGAGTTATTAAACAACGGGTCTACATTAAATGCTATAACCTTTGCATTTTGTTTAATATACTTTTTTATAAGTACAGGCAAGCGCAAGTTACCTGGCTCTACCTCTTCAATTATCTTGTCAAACTTATTAACGTCCGATTCGGTTTCGTTAAATACAAAATCTTTATCGGCATCCTTTAGTTTTACTTTATATTCCTTTTTAGGGTGGACATACTGCGCAATATAAGGATCGTAATAATGTGACTTCATAAACTCAATCATCAACGATTTAGAGAAGTCAGAAAACTGATTACTGATACTTACCCCACCTATCAAGAATTTATGCTCTGGATAACGAAGTGTAATATGTACTATACCTTTCCATAGTAAAAATAAAGGCATTGGTTTTAATTGATAATCTTTAATAATAAAAGCACGTCCCATCTCTATAGACTTCGATAGCATATCATAAAGTTCTGGTTCAAAACGGAAAAGATCGTGCAAATAAAAACCATTAATACCATGTTTTTTATAAATATCGCTACCTAACCCCATACGGTAAGCTCCAGCAATTTGTTTGGTATTTTCATCCCATAAAAACATATGATGGTAGTACTTATCATAATCGTCAAGATCTAGCGACTCATTAGTACCCTCGCCTACTGCTCTAAAAGTTATTTCCCGAAGGCGACCTATTTCATGTAGTATGTTAGGTATTTTATCTGCCGACACAAAAAACACTTCATAGTTTTTGCTTTGCAACAATCTACAATCAGCCTTTCTAATCTTGTCTACCTCTGCTAATATCTCATCATGATTAGCAGGCATAGCTATTTGCTTAGGACTTTTTTGCAGTTTTAAATTCAGGTTAGATGTATCTATAAGTTTTGTGCCTTTTTCAAAAGGATTGGCTAGCATATAGGTCTTACGTCTCAAAAATTCAGAGTAAGCATCTAAATTCTCATATTCATTTTGCTCTGCTACCGATATAGGTTTACCAATACGCACTTTTATTACCCTATCTTTTTGTGTAAGCAATTCAGAAGGTAACTTAGCGGTGCGCAAAGTATCACTCATTTTAGAAAGAAAATAAAACAACCTGCTGTTTTTAGCATGAAAATATATGGGTACTACAGGTACATTTGCTTTTTTTATAAGTTTTATAGCCCCTTCTTCCCAAGGTTTATCTACAACTAGTTTGCCATCTCTGTAGGTAGACACTTCTCCCGCAGGAAAAATACCTAAAGGTTTATCTTCACTAAGGTGACGTAAAGCATCTTTAATCCCTACAACGCTAGACTTAGCATCTTTATGCCCCTCAAAAGGATTAACAGGCATTATGTAATCTTTCATTGGTTCTATGCGGTGCAATAAAAAATTAGCTATAATTTTAAAATCAGGGCGTCTTTCGAGCATTAATTTTAATAACAAAACCCCGTCTAAACCACCTAATGGGTGATTAGAAACAGTTATATAAGCTCCTTCTTTAGGTAAGCGTTTAAAGTCTTCTTCTGGGATTTCAAATTTTATTTGAAACTCGTCCAATAATGCATTCAGGAAGTCTACATCCGATAAATGTTTATGCTTATCGTATATTTTATTTACAGTAGAAATCTTTAAAACCTTCATCAGTAGCCAACCTGAAAAAGTCCCTAAAAAACCATACTTGTCAGTTTTTATTGCTTTTGCAACTTCTTTAGCGGTAACTAAACTCATCTACATTGGTGTGTTTCGGCGAAAAACAAAGATAACAATTCTGACGAAACGTTAAAATGTAATATTTTTTTTAACGCTTTAAATATTTAACCACCTAATTATCTGCTATTAAGATGTTTAAAATCTAATAGTGTAACCTGAATTTAATATCTATAGTTTTTTGGTTACTTTTGGGTTGTTAATTTAGCTTATGAAAATTATTTCTTATAACGTAAACGGTATACGTGCCGCATTTACAAAAGGTTTTTTAGACTGGCTACAACAAGCCGATCCAGATATTATTTGCCTACAGGAAACTAAAGCAAACCAAGATCAGGTTGATATCGCAGCTATAGAGGCTGCTGGTTACCCATATCATTACTGGTTTTCTGCCCAAAAAAAAGGCTATAGTGGCGTAGCAATATTATCTAAACATAAACCGCTTAATGTGGTGTATGGCACAGGTATTGACTATATGGATGCCGAAGGACGTAACCTTAGACTCGACTTTGAAAACTTCTCTGTAATGAGTCTTTACCTGCCTTCAGGAACAAATAGTGAAAGATTAGGGTATAAGTTCCAATATATGGACGATTTTTACGATTATATAAATAACCTAAAGACAGAAGTACCCAATTTAATAGTTTGTGGCGATTATAATATATGTCATGAAGCGATAGATATACACGACCCTGTTCGTAATAAAAAAGTATCAGGCTTCCTACCAGAAGAGCGCGTATGGCTAGACGGGTTTATTAATAATGGATTTATAGACAGTTTTAGGTATTTTAATAAAGAGCCACACAACTACAGTTGGTGGAGTTATCGTGCCAATGCACGTAACAACAATAAGGGATGGCGCATAGATTATTGCATGGTAACTGAGCCAATGAAAGACAGACTTACAAGGGCTTTAATATTACCCGAGGCAAAACACAGCGACCATTGCCCTATAGTGATTGAATTTGAATAATGAACACATATAAATTGAAAAATAAAATGATGATTAAAAGAATTTCTGTAGGAATACTAGCTTTGGCACTTACTACTTCATGTGTGTCATCTAAAGTATATAAAGATCTTGAAAATAAATATGCTGACCTGAAAAAGGAAAACAGGTCAATATCTGATGAAAATACGGCTTTGGCAAAAGAAAAAAACCAACTAGACTTGCAAACTAAAGACTTACAAGCACAACTGGAAAAAACAAAAGCCGAACGCGACAAGCTAGCTGCTGACTATGCAGCAGCACAATCTAGCCTTAATACACTAAAGTCTTCATACAATGCTTTAGAAAAAAATAGTAGTGAAGCACTTGATAGCAATATGAAGAAAAATCGTGAATTACTGGCTCAGCTTGAAGCGAAAGAAAAAGCACTTGCAGCAGAACAAGAAAGACTAAACAAGCTAAAAAGTGACTTGCAAGACCGTTCGCAACGTGTAGATGAACTAGAAGGTATGATAGCTAACCAAGATGCGAGCCTAAAACGTCTAAAAGAAACACTTAGCAAAGCACTAAACAGTTTTGAAGGAAAAGGACTTACCGTAGAGCAGAAAAATGGTAAAGTATATGTAAGTATGGAAAACAAATTGCTTTTCGGCTCAGGTAGTTGGACTGTGGGTACAGAAGGTCGAAGAGCCGTTAGCGAAGTAGCTAAAGTACTTGCCGATAATCCTGATATCGCGGTACTTATTGAAGGGCATACTGATAATGTACCCTACAATGGTAATGGACAAATTTCTGATAACTGGGATCTTTCTACCAAGCGTGCTACGGCTATTGTAACCATTATTAAAGATAACAAAGGTGTAGACCCTAAAAACCTTACAGCAGCAGGACGCGGAGAGTATGCTCCTGTGGCAAGCAATGAAACTGCCGAAGGAAAATCGAAAAACAGAAGAATTGAAATTATCCTGACTCCAAAACTAGACGAAATTTCTAAAATGCTTAACGAAATATAATAAGCGTCCTTTAGGTTATATACATAATAAAATCCCGCTGCATTGCAGCGGGATTTTTTATTTTAAAATTTATTTTCAGCACTATTTAACTGCTAATTTATAGTTATATCCTGCACCATTTACATCGGTTATTTGTAAAAGATATAAACCCGAAGGCAACGTGCCTATACTAAATGTATTTTGCTCGGTAGCATCAAGCGAATAGTGTAAAAGACGTTTCCCACTCATATCATAAATAATAGCATCGGTAGCTATAATATTATTAGCTGCTTCTATAGTAAGCAAATCAGTAACAGGATTAGGATAAACAGAAAAAGAATCCCCTGTAAAAGTAGGTGTACTTAACTCCGTATCAATAATTCGGTACACATTACCACTATTACTACCCGCAATGTATAGCTCGCCATTTATATCTTCGCCAAAAGTGGTAAAAAACTCTCCCGAAAAAGCACTGGTATAGGTTATTTCCATATCGCCATTTAGAACACCAATCTTATTATTACAATAATCGGCAAAAAGATACATCCCCTGCAATCCAGGGTACGTGTCACCAGTATATACATAACCTCCAGTTATAGAGCATCCGCCTGTAGCAGTATGGGTATATTCAGCAACAGGATAGGTAAAGGTTTCTGTCATTGAGCATCCATCTGAATTATACTCTGTACTACCCTCATAACAACGCCACCCAAAATTATAACCTCCTGTAGATGGGTCAACCTTATTAATTTCTTCAATTTCACCTTGTCCTACATCGGCAATCCATAAATCGTTATTATCTTTATTAAAAGAGAATTTCCAAGCATTACGTAGTCCATAAGCCCATACCTCATCAGCCCCATCGACACCTACAAAAGGATTATCGGCAGGTATGCCATAAGGTGCAGCACCATCTACATCAATACGCAACATTGCGCCCAATAATGTATTCTTGTTTTGACCATTACCATTAGGATCACCTCCACTACCGCCATCGCCCATAGAAATATAAAGATATTCATCAGGACCAAAATGAATACAACCACCATTGTGGTTAGAAAAAGGCTGATCTACAGTAAGCAATATAGTGGCACTACCTGTATCGGCTATATTTTCGTCACTTTCGCTTACAGCATAGCGGGCTATAACTGTATCGCCCGATGTATTGGTATAGTTAACATAAAAGAAACCATTTGTGGCATAATCAGGATGAAAAGCCAAGCCTAGCAAACCTCTCTCGCTGCCCAGACCTAAAATACTACTAACATTAAGAAACGGAGTTACATTGGTCGTGCCATCTGCATTTAGCACCTTAATCAATCCACCTTGCTCTACTACAAAAAGACGATCATCACCCGCATTTACAATCTCGGTAGGAGAATTAAACCCCGAAGCAAAAAGATCTAAATCGACTGTTTGCCCAAAAGCAAGACTCGATAGCATAGTAAGAATAAATAGTAATTTTGTTTTCATAGCTGTTTGATTTTTATGTTATTATGCTAATTTAACAATTATAACAATGCTAATCACGCAGTGAGTAAAGATTATAAAAAAACAACCCCTGCTTTCGCAAGGGTCGTTTCGGGTTATTGAGTTAGTTAGCTTCTATAAATTATTTATCACTTTATCTTTAGGATAGCGCACTTTATAACTGATGCGTACTTTTTTAGTTTCGCCTGGCTTCAGGTCAAACTCCCAAGTAAGCACCCCTGTTTCGGTATTTACTTTAGCGCCATCATCTTTAAGTAGCTCTACTTCTATTTCTTTATCGGTACTTATTGGGTATTGGTCTTTCAGCATTAGCTCGACAGTTTCTTTCTTATTATTTCTTATAGTAATATCATAAGTAAAGGTCTGTTCTTTGTAGGACGACAAGAATTTACTACCCGATTTATCAGCTACTTTTTCTCTTTTAATAGAGATTTTTTTATCCCTGCCCATACTTAGTCGTAAAGTATCGGTAGTTTGGTTCGGGTCAATAACGGTTTTACCAATATACATTCCTTCAAAAATAATGTTGGCTTCTCCCGTTAGTAAATTGTATTTAGAATAGTCGCTAAGCTCTGCCAAAAGGAAGGCTTCTTTTTCCAGTTTTGGCACAGCATAATGCTTATAAGTAGCAGGAAGTTTAATTTCTTTAAGCGTTACACTGTGTTTTTTACCGTTACTAAGTATATCATAAGGTACATCTATATCAAATGAAACATTAAGTTGGTTTTCGCTTATGGTAGTGTAATTGGAGATATTAGCTCTATCTTGTAGTTCCGAGCTAGCACCAGGAGCACCTTCTCCAGTTGCAATTTTCAGCCCTTGAACCTGCCCATTAAATGTGTTCATTCTTACATCACTATTATCATACCTATACAAAACACCAAATCGTAAAAACCATGCTTGTAATAATGGTGCTTGATTGTTTTGGTTGGGCATACCGCTAGATAGCGTAAGTTTTGCTTTTTTCCAGTCGATACCCGTTTGCTGTACTACCTGTGCTTTATACAGCATGTTTATAGGCTCACTTATGTTATCTACACGCAGGTCATAAAACGGCGACCATGATGCACCTGTGGTAAGATAGTTTATTTCGAGCGGTACACTACCCGCTGCATCACTCATTACCTGCAATACAAGTTTTCCTTGAGATGTTTTCTCTTCTTTATTAATGTTTGTTTGTAGTCTGCTCTTTAAGTCACTAAGTTTTTGATTGAGCATTTGTAGCTTTGTATTTAATGCACTTTCAGAAAGCGCAATTTCTTTGCGTTTTGTTCTGTAATATTCAACCAGCTTAGTCAATTCGGCTACGTTAAGCCCGCTTTGCTGTCCCGCTACTTGTTGATTTTTATCGAGTATTTCGAGGGTTTTTTGCTCGGTATACTTAGAAATACTTGTTTGCTGAATATCTTTCTCTATAATCGTTATACTATCGCGCACTTTTTTTAATGCAGGGGAGCTATCATCATGTTCATATTCCGAAATATAATCGCGGGTAAACTGTACTGATAGTACCGTAAGACTTTCGGGTGCACCAATGCAAACCGTGCTTTCGTTAACGTAGTCCGCAACATTTTTAATCACTATTTCTGATGTTCCCAATGGTATTCTAGCCGATGCCGATTGGGTTATCTCCGCAGCATTAAAATATACCGTAGCTGCTTTTACTTTTGCCGATGTAAAAACGGGCTTTTGTGCATAAATTATGCCGCTGAATAGCAGGCATACAAAAAGTATCTTCTTCATAATTATAGTGTTTAATTATATAGAGCATCATTTTGTAAGAAAGGTTGGGACAGCCCTAAAAAAATTTAATCAGTTTCAGGAACAGTAAATAAAAAATCATCTAGATCTATCGAGTCATTTGCAATAGCCGTAGTATCTTTTATTCTCAGTCTTGCTCTGGCAGGACCACTAAGGTTTATTTTACTTGGGGCAATAGTGTCTTCGGGCGATAGTAACCCCCTGCGCAACATCAAATCTTTAATAAATTTGTTGTGTGTTTTGGCATAGGGTTTCAGGTTACCCTCATTGTTAAACTGCCACATAAACTTTTTAGGGCGTGGCACTATACTCGCCAAGAAAAGACATTCATCAAGCGTAAGTTCCGATGGTGTTTTCTGAAAATAATAGCGTGATGCCTCGCCTATACCATATACATCAGGACCCCATTCTATCACGTTAAAATAAACTTCGAGCATTCGTTCTTTACTGGCAATGCGATTGTTTTCGAGTATATATACCAAAAGAATTTCTTCTAGCTTTCTCGAAAGTGTTTTCTCGCGGGTAAGGAATACATTTTTTACCAACTGCATGCTTATAGTACTTGCCCCGCGTGCAAACTTCTTTGTCTGGATGTTCTTGATTATCGACTCACGGAAAGCTTCATTAATAAACCCTCTATGATTAAAAAACGATGGGTCTTCGCTGGTTAATACTGCTTTTTGTAAGTACGGTGCTATTTGGTCTATTGGAGTATAGTTCGGGTTCTCGTCCCCTACTACAATAGGGCGTTGCCGCACACCATTATCAATAGCGCTGTAGGTAAACGGAGTATTCAACTTGGCAAGGTTAGCCTCTCCATATTTGGTGATTTTCAGCCCCTCTTTTTTCAAGCTACTGTCAAAAATCAGGTCTTTTGGCTTGTTCTTGTTGTACTCAAAATCGAGGTCGTAACTAAAACTGCCTTCGGCTTCCATACCTTCAAAATTGCTAAAAAGCCCTTTTGGGAGCGAGGTTATAAAATCCTGAGCCTGCATTTTAGGTATGTGTACTTGTAGTGCATACACCGTATCTTTTATAACACTATACTTGGCAAACGGAGTAAACTTAATATTATTAAGCTGCATTGTAGATGCACTGTCTAAAGCTATAAAGCCAGTACCTAATAAAAAGTGATAATCAAAACGGGCGTTATTTATAACCACATCTTTCTTTGCAATTTTAGGATGATTTATCATAAAATCGCTAATAGTAGCGAAACCGTCTATGTGCAGTTCATCGCCATTCATATCTATGCTTTGTACATTAACTCGTATGGAGTCAAACCCCGATTTTAGATCAAACCGTTCGCTAATATATGGGAGTTCTATTCGTGAAGTATCGCTATTAAAAAACTTAAGGTCACCCTGCTTATTACGTGGGTCGGCTATACCTTTTACCTGCCATGACTGTATCTTACCATTATCAATTACCCCGAAAGATGATTCCAATTGCTTATCAGCAAGCCGAAGTGCTGTAAGGTCGATACTTACCTCGCGTCCCATATCATTCAATCGTAACGAAAGGTTTTGCAAGGTCATATCGGTAGGCACAAGATTTAACGCTCGGGTAAGTAAACGATAGGCTTTTTTAGCATAGTTTACAGCTTCTTTATCTTGTAAATCTTGCTTCGCAGCTACTCTTTTAGGGTGTAAAAAAGAATCAAAATTTCTGCCTTTCTTGCTTCGCACCAGTTGGATATATCCATTTTTCATATCCAGCGCACCCAACTGTATTTTACCCGCTAAAAGTCGCGATACATTTATTGTTGTAGTAAGCGACTCGATATGCAATAAGGTGTCAGCATCTTTAGGTACAAGAGTTATGCCCTGCATAGTTATGCCCGAAAAACCTGTAAAGGAGGCGTGCTTAACTTCAAATTTACTATTGTAATCGCGTTCCATTTTATGACTCACTTTGTCAATAGCTTTTTCTAGTAAAACATTACGGAAAGTAAAAAATGCTATAATTCCAAGTACTATGCAAGCAGCAAGTATCTTTACTAACAATACAAGTAACTGTTTCTTGTTTCTCTTACGCATTTTAAATAGTAATAAACTTAACCGAAAAGATGCCCCGCAACATCTTCTATTTTTGCTACGAGTTTAATTTGGATAAGGGTATCTTTTAATGATATCTTGTTGTACTTAGAAACAAATATAGTAGAGAAGCCTAATTTCTCGGCTTCTAGTATGCGTTGTTCTACTCGGTTTACGGGACGCACCTCACCCGAAAGACCTATTTCGCCTGCAAAACAATAATCTTTATTTACAGGTATATCCTCGTTAGACGATAATATTGCAGCAACTACAGCCAGATCTATAGCAGGATCATCTACATTAATACCTCCCGTAATATTAAGGAAAACGTCTTTTGCTCCTAGCCTAAAACCTGCACGTTTTTCTAACACAGCAAGTATCATGTTCAGGCGTTTGGCATTATAGCCTGTAGTACTACGCTGTGGTGTACCATATACCGCTGAGCTTACCAAAGCCTGTACTTCTATCATTAGCGGTCGCATACCCTCCATAGTGGTGGCTATAGCTGTACCGCTAAGTTCCTCCTCTTTGTGTGATATTAATATCTCTGATGGATTGGTTACCTCACGAAGTCCGCTGCCCAGCATTTCATAAATACCCAGTTCGGCAGTCGAGCCAAATCGGTTTTTTAGTGAACGAAGTATACGATATACATGGTTACGGTCTCCCTCAAACTGTAACACGGTATCTACCATGTGCTCTAGTATTTTGGGTCCTGCTATGCTACCGTCTTTCGTAATATGACCTATAAGTATAACGGGTACATTACTTTCTTTGGCAAATTTTATCAACTCGGCTGTCGTTTCTCTAATTTGCGAAATACTTCCTGCTGCTGATTCTATATAATCAGTATGCAACGTTTGTATCGAGTCGATAATAACCACCTCGGGGTCTATCGCCTCTATCTGCCTAAATATATTTTGGGTTTTGGTTTCGGTAAGGATAAAGCAGTTGTCAGCATCAGGCGTTATCCTTTCGGCACGCATTTTTATTTGCTTCTGGCTTTCCTCTCCTGATACATATAACGTACGATAAGGTAACTTTAAAGATATTTGCAATAACAATGTACTTTTACCTATACCGGGTTCTCCGCCAAGTAAAGTTAAAGAACCAGGCACTATACCGCCACCAAGCACACGGTTAAGCTCAGCATCTCCAGTATCAAGACGTTGCTCGCTGGTAGCATCTATTTCTTTAATTTTTAAAGGTCGTGCTGCTTTTTTTACTTCGGGAGATGTAGTTGCTCTCCACACAGGTTTTTCTTCCTTTTGTATTACTTCCTCAACTATGGTGTTCCATTCCTTGCAAGCATTACATTGTCCTTGCCATTTTGAATATTGTGTACCACAGTTTTGACAAAAGAAAGACGTTTTTACTTTAGCCATGTATTGTTATTCAACCAGATGTTTTAATGTTTCTGCCTTTTCTATGATAAGATCTTTAGTATAATCGCCAATATCGGCATAGTTATACCCTTTCAAGTAAGATCTTATCGCTTTTCGGGTTTCCCCTTTCATTTCATGATGTAGCCCTTGGTAATACTCTCCTATTATCATTTTTGGGTAGTCGTCTCGTGCCATATCCGCGAGATCTTCCAGCTCATCATAAGCGGCATTTTTCATGATGGCTGCCTCAATTGCCTTAAAGTCGTTAAGCCTTACGGGGATTTTAATACCCAGATCGTTACGTATAGCATCATATTTATTTTTCAGGTAATCAACATAACCTGAAGGCAGCGTAACAATTTTTTCTTCGTATTCTTTTGATGATATAGGCTGATATTCTGAAAATATAAAATATAATGAATTGGGTATACCTAATGCTACTAATGAATAGTGTGATGCTCCTTCAAATTCTTCAAATTTATATTTTAATTTCGGGTTTTCTACCGCTTGTATATTTACATTTAGCGTATCTATTTTTTGCTTTATTTTTTTTACATCGCCACTCGCAGTTGCCATGTAGTAATAAGTAGATTTCTTAACATCTTTAAGTGCTTGTGGTACTCTCTTCTCCATTTCGAAAGGTAGAATAGGGCTAAAAGATACATAGGCATTAAATACTGGTTTTTCTCTGTAAAGGAAAAAGTTTAAAAAACCTGCCGTAAGGTTATGCCCTGCTACTACCTTAAAGGGAGCTACACGATAGTTTTTCTCCATATAGGGTATTAGCTCGTTTGCTACAAATTGGTAAAACTGGTCGCCTTGTCCTTCTGGCAAACCTGTAGATTTATAGGTTTGTGTATCAAATTCTCTACCTTCAGCTCCATCATGATTTATACCTACAATTATTACTTGCGGTAAGTCATCCCAATAAGAAGTGTAAGACAAAATTCCTTCAAAAGGATCTACCAGATACTCTCCGTCAAGTAATATAAGTAAAGGATATAATTTCTCTTCATTTTCTTCATAGAGGGCTGGTGTAACAACAGTTACAACCTTAGTATCATTAAAAACTCTTGACGGTACGTCCTCTTGTATTTTTTGAGAATACAGCGAGCAAGAAACCAACAATATGAGTAGCAAATGTTTGAATTTCATTGTTTTACGGCTTTGTTGAAAAATGCAATGCAAGGTAACAATTATTTTTTTCTATAAAGTAAAGGGAGTAATAAAAATGATAGTCCACCCAAAAAGATAACAAACACTATTTGCGAAGTCCAAACAATCCACCCAAAAGCAGTACCTACCTCTTTAGGAATGTTATATAAAAGTAAAATTGCAGCAATTACAACAGGATAAACACCAAAACCACCATTTGAAAATGTTATAGCAAGACTACCTATAACAAAAGAAGTTGCTACAGCCCCAAAACTAATATTGGCAGTTTCGGGCAATGCATATATAGTAACATAGAACATAGCTACATAAGCCACCCATATATACAATGAATGAAGCAAAAAAGGCCACTTATTAGGCATTTTAAAAACACTTAACGAGCCCTCTACAAGCCCCGCTATTTTTGTTTTAATTTTAAGCACCCATTGTAAGCGCGAATATTTATAGAAAAGTATAGTACAAATAAAAAGTATAGCGAGAACACTGCCATATACCAATAATTTCTCGAAAGGTATTTCTTGTTCAATATACTCTTTAAGTACATCAAACTGTAAAATTAACGTAATAGAGATACATACTACAAGAAGTATTAAATCTACAAATCGTTCTGATATTATAGTTCCGAAGCCTTTATCAAAAGGCACTCCGCTATAATTTTTTAATACTACAGCACGCGACACCTCTCCTGATCTAGGAATGGTAAGATTTAAAAAATAACCAACGCTTATGGCGAAGAAGTTAACTAAAAATGGAGATTGATACCCTAAGTGTGAAAGTGTGTATCGCCAGCGATAAGCACGAGATATGTAGCTAGTAAGTGCAAAAAATAAAGATATAGCCACATAGCTATAATCGGCGTTTGCAAAATGCTTAAACATCTCTGTACGCTGTTCGGGCGTAAAGCTGTTATAGCTATATATAATTAAAAACACTCCCAGCAATAGCGGGAGTGTTACACTCAATATTGTTTTTATCTTTTTATTCAAGACACTCTTATGTTAAAGAGTTATCTCTCTCATTAGGGAATACAATAGCTGGTTTAAAAGATTTTGCTTCTTCAAACTCAAATATACCATAAGCTATTATAATAATAATATCGCCCTTTTGCACTTTTCGTGCAGCAGGACCATTTAGTGTTATTTCGCCACTACCTCTGTTTCCTTTTATAGCATAAGTCTCTAGTCGCTCACCGTTATTAATATTCACGATAGCAACTTTTTCTCCTTCAATAATATTAGCAGCATCCATCAAATTCTCGTCAATGGTAATACTTCCTATGTAATTTAAATCGGCTCCAGTCACCGTAACACGATGAATCTTGGATTTTACAACTTGAATTTGCATAGCGCAAAGGTAATTAATTTAATGATATATTATCTATAAGCCTCACATTGCTTAACATAACCGCAATAAAAGCCCTGTACTTTTTATCTTCTTTTAGCGTAGCCGATATAAGGTCGTCTTCAGCCGCTATTTCAAAGTATTCTAGTTCAAATTCAGGACGAGCTTTAAAGGCTTCTATAACATACTGCTTTATATAATCTATCTTATTGTTGGCAAATTGATCTTTTGCAACTATAAGAGTTTTATAGATAAAAGATGCTATCTCTCTTTCCGCTTCGGTGAGTCTTTGGTTCCTAGAACTCATTGCCAGCCCATTAGACTCACGAGTAATGGGGCAACCTACTACATTTACAGGAATATTGTTTTTTACAACCAATTTCTTAACAATCTGTAATTGCTGAAAATCTTTCTCTCCAAAATAGGCATTAGTAGGTTGCACATATTCAAACAACTTTTTTACTATGGTGCCCACCCCATCAAAATGACCAGGACGATGACTACCTTCCATTTGATTTTCTAATCCATCAAATGAAAATGATACCGACTGTGCATTACCATCATACATTTCATTTACAGATGGAGCAAAAACAACAATGTCCTTGCTAATGGCCTCTATCTTAACCACATCAGCCTCTAGTGTTCGAGGATATTTCTTTAAATCATCAGGGTTATTAAACTGCGTAGGGTTTACAAAAATACTAATTACAGTAATGGTATTCTCTTTTACTGATTGCTCTAACAAGGACAAATGCCCTCGATGTAGCGCACCCATTGTGGGCACAAAACCAATTGAAGAATCCTTACTTGTATAACGGGATAAATGCGACCTTAAATCGGCTTTATTATTGAAAATGAGCATTAAATTAAAATTAAAAATCAGGGCAAAATTAATTATTTAGTTATAAACTGCGTAAAAATGTTTAATTTTGCGTGTTTTTGTACCCAATTAAAAATAAATTTTGAAGATGGAGGATAAGAGGATATTGTACGTATCATCTGAAGTAGTGCCATATTTGGCTGAAAATGAAGTTTCTTTAATGTCATATGAAGTTCCCAAGATGATTAATGATCAGGGCGGACAAATAAGGATATTCATGCCACGATATGGTAACATTAATGAGAGAAGACATCAATTGCATGAAGTAATTCGACTGTCTGGGATGAACTTGGTTGTAAATGATATGGATATGCCACTTATTATAAAAGTAGCATCTATACCCAAAGAGCGTATTCAGGTTTATTTTATAGATAACGATGAGTATTTTAAAAGAAAAGCAACTTTTAGTGATGAGGATGGTGTATTATACCCTGACAATGACGAAAGAGCTATATTCTTTGCAAAAGGCGTTGTAGAAACCGTTAAAAAGCTAAACTGGGTTCCAGATATTATACATGTGCATGGTTGGATGGCTGCTTTACTGCCGGTATACATGAAGCATTATTATAAAAATGAAGCTTTGTTTGCCGATACTAAAATTGTAACCTCTGTATACAATCAGTCGTTTGAAGGCACACTTGATGCTGGTATGTTTAAAAAAGTACTTTTTGATGAAATACCCGAAGATGCTGTAAAACCACTAGAGACACCTAATTACGAAAATATACTTAAAACAGCTATAGCACACTCTGACGCGACTATTATATCATCTGAAAACCTATCTGATGAACTAACAAAATTCGTAGAAGAGTCAGGAAAACCATTCCTGCCATATGTTTCTAAAGATAAATTTGCCGAAGCATATACTAATTTCTATAAAAACGAGGTTTTATAGTAAATTAAATCATTAAAAAACTTATATGAATAACCGTTCGTTTTATAAAAAACTCATTCTTGCTTTAGGTATAGTATTCTTTATTGCTTGCGACACTGATTATAATGACATTGGCGCTAACATTATTGATAACGATGTACATCATAATATGTCTCAATATGAAGCCCGTATAGTTGCTACAGATGTAGGCACAGGAGTTGTACAGGCAAATAACCTGCCCATAAACTCTTTAGGAGTATATGACAACCCCATCTTTGGCAAAACTATCGCTAGCTTTGTTAGTCAAGTAGAACTTGTAACCGCTAATCCAACACTTTATAACCCTGTTATAGACTCTGTGTTTTTATATGTGCCTTACTACAGTACACTAGAAAGCACAGACTCTGATGGAGAAAGCACTTATACATTAGATTCTATTTACGGAAACAGCAATGCTAAGTTTAAACTGCATATTTATGAAAACCAGTATTTCCTTAGAGATACTGATCCTGGAGAAGGAGAAGCTTCTGTACAAAAATACTATTCTAACGACAAAACTTTAATTGAGAATAATAGAGGCACAACACTACTTAACAATAGTGGAGATGAAAGTCAGAATGAAACTTTTGGGTATAGCGCATCAGAAGTAAAAAGAACATATGGTACAGGTACTGTTGCCGAAACCTATACCCCAGGAATGTTTTTATACCTAAATAAAGATTTTTTCCAGTCTAAAATACTTGATGCTGGAGCATCAGGAAATTTACTTAACAACAATATTTTTAGAGAATACTTTAGAGGACTTTATTTTCAAGTAGAACAAATAGGAGATCAATCGGTAATGGGTATGCCACGATTTGACCAAGGTAAGATTACAATAAAATATACCGATAACAAAATTGATCTAGAAACTGGAGATCCTTTAGATGAGACCGAGAGTAAAACCATTACCTTAAACTTATCAGGCAATACTATTAACTTTTTTGACAACACCTATTCGTCACCATTTACTACAGCAATTACTAGTAATGATGATACTACAGGCGACGAACGTTTATACATTAAGGGCGGAGCAGGATCTATGGCGACTATAGATATACTTAGCGATGAAGATATAGCACTCTTAAAAGCAGAGAGAATACTTGTAAATGACGCAAGCATTACTTTTTATGTAGATAAAGAAACTATGGCAAATGCTAAAGAACCCATGAGAGTGTATCTTTATGACCTTACCAACAAAAGACCTTTATATGATTATAGTGTAGATGGTACATCTATCAGTACAGCGCCAAAATACAGTAAATATGTGCACGGTGGCTTACTAAGTTATGACACTGATGATAGAGGGCTTAGCTATAAAATAAGAATTACAAATCACATTAGTAACATTATAAACAAAGACTCTACAAATGTTAAGCTAGGTCTTGTTGTTACAGAGAGTATTAACGTTATTACCAATGCTGCATTAAAAGAGCCATTTACAACAGGTGAAACAGAGGTTAAAACCGTTCCTGTATCATCTGTAGTACATCCGTTCGGAACAGTATTGTATGGTAGTAATAGCAATGTACCCGAAGAAAAGCGCCTCAAACTTGAAATTTTTTATACTAAACCAAATTAATTATTAACTATGTGTGGAATTGTTGGTTACATTGGTCACAGAGATGCATACCCTGTAATTATTAAAGGTCTTAAGAGACTGGAATACAGAGGTTATGACAGCGCCGGAGTTGTCTTATTTGATGGCAACGACTTAAAGCTTTCTAAAACTAAAGGTAAGGTTTCAGACCTTGAAAAAAAATCACAGGAAGAAATTTCTGTTACGGGTACTATTGGTATTGGACACACCCGATGGGCAACCCATGGTGTTCCTAACGATGTAAATTCACATCCGCACTATTCTAATTCAGGCAACTTAGCAATTGTACATAATGGGATTATAGAAAACTATGAGCCGTTAAAAAAAGAGCTTATTGCAAGAGGCTATGTTTTTCATTCGGATACTGATACTGAAGTACTGGTTAACTTAATTGAAGACGTTAAGAAAAAAGACAACCTTAAACTAGGTAAAGCGGTACAAATAGCGCTTAACCAAGTGGTAGGAGCTTATGCTATTGCTGTATTTGACAAAGACAGACCAAAAGAAATTGTAGCAGCCCGTTTAGGTAGTCCGCTTGCTATTGGTGTTGGTAAAGATGAATTCTTTATAGCATCAGATGCTTCTCCATTTATAGAGTATACATCAAACTGTATTTATCTAGAAGATGAAGAAATGGCAATCATCCGTTTGCACAAACCAATGAAAATAAGAAAAATTAAAGATGACTCTTTAGTTGACCCTTATGTTCAGGAATTGCAAATGAACCTTGAGCAGATAGAAAAAGGTGGTTACGACCACTTTATGCTTAAAGAAATATATGAACAACCAGCTGTTATAAAAGACACTTATCGTGGTAGACTTCATGCTAACGAAGGTCTTATTAAAATGGCAGGTATAGAAGATAACCTGCAAAAATTCTTGAATGCCGACAGGATTCTTATTGTAGCCTGTGGTACATCTTGGCACGCAGGACTTGTAGCCGAATATATATTTGAAGAATTTTCACGCATACCTGTAGAGGTAGAATATGCTTCTGAATTTAGATACAGAAACCCTATCATTCGTGAAAATGATGTGGTTATCGCCATATCACAATCAGGAGAAACTGCCGACACCCTTGCTGCTATAAAACTAGCTAAAGAGCATGGTGCTTTTGTATTTGGAGTATGTAACGTAGTAGGTTCATCTATTTCTCGTGAAACTCACGCAGGGGCTTATACCCATGCAGGGCCCGAAATTGGAGTAGCTTCTACTAAAGCATTTACTACCCAAATTACAGTATTAACGCTTATTGCACTTCGTTTAGCACAAGCTAAAGGAACACTTACCAATTCTGATTTCCACAGATATTTACAGGAATTAGAATTGATACCAGAAAAAGTACAACAAGCATTAGAAACAAACGATACTGCAAAAGCTATTGCAGCAATATATAAAGATGCTCCTAACTGTCTATACTTAGGTAGAGGGTACAACTTCCCTGTAGCACTAGAAGGCGCATTGAAACTTAAAGAAATATCATACATACACGCTGAGGGTTACCCTGCTGCCGAAATGAAACACGGCCCTATTGCCCTTATCGATGAGCAAATGCCAGTTGTAGTTATTGCACAAAAGCAAGAGCATTATGATAAAATAGTAAGTAACATACAAGAGATAAAATCACGTAGTGGTAAAATTATAGCTGTAGTTACAGAGGGTGACACACAAGTAAGAGCACTTGCAGATCATGTTATCGAGATACCAAGAACAGTAGACGCATTATCGCCGCTATTAACGACTATACCGTTACAATTACTGTCTTACCACATTGCAGTAATGAGAGAATGTAATGTAGACCAACCGCGTAACCTTGCAAAATCGGTTACGGTAGAGTAAGGAAAACTTTATTTTAGAACTATATAAAAAGGCAGTTGATAATTAATTATCAACTGCCTTTTTCGTATGTTTATCTAATAGAAAAGTTTAACATGAAGAACTCATTAGTCTTTATCACAATTCTTTCTTGTAAAGAAGAAAAAACGATCTAAACTTAAACAAATAATCTCTTGAGATGAATTACAAACCCTTTTTAATCATCCCATTTTTTGTTTTTACATCCTGTAAAAAAACAGAATTTGAAACACTATTAACTAATCCCGATAAAAGATGGGTTTATATAAATGATAGTATTTTAAACCCAAACTCTAAATCACCTTGGTACATGAGGTTCGACAACAACAATAACTGTAAAAATCTCAACATATCAGACAATAGTGAATTACCATATATACATGGAAATGAATACCACGAATGTTCATGGGAGTATGATAAGACAAACTCTACACTCAAAGTATTTGATTATGATTTCAAGATAGAACGATACAATAAAGACACAATATACCTCACAAAGCAACAAACTAATCGTAAGGTACTATTTATTAATAAATATTTACGCAAATAAATCTCACAGTACTTTTCTTTAAAAAACACCTCGTTCAATAACAATAATACACTGAATTTTTAAGAAGAATCTCTTTTATTAAAAAAAATGCAAAATTAATATTGCATAAATCATTCAGAAAAAACTATCTTTGCGCTCGGAAAAAAGAAGTTTTTTCAGGAAATAAATAGCTGTTTAATAAATACATAAGCAATGTCTAAAGTAATAGGAAAAGTTGCACAGATTATCGGACCGGTTGTAGACGTAGTGTTTGACACTCAGAACGCTGAGCTTCCAAAAATCTATGATTCATTAGAGATCACTAAAAAAGATGGTACACTATTAGTACTTGAAGTTCAATCTCACGTGGGTGAAAACACGGTTCGTACAATTTCGATGGACTCTACTGATGGTCTTAGCAGAGGGTATGAAGTAGTAGGTACAGGTGCCCCGATACAAATGCCAGTTGGTAGCGATATCTACGGACGCTTATTTAATGTTATTGGCGATGCTATTGATGGTCTTGGCGATTTGCCAAAAGCTGGCGAAAATGGTTTACCTATTCACCGCCAAGCACCAAAATTTGAAGATCTTTCAACTTCATCAGAAGTTTTATTTACGGGTATTAAAGTAATCGACCTTATCGAACCTTATGCAAAAGGTGGTAAAATTGGATTATTTGGTGGTGCCGGTGTAGGTAAAACAGTATTGATTCAGGAGTTGATTAACAATATAGCAAAAGGTCACGGTGGTCTTTCAGTATTCGCAGGAGTAGGAGAAAGAACACGTGAAGGTAATGACCTTCTTCGTGAGATGTTAGAGTCAGGCATTATCAAGTATGGTGACGACTTTATGCACTCTATGGAAGAAGGCGGATGGGATCTTACTAAGGTTGACAAACCTGGTATGAGAGATTCTAAAGCTACTTTTGTATTCGGACAGATGAACGAGCCACCAGGAGCGCGTGCTCGTGTAGCACTTTCTGGTCTTACTATAGCTGAATACTTCCGTGATGGAGCAGGAGAAGCACAAGGAAAAGATGTACTTTTCTTCGTAGATAACATCTTCCGTTTTACACAAGCAGGTTCAGAGGTATCAGCACTTCTTGGTCGTATGCCATCGGCGGTAGGTTACCAACCTACACTTGCTACAGAGATGGGTGCTATGCAGGAGCGTATTACATCTACTAAGAAAGGTTCTATTACATCGGTACAAGCAGTATATGTGCCTGCGGATGACCTTACTGACCCAGCACCAGCAACAACATTTGCTCACCTTGATGCAACTACAGTACTTTCTCGTAAAATTGCCGAGCTTGGTATATACCCAGCAGTAGACCCATTAGATTCTACTTCTAGAATACTTACACCACAAATTCTTGGTGAGGAGCACTACAAGTGTACACAAAGAGTAAAAGAGATACTACAAAAATATAAAGAGCTACAAGATATTATTGCTATCCTTGGTATGGAGGAGCTTAGTGAAGAAGATAAACTATCTGTATCACGCGCACGTCGTGTACAGCGTTTCCTTTCTCAGCCATTCCACGTAGCAGAGCAATTTACAGGTATACCTGGTTGTCTTGTAGACATTAAAGATACCATTAAAGGATTTAACATGATTATGGATGGTGAGCTTGATCACTTACCAGAAGCTGCTTTTAACCTTAAAGGTACTATAGAAGATGTAATTGAAGCAGGACAAAAAATGCTTGCAGAGGCATAATCAGTTTTCAGTTTTTAGGCTCTAAGCCAAACTGTTAACTATTAACTCATAACTTATAAACTATGTTGTTAGAAATAGTATCGCCAGAAGGGCACTTATTTAAAGGAGAGGTTACTGCAGTAACTGTACCTGGTGTTGATGGTGAATTTCAATTATTAAACCAGCACGCTAATATCGTTTCGGTACTAGCAGCGGGTACTGTTAAGATTGCAGTAAATAATTTAAATGCTGCTACCGAATATTCTCCAAAATTTACTCGTAATGACAAAGAGCAAAAGTTGTTTCTTGCCATACAGTCGGGTACATTAGAGATGAAAGACAATAAGATCATTATTTTGGTTGATTAATTCACTTATATTTACTAAAAAGCCCTTTCTTACAAGAAAGGGCTTTTTTGATTTTGTACCATGAATACAATTCAGGAAAACATAATAATTACAGAGGGTAAACGCCCTATATAGCAAATAAGTATAGCGCTACTATGTTATGCTGGAGCAGTAACCTTATTTATAATAACAATTGTAGATGGCAGATTTTTGAATACAAGAGAAGCCAGAAGCTCTTTTCATTTACTCGAATTCTCTATTGTATTACTTTTATTGGGATTGCGGTTCTCTTTAATACAAAACATTTTATTCGACATAAAACACAAACGATTTAAAAAAGAGTTTGATATTGGTTTCACAAAATTCGGAAAATGGAAACAACTACCCAATATTGAATATATTTCTGTTTTTCAGCAAGGCGTAAGCAGTGATAGCGATGGAGATGGAAGAAAGAGTTATGGAATTATTTATAATGTAAATGTTTGGCATCAAACGTCAAAACATTTTACTATATACAGCAATACAGAATCTGATCCTGCTCTAGAAATGGGAAAACATATTGCAGCAAGTCTAAATACAGATTTACTAGATGCCACCGACCCTCATAACAGAATATGGATAGAGCCTGAAAAAGAATAATAAAATATCAAAAACGGCTAATTCTTCTTATCTAAAATTAATTCTCTTATAGTTTATTATTCACCTCTTCTACATACTCCATAATATCGGCAGGTTGGCAATCCAGTTCTTTACAAATGGCTTCGAGCGTACTAAACCGTATAGCCTTTGCTTTACCCGTTTTTAATATCGAGAGGTTTGCCGTAGTAATCCCTACACGCTCAGCAAGCTCATTACTTCGCATTTTCCGCTTTGCCAGCATTACATCAAGATTTATAATTATTGGCATAGCTATATAGTTAATTCGTTTTCCTCTTTCAGGAATGTACCTTTCTCGGCTAAGTAATATAATACCAACACAAGTTTACCTAAAAAATAAACCACAAGAAACATAGGGATCTCCTTAATAAAAATGCTAAAACTACGAAAGAAAAAAACTCCAAAAACACAAAACAGTAAGTATTTACATTTTGCAAATATGATAATTCCACCCCCTGCCCTTTTAAACTCGGCAGCCTGTTTTTTATAAAAAACCTCCCCTTTTTGCAACCTATCAAAACTACGATACAGCGTTATTAAAACATATACCAAGTACCCCAATAGTATAGCATAAAGTATATAAAAATAAGGTAAAGCACCCTGAGATATATCAAATCCTTTACTAAATGTATCAAATTCTTCTCTTATAGTATTTTCAAAGCCCGTTGGGTTTAAAAATGTAGCATAAGCCTTAAAGAGTTGCATTCCCGTATAAACTATTATTACAATTATCATGGCACGAATGGCAAGCAGTATAATATTTAAATGATACCTCATAACTTATATTGTTTGCTCGTTTTCTTCTTTCAAGTTCTTACCCATCTGGAATACTTCACTTAGTACTATAAAGAACAAACCAAGACCTATTGTAAACAATGTATTATTCCATCCAATATTAAACTTTATTTCATGAGTGTTATCTGTAAACCAAGTAAACACGTACATTGTAAATATTATAAAATAACCTATCAATATTGCTTTACCAATTTGATCAAAGTTTTTAATAACACGATTATCAAAAATGATTCGTTTTCTAAATAAATCAAGCGTTTTTCTAAACAAGTAAAGTGCATATACAAAGAACAAAGCACCCAGATATACTATAAGTAATATAATAATTAACTCCCAACCACCTATACTTTCTAGATTCTCATTTAATGTAAATGGAACTTGTTCAGGCATAACTGCAAGCATCAATATAAACGGGAGACCAATCACAGCTCCTATCATAGTAAGAACAAATAGTATATCGGCAATAGTTTTTAAAGTAGAAAGCTTTCTCATGGTTAGTTGGTTTAGATTAATATGATGATGCAAATATAGTATAATTATTGATAAACAATAATTACTTTATCTTAATCAATATTTAAAGTAGTTAGTCAATACTAAAAAAGATACTTATTTTTGAGGTATGCAGCAGTTACCCAAATCGCTTTCAGATAAATTAGCACAACGCCAGCAAAATGGTTTGCTACGCCAGCTACCTACCCCATCATCATTAATAGATTTTGCATCGAATGACTATTTAGGACTATCGCAAAGCAAGACCATTTTTGATGCAGCACACCAATACCTCATCGAGCATAATAGTATAACTAACGGCGCCACAGGTTCACGGCTTATTAGCGGAAATCATAATATTTATAACCAAGTTGAAAGCTATATAGCACAAGTTCACAATACCAAAAATGCGCTTATATTTAACTCAGGCTACGATGCTAATGTTGGCTTCTTCTCTTGTGTGCCGCAAAAGGGAGATGTGGTATTATATGATGAGTTCATTCATGCCTCTATACGCGATGGTATGCGACTGAGCAATGCTATAGCATACAAATTCCCACATAATAACTTAGATGCATTAAAAAAGCTCATAGAACGACACAAGGGTACTGCTATTGAGCTATATATTGTAACCGAATCGGTTTTCTCGATGGATGGCGATAGCCCTGACTTAACCGCTCTAGCAGAATTAGCAGCCAACCATAATTGCAAGCTTATAGTAGACGAAGCTCATGCATTAGGAGTATTCGGTATAAAGGGCGAAGGCTTAGTACAACATTTAGAGTTACAGGATAAAGTTTTTGCCAGAATCATGACTTTTGGAAAAGGATTAGGCTCTCATGGTGCGGTTATTTTGGGCAGCAAAGCTCTTATGGATTATCTAGTTAATTTCGCCCGCAGTTTTATCTATACTACAGGATTACCACCGCATAGTGTTGCTACTGTTTTTTGTGCTTACAAGCAACTACAAGAGGATGATGAAAATCGTAAAAAACTGAAAAGCAATATTCAATTTTTTAAAGCCGAAGTCAAAAGACTAGAACTAACTACTTTTATACACAGTAACTCAGCTATACATTGCACTATATTATCAGGAAATGAAAAAGTAAAAAATATAGCGCAACAATTACAGCATAGTGGTTATAATGTAAAAGCTATACTTTCGCCTACCGTGCCCAAAGAAAAAGAACGCTTACGCTTTTGTTTGCACAGCTACAATACCCCTTCAGAAATTACAGCTGTATTAGCACATCTTAAATTGACTCTTCAGGCTTAGGTTGTTCACGTTTTCGTAATCGCTTCTTAAACCAGTTGCTATCCTCTTCACCAAACAGGTAAGCATACGGTTGCGTTTCAGGATTCATTTCAAACAGTTTTTTAAGTATTGCAATAGTAGGGATAATCAAAATCATGCCTACCACCCCCCAAATAGCCGCACCTATAAGCAGTCCCAAAAAAGTAACAAAGGCATTAAGGTTTACATTGCTTCCTGTAATTTTAGGAGTAAGAAAGGCATTTTCTAACAATTGTATGAAAGTAAACGATATAATAATAGCTATTGGGTAAAACAACCCATCTTTTGTTATTAAAGCAAAGAAGAAAGGTAGTACGGCACCCAGTATAGGACCTAAGTACGGAATGATGTTTAGCATCCCTGCTAATACTCCAAAAAAGATAGCGTGTTCTATACCCAAGGTAAAAAGCACAGCCGTATTTATTATAGCAAGTATCATCATCACCTTTCCTGCCCCACTAATATAATCATATACTATTCGGCGAATAGCCGTTAACTTGTCTAGCAAGTCACTATCATTTTGCTTCCGAAAAACTTTACTGATGAATACCGCAAGGTGGTCTCTATAAATAAGCAGGAAAAAAATGAATACAGGTAACAGTAATATATCTGATAAAGTACTTAGTGTAATAAATATAAGTTGTGTGGGGCTAGCATCTTCTGTTTGTACAATAGCTACTGCTTTTTTAAACTCAAAACCATTGTACATACCCATATCTATGCCTAGATTTTCATAACTCCAGTTGTTAGCATCTATTACATATCCATTTACTTTTTCCGAAAGATTATCACCTAAATCCTCTACAAAACCACGAACTTGAAAATAGATAAAAACCAATGAGGCGGATATAACAATCATAAAAATCAACAAACTCACCGCAGCACTTACTGTTCTAGGAACTTTACGCTTTTCTAACCAATTACAAGCAGGTGTTAATAACATTGATATAAATCCCGATACAAAAAGCGGCACCAAAATAGTTTTTCCCACTATCATAAAAAAAACGATAAGAATAATGAGCAACGATATAAAAACAGCTTTTATATAAGATGGCACTTTCAATGTATTCATAGGTAAACAGGTGTTAAATTTGATGAATATTTTCAAAATTACATATAATATGCTATCCTATATGGTAATGTTTTATTAAAGTTATAAAGCATTATGTGCAAAAAACAAAGTCTTCTTTACCTAGTAAAATATTGATTGCTTATTTAGTAAATTTGTTATCTAATCAAATTGAGAATGAAACTATTTATAACAGGTATAGGCACAGACGTAGGTAAAACAATAGCATCGGCAATTATTACCGAAGCTCTAGAAGCCGACTACTGGAAACCCATACAAGCAGGAGATCTCAACAATTCTGATAGTCATAAAGTGAAAAAATACATCTCTAACACTAAAACAACATTTCACGATAACAGCTATGCGCTCAATACACCAGCAAGTCCGCACCTTGCAGCAGCAATAGACGGTATTACTATAGACCTTAAAAAAATAAAAGCCCCCAAAACTAAAAATCATTTGGTTATAGAAGGTGCTGGCGGACTATTTGTTCCGTTAAATGATAATGATACTATTGCCGACCTTATACAGCCCGATTATAAAGTTATCATAGTATCACGCCATTACTTGGGTAGTATCAATCATACGTTACTTACTATTGAAGCCTTAAAAAATAAAAATATAGCGGTTGCAGGTATCATTTTTAATGGTGAAGAAAACAAAGCAACCGAAGAAATAATACTACACAAAACAGGTATTACATTCCTTGGCAGGATAGAAAACGAGCCTTTTTTCGATACAACAGTTATTCGTGATTATGCCGATCAGTTTAAAAATAACCTAGAAGCATTAAATTCATAATGAGCAACGTAAATAAAACCACCTCCGCAAAAGATAAAAACCTTGTAGCACGTGATGCCGAATACCTTTGGCATCCTTATACACAACACAAAACAGCAGCACTACCTATAGCCATAAAACGCGGAGAAGGTGCGCTACTATGGGATGAAGATGACAAACAATATATAGACGCTATAGCATCGTGGTGGGTAAACCCCTTTGGGCACAGCAACACCTTTATAGCCGATGCCATATACAAGCAGCTTACCACGCTAGAACATGTACTATTTGGCGGATTCACACATGAACCTGCCGTATTGGTAGCCGAAAAACTAAAAGAGATACTACCACAAAATCAGCAAAAATTCTTCTTTTCAGATAACGGCTCTACCGCTGTAGAAATTGCCTTAAAAGTAGCATTACAATACAATTATAACAAAGGTGAAAAACGCACTAAGATAATTGCTTTCGAAAATGCTTTTCATGGTGATACCTTTGCGGCAATGGCAGCAAGCGGTATATCATTTTTTACCGAAGCCTTTCGTGGCTCACTTATAGAAGTTACCCGCATTCCTGTACCTGTAGCGGAACAAGAAGAGACAAGTATAGAAGCGTTAAAACAACTTGCAGAAACAGACGAATACGCAGCCTTTATTTTCGAGCCCTTAGTACAAGGTGCGGCAGGAATGGTTATGTACACCCCCGAAGCATTAAATGATTTAATAGACATTTGTAAACAAAATAACATATTTACCATAGCCGATGAAGTAATGACGGGCTTTGGCAAAACAGGTAAAAACTTTGCTTGCGATTACCTTACTACACAACCCGATATGATGTGCTTATCTAAAGCACTTACTGGTGGCACTATACCTATGGCACTAACGACTTTTACACAAGAGTTATTTGATGGTTTTTATGATGACGATGTAAACAAAGCATTATTTCATGGGCATACCTTTACGGCAAACCCTACAGGGTGTGCTGCTGCATTAGCCAGTATTGCGCTATTGCAACAACCTGAAATGCAAGAAAACATACAGCGCATTAACCAACAACACCTTGCTTTTAAAACTAAGATAGAAGCACACCCAAAGGTTAAAACTACAAGAGTATTAGGTGTAATTTTTGCCCTTGAATTAAAAACAGATGGTGAAGAAAGCTATTATGGCGGACTTAGAAATAAATTATACAATTATTTTATAGAAAAAGGTGTAATACTACGCCCTGTGGGGAATATCATCTATATACTCCCACCCTATATCATTAGCGATGAATTATTAAATACTATTTATAACACAATAGAATCGGCTATTAATGCTATTGTATAGCCCTACCAAGTGGTTTTAACAAACTGTTTTTCGGTAATTTCAGGTTTTGGAGTACTTTTGCGGTAAAACCGCCATATTGTCTATATCTGTTTCCATAACTGCTATCTCTTCTTTCTCACCATTAGGCAATAACCCTGATACTGTTTGGGAAAATTATCGCAACAATGCATCTTTTATACAATTGATGCACTTTGGTGTTAAAAAAGCATTTGGCGCGCCGCTATCTAACCTGTTACAACAAGAAGTACAAGCATTAAGAAATTCAGCATCAAAATATCAAAACCTTGATAACTCGGTACTATATGCACTCTTAGCATCACGTGCTGCCATAAAAAAAGCAGGATGGAAAACAGGCGATAATTTTGGTGTAAACATCGGTTCTTCTCGTGGCGCAACGGCATTATTTGAACAATATCATGAAGCGTTTTTAAAAACAGGACTCACCCATACGCAGGCTTCACCCTCTACCACATTAGGCAATATAGCCTCTTGGATAGCACAAGATCTTAAAACTACTGGACCCGACATATCGCACTCTATAACCTGCTCTACTGCATTACACGCTTTGCTTAACGGTGTGGCATGGTTACAATCGGGCATGGCAGATAAATTTATCGTAGGCGGTAGCGAAGCTCCTCTTACCCCCTTTACCATAGCCCAAATGCAGGCTATGAAAATATATGCATCTAAAGAGGCTGAATACCCATGCCTCGCCCTAGACCTCAACAAAAAAACCAATACTATGGTACTAGGCGAAGGTGCGGCAACTGCCTGTCTAGAAATTGGGCGCAAAGAAAATGCTATTGGTTACATAGAAGGCATTGGCTATGCTACAGAAGAACTGAAACATAGTGTTTCTATTTCGGCAAATGCCGACTGTCTGCAAAAATCGATGCAAATGGCTATTGGCAATACTCCATTAAACGAAATAGATGCCATAGTACTCCATGCTCCTGGTACAGTAAAAGGTGACTTATCTGAATATAATGCTATAAAAAGCATCTTTGGCAACAACCTGCCCTTACTTACTACCAATAAATGGAAAACAGGACATACATTTGGTGCTTCTGGGCTATTAAGCCTTGAGCTTGCATTATTAATGCTAGAACACAACACGTTTATTAATGTGCCTTTTATCCCTGTTCAGGAAAATAAAAAAGAAATTAAAAAAGTACTGGTAAATGCTGTAGGTTTTGGTGGTAATGCCGTGAGCGTATTAGTTGGTAAATAATGTAACAAATGTGGGTGTTATACGACTGATAAAATAAAAACACATGAGTTTAGACGAAACCTCTCAATTATTAAATACTTTACTCTCCCAAACGCATAAAAAAACAGAACAAAAGGTTTACACTAATTTTATAGGGATACTATCAGCTTTAAAAAAGAAAAACTTAACTGAAAACCAGCTACTATTAATACAAGAAAAACTTTCTTCGTTAAATTTAAATGCAATTCCAGAAAAAAGACGAAAATATTACAGTCAAAAACTTCATGAGTTTAAAACATTCTTAAAGAATGAATTTTCTTTTACAACTGAAAAACATTATGCCGAAGCAGGTGCAGCCTTAGGGATAAGTTTAGGAATGAGCTTAGGTATGGTAATGGGTTTAATAATTGGTTCTGCCATTAACCCCGATTTAGGGGTAAGTATAGGGATGTCTACAGGAATGTCTTTAGGTATAGGTGTTGGAGTAGCAATAGGAATGATATATGGTAAAAGAAAAGATGATGAAGCTAAAAAACAAGGACTCGTTCTTTAAAAGAGTAACTAAACATTACTAAGGAATTTTATCTTTGTATAAAGTTTACCGAATGCTTTCAATCGCTTTTCACTCTATATACAAGCACCCGTTACCCGAAGGGCATCGATTCCCGATGATAAAATACGAATTGTTACCCGAACAATTACTACACGAAGGAACGGTTACACAAAGTGATTTTCATACCCCTAATATGCCCAATATGCGCTATATATTCGGCATACATGAGAAAGCTTATGTAAATAATTTACTAAACCTAACACTCGACCCACGTGCAGCGCGCAAAATTGGTTTTCCGCTCTCAGCAGAATTAGTAGAAAGAGAATTACGTATTGCACAAGGTACTATTTGGGGATGCGACCAAGCATTACAAAAAGGCATCGCATTCAACATAGCAGGGGGCACACACCATGCCTACAGCACACATGGCGAAGCTTTTTGCCTGCTTAATGACCAAGCCATAGGAGCGCATTATTTACTACAAAATAATCTCGCGAAAAAGATATTAATTGTTGACCTCGATGTACATCAAGGTAATGGTACTGCCGAAATATTTAAAAATAATGACACGGTATTTACTTTCTCTATGCATGGTAAAACCAACTACCCTTTTAAAAAAGAAATATCTGATTTAGATATTGCCCTGCCCGATAATACAGGTGATGATGAGTACCTGTCAATTTTAAAAGAAACCTTACCAAAACTCATCGATAGCCACAAACCTGATTTTATTTTTTACCTGAGTGGTGTAGATATATTGGCTTCTGATAAATTAGGAAAACTAGACTGCTCTATACAAGGTTGCAAAGAACGAGATGAATATGTCTTAAATCTTTGCTATAAACTGAATATTCCTGTACAATGCAGCATGGGTGGTGGTTATAGTCCCGATATAAAAATTATTATTGAAGCCCACGCCAACACGTACAGAGCAGCTAAAAACATTTATTTCTAATACCTTTTTCTTCAAATACTAATTATAACACGGCACATACTCATTTGAGTTAACATATTATTAATTAGTACATTATATTTACACATTAATACTTTATTTATAATCAATTACTTAAAAAATAAATATTTTAGATTAAATTGCTACTCTTTAAAAACTAAGTTATGAAAAAAATTACACTAATAATAGCACTCCTTCTTTCGGTATCTTTTTATGCTCAGCGAAGAGTTGCTATAAAGGTGCAGGAATTAAATAATGCTGAAGCATCTTTTCAAAAATTCACTCCTCTTATTGCTTCTCAAGGCACTAAAGACTATACAATAGTAGATAACGAAACGTATGCTACGCTCGACAGTAATGTTTTAAATACTATATATAACAGCAAACCAGAAACTATTAACCTGATAATACCATATCAGGGAAATAATATAAACATCAGCCTGTATAAAGTAACTATTTTTGCCGAAGGCTTCCATGCAGATACTGATAAAGAAAAAGATTTTGCTTTTAAACACGGTGTTTTCTACCGTGGTATTATAAAAAATGATAATGCATCACTGGCATCTTTTAGCTTTTTCGAGAATGAAATGTCGGGTATTGTATCTAATCAAGAACATAAAAACATTGTGATTGGCAAGCTTGCCAAACTCCACAACTTTTCAGAATACATTATTTATTCTGATAGCGAACTAAATGTTGCTAATCCTTTTAACTGCTCAACATCGGATGACAATATTATTAAAGGACAGCAATTTGGAAAAAAAACAGCATTAAGCACACAAAATACAGAGACCGATAAATGTGTGGGCCTCTATTATGAAATAGATTATGATATCTTTCAACAAAACTTTTCTACCGAAGAACTTACCGCCAACTGGCTTACCTCCTTATTTAACAATACTCAAACACTATATGATAACGACGGTATTAACATATCGCTAAAATCATTTTTCATTTGGACTACTGATGACCCGTATTTTGGTGAAGACTCGGTTGATTACCTTATACAGTTTTTTGACAACTATCAAACTACCTTTTTCGATGGAGATTTAGGTCAACTTTTAGCAGACGATTTAGGAAGTTTAGGGGGGATTGCTTTCTTAAATGGTGTTTGTGATATCCCTAATAATGTTAGTTATGTAGATGTAGATGGTACTTCTTTACAAGATGTCCCAGCATATTCATGGAGTGTTCAGGCTTCAACACACGAACTTGGTCATCAATTAGGCTCACCACATACACATGCCTGTGTATGGAATGGAAACAATACAGCAATAGATGGTTGTTATGAAACAGAAGGTGGTTGTGCCCCAGGACCAATTCCTACAAATGGAGGAACTATTATGAGCTATTGTCATTTATCATCTGCGGGCGTTAACCTAGCAAATGGTTTTGGGGAACAACCTGCACAATTAATGATTGATAATGTAAACGCTTCAAATTGCCTAAGCACAAGCTGCGAAGGTGGCATTTGTGACGGCAATATTAGTAATTTAGGCGTTGAAGACTCTTCATTAGATAATTTTATCATCTCATGGGAAGACGAAAGTAGTACAACTAATTTATGGGATATAAGACTAGATGAGGCTAGCACATCACAAAATAGTGGATGGGTAGAGGTAGACTCAGAGTTTGTAACTATACAAGACCTTCAGCCTAACAATTATTATGTATTAAAAGTACGTTCTGTTTGCGAAACTGGAGTGTCTGGAATAGAAGAAATACTTTTTGCTACCGATGCCGACTGGTGTGAAGGGCAAATATTTACCGATCCAGGAGGAGTATCTGGGAACTATAATGAAAATCAATACATCGCCCGTACATTTACCCCTACAGAAGAAGGAAAAGTAATACGAGTTACCTTTAACTCATTTGAACTTGAACAAGGTTTTGATTATCTTACTATCTATAACGGAGCTACTACGACCGCCCCTTTAATAAATAACTACACAGGAACATCTATTCAAAATGTGGTTACCTCTACAGCAGCAGACGGTTCGTTAACTTTTGAGTTTTCTTCAAATGAATCACAAAATAATGCAGGATGGGTTGCCTCAGTAGAATGTGTTAATGCCAATGCTAGTGTTAATGATAACTCATTCAATAACTTTACATACTATCCTAATCCGGCTACAGACCTACTAAATATTAGTGCTGGTGAAGAAATCACCGAGATAAAAGTATATGCTATTTCAGGACAGCTATTATTTACAAAAGAGGTAAACGCAGCTCAGACTACTATAGATATTTCTGCACTGGCTAACGGTGTATACTTCTTTAAAGCGGTAAACGATAATAAGGAAACTAATTTTAGAGTGGTAAAACAATAAGCTCTAAGACATATCTTTAAATAAAAAAGCAGTGCTGTTACAGCGCTGCTTTTTACATTATTGCTTTTCAATACCTCTTCGCAATATCTCTTTTATACCTTCTATATGCTCGGTAAATTCCATTACTTGCGATAGCATTTGTGCCATGTCATCTCGGTTGCCAAAGCCTTTAAGTTTGTTGTTCTTTACAAAAGTCTCTTTTATAGACTCCCAACGCGCTACATCTTCTTCCGAGAGTTGCCCTGTCATTTCTTTATACTTAAGTAGGTTCGCTTCGGCAGCACTGGTAAGCGTTTGTGTTTCGTTACGGTAATGCGAAAGTAAGAGAGTGCTTATCTCATCATTGTTCATAACAGGTACTATCTTAGCAACTAGCTTGTTCATATCACGGTAAGATCCTTGCAACCTAAATGGCGGTTCTATTCGATAGGCATCTTCCATAGCTGCTGAGGCAATATAGGCGGCATTGGCTTTTAGTACTACATCACGCACTTTTATTACTTTATCTAGTACACTAACGTAGGTTTCTATTTCCTGCTTGCTATAATTACCTTTCAGTTCAATGCCATCACGCTGCTCTGTTGTTGCCATTTCAATCATCGGGTACAAGTCATCACCGTTTTTAGCCATTATACTTGCCAATACAGGGTTAGACGTTAAAGCATTCTCTATAAGGCTCAATTCAAACAAGTCGCTTGTACTACCTATAACATCACCCAAATTGTAAATATCGGCACGGTTGGCAAGCATATCGGGTATGCGGAATTTCTCGCCAGTTTCGGTATAAGGGTTACCCGCCATAATAACACAAAACTTCTTCGATTTCATGTCATACGTTTTGGGTTGCCCATTATATATACCTTCTATCTTACGCGTACCATCGGCAAGCGAAATAAACTTCTGTAAAAACTCAGGACTACAATGCTGTATATCATCAAGATATAGCATTACATTATTCCCCATTTCAAGGGCAAGGTTCAGCTTCTTCAATTCCTCACGAGCTGCTGCATTAGTAGCCGACGATGGGTCTACCGATGTAATATCGTGCCCAATTGCAGGACCGTTTATTTTCATGAAAACCAACCCAAGCCTGTTCGCTAGATACTCCATTAAGGTGGTTTTACCATAACCTGGTGGCGATACCAATAGTAACATTCCCGAACGATCAGTTCGGCGGTTTTCGCCTGCACTACCCAATTGTTTGGCAAGGTTTTCACCAAATAATGGCAAATAGACTTGATCAATTAACTTATTACGAACAAACGAGGTCAATACTTTTGGCATAAACTCATTTAAACGCAATTGTTCTTTAAGCTCTATGGTAAGCTTGTGGCGTTCTGCTCTGAAGTTTTCAAAAGCAGGCATTTCGTTATCATAATAGTTACCGAAAATTCGTGTAAACTCATGATAGTGGAAATGATATTTCCCTTCCTCTATTGTTGGGTGAGAACCTGCTAGTCCTGTAATTTCTTCATCTGGTTCTATCGGTACTATTTTCTCTGCCGACTCATGCCTGTATAATAACAAAGCTGTTATTTCATACAAATACTGTGCATACTGCTGTTGCTCGGTTTCTTCTAAATAAGAAGCTACCCATTGTGCAGCCAGTAGCACACCACTCTCTTTATCAGAAGCATGGTCTATATTATGTCTAAAGGTAACGGCTGCACCCTTGCTGTCGAGCATTTTTATAAAGCTCTCCGCCAGTTGTGCCGCTTTATGGCTTACTGTAAAAGCATCATCATCCTTTAATTCATCAAAAAGATAGCGTGCTGTTTTAGCCGTATCAATAGCCAAGTCTTTACCAAAAGCTGTATTGTGTAAATGCGCCTCTAGTTTTTGCTGTAACTCTTTAACAATATAATCAAACTCCTTGCTATTAGGGAATATCGCCAGCACGCCTCCCGACGCTTTTATTTTGCTATTAATGATATTCCGAGCTTCATCTTCTTGTGCATACCAAAAGAACTGTGCAAACGCTCGGGTGATAGGCGCGTAGCGCAACAACCCCAAGTTATGATGCTTTGCCACCAATGTTTTCAGTATTTTAAAAGCATCGGCATCATGCACGCCTTTTACATAGCCTTCGGTATAGTTTTTAGACGTTTCTTCAGCTACTAAAGCCTCTAAGGCTTCATCGGTCATATTAAAAAGCTTTTCAGGAGCATTATTCCTGAATATCTTGTATGCCAAGAAAGCTGCTCTGTATATCTTTTCATTTTCTGAAACCAGTTCCTGACTCCAATATTTTTTAGAAGCTAATAAGGTTTCACTTTTCAACTCTTGGTAAAAATCAGTCCCTGTTAAATGATAGTTCAGGTTACCGTCTTTATACACTATCGTTAAGTCTAGCGGTTGCTTGTTTACCGCAAACTTATGAGTACCCAACTTTATAATATTTTCGCCGTCTTCATACAAGTCCTGCTTGTCTTTCAGTTTACGAAGTGCATCTTCTCTCGCTGATTTCAATTCGGTTTCTATGGCTTCGGCTTTGCCTGTATCTTCTAGTGCTATAAGTTGCTCTACAAGGTCGCGGAGTTTGGCAATCATCAGGTCAGATGCAAAATAACCGTTTATCTCCTCAACCGAATCGAATGTAAGTGCCTTAGTTGCCACATTTTTTAAAATACGGCTTGAAGCATTTTCTATGGCAATCGCCTTTTTATTGCGTGCCTCGGTAAGTGCATTTTTCTTCGCTTCGAATGCCGAATATACCTCTTCGCGCTTCTCCATGATAGCCCCTGTAAACTCCTCATAGTCGGCAAAGCGTGCTTCAAGGTCTTCCAGTTGTACTGAAATTTTATTCAGTAATTCATCCGCTTTTTCAGGAGTGGTAGCTCTGTCGAGTGCATTTACAATACTTTGGTCTATCAGTTTTATCTGTGCTGCAAAATCGGCTTTTGCTTCTTTACTGCCAAGCGATGAAATCTTGTTTTTTATATCTGCCTTAACGCGGTTAAGTGTAGCAAATATCAGGGAGATATTATTGATAATTTGTGTTGACTTCGAGGTATCATCTATCTTTAAATTCGATACGATATCAATCAGCATTTCCAAATCGGCAGTAATGCTATTTACGGCATCTTGCAATTCTTTACCTTCGGCAACGGTGGTAATATTTTCTATTTCGCCTTTCTTTTCTTCTACCCGTGCATGATATGGCTCTAAAGCCTTTTCATCCATAAGGAACTCTACACAGTTTTGCGAAATATTCTCGGTTTGTTCTACAATTTCGGCTTCCAGCTCATTAATAAACTCAGTGTCAACATAGCGTACTTCGCGCAGGCTTATTACTTCGCCACGTAGTGAGCGTAATCCGGCAAGATCGGCTACAAAAACATCAATATCGTTAAGCGGAGAACTCTTTATTTGTATAAAAAGACTCTCTGCTTTTTGCCGTACCTCTCCTGTAATTTTCTTGGCATTATGGCGCAATTGCACCACCTTTTCAAACTCATCGATGGCGGCATTTGCCGTGCTTTTTATCTCGGTAAGTGGCTTGTTAAGCTCAAACGTCTCACTGTTGGTTATCCAGTAATAGCCATCAAGTATGTTTTGAGACAAACGAGTAAGGTCGGCATACAAGCCTGCATAATCGTCATTTTTATTCAATAAGGTAATAATGGCTTGACTGTCTGCCATAGCTTTTACAATATCCTTATTGCCTATTTTATAGATGTAGCTGTCCTTGTGTTGTGACGGCATAATATCGCTTTTTACAAACGGCGTTTGCCATATTTGTACCAAGTGATTTTTAGTCGCTTCATCTTCCGCACGGAAGTAGCACAGCTCGCCGTTTTTAAGAATGGTATAACCATTACAAACAATGGGTGTCATTACCTCGCGGGTAATAAGGTTATAGGACATCAGTACATACTGCCCGTAGGTTTCTTCATAAAAAACATACATAAAGTCCTCGCCGTTAGGCGATGCGATACGTTCCTGAAACATCAGGTTTTCCAGACTACTCTCAAATATTTTATATTCGCCTGTTTGCAAGTAATACCCGTTAGAGAATATCAACCCATGATCGTCAGGCAATAAAATAGCCGATGTTTCAAGGCTGTCTATCTTGCGGACTTCCTGTAATTTATGATTATATATAAAATAACGGGGCTCTTCCTGAAAGGGTTTTATGCGCAGTGCGATAAGGTTACCCAAATCGGCATATTGAAAATTACCATCGTCCAACGTTTGGTCAGGATGAATAACATCTTCGTCATAAATACCTTTGCCTACAGCGGTATTGTTTTCTATTTTTATGGTAAGTGTACCACCCACAGTTTCTACAAATACTTTATCGAGTATAGAAACGTGAGGGTGTTCGCCATACTTTTGCATTTCGCGCGTGGTTTCCTGCCACCTGAAATCGTGCTGACGCGGAAATTTATATTCGTGGTCGCTCCTGTTGTCTATATAAGTAAGCTGGTTGTCTTTTATCAGCCATTTGAATGTCTTTATATCCGAAATTCGGTCGCTGATTTGGAATACCATGTGCAGGTAGTTACCCGCAATAAAAAACTTGCGAAAACTGGTATCTCTGTAATATTTATAAAGGTTAAAAAAATCAGTTTGGAATGTTTCGTCGCCAATAAAGTCGAGGTTTTCCTCACGAAAATCGCCGTTTTCATATACATATATGGCAAAAACATCCTCAGCCTTAATATCGGTACGCAGCCCAAAGTGTACATTATACCCCAATATGCACCTGTCGTTTATTGATACAATATCGGCAGGAATACAGTTATTTTGGGTAATAATTCTGTTATTGGCTATCAGTTTGGTTTCGATACTGCCAAATACTTCCTTCCGCGCGCCATTTAGTTTTTGCAGCCTGTCCAAAAGATCTTTCTTTTGGGCTTCTAAACGTGCTTGTATAATTTCATATGTACCGCCTTCCAGTGTACTCATGGTGTGGTTGTATTATTTTTTTCTTTCGATTATTCCGTAAGTTGTCTTCAAGACTTGTTTGTTGACAGGATGTGTTAACAAACTTCCATTTTCGTCTTGAATATATATTTTTGGGTACATTACAGTAAAGCTCGGACGTGTTGCAGGCTCTATAATTACATTTCCATTAACCGGAAAATCTTTTTTAGTATTACACAATTCAAATACTCTAATTGTATCATTCTTTTTTGTAACTCCTATTGTAACTGATGCTGTTGCTATAGTTCCACAACCAACGCCTGCCAGTTGATGAGAAATAATCTTTAGTTCGGTTGATTCCTGTAAATCGAAATATACCCAATTGCTCTCATAATCATCCGCTATAGGCTCTGTAGTTTTGTTTGATTCATTACTAGATACATTCTGATAAGAATTACAAGAAACCGCAATAAAAAATAGAATCATCATTGAAATTATTCTTTTCATAGTATGCGAGAGTAAAAGTAACCCTCGGTGTGCTTTGGCACACCGAAGGCATTATTTAAAAAAATCAGATAAACTCATAATTATCCCAGCTTCCTGTTAGACAAGCCTAGGTTTTTAGCCATATCCATCAGGTTAGCAAACAAGCCTTGCTCTCCGTCATCGCTACTGCGTTTTTGCAGTTCCATAAGCAGTCCGGCTACGGTTAGGTTTTTTATATCCTCTGACGAGATGTTGTATTTATCGGCAAAGCCTTTAACACGCTCTATTAGGTTTTCTTGGCTTTCGCCACCTTCGCCTAAAATAGCATCTTTAATCTCGGTAATATTCTCAGAGTGGTTTACCAGTCTGTCAAAGCCTTTGGCTCTTGTTATCTGGTTAACAATCTGGTCAAAGAACATTGTTTCGCCACCCACAATATCAATCTTAGCCGCTTTAAGTGCTTCTCCTATTACGCTTGCCTGAGCATCTGCAATATCTTTCTGGATATTGATGTGTGCAAGATCAACTTGAAGTTCTTTATCTAGTTTTAACTTGAACTCTTCATGGTCTTTACCTACACCGTCAAGTTTCTTCATTGCTTCAGCTTTTTCTTCTATACCGCTAGCTTCGGCAAATGCTTTCTCTTTAATAACATTGGCTTCAGATAATCCGAACTCTCTTTCGGCTTCGGCTCTTGCTTTAAGACCTGCTGCTTCGGCAAGGGCTTTTTTCTCGATAATTACCGCATCTACTATACCTTGTCTTTCGTTAGCGTCCGCTTTAGCATGCATTACTTGCGCTTCAGATAATCCTAATGTAGCATCTTCCTTAGCTTTGGCTTCGGCAAGTATTTTACGGGCTTCGGCTTCTTTTTCACTCGCAGCCATTCTAGCAGCAGCATCAATATTAATTTCTTCTGCTTTTTGTTTCATTGCCTCTTTTTCTGCCTCGGCAGCTTTCAGGCGTTTAATGTATAGCTCTTCACTTAATTTCTCGGCAAGTGTGATTGCTACTTTTTTCTCCCTATCGGCAGTTTTAAATGCCTCAATATCTTTCATGTTTTCCTGCTCTTGCACCACGCCTTTTTCTAGCGTAACCCTATCGCGGATAACATTCTGTATGTTTTTGCGCTCTACCTCAACGGCTTTTTCTTTCTCTATCTGAGCTAGTGTAACAATACGTTCCCTTTCGGTTTGTTCTAATGCACGGTCTTTTTCTACCCTTTCGGTTTCTACGGCAGCCGTACGTTCTTTGTTCTTGGCTGCTACAATTACAAGCCTGTCTTTGTTTTCTTCGGCAACCTGAACTTTTTCGGCAGTGCTAATGCGTGCTGTTTCCGATTTCAGTTTTTCTTCTTCGGCTACTTTTGCAATTTCAGCTTCCTCACGCGATCTGATATTTGCTATCTCACGTTTTTGTATTTCTTCTTTTTCGGCAAGCTGACGGTCTAGTGCTAAAATAGCTTCACGTGCCTCTACATCTTGCTTGCGGATGGTTTTCTCCTCGTCCCTGCGGATAAGGTTTGATTTCATGTTTTGTGCAGCCGTAAGCTCAGTAATTTTCTTGATACCTTCAGAGTCAAGAATGTTATCTGATTTTAGATGGCTTAATGATGTTTGTTCTAAATCGTCAATAGCACAGTCATCAAGAATATAACCGTTAAGGTCTGTTCCTATTATCGAGATAATCTCTTCACGGAATTCGCTTCGGGCTTCGTATAGCTCGATAAAATCAAACTTTTTACCTACTGTTTTTAATGCCTCCGAGAATTTAGCATCAAACAGCTGCCTAAGTACATCAATTTCTGATGCTCTTTCGCAACCGATGGTTTGTGCTACGTTAATAATATCAGCAGTAGATTTATTAATTTTGATAAAGAACGTTACTTTGATATCGGCACGGATGTTGTCTTTACAGATAAGACCGTTAACACCTGTACGCTCTACATCGAGCTTTTTTACAGAGATGTCCATAATCTCCATTTTATGGAAAACTGGTACTATAAGCCCTGCATTAAAGAATACTTTTGTACCTCCATACCCAGTACGTACTATAACTTTACCTTGTATGGTTTTTTTGTACATGGATATTATCCATACTGCAAGACCAATAATCACAACGATAATGGCTATCATGGTAATAATAAGTGTGTCTCCTAACATTTTGTTTTAAGTGTTTAAATTGGTTGGTTAAAAAATTGATTGTATGATAGTTTGTATAAGCCCTACACAGGCTGAAATAATGGTAATAAAGACTGCTATCATGGTTGTTGGATGTTTTATGATGTTATTCTTAAGTACTAATAATCGAATTTTTCAATGAGGTAGTATCTCTTGTCTTCGCTTTCTTTTACTATAACTGCTTGCTGTCCTACTGTAATTCTTTCTTCGGTATTACTGCGGGCATACAGCTTTATAGGGTCGCCATTTACTATGAGTTCTATCATTCCTGTTTTATCTTGCGCTATTGATGTAATAACATTACACCTGCGCCCTAAAAAATCAATTTCTGGTTCGCCCTTATGGTTGACTAGTTTATATAGCTTTCCCAGTGGTTTGGCCAATATTTTCACTAAAAACAGACTAAAAATAAAGTTAGGAATAAGTAATATAAATCCTAACAAAGAACTCTCTACGCCTAAATAGTATGAGATATTGACGCCTAAAAACCACATACTAAAAAAGACTATGGTAACAATAAACATCATGGGGAGTTCGTCAAAACTAAAATACTCGAGTATTTTCATGAATCCACCACTACCCCCGTTGCCATCGACACCAAAATCGCCATCAACATCTGCTGCATCAAACTCTACACTAAATAAATCAGGATCTAAACCTGCTATAATGACCAATAGCCAATATAGCAACATGATAATAGACATGATGGTAAAAAATGCATTGACAGGCGAAAAAGAAATTCTAATTAATTCCTCCATTGTTTAAGTATGTATTATTCCGGTGTGCCACCGCCGATACCCATTTGGGATTTCAGCTTTTCGAGCTCGCTCATGGCTTTAGATTTTTTTACATCTACAGCCTTGTCTATCTCGGCATCTACCGATTTGGTTGAGTTGGCAATTTCGCCATAGGCTTCCGCTAACGCTTCCTCTTGTATTACTTTTTCTTTCATACGTTCTAAAAGCGATATGGTGCCATTTGTATCTATCTTAGCCATTTGTTTGTTAAGGCTCTTAGTAGCATCCGCAACCTTAACACGGCTTCTTAATATTTTTAATTCGTTTTCCCATTTATTAATATTTTGCTTAATGGTTTGCACATTGCCCTCCATTTGCAATACATTTTGGTCAAATTTCTCCTTGTCACCCTCAGCACGCTGCTGGTGTGCCATTGATTCTTCTTTTTTAAGCAAGGCTTCAGTTGCTAGTCGGTCAGCCTCTTCGGCATCCATATCGCCTTTTTGTGCTTTTTTTAGTATCAGCATGGCTTTTTCGTTATAATCTTCTGCCTTGTTACCGTGCTCTTCTATCTCATTTTTAGCACGTATGCTCATGGCTTTTACCTGCGCCAAAGCTTCTAGACCTTTATCAAGATCTTGTTTCATATCTCTTATACCTTGCTCTGTCATTTTTATAGGATCTTCTACTCCATCTATAGCGTGGTGCACCTCTGCCTGTCCAATCTTAAATAATCTTCTTAGAAATTTCATCTTTTTAATTTTTTGAAAAGTTAATAATCTGTTCCGAATACTCGCTAAGCAACAGGCTGAGCGAATTTAACGTTGCCCCAAACTCATTCTGGTCTAAATTTTCGAGTTGTAGCGAATCTCTGAAAATTACTTTTCTACCTGTATCATCAAGAACAAAGGCCCCGTGAATAATATCGCGATTTTTTTGGAGTAATTCTTTAAATACTGTGTAAGCATCTGGCTTGATTTCAAACAAATATTGCTCAAAAATAACAATAGGATATGCCACACAAATAATAAGATTAACTATACCGTCTTGCTCGCTGCTCACTATAAATACGCCATCTTTATGATTTTCGTATTTAACCTCAAGCTCAAGCTCATTCAGGTAATTTTTAACCACTCCAAAATAGTCTTTCATGTTACAGGTATTAATAATTTTATAAAACTCGCTTTTTTTTTGACGGCTTACAACTATTGCCTTACATATTTTTTAACAATAAGGGTTAAAATTTTAAGCTTCAAAAACTCATTATATTAGCATTATTACTATCTTTGCTAATATTGTTAGCACAAATTTAAGAAAATAATTTTAAATTGCAAATATTATTAGCAAAATAATTTTATCATGTTTGGAAAGAATCTAAAAAAAATACGCAGCGTACACGGAATGAGTCAGCAAGAATTTGCAGAACTGTTTGATTTAAAGCGCGCTACACTCGGGGCGTATGAAGAAAACCGTAGCAATCCTAAACTAGAAACCGTTGTAAAAATTGCTAAGCATTTTAGTATTAGTATAGATGACCTATTAACAAGGGAGCTTACCGTAAACCGATTATTACGCTTTAATGAGACTATAACGGTAATACCTGGAGAAACACAAGACAATGATAAAGAAGGTATTACCTGTATTTCTGAGAACAATAAAGAAGATTTCATTAAACAATACAATATTGCTAATAATATTAGCAACGTGCAATTACCCTCTGTTTACCTACCCCACGTTAGCGGAACGCATAAACTAGCGTTAGTAATAGATGATTTAACCATGTCTGGCGAGCCAAATGGTTTTTTACCAAAAGATATGGTAATAGGTACACAAATACCACTTGATGAAATTGAAAAAACTAACGGAGAACTAGTACTTATAGCCACAGCCAACGATTTTTATTTTAGAAAAATAAACTATCAAAATGATAAAGTAGTCCTAAAAGCTAACCATCCTGGTGTAGAACCAATAGCTCTTAACACTAAAGAAATTACAGGGCTATGGGTAGTAGTGCATTTATTTAGATATACATTACCAAGCAACGAAAGCGAACTAGAACAACGACTTGCACAACTGGAGAGCTCTATTGCCAACCTACGCCAAAACCCAGAATAGTAAACCAAAAATGGCAGCCAATTGACTGCCATTTTTAATACATATTTTTTATTTATTCCCTATAAATCTCTATTGTTCTATTTACACTGAAAGGAGTTGTATCAAGACAAGAATTATTGTCACCATTATAATTTCCATTATCATTTATAGTTCCTGTAAACTTATCTAAATCGTGGTTATATGTAACCACTATATTTTCATTTTGTAACAGATTAGTTTGTTGCTCCTCTTCTTCACAAGTATATTCTAATAAGAATTCATATTCTAAATAAATATCTAAATAATCACCATCTAAAGTATAAGAATTAATTACAAGATCTTGATTTAAAGCACTGCCGTTTTCCTGATACCCGTCACTTATTACAGTAATTTGATTGAATGTAATTGTGCTTTCATTAAATACAAATCTATATAAAGCAGCATCACCGTCAAGTGAACCAAAATCGTAGGGATTAGTAACCTGCATGATCCAATTTCCTGATAAATCTATTTCTGACAAACTTATTACAATAGGAAAACTACCACTAAAACTGTTCAGCTCATCCTGATAGCTATAATTTATGGTTGTTTCTAATGAGTCACCGTTTACAGCATCGGGATTATCAACCGTTAGCTTCATACTTATTGCACCATTAGCAAAGCTTACATTACTCATTGTTACATTGTTACTAGCTACTGATAATTGCATAGCATCAAAAAATGCGCTATCACCATTCTCAACTGCAGTTGGTTGATTACTCGGCATGGTATATACCGGAATAAGGCTAATGTTTGAAAAGAAAAGATTATCATTAACAAACTCAATAGCGTCATTAAGGTTGGTTACTGCACCGCTAAAGATTCCGTGCGAATTAAAAAAAGTAGTGAGTCCAGATGAAGATGAGCCTTCGTCTCCCGATTCAATATTACGGCTCTGAACATCAAAAGAAAAACTTTTTGCCTCACCATCAGTAAATGTAAGGGTTTGCAAAGTACCTCTACCGCTCAGTTCTCCCGCAACACCGTTAAATACTGCATTTATTTTTTTAAGCTTTACTTGCATAAATTCAGTTAGGTAATCTTTAGATTTTTTCCAAGCAATGGCTGCTACTAAAGCACCTAATGCTTTTTCTACAGGATCTGGAGCTAATATTACAAACGCAACACCACCACCAAATGCAAGTACTGCTAGTTTATGTTTTAGTAATTGAGTATCAATATTAAAAATGTTTGTAGAGCGACCTAAAGTAAGGTCTCCCGCTATGATACCGCTAAACAATTCGCTGTTAGCTTTATAAGTAATTGCTAATTGTTGCTTTTCTGAATCTGTAAGGGTTTCATAATACGCATTAAAAGAAGCTATGTATTGGTTTACTATATCGGCTTCCTCGTTTTGCTCATTACTTATAGACTCCGAAAAATCAACAACATCAGTAAAAAGCGGAGCTAGCTCTACTTCTGGTGTACTTGTAAGTACTGTTTCATATATAGTATAATGTAAGTCAAGTCCTAAATCAGTTACTACTAAATCGGCTTCACCGATTAGCGAAGAAGACACTTTAAACATTAGTGTGTTTTCGCCTGCTCTTGCCAGTGTTATTGGGCTTCCAGCAAATGTTCCTGCATATTGTGCAGCCGGTACTGCTGTGGGCATCTCTATACTTACTACCTGACTTTGATATATCTCGGTAGGAGTAATTATTTCACCCTCTTCCGCTGTAGCAGGACTGTCGTCTTTAGAGCAACTGTTTAAAAAACCTGTACAGGCAATTACCAACAGTACTAACGTAACTTGTAAAAATTTAAACTTTTTCATTTATGTATAATTAGTTATATAATAAATTTATGGCAGTAAATGTAAATAATTTCTGAACAACAAAAAAACATAACACACTATATAACAGAAATATACTCTATTTTACATTACTTAACCATTTCTTAAAACAATTAAATATTAATGAGGGGTTGCTCCTCAGCAACCCCTCCCCTAAACTAACTCATAGCGGGTTGACTTCCCGCACGAGCACAAAACACACAAATTCTTAGTTACTAAACTGCTCCCAGGTAATTGCATAGCAATCGCTACTTTGTTCCTGACGGCTAGCATATACTATACCTCCATCGTTAAGCTCTCGAATTTCGAAAGTTTCACCCTCCATAAGTATAGCCTCTTTATTATCATCTTTCCATTCCCAGCTGTAGTAAGAGAACTCCTGACCGTTACTACCATATTTTGCATACAATAATCCATCTGGTTTAAAAGCAATATAAAAATCTTCTTCATAAAGATCTTCATCTTCATAACCTCCACAGTGATAATCTATTTTAGATTGTACTTGTTTCCACCATACTTGGCTACTTTCTTCAAGACTTCCGCGTCCTTCACCTTCAGGAAAACCTGTAAGTGTTTCATAACGTTCGCCAACAGGCACTATCTCTCCCTTAGGAACCCCTGCAAACCTGTCTCCACCATCATCGTCTTTAGAACACGATGTTACAAGCGCTAGCCCTAATACAAATAAAAATGTTGCTTTTAAAAATAGTTTTTTCTTCATGGTAATTAAGTTTATTGGTTAATGCTTAAGTGTTTACTAGTTTTAGAAAGGTCAAACTTAGTCATTCAGGTTATGTCAAAAAATACCCAACTATGGGTATTATTATAAAAAAACCTCATTATCAACACTATATATAAAAGAAAGGGGGTTGCTCCTCAGCAACCCCACCTAAACTAATTTCAAATGGGTCTAATAATACCCCCCGATGAAACAAACACAATTTTTTAAGAAACTATTAGCTATTAAATCTAGGCAAATATAAAAGTTAGTGCAACACAAAAACATCCCCAATTATGGGTAATTATTATTTTGATAAGTAGAATACTAAATGTCAGTAAAGAATATAGAACCTCATCTAAAAAATAGGCTGAATTTAAACAATTCTAAAATAAGGTATCATGGTTGTAGAGCTGTAAGACATGATGACCATATACACATACAACTAAAATAAAAAACTAAATATCAGTTAGTTAAAAACTTCTACACCCCAATAAAAATTCCTTTTACAAATCAAAGACTTTTGTACATTTGATAAAAATACTGATAGTATGCAAATAGAGATAAATAAGGTTGAATTACGCAACCTGCAAATAGAAGATTACAAACAGTTAAAGCTTTCTATGCAACATGCCTATGGCGAGCTAGAACAGTCGTACTGGCAAGAAAAAGAAATAAAAAAACTCTTAAAAATATTTCCCGAGGGGCAACTTGTAGTGCTTGTAGACGGTAAAGTTGTGGGTGCTGCACTATCATTAATAATAGATTATAAAAAAGCTATAGGCAGTCATAATTATGAAACCATTACAGGTAAGTATACTTTTGATACTCATGACTATGAAGCTGATATACTATATGGTATAGATGTATTTATAGACCCTGAATATCGTGGGCTTCGCCTAGGCAGAAGGCTCTATGATATGCGAAAAGAACTATGCGAGCAACTCAACCTGAAATCGATAATATTTGCAGGACGTATGCCTAATTATACCGCTCACGTAGATGAATATTCACCTAAAGAATACATAGAAAAAGTACGCCTAAAAGAAGTACATGACCCTGTATTATCTTTTCAAATAAGTAACGATTTCCACGTAATAAAGTTAATGCGAAACTACCTAGAGGGCGATGTTAGCTCTAAAGAGTATGCCGTACTAATGGAGTGGAATAATATTTATTATGATAAAAGCCCTAAACTTATCAATACACAAAAAAGTACTATTCGTTTAGGATTAGTACAATGGCAAATGCGCCCACTAGCAAATGTTGAGGCACTTTTTGAACAAGCCGAGTTTTTTATTGATGCCGTTTCGGGCTATGGTAGTGACTTCGCATTATTTCCAGAACTTTTTGTGGCACCGCTTATGGCAGATTTTAACCATCTTAGCGAAGCTGATGCTATACGCGAAATTGCACGCTATTGCGATCCTATACAAAAACGATTTCAAGAAATGGCAATATCCTATAACATCAACATCATTACAGGGAGTATGCCTTACCTAGAAGATGGGAACCTGTATAATGTAGGGTTTTTATGCAAGCGCGACGGTACATCTGAAATGTATACCAAAATACACATTACCCCAAACGAGGTACAATATTGGGGTATGAAAGGTGGTAGCGAAATTAAAACATTTGATACCGATTGTGGTAAAATAGGTATTATGATATGCTATGATGTTGAGTTCCCAGAGCTAGCACGCCTAATGGCAGATGAAGGAATGAATATCTTATTTGTCCCTTTCCTTACCGATACCCAAAACGGCTATACTCGCGTAAAACACTGTGCGCAGGCGCGTGCGATAGAAAACGAATGTTATGTAGCCATAGCTGGATGTGTAGGTAACTTGCCTAAGGTAAATAATATGGATATACAGTATGCACAAACAGCAGTATTTACGCCATCTGACTTTTCATTTCCATCTAACGGTATTAAGGCAGAAACAACCCCAAATACTGAGATGACGCTTATTGTAGATGTAGACATTGACTTATTAAAAGAACTACACGAATATGGTAGTGTGCGCATACTGAAAGACAGGCGTAATGACTTATATAAAATAAAAAAGCTTAACCAACCTGTAGCAGCAACTAAATCAGGTTCGGATAACCAAACTAGTTAAATATTCACGTTACTATACATGGCACAAATATCTATATTGGGTTGTGGCTGGCTCGGACTGCCCTTAGCAAAACAACTTATTGCAAAAGGACATACCGTAAAAGGTAGTACTACTTCTCCCGAAAAAATAGCTGTTTTGCAAAAAGCAGCTATAAAGCCTTATGTAATAACATTACATGAAAATAATATAGAAGGCGATAGTAAAGGTTTTCTTCAAGACAGTAACATACTTATAATTGATATCCCTCCTGGGTTACGCAAAGGGAGCAGCGAAAGTTTTGTTGCCAAAATAAACACGCTCATCCCTATCATGGCAACTTCAAGGATAACTAAAGTATTGTTTATAAGCTCTACTTCTGTTTATGGTGCTGTAAATGGTATTGTTACAGAGGGTACTATACCCAACCCTGAAACCGAAAGCGGGAAGCAGCTTCTAGAAGTAGAAGCTATATTACAAAGCAATACCAATTTTAAAACTACTATAATTCGTTTTGGGGGACTTATAGGCGACGATAGAAATCCTGTAAAATACTTGGCTGGTAAAAAAGATATCAGTAACCCTAGCGCTCCTGTAAACCTCATCCATCGCGATGATTGTATAGGTATTATCATGAAAATAATCGAAAAAAATGTTTGGGGAGATGTTTTTAATGCTGTAACCCCTCATCATCCTACACGCCAGGAATACTATACCGAAAAGGCAAAAGAAAAAAACCTGCCTATACCTTTATTCAGCCGGGAAGAAGTATCAATAACAAAAGTGATAATTGCCGATAGGGTAAAGCAGGTTTTAGAATATAATTTTATAAACACTAATTTATAACTATTATAAAAAAATACTGCCCCGGATAAACGCATTACCAAGAGCAGTATCATAAATTAGCTGGATGTAGTGTAAAATAAAGGAATTTTTATGACTTAAAATTGCGGAAAAACCGCAATTAACATTTTATTAAGAGGTTTTTTCTTTCATAAAAAAGCCTGCTAAATGCAGGCTTCATATTATAACAATTTGGTAACAATGAAATTAAACATAACCTTGGTTACGGGCTTCAGATATCAATTCTTCATCGCCCCCCTCTATATCTAGTAAACGCTTTATTCTATATTTTCGTTTTTCTATACCACTTACAGTAAGTGGTATGTATTTATCTAAGTTTTTATTTTTGATACCTCTTGCTAATAATTTTATAATGCGGATGTCTAAGTCATCTAGTAATATACCAGAACTCAATCGTTTTTGAAAATTCGAAACTGTTTTAGAGTAATAATTACCCCCATCGAGCACTATTTTAAAACCTTCAAGAAGCTCATCGGTAGTACAATCACTTTTGTTAATAAAACCTTCGGGACTTATTGTTTCAAGTATACGCCCCATAATATCGACCTCTTTGTGCATGGTCATCATTACAATTTTGCATTCGGGCATAACTTCGCGCAATAGCATAGCCATATCTCCGCCAGAGTAGAGTTCTCGCTCTGCATAATCGGGAATACTATAATCTACTACGGCAATATCAAAAGGGTCGTTTTTATAACTCTCAATCAATTCATAAGCCGATTTGCAATCAGATGCTTTAATAAAATTTAGATTACCGTGTTCTTCATTCAGAGCTTTAAAAATGGCGTGATACCCCTCTAGAACTACAACATGGTCGTCTATCGCAAGAACATGTAATACCTTTTTCAAGTTGGATTGTATTTATTTTGTGGGTGGACAAAGTTAATTCTTAAATATCTATTATAACTGCGGTTTTTCCGCAATTAACAATTTAGGCATTAGCCTTTATAGGAACTCAAAAGCCCTATAATCAATAGGATAATCTGGTTAGCTCACTACACACATATTAAAAAATTATTGCACCTGAAAATAGTTAAAATTTACAACATAAAATACTTTTTTTAAATAATTATTATTGTTATGTTGACTAAGCATTAAGTTTAACCTACAAACGACAGTAGTGTTAAAAAAAAATAGATCTTAGCAAATTAATTAAATTAAAAAATGAAACTATCTCTCACTGCATTAGTTATATTGTTTTCAACACATATAAATGCACAATTTTATAACGGAAGTATAACCCTTAACGACGGAAAAAAACTAACTGGTCTTATTGAGTTTAATTATGATAATGGCATTAATTATAAGAAGTCAGAGAATGCCGACTTCTCTGCCATATCTTCTGATAAAATTAAATCGGTACAAGCAAATATCAACGACACTAATGAAAGTTTTGTTTTTCTCGACGCTCCCTTCTCTTTAACAAGAATAGATGAGCCCCAAAATATTAAAAAACGGCTTTTTCGCATTATGTCACAAGGAAAGGTTACACTATTAGAATACACTCCATCTACCGCATTAGTGTTATTATATTCAACCGAAATAACGGTTTTATATCTCCAAAAAACTGATGCTGAAATGCCAAAAATGTATGCTTATATACAAAGAGGGGCCGTAATTGGTGCTAGATACAAGCGCAGAGGATTTAAAGAATTTGCTACTGAATATTTCTCCGATTGTCCTACTCTTGTAGAAAAAATAAACAACAAAGATTTTAAAGCTAAACACGCTATTGAGGTTATTGATTATTATAATAATAGTTGTAACTAAAAGAAAAAGCCCTGCAAATTGCAGGGCTTTTTTTGTTTACCATATTTTTACCCGTTCATCAGGTGCGATATACATGCCATCTCCTTTTTTAATATCAAATGCTTTATAAAAGGCATCTACATTTTGAAGTGGTACATAAGCCCTGTACATACCTGGTGAATGCGGATCGGTTTTTACCTGATTTTTTATTGCTTCGTCTCTCATCTTAGTTCTCCATATTGTAGCCCAAGACATAAAGAAACGTTGCTCTGGTGTATAACCATCTATAAGCCCTGGGTTACCGTGCTCTTTAAGATATAGTTGTAACCCATCATAAGCAGCGTTTACACCACCAAGGTCACCAATATTTTCTCCTAGAGTAAATTTACCGTCTACAAAAGTGTTAGGTAGTGGTTGTAACTGACTGTATTGGCTGGCAAGTGCACCACCAAGTCCTGTAAATTTCTCAAGGTCTTCATCGCTCCACCAGTTTACAAGATTACCGTCGGCATTATAACGAGAACCAGAATCGTCAAATCCATGCGATATTTCGTGTCCTATTACAGCACCAATACCTCCATAATTAACTGCTTCGTCAGCCTTATAATCATAAAATGGTGGTTGTAATATTCCTGCAGGAAAAACAATTTCGTTATAGGCAGGGTTAAAATATGCATTCACAATTTGTGGAGCCATGTGCCATTCGTCTTTATCTACTGGCTTATGTAATTTTTCAATATCTTCATTATAACTAAAACGAGCGATGTTCATCATATTTGCAAAAAGATTCCCTCCTGCTTCAGGGCTCTTAATAGTTAATGCCGAATAATCTTTCCATTTATCAGGGTAACCTATTTTTACTCTTAATTTACGTAGCTTTTCTATAGCGTTTTTTCGAGTAGATATTGCCATCCATGGCAATTTGTTAATACGGTTTTCAAAAGCCTGCATTACATTGGCTATCATGCTCTCTGCTTTTTCTTTCGCTTCTGCAGGAAATTTTTCGGCAACATATAGTTTCCCTAATGCTTCGCCTACTGTACCATTTACTGTTTTTAGTGCATTAATATCACGCTTTTCTTCTTTTAGTGCACCACGAAGTGTTTTACTGTAAAACTCCCAGTCAGCAGTCTCAATATCTGTAGTAAGATATCCTGACGCTCTGTTTATTAAAGTCCATTTCATGTAAAATTTCCAGTCTTCTACATTGTTTTCTTTTAATATACTATTTAGGGCAGTCATATACTTAGGTTGCGATACAATAAGTGTATCTACCTTATCAATACCTATAGCTGTAATATATTTACTCCAATCTATAACAGGAGTAAGCTCCTGAAGTTCGGCAACCGTCATTGGGTTATAGCTTTTTCTTCTATCGCGACGCTCTACTCTATCCATTCTTGGTTCTGCCATTGCAGTTTCTAGCGCCAGTATACCTTTAGCTGCTTTTTGTGCTTGTGCATCACTATATCCTAAATATTTTAGCATTCGGGCTACGTGCAACACATACTCTTGTCTTTTTTCTTTAGAGTCTGCATCATCAGACACATAATAATCTCTGTCTGGCAAACCTAAACTACCAGGCCCCATATATACTACATTGCTATTACTATCTTTAGCATCTGCACCTATACCTATACCAAAAAAACCAAGTCCGCCAAGAGGCTCCATTTCTATTAAAAGTGATTGTAAATCTTTTACACTCCCAATCATATCTATTTTAGTTAAATATGGTTTTAGTGGTTCAATCCCTTTTTCATTTCGTGCCACAGTATCCATAATAGAGCGGTACAAGCTTGCTGCCTTACCTTGATCACTATTTGGGTCTAGGCCTTCATTAGCAGCCGCTTTTTTTAATATTGCAAGTGCATCATTATTAGTTTGCTCGCGCAGCTCATCAAAGCTTCCCCAACGGGTTTTATCTCCAGGAATTTCGGTATTGTCTACCCAAGTACCATTTACATAGCGAAAAAAATCTTCGCCTGGAGCTACCGACTTATCCATATACGATAAGTTAATACCTGGTTTCGATTGCTCACTATTATTAGTTTGTGCATTACATACCGTTGCACCAAGCACTATAGCTAAAGATGCAAAAGTTGTTTTTTTGTTTAATTTCATGTTTTCAGTTTTATACCTTGGTTTTACAAAAATATAAAGTTAGCCCAAAAAGCCATTATAAAAGCAAAAAAACTAGTTTTCCGATTGTTTTTTAACGTTGTAAAACCTGCTTTACTTGCATTGTAATCGGTTTTCCTTTCGTAATTTTGCAAAAAACTACCCCAATATGCTTTCTTTTTTCAAAAAATATAAATTTTTCTTCTTGTTCATGGGTGTGCTTTCGGCAGTCATCTTGTACCTGTTTTATGGTGCATTAAAGCCCAAAAAATCACTAAAAATATACAGCCCTGCCGATGTAAACCCAGAGCTGGTAGACACTACAGTACAATATGTAGCGCGTAATCATAAAATAGCCGATTTTGCTTTTACCAATCAAAACGGTAAAACCATTACTCAAAAAGATTATGAGGGAAAGATATATGTCGCTGATTTCTTTTTTACCACGTGCCCTACCATTTGCCCAATAATGACTGACAACATGGTATGGCTACAAGACAAAATTAAAGATAACACGAAAGTAATGCTACTTTCACACTCAGTTACACCAGATATAGACAGTGTACCAGTACTAAAAGCCTATGCCGAAAAAAAAGGAGTTATAGATAGTAAATGGAACTTGGTTACTGGTAATAAAAAAGACATTTATTACATTGCTAGAAAATCTTATCTCGCTGTAAAAACCAGTACATCAAACGAGTTGTATGACATGGTACATACCGAAAATTTTATATTAGTAGATAGTAAAGGTCGAATAAGAGGTTTTTACAACGGAACCAATCTTGATAAAGAAGTAGAGGGCGAAAAAAATGTAACCCAATTACTAGAGGACATCAACTGGTTATCTAACCATGAAAACTAACACTTGTGTGTTAATTTTTTGTAAATTTGTATCTTTAATTATTCTTAATAAACTTTGAAAAACACTCTTGCAGGGCTCAAAAAAGGGCAAAAAGCCATTATAGTCGATTTTAATATCGACCTCATCCCGCTCAAGCTACTTGAAATGGGGTGCCTGCCAGGCAATCTTGTAGAGTTATTGCAGGTCGCACCATTTGGCGACCCCATCTACATCAATGTAAATGATAGTCATGTAGCAATTCGTTTAGAAACTGCTGCTGAAATTGATGTAGAAATTTTAATCGACTAATTTTAATGGCAACCCAAACTATAAAAATTTCTTTAATAGGTAACCCTAACACAGGTAAAACCTCAGTATTTAACCAGCTTACAGGGCTTAACCAACAAGTTGGTAATTACCCTGGTATAACGGTAGAGCGCAAGCAAGGCTCTGCAAAACTAGGTACTGGTATTAAAGGAACAATTATAGACCTACCAGGCACCTATAGCCTGAATGCCAGCTCTATGGACGAGAATGTGGTTATAGAACTGCTGTTAAACCGTAATGATAAAGATTTTCCTGATGTAGCAGTAGTAGTAACTGATGTGGAGAACCTAAAACGTAATCTACTACTTTTTACTCAAATTAAAGATTTAGAAATACCCGCCATACTCGTCATAAATATGGCAGACAGAATGGAGCGCAAAGGTATATCGCTAGACATTCCGTACTTAGAAGAACAACTTAAAACAAAAATTGCCTTAGTAAGCTCTCGTAAAGGAACGGGAATTGACGATCTTAAAGAACTTATTGTTAATTATAAAGATCTTACTACAGAGCCATGCCTTAATGCATCGTCTATAGATCCTGATTATTTTGGTAAACTAAGAAAAGCATTTCCTAACCAATTATTATACAAACTTTGGTTGGTTATTACTCAAGATGTAAACTTTGGGCAACTAGAGCGAAACGAAATAGAAAAAAGTTCGTTTACCAAATCTAAAACAGAACTGAAAAGACTACAACAAAAAGAAACCATAAAACGCTATCAGTTTATAAATGATGTGCTAAAATTTGGGCTTGTTGTAGATGCTACGATAGCAAAAGACCTAAGAGCAAGACTAGACAGGGTATTAACCCATAAAGTATTTGGTTACGTTATTTTCTTTTCGATATTAATGCTCATCTTCCAATCGATATTTGCATGGTCGAGCGTACCAATGGATTTAATAGATGAAGGTTTTACATGGTTAAGCTCCTATGCATCTAAAAATTTACCTGCTGGCAAACTTACAGAGCTAATAGCCGAAGGTATTATTCCCGGTATAGGTGGTGTAGTTATCTTTATACCACAAATAGCCTTCCTGTTTCTATTTATATCAATATTAGAAGAGAGTGGCTATATGAGCCGTGTAGTATTCCTTATGGATAGGATTATGAAACGTTTTGGGCTAAGCGGTAAAAGCGTTGTACCCCTTATATCGGGTACTGCGTGTGCTATACCTGCTATTATGGCCGCTCGTAATATAGAGAACTGGCGCGAAAGACTTATTACTATACTAGTAACACCTTTTACCACCTGCTCTGCAAGGCTGCCTGTATATGCTATCCTTATTGCACTGGTAATACCTAACCGTATGGTTTTTGGTTTCTTTAACCTGCAAGGACTTACGTTAATGTTATTGTATATGCTTGGCTTTGCAAGTGCAATTGTATCAGCAATTATACTTAACAAAGTACTTAAAACTCGCTATAAAAGCTTTTTTGTAGCCGAAATGCCTAACTACAAATTGCCTCTTGCTAAAAACGTAGCGCTTACTGTAATAGAAAAAACAAAAGCATTTGTATATGGTGCAGGTAAAATAATACTGGCACTATCTATTATTATATGGTTTTTAGGCTCACATGGACCGGGTGATGAGTTTGAAAATGCAGAACAAATTATAACTACCCAAATTGGTACAACTAAAATAGACCCCGATAAACTTGATGATAAAATAGCTGCTTACCAGCTAGAGCACTCTTACATCGGTATTATGGGAAAAAGCATAGAGCCTGCTATAAAACCATTAGGTTACGATTGGAAAATTGGTATTGCTATAGTTTCTTCTTTTGCGGCACGTGAGGTATTTGTAGGTACTCTTGCCACCATATACAACATAGGTAGTGGCAGCGATGACGAAGCCACCATTAAAGAACGTATGAAGGCTGAAACTGACCCCGAAACGGGCAAGAAAGTATTCAACTTCGCTTCAGGGTTATCATTATTATTATTTTATGCCTTTGCTATGCAATGTATGAGTACACTTGCTGTTACTAAAAAAGAGACTAATTCTTGGAAATGGCCTATGATACAACTATTTGGCATGAGTACTTTTGCTTATATTGTATCATTGATAGCCTACCAGCTATTAAAATAAAAACTATGTATATACAATCAATAATAGCTTATTTATTAGTAGTAGGAGCAGCAGCTTACCTTGTAAAGAAATTCTTTTTTAAGAAAAAGAAGAAAGCAGCAGCAAACTGTGGCAGTGACGATTGTGGTTGTCATTAATATATAATGTAAATCATAAAAGGGAACTTGCTTAACCCAATGCAACATCTAACGACATCATTACTACAAACCCTCCTATAAAGCCTAAGGTAGCAATATCAGTATTCTTATCGCGCTGCGTTTCGGGTATTACCTCTTCTACTACCACAAAAATCATAGCACCCGCCGCAAAGGCTAAGGCATAAGGTAGTATAGGGGTAAAAAAAGTAACCGCTACCGCGCCTAGCACACCCGCAATAGGCTCTACAAGTGCCGATGCCTGCCCATACATAAAACTTTTACTACGCTTCATGCCCATACGGCGCAATGGCATAGACACTGCAATACCTTCGGGGAAATTTTGAATACCTATACCTATAGCAAGTGTTAAAGCCCCAGCTATAGAAGCCTCTGGTATACCTGCTGCAACACCACCAAAAAGTACACCTACAGCAAGACCTTCGGGTATATTATGTAATGTTATAGCAAGCACCAATAGTGTAGTACGTTGCCAAGGGGTTTTTATACCCTCTTTTTCTGTTTCTTTAAAGTTTATATGAAGGTGTGGTAATGCTTTATCAAGCCCAAACAAAAATAAGGCGCCAAGTATAAAGCCTATAGCAGCGGGCATTACTTTAGTAAAACCTTCACCCGAGCTCATTTCTATAGCAGGAGAAAGTAAGCTCCAGTAACTTGCTGCCACCATTACCCCTCCTGTAAAACCAAGCATACCATCTAGTAATGCCCTGTGCATTGTTTTAAAAAAGAATACTGCCGATGCGCCAAGTGCAGTAACACCCCATGTAAATAATGTAGCATAAAGCGCTGCCAAAACGGGGTCTATCGACTCAAAGTAAGTAACTATAGTTTCAAACATAATTTATTTACAAAGTTTTTACAAAAAGGTTAGCGGCTATTTTGTTTGATACTGTTAGTTGCTTATCGTGTACACGCAAAGTAAGCGACATATCAAAATCTTCTTTAGAAACTATATCAATAGCCGAGCCGAGGGCTATTTGTTGCTTATCGAGGTATTGTAAAAAGGCAGGCGAACTATCTTTTACACCTACACATATCACTTTTTTACCCGCTTCAACTTCTGATAGTAGTTTTTTATCTACTTTCTTTATATTTCCTTCTTTATCAGGTATAGGGTCGCCATGCGGATCTTCGGTAGGAAAATCGAGAAACTCGTCGAGCTTGTCTGTTAATTTATCCGATTTTATATGTTCTAATTGTTCGGCAACATCATGCACTTCATCCCAAGAAAAGTCGAGTTTTTCTAATAAAAACACTTCCCATAAACGGTGTTTACGCACAATCATTAGAGCCGTAAACCTCCCTTTATCTGTAAGCGATACACCTTGATACTTTTTATAGATAACTAAATCTTTCTCGGCAAGCTTTTGCAGCATATCAGTAACCGATGAAGGTTTACTCTCCATTTCATTAGCAATAGCGTTAGTAGCTATACCCTTGCTTGTGGCGGTAGAAAGATGGTAAATTACTTTAAGGTAATTTTCTTCAGAATAGGTCATTAATCATTAAATTGATATACAAATATAGTGATTATTTGATATGGTTAAAATATTTTTTAGGACAGCCTAAATATTATCCTTTTAATACTATATGCTATTTGCTTATTTTTGATTTTCAGGAGTAACGATATGAAACACTTTCACTATATTTTTGCAGGTTCGGGGCTTTCCGCTTTAATGACGGTTTACAGAATGGTCGTTTCAGGAAAGTTTACCGATAAAAGCATATTACTCATAGACCCTGATACCAAAGAAAGTAATGACCGTACCTGGTGTTTTTGGGAAACTGAATCAGGCGAATGGGATAATATAGTAAGTAAGCATTGGGATAGTGCCTTTTTTATTAACACTGCCTTTACTAAAAAAATGATACTTGCCCCTTACCATTATAAAATGATTAAGGGAGCAGATTTTTATAGTCATATAAAAAGTGTAATCAGTAAACAAGCTAACATTACTTTTATACAACAAAGAGTAACTGATTTTACCGATACTCCGCAACACGTTTTAGTAAAAACAGAAACGGAAAGTTATACTTGTAACAAACTGTTTAATAGTATATATAACCCTACATTGCCAGCAGAAAGCAGGTATCCTTTACTGCAACAACATTTTATAGGATGGTTTGTAAAAACCAAGAAACCTGTTTTTAATGCTGATACGGCTACATTTATGGACTTTAGCGTTCCACAAAAAGGCAATACTCGGTTTATGTATGTAATGCCCGTTTCTGAGACAGAGGCATTGGTAGAATATACGCTCTTCTCTCATGACTTGCTACAAACACAAGAATATGAAAGTGCGATACATCAATATCTTGAAAACCTCGATAGTAACGATTATGAAGTTATTGAAAAAGAAAGAGGCAGCATACCTATGACGTGTTACCCCTTTTGGGAAAATAATACTAAGAACATTATTAATATTGGCTCAGCAGGCGGATGGACAAAAGCCAGTACGGGTTATACCTTTAAAAATACAAGTAAAAAATCGCAGAAGCTTATTGCTTTTCTTGAAAATGAAACTGACTTTACCAAATTTCATAAGAAAAATCGTTTTTGGCTGTACGACCTATTATTGCTAGATATTCTGTATAAAAAAAACGAAAAAGGCAGCACTATCTTCTCGGCTATGTTTCGTAATGCCATGCCACAACTCATCTTTAAATTCTTAGATGAAGAAACCACAATATCAGAAGATTTAAAGGTAATATGGGCATGCCCCAAAAGCCTTTTTATAAAAGCATTAGGCAAAAGATTGTTTTAAACCGTAATATTTTTTAGAACAGTATTTCTTCGTAACTTTGCTACATCAAACTTTAATATATAAAGATATGTATCCTGAAGAACTAGTAAAACCAATGCGTGCTGAATTATCAGAAGCAGGTTTTGAAGAATTATATACAGCCGATGCGGTAAAAAATGCTATTAATATTGATGGTACTACACTAGTAGTAGTAAACTCGGTATGTGGATGTGCTGCAAGAAATGCAAGACCAGGCGCAAAAATGAGCCTTGACAACGACAAGAAACCATCTAAAACGGTTACTGTATTTGCTGGTGTAGATAAAGAGGCTGTAGATGCAGCAAGAGAGTCTATGTTCCCTTTCCCTCCATCATCACCATGTATGGCTTTGTTTAAAAACGGAGAATTAGTACACATGCTAGAGCGTCACCATATAGAAGGTCGCCCTGCCGAGATGATCGCAGAAAACTTAAAAGATGCCTATAGTGAGCATTGCTAAGCAATACTAACTACATCTATTATAAAAACCACGCTTATGGCGTGGTTTTTGCATAATTATACTATACACACCACATAATATGCTTGCATAGTAAAAATTTTCAGTATGTTATAAAAAGGTAGTACTTTTACGCGAATTTTTAACCCCTACATGGAAAAGATACTATCATATCCTATATCTGCAATATATTGTATTGCCTACTTGCTGGTGTTACTTATTTTTCATCCGATACAGTGGCTGTGCTTTACTGTTTTTGGTTACCAAGCACATAAAAAAAGTGTCGATTATTTAAACGGAAGTCTTTTAAGTTGTGCTTACATTATTGGTACTCATCATACATTTTACAATTTAGAACGTGTACCAAAAGGAGTCCCACTAATTATAGTAGCTAATCACCAAAGTATGAGCGACATACCGCCAATTATTTGGTTTATGCGAAAATTTCATCCTAAGTTCATTAGCAAAAAAGAATTAGGAAAAGGTATACCAAGTGTGTCTTTCAATTTAAAACATGGTGGCTCAGCACTTATAGATCGCAAAGACCCTAAGCAGGCACTACCAGCAATAAAACAGCTGGCAGAATATATAGAGAAAAATAATCGCTCAGCAGTAATATTTCCCGAAGGAACACGAAGTAAGACAGGAGAACCAAAACGATTCTCTGAAAACGGAATAAAAATACTTTGTAAATATGCCCCATCTGCGTACATTGTACCTTTAAGCATTAATAATTCGTGGAAAATATTTAAATTCGGAAAATATCCATTAGGATTGGGTAATCATTTGACTTTTACAGTACAAGAGCCATTTGCTATAAAAAATATTTCTTTTGCAGAGGTAATGGAACGAACAGAAAGAGAAGTAAAACAAGGAATAAAAAATTAAATATATGTCTATAAAAAACATCCGGTTAGAGGTAATGCAGTTTTTAGAAAAAAACATCGACGCTTTTGTTGATAGTTACCTCGTACCTGTAGAAAAAATATGGCAGCCAACAGACTTACTGCCAGACTCTCAGAGCGAATCTTTCTATGAAGATGTCAAAGAGCTAAGAGAAATAGCCAAAGACCTACCTTATGATTTTTGGGTAGTGCTTGTGGGCGATACCATTACAGAAGAAGCGTTACCTACTTACGAATCTTGGTTAATGGATGTAGAAGGTGTAAACCAAGTAGATAACGGTGGGAACGGCTGGAGCAAATGGGTGCGCAACTGGACGGGAGAAGAAAACCGCCATGGCGATGTGCTTAACAAATACCTATACCTATCAGGTCGTGTAAATATGCGTGAAGTAGAAATAACTGCACATCACCTTATTAACGATGGTTTTGATATTGGTACAGACCGTGACCCGTATAAAAACTTTGTGTACACAAGTTTTCAAGAACTAGCTACTTATGTATCGCACAACAGAGTATCGCAAATGGCAAAGAAATTTGGCGATAACAAACTATCTAAAATGTGTAAACTAATTGCTGGCGACGAAATGCGTCATCACATGGCATATAGCGAGTTTGTAGATCGTATTTTTAAAGTAGACCCAAGCGAAATGATGCTGGCGTTCCAATACATGATGAAGCAAAAAATAACTATGCCTGCGCACTTCCTTAGAGAATCGGGCGGTAGTATAGGTAGTGCTTTCGATCAGTTTTCAGATTCGGCACAGCGTATAGGCGTTTATACCGCTATGGATTATGTAGATATATTGCGTAAACTTAATGATAAGTGGCAAATAGATAAAATTACTGGGCTTACTGCCGAAGCTGAAAAAGCTAGAGATTACCTCATGAAATTGCCCGATAGAATGGCAAGAATATCCGAAAGGATAGTAATACCAGAAGAATCGCACATTTTTAAGTGGGTGCAACCTGCCCTGATAAAATAATACTAAAAGCTACCTAATGGTAGCTTTTTTATTTTTGTATTAACTATTTTTGCATTACTCAACATTATATCATGACTAACCCCGCTCTTATACACAAAACCATTAATTTCGTAAAAGAACAACTGGAAAATGCCGAAGGCGGTCATGACTGGTTTCATATACAACGTGTATATAACAACGCCTTAAAAATAGCCGAAACAGAACAGTGTGATTTGTTGGTTGTTCAACTTGGGGCGTTACTGCACGATATTGCCGACAGTAAGTTTCATAACGGCGATGAAACCGTAGGTCCAAAGGTAGCACGAGCTTTTTTAGAGCAAGAAAATGTTGAGGAAGCCACGATACTACACGTAGTAAACATTATCGAGAACATATCTTTTAAAGGAGGTAATTTCGAACAGAAATTCAACTCAATAGAATTGGAAGTAGTACAGGATGCTGACAGACTAGATGCAATAGGTGCAATAGGTATAGCGCGTACTTTTAACTATGGTGGGTTTAAAAACAGAGCTTTGTACAATCCTGATATTGCACCTGAAATGAATATGACAAAGGAGGAATACAAAAAAGGCGATAGCCCTACTATAAACCATTTTTACGAAAAGCTACTATTACTAAAAGACCGTATGAATACCGAAACAGGTAAAACCTTAGCACAAGGCAGACACAACTATATGGTTAACTTCCTTGCGCAGTTTTATGCTGAATGGGAAGGTGAAAAGTAAATTATACTGTTGCGCTTTCGTTTAATAGACTAAGCGTTACTTCATAAACAGGTTTGTTTTGTGTTTTGGCATATAGCCATGCTATGAAACTCAATACAAAAACATCTTGGGTTGCCGTTGCCATTGCCATAAGCTCCTGTAGTTTATCGTTAAATAGCTTTGTATATATAACATCCGCGTTCAAAATATATTTTTCCGCTAGCTGTACGTACTCCAATACTTTACCCTCTTTAACATCAGTAAGGTATTTTTTATACCGCCGTTTAAACCCTTTAATACGGGATAATGCTAACTCTTGATTATCAAATTCTGCCTGGAGTATAATTTCAACCAATGCCTTTTTTATAGCCCAGTCCATACCCATTCTTTTTTCGTACCAGCTGTCAGTATGAGCAAATTGCCTCATATATTTAAATGCTGTTTTATCGGCTTGTTGCGAATAGAAAACAACCATACAAAGCAGCAGGTCATTCAGGTCTGTAACATCTCCTTTTTGCTGATTTAGTGCTTTTTGTATTGTTGCTTTAGCTGCATCAGGGTTATTAGTATAGTGCTGGTTAAGCCCTAATAATAACGACCAGCGCATAAAGAACCGTTTGTAATATTTCTTGTTTTGTACTTGCATTTGCTCCTGCATCAACTCTAAGTAGCGTAATGATGTTGCAAACTCACGATTACGAAAATAGATATTGGCTATAAAATACAGCACATAAATATGGTAATACAAATGTTTCCCTGCAAGCTCTTTTTTATCTTGAATAAAAGGCAGACTTTTATTTACAAACGATGTTATAAGGCTATAATCGCTATTTATAGAGGCATACTCATTGGCAATAAATAATATTTGATATAGCGATTTAAAAGTAAGTACCTCATCTAGTGATATATTAAGCGATTTTATAGTATTCTGTATCAAAGCACGCAAATCGACTATTTTACCTTTATGGTAAATGTCTGCCAATTCCTTCCGTAATAGTGCATAACCCAAGTTAAGCTGTTCTTCATAATATAGCTTTTGCCTGTTAGCTGTAAACTTGGCAATCACACCATCCAGTTGTGGGCTACCCTCTATATGAGCAAATTGTATTTGGGTATGGTATATTTCATTAAGCAAACTAAACTGCTCTAAAGTCAATGCCTTTGTTTCGGCTTTTGCCAAACATTTAAATGCTGTTTTGTATAAATTATGTTCTAAAAATGCACGAGCTACTACCAGCAAACGTAACACCTCGTGTTCTGCCGAAGTAGTATACTCAAAAGTGCGGTTTGCCATAAATGCGATAAGGCTATCATACATACGTTTGCGCAAGGCATGATATACATCGGCAGATTTTTTAGTTTTATATCTATTTTTTAAGGTATTTATATCATCAGTTTCTAACAATTTAAAGAAGTTGATATTATGGACATCTTTACGTTTATTCTTCTTACCAAGATATGTTACAAAAGACTTTTTATCTTTCAACGACATCATAGAGACTACTTCATCCAGAGCATTCATACACTTTGCATATTAAGTATATAAATATAATAATTTAAATAATATATCATCAGTTTTTGTAAAATTATAGCTTTTACAGGTTTACTTTTTACAGGAGATTTGCCTCATAATCTTAAAACAAATAATTATGAATCCGCTAAACATAGAAGAAGTAAACGAAACTTCTAAATTTTTAAAAAAAGAAAGTAAAACAAGTAACAATCCTCTTAAACCCAGCACTGCTTTTATAGGCGCATCCTGGATGACAGTTCTTATCGGTATGACTTCCTACTGCATTGGTTTGTTTAATGCTGATATGGAACTCAACGAAAAAGGTTATTACTTTACCATATTACTATTTGGGCTGTTTTCTGTAATATCAGTACAAAAAAGTGTACGTGACCGCCAAGAGGGCATAACTGTAACCGATATGTATTACGGTATAAGCTGGTTTACTACACTTGCATCAGTAGTACTGCTGGTAGTAGGCTTATGGAATGCCACTTTAGCACTAAGCGAGAAGGGCTTTTACGGAATGTCGTTCGCGCTAAGCCTCTTTGCTGCAATAGCCGTACAAAAAAATACGCGTGATGTAAAACATTTTGAAGACAACAACGCTTAGCGGAGATGCCTCGCTACCAAAACATTCTATAATGCAAGGTTGCGAGGTTATTTTATTACATTTAAAAAAATTTAATTATGGCTTCATCTATTATAAAACAGTTGCCTGAACTTGTAAAAGAGAAGGTAATAACACCTGATACAGCAAAAGATATTGAACAATACTATGCAATTAAACATCGTGATAACGGCACAAACCCACTGGCAATATTCGGCTCTATAGGCGGAGTATTAATAGGGCTTGGTATAATATTACTGTTTGCGCACAACTGGGATAATTTTTCCCGACCTGTAAAAACAGGAATTGCTTTACTGCCTTTAATCCTGTTCCAGATAAGTACCGGCTATGCTTTGGTAAAAAAGAAAAGTCAGGTTTTTAAAGAAGTATCGGGAATACTTTTATGCTTTTCTGTAGGAGCTTCTATAGCATTGGTCGCCCAGATATACAATATACCCGGAGATATTGGCAGCTATCTTTTCACTTGGACGTTGCTATGTATCCCTTTAGTATATTTATTACAATCAAAAACTATTGCAGTACTGTCTTTAATTTTAAGTACCTACTACGCTACAGAAACAGGGTATTTTACCTACCAATATGAAAGTAGCCCTTGGTTCTACTTTATGTTTATTGGCGCACTACTGCCTTTCTACTTAAACTTACTAAAAGTAAAACCAAACCATAATGTTACTAATATTTTTAACTGGCTATTACCATTAAGTATTATTATAACATTTGGTGCTTTTATGGATAGCATTGAACAACTTATTATTATACTTTATGGTTTGTTACTATGCATAATTTATAATATAGGTATGCTCCCTGCCTTCCGGAGAGGCTGGTTACTAAATGGTTATAGTCAACTGGGTGCTTTAGGAATTACCACATTACTTATTATTAGTTCTTTCCGCATGGTATGGCGATTTAACACTGCTCAATCACCCGAAAAACCTGTATATTATATTCTGGCTTTAGTTTTAGCTGCTATAAGTATCTGGCTTAGCTACATTGCACGCAAAAAAGGAGAAAAACTTACTATTTTCAACGTAGCAGCATTAATTTTCCCTTTAATTTATCTCGGCTATCTAATTGATTATAATATCGCTTTTTGGTTAAGTAATGTAGCTGTGCTGGCTGTAGGAGTTGGCTGTATTCAACGAGGTATAAATACTATCGACTTTAAAATACTCAACTTCGGTTTAGTTACTATAGCAATACTTATACTATGCCGCTTTTTTGATATCCAAATTTCCTTTGCTATCAAGGGGGTTTTATTCTTGGCTTTAGGCATTAGCTTTTTTATAGGCAACTATTTTTTAGCAAAGAAGAAGAAAGAAACACTAAACACTACTAAACATGAAAACTAAACACCTATTTATAGCCTTTATAATCACTGCTATTGCTCAGGTATTTGTACCATTAAAAATGGTATATGATAGTGAAATGACCGAAAGAACCGGTACTGTATATAAGTTTAAAACAGCACCCATTGACCCCCAAGACCCTTTTCGCGGTAAATATGTAAGGTTGAATTATGATATGAGTTCATACCCTACAAATGACACTACTTGGGTACATGGAGAACCTGTTTATGTAACCCTAAAAAATGACAATGAAGGTTTTGCAGCTATAGAAAGCATAAGTCATCAAGCTCCTGATGACGGAACAGATTACGTTGTAGCAAAATACCGCTATAATGCTAAGGACAATATAAACTTCTCACTGGAGTTTGACCGCTACTATATGGAAGAAAGTAAAGCCCCAGAAGCAGAAACATTTTACAGGTCGTATAACCAAAATGCAGAAAACAAAAAACCTGCTTATGCACTGGTGGCTGTAATAAATGGTAATGCTGTTTTGAAAGATGTTATAATAGACGACATACCAATACGGGAATACGTTTTAAAAGAAAGAGAAAAACAATAAAAAAAGCCCCATGTTTGGGGCTTTCATGTTTATAATATAATGGTGTAATTACTTACCGGGAAAAGCAGCTCTTCTTTTCTCTAAAAAAGCCGTTGTTCCTTCCTTAAAATCTTCTGTACCGAAAGATTCGCCAAAGGCTTTTATTTCGGCTTCATAACCGTTTACGCCATCGGTATAGTTAGTATTTATAGCTTTTATAGCCTGTCCAATTGCTACCGATGAGTTTCTCATAATCTTGCCCGCTATACCTTTACAAAACTCCAAAAGCTCTGCTTGTGGCACTACGTGGTTTACCAGTCCGTAAGTTTTAGCCTCTTCGGCATTTATCATACCGGCTGTCATTATCATTTCCATAGCACGTCCTTTACCCACAAGTTGTGGTAAGCGCTGTGTACCACCGTAGCCCGGTATTACACCCAACGATACTTCGGGTAATCCCATTTTTGCATTATCAGATGCTACACGGAAATGTGCTGCCATAGCAAGCTCTAATCCTCCGCCCAGAGCAAAACCGTTTACGGCTGCAATAACAGGAGTAGAAAGGTTTTGTACAAAGTCAAATAACAACTCTTGTCCTTTTGCAGCAAGTTTACCACCTTCTGCTACTGAGAAGTTAGCAAATTCAGAGATATCAGCACCAGCTACAAAAGCCTTCTCGCCACTACCTGTTATAATAATAACCTTAACCGAAGCATCTTCGTCTAATGCTTTAAAAGCATTGTGTAGTTCCTCAATTGTGGCTTTATTAAGTGCATTTAGTTTTGTTGGTCTGTTAATGGTAATCAGTCCAAGACCGTCTGTTGTTTCCGTTAGGATATTTTCGTAATTCATTTTCAGTATTGGTTTTATAATTTACATTATTGTTTGTCCTTCTTTATTATCAGAGCTATCGGCATCTATAATAGGGAATTCTACTATAAATGTGGTTCCTTTCCCTATTTCACTAGTAAAGGTAATGGTGCCATTATAGTTCTCTACAATGTTTTTAATGATACCCAGTCCGAGCCCCATACCACTAGTTTTGGTTGTAAACTTAGGTTCAAATATACGGCTCTTATTTTCAATGCTTATACCTTTTCCGTTATCTCTTACTGCTATCACAGCATGATTGTCCTTGCTATACATACTAACCTCAATAAGCGGATTAGCAAAATCTTTAGACATTGCTTGCGTAGCATTTTTAACAAGGTTGGTAATAATCCGAATCAATTGAGTACGATCCATTCGGGTTATTATTTCCTTTTCTTCACTACTAAAAACAATATAGTTTTCATTAAATATCTCTAATGCAAGCTGCACTACTTTAACCATATTAATGGTCTCATTTTGCTGTGCTGGCATAGAGGCAAAACTCGAAAATGCCGACGCTACTGATGACATGGTATCTATTTGTTGTATTAACGAGGTAGAGTATTCATCCAGCTTTTTATTTATATCAGGATCATCAGGGTTAAACCTGCGCTGAAAACTTTGCACCGTGAGACGCATAGGCGTTAGCGGATTTTTAATCTCATGCGCCACCTGTTTTGCCATTTCGCGCCAAGCCTGTTCTCGCTCGCTTTGTGCCAGTTTTGCAGCACTCTCATCAAGATCATCTACCAAACCATTATAGGCTTTTACTAGCTGACTAATTTCTTGTGGCGAATCCCGTTGGTCTATTTTTTCGTTAACACTACTTAAGCGAATTTCGGTTATCCTGTCACTTATCGATTTAAGTGATTTTGTAATATAACTCGAAAGGAAGTAAGCTATTATTATAGAAATAAGTAACATAAAAGAGTACACCTGAAAAAAGCGCATCATAAAATTATTTATCTCTTTTTCATAATACCCATCATCTTCTATATAAGGTAGGTTGAGTATGCCCAATGGTTTAAACTTGGTATCTTTAATATAACTGTAAGAAGAGCGGTAGCGCTTTCCGTTTTCTGTTTTCAGTAAATCTACATAGCGTTTCTCGGCAGTAGAGCGTATAACACGCAATATAGGTTCATCTATTTTTTGGCTAACGGTATCTATAGAAAAAGCAGCTTTAGATGATTTTAACAACTCGCCATTAAGATCATAAATATTAATCTCCATGCCATGAATATTTGCTAACTCATGTATGCGTTCACGAAAAATAAGTGGTAAATTCTCTGTAGAAAGCGGATAGGTAGTCGTAGCAAGTATATAGTTAATATGCTCTTTTATTGCCTTCTCTTTCCTATCTACACGTTCCTGATGGTAGTCTTTGGCTTCTTTTTTAAACTGATAAATAGATACTGCTGCAATAAGCATAGAAGCCACTAACGTAACAAATATCATAGAGAGAAATATTCTTACTCGCAGCGACCATCTTCTTATCTTAAACCGTTTTTTCATCCTTTCAGGATTTGTTCTTTTCTCGTATCCGTTTATAAAATTTAAAACCTAACATGAGTAGTACAGAAAAGGCAATAATACCCACTACCCCATATATCCAGTTTACAGCACTTTTTAAAATTACTAAAAAAATGACGGCAAATAGTATAATGGTTGCACCTTCGTTCCACAAGCGCATAAAACTGGTAGAGTATTTTACGGCATCATTTTGCAATTGTTTAAATATCTGGTGACATTTTAAATGATATAAATAAAGCAAGAAAACAAAGCCTAGCTTTACATGCATCCACGAAAATTGTAACCACACTCCGCCACGTGCTGTACCAAACAGCATTAAAAAAGCAAAAATACTAGCTAATACTGCCGATGGCCATGTGATGATATACCAAAGCCTGTAGGACATTAACTTATATTGCTTTATCAATATTTCTTTTTCGGGCGATGGCTTATCGTTAGCCTCTATATGATATACAAAAAGCCGAACAATATAAAACAACCCAGCGAACCAGGTTATCACAAAAATAAGGTGTAACGATTTTATATAGTCATAGTACTCTTCCATCAAGCTTCTTTAAGTTCTTCGGTCATTTCTTTCTTTAAAAACAACCCCGTTAATAACGTAGATAGTATATCTGATATAGGGAAAGCTATCCATACCCCAAAAATACCAAAAAACGGTGGTAAAATAAGCACCAGCGGTATCAGGAAAAAACCTTGCTTACTAAGTGTTAACAATAATGCTTTAGTCGCCTTTCCTGCTGCCTGAAAATAAGCCCCTCCTATAAGTTGTATCGCAATAATAGGTGATGCCGCAAATACCCAGCGCAATGCAACTGGAGTACCTTCTATAACACCTGCATCGGTGGTAAATAAAGCTGCAATAGGTCTTGCAAATACAAGCACTACTACAAATATAATTATAGAAATATAGGTTGCATATTTAATAGCCGTAGTAATCGCTTCTTTTACTCTTATATAATTTCCTGCCCCATAATTATAACCTGCAATAGGCATAAAACCTTGGGTAACCCCAAGCACAGGAAATAGCATAAACATAAGCATTCGGCTAATAATACCATATATGGCAACAGCCTGTTCACCTCCTTCGGCATATAGCGTATGGTTTAATATAATGGCAAGAATACTTATTACGCCTTGTCTTGCAAATGTTACAAAACTCAACGAAACAATCTCTTTAACTAACTCAGGGTGAAAAACAAAACTACTCAGCTTTAATCTAAGTTCACTTTTTTTAATAAAAAACCAAAGGATATAAGCAAAACAAAGCATAAAAGAGAAGGCTGTGGCAAGTGCTGCCCCAAAAACCCCCATATCTAATACTTTTATAAAAAGCACATCTAAAATAACGTTTGATAATGCTGCCACTATCATGGCAACCATAGCATGGCGCGCCTTATCTTCGGCACGTATAACAGTGTTACCCATCATACAAAATGCCTGAAGTGGTACAGCAAGTAATATGGGCATAAAAAATTCTTTGGCAGGAGGCATAATAGCACCATTAGCACCAAAAAGAAAAAGTATCTCTTCGCTAAAAAATAGCCCTGCTATTACAAAGAGTATACAAATGCCAAAGGTCATCATAATTTGATGAGCAAAGGTAGCAACCGCCTTTTCATGATTACCTTTACCTAACGCCCGCGATAATACAGAGCTACCCCCTATACCTATAGCCATACCCATAGAGGAGATAAAAAAAGTAATAGGCATTACTACAGAGAGTGCAGCAATAGCTATAGAGCCTATCCATCGTCCTACAAAAATAGTATCTATAAGCAAGTTAACTGTTAAGAACAATATGCCTATAGATGCAGGTACAGCTTGCTTTATTAGCAGGCTTTTTATACTCTTATGAGCTAAATCGGTAGATGAAACTGACATTATGCTACTGGCTTTTCAGCGTGAGCCCATTCGTTTATCCAGTTTACTACAACGTCTATCCAAGGGTCGCTATCATTAAGACAAGGAATAGCCATAAAGTTTTCGCCACCATGTTCTTTAAAGTCTTCATTTGCGCGCATAGCAATCTCTTCGAGAGTTTCAAGACAATCTGACACAAAAGCAGGAGTTACTACTGCAAGATTTTTAATGCCTTTTTCGGGCATTTTATTTACTTCAATATCAGTATAAGGCTCTAACCATTTGTCGCCCGAAAGACGCGACTGAAAGGTTAGGGAATATTTATCTTCAGGTATACCCAGCTCTTTTACTACCAGTCGTGTAGTTTCGTAACACTGATGACGGTAGCAGAATTTATGTGCTGGAGATGGCGTTACACAACACGAGCCATCAATTTTACAGTGCGATTTGGTTACATCTGTTTTACGGATGTGACGCTCTGGTATACCGTGATAGCTAAACAACAAGTGATCATAATTATAACCTTCTAACGATGATTTTATCGAGTTAGCAAGTACTTTTATATAGTCTGGCTTATCATAAAAAGCAGGAACATCGGTAATGGTCATGTTTGGGAATTTCTTTGCGCGAATTTCCTCTGCAAGCTTCAATATCGTTAAAGTAGATGCCATAGCATACTGCGGATAAAGTGGAAAAAGCAGTACTTCTGTCACTCCTTTATCGGCAAGTTCTTGCAAACCCGTTTCTATAGAAGGCTGACCATAACGCATAGCAAGCGATACTGGCAACTCTACTTTTTTGTTTACTTTTTTATGCATCCTCTCGCTAATAACAATAAGCGGAGAACCTTCGTCCCACCATATTTGTTGATAAGCATGCGCCGATTCTTTTGGTCTTTTGCGTAATATGATACCTCTTACCAATAATGCTCGTAGCAAGAAAGGAACATCTATTACATATTTATCCATCAGGAACTCATCAAGGTAAGGTTTTACATCCTCTGGGGTTGGGCTTTTTGGTGAGCCTAGGTTTACTAACAGTACTCCCTTCATGTTATATATTGTTTGTTCTTGGTTGTTATTGCCTGCTTCTGCTCAAAAACCGTGCGAGATGCAGCCTGTTTATTAACTTTATGATTTGTTTAAGTGTTCGCATTCATACTCATCAAATACTTTTTGGGTGTAGTGCCAAATTTCTTTTTAAAGGCAGCTATAAAGTGGCTCGATGTGCTATAGCCTATACGCAGTCCTACTTCATTCACGTTATACGACCCACTATCTAATAGTTTACGAGCATACTCCATTTTATAATCAAACAAAAAACTGTACACACTGTCACCATATATCTGGCGAAAGCCCATTTTTAGCTTCTTTAAGTTGATCCCCACCTGGTCGGCAAGTTCTTGTAACCCTGGCGGCTCTGCCATGTTAGTTATAACTATATCTTTTGCCTTGCGAATTTTTATAACGTTATCCTCATCTATCAGGAATGGGCATTGCTCGGCATTGGGGTCTTCGGTACGGTTAAAATACAGGCTTAGCAATTCATACACTTTACCTTTAAAGTACAGTTTCTTGATAGACTGATGCAAATTAAAGTGAAACAACTGACTAAGCACTATAGCCATACTTGGGTTTATCTTATCTTCTTTATAATACTTTTTGTCTTTGTTACCATCGCTCAAAAACGGTATATAGTCTGCCTCTTCAGAGAAAAAACTATGGAATTTTTTTATTGATATTAATATAGATAAAACCCATGAATGTGGCGCAATTTCTAAGTGTACAGGCAACTCTTTTTGTGGGTTGTATAAAAACAGAGAAACCTCCTCGCGTAAGTCTAGTGCATAATGCCCCTGATTGAATATAAATTTAGCCTTACCCTTTACTCCAAAATGAAATTGGATAAGATCTACTCCTACTTCACGCTCAAAATGTACGGTATCATCGCTATCATTTTGGAAACGTAAAACAAAAAAATTATCCTCAATCTGTATCTCTTCATGAGTACCCATAGCGGTATTTTTTTGACTGCCTTTTTTAAGTTTTCAATTCGTTTTATTTAGAATAGTTCTAAACAAAAAAGTTGTAAGGCATTGATTTTAGTGCAAATTTAGCGTATTTATCCTTAAAAAAGGATTTTAGCACGAAAATATCCGACAGCGTTATAAAAAGAACCTGTAGCGTTACTTTTAAAAAAATGTTAAAAGTAATTTTGTAGCACTTTTAGGAAAGTGGATATTATGGAGAATCATAACGGATCGAAGCATCAGTACTTTTATGCTATAGGTTTAAGCTACAAGAAAGCAGATGCCGAGATGAGAGGAAAGTTTAGTTTAAGCGCCGAAGGCAAACACAATGTATTGCAACAAGCAAAACAAGAAGGCATAAGTAGCCTTGTTGTAATATCTACCTGCAACAGGACAGAGATATACGGCTTTGCTCAGCACCCTTTTCAGCTTATAAAATTACTTTGCGACAACAGCCGTGGTACTGTAGAAGAGTTTCAGCGCGTAGCTTTTGTATATAAAAACAACGAAGCCATAAACCATATGTTTCGTGTGGGTACAGGGCTAGACAGTCAAATACTGGGTGACTTTGAAATTATTAGTCAAATAAAAATTGGTTTTGCAGAGTCTAAAGAACTAGAGCTAACTAATGCCTTTTTAGAACGATTAGTAAACTGTACTATACAAGCTAGTAAAAGAATTAAAAATGAAACCGAACTTAGCTCTGGCGCAACATCAGTCTCATTTGCATCAGTACAGTACATTATGAATAATGTGGCTGATATTCAAAATAAAAACATACTCCTTTTTGGTACAGGAAAAATAGGGCGCAACACTTGCGAAAACTTGGTAAAACATACCAAGAACGAACATATTACCCTTATTAATCGTACTAAAGACAAAGCCGAGAAAATAGCTGGGAAATTTAACCTACTTGTAAAAGACTACGATTTACTACCACTAGAAATACCCAAAGCCGACGTGCTCGTGGTAGCTACAGGTGCCCAAAACCCTACTATAGATAAGGACATTTTAGTGCCACACAAACCATTGCTTATACTCGATTTATCTATCCCGAAGAATGTTCATGATAATGCAAAAGAAATTGAGGGCGTAACAGTAATACACCTCGACGACCTTTCTAAAATAACCGATGATACCCTAGAAAACAGGAAAAAACATATTCCTACAGCCGAAGCTATCATTGCCGAAACAGAAGAAGACTTTGTTAACTGGCTAAATGCAAGAAAGTTTGCACCAACTATACATGCACTTAAAGAAAAGCTTACGACCATAAAAGATGGCGAATTAGACTTTCAACGCAAAAAAATAAGTAATTTTGATGAAGAACAGGCAGAAATAATAAGCCAGCGAATTATTCATAAAATTACAACCCATTTTGCAAACCACTTAAAAGACAGGGATACTATGGTAGATGAAAGCATAGAATGGATAGAAAAAGTATTCCATATCGAAAACACTACAAAATGAATAAAGCCATAAGAATAGGCACGCGCGATAGTGAACTTGCACTATGGCAAGCACATACTGTACAAGCAAAACTGGAAGCGCTAGGCTATACCACTGAAATTGTAGCTGTAAAATCTACTGGAGATGTCGTATTAGATGTACCGTTATATGAGTTTGGCATTACAGGTATATTTACCAAAACGCTAGATGTCGCCATGATAAAAGGCGAAGTAGATATTGCCGTACACTCTATGAAAGATGTACCTACTGCATTGCCTAAAGGCATTATACAGGCTGCTGTATTAGAACGCGCCGCTACCGATGATGTACTGGTACATAAAGGAAACCTAGATTTCTTAAACAAAGAAGGGATTATTGCCACAGGTAGCCTTCGCCGACAGGCACAATGGCTAAACCGCTACACAGACCACTCCGTAACCGACCTGCGTGGTAATGTAAATACCCGACTTAGAAAGCTGGAAGAAAGCAACTGGGGTGGCGCTATATTTGCTGCTGCGGGACTAAAGCGCATTAACTTACTACCCGAAAATCATTTAGTACTCGACTGGATGATACCCGCACCTGCACAAGGCGCAATGGTGGTGGTAGCTATGGAAAGTGATAATTATTGTCGTGAAGCTCTTGCAAAACTAAACCATACTGAAACAGAAATTTGTACCTTTATAGAGCGTCAGTTTCTTAAAAAACTAGAAGGTGGTTGTACTGCCCCTATTGGCGCACTAGCTCAATTTAAAGAAGACACTATACACTTTGAAGGAATATTACTGTCAATAAACGGCAAACAAAGAATACATATCGAAAAAATGATTGCCAAGAATGCTGATTATAGTACCTTTGGCGAACAATGCGCTCAGGAAATCCTGAATAACGGCGGACAACCGTTAATGCAGGAAATTCGTGAGAAACTGAACAAAAAGTAATTTAGGAGATGTTTAAAAATATTTCGAATGTACTATCTAAGATATATGGCTTTGTAGATATCTTATTAATTACCTTCTTGGTATTCGATTTTGGCTTCGAAAATCTTATCTCTGAGTTATTTAATCATAAAACACTTTACCTTATTGGGCTTATAGCTGGGCTTATAACATTTAATGTTATCCGCTTTTTTTATACCCAAAACCTGATGCTCAAAAAGATGCTGAAGGCAAACGTATTGATATTAGCACTAACGTTAGTAATAGCGACTGTTACGTTTCTATTTAGTGATGAATATGAACGGCTGTATAAAGCAACCCTAATTATCGATACGGGGCTTATTCTTTACTTTTTCTTGCGACTTACAAGCCTCATCAGGAAACTATATGCGCTATATTACAACCCCACCATACTATTTGTAGGAAGTTTTGCTATTACAGGGTTTATAGGAGCTTTTTTATTAATGTTACCCAATGCCACGACACACGGAATTACCTTTACCGATGCACTATTTACATCCATTAGTGCCGTTTGTGTTACAGGCTTAATTGTAGTAGATACTGCTGCCGATTTTACTTTTATGGGTAAAACAGTAATCCTTTGTCTTATACAACTAGGCGGTATAGGTATGCTTACCTTTACATCTTTCTTCTCGTTTTTCTTTAAGCAAGGTTCTACCTTTAGAGAGGGTATGAATGTAAGCAGTTTTGTAGATAGTGATAACTTGCAAAATGTAATGCGTTTTGCCATGCGAGTAGTAGCTTTTACTGTAGGTATAGAAATTGCAGGAGCACTACTCATATATTCTTTTATAGCCGATATACCTAGTATAGAGCACAAAGCATTTTTCTCAATATTCCATTCTATCTCAGCATTTTGTAATGCTGGGTTTTCTACCTTTTCAGCAGGATTAGCCGACCCTTCGGTACAAAATGCCTATGCATTTCAGTGGGTTATAATGCACCTTATTATATTTGGCGGGCTTGGTTATAATATTGTTTTCAACTTTTTGCTTTACATAAAACACTTTATTGTTAATAGTATATCAAATATGCGTTTTCAAGCACCAGTGCGCATACTTACACTAAACTCTCGCATTGTTATTATCACTACCGCAACACTACTTACAGTAGGTAGTATATTTTTCTTTTTTGCAGAACAAAGTAACGCGTTTAGTAAAGAAACCTTTTTTGGTAAAATTACATCGGCAGCATTTACATCGGTTACAGCAAGAACAGCAGGTTTTAACACCTTCGATTTTGCTTCGCTGTCTATGCCTGCTATACTTTTTGTAATATTCCTTATGTGGATAGGAGCTTCACCTGGCTCTACTGGAGGTGGTATAAAAACCAGTACCTTTGCACTAGCTACACTAAATGTATTTACTATAGCACGAGGAAAAGAACATATAGAACTGAGGGGCAGAAAGATAAACAACCAGTCAGTAAAACGTGCATTTGCCATTATATGCATATCGCTTATTGTTATAGGTATGGGCATTTTAATGATATTATTCTTTGAAAAAGATTTTTCGCTTATACAAATTGCTTTCGAGGTATTCTCGGCATTCAGTACCGTAGGGCTTAGCCTAGGTATAACAGCAAGCCTTAGTATAGGCAGTAAATATGTTTTGATAGTAGTAATGTTTTTAGGAAGAATAGGCTTACTAAACCTCCTTATAGGTATGCTAAAAACTATAGAAGCACATAGTTATGAGTATCCTGAAGAAAACATACTGATAAACTAAAAATTTGAAATTATGAAAATTATCATATTCGGGTTAGGAAATTTCGGGATGTCGCTAGCAGTAAATCTTACAGAGACAGGCAACGAAGTTATTGGTATTGATAACGATATGAATAAGGTTAATATGGTAAAGCATCAAATATCTCACGCGATATGTATGGATGCTACTAATGAAATGGCTTACCAAGCACTACCTGTAAAGGATGCCGATCTTGCTGTTATAGCCATTGGCGAAAACGAGGGGGCAGCCATTATTACCACCGCTATAATAAAAAAATTATCACAAGCTCGTATTATAGGGCGTTCGCTTTCCCCTATACACGATACCGTATTAAATGCAATGGGTATAGAAACCATTATTCACCCAGAGCAAGATTTTGCTGACAGGCTTGCCAAAAAAATAAACCTAAAGGGTATTGTAGATAACTTTAGCATTGATAAAAATTACAGCATATCTGAAATTAAGGCTGTACCCGATTTTACAGGAAAAACACTTGAAGAATTGGCATTTAGACAAACATATAACCTTCATGTAGTAACTATTATTCGCAAACAAGCACGAAAATCTATTATAGGAACTACCAGTCAAATAGACCAGTCAGAAGGGTTTATAACAAAAGATAGTATTATTATGGAAGACGACCTTTTAGTCGTTTTTGGGCTTAATAAAGATATTGGTAAGTTTTGTAATCGCTACCAGCAAAAAAAGCGTTAAGTAATGGAACGGTGCGCGCGCATATTGGCTACCAAAAAGCTGCAACCTAACCAACGGCAATATCTACTTAATGCAGAATTATCTGTAACCGAAGCCGATTTTATAGGCATTAGTCACAAGCAGTTTGAGGTAAATAACATTAAAGGCAACCTGATATTTACCAGCCAAAACGGATTTAAAGCGTTCTTAGAGAAGAAAAAAAGTGAGAACTTTAAGGATAGAAATATCTTTTGTGTAGGGCAAAAAACCCGCGATGTTATTGTAAGTAATGGTTATAATGTAATTGCTTTTTCAGATTATGCAGAGGAACTGGCAACAACAATTATAAACAATTACAATAAAGAGAGTTTTACGTTCCTATCAGGTAGTATGCGACGCGATACTCTACCCGAAGCATTAAAAGCAGCAGGTATAGTGTTGAATGAAATTGAGGTATATAAAACGGTGCTAACACCACATAAAATTACCTCGGGCGCAGATGGAATTTTATTTTTTAGTCCGAGTGGTGTAACGAGTTATTTAAAAGAAAATAGTATTACAAATGAAGCTTGTTTTTGCATTGGTACAACTACCGCACAAGCTTTAAACGGTATAACCGAAAATATAATTGTGGCAAACAAGCCGAGTATAGAGAATGTTATAATACAGTGTATTAATTATTATAAGAATTATTAACCACCAAGAACACAAAGTATACACAACGGACACAACACATGTGGACCTCGTGAAAAACTTAGTGCACTTTGTGGTTAAATAAACTAAATACAAATGAGCATAAAAAACGACCTTTTCCTAAAAGCATTACGTAACGAAACCGTAGAACGCCCACCCGTATGGATGATGCGCCAAGCAGGACGCTACCTGCCGGAATTTATGGCATTGAAAGATAAATATGATTTCTTTACCCGTTGCCAAACACCAGAGCTTGCTGCCGAGATAACCGTGCAGCCTATTCGTATTGTAAAGCCCGATGCGGCAATATTATTTTCGGATATATTGGTTATACCACAAGCTATGGGGATAGACGTAGTAATGAAACCAGATTTTGGTCCGTTTGTACCCAATCCTATACGCACAATACAAGATGTAGAAAAAGTGCGTGTACCAGACATTCATGAAACACTGGGTTATGTAATGGACGCCATTAAACTAACCAAAGAAATGCTGAATGACGAAGTTCCGCTAATTGGTTTTGCAGGCTCCCCATGGACAATACTTTGTTATGCCGTAGAAGGTAGAGGCTCTAAAAGTTTTGATATTGCCAAAGGCTTCTGTTTTTCGCAACCCGAAGCAGCCCATGCGTTACTCCAAAAAATAACCGATACTACTATTGCTTACTTAAAAGAGAAAGTAAAAGCAGGCGTTAATGCTGTACAAATATTTGATAGCTGGGGTGGTATGTTAAGTCCTGTAGATTATCAAGAATTTTCTTGGAAGTACATTAACCAAATTATAGAAGCATTAGCACTCGAAACACACGTTATTGTGTTTGGTAAAGGTTGCTGGTTTGCCCTTGACGAAATGGCAAAAAGTAAAGCATCTGCACTTGGGGTAGACTGGACGTGTTCGCCACGCAATGCACGTTACTTAACAGGTGGAAAAATAACACTACAAGGTAATTTTGACCCAAGTAGATTACTATCGCCAATACCTACCATCAAGAAAATGGTGCACGAAATGATTGACGAGTTTGGTAAAGACAATTACATTGTAAACTTAGGTCATGGTATATTACCACACGTTCCTGTAGACCATGCCAAAGCATTTATAGAAGCAGTAAAAGAGTATAAATAGACACAACTACTCGCTATGAAAGACAAGTTTTACGCATACATACAACAACTACAAGACACAATAACCGCTAAACTAGAAGCCGTTGATGGCAAAGCCAAATTCCGTGAGGATATTTGGGAACGTGCCGAAGGTGGCGGCGGAAGAACCCGTGTTATAGAAAACGGAAATGTATTTGAGAAAGGCGGTGTAAATATCTCGGCAGTACATGGAGCATTGCCCAAAGCCATGCAGAGTTATTTTAATGTAGGTGATGTCGATTTCTTCGCTTGCGGATTAAGTTTGGTTATTCACCCAACAAACCCTTTTATACCAACAGTACATGCCAACTGGCGTTATTTTGAAATGTATGACAAAGAGGGTAACATCATCAATAGTTGGTTTGGCGGTGGGCAAGACCTCACCCCTTATTACCTTTTTGATGAAGATGCAACACACTTTCATCAAACGTGTAAAACAGCTTGCGATAAACACAACCCTGAATTTTACCCAAAATTCAAGAAACAATGTGACGAGTACTTTTGGAATGCACACCGCGATGAAGCGCGTGGTATAGGTGGTTTATTTTTTGACCATTGCAAAGCAACCGAAAACTTTAGCATGGAGCAATGGTATAACTTTGTAACCGAAGTAGGTAATAGTTTCCTTGAGGCTTATGTACCTATAGTAGAACGAAGAAAAGATATTGAATATACTGCTGAAAACAGGACTTGGCAAGAAATACGTCGCGGACGTTATGTAGAGTTTAACCTTGTACATGATAAAGGCACGCTTTTCGGGCTAAAAACCAACGGACGGATGGAGAGTATATTAATGAGCCTACCACCCCATGTACAGTGGGTGTACGACCATCATCCTGAACAGGGTAGTGAAGAAGAAAGGCTTATTACTATACTTCAAAAACCAAAAAACTGGATATAAGAGCCACTTGAGTTAAAATATACTATGTACATGATATATATCATACGTCATGTACTCAATTATTTGCAACTTTGATTAAATCATAATACTATGTTCCCAATACACAGAAACAGACGACTAAGAACCAACGATGCTATACGTGCCATAATGCGCGAAACTACCATAAGCCCTAACGATTTTATGTTTCCTATGTTTATTGCAGAAGGTACTAACGTTCAGGTAGAAATCCCATCAATGCCTGGTATTTACCGTCGTTCTATAGACCTTACCGTAAAAGAAGTTAAGGAATTGTGGAGCATCGGTATTAAAGCAATTAATATATATGTAAAGGTCAGTGATACCCTTAAAGATAATACGGGTAAAGAAGCATGGAACCCTGATGGGTTAATGCAACAAGCTATTAAAGCTATAAAAGATGCTGTACCCGGCATGATAGTAATGCCCGATGTGGCGCTAGACCCTTACTCGATATACGGACATGATGGTATTGTAGAAAACGGACAAGTAATAAACGATGCTACTGTAGATGCACTTACCTTAATGAGCGTAAGCCATGCCGATGCTGGTGCCGATTTTGTAGCACCAAGCGATATGATGGACGGCAGAGTACTCGCTATTAGAAAAGCACTAGAAGGAAGCGGACATCACAATGTGGGTATTATGAGCTATAGTGCCAAGTATGCTTCGTCATTTTATGGTCCTTTTCGTGATGCGCTAGATAGTGCGCCAAAAGAATCAGGCGTACCTGTACCAAAGGATAAAAAAACGTACCAAATGGATTATGCTAATCGCATAGAAGCTATTAAAGAAGCCTTACAAGATGTAGAAGAAGGTGCCGATATTGTAATGGTAAAACCAGGGCTTGCTTACTTAGACATTGTTCGTGAAGTAAAAAATGCGGTAAACGTTCCTGTATCAGTATTTCATGTATCAGGAGAATATGCTATGGTAAAAGCTGCTGCCGAAAAAGGCTGGCTAGATCATGATAAGATTATGATAGAACAGCTACACTGCATTAAACGCGCAGGAGCCGACCTTATCTCGACTTATTTTGCTAAAGAAGCTGCTATCTTATTAAACAAGTAATCGTCTTAAAACATTATATCATGAAATATTTTTTAACCCTGCTTGTTGCCTTTTCGCTTTTTGCTTGTAAGGATAACAAACAGCAAGAACCTTTTGGAAAAAAAACTGAAAGCACTACTACGGAAGAAGAAACAACTTCGAATTATACGTCTTCAGAAAAAATTGGTGAGGAAATTTTTAACGGAAAAGGTAATTGTTTTTCTTGCCATAAACCTGACCAAAAAGTTATAGGACCAAGTATTGCCGAAATTGCAAAAATATATGCTGATGAAAATGGTGATATGACTGCTTTTCTAAAAGGGAAAGCCGACCCTATTGTTGACCCTTCGCAATATGCTGTTATGAAAACCAACTTTTACATCACTAAACATTTTACTGATGAAGAAATGCAAGGCGTAGTAGACTATGTGATGAGTTTTAAACCTGAATAGCTTTTAATCTCGGCTTACAGTCGCAGTATTCAGCATGCACTATGCTAACTGTAAACTACGACTGTAAACTGAATACTACTCCGGTGCTACGAGTTTAAAGCCTACACGGGGTATATTCTCTATCTTAATACGGTCGTCGTCTTTAAATATTTTGCGCAAGCGCGATATAAAAACATCCATACTACGCCCCATAAAATAATCATCTGTACCCCAAATACTGGTTAGTATAACCTCACGTTTAAGTACGGTATTTTTATGCTCTATAAAGAGTTGCAGTAATGCCGATTCTCTTTCGGTAAGCTTTGTAGTTTCACCATTACGCAATATAGTATAGTTTACAGTATCAAAAACAAAATCGGCAATGGTATAAGTACTTTTCTTTATCGCCGATTTTTTCTGGCTCCGTTGTAAGAATACTTCAATTTTTAAAATCAGCTCCTCCATACTATAGGGCTTTACCAAATAATCATCGGCACCAAGTCGTAGTCCTTTTATACGGTCTTCTTTTAGTGTTTTTGCCGATAGGAAAATAATAGGCACCTCTACATCGCGTTCCCTAATGGCTGCTGCAAGTTCAAAGCCATCCATTATAGGCAACATCACATCGAGTATACAAAGATCAAAATCTTCTTGTTTAAAGGCTTCAAATGCTGCCTTCCCATTATCATAATGAGCCACTTCATACTCCTGCTCTAAATTATCTGCAGTAAGAAATGCTAGTGTGTTATCGTCTTCTACATATAGTATTTTCTTTTTCATAAAAGGCTACTGTTAGGTATGGCTATGGTAATGGTTATACCTTTATCGTCGTTATTTTTTATCTTAATTTTCCATTCGTGAAGTTCACAAATCTTTTTTACATAAAAAAGACCTATACCAAAACCTTCTATCTCCTTTTTATTTTCTCTGGGTACACGATAAAATCTATCAAAAACATACTCTAGATGCGATGCAGGTATGCCAGAGCCATTATCTGTAAATTGTAGTTCAAGATGTTTAGCACATTCTTTTATGTTTATATCTACCTCAGGAATATCATTACCATATTTTATGGCATTTTCTACAATATTGTAGGCTATATTATAGAAATGAAACTCATCTGCCGCTATTGTATACTTATCTTTTGTACTGTCTAATTGTATAATCGCAGTAGGGTATTTTAGTGATGCATTATCTTTAACCAAATCCAGAGTTTCTACAAGATTAATCTCTTGTTTTTCAAGCACCATAAGGTCGGCATCTGTCTTGGCTACATTTAGTATACGTTCTATGTGCTGATTCAGTTTATTACTTTGCTGTATTATTATCTGTAAGTACTTGTTTAGTTTTGGGTCTTTCTCTATAGCATCTTGCTTTACCGCATAGTTAGAAGCAATAAGTATAGACGATAATGGCGTTTTAAACTCATGCGTCATGTTATTGATGAAATCCTTTTGTAACTCAGTATATCTTTTCTGTTTCAAAAGTGTAAATACCGAGTAAACATAAATAACAAGTACTAAAAACAGTACTCCTGTATATATCCAATACTGCTGTAACGATGCTATATAATTATAATGCAGATGCGGAAACCGAATGGCAAAATAGTAAATAAGCCCTTCTTTCTTGGTAAAGCAATTTTCGCATTTGGCTATATCATTTTTCACTTCGCTCCCTGTAGCATTTATATAATTACCATACATCATTTCATCCGAAGCACAGTTGTATATAGAATACTCATAATCAATATCTAGTTTTACCTTCTGAAACTCGGTTCTTAAATAATATTCTAGTATATCTGCTTCAAAAACATCATCAACATTTACCACATAGTAATCGTCTGATACTTTTTTAATAGGCGTAGTAACGGGCAACTCGCTATCGTTATCCCTATAAATTTTATCTACAACATCTTGTAGTGCAAAATGAATTTTTTCACCAAACTCTTTACGCTCAAACATAAAAGCCTGTTTAAGCATTACCAACTGCATTGTGATAACACCTATTATAGCTAGTAAGCCAATAAAAACGATTATGTTAAGTTTATTGAATTTCAATTTTAAAAATGTTGTTTGTTACCATTATCCTATATTACTATAAAAAAGCGTATACCACAAGTCGTTAACATGTCATTAACAATAGTTTGAAAACAGTTAACATTTTTATTCAAATAAGTAAATATATTTGTATTGTTAAATAATAAAAACTGTATTAACCTTATAAATCTACTAATTATGAAATCATTGAAATTTACTTTATTTGCTGCGGCAGGGGCTTTATTACTAACATTCTCTGCTAACGCACAATCAGCAGCAGCTAAAAATACAAGAACAGCTACTAGTGAGCAAAAAAACATGCAACCTTCAGAAATCTCTTGGACAGAAGATTCTCATAACTTTGGCGAAATAGAGCAAGGAACACCAGTATCGCATGAGTTTACTTTTAAAAACACTACTAAACAAACTGTGCTTATTACTAATGTAAAAGCATCTTGTGGGTGTACTGCTACTAACTACACTAAAACTCCTATCAAACCAGGAGAAACAGGATCTGTAACAGCAACTTATAACGCACGTAATGGTGGTAACTTTAACAAAACAGTTAGTGTAACTACAAACGATAGCGATGTAAAAAAAGTACTTAAAATAAAAGGAAAGGTAATGACTCCTGCTGTTGAAGCAGCTCCTGCTAAAAAACAATAATTCTTTTTTACAGATTATAAAGATATAAAAGCCACCTGTAACGGTGGTTTTTTTATAAACAAAAAAGTAAAGTATACTTTACATATTGGAAAAATTGTTTTACATTTGATATCTAATCATAATATCAATCCTATGAAAACAAATTTTTTATTTCCGTATCGGCTAAAAACACTTAGTGGTATCCTGTTTAGCATATCATTTATTTTACTAGCATTGTTTTATTCTGTTTCCGAGTTTTCGAATTTCGAGATAAAAGCAAAAGTATTTGCTCTGTTCGGCGATACCGGGCTATTTGGAGAGAATGAAAGCTTTTTCTGGATTGAAAACTCTATTACTGATGAACTGCTCATACTGCTTGTTATTCCGTTTGGGATAATCTTTGCCTTTTCAAAAGAAAAACACGAAGATGAAATGGTTTCGGCAATACGTCTTAACAGCCTTGCATGGGCAACCATTATTAACTATGTTATTATACTTTTGGGTTACCTTTTTGTATATGGCATGCCATTTTTAAACGTTTTAATGGTGGCTATGATATCGCAACTTCTTATCTTTATACTGCTATTCCGCTTTAGAATGTATCGCTTTTATAAAACTGCTGCACATGAAGAATAATATAAAAGTACAGCGCGCCATATATAACCTGACACAGCAGGAATTGGCAGAGAAAATAGGAGTAAGCAGGCAAACCATTAACGCACTAGAAGCAGGGAAATATGTACCCTCTACCGTGCTAGCACTAAAGCTGTCTCAGCTTTTTGAAAAACCTGTAAATGAAATTTTTGAACTCGAAGAAGAAGATTAAATAATTATGGTTCAGGCACACATCAAAACACCGTTAGGCATTACCGCTATAGAAGGCGACACAGAGGGTATTACCAAAATAACAGTGCTTGATGAAGCTATGACTGTATCTAATACAATTGCTACAGAGTTACAGGAAGCTGTAAACCAACTCGAAGAATATTTTGCAGGCAAGCGAAATAATTTCACTTTCAAAATTAACCCACAGGGGACTGATTTTCAGAAGAAAGTTTGGCAGGCACTCTTAGAAATACCCTATGGTAAAACCACATCTTACCAAAAATTATCTATACAACTGGGCGATGTAAAAGCCATACGGGCTGTAGCATCGGCAAACGGTAAAAATCCGTTATGGATAGTTGTACCCTGCCACAGAGTTATAGGTTCTGACGGTTCACTTACAGGCTATGCAGGCGGACTGTGGCGTAAAAAATGGTTACTAGAGCACGAAAACCCACCCATACAACAAAGCCTTTTTTAAGCTAGTAATGTTAGTAGAAATTAGTATAATTTGTCTCAGTAACATATTTTTTAATTAAATTCGTTGCTAAACGTATTATACCATTCTTCTATGAGATTTATTAAAAACTTCCTGCTTTGGTTTGCTATCATCCTTACAGGTATCATTATACTCATGTATATTTTTGAGGTCAATTATCTATTACGAGCCGTTCGTACGATATATTTTAGGGGCGAAACCACCGCTTTTCTTGACGATTATAAAGAATTTCCTAACCGTACTATAGCTAAAGGCACGGTGCAACCATGGGCAATACATAAAGATTATAACAAAGTAAAAGCGACCCAAAGACTAGAAGAAGCCCACGAAAAACTTGAAACAGTAGCCTACCTCATTATAAAAAATGACAGTATCTGGCACGAAAGTTATTATGATGGGTATGATAAAGACAGTAAATCAAATTCTTTTTCTATGGCAAAAAGTGTTGTTTCGGCAGCACTATTTAAAGCTATAGAAGAAGGTAAAATAAAAAGCCTTAACCAAAAAGTAGGCGATTACTTTCCTGAATTTAGCGAAGGGCTTGCGGCAGAAATGACGGTAGGCGACCTATCTTCTATGGCATCTGGGCTAAGTTGGGACGAAAAATATTATAGTCCGTTCTCTATAGTAACCCGTGCCTATTTTGATGATCATCTAGATAAAGTAATACTGGGATTAAAAGTTGTAGATGAACCGGGCAAAGAATTTAAATACCTAAGTGGCGCTACTGAATTGCTAGCAATGGTAATTACAAAAGCTACAGGACAAACACTATCTGACTATGTTTCAGATAAATTTTGGAAGCCTATGGGTATGGAAAATGATGCATTATGGCAAGTAGACAACTTAGATGGCATCGAGAAAGCCTACTGTTGTATAGGTAGTAATGCGCGCGATTTTTCTCGTTTCGGGAAACTGTTTCAACATCATGGTAACTGGGATGATAGAGAACTACTAAATGCTGCATCAATACAAAAAATGATAAATCCTAGGTTTGTAGACACTCCATATTATGGCTACGGCTGGTGGATAAACAACTATATGGGCAAAAAAATGTTTTATATGCGTGGACACTTAGGGCAGTTTGTAATTGTTATTCCCGATGATAAAATTATCATTACCCGACTGGGACACCTAAAAGGACTGCAAACAAGTGAAGACGTACACAGTAACGACTTTTATGTATATGTAGATGAAGCCTACAAAATGATGGGACTGATGCAACCTAGCGAAGGCGAAGGCAACTCGAAAGCATTAAAATAACAAAGGCGCATATTTCATAGTATCATGTTAGAAAAAATAAGACTCGAAAATGTATTATTCCTCGATATAGAAACCGTTCCTGAGCAGGAAAACTTTGAATCGCTAGATGAGGAAACTCAAAAACTATACGATTTAAAAACGCAATACCAACGCAAGGATGGCGAGACGCCAGAGGAGTTTTATGAGCGTGCTGGCATTTGGGCAGAGTTTGGTAAGATAGTGTGTCTATCTGTAGGTTATTTTACATTTAAAGGCGATATACGCCATTTTAGAGTAACCTCTTTTCATGGTGAAGAACCTAAAATATTAAAAGACTTTAATAACCTCATCAATAATCATTTTAGTAAGCCACAATATATACTGTGTGGGCATAACGCTAAGGAGTTTGACTTCCCGTTCATGGCACGCAGAATGATTATTCATGGTATAGCATTGCCCAATAAGTTAAACCTTTTTGGTAAAAAACCTTGGGAAGTACCCCACCTCGACACTATGGAGCTATGGAAGTTTGGCGATTATAAAAGTTTTACCTCGCTAAAATTATTGACAAAAATATTGGGTATTCCATCTCCAAAAGGCGATATAGACGGCAGTCAGGTAGCCCATGTATATTATGTAGAGAAAGACATCGACCGTATTGTAACCTATTGCGAAAAAGATGTTATTGCCGTAGCACAAGTACTGCTGCGTTTTCGCCAAGAAGATTTACTGATTGATGAAGAGATTATACATGTGTAGATCTTATTTTTTTGCTATAAATCACATTAAATAATACAGTACTTTTGTAGTATGATAAAAGAAATAAAGGAATTATACGTAGCCCAAACCGATAATAAGGTAATTGTTTTTAGTACTAACCTAAAAGATTTTGTAATCTCGTTAGATAGTGTTGCTAAAAACCTGAAAAACTATATGTATTACTACAGGGAATTTAAAAAGACCGACTATATAGAACACATCGCTGCCGATGGTCGTAAATTTTACTTACAAAAAGTATTGTAAACCGTTTTCATTACTTTTATAGTATGAATACTCCCCTGCTACATATCGACCATGTTACTATTTCGGCTAAAAAAGAAGGCGAGTGGACTCCCATTGTAAAAGGTAGCGATTTTGTACTCCATCAAAATGAGATACTAGGCATAGTGGGCGAGTCAGGTTCGGGTAAGTCGGTTACTTCATTAGCAGTAATGGGGCTGTTGCCGAAAGGCATTTTAGCAATTACCGAAGGGAAAATTGACTTTGAAGGCAATACTATTGCCACACTTTCGCAAAAAGCACTACGAAAACTGCGCGGTAATGCCATTAGTATGATATTTCAAGAACCGATGAGTTCTTTAAACCCATCGCTAAAATGTGGTTATCAGGTAGCCGAAATACTAAAAGAGCATACCACACTTTCACAAAAAGAAATTAAGGAAACTATACTTTCATTATTTGAGAAAGTGAAGCTACCCAACCCGCATGAAATATACAACCGTTACCCACATGAAATATCGGGTGGGCAAAAGCAACGGGTAATGATTGCTATGGCAATAGCCTGTAAACCTAAAATACTAATTGCAGACGAACCCACCACAGCACTTGATGTAACAGTACAAAAAGAAATCATACTACTCCTAAAAGAGCTACAACAGGAAACAGGAATGAGTATTATTTTCATTTCGCACGACTTGTCATTGGTTTCAGAAATTGCCAATAGGGTATTGGTAATGTACAAAGGTGTAATTGTAGAGCAGGGCGAAGCAATGCAAATTTTCAATAATCCGCAGCACTTATATACCAAAGCACTAACAAGCTCTCGACCTTCGTTAGACGTTCGCTTAAAAAGACTCCCTACTATACAAGACTATCTTACCGAAAATATAGATAGTACTGAAATAAAACCCGAACAACGCAAAAAGGAACACGAAAAACTATACAGCCAACCACCATTACTAGAAGTAGTTAATGTAGAAAAAGAATATGTTTCATCAGCAGGATTATTCGGTAAAGATGTAAAGTTTAAAGCAGTAGATGATGTCAGCTTTAAAATATATGAGGGCGAAACCTTGGGACTAGTAGGCGAATCAGGTTGTGGTAAATCGACACTCGGGAATGCTATACTACAGCTTGACAAACCCACCGCAGGGAAAATACTTTATAGAGGCACAGACCTCAACCAACTATCAACAAAACAGCTACGCGAACTGCGTAAAGAGATACAAATCATTTTTCAAGATCCTTACTCTTCCTTAAATCCACGCCTTACAGTAGGCAGGGCTATAATGGAACCTATGCAGGTACATAAGCTGTATAAAAACGATAAGGAGCGTAAAGAGAAAACACTCGAAATACTAGAGCGTGTAGGGCTTGGCAGTGAACACTTCCACCGTTATCCACATGAGTTTTCGGGTGGGCAAAGGCAACGTATAGGCATTGCCCGAACCATAGCCTTACAACCTAAACTTATTGTATGTGATGAATCAGTTTCTGCGCTTGATATTTCAGTACAGGCACAGGTGCTTAACCTGCTAAATGAGTTAAAAGAAAATTTCGGATTTACCTATATATTTATCTCGCACGACCTTGCGGTAGTTAAATATATGAGTGATCAAGTACTGGTTATGAATAAAGGAAAAATTGAGGAAATGAATGAGGCTGATGCCTTATATGAGCATCCGCAAAAAGAATATACTAAGAAATTGATTGCTGCTATACCAAGTAAGTAGTTATCAGTCGCAGTGTACAATATAAATAGTAACTGCCTAGCGCGACTGATAACTGAGTACTGTATTAAATAACCATTTCAGGAATATCACCTTCTATAATAAGGTTACCTTCTGTGGCTTTTTGTATCTCTTGGACAGTTACACCTGGAGCGCGTTCTAGTAATTTAAACCCTTCGGGTACAATTTCCATCACGGCAAGCTCAGTAACTACTTTTTTAACGCAGCCCACACCTGTTAATGGTAATGAGCAACGTTTTAATAGTTTAGACTGTCCTGCCCTATTTACGTGCATCATTGCCACAATAATATTATCTGCCGATGCTACTAAATCCATAGCACCACCCATACCTTTTACCATTTTACCTGGAATTTTCCAATTGGCAATATCGCCATTTTCAGAAACTTCCATAGCACCAAGTATAGTAAGGTCTACGTGTTGCCCGCGTATCATCCCGAAACTCATAGCTGAGTCAAAAAATGATGCCCCTGGTAATGTTGTTATCGTTTGTTTTCCTGCGTTAATAATGTCGGCATCTTCTTCACCTTCAAAAGGGAAAGGTCCCATACCCAGCACACCATTCTCGCTCTGAAATTCTACCGAGATATCTTCACGAACATAATTAGCCACCAAGGTAGGGATACCAATACCAAGGTTTACATAATACCCGTCTTTAACTTCTTTTGCAATTCGTTTTGCAATTCCTGTTTTATCTAAAGCCATAATTATTTTTGTCTAACGGTTCGTTGCTCAATTCTCTTTTCATACTGCTCCCCTTGGAATATGTGTGTTACAAATATCCCTGGTATATGTATCTCATTTGGGTCAAGTTGTCCCGCAGGTACAAGCTCCTCTACCTCAGCAACAGTAATAGTTGCAGCTCCTGCCATACATGAGTTAAAGTTACGTGCTGTACCTTTAAAAATAAGATTTCCTGCCTCGTCGCCTTTCCATGCTTTTACAATAGCAAAATCTGCCTTGTATGCATTTTCTAGTATGTGCATCTTTCCGTTATACTCTCTAGACTCCTTACCTTCGGCTACTTCTGTACCGTAGCCTGCTGGTGTATAAAATGCAGGAATACCAGCTTGTGCAGCACGGCATTTCTCGGCAAGTGTACCTTGTGGGGTAAGCTCTACCTCTAGCTCTCCACTAAGCATTTGTCTTTCAAACTCGGCATTTTCTCCTACATAAGAAGAAATCATTTTCTTTATTTGCTTTTTTTGTAATAACAATCCAAGACCAAAATCATCTACCCCCGCATTATTAGAAATACAAGTAAGATTTGTAGTGCCTTTTTTAACCAGTTCGTTAATACTGTTTTCAGGTATGCCACAAAGACCAAAACCACCTAGCATGATGGTCATATCGTCTTTTATATTGCGCAAAGCGTCTGTAACGTTTTGTACTTTTTTATTAATCATACAATTTATTTTAATTTTCGACTATAAATATATAAAAAAACGCCTTCTTTTGAAGGCGTTTTTGCTATTATCTTCTACATCCTCAAATACCGAAGAAGTCATCTATATCTTGTTTTTCAATGGCTGTACTATCTTTCTCCACAGCTTTTGAACAATCTACTCTTATTGATAAGTTTTCAGGTCGTTCAAAATTTTCTTTAGAAATTTCGAGCGATTCATTGGCATAACATTTTTTCATATAAAGCCCCCATATGGGCAGTGCCATAGTAGCTCCCTGACCGTAGGTAATACTCCTAAAATGTGCCGAACGATCTTCGTTACCTACCCATACCCCTGTAGCAAGGTTAGGTACCATACCCATAAACCAACCATCACTTTGGTTTTGTGTTGTTCCTGTTTTACCAGCAATAGGATTTGTTAGTTTATACGGGTGTCCTGTAACACGTTTATAACCGTTACCACTCCAAGTCGATTTAAGTCTGTAGCCCGAGCCCGACTCGGTAACTCCTTCTAAAAGTTTAACAACGGCATAGGCAACATCTTTACTCATTACCTCTCTAGTTTGCGGAACATCGTGATACAACTGCACGCCATTTTTATCTTCTATTCGTGTTATTACTATAGGCTTTATATACATTCCTTTGTTAGCAAATGTACTGTATGCCGCTACCATTTCGCTAACGTTTAGTTCTGCTGCACCTAGTGCTATGGCAGGCGTTTCAGGTATCTCGTTTGTTACACCCAGTTTATGAGCCAAGTCAACCACTGCTTTAGGCCCTACCTCATTAATAAGCTTTGCCGATACCGTATTTATAGAATGTGCCAAAGCATACTTCATAGTAACTGCTCCTTCATGTTTATTGTTAGAGTTTTTCGGACTCCAATCAGCAGTAATACCATATTTACCTTTAGGCATTGTAAAAGGCGAATCGATAATAGTGTCACAAGGTGAATGGTGTATGTGCTCTATTGCAGTAGCATATACAAACGGTTTAAAGGTAGACCCTACCTGCCTTGTACCTTGTTTAACATGGTCATACTGAAAGTACCTATGGTTAATACCACCTACCCATGCTTTTACCTGACCCGTTTGTGGTTCCATAGACATTACACCTGTTTGTAAAAAGTGTTTATAATATCGGATAGAATCCATTGGGGTCATTATAGTATCTCTATCTCCTTGCCAGCTAAAAACTGTCATGTTTGTTTTTACGTCAAAAGACTTAATAATTTCATCTTCCGATTTTCCTTGCTTATTCATTACTCTCCATCGTTCAGAGCTTTTCATAGCCCTGTCTAGAATGCGCTTTGTTTCAGCACTAGAGATATTCATAAAAGGTGCATTCTTGTTTTTTTCCTGTCCTATAAAAAATTCTTCTTGTAAGTTAGAAAGATGTTCGTGTACTGCCTCTTCGGCATACTTTTGCATACGAGAGTCTATAGTAACATATATTTTTAGTCCATCTCGGTATATATCATACTCGGTACCATCTTCTTTCAAATTTTCCTTAACCCATGTTCTCATAAAATCATTCCTAATGTATTCTCTTAAATAAGTAGCAATACCCTCATTATGATCTTCAGGGTTAAAATCGAGTTTTATTGGTTTTAAAGCCAACTCTTCTTTAATCTCTGGTTTCAAAAAACCATTTTTCACCATCTGGCTAAGTACAGTGTTACGTCTGTCTAATACTCTTTTTTTTCTTGATTCTCTTGCTGGGTTATACAATGATGGGTTTTTAAGCATACCCACTAATACTGCCGACTCTTCAATAGTTAAATCTTTAGGCTCTTTACCGAAATAGGTTTTTGCAGCCGAACGGATACCTACCGCCTGATTTACAAAATCTACGGTATTCAAGTACATGGCTATAATTTCCTGCTTGGTATATTGCCTCTCTAGTCGTATGGCTATAACCCACTCTTTTGCTTTTTGTGTAATTCGGTAAAGAATATTTTTAGAACCTTCTCCATGAAAAAGGTTTTTTGCCAATTGTTGCGTAATAGTACTCGCACCACCTCCCGCTCCAAGAGATGCAGCAGCACGCAATGTTCCGCGCGCATCAATACCCGAATGCTCAAAAAAGCGTTCATCTTCGGTTGCTACAAGAGCATCTACCAAATTTTGAGGTAAATCGGCATACTTTACAGGTGTGCGGTTCTCAAGATAAAATTTACCGATAGTTACCCCATCAGATGAAATTATCTCAGTAGCCACATTAGAGTCTGGATTCTCTAACTGATCAAATGTGGGCATTTTTCCAAAAACACCCCATGATGCCATGAGGAAAAACAGCACTACAGATACAAGCCCTATTAAAAAAATAGACCAAAAGATTTTTATGTACTTAAAAAAGCCATTGCTACTCTTTGCGCTTTTAGTGTTTTTTTTTGTTGCCATTTATATTATTATTCTGTTGTCTCTATCCTGAAACCTATTTCTGTAATACCCTCTAGTTCTTGTACTCCAGGCACTTTTCCTGCTTCGCGCACTGCCTGCTGAATGTTTACTTTATAAGCTCCCTGTGTTGGGAATTTTACTTGTTCTCTATACCACAATTTACTTTCTTTAACATCCGTAAATCCTTCGCCCATAAGCGTTCCATCAGGATTTGCCATTTGGTATTCTAATGTATCTACTATTGTAAAATCGGTGTCGGGTTGCTGCATTTCTACTATCAAGAAAATGTTGCTGTATGGGTAATCATTATTACTCCTGATGTTAACGAACATATTATACACACTGGTTGTATCCTGTTGTTCAAAGTCAAACGAAGCAATACTGTCTTTATTCCATGCACCATCAAATGACTTATATTCATCAAAGACTCTCTTTTCGTCACAAGAACAGAAAAGGAGTAACAATGCGCCAAAAACAAAAATGCTATTTCTTATCCTCATTACCACCGGGCTTAGTGTTTCGGTTATTATTATTTTTGTTATTTCTATTCTTATTGTTCCTGTTAGCGTTATTCCTGTTATTTTTCTTGGCTCCAGCATCAGTATTTCTACCACCTTCTTTTGCTGGGGCAGCCTCTTTAACAGGTACAGCACCTCCAGGTTTTATAATCATCTTAGCCTTAGGAGCTACTTTACCTTCTGGCGAATTTGCCGTTGCTGGTTTTTTCTTCCTATTGTTATTGTTAGGTCTTTTCTTACGCTTAGGTGCATCAAAACGGGTAAGGCTATCTTGCCCTACTGCATTCTCAAAGTTTTTAGCAACCTCCTCTTTAGTAGTATCTTCAGTAACATATTCTTCTAACGAAGATACACGTTCTTTATTTTTATTAAGTGCCAGCATTTCTTTTACCTGCTCAGCATTAATCATGTGCCAGTGCGCATTATCATTAGCATAAGCAAACCACATATTACCCTTAAAAATATCTACCTTTTGGCAATAAGCATCACCTTTTTCAGTATATAATTTTGTATCAAGGTCTGGTAATTCTTTAAGCGCATCAAGATAAGTATCTAACTCATAGTTAAGACAACATTTTAACTTACCACATTGCCCAGCTAACTTTTGCGGATTTAGCGATAATTGCTGATAACGTGCTGCTGAAGTATTTACACTCCTAAAATCAGTTAGCCAAGTAGAACAACACAGCTCGCGACCACAAGAACCCACTCCACCAAGGCGTGATGCCTCTTGACGGAAACCTACTTGCTTCATCTCTATTCTTGTGCTAAACTCTCTTGCAAAATCTTTAATAAGCTGACGGAAATCTACCCTGTCATTAGCGGTATAGTAAAACGTAGCTTTTGATGCATCACCCTGAAACTCAATATCAGATATTTTCATTTCAAGATTTAAGCGTATTGCTAACTCACGAGCTATAACCTTCATCGGTTCTTCGCGGTCGCGGGCTTCGCGCCAAATATCAATATCACGTTGCGACGCTTTACGGTATATTTTTGCAATTTCACTATCGTCCTTTACTCGCTTTTTCTTCATCTGCATTTTTACCAGTTCGCCCGTAAGGCTCACAATACCAATATCATGACCAGGCGAAGCCTCGGTAGCTATAATATCGCCAATGCTAAGAGTAAGATTATCTGTATTTCTATAAAAGTCTTTACGTCCGTTTTTAAAACGAACCTCAACACAATCAAAAGGTGCTTCGCCTCCAGGGAGGCTCATATTGCTAAGCCAGTCAAAAACAGTTAATTTGTTGCAGCTGTCGGTACCACAGGTACCGTTATTTTTACATCCTTTGGGCGACCCATCTTTGGAGCCCGTAGAACAGTTTGTACATGCCATAATTTAAAATATATATAGTGGTCGCAGCCATAGCCGCTACTCTGTTGTAATAACGTTTTAATGGGTAAAGATAGTATATTTTATGGTAAAAGTATAAAAAGCCATCTCGAAGCTCGCCGCTTGTATTAATACAAAAACTAAATCAGATTATCAGCACTTTACCTACCAGGAGGTTGAGTATTACTTCCATAAAAAAACCTGCACTTGCGTGCAGGTTCGGTATATAATAAGCAACATTGCTTTATTCCTGTGGTAATTTATATAACTTATCCGAAAGGCGTATTCTAAACGGAATGTTCATTGTTACCCTATCATCTTTTTGAGCCACATCGGCAGGCGTGCCATTAACATGCATATTGGTTACAACCAGCTCTTCTCTACCTGTAGTAGGACCCATTATAACAATTTTATCGCCTGTTTTTAACTCGTTTACCATAGTAAACTGCCCTATACTTGCTTTAGTAAAATAATGATCGGCATTACCTACTAGTATTTTGCGTTCTCTTTTGCGAACGCCTTTTACTTTTGGCACTTCGGCTAAAGCAACAGCCGAAACCGTATCACCCGACTTTTTAAACTTCAAGGCATCCGATTTTCCTTTCCTGAAAATCATATTACCTTTCATAATACCACGACGCCTTGCTTTTTGCTCTTCTTCGGGTAGTTGAATTACCTCTACACACGCTGCCGAACAGCACCCTGCCATACTTGTAGCACACTCCTCACACTGAATAAACAGTAAGTGGCATGCCTCGTTAGCACAGTTGGTATGCGTGTCGCATGGCTTACCACACTGGTGGCATTGTGCAATAATATCATCGGTAATACGCTCGCCCAAACGGTGATCGAACACAAAGTTTTTACCTATAAACTTGCTTTCCAGTCCTTCGGCTTTTACCTGACGGGTATATTCTATAATACCGCCCTCTAACTGATATACATTCTTGAAACCTTTGTGCTTAAAGAATGCCGATGCCTTTTCGCATCGGATACCGCCTGTACAATACATCAATAGGTTTTTATCTTCTTTATGGTCTTTTAAATCGTCTTCTATAATGGGTAATGACTCTCTAAATGTTTCTACATCTGGCGTTATGGCGTTTTTAAAATGCCCTATTTCACTTTCGTAATGGTTACGCATATCTACCAAAACCGTGTTAGGGTCTTCTAGCATTTCGTTAAATTCCTGAGCCTTTAGGTGAATTCCCTTGTTCGTAACGTCGAAAGTAGCATCGTTAAGCCCGTCGGCAACAATTTTGTTACGTACTTTTATGGTAAGTTTTAAAAACGAAAGGTCGTCCTGCTCTACCGCCACATTAAGGCGCATACCATTCATAAAAGGGTAGGTTTCTACATGGTCTTTAAAAGCATAGAAATTATCGGCAGGTAGCGAAAGCTGGGCGTTAATCCCCTCGGTAGCTACATATATTCTGCCCAGTACCTCTAGTGGGTTCCAAGCAAGGAATAATTCGTCGCGAAATTGTTTTGGGTCTGTGATGTTTGCGTAGGCATAGAAAGACAGCGTTAATCGTTGCTTACCCGACTGGTCGATAAGCTCCGCTCTTTCTTCTGCGCTTAAAGTGTTGAACAGTTGCATGCTATACAAGTTTTAAGTGAGATAAATTTTCAATATGTACCAACCCCTATTGGCGGGATTGGGTACAAAGATAGAAAATTTTAGGAATTAGGAAATGTAAAAAGCAGTGAAAGACTTTCGGTCAAGGAACGGTTTATAAATCTAATTTTGTTTGATTTAATAACTCTTTGTTTCTTTTTTTTCTTTTTGTTTCTATTGTTTGAGCCCCAACAATTACATCTGTAACATTATATACATTTATCGCTTCAATGGTAACTTCTCCTTCATCATTAATAGATTGTTCAAGTTCTACATCACAAACAACACTTATTCCACTTGAAAAGCTAATTTCCCCATTAAGTACAGAGTTTCTAAATTCAGTATCTCTAAGATTAAAATTTATTGGTTTATCATCATATACACCTTTCCATTTCATTTTAGATTTTTTTAGAACTGGGGCAACTATTTCAATAATTATAGATTCTTGATATATCGGTTCTATTTGTCTCGTATGAATAATGAATCTATCAAAATTCGCTCTCGAAACTATGGACTCTTGTTCATAAGGAATTCTATCTTTATTAAGCAACTGAGTAGATATTTGTTCAACTTTACCATCATCTAAAAGAGCTGAATAAAAGTTAGATTTAAAAATTTTAATTTTATCATTATGTGTTATATAAAAATATAAATCTCTCACATACACCTTCTCGTCCTCCTCTGAGTTATCTTCTTTTTCTAAATCTTGTTTTAATTTTTGAATTCTAAGTTTTATTTCATCCTTTTGAAGCTGTTCATATTCTGTATCAGTATTTAATTTATTTGAAACTATATCGGTTATAACAACAGAAAGTATCCCTCCTAAAAAAATCAATACTTTATTAATTCTTTTTTTCGTTTTCTTTTTTCTGAGAAGTTTATAAAAAGATTTAATTCCTCCTTCTTCAATTGCAATAGCCTCAAATGCTATTTCGCCTTCAAGGTTAAGTGTTACTAAAACTTCTTTAAATATTTTTAATAATTCACTTTCTGCTTTATTTAATACAAAAGCATCCAGTGAATGCTCGTTGTCTTTTAAGTAATAATGTAGTTGAAAATAATCCATATAATTGGTTTTGTTAAATTTAACAAAATATCTTAACATTTCTGTTTCTTAAAAAATTTTGCTAAAAACTATTTCTTTATAAGATTATTTTCTTACATTGCGCTATCAAATAAAAGCAGTATTTTTACTAAAAAATAAGACGATATAATGAGTGCAGATAAAGAAGCAAAGCTAAAAGCATTACAACTTACATTAGACAAACTTGATAAATCATACGGTAAAGGTGCGGTTATGCGCCTAGGCGACAAGGCAGTAGAAGAGGTAGAAAGCATCCCTTCGGGTTCGCTGGGTATCGACTTAGCATTGGGTGTAAACGGTTACCCTCGTGGTAGAATTATAGAAATATACGGTCCTGAATCGTCAGGTAAAACAACGCTAACGCTTCACGCTATTGCCGAAGCGCAAAAAGCAGGCGGTATTGCTGCTTTTATTGATGCAGAGCACGCTTTTGACCGTAATTATGCCGAAAAACTGGGCGTAGACGTAGAAAATCTTATTATATCGCAACCCGATAATGGGGAGCAAGCACTAGAAATTGCCGAAAACCTTATCCGCTCTGGGGCGATAGACATTGTAGTTATTGACTCGGTTGCGGCACTTACGCCAAAAAGCGAGATAGAAGGCGAAATGGGCGACAGTAAAATGGGGCTTCATGCGCGCCTTATGAGCCAAGCACTAAGAAAATTAACTGCTACTATTAGCAAAACACATTGTACCGTTTTCTTTATTAACCAACTTCGTGAAAAAATCGGTGTTATGTTTGGTAACCCCGAAACAACTACGGGTGGTAATGCCTTAAAGTTCTATGCTTCGGTTAGGCTAGACATCCGTCGTTCCTCACAAATAAAAGATGGCGATAATGTTATTGGTAACCGTACCAAAGTAAAAATCGTTAAAAATAAAGTTGCTCCACCATTTAAAACTGCCGAATTCGACATTATGTATGGCGAGGGTGTAAGCAAAACAGGTGAGATATTAGACCTTGCTGTAGAGTTTGAAATCGTTAAGAAATCAGGCTCGTGGTTTAGCTACGGCGACACCAAACTGGGGCAAGGGCGCGACGCTGTAAAATCGCTGATAAAAGACAACCCCGAACTCGCTGATGAGCTGGAAATCAAAATAAAAGATGCCATAAAAGAACATCTGGCATAACAACTACTAAAACCCGATTGATTTCGGGTTTTTTTATACCCAAAATACGCAACCTTTTGCGTGTTATTGTATCTTTATACTACATGATGTATTGATTGAGGACATTTTATGAAAAAGCTATTATTGTTATTGATGATATTGATGGGGGTAAGCTCCTGCTCGTTTAAGGACGACACCTTAAATTTTCAGGTAGAGTTTATACCTGTAGAGAGTATTGAATTTCCTGAATATATGCAGGCTGGAGAAACTTATGAGTTAAAAGTGTATTACAAAAAACCCAACGATTGCTACTACTTTGATGGGTTTTATACCGAAAAAGGAGAGTCGTCGGAGGTATTAGCAGTACAAACATTAGTAATACAAAATGCCAAATGTGAATCGCTCGAAGATGAAGAACCCGAGTTTGGACTTTATGAATTTACATGCCCTAATATTATTATAGGCACTTTTAATAATGTCTATTTGTTTGAGGTCTACAAAGGCGATGACGGTGAAGGCAATATGATATTTGAAACCGTAGAGGTACCGATTGGGCAAGAATAATTTAACAATAAAAGTCGTTGGGTATAGAACAACTCATAAAAGATTGCCAGCAAGACAGCATAAAGGCACAGGAACAGTTGTACAGGCTTTTTGCCCCGAAACTGTTTGCTGTATGTCTAAAATATTCGCGCAATTATGAGGATGCCCAAGATAACCTACAAGATGGTTTTTTATTATTGTTTAGAAAAATAGGTCAGTTTCAGTTTAAAGGCTCTTTTGAAGGATGGGCAAAAAGGTTAATGGTAAACAATGTATTGCAAAGATACCGCTCGGAAGGTATTTTTGAGATTGTAAGTGAAAATATGCCTGACGAGGCAGAAGTAGAGATTGAGAGCGACAGCGTGAGTATGGATTTTTTGTTGTCGATAATACAGGGGTTACCAGACAGATACAGAATGGTGTTTAACCTGTATGTAACAGATGGCTATTCGCACAAAGAAATAGCCGATATGCTTGGTATAACGGTAGGGACATCTAAGTCTAACCTATCGAGGGCAAGAATAATATTGAAGGGAAAAATTGAAGCGCAGGAAGGTAATTCTAAAAATACCTACAGCAAATGAGTGAGAAAAAAAACATAGACAGGCTGTTTCAGGAAAAGTTTAAAGACTTTGAAGCCGCTCCGCCAGAATATGTATGGGAAAACATAGAAGCGGAACTGAAAAAAGATAAAAAACGAAGGGTTATACCATTATGGTTTAAGCTGGGTGGTATTGCTGCTGTTTTAGTTATTGGGTTATTCTTAATTAACCCTTTTAATACTGGAATAGAAGTAGATAACAACCCTGTTGTAAACAGTAACAACCCTAAAGATAAAACTAATAATAATGTTACTAACCCAAATGATGGGAATAATAACAATAAAGTTGTTGCGCCCGCAAATAACACACAAAATTTTAGTACTAACGAAGCCGTAGCCACAGGCAACGAAAACTCTTCAGGTGATGGGGCTCTAGATAAATTTTCAAACTCAGGTACTAACCAAAACAACGGTAAGAGTAACTCAAAAAATGGTTTTGGCAACAATAGCAATGCTGTAGTAAACAATAATAGCACTAAGAACAATAATAGTAAAACAAAAGGCGCTACTACAGGAAACAACAGTAAAACTGCTAATATTCAAAATAACAATACTGAGCATTTACGCAAAGAAAATGCTGTAGCCTACAACCCTAAAGCAAAAAGCAGCGATAACAGTAATAGCACAAGCAGTGAACATACTGGGTCAGGAAGTAAAGACAACAATACTATAAATAATGGTATTGCCGCATTTGAAGAAGCTGCTATAGCTGAAAATGAGCATAACGAAAATACAAATGCAACAAAAGACGGTAACGAGCAAAATAGCAATTATATACTTACAGATAAAGATATAATGACAGAAGAGGCTGTTACCGAAACAGTTGTTGACACTACCACTACAGAAGAACCTGAAAATGAGTTGGAAAAGCTATTGCAGGAAAAGTTAAATGAGGAAAAAGATAATAAAGATAAAATGCTCGCAAAAGCAGATGACAATAAAAAATGGAATGTTAAGCCACAAATAGCACCTGTATTTTACAACTCCCTTTCAGAGGGTTCGCCTATAGATGCTCAGTTTGCAGGTAATAGTAAAGATTATGAAAACAACCTTAGCTATGGCGTAGGTGTTGATTATGCTGTTAATGATAGAATCTCTATCCGTTCAGGTATAAATACCGTTAATCTTAATTATTCGACACGTGGTGTAGAGTTCTTCCCTTCTATGTCACAGCAAACCAATAACATCAGTAGTAATACTGCTTCTCGTGCTGCAAACCTTGTAGTACAAAATCAGTCGGCTGGTGTAGATGGTCTTAATCCTACTGCTTCAAAACAAGCATTTAATGGCTCTATGCTACAAGAAATGGGTTATATAGAAGTACCTGTAGAAATGTCGTATGCCTTGATTAATAGAAAATTTGGCATAGATGTTATTGGTGGTTTCAGTACACTATTTTTAAATGATAATAATGTAAGTGTAGTTACTACACAAGGATTAAGCTCATCTATTGGTGAAGCAGAAAACCTTAATAATATTCACTTTAGTACCAACGTAGGTATTGGTTTTAAGTACAAGTTCTTTAAATCATTCCAAGCTAGTTTTGAGCCTACATTTAAATATCAAATTAATACGTTTAGTGGCAGTTCGGGTAATTTTAAACCCTATTTCATAGGCTTATACTCTGGTGTAAGTTTCCGTTTCTAATGTATACTTAATTGGTTTAGGTAGTCCCGTAATGGGATAGAGTAAGGCGCCCACGAACACATTGGGGCGCTTTATTTTTTTAGATATTGTAATAAACTACTATAAATAGTCTGTCGAACATTATCTTTCAGTCCCTTTCTATCTTCAAGTTTCAATCCTTTTGTTGTTACAAAAGGGAGTACTTTTGCTCTCATCAAACCTGGGCTTCCGCTAAAAAAAGTATAAGAAAATCGTCTTTTATTATCAGGAAATGCCATAGGCACTATAGGTATTTGGTGTTCTATAGCTAACCGAAATGCCCCATCTTTAAATTCGTCAAGTACTACGCTTTCGTCATCGGGCACACCACCTTCTGGAAAGATACAAATACTCAGTCCTTCGTTTAATCTTTTTTGTGCTCGCACAAACACTTCTTGCCTGCTTTTAGGACTGTTCCTGTCCACCAATATACTGGTACGTTTATAAAAGAACCCAAAAATGGGTATTGTAGCAAGTTCTTTTTTACCTACAAAAACAAACGGGTTTTTAGACACGATGAGCATCATCATAATATCTGCCATAGAGGTATGGTTAGCAACTAGCATATAGCTCTTACCTTTTTCCATTTCCTGTTCGCGGTCTATTTTATAATAGAACCCCATACCAAGCAATATAACTTTTGCCCAAATGCGCGCCAAGAAAAAAAACTGCGGATAGGTTTTAGTCGATAAAATAGACAGTATAAGTAATGGCGAAAGCACAATAATAGGCACTCCCATCAGGATATAAAACCATACCCGCCATAATATCCAAAAAAAATATTTTATTGCTTTCATTATGTCAAATGTAATGATTAGCTAATTATCTTTTTATCAAAACTGTTACCTTTGTGAAAAATTATACTAAATAATGGCAAAAATACTTACTGGTATCCAGAGTACGGGAACACCACATTTAGGTAACCTTTTAGGTGCTCTATTACCAGCCATAGCAATGGCGAACAAACCCGAAAATGAATCATTCCTTTTTATAGCCGACTTACATTCTGCTACACAAATAAAAGATGGAAAAGAGCTACGCGAAAACACCTATAGTGTTGCTGCTACTTGGCTTGCCTGTGGTTTAGATATTAATAGGGTAGTATTTTATCGCCAAAGTGATATACCACAAGTAACCGAATTATCTTGGTACTTGAGTTGTTTCTTTCCTTATCAGCGTTTAACGCTAGCACACTCTTTTAAAGACAAAGCTGATAGACTAGACGATGTAAACGCAGGCTTGTTTACCTACCCTATGCTTATGGCTGCCGATATACTACTATATGATGCCGAGTTTGTACCTGTAGGAAAAGATCAACTACAGCATATAGAAATTACTCGCGATGTGGCTTCGCGTTTTAATCACCAAATGGGAGATACATTTGTATTGCCTGAAGCTATTACTAGCGATGTTACAAAAATTATTCCTGGAACTGATGGGGAAAAAATGAGTAAATCACGTAATAACTTTATCAATATATTTCAGGCAGACAAACCATTACGCAAACAGGTAATGAGTATAGATACTGATAGTACTCCACTAGAAGACCCTAAAAATCCTGATACATGTAATGTATTTGCTATATACAAACTACTAGCAACAGAAGAACAAGTAGTGCAAATGCGTGCTAATTACCTAGGTGGTAACTATGGTTACGGTCATGCTAAGCAAGCGTTATATGAACTAATAGCCGAGACCTTTAAAACTGAAAGAGAAAAGTACAGCTACTATATGGCTAACCCACACGAAATAGACGCTGCTCTAAAAGTAGGTGCCGAAAAAGCTACAAAAATAGCTAATGGTGTACTGGCAAGAGTTAGAGAAAAACTAGGATATTTATAGCTTTTAGTTAACAGTCGCAGTAAACAGTAATTTGATAACTGCCTACTGCGACTGTAAACCTTTATCCTAAATTGCCTCAAACATTTTACCAGGCAATGGGCGTATTACTCCCTTCAATTCCATAGTGAGTAATAATGATGATAACCTATATATAGGCATCTCGCATTGTAGTGCTATAATATCTATAAGCTCCTTGCCATTTTTCTGTAAATAATCATATACTTTTTGTTCTTCTACCTCTAGCGTTATAAACAATTGCTTTTGCACGGGCTTTTGTTTCTTCTCCTCTAGTTCCCAATTTAATATATAAATAAGGTCGGCAGCACTGGTAAGTAAGTTTGCTTTTTGGGTTTTTATCAGGTTGTTGCACCCTTGGCTATACTTATCAGTAATACGCCCCGGTACGGCAAACACATCCCTATTATAATCATTAGCAATATTAGCTGTAATTAGAGATCCTCCTTTATCGGCACTCTCTATAATTATGGTAGCTTCAGTAAGCCCTGCCACAATACGATTACGGCGCACAAAGTTTTCTTTATCAGGGTTCGATGTGCTCCAAAACTCCGTCATAAAACCACCATTCTCCTCCATCTTGGCAACATACTTTTTATGCGTCTTGGGGTATATTTGGTTTAGCCCGTGTGCTACTACACCTATAGTTTGTAAGTTATGTTCCATAGCTACATTATGAGCATGTATATCTACCCCATAAGCAAAACCACTTACAATAACAGGATTTAAGGGCGCAAGGTCTTTTATAAGTTTTCGGGTAAAATCGGCACCATATGAAGTAATTTGGCGTGTACCCACTATACTTATCAGTTTCCTATTCTGTAGGTTTATATTCCCTGAACTAAAAAGCAATACAGGACCATCTATACAGTGCTTTAATCTATCAGGATAATCTTTATCAAGATAAAAACTGACATTGATGCTGTTCTCTTTTATAAATTTCATTTCGGCTTCTGCCAAGCCAAAAACAGCTCTATTCTGGAGCTTATTGTATAACACCTCGCCTACACCCTCTATAGCAAGCAGTTGTTTTCGGGTAGCTAGAAATACAGCTTCGGCACTACCACAATGGTGTATTAGTTTTTTTGCCACAATGTCGCCCACACCTTCTATGCGAAGTAACGCTAGTGTATTAAGTAATTCAATATCAGTCATTAAAAAATAAAATAAGCGACTATCTATTTAATCGATAATTGTTAATAAAATTTGTGGATAAAATTTTTCTTTCACCACCGAATAGTTAATTTTGTGTTTATGATGATAGAAAAACACATATCGGCACTACTATATCGTTACCAGTGCGTTACCGTTCCTGGCTTTGGTGCATTTCTTGCCGAAACTACCTCGGCACAATTAGATAATGATACCCATACTTTCTATCCCCCAAAAAAACTTATTTCGTTCAATGCGAATTTAAAAAATAATGACGGGCTTTTGGGTAACCATATCGCATTACAAGAAAAAATTTCTTACGATGCAGCAGTAGCCGAAATAAACTCGGCAGTAAGTCATTGGCTAAACGAGTTACATAACAACCAAACACTTGTACTTAAAAACATAGGTAGTATTACAAATAACGCCGAAGGCAACCTTGTATTTACACCTGATACTCCTGTAAATTACCTTACAGACTCTTTTGGGTTAAGTTCTTTTATATCGCCTGCTATTAAGCGTGAAGAATATAAAATTATTGCCGAAGCAATAGAAGAAAAAGCCCCTGTAGTATTTACTCCAGAAAGGAAAAAGAATTATAGTTACCTTAAATATGCAGCTATATTTGTTGTTGCTCTTGGCGTAGGTAGCGTTGGGTTTAAGTTTTATAGAGAAAATGAAATTGCAACCGAAACACTTTTAGTACAGCAGCAAGCACAAGAAGAAGTACAGCAAAAAATACAAGAAGCTACCTTTTTTATAGAAAACCCTTTTGCAGTAACACTCCCTGTTAAAGAAGAAGTTACTAGTATGCCATATCATGTGGTTGCAGGTGCTTTTCGTAGTGAAGAAAATGCAGCAACAGCTGTAGAGCAACTTATTACTAAAGGTTATAAGGCAGCAAAAAGCATTGAGAAAAACAAGTTTGGGTTATATCCTGTTATATATAGCAGCTATACCACAAACCATGAGGCACAAGAAGCACTCAATAAGATAAGATTACAAGATAATGACGAAGCTTGGCTTCTCATAAAAGAATGATAAAAAATCCTCCTCTACGGAGGATTTTTTATTTCTGTAGTATCTTTGCCAAAAAAAGAAACGTATGCAGTCTAAAAATCCCTCAGATTCGGCATGTATAATGACCGATCTTGTACTCCCTGGAGAAACCAACCCGCTTAATAACCTTTTTGGTGGCGAGCTATTGGCACGTATGGATCGTGCAGCGAGTATTGCCGCACGCAGACATTCGCGACGCATTGTTGTAACAGCATCTGTAAATCACGTAGCTTTTAACCGTGCTGTGCCCCTAGGAAGTGTAGTAACTGTTGAGGCTAAGGTATCGAGAACTTTTCGTACCTCTATGGAGATTTTTATAGATGTATGGATAGAAGATAGAGAATCGGGTACAAAATCTAAGGCTAATGAAGCTATTTATACTTTTGTAGCAGTAGATGAAACAGGAATACCTGTAGCAGTACCTACAGTAGAACCGCAAACCGAACTTGAAAAAGAACGCTTTGAAGCAGCGTTAAGAAGAAAACAACTTAGCTTAGTACTAGCAGGCAAAATGAAACCTAGCGATGCGACAGAACTGAAAGCATTATTTATGTAAATAAGAATCTAATATAAATAAAAAAGGGGAAGTTTTTAAAACTTCCCCTTTTTTATTTATCGCATAATCCACTCTTCAGGATTGAGCCTGGTAGTGTTTTGCATTATCCTTAATTTTACTACTGTTTTTCCTGAAACAGGGTTTGTATGTACTGTTCCTATATTTTGTTTTATCGAAACATTATCTCCTGTACGCACGTTTACTTCACTTAAGTTAAAATATATAGAGATATAATTTCCGTGCTGTATCAAGACCGCTTTAGTACGCGTTCCTGGCATTACTTGTACATCCATAACTTCACCTGCAAAAATAGCACGAACATCAGCCCCTTCTTCGGTTGTTATTTCTATAAAACTATGATCTATCTCTACTGAAGAGGCTATAGGGCTTCTTTGTACACCAAAACCCATAGACATATATCCTTTCTCTACTGGCCAAGGTAATTTACCTTTATTAGCTCTAAAATTGTCGGCAATTATTTTACCCTCTTTAGTAAGTACAATTTTATTAGGTGCTGCTGTAGATGTCGATCCTTTACTTGTTGGTTTAGCTCCTGATGCAGCAGCCGCTTTTCTATTGGCAGCAGCAATTGCTTCTCTTACTATCTTATCTATCTTTTTGTCTATTTCTTTAGCTTCTTTTTGTTTCTTCTTTATATCAGCAGCATACTTTTTCTTGTCTTTTTGTATCGCTTTTATAAGTTTTTCTTGCTCCTTTTTTTCTTCTTCTAGGCTAGCCTTTACTTTAAGATTTTCGGCAAGTAATTGTTCTTTTTCTTTCTTCTGACTGTTTAACTTTGCTGCAAGCGCTTCAAGCTCGATCATTTTTTTCTTTATCTCTTCTCCTTGCATTTTCCTAAAACTAGCATACTGTTTCATATACTGCATGCGCTTATAGGCTTGCAAAAAGTTTTGTGAAGAGAGTATAAACATTATACGACTTTGCTGCGAACGGCTTTTGTATGCCTTTAATATCATATTAGCATAATCTTCTTTTAACACCTTCAATTCACGATTCAGCTTGTTTATTTTGCGCTGGTTCAGATAAATTTCGTCGCTAAGTATTTTAGTTTGCTTTTGGGTATTGCTAATAAGTTTTTCGCTAAGTCTTATCTTAGTTTGATTATCGGCTATTTTAGTAAGTACCGATTTCTCCTTGTTTTTTTCTTTACCAAGCAGGTTCTGAAATTCTCGAATTTCTTTATTTAGTTGCGCTCTTTTTTGTTCCAGTTCTTTTTTCTGGTCAGTCTGCGCTACGGCAAGCATTGTAAAGCTTAAAAAAAGAATGGTAAGGACTGCTCTTATCATGTTCTAAATATTCAGTTAGTCAAGAAAAATTTGATCGAACCCTTGTGGTACGTTAAATGGGAACGAAAAATCTTCGTCAAAGGTAACGGTATTGTAACCAATTTGTATAGTTACCTTATCTTTTTGTTGCGCATCTATCTTTATTTCTGCTGGTAATATTGCTTTTGGATACTCTCTATGGGCAGGATATTGAATATCAAGGCTACGCGCATCGAGACCGCCTTGAGCTATATTTTCTCTTTTTAGGAGATAATTTGATCCTTCAAATAGAAATGATTTCATTATTCCTCCAGAATTTGAGCTTAATCGGTATAATCCGCTTTCTATTTTGGCGGTATAAGTATCATCTTTAAGGTTATATATTGCTTTGCCTAAAATAAGGTTTTGCACTTTAGCATAATCTAAATCAGCACCTAACCAACGGCTTAACATAGCATAATTACCATCAAAATAGGTATTATTCAGTTTTTCATAATACGTTACACCATCAGGGGTTATTAAGGCTTTTGCCATGGTAATCCCTAAAAATTTTAGGCTTACCAATATCTTTTCATCTTTTTTAACTCTTATATCTGCCGATAGTTTTTGCGATGTATGTTTATCGCTATAGCGTACATCTGCTTTTATATAGAGTGTGTTAAAGTCTTTTTCGTTAGCATAATGCCCCTTTATAATTTCGGCTGTTGTTCTCGCTTTATTAGCACCTTGCTCGCCAAGTACAGCTTGCTTAGATTTACACGATGTAAAAAATACTACTGTAAGTAGCAATAAAGCTGTTATTTTTCTCATTTTGTCTTTTTCAATTTAAGCAATCCTTCTATCCTCCGTTTATATGCATCACTTCCCTCAACATCTCCTATACCCTCAAAAGCTCTTGCTAACTGCTGAGTAAAGCTAACTTCTAGTTCAGCATCTTCAACAACAAAGTCTATACCGCTTTCTAGCCAATCTTTTGCTTTTTTAAACTGTGATAAGTTATTCGCTGCTACTCCTGCAAAATAATATAGTCTAGCATGAGTAGGATATAAATCTATATAACTGGATGCTTTTTTAAGCAATAACTCATTTTGGTTATTCCCTTCATAGGTATATAGTAAAAGTTCTATTGCTTCGATATCGTCAGCATTTGCTGCAAGGCTTTTCTCAAAATAAGCCCCAGCACGTGCGTAATCTTTTTTAGTAAAAAAGAACTTGCCTACCTCTTTAGGTACATTTACCTCTTTATCGTCTTCAAAATAATCGGCAGCTTTGGCAAGGTCATTATTAAATTGCGGATTGTTATTCACAAAAATAAGAAACTCGTTAAAAGCACGATGTTTTATTTTGCGGTCTATTTTTTCGCTTTCTAAAATCCTGAAAAGGGATTTTGCAGCTTCGCCTCCCTCATTATTATTCAGGTGAAATTTGAAAAGGCTCACCTGTGCCCAATCTGAGTTTGGAATTTCCTTCTCTAGCTTTTTGGCTACTTCTTCTGCTTTAGCTTCCTGATTGCTTTCGGAATACAGATAAATTAACTCTAAATAATTAGACTCTTCTTTAGGGTTTTTCTTTATAGCTTCTTCTAATGATTCTTTTTTAGGTTTTCGGAAACGATCGTCTTGCATAATTTGCGCTCTATACATCGCCCTCTTGTCTGATTGTCCTACTTTATCATCTAGTGAGTTTATAAGCACCAATGCTTTGTCATACTGCATGGTGTACATGTATAATGACACAAGGTCTTCTTCATAAAATTCCTTTCGCCATTGGGTAAGTTTTTGTACTACGGGTATGGCTTTATTCCAATTTTGTATACCATAATACACGTCATACAAACCTTGCCAGTACCAACGATTTGCGGGGTCAAGCTGGGTTGCTTTTAAAAAAGCCCTCTCAGCATCGCCAAAACTTCTCAACGCAAGCTGATTTTTTCCTATCTCGTTATATACCGCATCATTATCTGGCTGTAACGCCACACATCGTTGTAACGCTTGTAATGCCTTATCATAATTTTCGATTCCTTTTTGCTTTAAGGCTTCATAAAAATTGTTTTCGAATTCATCATTCGCCAGTGCAATTTCATCTGGTTCTTGTTGCTGTGCCTGTATAACTACAGGGTACAGCAACAACCCAGAAAGCGCTAATCCGCTAAAAAGAATCTTTATATTCATATATTTTTATTCTAAAACCGAATAATCTCCAATGCTAATGGTTGTAAAATTACCATCAAAACGAGCATTATTACCTATCATGGCATTATCTAACTTAGCATTTTTTATTACCGAATTGGTTTGTACTAAACTGTTTTTAATAGTAGTATTTTCTACTGTGGTATTATCGCCTAACGATACATTTGGCCCTACTGTACTGTTTTTTAACACTACATTTTCGCCAATGTAACATGGTTGTATAATTTCGCTATTTTCTACAGTTGCCGATGTTGCTATCATATTGTGTCCGTCAGCATGCAGAAAGTTAAGCATTCTATTATTAGTATCTACAGTAACATTCTTATTACCACAGTCCATCCATTCATCTACTTTACCAGGCACAAACTTCATACCCTTTTGCTTCATGTTTTCTAAAGCATCTGTAAGCTGGTATTCGCCACCTTTTACAATGTTATTATCTAACAAGTATTGTAACTCACTACGCAGTGTTTCTCCACTCTTAAAGTAGTATATCCCTATAATAGCAAGATCTGACACAAAATCTTTTGGCTTCTCTACAAAGTCAACTATTTCTTTTTTATCATTAAGCTGAACAACACCAAAAGCACTTGGGTCATCTACTTGTTTTACCCATATTACACTATCGGCTGTAGTATCTAACGTAAAATCGGCACGAAATAGTGTATCGGCATAAGCAACTACTATTGGACCACTCATTGACTCTTTCGCACACATAATGGCATGACCTGTACCTAGTGGTTCATCTTGATAGTAAATAGTACCCTTAGCACCTAGTTTTTCGGCTATAGCTACAAGGTCTTTTTCTACTGGTGCGCCAAAACTTCTATGTATTATAAATGCTATTTCTTCTATCTCTTGGTTAATAACACCAGCAATATCCTCTACTAAGCGGTGCACTATTGGTTTACCTGCAATAGGGATTAATGGTTTTGGTACTGTTAGTGTGTGTGGGCGAAGGCGCGAACCGCGACCTGCCATGGGGACAATGATTTTCATGGTTATTCGTTGATTTCTATGTTATTGTTTTTGGCTGCTTCTAAAAAAATATCTAGTTTACCTTTTTCTTTGAGTTCATTATACATAGCAGAAATTACTTGCTGAGCATCACTTATATATGGGCTTTGTAATTCTTTATACATTAAGTAAGCTTTAAAAGCTTTGTCTACTCCCTTTGCATAATCACCTGCAAAATAGTACATCCTTGCTGCACCATAATAACCTTCAGGATCATTCGGGTACTGAATAATGTATCTATCATATACTTCTGCTGATTTTTGATACTCTTTTAAATACTCATAAGCTACTCCCAAATTTTGTAACGGCATTTTTCCTGTAGGATCTACTTCAAGTGATTTCTCATAACACTTTATAGCTTCTTTATAGTTACCACGTTTTCGATAACTAATCCCCAAATTATCCCAAGCAAAGGCAAATTTTGGGTCTTTCTTTACGGCTTTATTAAAACTAACAATAGCCATGTCATATTCTTCTCTCACGAGATGCGCTTCTCCTTCTTCATAAAATTGTAATGCTTTTTTATTCTTAGACATGGAGTGTTTGGACTCTGCATTGTTAGAGCTCATTAAAACTTTTACAGCATAACAATTCTCAAACATATACTGTTGGATTTCATCAAAATCCTTATCCATCGTAATAACGATGTTTTTACCTTTATTTTTACCAATCTCTGCGACCGTGTCATTATCGGTAAGTTTGCTAACTTCTTCCCTAATTTCTTCAGGAGTGCCAAATTGACTTGTCATCTGATCCAGTAATATTTGTGAAGATATACAATCATTTATCTTCTTTACTATTGAATCTCTTACTTGGTCTGTACTTATTTCCTTCGTACACTCACAGGCTTTATCACCAATGGTTTTAATACTATCATCATCCTGTGCAATAGCTATTAATGGGAATACCAGCAATAATAGTGTTAAAATAGAAAAACGGTTACTTTTCATATATGTTAGGTTAGTTTACTTTACCCCAGTACTACCAAACCCTCCTTCGCCCCTAGAGGTTTCGGTAAGCTCTTGTACTTCCTGCCATTCAGCACGTTCATGTTTGGCAATAACAAGTTGGGCTATTCTTTCGCCATTTTCTATGGTAAAAGCATCGTTTGATAAATTTACTAAAATCACGCCTATCTCGCCTCTATAATCGGCGTCTATTGTACCTGGGCTATTAAGTACCGTGATGCCTTTTTTGGCTGCCAGTCCGCTACGAGGGCGCACTTGGGCTTCATATCCTATAGGGAGTTCTATAAATAATCCTGTTTTTATAATAGCCCTGCCCAATGGGCTTAGTACTACTGGTTCGTCAAGGTTTGCCCTCAAATCCATACCTGCCGAAGCAATCGTTTCATAGTTTGGCAACGCATGCTGCGAACGGTTTATAATTTTAACTGTCATGCTTGTTTATTTATAAATCAAATATCAAAATAGTATTACTAATAACCAAACCTTTAGTTTGATTAATTTGTTACCCTTGCTTTATTATACGCAGTAATGTTGCCTTTTCGTTTATATAAATAAACCCAGCATAGACTACTATTGCAGCTACCCCTACAAAGTAATTTTCTCTGAAAAAGTAAAAACACACTAGCGACAGCGCAATAGAAAGCCCCAAGTAACCGCATATCTTTTTCATATCATAAGGAATAGGGTAATACTTGTTGCCTAATATATAAGAGATAACCATCATGGTGGTATAAGCTGATATAGTAGCAACTGCCGACCCCATATAGCTATACTTAGGTATGAGGGCAAAGTTTAGCCCCAAGGTAACAATAGCTCCTATTATAGAAATATAGGCACCCATTTTTGTTTTATCTGATAGCTTATACCAAACCGAAAGGTTATGATAAATACCCAGAAAGAAATTAGCCATAATAATAAGTGGTACTACCGCCATACCCTCCCAATACGATTCGTTACGGATGATAAGTACTTTGAGTAAATCTGCAAATACTATTACTACCAGTAATATAATCGACCCAAATATTACAAAATATCGGGTTATCATGGCATAGGTTTGTGGTGCATTCTTTTCTTTAGCATGGCTAAAAAAGAATGGCTCTATACCTAAGCGGAATGCCGTAGCAAAAAGCGTCATGAATATTGCCAGTTTATAGCAGGCAGAGTAAACACCTACTTCGGCTTCGGCTATATTTTCGGGCAGTATGTTGTGGAGTAATATTCTATCGAATGTTTCATTTATGGCAAATGCAATCCCCGCAATCATTATCGGGAAACTATAGCGCATCATTTTTGCCCATAACTGCTTGTCAAATTGCCACGAGATACGGAAATAATGTGGTGCTAATACCAAGAACGTTAACAGGCTCGCAATAAGGTTTGATATAAATATATACCCTATCTGGAAATTCTCTACATACATAGCGCCTAAAAGCGTATCAGGTTGTGCTGTAGCCAGTTTTGGCAAATAGAGCAGGAAGAATACATTTAATCCTAAATTGACCGCTACATTACCAATTTTTACGACGGCATACAATAGCGGTCTGCCTTCGGCACGCAGTTTAGAAAATGGTATAATAACCAGCGCATCGAGCACTAGTACCCAAATGGTATAGGTAATATATTGTACATCTATACCTGCAGCTTCGGCAAGGTAGTTGCGCCCCAGTAGGGCAGCTCCAAGAAAAACAATCGATGTCCAGAATATAGATATGGTAGATGTTGCTTGTACTTTTTTAGAATCTTCGTTAGTATAAAACCTAAAAAATGCGGTTTCCATACCATAGGCTAATACCACATTAAAAAGTACAATCCATGCAAAAATAATAGATACTTCTCCATACTCTTGCTCTGGTAAAATATCAGTATATAGTGGCGTAAGTACAAAACTAAACATTCGTGGTACTACCGTAGCGATACCGTATATAGCAGTCTGTTGAAAGAGATTTTTAAAAAGGCTCAAATGTTATTGATTGTATTTGTTAATGGCAAAAGTAGAGAATAAAAGATAGTTCTAAAATTGTATATAATAAATTGAAAAAAAATCTGGAAATAAATGATTTCTTAATTCACAAATAATCTATTAAAACCAACTACTTCATCAAAGTGATAAAAAATTAAATACCTTTGAACGTAAACTATAAAAGGATGAACGACATAAATAAAATTTTGAAATTAAAAGAAATTGATCAACTTGATTCTTCTATTCTTCAATTTTCTAAAAATACATTAGCTACTAAAAAAATTTGCGCATCTTTATTAGTTGCTATTCCGAGCATTATTTTTAAAATGACGGATAATAAACTAGATACTTCTATTTATGTTAGTAGTTCTCTCATACTTTTGTTTTTCTGGATAATTGACTCCAATTCCTATTATTACCAAAGGAAACTAAGAATTAGAATGTCCGAAATAGTTAATGAATTAAATGGAAACCAATTAATTGTGAATGGCTTTGGGATGCCTCTGGATAATAAAGAAAAAGAGTCTTGGGGAAAAGCGTTTTTTAACAAATCACAACTATTTTATCTATTTAGCACAATACTTGTTCTCATATTAATGATAGTTGATAAAAAAGAATTGATTTGATAGAAGGAAATAAACTAAAGGTATTTATTAGCTATACTGTTAGAGATGGAGAAATTGACAGCCATTTTTTAACTAAATTAAATCATCAAATATCTGAAATAAGTACAGTATACATTGATTTAATCCATAATAATTCTGTGAATAAACAAAATAGAGTCGTTAATGAATTGAAAAAATCAGATTTTATTTTTCTCATTAGGACTGAACAAACCAATAATTCTAAATGGGTAAATAAAGAACTATCTCTTGCTAGAGAACTTAACATCCCAATTGTAGAATTTAAACATAAAGAACTAATAAAAGTGGGTTTTCAACCAATTATAAAAGCTATAAAGCACCTTAACATAAAAAATAATCAAAGGTGTTCTTAACCATGTTATTTCAAACAAAAAAGGCTATCCTATTCGGATAGCCTTTTTTATATATTATTAAATGTTCTTAGTTATTCAAAGCTTCAGCACCACCAACAATCTCAAGGATTTCGTTAGTAATAGATGCCTGACGTGCTTTATTATACGTAAGTTTCAACTGGTTTCTTAGGTCAGTAGCATTATCAGTTGCTTTGTGCATAGCTGTCATACGTGCTCCATGCTCTGATGCAAAAGAATCGCGTATTGCTTTATACAACTGTGTTTTTAACGATAATGGTATAAGGTTAGCTACAATTTCTTCTTTAGAAGGCTCAAAAATATAATCAACGCTGTTGTTTACATCTGTAGTATCTAAAGGAGCTAACGGCAAAAACTGCTCTGTAAGCACTAATTGTGTCGCTGCATTTTTAAAATGGTTATATACAAGCTCTATTCTGTCATAATTTCCAGCAACAAAGCTATCCATAATATTTTGTGCTATATCAGCAACATTTTCAAACGTTAAATCGTCATAAACATTACTTTCATTAGCCGTAATGGTACAGGTTTTACTAAGTACGTCATTACCTTTTTTACCAATGGTTAAAACGTCTACTTGCTTACCAGCATAAGTAGCTTGTACTGCTTTTACACCTTTTATTACATTAGTATTAAAGGCACCGCACAAACCCCTGTTGGATGTAATGGCTACAACCAAGACTTTATTTATCGAGCGTTGCTCGGCAAATGCACCTCCGTTGTCACCCTCCATAGTGGCACTCAAATTTTGCAGTAGCTCAGTAAGCTTTTGGCTATAGGGGCGCATTGCCGTTATAGCATCTTGCGCTTTTTTAAGCTTGGCTGCCGATACCATTTTCATCGCACTTGTAATTTGCATTGTCGATGAAACGGAAGCAATCCTGTTACGTATTTCCTTTAAGTTTGCCATTTTATATAGTATTAAGTAGTGAGAGTTAAGTAGAACTCAAGTTCTCACTACTAAAATCTAAAAATCTAAATTAGTATTTTGCAGAAATTTCAGCTGCCGCTTTTTCAAGCACATCAGTAAGCTCGTCAGTAAATTTACCCGATTTAAGTAAATCTAAAGTATCTCTGTGTTTTGCATTAAGATACTCTATATAGTCTCTTTCAAACTCTTTTACTTTGTTTACTGGTACTTTTCTTAACAAGTTTTTAGAACCTGCATAGATAATAGCAATTTGGTCTTCTACCGTAAATGGGTCGTTAACTGCTTGCTTAAGTATTTCTACGTTTCTTCTACCTTTTTCAATTACGCTTAATGTAGCCGAATCAAGATCTGAACCAAATTTAGCGAAAGCTTCAAGCTCACGGAACTGTGCTTGGTCTAGTTTAAGTGTACCAGCAACTTTTTTCATTGGCTTGATCTGAGCATTACCACCCACACGAGATACCGAGATACCTACGTTAATTGCAGGACGCACACCTGAGTTAAATAAATCTGACTCAAGGAATATCTGACCATCTGTAATCGAAATTACGTTTGTTGGGATATATGCCGAAACGTCACCCGCTTGTGTTTCGATGATAGGAAGTGCTGTAAGCGATCCGCCACCTTTAACAATTGGTTTTAACGATTCTGGTAAATCATTCATGTTCTTCGCAATATCATCATCAGCAATTACCTTAGCGGCACGCTCTAATAATCTTGAGTGAAGGTAGAATACATCTCCAGGGTAAGCCTCACGTCCTGGTGGTCTTCTAAGTAGAAGCGATACCTCACGGTATGCAACTGCTTGCTTAGATAAATCATCATAAATGATAAGTGCCGGACGACCAGTATCACGGAAGTACTCACCAATTGCAGCACCTGCAAATGGAGCGTATACCTGCATCGGAGCAGGGTCAGAAGCATTTGCAGCAACAATAACTGTGTAAGCCATTGCACCTTTTTCTTCTAAAGTTTTTGCAATACCTGCTACTGTAGAAGCTTTTTGCCCAACAGCAACATATATACAGAATACAGGTTTACCCGCATCATAAAATTCTTTTTGGTTTAGTATGGTATCAATACAAACTGTTGTTTTACCAGTTTGACGGTCACCAATAACAAGCTCACGCTGACCACGTCCTACAGGAATCATGGCATCGATAGCTTTAATACCCGTTTGTAACGGCTCAGTAACTGGTTGACGGAAGATAACTCCTGGTGCTTTACGCTCCAAAGGCATCTCATAAAGATCACCACCAATAGGACCTTTACCATCTATAGGGTTACCTAGTGTATCTACAACACGACCTACCATTTGCTCACCTGTTTTTAGGGAAGCAATACGCTGTGTTCTTTTTACAGTAGAACCTTCACTAACGCCAACAGAAGGACCTAACAATACTACGCCCACATTGTCTTCTTCAAGGTTCAATACAATACCTTCTAACCCGTTATCGAACGCTACTAACTCACCATATTGTGCGTTAGATAATCCGTAAACACGGGCAATACCGTCACCTACCTGAAGTACTGTTCCTACTTCCTCAAGGGTAGCACCCGATTCAAAACCGGACAATTGTTTCTTTAATATTGCTGAAATCTCAGCAGGTTTAATTTCTGCCATAATAATTGTTTATAATTTAAACACTTACGTGTGGTATATACTAGTTACTGAATTCTCTTTTTAATGTTGTAAGACTATTAGCTACAGAAGCATTAAACTGCTTGTCGCCAACTCTTAATATAAACCCACCTATTATTGCAGGGTCTACTATATTTTGAAGCATTAGTTTTTTATCAGATAGCATCTTTGCTTTTTCTAATACTTGTGCTTCAAGCTCTGGTGTTATAGGAAAAGCTGTTGTTACTACCGCTCCCTCTCTACCATTTAGTTCGTCAAACTGAGTTCCATATTGTACAGCAACTTGCTCCAATATTTTAAACCTTTTGTTTACATGCAGAAGTTTAAATAGTCCTTCAGTAATATTTTGCGAACCTGCAAAAACTTCTTTAAGGGTTGCTTCTTTAACTTCTGCCTTTATAGTAGGACTGTCGATAAAATCGCGCAGCTCTTTATTACTATGCATTGTAGATGCAATTTGGCTCATATCCTCATTCACAGCAGATGCATTGCCTGCATCTTGTGCCATTTCGAGTATTGCCTTTGCATAACGTATTGCGGCTCTTGAACCTGTCATAACCGTATTAGTTTAATTTAACGTCGTTCAGCATTTTCTCTACCAAAGTAGTTTGAGCAGCAGCATCTGACAGTTCGTTTTTAAGAATCTTTTCAGCAATCTCTACAGATAGCGTAGATACCTGATTTTTAAGCTCAGCCATAGCAGCATTCTTTTCACTTTCGATAGAAGCTTTAGCTTGCTCAATCATTTTTTCGCCTTGTACTTGTGCCTCAGTCTTAGCGTCAACAATCATTTTATCTTTTATCTCTCTTGCCTCTTTTATCATGGCATCTCTTGTAGCTCTTGCTTCTTGCAGTATTCTTTCGTTATCTGCTTGTAGATTTTGCATTTCTTTACGTGCAGCCTCAGCAGCAGCAAGCGCATCAGTAATACCTGCTTCTCTAGCAGTAATAGCTGTCATTATAGGCTTCCATGCAAATTTTACAAGAAGTAGTACCAGCACTACAAAAATTATTGCTTGCCAGAAAAATAATCCGAATGAAAAATCATTTACTAACTTTTCCATTATATTTTTAGTATAATTAGTTTTTAATTAAATCAACTTGTTAAAACAACACCTGCAGCCAACCGCTACAGGTAGTTGCCTTATTTCTTTTTATTAAGCTGCGAAAAGCGCTGCGAAAGCAACACCCTCTAGAAGTGCAGCGATAATAATCATTGCAGTTTGGATTTTACCTGCAGCCTCTGGCTGACGAGCAATAGCATCCATTGCAGAACCACCGATTTTACCAAGTCCTAGACCTGCACCGATTACTACTAAACCTGCTCCAACAATTCCTGGAATTTCCATGTCTAATTTGATTTAAATTAATTAAAAAGATTACGTTTTATATTATTATTGGTTCTTCCTCTGTATGCTTGTCGTGGTCTTCTTCATGGTGATGTTCTTGTACTGCCATACCGATAAATAGTGAAGACAGCATTGTGAATACAAACGCCTGAAGGAAGGCAACCAAGATTTCTATAATAGAGATGAACAATGTTAATCCGAAGAACGATGGACCAGCGATCCAGTTTTTAAATACGAATATAAGACCTATAAGACTCATTACAACAATGTGTCCTGCCGAAATATTTGCATAAAGACGTATCATAAGTGCAAATGGCTTAGTAAGCGTACCTAATATCTCGATAGGTATAAGTGCTATCTTCATCAATACCGGCACATCTGGCATCCAAAAGATGTGCTTCCAGTAATCTTTATTCGCACTAAACTGTGTGATAAAAAAGGTTATAAGTGCTAAACAAGCTGTTATAGCGATATTACCTGTTACATTTATACCTAGTGGTGTTAGACCAAAAAGGTTAAGGATAAGGATAAAGAAAAACACTGTAAGTAAGTAACCCATGTATTTTCTATATTTATCTGCACCTATATTTGGTATTGCAACCTCATCACGAATAAATATAATAAGTGGCTCTAAAATTCTACCAAAACCTGTAGGTATTGGTCCTTTTTTGTATGACTTTGCTAGACCTGTAAACAATAAAAACATAATTAATGCCGTTACAAGCATAGCCATCACATTTTTAGTGATAGACATATCTAATGGCATTACATTAGTTGGATGATGGTGCTCATCAAAGGTTAGTGTACCTTCGGCATCCGTCTTGTATATTTTATTATGGTAAAGTGCGTAGTGCTCTCCTCCAGCTTCAACAATTTTTTCGCCATGCTCAAATTTTGCAGCAGAGAAAAATTTAACCCCGTTATCTATTAAGATTACAGGAAGCGAAAAACCATAGTGTTCTCCTGTCTCTTCATCTGAGAAAAAGATGAAGTCATGAGAATCCTGAAGGTGATGATTTATAAACGCTTTGATTTTTGAGTTTGTATCAATTATCTCACCCGTATTTTCCGAATGAGAACCTTCAGCAGCATGCGCTTCAGTATCGGCATGACTAGGCTGAGTTTCATCAGAAACATTAGCGGTACAAAGCAAAGGAAATACAGCAAAGAGGGCTGTTATTGTATTCTTAATTAATTTTGTGGAAAACACCATCTTATTAAATATCTTAATTTTACAGTCCTAAAATTTTGTGCAAAGGTACATTTTTAATTAATATTCCAAGATGATTGCTCAAAAATTTTTAAGATAATTTTAGTCTTATTAAATGTTTGTTATTTATTGTTTAATAAACGTGCTGTATAATAGGCTTCTATTGCTAAAAACAAAATAAACACTATAAAAAAGTTGATTTTCTCTGTAGGGTCATCAATCGTTTTCGTAAGTATAGGTCGGGCAATAAGATAACTAAGCCCCATCTTGGCAGATGTTAAAAAAAGAAATATATACCCTACTTGTTCTTTCTTTTTCTTTCCTAATGTAAGAAGTACACCTAATATTACAATGGTAAAAACAAAGAAAAAGAGATATACCAAAGGTAATGAATATATAAAATTTTGACTTGCTGCCTTAAGTTCAGGCACTTGATAAATGAGCATATTAGCAATCAAGGATAAAGCAGCTATAACGGTGGTAACGGTAAAAATACCTATGTTTTTTTTCATGTCTATTTGTTGAGTTCGTTTACCTGCCTTATTACATTATATAAGGCAATAAACACACCCAGAAGTGTAAAAATTATGCGATTTGTGTTTTTTGTATTAAGATACTCTGCATCAAGCCATCCGCCAAACCAAGAAAATAAAAAAATTATTATCCCCATTTGTAACGGTATATTAATAAGTGCCATCCACTTATTACGATTATTATTATCCCGCTTGTTGCTCATTTACTTTAGCTATTTGCTTTACCCCGTTTTTCATAGAACAGGTGGCTGTAAAGGCTGCTCCTGGCTCTACAGATAATTTACCCGTTATAACCTCGCCTACAATACTTGCGCTTGCCTTAAGACTAAGCAGCTCCTCTACCTCCATCTTACCTTTAAACCTACCCTCTACATCTGCGTTTTTACATTTAATATCACCTATTACTTTACCTGTTGGTCCTATTACTATTTTTCCAGTCGATGAGAAGTTTCCTTCAAGTTCGCCATCAAGCCTAAAATCAGCTTGCGATATAATATCGCCTTTTATAATAGTTCCTTCTACTATTCGGTTTGTTTTCCCGAAGTCGAGACCTCCTGTTTTTGGTACTTTTTTGTCAAACATTTTTTTAATGTGTATGGGTGATGGATATTGTGTTTTATTCTATAGCCAAATATTCGGTAAAGTTCTTTTTAATCTGAATTACTCTATAATCTTCACTAGATATAATAATAGGTGTTTCGGTAATTTTATACTTTTTATAATCCTTAAGTACAGATACCGCATCTTCTGCCGCTAGCTTACTATTAAAACCATGTATTACTAAAAAGTCTGACTCTGTTGTATAAACATCCTGAGATAGTGTTATACTATTATTAAGTCCTTCTTTAATATACTTTTGTATTTTCTCTTGCAGTGGTTTTATCTTAGGATCGTTAGGACTCTCAAACTTAAATATTACTTTCCAAGACATTGCAGGGTTACCAAAGTTAATTTTTTCTAATGCTGGTATATCGGTTTTCAGCATAATCTCTGCTTTTTTACCTTCATCACTATTGGGGTAATTTAGGGCTACAAAGTTCAATGTTTTTTTATATTCTTCTACACCGCTCAATCTTGCCGTAATACTAGCTTTTAATAATTCAAATTTAGAAACAATAGGCTCTCCTGTATATAAGTTTATATACTCTTCAACTAATGCTTCAGATTCTCTTAACGCACCACTTTCATATTTTTTAAACAGCGTAGCATATACTGCTTCGGGGCTTTGACTATTATCCGCACCCAGCGTAGGATTCTTTATAATCTCTGCATAGCGACTATCAGGATACTCTGTAAGTATTTGTTGCTTGTATAGCTCTGCTCTTTCAGGGTTTATAATTTGGTATATCTTATACAAGTTATATTTTGATGGCAATACCAAACGCTCTTCGGGATTATTTTGTAATAATTTTTCTAACTTATCTGCAGCACGCTGATACTCTTTAAATTTCTCTTTATATATAGTACCAAGCTGATAGTATGCAAAATTACGTTCTTTAGCAAGGCTGTCTAGCACCGTTTGCGATGTAGGTAATTGTGCAATATAATAGTCAGGAGTAAATCGAGGTTCTAGCTCCCAGTCTTTATCTTGTGTTACATCAAGGCTATCTGTATCTGTACCTTGGTTTCCTGCAATATTTCTCAGGTCTGCTGCCCAGCGCCAGTTGTCTACAAGCGGACGTTTGCCCCATCGTTTTGCAAACTCAATTTTACCATATGACACTGTAGATGGTGTATAGAAGTAAAATTTACCTCCTGCGCTACCTGACTGGCTTGTAGTATTAAAACCATTTCTTGTGCCTGCTTGTTTTGTAGCACTTTGAGCAACATCTTTAGAAACTACTGAACCAAAACTTGAAGGCTTATCTGAACCTAGCTTCATTGGCTGAATACCTCCTGATGCAGCCATGTTTTCTTGTATTCTAGCTTCTTTTTCTAACCTTTCTCTTTCTGCTTCTTCTTGTATTTTCAGTTTCTCTATATAAGCTTGATAGTATTCTTTTTTAGCCTCATCAGATAACGAAACGGCGTGCAGTATGCTATCATTAACCTGTGCTATAGCTTCATATTTTATAACATCTTCAAGATTATCTCTTTTCTTTTTAATGTTTTTAAACTCGCGCGATCTTTTTTCTAAGTACACCATGGTACTATCATAATAAAGCCCTGCAACAGGATATCTTGCTTTTTCAAAGTTTATCTCGGCAATATTGCGATAGTTAGAGGCTTTTAAGTAGCGATCTTGATTTTGTGTTTTGGCACGAAGCGACTTGTTATAATACTTTACAGCATTTTCGTCAAGATCTTGCTTATCATAAAATAAACCTACTTGATGGTTTATAACATCTAGAAAAGGTCTATTCTCTCTGTCTTTAAGCAAGTCTCTATATTTCTCCATAAATACAAGCGTGTCACCATTTTTATAATCAAACTGACCTGCCTGTTGGGCATGTGCCTGTATTACATAACGTCTTGGTGACTTGCGCTTCATGTCTATCACTTGCTGAAAAGAAGCAAAAGCACTATCTGGTTTGTTTAACCTTTGGTAAAGTTGTCCTGCTATAAAATAATATCTCGCTCTTTCTTCTTTACGCTTAGTAAATTCGCCTGCTTTTTTAAGTACTACTAAAGCACTATCTAAATATTCTGTTTTTATATACGCCTCGGCAAGTATAGCATTAGCATCTGCATATACTTGGTCGTCTAGTTTTTGTTTATTCTCTAATAACAGTTTCAGGTTTTTTATGGCAACACCTTCGCTTTCTAACCTTATATTGGTTTTTGCGCGCCATACCTTAGCTTCGCCTATTTTATCACTATTAGGATATTTATACAATATATAATTAAACGCCTCTAGTGCAGGTATATATCTATTATCATAATAGCGTGCTTGCCCTAGTAGTAAGTGGGCTTCATCTATTTGTGGGTTTTTCTCACTACCCCCCATATACATAGAGTGTTTTTGTATGGCCTTTGTAGCTTTTTCTTCGGCTCTATCAAAGTTAGGGTTTCGCTTATCATTAGGGCTCATTTCCTCTACGGTAAGCTGCATCCTTTCTACAGGAAGTAACTCCCAAAAGTTATCGTTATAGGTAGTTTTCAGCTCATTAACCCCTGCAACGAGGGCAAGGTTACCGTTATACAAAACATTATATTCGGTGGTGACCGCATGGTAGTTGCGGTTAATAAATTTGTTTTTTTTGGTAGAACAGGCTATTAAAAAAACAACCAAACCAAAAAGAAGAAAATATTTATACGTACTGGTTTTCAAATGTATAGATTTTTTATTCCTTTAACTGTCAAAATTCTTTTTTAGTATAAAAGAGGGGTAAAAATACACTTCTTTTCGTAAAGAGAGAATACTTTTACATCAAAAAATTGAATACAAAAAAAATCCCCTTACCAAAGTAAGGGGATAGTGTATTTATATCGCAAAAAAAGCTTCGAGCTCCTTGAGCGTTTCTTCAGATGTTTTTATGTCTTTTACCACTTCACCCTTTTGCAGTGCAACAATACGGTTACTTACCTCTATGGTATGAGCAAGGTCATGACTAGACACCAGTATTGTTACCTCTGGATCTTCGGCAAGTTCTTTAATTATTTTTTTTAGTCTAAATTGTGTAGTAGGGTCTAAGTTAGCAAAGGGTTCATCGAGTATAATAACTTCGGGGTTACCTATTAATGCTGCAATAATACCCACCTTCTTTTGGTTTCCTTTAGAGAGGTCGCGCAGGTATTTCTTTTTCTTTAGTATCTCATCATTAAAAAAGTCTTGATGCTTTACTAATAGTGCATCTACATCTGCTTTATTTAAACCGCGAAGTTCGCCAATAAAATAAAAATATTCTTCGGGCGTAAGGTAGCCTATAAGAAAACTCTCATCTATAAATGCCGATGTAAAGGGTTTCCATGCTTCGCTTTCATTAACCTTTATAGTATTGCTGGTTATATATCCGTTAGATGGCTGTATTAAATCTAGTAACAAGCTGAAAAATGTAGTTTTCCCCGCTCCGTTATTACCTACTAGCCCAAAGCTTTCGCCTTTAGGTATTTCAAGATTATCTATTTTTAATACGGTTGTTCCGTTATATGTTTTTCTAAGGTTATGTACTTGTATCATGATGTTGTGTATTTTAGTTTTTTTGTTTGTAAGATGCTAATGTTTTGTACTTCTCTGTTTTGTATATTTTCTCTACCATAGAGAATACTTTGTTACGGAAAGTAAACCCTATAATACCTGCAATAATTACAAGTAGTACTCCCCAATTTTCACCTATAAAAGCATCTCCAAGACTATATAGTGCCATTGGAATAATCATTTTAGGTAATGTTATTAATAGTGTTTTTACATTAAAGGCTTTCTTATCTCCAAAGGCTTGTTTGCTCGATGCCAAATCTATGGGTGTTTTTATATAGGCACCACCTAATAATATTAAGTGCGAATTTACCCCTATGTTATATACTCCTGCTGCAAGTAGCATTAAGTAAATATTTAAACCAAAGTAGATGTATGGTAATGCTAATATTGTACTTATAAATGTACCAATAACTACTAACCACCATTTAGAGGAGATATACTCACGATACTGTATATTTTGGCTCATCATTAATGGGTAGTAAGCACTATCCCAGCTTGGTACAAATTGCCCAAAAGTAAACAGGAAACCTCCTGTTACAAATATGGCTGCAAACATGTGCATAAAGCTATTATCATAACCTTTTACTATTCCTGTAAAGAAAGCTAATCCGTAAAAAAGAAATAATAAACTTAGACCCACTGTGGTTTTAGAGCGTTTGTTTCTTATTATCAGTTTAATATCATTTTTAAGGAAAGTACCTAGTGTACCATAACGATTAAGCCAAGAATAGTCTTGTGTAGTAACATCAGACTGTTTTTTAGCAAGCCCCGTGTCTTGATATAAATGTTGTTTAAAATAACGGAAAGAGTATATCACTAACCCTATAAGTGCTATTATTGGAAGTATAAAAATGTATGTTGTAGCATACATTCCTTGAAAAAATACTGATGTGTAAATTGTAGCATCAAATATTTCATAATACTGAAGTCCGCCCATTATAGCTAAAGAGCCCATAAATACAACAAAAAGACCATCTTTATTATTGATCAATATATTCATAAAGTTATTACAATATATCAATGCAAATATACCCAAGTGCCAAAGCCCTACACTTAATGGGTCATGCCCCTCTATTAACATAACTATTGAAAATGGTATAAAGAAAAAAGCATGTATATAATTAAAAAATGACAATGCTGTTTTACCTAGCGCAAAGCTTACAATAGTACTTCTTTTTATGGGTAGTGTAAGGAATGGTTTTATATTTATAACAGGAATTTTTTGTAAAAAGTACCTAATCATTATATCCGACACTAAATAGTATATAATATACTTATTTATTACTTCTAACGGATCTTGTTTAAGACTATCTTCTATAATAAAATAGCTTCCAAACCCCATACCTAAAAGTGCTAACATAAAGAATAGTCCTCCTAATATCATGAACACTTTCACGATAACATTAGCAGTAAAAGAGGGCGACCTAAAAAAGGCTTTCCATTCGAGTGCAATAAACTTCCTAAACATATAATTGGTGGTTTTGTTTATATAGTTAGTAGCAAAACCAAAAAAACGTTACAATTTTTTATTGTTTCTCTATTATATGATACTCTGGGTAAAGCTCTGTAAGGTGCTTTTCTGCTTTGCGAGGTAACACAAATAATGCTACGTAATCGAATAAATAGTAAAGGACTAATGTTATGGCAAGTAACCAAGCAGCAGGCTCAGATATTGTTTTTTCTTCTAAAGAAAAAAAGTGCTGAAAATAGATGGGCGCATACACTATAGGGAAACCGCCTGCACAACTGTATATAATTTCTTCAAGTAACCATTTACGCCCTGTCTTTTTGGCTCTTCTTCTATATTTTACGCTCATATATATAGCATATGATATACCTGCTACAATACCACAAAACAAGAAAACCGTGTAGAGTATAGTAGAGAACTTTAGTAGCCAATATATAGCAATTACTGCCGAAAGTGTACCTAAAACCTGCGGTAAACGGAAAAAGGTTTTAAAATAACTCCACAGTAGTTTATAATATTTTTTAGTAAGTGCCTTTTGGCGTTTTTCTACAATATCGGAAAAACCAAAAATCCCAAATTTCTTAAACGCTGCCTGCAATGCCTGTTCAAAATCTAAATCAGGATTTTGTTGCCATTTCAACTCTATAGCATTGGCTAAATGGTCTACAAGCTCCGACTGTAAATCGTAATGTTCTACAAAATGCTCGCGCGTAAAACCAAAAAGCCTATCTGCTTCGTGTGCTGTTATTTTTCTGTCTTTGTTATTCATAATTATATTGCAGTTTATATTTTTTTGATAAAACATAAAACGTGTATACATTTATAGTTATAAAAGATGTAAAAGCTGCATAATAAATAGTTATTAACATAGGGTTATCTATTAGCTTGTTTGGTCTTAAAAACACAAAAACAACATAGGTAATAATAAGCAATGTAGAAATTAACTTATCTAATACCGAAAATTTAGACTTATGGTAACCTATACTAAATTTATAAAACAATAGTAGGCATACCAGTAACAAACTATAAATTATACCTAGTACATCTTTTACGGTATTTACGCCAAAAGTAGTAACAGCCATATAAAGTACTAAAAACAAAGCAACCATAAACACAAGGCTATGAGGCTTAATCATGTTTTGTAATAATAGCCATAAGGCACGCTTGCGAGCAGCTTTAGCAAACTGCCTGTTAGATTGCATAATATACTTTTTATTACGAGCCATATATACCATGAAATTCTCAAGAAAATCACCTTCTTTTTCTTCTAAGGTCGTAGCAACATGGTCTGTCATCTCATAGCGAACATCACTATAGCTAACTCCTGAATTTTTCAGGTAATTGTCTATAAAAGTGATATTTTCTTTAGTAAGCTTCATAATTAAAACTGTAAATCAGGATTTGTTTTAGAGTTTACAAGCGTTTGCATATTTCTTATAAAATCTTCAAGTTCAGCCAGCCTATTTACCGTTTCTTTTTGTCCGCTTTCGGTAAGTTTATAGTACTTACGTAGCCTGTTATCTACTTTTTCTACTTCGGCTTCTAGCAGCCCTTCACCCTCTAGCCTATGTAATGCAGGATATAATGCACCTTCGGTAATATTTAGCTCTCCTTGAGTAATAAGCTTTACTTTTTGGGTTATTTCATAGCCATACATACGCTCATTTTCTTCTAATAGCTTCATAATTATAGTAGTAAGACTACCCTTATATAGTGGCGAGTTTTTCATGATGTGCCTAAATTCAAAATAATTTACAGTCCAAATATATACATAATTTTATTATGCATAATAATCTTATGTATAATTTATTTGCGAACAGTTTTCATTTCCCTATAAGGAATGCTTAATTTTGTAGCTAAATACTATTAATATGTCAACATTTCATACGTTAACCATAAAAGATGTTACAAGGGAAACACCTGGAGCAGTATCTATTGCTTTTACTATTCCTGATAACCTTAAAGATGCATACAAATTTACAGCAGGGCAGTATATAAACCTGAAAACTGAATATGAAGGACAAGAGGTGCGCAAAGCTTACTCTATTTGTTCTTCACCCAATAGTGATGAACTTCGCGTAGCTATAAAAGCAGTGCAAAGCGGAGGGTTTTCTAGCTTTGCTAATGAAAAACTAGCTACAGGTGACACCTTAGAAATAGGCACACCAGAAGGTAAATTTACTTTTGAACCTAAACCAGACAGACAGCGCAACTATGCGGCATTTGCTGCTGGTAGTGGTATAACGCCTATACTATCTATTATACAATCAGTACTAGAAGGCGAACCAAAAAGTACTTTTGTGCTGGTATATGGTAACAAAACACCCGAGGACACTATATTTCATCAGTTATTGCACGATATGCAACTAGAATATGTGGGTCGCTTTTTTGTACATTTTGTTTATAGTAAAGCTAGAGCCGAGGATTCTCTTTTTGGCAGAATAGAACGCTCTACCGTAAACTTTGTAACGAAAAACAAACATAAAGAAAAAGAGTTTGCTAAGTTTTACCTGTGCGGTCCTGAAGAGATGATAAAAACGGTAAGCGAGGTACTAAAAGAAAGTAATGTACCTGAGAAAAACATTAAGTTTGAGTTGTTTTCTACTCCTATTGCTGAGAAGAAAATTGAGGAAAACTTAGAAGGTCATACTAAAATTACCGTACTGGTAGATGATGAGGAAACGACTTTTGATATGTCGCAAAAAATGACAATACTAGACGCTGCCCTAAAACAAGGCGTAGATGCTCCTTACTCTTGCCAAGGTGGTATATGTAGTAGCTGTATGGCACGTATAACAAGTGGTAGTGCCGAGATGAAAAAAAACGCTATACTTACAGATGGCGAAATTGCCGAAGGGCTTATACTTACCTGCCAAGCACACCCTACATCGCAGGAAGTTTATGTAGATTATGACGATGTATAATACCTCAAAATAAAATTTATTAAATACAAAAACGGGCAATGTAATACATTGCCCGTTTTTATTTATTCTATAAAAATAGAACTATAAGTTATTATGATTTAAATAACTATCTACAATAGTTACAACATCATTTGGCTTTATAGTACGCATAGCATTTTCATAGCCTTCTACTTTTTTATTCCCATATATAGAGGTAGGCAGCTTAGGGTATTGTTCCCTGTCTGCAACCAATTGATTTTTCTCAGGTTGATTAAAGGGTGCAAAGCCTGCATAGGGATGCGTTGCGCCCCAAAGCGTTATCACATTAACACCATACATAGCAGCAATATGAGCATTACCACTATCCATACTAAGCATTATATCAAGATTGCTTATTAATTGTAATTCCTGTTTAAAACTCATTTTACCAGCAATAACAATTACATTATCATGTCCCTCGGCAAAGCCTTCTAGTTTCTTTATTTCGCTACGTCCTGCCCCAAAAAGAAAAATTTTTATTTTTGGTTTCACCAAAAGCTGATTAATAACCTCTTGCATTAAATCTTTAGGGTATATTTTTGCTCTATGCTTGGCAAAAGGAGCTATACCTACCCAGTTTTCTGTACGCGTACCTGTGGTTGCAATTATATCATCTGTAAGGCTCTGTTTTTCAATAAACTTAACCTTTTTAAGATCTATAGGATATCCAAGCATTTCAAACACATCGGCATACCTTTCTGTTATAGGCACTAAAGGTTCAAATACTTTATTATCAGGTCGTGTTAGTGCTGCTCTTTGGCTTCGGGCTTTATCAACTGTTGCTGTTTTTTTTCCCTTTAACCTAAACAGCGTTGTTATTATCCTACTTCGCAGTACATTATGTAAATCGGCAACACCATATACATGAAGTTTTTTAAGTTCAGAATACAGTTTCAGTAAACCTAAAAAACCTTTATGTTTACCATTAGGTTCGGCAGCAAAAAAATCTATATTAGGTATTCCATTAAAAAAGGGCTTAAAAAAAGCCCTTGATATTACTGTAACTTTTACCTTTTTATGTTGCTCTGTCAGCGCCCTTAGTACGGGTACCACCATAGCAACATCGCCCATAGCAGATAGGCGTATTACAAGAATATGTTTTTTCCTTCGCATGAAGGTCTATTTTTTATTTTGATACAAAACAGGATTCAACTCCTCGTCATTATACATTTTCATCTGCTTATAGACTTTCATATATTTCTCACCGCTTTCAATATCGGCAATCAAATCATCTATAGCAGTAGATAAGTCTTTTTTCTGCTCAAGTAGTACATTAAGTTTCTCTGTACATTTTTTACGATGCTCCTCAGATGCTCCCTCGCGAGTAGCCTCTTCGTTCATGTGATATATTTTTAAGGCAAGTATAGACAACCTATCTAATGCCCATGCAGGACTTTCAGAGTTTATTTTGGCATCGCTTTTAACCTGTACATCAGCATATTTTTGTAAAAAGTAACTATCTATATACTCTACCATATCTGTACGCTCTTGGTTAGATGCGTCTATACGTCTTTTTAACGTTAATGCTGCTACAGGGTCTATTTCTGGATTACGAATAATATCCTCAAAATGCCATTGTACAGTGTCTATCCAATTTTTAGCATAAAGCAAGTGCTCTATTTTATCTTTGCTAAAAGGATTATTTATAGGTTGGTCAACGTTATCAAACTTATGATAATCAAGGATACTCTGTTCAAAAACAGGAAAAGCTATTTCGGAAAACATACTCAAATTTTTATTTACAAATATAGTTTTAATACTTTTACCTTGCTAATACTAATATTTTTTTAGAATGAATCTCCATTATATCTCTGATAACAATAGTATACTCAACCACTTCCTTACACAACTGCGCGATGTAGAGATACAAAAAGATAGTATGCGCTTTCGTAAAAACATAGAACGAATAGGCGAAATAATGGCTTATGAGCTTAGTAAGGAATTAGATTATAAAGAAATTGAGGTTACCACCCCTCTAGGCATAAAAAAAACCACCGCAATTAAAGACGATGTAGTACTATGCTCTATACTTAGAGCAGGATTAGCATTACACACGGGGTTTATGAACTTTTTTGACGATGCCGAAAATGGTTTTGTTTCGGCATACAGACACCACCCTAATAATGATGACGAGTTTGAAATACTGGTAGAGTATCGTGCTGCACCATCTTTTAAAGATAAAACTCTTATACTGGTCGACCCTATGCTGGCAACAGGACAATCGTTAGTAGCTGTATTCAATCAGCTTATGGAAAAAGAAAAACCAAAAGAAATACATATTGCTGTAGTAATAGCTGCTCCTGAAGGTGTGGCTTACCTGAAAGAACAGTTACCTGACTACTGTCACCTATGGATTGCTACACTTGATGAAAAACTTAACGAAAAGAAATATATAGTACCTGGACTGGGCGACGCAGGTGATCTTGCTTATGGCAGTAAATTATAATTGCATTATAAATAATATAATAGCTATAACTACTATAACTGCCAAAACAGTTTCTTTAACCCAATAGTTTTTTTGGTTTTCCAGATAGTTTGCCCCCATTATGGCAAGTGGTGCAAAGGTAAAGGCAAGAAAACTATTGTTTTTAAAATCTGAAAGCACATAAATGCCTACGCCTATTAAAAATGAAAATAGCACCTTTTTGTGCGAAACTTGCAAGTTTATAGGTTTACTACTAATAGAAGCCAGATATGGGAAAAGAAATAATACCGTTACCGATGCAAAAAAGGCTATGGCTATGTTTTGATATACATTTTCGAAATAAGTAAAGTCTAGACTTATACTTATTTCGCCCATTACATGACTAAAGAAACCTTCGTCTATTATAAATGCTGCCATAAAATAGAGTACCGCCACTGCAAAAAAGGCAATAAAAGGAATAATCCAGTTTCTATAATCGCGCGATACATGAAAAATTATCGAGATAAAGACCAGTACAATATAGATAATGCTCCAAAAATGAAAGATAGCAGCAGCAAATATCCAAAACGAAGCATCAAATATTTTTTCTTTAGGTGTAATTAATGATTGTAATGATATAAGCCTCCTTAATGCCAAAAGTAAAAAAAAGTTTGATATAATAATATTGGTATTTACCATTATGGTAGGAAACAATATTAAAAATACCAAAAATAAAAACATTGCATAGGTGTTATCCTTATTAAGCCTGTTTTTGTGGGTAACAAAGTTAGTAAGGAATAAAGATCCTATTAAAAGGAGCAGTAAACCAATACCTTGAAATATGGATAAAATAGATTCTGTCCAAAAATTTTCTTTAAAAAGATATAGAAAATAGAACAATACAAGCGCTACGCCTATGATTACGTAATTTATAGGTCGCGATTTATTAAAAACACTTGCTAACATTTGGAAAATTTATATACTTTTGTGGATGTAAATATAATACTTGTTTAAAAATGAAAGCATTTTTTGAAGCTATAGGTTACCTTTTCACCGATATTTTATTCATCCCTATGGATTTTATCCGTGCATTAGAGTTAGAAAACTGGTGGACAGCCAATATAATTACTTGGGTTTTTATCATTACTTGCTGTGTAGCTACATGGTACTGGATAAAACAATTACAAGTATTTAAAGCAAACCACGCAGACGAACAAGATACTACAGCTCACTCATTCCTGTCTTAAACTACAGGTCGAAGCCAATATCTTTTCTATAATACATCTTATCAAAATGTAGCTTTTCTATGTTTTGATAAGATTTTTTTATGGCATTATCCCAGTTATCGCCATAAGAGGTTACCGCTATTACACGCCCTCCGTTAGTTACTACCGCACCATTATCTTCTTTAGTACCTGCATGAAAAGCAATAGAACCATCAATAGCATCAAGACCTGTAATGGCTTTACCTTTTTCATACCCTTCAGGATACCCACCTGATACTAGCATAATAGTAGCTACACTTCTTTCATCTATTTCCAGTACCGCTTTATCAAGTTTCCCTTGTGCAACGGCTTCAAATAGTGTTACAATATCACTTTTAAGTCTTGGTATTACCACCTCTGTTTCGGGGTCGCCCATTCTTACGTTATATTCTATTACAAATGGGTCGTTACCTACTTTTATAAGCCCTATAAATACAAAGCCTTTATATTCTATTGCATCATCTTGTAAACCTGCTATAGTTGGTTTTACAACACGCTCTTCTATTTTTTGCATAAACTCTTCATCTGCAAACGGAACGGGTGATACTGCGCCCATGCCTCCTGTATTAAGCCCTGTGTCGCCTTCGCCTATACGCTTGTAATCTTTTGCCATAGGCAATATTTTATAACTCTTACCATCGGTAAGTACAAAACAACTTAACTCTATACCGTCTAGAAACTCTTCAATTACTACTTTACTACTCGCATCGCCAAACTTGGCATCTACAAGCATGTTTTTAAGCTCCTGCTGTGCTTCTTTCAGGTCTTGCAATATCAACACTCCTTTACCAGCAGCAAGTCCATCAGCTTTTAGCACATAAGGTGGCTGTAGTGTTTCTAAAAACTTACAGCCCTGCTCTACCGTATCTTTGGTAAAACTGTCATAAGCTGCTGTAGGTATATTATTTTTTACTAAGAATTTCTTAGCAACCTCTTTACTACCTTCAAGCTCAGCACCGTGTTTTGATGGCCCTATTACAGGTATATTGGCAAGCTCATTATCATTTTTAAAGAAATCATATATACCGTTTACCAATGGGTCTTCGGGTCCTACCACAACCATTGTTATTTGTTCAGTAAGTACTAGTTCTTTTACCGCATCAAAATCGTTAGGGTTTATTGCCACATTAGTAGCTATAGTTGCTGTACCAGCATTGCCTGGTGCTACAAAAAGCATATCGCATTTTGGGCTTTGTGTTATTTTCCATGCTAATGCGTGCTCTCTTCCTCCTGATCCTAATAGTAAAATTTTCATATTGTGTGTGTTGTTCTTACTTAGTAGTTAATATGCTTTTTCGTCGCCTATTATTATATTGGTAACCGTTTGAAGTATAATTTTTAAATCTAGTATAAGCGACCAGTTTTCTATATAAAACACGTCATACTTTATACGGTTTATCATATCTTCATCAGTACTTATCTCACCTCTATAGCCTTTTACTTGGGCAAGCCCTGTAATACCAGGTTTTACATAGTGGCGTATACCATATTTTTTTATTCGTGAACTGTATAATCTATTCTGAGACCATAAATTTGGTCGAGGTCCTACTACCGACATTTCACCCTTAAGTACGTTTAAAAACTGGGGCATTTCGTCAAGGCTTGTTTTCCTGATAATTTTACCAACACGTGTTACCCTTGGGTCATTTTTCACTACTGATTGCTCTGTAGTCTTATTAATTTGCATAGAACGAAACTTGTAGCAAAAGAATTCTTTTTCTTTTATACCAGGACGACTTTGCAGAAAAAAAACAGGTCCTTTAGATTCTAGCTTTATCAATAATGCCATTAAAGGAGTAAACCATGAGAGTATAAAAACAATTACAAATAAAGAAAACACTATATCAAATACCCTCTTTACTATCATGGCTATTGGCTCGTGCAATGGTGTTTTACGTAGCGATAATACTGGGAAAAACTCATAATAATCTATCCGTAAATTTTTAGAAAATATATGTTTTGTGTCTGGTATAAATTTAATGGTTTTATCATTAACCTCTGCAAACTCTACAAGGTCTTTCATTTGTAGGTTGTCCAGCTCATTCATAGAGCAATATATATCGTCGATATTATTAATTAATGTAAAATCTTTTATATCGTTTACCCGTCCTACTATTTGTTCATTTTCTTTCTTATCTGAAAAATAGCCGTAAAAATTATATCCATAATCGGCTCTCGAATCAAACAATTCTCTAAGGTTTATTGCCTGAGGAGTAAAGCCTACTATAATCGCATTTCTTTTATTACTTCCTGTAGATATTCTGTACTTCTTTAAATAATAAAATAATAAAAATTTAAACGATATAATGGCTATAAATGCAACAACCATATATTCTGCCAAGGCTTGCCCGCTAAAAATAGTTTGTTTCGCAAAAGGGAAAAACGCAATAATTGCCAACAGGAAAAGTATGCCCTGTCGGAATAATTTAGAGAATATTTGCACAGCAGTAGTGTAACGATACACCTCATAAAATCCTAAAAAATAAGATATAATAGACCAGCAAACTATTTGATAGGCTGTAAAGTGTATGTCATTTACGTTAAGTTCGCTTAAAAAAAAGCGATATGCTATGCTAATAACCAGTACATCAAAAGATATACTAATTGGTCTTAAATATTTTGAGTATCTGCCCTTTCCAAATGAAATCATCTTAATGTATAAATCCTGAAAAATCTTTATGTTCTTCTTTTAGCAGCTCTTCATTAGACAACGATTTAAAATAATCATAGGTTATTTTCATACCTTCTTCGCGTCCTACTTTTGGTTCCCAGCCTAATATTTCTTTAGCTCTGGTAATATTGGGTTGGCGTTGTAAAGGGTCATCTTTAGGAAGCGGCTCATAGACTATCTTTTGGTCTGTACCTGTAAGTTTAATAATCTCTTCAGCAAAATCTTTAATCGTTATCTCATCAGGGTTACCAATGTTTACAGGATATACATAATCTGAATTTAAAAGCCTGTATATACCCTCTACTTGGTCATCTACATAACAAAAAGAACGTGTTTGCATACCATCGCCAAACACTGTTAAATCTTCTCCTCTAAGTGCCTGCCCTATAAATGCTGGTATTACCCTACCATCGTTCAGCCTCATGCGAGGACCATAAGTATTAAATATCCTTACTATTCTTACATCTACGTTATGAAAAGTATGGTATGCCATAGTTATAGACTCCTGAAAACGCTTAGCTTCGTCATAAACTCCTCTTGGACCTATGGTATTTACATTACCATAATAATCTTCGGTTTGCGGGTGTACTAAAGGGTCTCCATATACTTCGGATGTCGATGCTATAAGTATTCTTGCACCTTTTACTCTTGCCAGTCCAAGTAAATTATGTGTTCCTAAAGAACCAACTTTTAATGTTTGAATTGGTATCTTTAAATAATCTATAGGGCTTGCTGGCGATGCAAAATGCAATATATAATCGAGCTTATCAGGAATGTTTACAAACTTAGTAACATCATGATGATAGAACTCAAAGTTTTCTAATTTAAAAAGATGTTGTATGTTTTTAAGATCGCCCGTTATAAGGTTATCCATACCTATCACATAGTAACCTTCTTTAATAAACCTGTCGCAAAGGTGCGAGCCTAAAAAACCTGCAGCACCAGTTATAAGTATTCTTTTCATATCTTTTTTTTATCAGAAGTTCCTGGTAACAAAGCTGTATTGAAAATACAGTAGAACATAGTAAAGAAAACTACCCCTCTTTGTCGCCACAAAAATGATTCCGTCAAAAATAAACTTATCATAACAATTGCGAAAGCAATATGTATAAAATCTTTCTTAGTAAGCCCATTTTTAAGGTTTATAAATAACATTACTATAACAATCAAAAAACCAAAAATACCTAAATCGGCAAACGTTTGTACATATTGGTTATGAAAATTAAGTTTGTTATAAACCATGCCGTCTTTATCGCCATGTATTAAATTGTGTTCTATACCCTGTTCTTCTACTTTATTACAAGAAGCATTAAGACCATAGCCTGTAAAGAGCACAGGGTCTTCTTTTAGCATTTCAGTAAATATTCTTATTTGATATAACCTAAACGATGTTCCGTTAAGATAATCATTACCATTAAAATCATTTCTTGACCAAGCCTCCTTTAGGGTAACATAATGCACACCGCCTGCTGCTTCATCTTGTTGTTTATTATTAGTAAACTCGGCTGCTATACGTTCATTAATTTTTCCGTAATAACCAAGCCCTCCTGCCATTATACAAAGTAATAGTATAGCTACAACTCGCCCTCTTACTTTCATGCCTGAATAGAAAATATAGTAAATCGCTATAAGCAGTACATTAGTAATAATAATTACTTTAGAAGAAAGTAAAAACAGAAAAACAAGTAAGAACAATAATACACTATAGCCCCAAAATGTTTTTCTTTTCTTACACAAAAAATACATCAATGCCATAGATACTAGTACTGATAGGTATATAGCATTAACATCGTTAGTGGCAAGTTCATGATAAAAGAAAACATCTATACTTCCTGTATCGCTATAACGCATAACTGCCCTGCCCAAAAGTATAATACCAAACAATATAATACCTAAACTATAGTTTTCGAGTATTTTGGTTACTGCTTTGCGCGAAAGTGGCTGGTTAAAACAAAAGGCTATTGGTATAAATAGCAAGGGTGCCTCTCTACTAAGCGCCTTGAGGGTACTGTTAAAATCTACCGACCATACTAACGATAGCACCATGAGCAAAAAAAGCAATAATAACGGTAACAGCGGTAACCGCAATTTTATATTTTGCTTACTATAAGAAAGAAAGGTATATAATACAAAAAGAATAAGGGTAACACTGTTATAAACATAACTAAGCGGTATGGTTAATATCGCTGCCGAAATGAAAAAAATAAGCATTTTTTTACCTGGCGTGAGTCCTATTCTTTTTAGTAAAGCATGCCTCGAAAAATTGTAAATATTTGCCATTTATTTTCTCCCAGTTAAAGTCGTTTTCTATTGCTTGTATATTATTTTCTATAATCGCTTTATTTTCCTCTTTATCTAAATGTTGCAGTAAGTGAGTAACCTCATCAGGATTAGAGAAATAAAAAGCATTGTCTTGTAAAACGCCTCTATTAAAGGCATTATTGTGAGCTGCTATAAGCGCACCCGATGCCATTGCTTCGAGCAACGACGGGTTTGTACCGCCTACGGAGTGCCCGTGGAAATAAATTTTAGAAAACAATCGTAAATTATTAAGATGCTCTAAGTTGTAAAGCCCCCCTATAAACCTTATGTTTTTGTACGATTTATACTTTTCTATAAGATAATTACCATGCTTGGTCTTATAATTACCCACTACAAGTATAGGAACGTTATCATTCGTTTTTGCTACCCCTTCCAGTACCATATCAATATTATTTTCGGGCTCAAAGCGCGCCATAACCATATTATAGCCATGCTTCTTTACATCATACTCGTTTAATATAGCTTCGTTTGGGTTAGTAAAGGTAGTTGCACCGTAAGCTATGTATTCTGATTCTTTTCCATACAATCTTTTCAACGATTCCTGTATCCCTAGCGAGTCGGCTACAAGGTAATCGCTTTTAACAGCAGCAAGCCTTTCAGCAAATTTCAAAAACTGCTGCACTGGTTTTGAGTATTTAGAGCGTTTCCACTCTAGCCCGTCCATATTAGTAATAATTATAGCCTCTTTAGGTAGCATAAAATACCATACCGAATTACTGGTATAGCCCAGCTGTAGTATAATATCAAAATTACGTTTTTGGCTATCCTTTATGCAATTATAATCGTAAACAAACTGCCCAGCCGTACCCATTTTATATTCAGGATCATAGCAGTGAATGATATTTACACCGTTGAATTTTTTTTCCTGATAGGGATGATTATGCGAGTTATAAACATATACCTCATGCCCCTTTTCGACTAGGTAAACCGAGAAAAATTCAGCAAATTGCTCAAAGCCTCCGTAGTAATTGGGCACACCCCTTGTTCCTAATATAGCAATCTTCATTAAAGTTCTTTTTCAAGGACGTAAAAATAGGCTTTAATTTGTATATGAAAAAATCTATTCAAACATAATAGAGCCTATTATTTTATATAACTGTTTAGTATATATGCCGATTTTTTCCAATCGTATTTTTGCCTGATTATATCGCTTATTTCCTGAGTATTTGTATTAGATAAAGCATTTTGTATAGCAATGTGCATTGCTCCTTCAGAGTCGGGGTCAAAAAGTGTATTGCCAAAGAAATCGAAATCAGCCATAGCAGTTGCAGATGAACAGGCGGTAGCTACTCCTGCTGCTGCCGACTCTAATGGTGGTATGCCAAAACCTTCGGCTTTAGAGGGGTATAGACATACATTAGCACCTCTTATTAACTGCAATAAATCATCAAAACTAACTTTATTAAGTATCAGTATTTTGGCACTAACTTCGGCAGGTAGAGATTGGTATAAAACATCAAACTGGGGGTTAGCAATAGCAGGTTGCCCTACAAATACCAAACTATAGTTTTTATAGTATTCTTGCTCTACAAAAACTTTAAGCAACATATCATGGTTTTTTCTTGGTTCCCAACGGCTTACAAAAAGCAAATAGTCATTAATAGCATATTTCTTGGTAACGGTATCATGAATGGTCTTTTTATCATACTTTTCAAAAAAGGCAGCATCTACCGCATTAGGAGTAACAATTACATTCTGAATTTTATAATGGTTTTCTATTTGAGCTTTTGAGTATGGAGAAACAGTTACAACCAAGTCAGATAATTTTGCGCTATATCGGAAAAGAAATCCTTTAACTAACCTGTATGTTAACGGAAAATATTGGGGGTAATCTAAAAAAAGAAGGTCGTGTATGGTATTAATATACTTACAATATTTAAAAGGTGGTGTGATATATTGAAAGTGAGCAAAATCAATATCATTTCTTTTAATAATTCTCGGAATATCTATAAGCAAACGATAAAACTTTCCGTGTGATGCATAGCGAACGTAGTGTACATTTTTAGCAGTACCAAAAACCTTTTGCAAATTTTCAACATCAAATGCTGCCAAATAAAACTGTTTTGTTTCATCTTTAATTAACTCGCCATAAATGCCCTTCAGGTAAGTAGTAGTTCCCTGAAAGCCACCATCAAAAACATGACAATCTACAAATATGCGCAGTTGTTTTCTGGTATTCATTTTACTGTTGAATTTCTTGCACTTCTGCCTTAGTCTTTGCCGCAGATTCTGAATAATATAAAGCTGCTCCTAGTATAAAGATTATTATATCGCGACCATTAAATATTCCTGTAATTGTTATTGAAGAAAACAGGTATATGGTGCCAATAGCAGATACTAGCATATTTACCATTGTATTTCTCTTATAAATATAACTATACCATCTAAGCAAGATGAATAAGTATAACAAAATACCTATCGCCCCTATTTTATAAAAAACGTACATATAACCATTATGCAATTCCGAAACATATTTCATTCCTTTTAAATTGTCAGGTACAGGAACGAAAAATTTTAAATTAACTAGTGACCCATGCCCTGTACCTACCACAAATGAAGATGGATTTTCTTCCATTAAGGCATAAGCCCTTTTTGCTTCATAAGCCCGCCAATGATCCCATAAATCAGCATGGTTTTCACGGTTTATATTACCCACAAATATCTCTCCTGGAGCCATTTTAATTTTATATAAAAAGCCCTCTATACCCTCTTTGTCTCTCCTTATATTAGCATTATTAAGATATACAAATAGTAATGAAAGTAAAACAACACCTATGCTCGCCAGTACTAAACTCTTTTTAGTAATCTTAGTATAGCCATATATTGTTACCAGTAGTAAAATTGCTATTACTATCATGGTTCGAGAAAAGTATAATATACATGATAATGATATTATTCCAAGTGAAAAATATCTAAACAAGTAGTTGCTAAATAGCTGTTTACCTTCATATTTTTTATAAAAAACTAAAAAGAAAATGGCAAACAACTCTAAGAAATTATCTTTTGTATAAAGCCTGATATTTGAAATTTGACCACTAAAAAAATCTGTTATAAAGAATACTATATAGAGGTGTATAAATGCCGATAAAACACTTGCAATAACAATTGTTTTTATAAATAGGCTAAAATCATTCATCTTACGGAAAAAGAGATAACCTATAAGAATACCTACGGCAGGTTTTATAAAATGAAAAAGATCTTTAATAATATTAAAAGCACGGTATTTATGAAGTAATGTGCCTATAAAACCCAGTATTAACAAGAGAAAAACAGATGTAAACTGTCCTAAGAATTTTTTTGATATTAAAATCTTGCTTTCCGCAAAGCAAAAAAATAATAATGCAGCAACCTGTACTACTATATTAATCTTAAACGATGGTAAGTATAACTGCAATAACAGTAATAGCACAAAAATAGGTGCATATACTTTTTTTGCTTTTATTTTATCGTTTGTATTTTGCGCTTCTATCACGTATTAATATTATTTTAGTCCAGTGTAAAGGTACTCTTTAAGCGTTTTACTAACGCATTTATTGCTAATGCAAACTTAAGGTTTATTCGTTTTACACCACTATAGTGTTTAGTAATATACATTTTAAACCCTTTTATCAATAGGGGATTCCTGGCTTTATTAAAACCCACAAAATGTATATAACTATATTGTGGTAGAAAAACGCGCTTGTAGCCCTTGTAGTATACCCTTCGGCTCAAATCTACGTCTTCCACATACATAAAATAATCTTCATCAAAGCCTCCTATTTCATCATACACTTTTTTAGGCATCATTAAGAATGAGCCACTAAGCCAGTCAACTTCATAGGCTTCTTTAGAGAAATTACCTGTTTCTATATCGTTTCCTGCTTTGCTTAGGTTCTTTAGCTTTAGCATTGAGCCAAAATCGGGGAACTTACCTACTGCTGTAGCATACTCTCTACTACCATTCAGCATTTTTATAGCCAATGCTCCTATGGTATCGTCAGCCTTCACATAGTCCAATACAGGTGCTAAATTATCTAGCACTATAGTATCGTTATTTATAAGTAACAAATAATCGCCTTGTGCCTGTTTTACTGCTTCGTTATTACCTTTACCAAAACCAAGATTATCAGGGCTTTCTATAAGTTTTATATCAGGATAATTTTCGCGAATGTAAGCACAACTATTGTCGCTAGATTTATTATCTATAACAATAATTTCATAAGCTATACCCTCAAGTGTTTTGTACAGCGAATCGAAACACTCTTTAAGGTATTTTAACCCATTGTAGTTAACTATTATAATAGAGAGTTCTATTTTCATTTGACTGAATACTATTTTATTTTTGAACTAAAAAAATATTGCGTTGAAAAAAACTCCTCAAATAATCCGAATGTTAATTTATTAATTATTTTAACCCCTGATTTGCCTTTATAATTCTTAATAGAGCTTTCGCTATACTGTACTGCAAAGCCGGAATTTTCCAAAAGCTCCTTTATGTTTTTCCTGCAATAAAACCGCATATGGGTATAATCGAATATACCACTCTCTTCATACCTGAAATCGCCTTTAAACACAATCTTCTTTATCGCCGAATAATGCCTGATATTAGGCATACTTACTAATAACTCACCATCTGGGTTAAGGTATTTTTTCACTTTTGCAAGTACCTTTTTTGGTTCTACTAAATGTTCTAACACATCGGGCAACAGGATAATATCAAAGTAACCCTCATACTCAGGGAAATCTGTTTCCTCTATGTTGGCAAATATAAACCTATCCAATGGCTTGTAGTTTTCTTTGTTCTTAACATCTTCATAAAGCTCTACACCTACAGCCTCTGCTGCAATTCCTTGTTCTTTTAAAAAATGTAACGTTTCGCCATAGGCTGCACCAATTTCTAAAACTTTTAATCCGCCTTCTTTTTTACTTATCAGGCTTATAAGATCATGCCTTATATTAGCATAATAGCTCGATGTTTTATCGCTGTAATTCATTATTGTTTTATAAAAGTTTTGTCTGTCATCATTAACGACTCATCATTAGTAGATTTATTACGCACTAATAAACCTATTTTATAGTTACCCTGCGGTATATCCTTCTTATTAATTAATGCTCTAAAACCAGAATTATTATAGTCGTATTCTCTTTTATATGCCTCAGTAACATCAAACCTGTTTACAACTGTACTAGGATATACATATATATTGTCATTATCCATAAAAACGACCTCTACTTCACTATCAGTAGCATCTATATCTTTAAAAGCAGTCCAACCATAAAATTCTAAAGTATCATCTTCTTCAGTAAGATAATCAATAACCCCAATTTGAGCTTTTTGAGACGGTAATTTATCCTTTTTAATTGATTTAATAGTTTTTTTGATCTCCGATAACTTCCCTATACTATTATGTACCCATATGCCCGAATGTTTTTTTATCGCTATACCAAGTATTAGGTTATCTTGTAAGAAATTATTTACAAGTATAAAAGATGAAAAACTTAATCTTTCTTTATCAGAAGTATCTGTATTCTGTTTTGTTTGAGTAATGAATATTTGACTACCATCTGAAATAGTTACAAAAACAGAATCATTTTTATTTTTAATCTCATTTTCTATAAATGTACTCCCTTCTAGAGTAATACTACTCTGGTTTGTGATAAGCCGATTAAGTTTAAATTTTAATCTGCTGTTATGTATAGTATCAATGTCCTGCACTCTAACAAATTTAGTATTGCTAGATACATCTTTCAAATCGGTTTTATAAAATACAGATGCTTCACGTTTAAACTTTATTTTATTTACTTTTTCTTTGTCATAAAGTATATAATAACCATCTATATACTCTACCGTTACTTTATTATTCTGTAAAAGAGTACTAAAGGCATCTAAATGTTTAGAAGTTGTAATATAAAGTTCACCTGAAGAAAAATTACCCGCTTTTAGTGATGCTGTTAATGATTCGGTATACTTTTTATTCCCTTTATAATTTTCTCTTGCAGAATACCCTGTACTTATTGGTTTATGATTTTTTAATGCCATGAAGCATAAATCCTGATAATCCATTGCGTTAAGCAAATGATTATCGAATGATGGGTAAGTTATCATAGCATCAAAAACTGGAATTATAGCATTCCATCTCTCTTCTATTAAAGGGCTGTCATAATCACCATAAGGAAAATTTCTAGGTGTATAAAGGTTTTGAAGATCATAAGCCTGTGCTCCCACTATAATAAGTATAAAAACAGACTTAAACCAATCGGGTAATTTCGTTCTCAAGAAAATAATTATAAAAAACAGTATTACTATGTAATAAGGTATCCACATAAATCTTCCTGTTGCCCTAAAAACACCTCCTATTATCCTGATTATTTTAGGTGTATAATATTCAAATAACACAGTGTCATTGTAAGTAACTATATGCGTTATAGCAAAAACAGTTACAAACAAGCAAAGTATGAATAGTGGTAAAATAAATTTATTTTTCTTTATAAACCTTATTGGTTTTCCTATTATAATAAAAAGAATGGATGCTATACCAATAAGCAACATGAAACCTAATCCTAAATACATAAACCCTTCATACTGATGATCAGTAACCAATGCCTGCTTAGGAAAAATAGTAGAGAACCCAAAAGAGTTTGTAAGTGAGTTAAGATTAAAACCATAAAGACCATATCCCTTAGAAACTCCTAAGCTAGTATCACCTCCAAAGCTAATCATCCCTATACTATACCAAACTAACACTACGGATAGTGCAGAAATAGAAAGGTATGCTAAAAATCTCTTTACGGATATTAACTTGTCATAACGGCAATGCTTAAACGGAACAAGAAAATTAAAACCAGAAACCATAAAACAGATATAGGGATTAATTGCTGCACTTAACACAATTAATAATAACTGTTGCTTATTTATCCTATCAACATTTTGAGCATTAGCTGGTTTTAAGTATAAATATAAAGATGCCAAAATAAAGAAATGAGAACAAAGAGCAGGGTGCATCATCCTGTAAACCAAAACAGGGTTAAAGCCTATCAATACAGCAAAAAATACAATATAAAACCATTTTATATTATATAACCTCAATATTTTTATAGTAAAGTATCCTGTTAATAGATGACAAAGCAATAGCCAACCTCCTAAATATTGAAATGTATCGGGCAAAATAGGATTTAGCAATTTAAAAAAAATGGCTACACCTGGTGCAGTATCCCAATAGCCAACATTAGTGCCTGTAGGATAAATAACTGATTGCATCTCGCCTAAAGGAAACGTCCATGGTTCATTTCTATAAAAAGCCCAGCCTAAATAATGCTGCCCCCAATCGTGCCTGATAGAAAGAAGCCAGTTTATGTTTGAAGGGGCTATAATCTCTAACCCATAAGTATAATTAAAAATAAGTATAATTAATACAAATGTTAAACCTTCAGTAATCCATTTTTTATCCACAAACAAAGCTTCTAAATTCTTATGCATAAAAATTATCTTTGGTTTTATCAGGCTTCTCTTTTTGCATCTTATCATACAAATATAGCTATATTTATCTATCTCATAGATTCAGAATGATCACTTTTATAAATGTATGTTCTATTTATATCAGTCCATTTAATTACAACTAAAAAATTATTAACGTTTCACGAAAAAAATTATCTTTATACATATTTTTTTTAGAAAAATGAGCAAAACAATTTCATCCGAGTATTTTAAATTACTATTTTTTTCCATTGTTATTTCTTTTATTGCCTATGGATTTGCACTAACTAATTTTTCGCTTACCATTGATAGTGAACAAGTCTTTCTTCCTGATACTTCTTTGGCGCTAGGAAGATGGGGGACTAACATATTAAGATACCATATTTTTGAAGGAATAATACCTTATTTCACACTCTTACTTTCATTAATATTACTTAGTTTATCTGCTGTTGAAATAGCACAACTATTTCGTTTAAACAATCTGATGGGTTATATTTTTTGTGGTTTATTTTTAACTTTTCCACAAATGGCTTATCAACTTGTATTTACAATGCAGGCAGATGTTGTTGCTTTAGGGTTTTTAACATCTGCATTATCAATTAAATTTTTCATTAAGTCATTAGAGGGTTCTTTAAACTTAAAGTCTGCCAGCTATTTTACTTTTTCTTCATTATTTTTCATGTTCGTTATTGCGCTTTATCAAGCATTAGCTTTCATTCCTATAATTATATATATCATTATTTTATTTCAAAATACATCTTCTGAAAACTATAATTTTAAAACTGAATTTAAAAAAGGGCTCCTGTTTATTGGATTGATGATTACCTCTGTAATCTTATATTTCATATCCGTAAAAATTATATGTCCAAATGGTGATGGTAGTGGATTCCTTGCCAATTATACACAAGGAGATAAAAATCTTTTCGTTAATTTTTATGAAATATGGATAGCAAATATTAAAGGGAGTAGTTATTATGGAAATAAAACTTTTTTAATATCATCTATAATATGCGTACTTCTTATAATTAATCTTTTCTTTGGTGAGAGAAAAAACCGCCCTATTAGATCTTTTCTACTACTTTTAATGATGGTTATACCTTTTATAATATCTTTTTTTATTACAAGTGGTTATAACCCTCCAAGAATATATGTAACTGAGGGTATTGTTTTTGCTTTTATAATTGTGAGCTTTCTATCAATGATTAAAAAAGCAAAAATATCATTGATTTTTTCCTCTTTAATTATGCTGACCAATATCTATTTCATAACAATGTTATTTTGGTCAAACCATAAATTATATAATCACGATATAAATATTGCTAGAAATATAGATAACTCAATCCGAGCTAAATATCCTAATTTTGACCCTACTTCTGAGTACGTTTATTTCTTTGGAAGTTTGCCATATGGTGAGCATGAAAAGTTTAGATTACCAAATTCTGAAATATTTGGAGGCTCTTTTTTTATATGGGATGGTGGTAGTAATGATAGAATTATCAGTTTTATGAAATTCAGTGATGTTGCCTCTTATCGTAAAATTGATAATAAAGAAACCTATACTAAAATTAAGGACTCTATCAATTCAATGCCTACATGGCCAAAAAGTGGTTATATTAAACGTATTGATGATGTAATCATTGTAAAACTAGGTGATAAAAAAGGGGCAAAATTATGGGTTGAATAAGAACATTAAATAAAAAAAGCGGTTAATTATTATCTGCTTTTTCTATTCCCTCTTGAATTAGTTTATCTACAACATACAAAGGTCTATTTCTTACCTGATTGTATATACGTAATACATATTCGCCTATTAAGCCTAAAGAAAGTAATTGCACACCACTAAAAAGTATAATTGCAGCAATAGTAGCTGTAAAACCCTCTGGTACATCGCCAAAAAAAACTTTGCGGAATAGTATATAAAGTAAATAACAAATAGAAAGTAATATGGTTACTAACCCCACTTTTGCTATCATTCGTACAGGAAAATCACTAAAATTAAAAATACCATTAAAAGCAAGTTCAAACAATTTTCTCCAACCATATTTAGACTCTCCTTCCTGTCTTTCATCTCTATCATACTCATAGCCTATTTGCTTATACCCCACCCAAGCGCGCATACCCCTTAGATAACGACTTTGCTCTGGCATAGCATTCATAGCATCTACTACCCTTCGGCTTAGCATCGAAAAATCGCCACTATCAATAGGAATATTAAAGCTAGATATACGCTTTTGCAATCTGTAATAGTACTTATAAGCTATACGTTTTAAAAGGCTTTCTTTTCGGTTTTTCCTAATGGCATAAATAACATCATATCCATCATTAAGCAGCTCATAAAATTCTTTTACTAACTCAGGAGGGTCTTGTAAGTCACCATCAATTATCATAGCCCCTTTTTTACCCCTCACGTGTGCCATACCCGCTGTAACTGCAAGTTGATGCCCATGATTACGAGAGAGTAACACCCCTGTAAAGCGAGGGTTTTTCTTGCAGATACCCTCAATTAATTGGGCTGTATCATCGCTACTGCCATCATTAACTAATATAACCTCACAATTAAACTTACATGAGTCTATAACATTAGTAAGTCTTTCTATTAAAAGCGAAAAAACCTCTTCTTCATTATATAGAGGCACTATAATAGATATATCTATATTATTATTCATAAGGTTGTAAACTATCTTCCCATTGTTTTATATCAATTCCAAAAGCATGTTTTATTTTGCTCTTATCCATTACACTATAAACGGGTCTTTTAGCCGGAGTAGGATATTGTTCAGTAGTAATTGGTTTTAAATCTATGGTAATATTATTAACTTCAAATATTTTTTTGGCAAAATCATACCAAGTAGCAACACCCTCGTTACTGTAATGATATATACCATACTCGTGCTTACCACTTGCTATAATCTTTAATAAGGCATCGGCAAGGTCGTTAGCATTAGTAGGCGTTCCTGTTTGGTCGTTTACCACACTTAGCGAATCTCTTTCTTTACCCAACCTAATCATGGTTTTCATAAAGTTATTTCCATATTCTGAGTACAGCCATGAAGTCCTAATGATATAATGAGGATTTAATGTCTTTTCTATTTCTTGTTCTCCTTGTCTTTTAGTTAGTCCATATACACCCTGAGGGTTGGTTTCATCCTCCTCAGTATAAGGTGTATCTTTACTGCCATCAAATACAAAATCAGTTGAAACGTGTATTAACGTAGTGTTATGCTCTTTGCAAACTTCTGCAAGGTTTTTTGCACCTATAACATTTACCAAATGTGCTTTTTCGGGCTCGCTTTCGGCTTTATCTACAGCAGTATAAGCTGCTGCATTAATACAAAAATTCGGCTTTATAATGCCGAATATTGCTTCCAAATTTTCTTTACTTGTAATGTCGACCTCTGCCGAAGTAGCAAAGTGGAACTGTATTGTATTATACTGTGACGCTATTGCCTGCAATGCCTGACCTAGCTGACCCGATGCTCCTGTTACTAGTACTACCATATGGGTCTTGCATTTTCAAGATTAGGTAATATGGTGTCTTTTTGTGATATAATAAGCTCCGATGCTTCCATACCCCAGTCTATATCAATAATAGCATCGTTATACATAATACCACCTTCAGACTCTTTATTATAAAAATTATCACATTTATAAAAGAAGGTAGCTGTTTCGCTCACAACTAAAAAGCCATGTGCAAAACCACGCGGTACAAAAAGTTGTCTATTATTTTCTGCTGAAAGCAATACTGCTACATGCTGCCCATAAGTTGGCGAACCAGGACGAACATCTACCGCTACATCTAGCACTTCGCCTTGCAATACTCTTACCAGTTTTGCTTGTGCGTGTTCTCCTGTTTGATAATGTAACCCACGCAATACTCCTCGTGTAGAAAACGACTGATTGTCTTGCACAAAATGTACTTTAGCTCCTGTTTCAGCTTCAAAACGTTTCTCATTATAGCTTTCCATAAAATAGCCACGCTCATCAGGTATCACGTTTGGCTCAATAATAAAACATCCTTCCAGTTTGGTTGGTATAGCTGCCATCTTTTCTTTTATTCTATTATACTTAGCAAATGTGTTCCATAACCACTTTTTAATAACGGCTCTGCAAGTGCTGTAAGTTCTTCTTTATTTATATATCCCATTTTATAGGCAGCTTCTTCTATAGCCCCTATTTTAAGCCCTTGGCGTTCTTCTATTACTTGTACGAACTGCCCTGCTTGCATTAATGAGTTAAATGTACCTGTATCTAACCAAGCTGTACCTCTATCTAGTATACTAACCTTAAGATTACCACGCTTCAAGTATTCCTTGTTTACATCAGTAATTTCTAGTTCACCTCTATGGCTTGGTTTTATATTAGCTGCAATATCAAGGACATCATTATCATAAAAATAAATGCCTGGTACGGCAAAGTTCGACTTTGGTTTCTCTGGCTTTTCTTCTATAGATAGTGCATTACCCTCTTTATCAAAATCTACCACACCATAACGCTCAGGGTCGTGTACATGGTAGGCATAAATAATACCGCCTTCGGGATTGTTATTGCTTTGCAGTAAATCGCCAAGACCTGTACCATAAAATATATTGTCGCCCAGTATTAGCGCTACCTTATCGTTACCTACAAATTCTTTACCGATAACGAATGCCTCTGCAAGCCCGTTAGGGTGCTCCTGAACGGCATACTCAAAACGACACCCTAGTTTACTACCATCGCCTAAAAGATGACGGAACAACGGTAAATCGTGTGGGGTAGATATAATAAGTATTTCCCTAATACCTGCCCACATAAGGGTAGATAATGGGTAGTATATCATCGGTTTATCATAAATAGGCATTAACTGCTTACTTACGGCAAGCGTAAGTGGATGTAGTCTTGTACCTGAACCTCCGGCTAATATTATTCCTTTCATGTTATTTTGTTAGTTTCTGTAAATACCATTCTATGGTTTTTACAATTCCTGTTTCAAAATTTTCGGCGGCTTTCCAGCCTAATTCATTCTCTATTTTAGTAGCATCTATCGCATAGCGCAAATCGTGCCCTGGTCTGTCTGTCACAAATGTAATTTGATCTTTATAACTACCTTCTGCTTTTGGCTGCATTGTATCGAGCAGTTCACATATCTTGTTAGCAATATATAAATTATTGCGCTCGTTTCTTCCACCTATGTTGTAGGTTTCGCCTGCCTTACCATTTTTATAAGCAAGCTCTATACCTGTACAATGGTCTAACACATATAACCAGTCGCGCACATTTTTACCATCGCCATAAATAGGAATATTTTCTCCTGATATGGCTTTCCTTATAATAGTAGGTATTAGCTTTTCTTGATGCTGTTTTGGTCCATAGTTATTAGAACAGTTAGTAGTAACTACATTCATCCCATAAGTATGAAAATAGCTTCGTACTACCATGTCAGATGATGCTTTTGAAGCACTGTAAGGACTATTCGGTGCATAAGGAGTTTCCTCTGTAAATAAGCCTTCGGCACCTAGTGTACCATATACCTCATCAGTAGAGATATGGTGGAAACGGCAATTTTCATATCCTGATTTATACGCGTTAGGTGCATCCATCCAATGTTGTCTTGCGGTTTCTAGCAAGTTAAAAGTACCCAATACATTGGTTTTTATAAAGGCTTCTGGTCCTGAAATAGAATTATCTACATGCGACTCCGCAGCAAAATGTATTACCCCTCTAAAATCATATGTTGCAAATAACTCTTGTAAAAAAGGTCTATCGCAAATATCTCCTTTTACAAACTTATAATTTGGGTTATTCTCAATTTCTGTAAGATTATCTAGTGTACCTGCATAAGTAAGCAAATCAAGGTTTACCACAAAATAATCAGGGTTTTCGGCAAGAAAATGCACAATAAAATTTGCTCCTATAAATCCTGCTCCTCCTGTTATTACTATCGCTTTATTCATTGATAATCATTTTTCGTTTTTTTATTTGCCTTTTGTAGTAACTTATAAACGATACAATTGGCATAAAAATAAAGAAGAAAAGAAGAAACGGTACTATTAGCTTCATTCTGCCGGCAAGAATGTTATCTCGCTTAACATTAAGTACTACGCTATTTTCTTTAATAATTTTGCTATAGTTTATACGGTTTACCCTATTTTTATTTTGCTTCTTTATGAGTTTATTTTTAAGGATTATAACCTCATCCAGCTGTGTATTATCGCTATGGTACATTTGATTACCCACAGGAGTCTTTCTACCGTTAACAGAATAACCTGTTAGCAAAGCATCTATATTATTTATTGTACTATCATTAGCTACAATTTCTTGTTCAAGGCTCTTAGTATATTCTTCCTTAACCTTTAAAAAATAAGCATCTTGATTTAAGTATTTCATTAACGGCTCTACAGTTGCTTCATGGCTTGCATTACCAGCAGTATATATAGTAATCAGGTGTTTAGTATAGTTTCTAGAAGTAGGCATATCCTCCATTACATCTTCTATATTATCACTCTCTGCTAAAAGTCTAAATACCTGAAGTTTTTTCTGCTGCTCATCTTCTTCATCATCAATAAAATCGTATATCTCTATTACAGGTTTTACTGTAATACCACCTATTGCAGCTCCGCCATTAAAACCAATACTACTTAAAAACTCGCCATCACTCTCTTTTATTTTTTCGTTTATCAGCTCAATATTATCATATAAATAATCTATACTCCCAAAATTGGGCATTACAACTATTCGTTGCTCATAAATTTTTTCGTTGCTATCCATATAATAGCCCAGTGCTACACCAGCAATAATTACTATTGCTACTAATATAATATTACGCTTTAAAAATAATATCCAGTCAAAAAACCAGTCGTTTATACGTCCTATATATTTTTTAATCTTACCAGATACCAATGCTAGATCTAAGTCCTCGTTGGAGTTGTGGGTTTGGTTTGCCATTGGTTTTATTTACAGTTAAAAAGTTGTTCTAAAATTTTTATTGTTATTAAGTAGGTAGGTTTTACACCTGTAGTACCCAATCCGCCCGAAGCCAACGTACTGCCCGTTTCTAGTGGATTATCTGATGCATAGTAAGCATAACGTACTTTTACATCGGGGTTTATACTTTTTCTGATTTTGGATGCCGATTGTATGGCTTTTTGATAATAAGCACCTTCCATCTCTAGCCCTATAACGCCCCAAGTAGATTCGTGGAAGAATTTAAGTAAGTCTTTATTTTGAAGCGAAGTACCTAATACTGTTACCATAGAGCCACTATATACTGGTATACCTCCACCATCAAACATTTCGGCATTTAATTCATTTTCAAAAGGGTAGTTATCGCCTGTACCTTCATTTATATGTGCCGAAGGTATCATGATGTCGCCTTTATTACCTTCTAAGATACCTGCTTTACCCATTATAGAAACCGACGCTACATTAAGTAAGGTTTTAGCAGCATCTTCTTTATAAGGTTTCAATAACTCGTCTATAGTTTCATAAGCCTGCTCACCAAAAGCATAATCCATTACAATAATAACGGGTTTATCTTCTGCTAACTGTGCTGATGGAAATGCTGACTTTGAAAAATCAATCTTTGCCGAGTCAAATATTTGTACATCTATATTAGTACCTGATGCATCGGGCATAGCAATCATACCGTTTTTAAGCGCAAATTTTTCTACTTTGTCCCTATCAGTATTACCCGACTTGCTTAGTTCTTCATATATCGTAAAATCTGACGTGTCTTTATACTTTGCTTTAAGTACATGGGGTGCAAATATAGAGTTCATAACACTGTGCATATTAGCACTTATAATGTGTATAGGTCTTTCTAGTAGTCCGTTTTGCTTTAGTACCGCCTTTATATTATCTGCCCATATTTCACCATGTATATGGTGCCCTAATCTTTCGCGTAATATAGGGCTAAAAGTTATGGTGCGTTTTGGTCCGCCCAAAGCCTCGTCTATAGCTAGTTTTCCTAACCAATAAACTACGTGCAAAAATCTATCTGGCACATTAGCATTACCAAAAGAATCATAAATATCGGTAACCTCTGCAAAGGTGCGCCCGAGTATATTAGACACGTGCGATATCGCTATCTCGCGCTCTACAAGATTTAGTTTTTTGTTTTGCAGTATTACCTGCTCTAGCTTTTGCCAATCGCGAGTTACCTCGCCCGATTCGTCTATTAATACACGGGTTCTTATTTTGTGCGATTCTATAAATATAAAGGTAAGGTGCGTAAGTATATCATATATATCCGACCGTCCTCGTGTAATATCTACATTCATCTGCTCTTCGTCTATACGATAACAGTTTCGTCGCCTTTTAGGTGGTACTATTGTTTGAAAATGTGATTTAGAATAGCCTTCATCTGACGTGAGGTTAACAAATCGACATTCTTCTATACCTATAGGCAAACGCTCTATAACATATAACAATCCATTAAGCTCTGCTTTTTCATCAGCTATAGAACCATATATCTCAGGGCGAAGTTGCAATAATGCTTCTCTAAGTGTTTCGCCAGATACACCCATTGGTTTATAAAAACCACGGTTAAAAAGGTGGCGCATAGTTATGTAAAGTCGCTCTATTGCCGCAGAAGATTCTTGTGCTCTTGTGCGTGATATATTTTTAGTACTGCTCATTCTTTTTCTTATTTTACCCACAAATGTAGGATTTTTTATTTTAGTTGATTAAAGTAATACCTGTGTCGCTATTACTTATTGGTACGTTTTACCTTACCTTAATACATCGGCTATTTTCCTATCGTTACTTAGTCGAGGTAGCTTGTTTTGACCACCCAACTTACCAATAGATTTCATGTATTCCTGAAAACCATTCTTGCTCACTTTAGTAACTACTACTGTGCGGAGTATATTACCCCCTATCAGGTCATCATAATATAAATTTTGCTTACGCATCGCTTTATCTATAGCTAAGGCAAAAGTATTTATATCCTGCGGTTCATTTTCAAATTCTATAAACCATTCGTGGTAAGGCAATCCGCTATCGGGGTTTATTTGAGGGGCTACGGTAAACTCATTTACGCGCACATCTGTACCCTCCATCGCTTGGTTAAGTGCACTCTCTACTTCTTTACCAATAACATGCTCGCCAAACGCCGATATATAATGTTTTATCCTGCCTGTAACAATAACCCTATACGGCTGCAGTGAAGTAAACGCTACAGTATCGCCAGTATTGTATGCCCATAAACCTGCATTGGTAGAAATAATCAAAACATAATTTACACCTTGTTCTACTTCGCCTATAGTATAACGTTTCGGATTTTCAGTAAAAAACTCATCCGATTTTATAAACTCATAAAAAATACCCGAGTTGAGCAGCAGCAGCATCCCTTTTTCGCCTTGTTTATCCTGATAGGCAAAAAAACCTTCGGATGCAGGAAAAAGTTCTATACTATCTACTTTGCGCCCAATGAGGTTTTCAAACTTAGCGCGGTAGGGTTCGTAGTTAACTCCTCCGTATATAAACAGACTAAAGTTTTTAAAAATATCGCCTACTTTTTTATTGCCTTTTTGCTGTAAGCGTTCAAAATACATTTGCACCCAAGATGGTATGCCCGATATTACGCTCATATCCTCGTTAAAGGTTTCGGCTACTATTGCATCTACTTTGGTTTCCCAATCGTCTATCGTGTTGGTTTCCCAACTTGGCATTCGGTTACGTTGCAGGTAAGCGGGTACATAATGCGCTACAATACCACTAAGCCTACCGAACTTAATTCCGTTTTTCTCTTCTAGTATGGGGCTACCTTGCAAAAATATCATTTTACCGTCTACAAAATCGGCTTTCCCCGTTTCGTGTACGTAGAGTAATATAGCATTACGCGCTGCCTCTATATGGTAAGGCATCGACTCCTTTGTGAGTGGTATATATTTAGCCCCCGATGTTGTACCCGATGTTTTGGCAAAATAAATAGGTTTACCTACCCATAGCACATCAGCTTCGCCTTTTACAACACGTTCTACATAGGGTTTTAAATCTTCGTAATCGCGTACAGGTACACGAGCTGTAAAATCGGTATGGGTATATATAGCATTAAAATCATGGTCTTTACCAAAAACTGTATCCTTAGCTTTTGCCAACAACTGTTCGAAAACCTTTTGCTGGGTTGCTACAGGGTTATTTGCCCATTTTTGTGTATCGTTATACACCTTGTGCGCGAATATTTTTGCGGCAAATGATTTTAATGACATAAATTGTTATTCAAAGTCTATATACTGTGTTGGGTTTATCGGGTAGCCATCTTTCCATAACTCAAAATGCAAGTGTACACCTGTAGAGTGCTTTCCTGTAGAGCCTGCAAGCGCTATAACCTCGCCCGAACGTACTACATCGCCCTGCTCTTTAGTTAACGAAGCAGCGTGTTTATATACCGATATAATACCATCGTTATGGCGTACTATAATAACATTGCCGTTAGTAGGTGTCCAGTCGGCAAAAAGCACCGTACCCGCAGCAACCGATTTTATGGGTGTATCTTTTGCCAAAGCAATATCTACAGCAAAATGTTTATTTTTAGAATTATAAGGCTCTGTAATATGTCCTTTTGCAGGAGAAAATAATACAAACCCAACACGCGTTTGTGCTTCTTCAAATAAATTATATTTATCCTCTAGCGCTACTTCTTCTATTAGTTTTGCTTCCGCTTCAGATGGATTTACGTCTATATGTGGCATTTCTTTATGCTCAGGTACATATATAGAGTCACGACTTAGTTTAGTCATTTCTAAATCGCCTGTAAGCACTTTTTTTATTGAAGCCATATATGCTGTATTAGCTTCTAGTTCTTGGCGTAACGAATCGACCTTTATAACATTTTGAGCTGCTTCTCTTTTAAGCTGAGTAGAATTATATCCTGGTATGTATTCGCGTAGTGGTGTAAATGCAATAATGTAGGTTGTAAGTGTTATCATTACAATACTAACAAGTGTTATCACTACAAACACATTCATAAGATTGAGTTTGAGAGAAAATTTTTCCTCAAAGTTGTCCTCGTCCAGTATAACCAAACGGCTCTTGTTGAACAGCTTTTTTTTGATTACCTGTCTTTTTAGCCTCTTCTTTGCCATTGTAACAGTTTAATTGACAAATATACTAATCTCTGCAGGAGAATGAAATGGTATCTGCACGAAAAGCAATTGGTCATTAACTTTTATTTTATTTAACGTAAACCATATCCAAATAATTGTTGTAAATAATTATTGTAATAAATTTATCATTAACTTTGCATCGAAATATATTTTACTATTATGAACGCATTAGCATTTTTTTTAGGAATAGTAGGACCATGGCAAATAGCTGTAGTGGTAGTACTAATTGTATTGTTGTTTGGAGGAAAGAAAATTCCTGAATTAATGAAAGGACTTGGGTCTGGTATTAAGGAATTTAAAAATGCAGCAAAAGACGACGATCAGCCACACCAAACATCTAAAAAACAACAAGAAGAGAATAAACTATAATAACTACTTTTGGTTATATAAATAAACCCTGTAGCAATGCTATGGGGTTTTTTATTATTTTTAGTTTTACATATATAATTATTCTATCTTGAAAACAATACTTACATCAATTTTTATATTAATATCTTGTTTTGTATCAAGCCAGACAAAAGAAGATGTTTCTCAGATAATCAGTCTTGTCATACAGGAATATAACCCTGACAGCACCTATATTTACAATAGGTTTAAGAATACTAACCTATTATCCGACATAGAAAGAAGATATTTCTTTGAAATTGAAAACCTTGATGATGAAAGATTAAATGAATTTTATGTTGATACATTAGCATACAATCTGGATTATGCGAAAAAATATTTTAAATTACCCTTTTATCTAAATTTAGATAATAACATAAATAAAACTGATAATAAAAGAATAAATAAATACACTAATAAAAAGCTCGAAAATAATAGAAAAAAACGCCCTATAGCTTTTATTTCCTATCCATTAATCTCAGTTGATAATAAAAAAGCCGTAGTTTATGGAGCATATGTTTGCGGGGGGCTTTGTGGTAGTGGTGGAATATTCTTTTTAGAAAAAATAGATGGATTCTGGAAAATTATAAATTATCAAATGAGATGGGTTTCATAAATACTACTATCATCTAAGTTATCTTAATAACAATCCATAAAGATTGCCACGCTCCATTTCATTACGCTCGCAATGACGAAGTAATGACACGTAACCCGTAACTACAGTATCATACTCAACGCTACGCGTTTCCTCGCTTCATCTACCTCAATAACTTTTACTGTAACGTGCTGATGTAGTTTTACTACTTCTCTACTTTAACAATACCTTGTCGAGTAGCTAAATACAGATTTCCTTCTTTATCAAAACACATATCTGCAATATAAGATGTTGGTATATGAGAGTTTAGGTTATGATAGTTTTCCCAGTTGCCATTCAGGTCATAGCGTACTAATCCGGCTCTGTCAGTTGAAACCCATAAAATTTTTTCTCTTTTGTCAAACAACACACGAGTAGTATGATTAAAAGGCATTCCTGAATTTTTAGTAGTAAAGTGTTCCCAAGTACCATTATTATGGAAAATAGCAATACCCTCATTTCTATTTGCTTGTTTACGATCTTTAGGATTAAGCTCATAAAGACCAAAATATAAATTACCTTCATCATCTTCATCCATAGAGGTAATACAGTAACCTTTTAGCATTTCTTTAGTATCATTAAAGCTTGTTGCTTTGCTATTTTCATCTATCATTACAGACCCATCAAATGTTCCTATCCATAACCTGTTTTTAGAATCTCGCTTTGCAAAGTCAACTCTATCAGAAGGAAATTCTTTAATTTTTGATTTTGTAATCATTTTAAACCCTTCGTTGGTTTTTATAACTAATCCTGTTTTGGAACAAATAAAAAACTCATCGGAAGATGGGTTGTTCACAAAACCATAAGCATCAGGAATACCTATTTCATCTTCTTTATATTTTCTCCATTCATCATTTTCAAGACTAAATATTGCAGAGACACCATCTGTCCATACCCTGTCATTATCATCAATACCCAAAGCAAAATATTTTCGCTTTTTAATCTCTTCTTCAGTAGTATTTTCAGGTGCTAATTGTATCTCATTTCCGCTTAAGTAGAGTAGTTCACTATCAGCGATAGCCCATATATTACCTTTTGAGTCTGCAGCTATATGATTTACACTATTATCAGGTAAAGATGAGTTTGAAGAATTCCATATAGTAAAGCTATAGTTTTTTAAATTCTCATTGGTATAAGTATAATGGTCGTTATAAATTTCAGGATCTACAGGTCTGTCAAATGATTTTCCAAAAGCATCAGTATCAACACGCTCTATTTTTCCTGTAATATGGTTATCCTGAATGGTAAAACGCATATTTATTGATACTTTATCTTTTATCCCATCTTTATTATATGCGGGTTTCCAACCTTTAAAATTATTTAATTCCTTTATAATTTCTTTTGATATATAACTTTTACCCATATCTGTATGACTTAATGTACATCCTCTTCCTTTAGTATCAATAAGTATTTGGAACATTACTCCCCCTTTGGCGTCCTTTAGGTCAAGCGACTTATTTAGCCTCTTTAACATCTTCTCAAACTTAGCCTCATCATATGAGGCTTTTATATCTCCACAATCCAAACAAAAATATTCAGTATTACAATTTTCAAGTTTTACCGGAAACAAATTTTGAGCTTTAACCCCTGTATACATTATAAACAATGATACAATAAATAATTTTTTCATAATTAGACATTTATTTATATTTAAATAATCATACTTAACGCTACACGTTTCCTCGCTTCATCTACCTCAATAACTTTTACTGTAACGTGCTGATGTAACTTTACTACTTCGTTTACATCGCTTACAAAGCCTTCTTTGAGTTGCGAAATATGGACAAGTCCGCTTTCTTTAATACCGACATCTACAAAGCAACCAAAGTTGGTAATGTTATTCACAATACCCGGTAATATCATACCTGTATGCAAGTTGGTAATCGATTTTACATTGGGGTCGAACTCAAACATTTTAGCCGACTTACGCGGGTCAAGTCCCGGTTTTTCCAACTCTTTTAGTATGTCTTGTAGTACCAAAATACCCACTTTTTCGGTGGCATAAGTTGATGGGTTTATTTTAGCAATCGCTTCCTTATTGGAAACTAAATCGGATGTTTTCAGTTTCAGGTCTTTTGCCATTTTTTCGACAATAGCATACGCTTCGGGGTGCACCGCGCTATTATCCAGCGGATTTTTAGCATTGGGTATGCGCACAAATGCTGCTGCCTGCTGATAGGCTTTTTCGCCCAATCGGGGTACTTTTTTCAGTTGCTTTCTATCTTCAAAAGCACCGTTTTCACTACGGTAGTTTACTATATTTTCGGCAAGCTTCTCCCCTATACCCGATACATAACTGAGCAATGCTCCACTGGCAGTATTCAGGTTTACGCCTACCGCATTTACGCAACGCATCACTACCGTGTCAAGCTCATCTTTTAGCTTGGTTTGGTCAACATCATGCTGGTACTGCCCTACGCCTATGGCTTTGGGTTCTATTTTTACCAGTTCGGCAAGCGGGTCGCTGAGCCTGCGCCCAATAGATACCGCTCCCCTAACGGTTACATCGTAATTCGGGAATTCGGCACGGGCAATTTTTGATGCAGAATATACCGATGCCCCTGCCTCGCTTACCATATATACTTCCGGTGGTGTGTCCCACGCTATTTTTTTAATAAAATGCTCCGTTTCGCGGCTTGCGGTGCCGTTGCCTATGGATATTGCCTCTACTTTGTAAGCATTGACCATAGAACGGATTTTTTTCATGGCTATAGCCGACTCTTTTTGTGGCGGATGCGGAAATATCGTTTCGTTATACAGCAAGTCCCCTTTCTCATCGAGGCATACTACTTTACACCCCGAACGATACCCGGGATCTATAGCCAAAATGCGCTTTTCACCCAAGGGCGGTGCGAGCAATAACTGCCCTAAATTATCGGCGAATACTTGTATTGCCACTGCATCGGCTTTGGCTTTTGCCTCCTGCAATACCTCATTACTAATGGCGGGAGCAAGCAGGCGTTTATAACTGTCGGCTATGGCTTTTTGCAGTTGTGCTGTGGTTGCTACATTCGGTTTTTTGATGATTGACTGCTCCATAAGGTCGAGCACCTCATCATTATCAACTTCTATTTTGAATTTGATGATTCCCTCTGCTTCAGCACGTAATATTGCCAACAAGCGGTGCGATGGCGCTTTGGTTAGGTTCTCGCTCCAGTCGAGGTATTGCGAAAACTTTTGTGCCTTTTCAGGGTCGGCGGTTTTAACCGCTTTAGTAGTAATGGTTGCTTTGCGACTAAAAATGCGACGTAAACTTTTACGGATATACATATTTTCGTTTATCCACTCCGCTATAATGTCGCGTGCGCCTTGCAATGCGTCGTCTTCGTTAGCAACGTTACTGTTCAGGTACTTGCCTGCTATATAGTCGATGTCATCGGCGTTTTGTGCCATGATTATTTTTGCCAACGGTTCGAGTCCGTTTTCGCGGGCGGTGTCGGCTTTGGTTTTTCGGCGTTTTTTGTAGGGCAGGTACAAGTCTTCCAGCTCCGTGAGGTCGAAAGTAGTGCTGATTTTATCCTGTAATTCGGGTGTAAGGGCATTTTGCTCTTCGATGCTTTTTAGTATGGCTTCCTTACGCTTTATAATTGCCTCATACGCTTGGCTGAGCTTCGCTATTTGCTCTATGTCTACCTCATCGAGGTTGCCGGTGGTATCTTTACGATAACGGGCTATAAAGGGTATGGTGCAGTCTTCGCTAAGGAGTTGTAAGGTGGCGGTTATGCTTTTTACAGGTGCGGTTACCACGCCCGCTATATACTGAATGTTTGTCATGCTTTCTGATTATAGCTTACAAAGATAACGGGATATTTTAAGGGTAATATTTAAAAAATGATTTAAGAAAGTTTTTGTAAGTTAGAGGCTTAATACTAAATATATTACTAAGTGGATAATATCAAGAAAATATTAAAAACAGAGTTTCAAAAAAGTTTGTTTGATTCAGCTATAGAAAACTTAAATGATAAATCTAATAAATTAAGATATAACAATTTTGCTTATAGCATTCGAGAACTTTCCAGACATTTCTTGCATTCATTATCGCCTGATAATCAGGTAATAAATTGTAACTGGTTTATAAAAGAAACTCACAACGGTGCTCCTTCCAGATCTCAGCGAATTAAATATGCCGTAAAAGGTGGCTTGTCTGATGAGTATATAGAACAACTAGGTTTAGATCTAGAAGAACTTAGAGATACTATTATCGAAACGAAACGTATTATTGATTCTTTAAGTAAGTATACACATATAAATGAAGATACATATAATTTACTAGATGATGAAGTGACTGAGAAAAGTTCACTTGTGCTCTCAACTTTTTCAAAATTTGTAATGACTATTTTAGATTATAGAGATGATTTGAGAAACGAAATAGATAGGGTTATTCATGATCAAATATTTTCGGAAGTTACGTCTACTATATTTAGTGAAATTGATATTTTGTCTACGCATCACTATATAGAACATAGTGATGTTGAAGAATTCGAAGTAGTTGACATAACAAGCGATGAGATCTGCGTAGAAGTTTCAGGATACGTTCACGTAGTTTTAGAGTATGGATCTAAAAACGAGAGACGTGAAGATGATGGTCTCGATTTATATGAATATTTTGCCTTTGATTGCAGCATTAAGTATAAAATCGATGACGATTTCCCATCAAAAAATTACACAGTAGAGGACTTAGCTGTAGATACTAGTGAATGGTATGACGATTATGAATAATAAAATCTCGTAATCTTCATTTACAAGTTATTTCATCTATTTTGTTTTGTGATGTCCACCTTCAAATTCAGTCTTCGGAATAATATCAAACCTTTACAGTATTACAAAATTCCATACATTTAAAACCTGAACCAACAGGAATAAACCAATGCAAAAAACCCGCTTAGAAGCGTTTAGCGATGGCGTACTCGCTATAATTATCACTATTATGGTATGATATAAGAAATCCGCTCTTTCAAGCGGATTTTTAAATTATTTCACAATCCTGAATAACACCGGATAAAAATTCTTAACGATCCCTCTATTAATACGTATGGCATTACTAATAGCGTAGATAAAATTGAAAATACTCACTGCCAGTAAGCCCAATAGTATTCCGTTAAACGACACGTTATAGTTCCATAACTTACTAAATACTGCAAAAAGAAGTACGCCATAGGTTATAAACGTGTACATAATTTGAAAGTTAATAATATTGGCACCTTGCTGTTGTACATCGGTAATTTTATCCCGTTTGTTGAGCCATAATATAAGCGGCAGTATAATATTGCCTAAGGGTATTACACAAAAACTAAGTATAGAAAGATGCAGAAATATCAGGTAACTTTTGTCTTCGTTTTTACCATAGTCCAGTATATCTTCTATAGCTATGCCGAGTGCGCTACAAATGCCGTTTAACGAGTTGCCGCGTGGCTCGGTTTCGTCTTTTTCTATACGTTGCAGGGTACGCAGGTTTATGTTGGCGGTTTCGGCAACTTCCTCTTGTGTTAGTCCTTTTTGTTTGCGTATTGTTGCAATTTTTTTACCAATAGTTGTCATAGTATATATGTTTTAAGATTATGGTACAAAATTACCCTCAGCACCTCCATTTTGATAGCGGTTTTAGTACGGCATTTTTACGACATTTGTGTCTAACTACTGTAAATAAAGGAATTTTTAGACTAAATTTTATTACTGCGTAATAAAAAAATCCGCTTGAGAGAGCGGATTTTTAGTATATATAAAACGAGTAATTATTAGTTACACGCTATTTTATCTACACGGTTTTGGTGACGACCACCTTCAAATTCCGTATTCAGGAAAGCATCTACCATTCCTATAGCTTGTTGTATGGATGTGTAGCGTGCCGGTATGCTTAGTATATTAGCATCGTTGTGCTGGCGTGCCAGTTCGGTAATTTCTTTCGTCCAGCATAGTGCAGCTCTAATACCTTTATGTTTGTTAGCTGTCATGGCTGCTCCGTTACCGCTTCCGCAAATAATAATACCCATAGCTACAGTACCATTGGTTACATCTTCGGCTACAGGGTGTACAAAGTCAGGATAATCGACACTATCAAAAGTATCGGTACCGTGGTTAATAACTGTTATACCTTTTTGTTCCAAATGTTGTACTATTGCTTTTTTGTAATCGGGTGCAGCGTGATCGTTGCCTATTGAAATTTTCATATTTCGTTGTTGTGTTATGTTGTTTATGGGTGCAAATTTACCAAACAATTTTAATATGCTGTTAACCAGCATCATATTATTTAATTAACATTAGAGGCTAATAATATAACAATAAAAATGTTAAAATAAGGCAATGTTAATAAGTATTAAAATATACTGTAAATAAAGGAGTTATAAATTAACTAATATTGTTGATAAGTAAAGAACGAAAATTATAAATTTTTCTGGTTAGTTAACAATTTTTTTACATACAGCAGTTCAATTGTAAAATGCAAGAAAAGTTTCAGCTTTTTTACATATTTTTATGCAAGGTTTACTACTAGTTATTAACACTAATTAACAACCTGACTTATCAAAAAAATATAGATAAACTGTATTATTAACAACTGTTGATAACTCAATAATCAGAATTTAAATATACTTACTTATCAGTAGTTTACATTAAATTAACATTGTTGATTATTCTGTATAACTTACTACAAGTAGACAAAACAAAAATATAACTAAAAGTTATGCCTATTATTAACACGCTATAATAACCATCATTCTTTTTTAAATTTAAATAAATCTATTTTGTATTATATTATAAATGTTAACAACTTTGAAACTTTAAAAATAAATTTATACAATTCTAAGATTAGTATTAGATGAAAAGTCTTTGAGTATAGTTTTTACAGTTTCTATATCGTTAGGGTGTACTTTTAGTTTTATGCCACCCAGTGCAAAAGAATACATAGGTACTATAGCTGTCATGGTTTCGTTTTCGAAAAAGAAATTAATACCGCTTTCTATGAGTAAGTGTTTTAGTATTGCTATTTCGTGAGGGTAAGTAAAAACGGCTATAGTAACAAATTCTTTCATAAGAGTAAGTTATACTCATAAAGATACTCATTTTTGTTGTTTCGTGTAAATTAATTTTGAATCAAAAAAGTTATTATTTCATTAAATAGAGAGTAAAATCGTAGACTTATTTGTAATTTTAAGCATTATTTTAAATTATATGAGTAAAAAGAACGGAAGACCGTCAGCTAAAAAAGAGAAAGATTTTTCACACAAGATTTTTAAAATCCTTTCTAAAGATCCCAACAAATCATTTAACTATAAACAAATTGCTGCCATACTGGAACTAAACGATACCCAGAGCAGAAATCAAATTATTAAGGAATTAAAGTACTTAGCATCTAAAGAAAAGATTGAGGAAACAGAAAGAGGAAAATATAGTGTAATTGCTAAAGCTGATTATGTAGAAGGAAAAATTGATATGACAAGCAGAAAAACTGCTTATTTTGTATCTCCAGATCTAGAAGAAGATGTATTTATACCTACTAATAATCTTAATAAATCGTTAGATGGCGATAAGGTTAAGGTATATATTTATAACCGAAGAAGGGGCAGAAGACCTGAAGGTGAAGTAGTAGAGATACTAGAAAGAGCCAAAACTGATTTTGTGGGCGTAATAGATGTACAAAAGAATTTTGCTTTTGTATCTACTGCTAACCCTAAAATGTATACTGATATTTTTGTACCAAAAGATAAACTTGGTAATGCCGAAAATGGCGATGTAGTATTGGTAAAAATAGAAGATTGGCCTGCCAAGGCAGACAGCCCTTTTGGCGAAGTAATACGTGTACTGGGGAGACCAGGAGAACACGATACAGAGATACACGCTATACTTGCTGAGTATGGACTGCCTTATGATTTTCCTGTAGATGTAGAGGTATATGCACAAAAGCTAGATACCGAAATACATGAAGATGAAATTGCCCGTAGGAGAGATATGCGTGATACACTTACGTTTACCATAGACCCTAAAGATGCAAAAGATTTTGATGATGCATTGTCATTCAAAGTACTAGAAAATGGTAATTATGAAATAGGCATACACATTGCCGATGTATCGCATTACCTGCAAGAAGGAACAATATTAGACGAAGAAGCTTATAATCGTGCTACATCTGTTTATTTAGTAGATAGGGTAGTACCTATGTTACCTGAGGTACTTTCTAATTTTGCGTGTTCATTGCGACCACATGAAGAGAAATATACCTTTTCGGCAGTATTTGAACTAAATGATAAAGCAGAGCTTAAAAACAAGTGGTTTGGGCGCACAGTAACCTATTCAGATCAGCGTTTTGCTTACGAGGAGGCACAGCACATTATAGAAACAAAAGAAAACACTATACCTGCCGAGATTTCGCTTACCAACGAAAGTTATGAAGTAGGAGAGGAGGTAAGGCATGCTGTACTTAAAATGGATGAGCTAGCAAAAATAATGCGAAGCAAGCGTATGGCAAATGGTGCTATATCTTTTGATAAAGTAGAGGTGAAATTTAACCTTAACGAAAATGCCGAACCTATTGGCGTTTACTTTAAAGAATCGAAAGACGCTAACCACCTTATAGAAGAATTTATGCTGCTTGCTAACCGTAAAGTAGCTGAGTTTATTGGTAAACAAAATAAAACGTATGTATATAGAATACATGATGAACCCGATACTGATAAGCTAATGAACCTGCAAACAGTGATAGCTAAATTTGGGTATAGCGTTAATTTTAAAACTAAGCAAACCATATCGCAATCGTTAAATCAGTTAATGGCAGATGCACATGGTAAAAAAGAGCAAAACCTTGTAGATACCCTTGCTATTAGGAGTATGAGTAAAGCTAAATATTCTACTGATAATATTGGTCATTATGGCTTAGCTTTCGATTACTATTCACACTTTACATCGCCCATACGTCGTTATCCCGATGTTATGGCACATAGATTGCTACAACATTATTTAGACGGAGGAAAATCGGTAGATGAAGATGAGTATGAAGAAAAATGTACCCATTGTTCTAGTATGGAATATCTTGCTGTAAATGCCGAGCGTGATAGTATTAAATACATGCAGGTTAAGTATATGCTAGACCATAAAGACGAAGAGTTCTTAGGTGTAATATCTGGCGTTACAGAGTGGGGTATATATGTAGAAATTGAAGCAAATAAATGCGAAGGAATGTGTCGCATCCGTGAAATAAAAGATGATTATTATACTTTTGATGACAAGCAATATGCACTAGTAGGCGAGGTGACTCGTAATTTACTGCAACTTGGCGATGAGGTATATGTAAAAGTTAAAAATGCCGATTTGGTTAAAAAACAGCTTGATTTTACTTTTTTAGGAAAAGCAATTGATAAAAAGTAAATTTTTTTATGCTATAACAGTAACCTTTGGTTGTTTATTCTCGTCTTTGTTTATGTAGTGAAATATATAATCATCAATTTTAAAATCAATCAACATGAAAAAGGTAATAGTTATACTATTTATAATTATCAGTCAATTTGCTAATGCTCAGGTTACTAAAAATTTAGGCGATTTTACTACCGTTAAGGTATTCGATCAAATAAATGTAACCCTTGTAAAATCTGACGTAAACAAGATTGTTATAAAAGGTAATAGGGCAGATGAGGTAACACTAGTTACTAAGAATGATGTACTAAAAATAAAAATGAATTTTACTAAGCTACTCGCTGGCGAAGATATAGAGGCTACTTTATACTATAATGGCACTATACAAGCTATTGAGGCAAACGAAGGTTCGTTTGTAGGCTCGGCAGATACTTTTAAAGCAATTGCTTTTGATGTAAATGCAAAAGAAGGTGCTACTATAAAAGTAATACTTGATGTACAGAGCCTTGAATCTAAAACTACATCGGGTGGTATTCTAGAACTTTACGGAAAGTGTGATTATCATGATGCTAAAGTAAACTCTGGAGGCATACTCAATGGAGAAGAGCTTATTACTAAACAAACAAAAATAAGTGTTAGTGCAGGTGGCGAAGTAGAAATATATGCTACTGATTTTGTAGATGCTAAAGTAAGAGCTGGAGGTACTATTGACGTGTATGGAAATCCAAGCCAAGTCAATAAGAAAACCTTTGCAGGTGGCGATATTAGTATAATACAGTAATAAAAATAAAATCATTTTAACCTCATAAATATCATACATTGGTGTTTATGAGGTTTTATTTTTTATAGTAAACTGTAACAATTTATAATAAGCTGTGTCTTTACATAAACTAACATATTTATATCATGAAAAAAGTATTTTTATTTGCTACACTAGGTATTTTTAATCTTGCTATTGCGCAAAAAACAGTTGAACTTAAAGATTTTTCAAGTCTTACAGTAGGGTCTGATACAGAGGTTACTATGGTTAAATCTAATAAAAATAAGTTAGTAATAAACGATTCAGACGACGACAGTACCTATATTAACAACGCAGGAGGTTCGCTTGTGCTTAGTAGTGACGGTAATTATACTTTGTATTATAAAAATGATATAAACAATATTACAATTGCCTCAGATGCTGTTTTAGAATGTGACGACGAAATTAAATCAAATTCACTTACTATTACAGCAGCTTCAGATGCTGTAGTGATCCTTAAAATAGATGTAGAGAATTTACAAACAACAGCTAACTCTGATGCTGAAGTAACGCTTACAGGAAAAGCCAAAAATCATACTGCGGTTTTTAATTCTGATGCTGAGTTGAATGCTAAAAATCTTGTTACAGAAAATACAAATATCGTATTATCATCAGATGCTATAGGAGTAATTACCGCTAAAAAACAGGTAAATGCTACCGCATCTTCAGATGCTTCTCTCGAAATATATGGTAACCCTAAACAGGTTAACAAGGTAGTAAGTAGTGATGCAGAAGTTATTGTGAAGTAAGTTATAATTTGAGGTAATCAAAAAAAACAGTTTAGAGAGGTTAGTACATTCCTGTCATTAAATTTTCAGCTTTAAAAATATAAATGGTAACTTGCATTCCCATATTTTTATACTGAATGATTGACGATATACTTGCGGCATTGCCTTTAGGATTTCTTCTTAGTTTCATGCCAGGAGCAGTGTTTTTTGTGCTTCTTGAAACCAGTGTTGTAAAAGGATTTAGAGCTGCTATAACATTTGATTTAGGCGTTATACTTGCCGATATAGTTTTTATTTGCCTTGCTTATTTTAGTAGTTATAGGCTTATACAAAGCATTAAAGATGAACCTGCTTTATTTATATTTGGCGGACTCATATTGGTTATTTATGGACTTGTGTCATTTATAAAACAAAAACGCATTGCTAAAGATGAACTCTCTGAAAGCAAAACCAATGAAATTCTAAAAAAAGATTATTTTACATTAGCTTTAAAAGGTTTTATACTTAATATAATTAATGTGGGAGTACTGGGTTTTTGGTTAGCTATAATTATAACCGTAGGACCACAACTGGATATGAATCAGAGTAGGATACTTACATTTTTTATATCGGTATTAGCAGGTTATTTATGTACTGATATTTTTAAAATAGTATTAGCAAAACAACTTCGCAATAAGTTAACATCAGGTAACATACTTAAAATCAAAAAAGTAATAAGTATTATACTCATAATTTTCGGTATAGTATTGTTAGCACAAGCATGGTCACCTTCAGAGCGCAAATTTGTAATGGAACAATTAGAATCAGATAACAACTAGAAGAATAAAATATATAAGGCATAAAAAAAGCTGTTACTAAAGTAACAGCTTTTTTTGTAGAGGCATCGAGCGGATTCGAACCGCTGTACAAGGTTTTGCAGACCTCTGCCTAGCCACTCGGCCACGATGCCATTTAGGTTGGCAAATTTACATATATTTTAGACTAACACAAGACATTTATTGTAAATTTTACCATTTAGTATTAATTTCTATATTCTTCTAGCTGTACCGTTACAGCAGCTACATCGCCACCTATAGGGGGGTTTATTTTAGAAACCGCTACTAATATTCTTGATACCGAGGGTATTTCGCTAAAAATACGTTTTATAATACGCTCAGCTACATATTCTAATAACTTAGCACGTATAGCCATTTCTTCAACAACTATTTTGTTTAGCTGTACATAATCTACAGTATCGGCAAGCTCATCTGTATCGCGGGCTTTTCGCAAGTCGGTCTTTATTTCAAGATTTACCAAGTAATCCGATCCTATTTTACCTTCTTCTATCAAACACCCATGGTAAGAAAAAGTGCGTATATTTTCTAATCGTATAATTCCCATAATATAAATATATTTCCTTTTGTAAAAATAAACATTTCTTGGCTTTATTTTGCAGTTTAAAACTTTTAAACGCATCCTTTTTATCTGCTTTTTTTGAATAACTTTGCACCACTTGAAATACACCACATTATATGTCAAACGAAGAAAGATCGCTCAATTTTATTGAACTTATAATAGAAGAAGACCTTAAAAAAGGACTTCAGCAGGACGAACTCCGTTTCCGTTTCCCGCCAGAACCTAATGGTTACCTGCACGTTGGGCATGCCAGCTCTATATGCCTTAACTTTGGTTTAGGACTAAAATATAACGCACCCGTAAACTTGCGTTTTGATGATACAAACCCTGCAAAAGAAGAGCAGGAGTATGTAGATGCCATTAAACGCGATATAGAATGGCTAGGGTATGAGTGGGCAGAAGAACGCTATGCCTCTGATTATTTCCAACAACTATACGACTGGGCAGTCAATTTTATACAGCGTGGTCTTGCTTATATAGATAGCCAAAGTAGTGAAGATATGGCTAAGCAAAAAGGTACACCTACACAACCAGGTACTAATAGTCCATACAGAAATAGATCGGTAGAAGAGAACCTTGAGCTTTTCGAGAAAATGAAAAATGGTGAGTTTCCTGAAGGAAGCCATGTACTTAGGGCTAAAATAGATATGGCATCATCTAATATGTTGATGCGCGACCCTATTATGTATAGAATATTAAACAAACACCACCACCGCACAGGCGATTCATGGCACATATACCCTATGTATGACTGGGCACATGGTGAGAGTGATTATATAGAAAGCGTATCGCACTCATTTTGTACACTCGAATTTTCGATGCATAGAGAGCTTTATGACTGGTTCTTAGACCAAGTATATGATGACAACCAAACACGCCCTAAACAGCGCGAATTTGCCCGTAGAAACCTAAGCCATACCGTTGTGAGTAAACGTAAGCTATTGCAACTGGTTCAAGAAGGTCATGTAACAGGCTGGGACGACCCTCGTATGTCTACCATATCAGGGTTGCGACGCAGAGGATATACTCCTATGTCTATCCGTAATTTTGCCGATACCATAGGTATTGCTAAGCGTACTAACCTTGTAGATGTATCGTTATTAGAATTTTGTGTTCGCGAAGATTTAAACAAGACAGCACCGCGTGTTATGGCAGTTTTAGATCCTGTAAAACTGGTTATAGATAATTATCCAGAAGGAGAAGAAGAGTGGCTTGATGCCGAAAATAGCCCTGAAGATGAAAGCGCAGGATCTAGAAAAGTACCATTCTCTAAAGAGCTTTATATAGAGCGTGAAGACTTTATGGAAGAGGCTTCTCGCAAATATTTCCGTCTTACACTAGGTAAAGAGGTACGCCTTAAAAATGCCTACATTATAAAAGGAGAAAGCGTTGTAAAAGATAGTGAAGGTAACATTACAGAGATACATTGTACTTATGATGCCGATAGCCGTAGTGGTAGCGGTAGCGAAGCGAGTATGCGAAAAGTAAAAGGTACACTACACTGGGTATCTATACAACACGCTATACCAGCAGAGATAAGAATATATGACAGGCTATTTACTAACGAAAACCCTGATGGCGATAAAGAGGTTGACTTTAAGAGTTACATAAACCCAAATTCGCTAGAGGTTATTACAGGTTATCTAGAGCCAAGTCTTAAAGATGTTAAAGATGGCGAACAATTTCAATTTCAAAGACTGGGTTATTTCTGCGTAGATAGAGATACTACTCCAGAGAAAATTGTTTTTAACAAAACAGTAGGACTTAGAGATACTTGGACAAAAGTAGAAAGTAAGTAAATTACTATAATAAATTTTATTTATAAACAGCCTGCTAATGCAGGCTGTTTGTTTATTATTACTATTCCTAATAGTGTAGTGATGTTGTATAATTATTTTTTATAAAAAACGGCTTTATTTAAAGCGTTCTAATCTATTATTTATTTAGATTAATGTATTTGTGTGTTTGCGGCAATAATAGTTTATATAAGCTCATTATTTAAGTTTTCACATAGTTTATATTTCAATTAACTACCTGTTAACATCCTACAAATGTTAAAGTGAGTATCTTTATATAAAATAAATTAGATAACTTAAAAAAACTAAAAATTATGTCAGGTAAAACAGATACATTAGTAGCAATGGTTGCAGGTGCAGCTATAGGTGCAGTAGTGGGAATATTATTTGCTCCTGATGAGGGAAGCAAAACAAGAAAGAGAATTAAAGAGGGTTATGATTCTAAAAAAGATGAATTGCACGATAAACTTCACGAACTTAGCGAGCAAGTAAAAGGCAAGTTTGGTTCATCTAAAGAAGATTTAGAAGTTGGTATCGATAGACTTGTAGCAAATGTAGAAGAGAAAACAGATGATGTTATTGCTACACTCGAAAAAAAATTACAAGAGCTTAAAGCAGCTACAAAATAATAATATATAAAGGCTATTATGGCATTTGAAGAAGTAAAAGAAAATATTGAAGATCTAAAAGCACAAGGCGAAGAGGTATTTAACGCTAATGTAAAATATTACAAGCTTTTGGCTTTTAAGATGTTTATGAAAACCAATGTAATGGTGGCTAAAGCTTTGTTGCTTGGTACACTATTGTTATTAGTATTATTTTTCTTTTCGTTTGCAGGTGCTTTTGCTTTAGGAGAAGCATTAGGTAATTATGGTTATGGTTTCTTAATTGTAGGAGTTTTTTATTTACTGTTGGCTTTTATTGTATATAAAATGAGAAATAAAATTGTTGACGGACCACTTATTGCCAATTTTTCTAAAATATTTTTAAAAGACGACTAATTATGGAATCTGGCAAAGTATATACAACATTTAATGATATAGATAGAGATCTTGAAGTAATGAAGGTTGAAAAAGATCTTTCTTACTACAGGTTTAAAAGAGAACTAGCTACAACTAAAGAAAGTTTTGAGCCTGAAAACCTTATTGGTAAAACACCTGCTAAAATATTTAGCTTTTTATCTATGTTATCAGGACCTTTAAAAAATGCAGCACTCACGCTCATTTTTAAAAAGATATTTAAATAAAAAAAGTGCCAATGTAATTGGCACTTTTTTTATTTATTATAGAATCTATCTATTCATCAGTTTCTTCACTCTCGTCCTCATCATCATATCCCGAAGTTGGTTTAGGAGGTAAGGGTTGTGCATCTTTTCGCTCTTGCTCTATTCTTTTCTCATTACCGCGCTTCATTGCTTCGCCCACTTGGTTAGATGCTGTAAAAGATGCTACCATATTGTTAAGCATATCGCTACCTGCTTGTGGAGAGTTAGGCAATAGTATCAGGTTAGAGTTAGTATCTGCACCTATAGCTTGTAAAGTATCATAGTGTTGTGTAACCACAATAAGCGCAGAGGCTTCTTGAGAATTGATACCCACACGGTTAAGTACATCTACACTTTCTACCAGTCCGCGAGCTATTTCTCTACGTTGGTCAGCAATACCTTGTCCTTGTAGTCTTTTGCTTTCTGCTTCTGCTTTAGCTTTAGCTACAATACGTATTCTAGATGCTTCAGCTTCATACTCTGCGGCTGATTTCTCTCTATCAGCAGCATTAATACGGTTCATGGCATTTTTTACCTGAATATCTGGGTCAATATCTGTTATTAGTGTGTTTATAATATCATAGCCATATAAAGTCATAGCTTCGTTAAGCTCTCTTTTTACAGCAACGGCAATATCATCTTTACGCTCAAAAACATCATCCAGTTTCAGTTTAGGCACTTCGGCACGCACCACGTCAAACACGTATGATGTTATTTGGTCGTGAGGATACTCTAGTTTATAAAATGCTTCGTATGCTTTGTCTTGTATAACTTTAAACTGTACCGAAACTTTCATTTTTACAAATACATTCTCTTTTGTTTTTGTTTCGATAATAACATCAAGCTGCTGTATTTTTAGGTTTATACGACCTGATATTTTATCAATAACAGGTATTTTTAAGTGTAAACCTGCTTGACGAATGCTAAGAAACTTCCCGAAACGCTCTACAATAGCTGCTGTTTGCTGTTTTACGGTAAAAAAGGATAGAAATAAGACAATTAAGGCTAAGAAAAGAAATAGAAAAAGACCTGCATTTTCCATAATATAGTTTGTTTTTAAATTGGTTGGTTAAAAAATAAATGATCACTACTAGATAAGTATATAAAGGTATGCAAATGTTACATAGTAATCGTACTATTACTGTAAAGCATAAAAAAACCTCCCATTATAGGAGGTTAATTTTATAAAATGCTATTTATTTTTTATGATAATGTAGTAACTGCTTTGTTAATTCGGTTTATGGTATCTTCTTTTCCAATAATTTCCATAATATCAAATACGTGAGAACCTTTCATCTCTCCCACAAGGCTTAAACGTAATGATGGCATAACTTTGCCCATACCTAGCTCTTTTTCTTCCATCCAAGCTTTTGCAACGGTTTCTATGTTAGCCGATGAAAAATCTTCGGTGTTTTGTAGTACAGTTACTAGCTGAGTCAATATATCATTAGTAGTAGGCTTCCATTGTTTAGCGGCAGCCTTTTCGTCATAGCTAGTAGGAGGTATAAAAAAGTAACTACTCAAGTCCCATAACTCATTAGGAAAGTTAGCACGTTCTTTAACAATACCTACAATTTTTGTTACCTTTTCTATTGGCTCATTTATACCTTTACTTGTAAGTATTGGCATAAATTGTTCAGCTAATACAGCATCGTCAACTTGCTGTATATAATGATGGTTCATCGATTTTATCTTGGCAGGGTCAAACTTGGCACCTGCTTTTTGTACTTTATTAATATCAAACGTTTGTATTAACTCTTCTAGCGTAAAATACTCACGGTCATCACCATTGTTCCAGCCTAATAAAGCTAAGTAGTTAACAACGGTTTCAGGTAAATAGCCTTCTTCTCTATACCCCATAGACGATGTACCATCTTCATTATCCCATTGTAACGGGAATACAGGGAAACCAAATTTATCGCCATCGCGTTTGCTTAGTTTACCGTTACCCACAGGTTTTAATATTAATGGCAGGTGTGCAAACTCTGGAGCTTCCCATCCAAAGGCTTTATATAAAAGCACATGGAGTGGGAGCGAAGGCAACCACTCTTCACCACGAATAACGTGCGATGTTTCCATAAGGTAATCATCTACAATGTTAGCAAGGTGATAGGTAGGCATACCATCACTTTTAAACAATACTTTATCATCAAGTAACGACGATTCAAATTTTACTTCGCCTCTTACCATATCGTTCAAAACTATAGTTTCGCCCACAGGCATTTTAAAGCGTATAATATAGTCATCGCCATTAGCAATACGTTGCTTTACGTCTTCTTCATTAAGATGTAGCGAGTTAACCAGCTTTTCGCGGTTAGTATGGTTGTATATAAAAGTTTCGCCTTTGCTTTCGGCTTCTTTTCGTGCAGCGTCTAGTGACTCGGCAGTATCAAAAGCATAATAAGCCCATCCGGTATCAACAAGCTGTTGTGCATAGTCTTTATACATTGCTTTACGCTCACTTTGGCGGTACGGTCCAAATTTTCCTTCTTTACCCACGCCTTCGTCAAATGGTATTCCGCACCAGTTCAGCGCTTCAATAATATAGTCTTCAGCTCCTGGCACATAGCGATTTTGGTCGGTATCTTCTATTCTTAGGTAGAATACACCATTATGTTTTTTGGCAAATAGATAGTTAAATAGGGCAGTGCGCACACCACCTATATGTAGCGGTCCCGTAGGGCTTGGTGCAAAACGCACACGTACTGGTCTTGACATTGTTACTAAGTTTTGACGCAAATATACAATTATGAATTGTACTGCTCCATGTATTTTTGGCAGCTATTTTGCAGTTGTATTACAGTAGGCTTATAATAAGTTGTTTTAATAAAAAGCTATCATCCATATAAACCGATATTTAACGTTTATCTATTCAATATAAATTGTAATTTTATCAGTTATTAACAATTGTCAATAATTTGGAAGCAAAAAACATCATATATCAAAAGCTAGAAGACTTTATAAAAAAGTATTATACTAATGAGCTTATTCGTGGTAGTATATTTTTTGTAGCGCTTGGGCTGTTGTATTTTATAGTTACACTACTAGTCGAATATTTCCTGTGGTTGCCACAAGGCGGACGAACGGCATTGTTTTGGGTATTTATTGCGGTAGAGGTATTTTTACTTTTTCGTTTCATACTTTTTCCGTTGTTTAAATTGTTTAAACTTCAAAAAGGAATTAATTACAATCAAGCATCAGCTATAATAGGCAATCACTTTGCTGAGGTATCAGATAAGCTAACCAATTTTTTACAACTAAGTGGGCAATCGCACCAATCAGAATTATTAGCTGCATCTATAGAACAAAAGGCTAACGGTTTACAACCCGTACCATTTACTAATGCCGTTAATTTTAAAAAGAATTTAAAATACGTTCCTTATGCGGCGGTACCATTATTGCTGATACTATTTTTTATGCTAAGCGGTAACAGTGGTGTTATTACGCAAAGTTTCGATAGGGTAGTGCATTATGACAAGCACTATGCACCACCTGCACCATTCGAGTTTGTAGTACTGAATAAAAACTTGACTGCACAACAAGAGACTGATTTTCTACTTAAGGTAAAAACACAAGGCAATATAATTCCCGAAAATGCTATGATAACCATAGGCGAAGAGAATTATTATTTAGAGAATATGGGTAATGGTGTGTTTCAGTATAAATTTGAAAAGCCATCTAAAAATATTGATTTTCAGTTAAAGGCAAACAATGTAGTATCGCAACCCTATGAGTTGAATGTTATTGCTGTGCCTACTATTACCAATTTTGAAATGGTGCTAAACTACCCAGCCTATTTGCGCAAGACTACCGAAGTTGTGCGTGGAACAGGTAACGCCGTTGTACCCGAAGGTACTAAAGTAACTTGGAAAGTAGAGTCATTAGCTACCACAGGTATCGAGTGGGTATCGGGCGAAAGCACTTCAGACTTTAATTTGGGCGAAAAAAACTTTAGTTTATCTAAAAATATCTTTAATAATACAGACTATCAGATACTTACATCGAATGATAAGATAAAAAATCACGAAAAGCTACAGTATCAAATAACTACAATAAAAGATCAGCACCCAAGCATAACGGTAACTACTGCTCCCGATAGTTTACAGTTAAAACAAGAGGTACTGGTAGGGCAGGTATCTGATGATTATGGGTTGACTAAATTACAAATAGTTTATTACCCGCAAGATAATCCTGATACTGCTAAGAAATACAATCTGTTAGTTCAAAAAGATACCTACGACAGGTTTATATATACCTTTCCCGAAGGACTTGCTATTACAGCAGGAGTTAACTATGAATACTACTTTGAGGTATTTGATAACGATGCGGTACATAATTACAAGAGTACGAAGTCTTCAGTATTTTCTCACAGAGAGCTAACCGATGATGAAAAGCAGGAACAAGTACTACAGGAACAAAACAGCAACATCAATAGCTTAGAAAAGTCGATTAAAAATCAAGACAAACAAATAAGCGAGCTAGACAAGCTCCGCAAAATGAATAAAGAGAAGACCGAGCTAGACTTTAATGACCAGAAGAAAATAGAAGACTTTATCAAGAAGCAAAAGCAGCAAGAAGATATGATGAAGGAGTTTTCTAAAAAACTAGAAGATAATTTAGAACAGTTTAACCCAGAAAAGAAAGACGAGTTTAAAGAGGAGTTAATGAAACGCCTTGAAAAGAATGAGGAAGAGGCAGAGAAAAATAAGAAACTGCTAGATGAGCTTAAAAAACTTACCGATAAAATTAACAAAGAAGAACTTGCCGAAAAGATAGACAAGTTTAAACAAAAAGCCAAAAACCAGACGAAGAACTTAGAGCAGTTAGTAGAACTAACAAAGCGTTTTTATGTAGAGAAAAAAGCCGAACAGCTTGCTGATAAATTACAAAAACTAGGCGAAAAACAAGAACAGCTTGCAGAAGACAAAGAGAACTCGGCAAAGAAGCAAGATGATATCAATAATGAATTTGACAAGCTACAAGAAGAAATGCGCGCTCTTGAAAAAGAAAACGAGGAGCTAAAAAGACCCATGGATATTCCTACTGATAAAGCCGAAGAGGAAAACATTGAAGAAGACATGGAGAAAGCCGAAGAAGAACTCCAAAAGCAAAACAAAGATGCAGCCAAGCCAAAGCAAAAATCGGCTGGAAAGAAGATGAAAAAGATGGGCGGGCAAATGATGCAAATGATGATGAGTAGTGAAATGGAAACAATGGAAGAAGATGTAAAAATGCTTCGCCAAATATTAGACAACCTTTTGGCATATTCTTTCTCGCAAGAAGATGTGATGGGTCAGTTTAAAAATTCAAACTCTCGTTCGGCTTCATTTAGTAAGTATCTAAAAAGACAGCAAGATTTAAAACAGCAATTTGGACATGTAGACGATAGTATTTTTGCTTTGTCACTTCGTAATCCAAAAATCACCGAAATGGTAACTACCGAGGTGGGTAATGTACATTACTATGTAGGTAAAGCATTAACAGATCTTGCCGATAATCAAGTGCCGCGTGGTGTCTCAAATCAGCAATATGCCGTATCATCGGCAAATAAACTTGCCGATATGCTTAGCGATATGCTAAACAGTATGCAGATGCAAATGCAAGGTATGGGCATGGGGAAACCTAAGCCTGGAGAAGGAGAGGGGATGCAACTTCCAGATATTATTAAAAAGCAAGAAGGGCTATCTGAGGAGATGAAGAAAGGAATGAAAAAAGGGGAGAAAGAAGGTGAAGGAAAACCTGGCGAAAAAGGTAAGCCAAATGGTGAAGGCGAACAAGGAAAACCAGGAGAAGGTAAAGGACAAGGTGAGGGTGATGCAGGAAGGCTTTTAGAAATATATAAAGAGCAGCAACAACTTCGAGAGGCTTTACAAAAAGAATTAGAAAAGAAAGGTATGGGCGGTAATGGTCAAAATGCCATGCGCCAAATGAAAGAGATAGAAAAGCAATTGCTTAACAAAGGTTTTAATAACGAAACCATGCAGCGTATGCAAAATTTAAAGCACGAACTTTTAAAGCTAGATAAAGCAATACAGCAACAAGGCGAAGAGAATAAAAGGCAGTCGCAAACCAATAAAAAAGAGTTTAATAATCAGGCTACCCAACTTCCTGACGCACTGAAAGAATATTTAAATAGTGTAGAGATATTAAACCGCCAAGCCTTACCTTTGCGCCCGAATTTTAACCAAAAGGTGCAAACCTACTTTAGGAAAGATGATTAGTTTTAATTACGAAACCAACTTTGAGTTGGAGAATGAATCACAGTATGAAGATTGGATTACCCGCGTAATCGAATCGGAAGATAAAACAGCAGGCGAGGTAAACTATATATTTTGTGATGATGAGTACTTGTTGCAAAAAAATATTGAGTTCCTTAACCACGATACACTTACTGATATTATTAGTTTCGACTATACTATGGGTAACTTAATTAGTGGCGATGTGTTTATATCTGTAGAGCGTGTACGCGAAAATGCTACAGAATACAACGTTGTTTTTGAAGAAGAATTAAAGCGCGTTATGGCACACGGTGTGTTGCACTACTGTGGCTATAAAGACAAATCAGAAGATGATGCAGCGTTAATGCGAAGTAAAGAAGAAGAAAAAATTAAACTGTTCCACGTGGAACCTTAATGTTTTTTTATTCTTTGCCCAATACGTGTTCCACGTGGAACACGTGTTAATAATTTATTGAATACAGATAACACGTTCCACGTGGAACAACTAAATAAAGAAGGAGAATATAATGTTTCAGGATGTATATGATGTTATAGTAGTAGGAGGAGGGCACGCTGGTTCAGAGGCTGCTGCCGCTGCTGCCAATATGGGTTCTAAAACCTTGTTGGTCACTATGAGTTTACAAAACATTGCCCAGATGTCGTGCAACCCTGCTATGGGTGGTATTGCAAAGGGACAAATAGTGCGCGAAATAGATGCCTTAGGCGGATACTCGGGTATAGTCTCAGATAAGACCGCTATACAGTTTAGAATGCTAAACAAATCGAAAGGACCTGCTATGTGGAGTCCGCGTGTGCAGAGTGACAGAATGCGCTTTGCCGAAGAGTGGCGATTGATGTTAGAGCAGACTCCAAATCTTGATTTTTATCAAGAGATGGTTTCGGGCGTAGTTATAGAAAACGGTAAAATAGTCGGTATAAAAACCTCTTTAGGGTTAACCATAAAAGCCAAATCTGTTGTATTAACCAATGGTACTTTTCTTAACGGAATGATACATATTGGTGACAAAAATTTTGGTGGTGGTAGAGCAGGAGAAGGAGCTTCATTTGGTATTACCGAGGATTTAGTAAAAGTAGGTTTCGAATCGGGCAGAATGAAAACAGGTACACCACCACGTGTTGATGGGCGCTCGTTAGACTACTCTAAAATGATAGAACAGCCAGGTGATGAAAACCCAGACAAATTCTCTTATTTAGATATCACAAAGCCATTAACGCATCAGCGTTCGTGCCACATGACTTATACTTCAGAAGCCGTGCATGATGTTTTGCGCGAAGGTTTTGATCGTTCGCCAATGTTTAATGGTCGAATTAAAAGCCTTGGGCCACGATATTGTCCATCTATCGAAGATAAAATAAACCGCTTTGCCGATAAAGACAGACATCAGCTTTTTGTAGAACCAGAGGGTTGGAATACTGTAGAGGTATATGTAAATGGCTTCTCTACATCTTTACCCGAAGATGTACAATTTAAAGCCATGCGTTCTGTAGCAGGATTTGAGAATGTAAAATTCTTCCGTCCAGGATATGCTATTGAGTATGATTATTTCCCACCAACACAATTAAAGCACACGCTAGAAACGAAGCTGGTAGAAGGATTATACTTTGCAGGACAAATAAACGGTACTACAGGTTATGAAGAGGCTGCATCGCAAGGCTTAATGGCGGGTATAAATGCCCACCTAAAAGTAAACGAAAAAGCGCCTTTTATATTAAAACGTAATGAAGCTTACATAGGGGTGTTAATAGACGACCTTATTACTAAGGGTACAGAAGAGCCTTACCGTATGTTTACTTCACGCGCAGAGTATAGAACATTATTACGACAAGATAATGCTGATTTTAGGCTTACGCAGTTATCATACGAAATAGGTTTGGCAAAAGAAAATAGATTGATTAGAATGGAAAAGAAGCGTGACGAAAGTGATGCTTTTGTAACATTCTTTAAAGAAACTAGCGTTACTAAAGATGAAGCTAACCCGATTCTCGAAGAGAAAGGTTCTTCATTAATGACACAGTCAGATAAAATGTTTAAAGTCTTTTCGCGTCCGCAAATTGACTTGGAGGACATCTTGAAGTTTGATAAAGTAAAGCAATATGTAGCCGAAAAAGGTTTAGATAGAGAAGTAATAGAGCAAGCAGAAGTACAGGTTAAGTATTCGGGCTATATTGATAAAGAGAAAAACAATGCCGATAAACTAAACCGTTTAGAGGATGTGAAAATTCCTGAGAACTTTGATTTCGATAAAATAAAATCAATTTCTATGGAAGCTCGCGAAAAATTGAAGAAGATTCGCCCCGTAACCATATCGCAGGCATCACGCATTAGCGGTGTATCGCCAAGCGATGTTTCGGTGCTTTTAATACACATGGGACGATGATGTTTCACGTGGAACACAAGATAAAAACCCTTTTTAGAAGAGGGTTTTTTCTGTTTTGTATAACTATGTTTGCAGTATCGTGTATTACGCCAAGGCATACAGTAGAGATCAACGATTATATTTTATTAGAAAACGGAATAGAAATTTTAGGAAAAGAGAAGGGGTTAACGGCTTTTATGTTCGAGAACAACCCGAGAAAAATTCCTTTTCAGCAGTTTGTAGCCGATAAATATAATGTGGGCAGTTACCATGATGTAAATTACTGGGTAACTATAAATGGCAATAGATATAAAGTATTTGTATATGAAAATTCAGATATAGAGAAGTATTTTGATATATCAGAGTTTATGGTGACTAATGTAGAAACAGAAGTAAACATTGTAGGATCTAAAGCAAAATTTATAGCGCTGTCTATGACCGATGCCTCGAATGAAGATTGCCTTGGCGAAAATTCGTTATTTCGAAGCATTGCCATAAAGCATTTAAAACAATTAAAAGACGAATACCTGAATAACTAAATGGATTTTACTAACGCCACAAATCATCTTACTGTAAAAGACCACTCCGTTTCGGGAGAGGAATTTGAGTTATTACTTAATGAAGAGTTACAGCTTTTAAAAACGCATCCGCAACCTAGTGCCGAAAATTTAGGGCGCTATTATGAAAGTGACGATTACATTTCGCATACCGATGGTAAACGTTCATTTTTTGAAAAACTGTATCATACCATAAAGCAAAAAGCACTTCACGACAAGATAAAGTTATTGCAAAGCTTTAAGCCTAAAAAAGGGAAGTTGCTGGATATAGGTGCAGGTACAGGCGATTTTTTAGTAATGGCAAAAAACCATGGGTGGAGCATTACAGGTATAGAGCCAAGCGAAAAGGCAAAAGGTATTGCACAATCAAAAGGAGTATCATTTGCAGATAGTCTTGTCGATATTCAAGACCATTCGTTTGATGCGGTAACCCTATGGCATGTATTAGAACATGTACCAGATGTAGAAAAGCAAATCTCAGAACTAAAACGTATAATAAAACCCGATGGTGTTATTGTGGTGGCTGTACCAAACTTTAAATCATACGATGCCAAATATTATGGTGCTTATTGGGCAGCTTATGATGTACCAAGGCATTTATGGCATTTTAGTAAAACAGCCATGCAACAACTTTTTGGGGCGCAAGGCATGGATGTTGTAAAAATAGTACCCATGCTTTTTGATAGTTTTTATGTAAGTCTGCTTTCAGAGAAATATAAAAACGGCAAAATGAATTTTGTAAAAGGGTTTTGGGTCGGGTTAAAGTCAAATACTAAAGCAAGACGCAATTTTGAGTATTCGTCCCATATTTATATCATTAAAAACACCTAAAACACGAAATAAAGCGATTTAAGCTACTTTTATAGTTGATAATAGTAATTACCATAGCTGCTGATTCAAAAGCAAAGCAGCATAAAGATAAACAAGTCGCTTTTTATTAATTATAGTTATAGCTAATTTAAAAACTATAGTTAACCTTTATAGTGATAAAAACACAATAAACAGTCTATAAAAACAGTTGTGTTGTACATTAAGAAGTAATTATTACTTTTGTCGAAATTTTTAAATAACTAAATTCATAAAATGAAAAAATCGCTTATACTATTGGGTGCTGCCCTTGCCATGATTTCTTGTGATAAAGGAACATCATCATCTGCTGGTTTAAAAACAGCTTATATCGATACTGTCGAATTGATGGAGAATTATGAAGAGTTAAAAGATTGGGAATCGAAAGGAAAAGTAAAGAAAGAAGAGATGGAACGCGAGCTTCAAGAAGAAGCACGTAAACTAGAGCTTGATGCAGCGAGTTTTCAGAATGAAATGCAGTCTAAAGGAAGACAGTGGGCTGAGTTAAAATACCAAGAACTACAAAAAAGACAAAGAGATCTTGGCATTAAGCAAGAAACTATGATGATGCAACTTCAGGAAGAATTTGGTGTAAAAAGAGATACCATACTTTCGCAAATGAAAAGACATATCAAAGAGTACGGTAAAAAAGAGGGTTACGATTATATATACGGTACAGGCGATGCTGCAAGCATACTATATGGTAAAGAAGAGTATGAGATAACAGATGTTATACTTAAAGACCTTAACAAAAACTATAAAGGAGAGGCTACTACAACCGAAACTCCTGAAGCTAAAGAAGAAGACACCACAGCAGCAAAATAATATACAGTTTTATAACTAGTGTAAAGCGTTATATACCTTGGTATATAACGCTTTTTTAATGATTATTTAGAAGTAGTATTATCCTGAAATTCACTGAACAAAATATCTTCTATACACTTTATTTCATCCATAAGTATAGATTGTTTTCGTTTGCCAAAATATAGCGTGTTTTCAAGAGGTTTATAACCTTCCCATATTTTAAATACATTTTGGTTGTCCATTGCTTCTTTACACAAAAAATAGGGTAAAACAGCAATACCTCTGCCTTTAGATAAACACCTAATTATAGAAAACTTATTGGGCACAATGTAGTTAGGTAAAAAATTTGGGCGTTCGCCAAAATTATTCTCCCAAAATAAGTTTAAAACATCCATATCGGCAGCGGTACTGTACCACAACTGCGATTTTAGCCAGTCTTTAACCTCGTCTTTATTATTTTTATTTAAACGTTCAAATTCCGATATATCGGTACTGTTTCCTGCCACAACTATAAACCGTTCGGCTGCAAAAGGAGTATAGACTAAATTATTTACTGCTGTAGTAGAGGTAGTTAATATTAAATCGGCAGAGCCATGCTCTAGCGCTTGAATTAACTCGTTAGTACTACCAAATTGCATAATTAGATTAAAACCTAAATCGGGGATATGTTTTTCTAGCGCTTGCTGAAAAGTTTCTACACACATACCAACATTTACAGTAGCCCTGTCGTTACCTGACTTGCGCTGAAACCTACTTTCAATATCCTCCATACATAGCAATGAGTTTATCATTTGTTGGTAAAGGAGTTTACCTTTTTCGGTAGGTAGCATTTTGCGTGCTGTACGTTCAAATAACGGAAAACCCGTATAGGCTTCTAAAGCATTTAAATGCAATCCTATACCAGGTTGCGAAACATATAACTGTTTTGCTGCACCGCTCATTGTGCCTGTTTCATATATCGCTCTAAAAGTTCTGAACCATTCAAGATTAGCTTTCATTATAATTATTATTATACTTTATGCAAAGTTACATTATTTTTATTAGTGATTGATGTGTTCTAATTTTGTCCCTGTAATTAGTAAAGTAAAAGAAATATGACAAAAATATTTGTAATTAACGGAGGACAGCACTTTGGTCACTCAGGTGGTAAGTTTAATGCAACACTTACAGAGCTAGATAAAGCCTTTTTTACACAAGAAAATGGCTTTGAACTTAAAGTAACCGATATTAATGAGGAGTATAACCCTGATGAAGAGGTACAAAAATACGTTTGGGCAGATGTTATTATTTATCACTTCCCTGTCTGGTGGTTTTCTATGCCGCATAAGCTAAAAGCATATATAGACATCGTTTTTACCGCAGGGCATAAAAAAGGACTTTATTATAGCGACGGACGTAAAAGTCATAATCCCGATATTAATTATGGTACTGGTGGTAGCATGCAAGGCAGGAAATATATGGTAACAACTACATGGAATGCTCCCGAAACAGCATTTACCCTCCCAGATGAATTTTTTGACCAAAAAAGTGTAGATGACGGGGTATTATTTGGTTTTCATAAGATGAATCAGTTTATGTCGTTAGAAAAGATAGACGGTATACATTTTCATGACTTAGAAAAAAATGTAACCCAACAAATGGTAGATGAGTATAAAGAAACCTATACCAAACACTTAATCAATGCCTTTAAACAACAATTATCAACTACGCCTCTAGGGTGATGGTGTAGTTAGGGATTATTATAGTTTTTTTATGTACTAACGCCGAAAAATCCTTATTTTTCGGCTTTATTATACGCCTATGCAATCCCTCTCTACTACAGCCCAATATGCCCTTCGTTTTATCAACCAAACGAACAAGTCTATATTTCTTACAGGTAAGGCGGGCACGGGTAAAACCACGCTGTTAAAAGAGATTATCAAGACCACGCATAAAAATGTAGTAGTAGTAGCACCCACGGGTATTGCAGCACTAAATGCAGGTGGCGTTACCATACACTCTATGTTTCAGTTGCCCTTTGCGGGTTTTATACCAGAGTTTAACCATCCGCCACAATTTTCTGATAGGGTAAAATTTGAAACTAAAGATACCTTACGCAGGCATTTTAAAATGCGAGCAGACAAGCAAACAGTACTCAGGAACTTACAACTGCTTGTTATAGATGAAGTTAGTATGCTTCGTGCCGATTTATTAGATGCTATAGATTTTATGCTCAGGAGTGTACGCAAAAAAGATATGCCTTTTGGTGGTGTGCAAGTGTTGTACATTGGCGATTTATTACAACTTCCGCCCGTTGTACGCAATGAGGAGTGGGAGGTACTACGCCAGTTTTACAGAGGTAAGTTTTTCTTTCATTCGCACGTAGTACAGCAAAACCCGCCTTTGTATATTGAGTTAGATAAAATATACCGCCAAACGGATGAACAATTTATAAGCGTACTCAATAACCTGAGAAATAATATTATTACTAATGATGATTTGCAAGTATTAAATCAGTTTGTAAAACCTGATTTTGATATTAAAAATAACCCTGGTTATATTACCCTAACCACCCACAACGCTAAGGCAGACACCATGAATGCTAATGCGCTTAAAGACCTTAAAGGCAAAGCGCATACCTACCTACCTGAAATTGTAGATGATTTTCCCGAAAAGATATACCCTGTAGAGGAAGAGCTAAAGCTGAAAATTGGCGCACAGGTAATGTTCGTTAAAAACGACCCATCGCCAGAGAAGAATTATTTTAACGGAAAAATAGGGGTAATCGAATCATTATCAGAAGGTGAAATCATGGTACATTTCCCTGAAGAAGACCTTACCATTGAAGCCGAAAAATATGAATGGCAAAACATCCGTTACTACGTAGATGAACAAACCAAAGAAATAAAAGAAGAAATATTAGGCACATTTGTACAGTACCCGTTAAAGCTGGCTTGGGCAATAACGGTGCATAAAAGTCAAGGGTTAACATTTGATAAAGCGGTACTCGATGTATCGCGTGTTTTTATGCCAGGTCAGGCATACGTTGCTTTATCACGTTTACGTTCGTTAGAAGGGCTTGTTTTGCTTTCTCCGATGCAAATGAACGGTATTCTTAATGATGCCGATGTAATGCAATATGCTGCCGAAAAAGCTAAGACAGATGACCTTGAAGCCTCATTACAACAAGAAACCAAAGTATTTATAGGCAATTTCCTGATAAACAGTTTCGAATGGAAAGACCTAGCTACCCAATGGCAAAAACACAAAATGAGCTATCTGCAAGAAGGCGATAAAGCTCTGAAAAGCAAATACAGACAGTGGGCGCAGCAACAAGAAGACAAAATACACAAATTGTTAGACCCTGCGGGTAAGTTTATCAATCAGCTTAATAGTTTGTTTTATAAGCCCGACACCGATATGACTTTTGTAAAAGAAAGGGTAGTGGCAGCCTACAATTACTTTTTCTCTGTAATGGATGGATTAACGGGTGAGATATTGGCAAAAATGGAAGAAATAAAGCGACAGCGAAAAGCCAAGGGTTTTTATGAAGAACTTACCGAGCTAGAGGAACTACAAACCAATGCCGTACTGCAACTGATGAAAGCAAAATTGCTAATGCAAGCCGTAGTAGCAGGGGTAGAAATAAACCGCGATAACCTTACATCTCCCGAAATACAGTCGTATAAAAAAGACAAGCTGGCTACTATTCGCAAAAAAATGCCTGCTGCGCCTACCTTCTTAGACGATGACTACGAAGAAGATTACTCAGCTAGTTATGCGCCTAAAAAGAAAAAGAGCAAAGAGCCTAAAAAATCGACCCTCGAAGAAACCTTTGAGCTATGGCAGCAAAAAATGTCGATTTCCGAAATTGCCACCAAACGTAAGCTCACCGAAACTACAATACAAAGTCATTTTGCGGGATTGATACAAAAAGGAAAAGTACAAGTAACCGATGTATTACCAAAAGATAAAATAGAAGCTCTTAAAACGGCATTTACTGATTTTGACGGGCAATCCTTAACCGAAGTAAAACAAAAAAGCGGAGATCAATTTTCTTGGGGCGAGCTAAGGCTCTACAGAGCGAGTATAACTAATGAATAGATAGGTTACAAATAATCAGTTGTTGCTATTCTAACCCTAATACTTTTTTATTATCATCTGATAATTTCCAATTCTCTTGAATATCTAAGTTAAGAAAAATGATGCGTATGTTTAAATCCTTGTTGTTTTTAAGGGATTTATACCAGTTGTACGATGTATCATCGTTCATACCATCAACAAACATTGCCCAATTTATAATTACATAAGCATCATAACTGGCTTCTGTATTGTCACTAGAAAGGAAATTATAATTGGTTATCCAATCCTTAAAATGTTCTTTATTGTCTGAACTAGCATTACTAATTTCATCAATATTACTTATAGCCATACCACATCCTGTACCTTCAAATCCTGATATTAGATATCCATCTTTATTGAAGAAATAAGCTTCAGGTATAACTAATTTTTCAGAATTATTATACTCGATGAAGGTATTAATACCATTTAACGTTGCAATTTCATTAGCTGATACTTCATAACCTTTCTTATTAAGATAGTTAGTCATAGTCTTCTTATTCTGCTTCTCAAATTTTATACTCGTCTGTCGATTAATTGTGCAAGAAGCTGCTAGAAAACTTAGGATTAGAATAAAGTACTTCATGTCATTTTGAGGTTATAGGTTATAAATTCATTTTACAACCAGCTTAACAACAATACTACTGGTATAAAGTAAATCACTATGGTTCTTGCACCATCATAATCTTTAGCAGCACGCTGCCCTAAAAGCAGGAACAAAAACGTAACAGCCGATAGGCAAGCTGCATAAAACGCGAAATCAGTCTCGCCACTTACTAGTAGCTCTATAACCCCTATTAGCGATAAAGCACCTGCTACTACCTCAAGAGCAAGAATAATAAATACAGCTAACGGAACCATGTTTTTTAGGAATGTTTCAGCAAAATGACCTTTTAGCCAACCCACGTTGCCTTTCCAGTCCATTACTTTATCGTAGCCCGATTGTATAAATGTTATAGCAAGAAAAAGTAGTACGGCGATTATTGCGTAAGTCATCATAGTGTTTATTTTTTATGGATTAGTCGTGTTAGTTTAATAGATAAGTCAGTCAAAATTATTTTAGCATTACCATTACGTTCTATATGGTAAATGGCATCTGAAAGCTCTTTAAAAATATCGTTAATGTTGTTGCCGTTAACAAACGGTGCAAAATTTTCTAGTTTAAATTTATCTACAGTAGGCTCTATATATACCAGCTCCTTAGCCTGATAGTTAAGCATTAATGCTTGGCGGAACATAGTAATACAAAAATCAAGAAACTGTTTTTGCGCTTCGCGCCCTATACCCGCTATTTGTTCGCTCCAACTTATCAGATCGTGTATCGCAGCAGCATTCCCCTTGGCGCGAAAAGCAGCACGCACCCATTGTACAAACCACTCTTCAAAGGGGTAATCGTCACCCTTTTTGTGTAGTAAATGCGTTGCTTGGTTATAATTGCCCTGCGCTTGGTGGGCTAACTTCTGCGCTACGGCTGGTTCTATATTTTCACGAGAAACCAATGCATCGGCTATAGCTTGTTCGCTAAGCCCACCAAAGTGTAACACTTGACAGCGCGACAGTATGGTTTGTAGTATATCGTCTTCATCTTCTGTTACCAACAAGAAAACCGTTTTTTGTGGCGGTTCTTCTAGCAGTTTCAGGAGTTTATTAGCGGTAGCAGTATTCATTTTATCTGCCATCCAAATAATCATTACTTTATAACCACCCTCGTATGCTTTTAGCGAAAGCGATTTCATAATCTCCTGCGCTTCATCTACCCCTATTTGCCCTTGCTTGTTGGCAATGCCTATTTTTTTATACCAGTCAAAAAGACTACCATAAGGCGTTTGGGTAATAAACTCGCGCCACGATTTCATAAAGTTAGCACTCACAGGGTGGCTTTTTACCTCTCCATTGGGCGCTACTGGGAACACAAAATGCAAATCAGGATGCGAAAAGTTCTGAAACTTCAGGTTACAAGCAGCATTACCGTTGCTGTTTTCGCCACTGGTATTACCGCACAAAATATACTGCGCATAGGCAATAGCCATAGCGAGCGCACCAGAACCCTCTGGACCTACAAACAATTGCGCATGCGGAATGCGTCCGCTATCGGTACTTTTGGTTAAGTGGTTTTTAATGTGTTCCTGTCCTAAAATTTCTGAAAAAAGCATGGAACAAATATAGCAGAATTTAGGGGATTTGGTGTGTTATGATTGATGAAGATTACGCTGTCATTCTGAACGTAGCAGAGCGTAGTGAAGAATCTAAAACAAGCAGGAAATAGAGATGCTTCATTTCTCAGCATGACAGTACTTAACAACTACAACGAGTGATTTTTTTATAGTTTCATTTTTCAATCGCTATTTTTCAAACTATTATCAGAAAAAGTTATATTTGCTACGCTTCATTAAAAACTAAATAAAAAATACACATATGAAAACGCTTTCAGATATTGATTTTAAAGGTAAAAAGGCATTAATTAGAGTAGACTTTAATGTGCCTCTTGATGAGAATTTTAACGTTACCGATACTACACGTATTGATGCGGCAAAACCAACTATCGATAAAATTTTAAATGATGGCGGGAGTGTTATCCTGATGAGCCACTTGGGTAGACCAAAAGGAAAAGAAGATAAATACTCGCTTAAACATATTGTTGCAAAAACATCGGAGGTTTTAGGCAAGGATGTAAAATTTGTAAATGACTGTGTAGGCGATGAGGTTGAAAAAGCTGCTGCCGACCTTAAACCAGGAGAAGTATTACTGTTAGAAAACCTACGTTTTTATGATGAAGAAACAGCAGGCGACGAAGCATTTGCTCAAAAATTATCAAAACTAGGCGATGTTTATGTAAACGATGCTTTTGGTACAGCACACCGTGCGCATGCCTCTACCACTATAGTTGCAAAGTTTTTCCCTGAAAATAAAGTTTTTGGTGCGCTTCTTGCTAAAGAAATAGAGAGTTTAGATAAAGTATTAAAAAATAGCGAAAAGCCAGTTACAGCTGTTTTGGGCGGAAGTAAAGTATCTTCTAAAATTACTGTTATCGAAAATATATTAGATAAAGTAGATCACCTCATTATTGGTGGTGGTATGACCTTCACCTTTGTTAAGGCATTAGGCGGAAAAATTGGCGACTCTATTTGTGAAGACGACAAGCAAGAGCTTGCCCTTGAAATACTGAAACAAGCGAAGGCTAAAAATGTACAAATACATATTCCTGTAGATGTTGTGGCTGCTGATGGTTTTAAAAATGATGCTAACACACAAATAGTTGATGTTAACGAAATTCCTGACGGATGGCAAGGGCTTGATGCAGGACCAAAATCGTTAGAGAACTTTAAAAAAGTGATATTAGAGTCAAAAACCATACTTTGGAATGGTCCTCTTGGGGTTTTCGAAATGGAAAGCTTTGCTAAAGGGACTATAGCATTAGGCGAATTTATTGCCGAAGCTACAGCAAAAGGTGCTTTCTCGCTTGTAGGTGGTGGCGACTCTGTTTCGGCAGTTAAGCAATTTGGGCTAGAGCCAAAAATGAGCTATGTGTCTACAGGTGGCGGGGCTATGCTAGAGATGCTAGAGGGTAAAACCTTACCAGGTATTGCTGCTATATTAGAGTAGTCTGTTAAAATTTATACGAATACCAACTGTTTTAAAGTTATACCTCTTATGCCTTAGTAGCATTTAGGGTGTAGTAACGGTTAATAAATAATTTATGAACAAAAAAAGGATATTGTCTGCTGTTTTTGCATTCTTTTCTTTTGTGGCTTTTGCACAAGAAGGTGCCGAAACAGCCGTGAGTGCACAGGAAGTAAAACTTTCTTATATCGATTCGTTAAAAACAACCTTTATTCATAACGAAGAGCTAGCTTGTATGGACAGCCTTTGGGTAAAGGAACTGACTAATAAAGATCTTTTTGCAACCATGCAAGAGGATATACAAAATATAGATCCCGATGAAGAGGTAGATTATAACCTATCTACGGCTTTATTAAAAGAAAGGCTTGCCAAGCTGGATGCTGTCTCGCCATTTCATATAGAATACAGCAAAGGGTTAGAAAACATCATAAAATCATACCTGAAAAACCGACCAAAATCGTTTAGCAGGCTTATGGCACTATCAGAGTATTACTTCCCATTATTCGAAGAATACCTTGCCAAGTATGATGTACCTATGGAAATAAAGTATCTTGCCGTTATAGAGTCGGCACTAAACCCACGTGCAAAATCGAGGGTAGGCGCTACAGGACTTTGGCAATTTATGTACCCTACAGGTAAGCAGTTTAACCTTGAGGTAAACTCATATGTTGACGAAAGATGCGACCCTATACAGGCTACCGAGGCAGCTTGCCAGTATTTATCAAGTTTATACAATATTTTTGGCGACTGGGATTTAGTTTTAGCGTCTTACAATGCAGGACCGGGCAATGTTAATAAAGCAATACGCCGTTCGGGCAATCGTAAAAATTACTGGAACATACGACCAAAATTACCAAGAGAAACACGGGGCTATGTGCCTGCTTTCCTAGCTACTATGTATGTATATGAATATGCTAGCGAGCACGGTATTACGGCTAATAAAGCACCAATGACGTACTTTGAAACGGATACTGTAATGGTAAAACGTCAAATGTCGTTTAAGCAAGTTGCCGATTTATTAGATGTACCTATGGAGCAATTACAGCTATTAAACCCTATTTATAAACTAGATGTTATACCTTATACTACAGAGAAGCCACATTACCTGAGGTTACCTAAAGATAAGATTGGTTTATTTACCTCTAACGAAAAAGGAATCTATGCTTATATAGACTATGAAGCTGACCAAAGAGAGAAACCTCACTTTGTAATAGAACGCGAAGAGGCACTTGCACAAACCAAAATAATGGATGGTAAAAAGATAATTACCACCACCAAAACCTATAAGGTAAGACGTGGTGATAACCTTGGAGCAATAGCCAACAAGAATGATGTATCAGTAACAGAATTAAGAAAGTGGAACGGTCTTAGAGGTAATATGATTAGGGTAGGGCAAAACCTGAAAATTAAGGTAGAAACTATTGTAGATATACCGCCTATGCCAAAAGTAGAGGCTATAGCCGAGATAAAACCTAAAGAGGTTAAAAAGGAAAAATTAAAGCCGCTAAAAGCCGCAATTATTAAACCTATAATACCCGTTGATGAAGGTATAGTAATTGATGAAGATGAGGTTATTGAAGATACTGAAATAGCAGAAGAGGAAGCCGAAACACTTGAGGTGGCGACTGATACTCATAAAGACAATAAGTTTAAAGACTTTGATTATGAAAAGGAGCATTTGTATATTGTTCAAAAAGGAGACTCTTTATTCAGTATCGCAAAAAAACATCCTGGTGTAACAGTAGAGAACCTTAAAAACTGGAACAAAATAAAAGGAGAAAGCATTAAACCTGGCATGAAGCTAAAGGTTGTTGTTAACTAAAGTAAAGGAGTTTATTATCATGAAAAGAATAAAACAAATAGTATTTTTTGTTTTTGTTCTTTGTGCTACAGCTTGCAAAGATGACAGCGATGCAGATGCAGTAGCATCCAAAGGGAATATTAATGAGATATCTATCATTATAAATGATGTGCTATGGAGTGGCGACATAGGCGACAGCCTGCGCAAAAAACTAGCTGCACCAGTTGATGGTCTTACACAAGAAGAACCTCTTTTTACACTAAACCAATATCACGAAAGTACCTTTGATGAAGCCCTTAAAAAAGGCAGAAATATTATTATAATAAACAAAGGAGGCGAAAAGGAATATACTTCAAAAAAAAACAGTTTTTGCACGCCACAAAATGTGTTTACCTTTAGCGGAAAAAGCATCGACGATTTACTAGATCTCATAGAAATGCACTCTGATGAGATTATCATGAAAATAAAAGAAACCGAAATATGCGAAAACCAAAAGCGTAACCGAAAAGCAGGATTACTAGACACAATACCTTTTAAAGAACAGTTTGGCATCTCGATAATGGTTCCTGCTACCTATACCTATGCTATAGAAAATGATAAGTTTGTTTGGCTAAAAAAAGATATACCAAGCGGTAATACCAACATACTACTGTATAGTGTGCCTTATGAAACAATAGAGCAAGAAAAAACGATATTGAGTAACATTATCAGTATGCGCGACTCTATAGGTAGTCTATACATACACGGGCAAGAAGAGAATACTTACATGAAAACAGAAGAGGCTTACTCGCCTTACTTATTCATGACAAGTTTTAAAGATAATCGTGCTTTTGAAACACGTGGTAATTGGGAAATGGAAAATGACTTTATGAATGGACCTTTCCTTAACTACGCCATTCGCGACGATAAGCATCAATGTTATTTGGTAATAGAAGGGTTTATTTACAGCCCTTCGTCGCCCAAGCGCGACCTCATCATAGAGCTGGAGTCGATTATCAAGTCATTACAATTTCAATAAATGATTCAATTCAAAATAAAGTATTTATCTGCTTTACTTTCATATACATTAATCATAGGATTTTTTTTAGTTTCTTGTAGTCCAATAAAAGTAACTCAGCTAAAGGGTAACTATGTCTGCAAAAGAAAAAATAATCCTTATCTATATTCAGAAATAACCCTTAACGATACAGCATTTTCTTATACTTATAGAGCCGGCTTATATTATAAGGAATCTCAAGGAACGTGGCATATAGAGGGCAATAATATAATTTTAAACAGTTATGATTATTGTAAAAACGATTATTTGATAGTAGAAGAAAAACATACTGAAGGAAAGCCTTATATACAGTTAAATCTAAATCAAAATGAAGATAAGTTTCCCTTACCGGGGTGGAGTATTAAGATAAATGATTCGGGAGAGTATTTATTAACTGATTCTGAAGGGAAAATTTATTTTGATAAGACTGCTGAAATAGATACTATAACTGTTTTTTCTATTGGATTATCTGAAAAAAATTCAAAATATACCATAAAGGATAGAACTGCTAATATTTTTGAAATAGAATTGATTATGGAGAATCAATACATATATTTCGAAAATGAAAAGATGAAACGAAACGGCAGATTTCTAAAGTTTACAGATTATGTTAGTCATCTTAAATATTTTAAAGAATAATGTCGGAAATTACAAAACAACCAATATTCAAAATAAAGCAATTTAACGAGTTTTCACTAGATGAACTATACTCAGTGCTACAATTACGCAGTGAGGTGTTTGTAGTAGAGCAAAACTGCGTATATCAGGATATAGATGGTAAAGATGAAAAGGCATTACATCTACTCGGCATTTATGAAGGTAATGTTGTTGCTTATGCACGCCTTTTTGAACCAGGGTATTATTTTGAAGAAGCTGCCATTGGTAGGGTCGTTATTAATGAGAAATATCGTGACCGTAAATGGGGGCACAACCTTATGGAGGCTGCTATAGCAGGTATTTCAAAGCATTATACTACTACAGCCATTACCATATCGGCACAGTTGTACTTAAAAAAGTTTTACGAAAGTCATGGTTTTGTGCAGGTAGGCGAGGGGTATCTTGAAGACGATATTCCGCACATCAGGATGAAACGACAATAAATTAGTTGTACTTAATAACGCACTGCAACTGAAAACTGTGTGCTAAATACTAAATCTTAGTAATCACAAGCTCTACCCTACGGTCATATTCAGAGCCTTTACCTAGCGGTACGGTATTACCATAGCCTTTATAACTCATTCTGCTTTCGGGTATTCTTTTACGTAATAAAAATTTGTACACCGTTCTTGCTCTATTTATAGAGAGTTCGCGTTTACGAGTATCTTTATCTATAGCCTCTTTCTGGAAGGTAGGAGTACAGCATACATGACCTTGTATCTCAAATTGTAGGTTTCTATACTTGTGCAGCAGGCGTGCTATCCTTTCGAGTTCTACTCTCGATTTTCCAGTTAGTTTGCTACTACCACGTTCAAAAAGAATATTTTGAAGGTACACACGGTCGCCCACTATCATGTCTTTTTTAACCGTGTTATATACACCCGGTTCTAGCTTAGGTGGGGGGAGTGGCTCAAAGTTTACTACCACATCTACACGGCGATTTTTAGAGCGCGCTTCTGATACGTTGTCGATATCATCTTGCAACAATATGCGCCCTTTTCCCTCTATGGTTACAATAATTTTGTTTTTAATACCACTACCTATCATTTTTTCTTTAATGGTATTGGCACGATTGTTAGATAGCTTGTAGTTATATTCGTCTTTACCACGGTCATCAGTATAGCCAAATATCTGTATGCTTTCTATTCGGGTAGTATCTATAGCGTTTATAAAAGCTACAACATTATTGCCCTGTTTATCATCTAAATTATATTTATCAAATTCAAAATATATAGAGTAAACGGTTTCTTCTTGGGCAAGTGTAATGTTGGTAACTAGCAGTAAAACTAATATGTTGAAAATTGTTTTCATTGTTCTGCTAATTTAATAATTTTTTTACTCATCTACCCTTGTTAGGGCTACATCTTCGGGCGGATGAATTACTATTGGGAATTTTTCTACTTTAACAGAGCTACTGTCAAGCCCAAAAGCACGCCCTTCAGAAAGGCTTATTTTTTTCAGTACATGGTATATATCTAGCACTATTCTTTCATACCAAGGCAAGTCGTTATCATAAGACATAAACTTCTCTATAATAACAAACTTAAAATCGCCAATAACATTGTTTCGGTTTAAAGATTCATAGCGACTTGTAATATCTACCTCGCCACGCTCTACCATATCTTTTACCACTTCTTTAAACAAAAGGTTGATTCTTGGTGGTACACGGAAGCCCAAATAAAAATCGATACGAATAACATCGCCTTCAATAATTTCGCGTACACGATAATCCATACGATAAGGTTCATCTACCACATTAACATGTAAGAACCAGTATAAGTCGGCGCGTTTAGGTCTTTTTTGCAATATAGAGTATAGTACTTTCGATTCTATTTCGTCGCTAAACTGCGCATTGGTTAAATACACCAAATGCGTTGCATATTTAGGGATAGTAAGGTCGTTACTAAGCTCAGAGAGTACTGTTTTGTAATTCTCTACTTTTGTAAATTCGGTATAACCACTTCGTATTTTCTTGGCGGTGTACCATGTTGTCATAACTACAGAAAGCACGCCAGTAATAATTACCGAAACATAACCACCGTTGTGAAACTTATCTATATTAGCAACAAAAAAAGCACCTTCTATAACCAAGTAAACCGATATAATTGATACAATGATCCAGAGCGGATAGCGCTTTGTAGCCATAAACATACCCAGTAAAGAAGTAGTCATTAGCATACAAATTATTATGGCAAGCCCATAGGCAGCTTCCATCTTACTCGATTCTTCAAAATATAAAACAATAGCACAGCACCCAAAAAACAATAACCAGTTGATAGAAGGGATGTATAATTGTCCTTTCAGCTCTGTAGGGAACTTAACCGATACCTTTGGCCAAAGGTTAAGTCGCATCGCTTCACTTATCATGGTAAACGAGCCACTTATAAGTGCCTGCGAGGCAATAATTGCTGCCGATGTCGCTATAGCAATTCCGATGGGTAAAAACCAGTCGGGCATTAGTAAATAAAAAGGGTTTCCTGGATTTCCAGATGTACCAAGATCTATAAGTGTTTTACCCGAATATTTCATTAAGTACACACCTTGCCCAAAGTAGTTTAGCACCAGCATTGTTTTTACAAAAATCCAACTCATCCTAATGTTGTTCCTACCGCAATGACCCATATCGCTATACAAAGCCTCGGCACCCGTAGTACATAAAAATACAAAACCAAGCACATAAAAGCCTTCGTGGTGTATGCTTAGTAAATGAATAGCATAGTAAGGGTTTAATGCCTTAAAAACAGTTAAATCGCCTACTATTTGAGCCATACCCAGTATACCCAGCATACTAAACCAAATAAGCATCATAGGACCAAAAAACTTACCTAAAAATTTTGTCCCGAAACGCTGTATAAAGAAAAGAGCAAAGAGAATGCCTATTACAATAGCAATGGTATTAATGGTGGGGTTAAAAACTTTTAACCCCTCTACCGCCGAGGAAACCGATATAGGAGGGGTTATAAACCCGTCGGCAAGTAGACAACTACCCCCAATGATGGCGGGAATTATCATCCATTTTTTCTTAAACCTCTTTAAAAGTGTGTAGAGCGAAAAGATACCACCTTCGCCATTATTATCGGCTTGTAGTGTAAGCAGTACATATTTTAGGGTGGTTTGTAAGGTAAGTGTCCAAAAAATACAAGAAAGCGCACCAAGCACAACCTCTTCTTTTATAGGAACTTCGCCCATTATAGCCTTCATAACATATAGGGGTGAAGTTCCTATATCTCCGTAAATTATTCCTAAAGTAACAATGAGTCCTCCTGCTGTTACTTTGTTAAGGTTACTGTGATTACTGCTCACTTTATAATTGGGTTAAAGCTGCAAAGGTATATGTTTTTAACTATTAGGCATTTATTACCTACTGATATTTAATTTTTAAGCATAAAAAATCCCCTAGCTTTTATAGTAAGTAGGGGGTTTTGTGTTTTTCTATTTAAGCAGAATCCTGTTGTATTCGGTAGTATTCTTTAATAACGCTGTGGCTTTTATAATTTCGGAGTTACTGGTAGTGTAGTGTTTATACAGCCCTTCTTTATATTGGTAACGCTTTATAGCTTCGTCCAGCATTAGTTTTTTTATTTCGTCTTTATGTTCGTTTATTTCTTTTTCCTCACTTTTTTCTAACGCCATTACTAGCTGTTTGTATTCTTTGGCAATGTTTTCGTCAATTTTTTCTTTTACCGATGCTTCATACATAACTTTTAGTGCTTTCTCGGTTTCGGTATCAAAATCAAAATCTTCTTTTTTAAGGAATTTTTTAAAATCTTCGAAATCGCTATCGGTTATCTTAGGCAGTGTGTTATCTAAAATTGGGTTCTTGTAGTAGTAAGTAGTAATAAAGTTAAATATAGCATCATTGCGCTGTAGTGCATCGGCTATGGTGCTTTGTTTCGACTCTTCCAAAACTACATCGGGTAGTATACCACCACCATCATATACTGTACGACCTTTACGGGTTTTAAAAGCGTTATAGTCTTTTGAGTCAATACGTATTGCTTTACCATCGGCATCTTTATGCGTATAATCTAATGCTTGTATACCACGCCCAGATGGAGTGTAGTAGCGCGATATGGTTACTTTTACCTGTGTACCATAGGTAAGCTCTAGCGGACGCTGTACTAAACCTTTACCAAAACTACGGCTGCCCACTACTACGGCACGGTCTAAATCTTGTAATGCGCCCGAAACAATCTCTGATGCCGAGGCACTCTTACCATCTACTAAAACAACCAAAGGAATCTCAGTATCTACAGGTGCTTTTTTGGTTTTATAGGTAGTATTATATTTTTCGTTTTTCGATTTTGTAGTCACAATTACCTCGTTTTCTGGCAAGAAAATGTTACATACATTTACCGCCTCATTAAGCAGCCCACCTGGGTTACCTCTAAGGTCGAGTATTATTTTAGTAGCCCCTTGGTTTTTAAGCTCTAATAATGCTGCTTTGGTTTCGCTAGATGCTTTTGCATTAAATTGCGATAGCACTATGTAGCCTGTTTCTTTATCTGCCATAGCAAAATAAGGTACCGCTCTAAGGTCTACCTCATCGAGTATTAATTGTGTACTTAGCATTTTGCCTTGACGCTTGTATTTAATATCGATTTTAGTGTTACGTGTACCTTTTAATAATTCGCCAGCATCTTCTTTAAAATCGGCAAGGTTTACATCGCCTATTTGTATAATCTCGTCGCCTGCTTTAAGTCCTGCTTTATCGGCAGCATAGTCTTTATACGGCTCTTTTATTATTAACCTGCCATCTTTGCGCGTTATTAGCGCACCAATGCCTGTATATTCTCCTGTACTATTTATTTTAAACTTAGCTACATCTGCCTCGTTAAAATAGTTGGTATAAGGGTCTAAGTCGGCAAGCATACTTTTAATTGCAGTATCCATAAGCTCGCCAGGGTTGGTTTCGTCTACATAGTTGGTGTTAACGGTTTTAAACAGTGTAGTGAATATTTCTATTTGCTTTGCGATTTCAAAGAAATCATTTTGAAAGCTGGCACCAACGAACAGAAAAACAGCAGCAAGCGTTGTGACAACATATCTTTTCTTGAATTTGGAGAGCATAATTTTATAATGATTTATGTTTTTTTCGTTTTAATTTTCTGCGGATTACAAATAATGTAACTACGAAAATAAGGATAAAAGGCCAAAGATAGAGCAAACCGATAAAGAAACTTGAAAGCGAGTTAAAGCCCGATTTTATGGCGTTACCCATTTTAGAACCATAGGATACTGTTGCACCCGCCTGTGCTTCGGCTAATTTATAAAATTCAATGTTTACAGTGCTCATTGCTACACGGTTTTTCATGTAGTTGAGCCTGCCTTGCTGAGCCTCTATTTCTTCACGAATTGATGAGAGTTCTTTTTCTATTTCCAGCATTTCGCTCACTTTGTTTGCCTTTTTCAGCAGTTCTAAATAGCGACTTTCCAGTGTTTTCTTTGCTTTTATACGGGCTTCTACATCTATATACTCGGCGGTTACATCCTGTGAACTTATTTCCTTACGGTCAAAGTAAGCAACTCCCGTGCCGATGTCGGCAATAAAATTCTCAAAATGTTTTGATGGGATTCGCACTACAATATTACGGCTCATTTGGTAACTGCTTTTGCTTTCGGAGTCGCTTTTTACCTGTGCTTTATATTTTTTTACAGCCGTTTGTATGGTGTTGGCGGTAGCATCTAAATCATTAGTTTCAAAAGCCAGATTGGCATTTTTAATGATTTTAGGGTCGTAAGCACTTTCTTCGGCATAATCGGCAGAGGACGCTCTATTTGCTTCCAACGATTTGTATTTTACTTCTTCAACTATGCTCATCTCTTCGACGGCTTCAGCGGCATAGTCGTTTTCATCATAATTGTCTTTACATCCGGCAAGAGCCAACAGTATAAATAGGGTATAAATGCATTTTTTCATATTTGGGTGGTTTTACCCAATAAAACGTAAAAAGATACCTACTTAGTACAACAATTTAGAACAGAATTGATTATAACTCTTCCTGTGCTATAAATTTTTCGAATAGCTGTACCGTTTTGGTGTGTATTTCCTCATAGGTAAGCCTGTCTTTAGTTTGGTAAAAAAACATAAAGGCGGTAGGTTTTGATAGCTTATCGGTAAGCAGGTGTTTGTTAAGCCTGTAGGTTTCGCGCAGTATTCGTTTAAAATAATTCCTGTCAACGGCTTTTTTAAAGTGTTTTTTAGAAACCGAAACGCCCATTTTTATCATACCCTCATCGGCATTTTCTAGAGGTACATATACCAATCGCAACGGATACTTGCCCACCGATTTCCCTTCGGTAAACATTCTATCTATTGTGTTTCTGCTTTTCAGCTTTTCTTGTTTTGGGTAGGTATATTGCTTCTTTTCCATAAAGCGCAAAGGTACATTATTTTAAAATCTCAAAACGATATAATGTACGTGTCAGATTATTTTCTTATTATTGTGGTAAAATAGTACAACAATATGGTATCAGCAAGAGTAGGGAAGTATATAGAGGCAAAAGGAATAAGTTTTTATGCTTTCGAAAACAGTTTAGAAGCGAGTAGGGGTAGTATATCTAAGGCGGTAAAAGATGGTAAGAGCATTGGCTCTAATATGCTAGAAAAAATTCTTTTGCTATACAATGACCTCAACCCTACGTGGCTACTTACAGGCGAGGGCGATATGCTGCTAGATAATGGCGCTTGGCAAAATAGTAGTATTAATACTTATAGGCTAAAAACCGATACATCTGTAGAAAGTCAGCAAATACCATTGTATAACCTAGAAGCTGTAGCGGGTTTAGTGCCACTTTTTGGCGATAACAAAGCTTTTCAGCCAGTAGATCATATTATGATACCGCATCTGCCCAAATGTGATGGTGCAGTGTATATAACAGGCGATAGTATGTACCCATTATTAAAGAGCGGCGATATTGTTATGTATAAAGAGATAAACGATATTGCTAATAGTATTTTTTGGGGCGAAATGTACTTGCTAAGCGTTGATATGGGTGGCGAAGAGTACATAACAGTAAAGTATGTACAAAAAGCAGAAGACAACCATTATATAAAACTGGTAAGCGAAAACAAGCACCATCAGGATAAAGAAGTGCCGTTAGCTCAGGTAAAAGCACTTGCACTAGTAAAGGCTAGTATTCGTATAAATGCTATGACATAAAAAAAACCGCCAGGCACTACCACCGGCGGTTTTTTGCCGTTTCCGGCACATCCAACTAATTATCCTTTATTACATTACAAATGTAGCGTCCATATTCAAAAAGATATGGTAAAGGTTTCCTAAACTTCTGTTAAACCAACTTTGGCTTATCTCTGTTAAGGAGTAAACAAGTTATTTTCTTTATTTACATCTGCCATAAGCTCTGTAGGGTCTATTGCCATTACTTTTATAGCGCTCTTAGGCTTGTTTATAGTAAATGTATAGGTTGGGTGTGCCCAGTTCCATTCCTTTTCTATAGTACGTTTTAAGTTAGGGTATGGGTTATCTTTTTGGTAATGCATCATTTGCAACGGTATATAAAAACTCTCTTGTGTACCATCGGCATAGGCTACAATAATATCTATAGGCATTGGCATACGCCCTATACGCTCTAAGGTTATTGTAGTAGTTTCGCCATTTTCTTTAACCTCTTTAATACCATAATCTATAGTACTGGTTGTTTGTGTCCATTCGTTTAAATACCAGTCTAAATGTGCACCTGTTATACGCTCGGCAGTTCTTTTAATATCATTAGGCGTTGGGTGGCTAAATTTATAATCAGCATAGAATTTTTTAAGCGTTTTATTTAAATTATCCTGCCCGATGAGGTAGCCTAATTGTGTTAAAAATATTTCTCCTTTACTGTATGCCGAAATACCGTACAATACATTTTGGTCATACCTGTCAGCATGGGTGCTTAGTGGTTGCTCTTTACCCGATGATGCCATATAAAAGTAGTTAGAATATGCTCCTGCAAAAGGGTTGTTGTTTTCTTCTTTAGATGGCATTACCGCCTCCATAGCCAAATCAGATATGTAAGAGGTAAAGCCCTCATCCATCCATTCGTGTTTTGCTTCATTCGATGCTAAAATATGCTGAAACCAAGAGTGTGCAAACTCATGAGCTGTAACCCCCACAAGGCTACCATAGCTACGCTTGCCTGTAATAAGGGTACACATAGCATACTCCATACCACCATCGCCACCTTGTACAATAGAGTATTGCTTATAAGGGTAGACCCCCACATGGGTGTTGTAATACTCCAGAAGTTCTACAACTTTAGGTTGCATTTTTTTCCAACTGTCGTTATATTCTTTATTATCCTTATAAAAGAAATGCAGTTCAGTATCATTAGGACCCATTACTTTGTCGTGAATGTAATCTTTATCTGCTCCCCAAGCAAAATCGTGTACCATAGGGGCAACAAAGTGCCAAGTAAGGGTTTTAGTTTTTCGAGGGTGTTTTACCTCAACGCCTTCGTCTTGGTAGCCTTTACCTATTTCGTTTTTGTTTTGAAGGTAACCAGACCCACCAATAGTATATTTTTTATCAATAGTAATTTTTACATCAAAATCACCCCATACACCGTGAAACTCACGCCCTATGTAAGGGTCAGCATGCCAACCTTCAAAGTCATATTCGGCAATTTTTGGGTACCATTGCGTCATAGATAGGGCTACACCCTCTTCGCTTTCTCTACCCGAACGGCGCACCTGTAATGGTACTTGCCCTTCAAAATCGAGTGTAAAAGTTGTCGATGCTCCTGGAGCAATAGGTTTAGCAAGATTTACTTCTAGTACTGTACCGCCTACGGTGTTTGCGGCATTAATGCCATCTTGTTTTAGGTTCTTTATTTTTAAATACCCTATTTCGTCAGGCTTTAAAGTACTTATACGGCTTTCGTTTATGGTTTCTGTACCTCGCTTAAAGCTTTTTACCATACGCTTGTCTGGGTCAGCAATACTAGTAAGACGAGCATCCATTTCGCTACCCGGCTGAAAGGCGTTAGGATATAAGTGATAAAACACGCGGTACAATGTATCTGGTGAGTTATTGGTGTACACCAATTCCTGATTTCCCGTGTATGTGTAAGACTTCACGTCCATATTCACATCCATTTTATAATCTACATGTTGTTGCCAGTACCCGGGGTTAGGGTTGTTTTCTTGTGCCCATAGGTTGCCGATAGCCAGCAGGGCGAGTAGTGCTAATTTCTTCATGGGTTAAAAATAAACAAAGTTTTTAAAGTTATAAAGTTGATAGTGATACTAATTTTTTTTTTCGTCATGCTGGGGTACGAAACATCTATTTTTTTTAGATGCTGTATTCTGCTTTGCTACATTCAGAATTACAGTGTTAGCCATTGCGAGCATAATAATTTTTTAGCACAATGACTATGAGTCGAAAACAAATAAAAACCCCACAAACTACAGTAGTAATTTGCGGGGTTTTTAAAAATCATATAATAGTTACTAATTACATTCTTGACATTTTATCGGCAAGAATAATAGCGTTATAAGCATTAACAATTCGTCCTGTCATAGACACATCGCTAAAAGCTCTCATATCGTTAGTGTCGCCACCTGCAGCTACCTCTATGTTAATAGGAAGTCCTGACTGCATTATGATTTGTTTTACTTGCGCTGCTTTTAGTTTAGGGTAGTAAGCACGGATAAGTGCTGCTACACCTGCCGCATTTGGCGATGCCATAGATGTTCCTTGCAAGAACTCATAGTTGTTATCTGGTGTTGTAGCATATATCTCTACACCTGGGCTAAATACATCTACATCTGTTTTACCGTAGTTAGAAAAATCAGCAATAAGATTAACATCTAGGGGGTGGTTTAATGCACCTACGGATAGGAAGTTATCTGAAATCTCAGCACCACCATTTCTGTTATCGTTAGGGTAACGCTCTACACCACCTTCTTTGTTAAGGTCTGTACCTTCGTTACCTGATGCACAAACAATAAGTACATCTTTTTCTGCTGCATATTTAATAGCATCATATACCCATTCGCTGTGTGTAGCGTAGTATTTACCAAAACTTCCGTTAATTACTTTTGCTCCGTTATCTACTGCATAACGAATAGCCAAAGCTACATCTTTGTCATACTCATCACCATCTGGCACGGCACGTACAGGCATAATCTCTACTACGTTGCTGGCAACACCATCGCCACCTATACCGTTACCTCTTGCTTGTGCAATAATACCGGAAACGTGAGTACCATGTTTTGCTTCTTCTTTATCTGGACCTATAACATTGTTATTACCATAACCACGAACGTCGAAGTTATCAGCGTCATCTTTTAATATCTCTTGACGAGGGTTATAGTCAAGGTTTAGGTTATACTCTAACTGACCACCGTAGTAATCCATACCTCTTTGTATCTGACTAATAAGTTCTTCTCTAGAAACGTTACTTAAAATCATAACAAAACGAGGCTTAATGCTATTTATCATTGCATCGTCAGTTTCTAAACCTTTTAGGTCTTCGGCAGTATAATCATCTTTACCTAGTGCTTCTCTAATAGCTTTATCAGCACCCATTATTGCCTCCATTTGCTGTTTTCCAGCCATAGCAGCGCCATACTTTTGGTCGTATTCAGCTTTCGCTTTTTTATACGTTTCAGAGCCATCGTCCCCTTTTTTAACGATACGTACAAACTCTAAGTTTTCGTGTGCTATGTCACCAAGAAAGTTCCATCCGTGTACGTCGTCTATATATCCGTTTTTGTCATCATCCTTACCGTTACCAGCAATCTCTTTATCGTTTGTCCAGATAACATCTTTTAAGTCAGGGTGCTCAATATCTACCCCAGAGTCAATAACACCTACAATTACTTTTTTGGCTTTTCTGCCTTCAAGTAGTTTATACGCTTTATCTACACTCATTCCAGGTATAGTATCGGTTACTATATCTAAATGACTCCAGCGTTCTAGTTCGTTTTCAGTCAAGTCTGCCTTTTTAGGTGTTATTGACGAGATAGTAATAGGTTCTGCCGTTATTTTTTTAGTTGCGCTACATCCTACAAGAAATAGGGCGAGGGCAGCCGACAGGTAAATTGATTTAAATTTCATATCTTGATTTAGTTTACTTTTATAGAAAATGAGTCTAATTTATTAATCATTTGTTACAAGTATGGCGATAATTAACATTACATTAATATATCGTCCCATTTTAAAACCTCTTTAAGACGAACGCCTTTTTCGGTATGCTGTACTGTAATTATTTCATTATGTGCGTCATGCTCTAGTACCAAATAATATTCTTTATCAGCAGCCGTATTTAAAAATTTAGCTTTTTCGTCAAGCGTAAGCAACGGTCGTGTATCATAGCCCATTACATAAGGTAGCGGTATATGCCCTGCTGTTGGCAAAAGGTCAGCCATAAACACAAAAGTTTTGTCCATATAATTTATATGAGGTAACATTTGCTTCTCGGTATGCCCGTCGGCAAAAAATATCCCAAAGCCCATTTCGCTACTTTCTTTAAAATCGCCTTTGGGGCGTTCTATAAATTTAAGTTGTCCGCTTTCCTGCATTGGCATAATATTCTCTGTAAGGAAAGATGCTTTTTCGCGCGCATTAGGTTTAGTTGCCCATTCCCAGTGGTTATCATTTGTCCAGAAATGTGCATTTTTAAAAGCAGTTTCATAACCCGTTCGGTCTTTATTCCATTGTATAGCACCGCCCACGTGGTCAAAATGCAGGTGTGTTAAAAACACATCAGTAATATCATCACGGCTAAAACCATATTTTGCCAGTGACTTATCTATAGAATGGTCGCCCCACATGGAGTAATAACCAAAAAATTTTTCGCTTTGTTTGTTCCCCATTCCCGTATCGATAAGGGTTAGCCTGTTGCCATCTTCTATTAGTAAGCAACGCGCTGCCATATCTATAAGGTTCTTATCATCGGCAGGGTTGGTACGGCTCCAAAGGGTTTTTGGGACTACGCCAAACATAGCACCGCCATCGAGCTTAAAGTTACCGCTCTCTATTGGGTATAATTTCATGTTGTTTGTTTGAGTTTTAAAGCCAGCAAGTTACAAATTTTGATAAGAATAATTATAATTTAAAACATGGTATAAACATTGCCTATATACTTATAAGCATAAAACAGACACCTTTTATTGCAATCTGTAAAATTGTGGGTATCTTTGCACTAAATTAGATTAATTATATATAATACGAACATGATAAAAGTTTCTGAAACAGCAAGAAAAAGAATCGTGAACCTTATGGAGGACGACGGTTTTGATGCTACTATCGACTATGTGAGAGTAGGCGTAAAGAGTGGCGGATGTTCAGGCTTGTCGTATGACCTGAAGTTTGACAAAGCCATGGGCGAGAATGATAAATTATTTGAAGACAACAACATAAAGATAGCCGTAGACAAAAAAAGCTTCTTGTACCTTGCAGGAACAATACTAGAATATTCTGGTGGTCTTAACGGAAAAGGCTTTGTGTTTAACAACCCAAATGCACAAAGAACCTGCGGTTGTGGGGAGAGTTTTTCATTATAATTAATGAGTTGTAAAGTTGAAAGTTCGGTGTTTAATAGTAAACGTTTAGTAATGTTAAACCCGAAACAAATTAAGTTATGAGTAAATATACAGAAGAAGAATTAAAAGTCGAGCTCGAAAATAAAGAGTATGCATATGGCTTTTATACCGATATAGAGAGTGATACTTTCCCAATAGGGCTTAACGAAGATGTTATTCGTGCGCTTTCTTTTAAAAAGGAAGAGCCAGAGTGGATGACAGAGTGGAGACTTGAGGCTTTTAGAGCATGGGAACAAATGATTGAACCTGAATGGGCAAATGTACATTACCAAAAACCCGATTTTCAGGCGATATCATATTACTCTGCACCAAAAAAAGCAGACCCAAATAAAACGCTTGATGATGTAGACCCTGAGCTTTTGGCAATGTATAAAAAACTGGGCATCTCTATCGATGAGCAAAAGAAGATGAATAATGTGGCGGTAGATATTGTTGTAGACTCTGTTTCTGTAGCCACTACATTCAAGAAAACACTTGCCGAAAAGGGCATTATATTCTGCCCCATATCCGAAGCTATTAAAGAGCATCCAGAGTTAGTAAAGAAATATCTTGGTACTGTAGTGCCGCAAAAAGATAATTTTTATGCTGCGTTAAACTCAGCAGTATTTACCGATGGGTCTTTTTGTTATATACCAAAAGGAGTACGTTGCCCAATGGAACTTTCTACTTATTTCCGAATCAATCAAGCAGGAACAGGACAATTTGAACGTACACTTGTAGTTGCCGACGAAGGTAGTTATGTAAGTTACCTAGAAGGTTGTACCGCACCAAGCCGTGATGAAAACCAGTTGCACGCTGCGGTAGTAGAGCTTATAGCAATGGACGATGCTGAAATTAAATATAGTACAGTACAAAACTGGTTCCCTGGTAATAAAGAGGGTAAAGGTGGTGTGTACAACTTTGTAACCAAGCGTGGACTTTGCGAAAAGAATGCCAAAATATCTTGGACACAAGTAGAGACAGGATCTGCAGTAACATGGAAATACCCAAGTTGTGTGCTAAAAGGTGATAACTCAGTAGGAGAATTTTATTCTATTGCAGTTACCAATAACTATCAGCAGGCAGATACAGGTACTAAAATGATACACCTTGGCAAGAATACTAAGAGTACTATTATCTCTAAAGGTATCTCGGCAGGAAAATCGCAAAACAGCTACCGTGGTTTAGTACAAATAAACAGTCGTGCCGAAAATGCGCGTAACTTTTCGCAATGTGACTCATTACTAATGGGTAACAACTGTGGGGCGCATACATTCCCGTATATAGAGTCTAAAAATACAACAGCCAAAATAGAGCATGAGGCTACTACAAGTAAAATTGGCGAAGACCAAGTGTTTTACTGTAACCAGCGTGGTATTCCTACAGAAAAGGCAATCGCACTTATAGTAAACGGCTTTAGTAAAGAAGTACTTAATAAACTACCGATGGAGTTTGCTGTAGAAGCTCAAAAACTTTTAGAAATAAGCCTTGAAGGTTCAGTCGGTTAATAAATTCCCAAATCAACAAATTTCCAAATTAATGTTATCAATAAAAAATTTACACGCAAGTGTCGAAGATAAAGAAATTTTAAGAGGTATAAACCTTGAAGTAAAAGCAGGTGAAGTGCACGCTATAATGGGACCTAATGGTTCTGGTAAAAGTACACTATCATCGGTTATAGCCGGAAAAGAAGAATATGAAGTGACAGGTGGTGAAATTATCTTTGAAGGTGAAGATATTGGCGAGCTTGCTCCAGAAGAAAGAGCCCACAAAGGTGTTTTCCTTTCATTTCAGTACCCTGTAGAGATACCAGGAGTATCGGTAACTAACTTTATGAAAACAGCGATTAACGAAACCCGTAAAGCACAAGGTAAAGAAGATATGCCAGCAAATGAGATGCTTAAGTTTATTCGTGAAAAAAGTGAGCTTTTAGAAATAGACCGTAAGTTCTTATCACGTTCGTTAAACGAAGGTTTCTCTGGTGGAGAAAAGAAACGTAATGAGATTTTCCAGATGGCAATGCTAGAGCCAAAACTAGCGATACTTGATGAAACCGATTCTGGTCTTGATATTGATGCATTGCGTATCGTGTCTAACGGTGTTAACAAGCTGCGTAGTAAAGACAATGCAGTTATTGTAATTACACACTACCAAAGACTTTTAGATTATATAGTTCCAGATTTTGTACACGTACTTTACAATGGTAAAATTGTAAAATCGGGTGGTAAAGAACTGGCTCATGAGCTAGAAGAAAAAGGATACGACTGGCTTAAAGCTGAAAACGTATAATAAAGTCGAAGGTCGAAAGCCATAAAGTCGTAAAGAACTATGGGGAAGTTTAATTCTTTTGAAGAAATTAATTCTTGGCAAAAAGCAAGAGTTCTTAATAAGAAGATATACCTCATTACAGACGCTCTGGCTTTTAAGAAAGACTTTGATTTGGCTCGACAGATGAGAAGGTGCTCTGTGTCAATATCTTCTAATATAGCAGAAGGTTTTGAACGTAATACAGATAAAGAATTTATACATTTTTTATACATAGCTAAAGGTTCGGCGGGTGAGCTAAGGTCACAATTATATCTTGCCTACGATCTTAATTATATCTCTAGCGAGATTTTTAATGAATTACTAACAGAAATTACTGATATAGCAAAGCTGCTTAGTGGCTTTATAAAATACCTTAGTAAATAAAGCCAGAGAGTCTTTATGACTTTATGACTTTAAAACTTTTGACTAGAATAAAATGGATTTAAAAGACAAATTATTATCTTCTTTCATGGCTTTCGAAGAACGTGTAGATGTACACTCTACCCTGCACGATATTCGTACAGATGCCATTAAGAATTTCGAAAATAAAGGCTTCCCTACCAAAAAAGAGGAAGCATGGAAATATACATCGCTTAACAGCATCCTTAAAAACGATTTTAGTGTATTCCCTAAATCAGAAACGGCACTTCATTATGCCGATGTAAAAAAGTATTTCCTACACGATATAGATACATACAAGTTAGTTTTTATCGATGGTGTATTTAGTTCATACCTTTCCTCTACCACACACGATGGTATTGATGTATGCCTTATGTCATCGGCATTAACAAAGCCAAAGTATAAAGATATAGTAGATACTTACTTTAATAAGATAGCTAATACTGATGATAGCCTTACATCGCTAAATACTGCATTTGCTATAGAGGGAGCGTTTATAAACATCCCTAAAAGTAAAGTAGCCGATAAGCCTATCGAAATCATGTACCTATCTACAGGTAACGAAGCAGCACTTATGGTGCAGCCAAGAAACTTGGTTATAGTAGGCGAAAATGCGCAGGTGCAAATCATAGAGCGCCACCAGAGCCTTAACAGCAACCCTGTGTTAACTAACAGTGTTACTGAGATGTTTGTGCAAGAGCGCGCTATTTTAGACTATTACAAGATACAAAACGACGTACAAACAGCTAACATAGTAGATAATACTTATATCGCTCAAAAAGGAGATAGCAATGCATCGGTACACACGTTCTCTTTTGGGGGTAATGTTACCCGTAACAACCTGAACTTTTACCACCAAGGGGAGCATATAGAGAGCACTATGAAGGGTATTACCATTATAGGCGATAAACAACACGTAGATCACTATACGCTAGTACAGCACGCAACACCTAACTGCGAGAGTCACCAAAACTACAAAGGTATTTTTGACGGTAACTCCACAGGAGTGTTTAATGGTAAAATATACGTAGAGAAAGAAGCACAAAAAACCGATGCTTTTCAGCAGAATAACAATGTGTTATTAAGCGAAAAAGCAACAATAAACGCTAAGCCACAGCTTGAGATATTTGCCGACGATGTAAAATGTTCTCACGGATGTACCATTGGGCAGCTCGACGAGAGTGCAATGTTTTATATGCAGTCGCGTGGTATCCCTAAAAAAGAAGCCAAAGCATTACTAATGTACGCCTTTAGCAACGAAGTTATCGAGAGTATTAAAATACCAGAATTAAAAAGCAGAATTACTAAGCTTATCGCCAAAAAACTAGGCGTTAATATGGGTTTTGATCTTTAATATTCAATACAATATATATTTAAAAAGCGACCTTATTCAAGGTCGTTTTTTGTTTTTATACTTCTTGCTCCTCTAGCTGTAAAGTTTAGTTTTAATTGCTTGTAATTTCCGTAAAATTTTTGCTATAAAAGTCTCTTTCTTTGTAGGTGTATCTTCTGTTCTAAACTCTCTCCATTCTATTAATAATTCTTTAAAATCACTCATATGAATTATGAGATCAAAATCAATTATAACATTAGGGTGGACAAACTCTATGTGTATTCCTTCTGTTCCACCAGAAATTAGAAATTCAGGGTCATACGGCTGGTTATTTTCTATTAACTCAATCTCATGAATAAAACTCTCTATTTCAATGGGGTATAATATATCTATAAAAAAAAGTCTTGCATACAGTCCTACTGCATCACTTGCATCTATCATATGCTCAATAGTGCCAAAACCATTTAGCCCTTTGTAGAATTTTAAATTGTATACTTCTCTCTTAGTCATTTTAATTACAATAATTTCAAAAAGGACTTCGTCCTTCTTGTACTCTTTTTACCCGATAGTTTATAAATTCAGATAATTTTAATTTTAATTTAGTTATCCATGTAGATTCAGGGTCAGAATAATATCCCTCATGTACAAAGGGGTCATCTCCTTCGTCAAGATAAATAAATAAACACTGGTCGTTACCATTATAAACATCTACAGCATAAAAAGGTCGTGTTATTTGTTTTCCATATTCATTTATGAGCTCTCGTACATCTTCTTGTAATTCTTGCTGAGATTCATTAATCCCATAATCCAGTACATAACAATAATCTCCCGCTAAATATAGTAACTCCTGTAATGCTTTAGGAAAAGGTGCTCCATTATTATATAAGTCTTCTAAAGCTGTTATTTCTGTTTCTGGAATTGGTGTATTAAACCAATAAGACTTAGTATTGCCTGGTCTAGTAGGATAGTTTAACAAATCTTGTAAATATTCTATTTGCATTTCTTAGTCTTTAATGAATTGTCCCCACAATTTGTTTACTTGATTCCATTACAACAATAATCTAGCCAGTTGAAAAACTTAAATATAGAAATTTTCAAAATCTATAAAAAGCTGATGTTTTTAGTTTAAACAAACATTATAAATCTAAACCCTTCTCTTTTATTTAGAATTAATAAAAATAATTTGCATATGTAAACCCCTACCCGTAGATTTGCAATTTAGAATCAATCTAATATAATAATGCAAATTAACGTAAGGGTTTTACTACCTGTATTTCTTATAGCAACTTTTGTTGTCAGTGCACAGCAAACAGCAAATGATTCGGTCATTTTTGCCAAACTCGATGAGGTAGTTGTTACAGGGCAAATAGAACCACAATCGATAAAAAAATCAGTGTTTAACGTTAAGGTTATCACCGCAGCCGATATTAAGCGTCAGGCAGGAAATAACCTTGCCGATGTACTTAACCAGTACCTTAATATTAACATACAGCCACAAAGTGGCGAGGGGCGTTCTACCGTGTCTATGTTTGGGCTAGACAGCCAGTACCTAAAAGTATTGGTAGACAATGTTCCGCTAGTAAGCGATACAGGGCTGGGTAATAATATTGACCTTACCCAAATAAACCTCGACGACGTACAGCAAATAGAAATTATAGAGGGCGCTATGGGGGTTACCCACGGTGCTAATGCCTTGAGTGGTATTATAAATATCATTACCAAAAAATCGACCAAAAACAAATGGGAAATTACCGCTACAGTACAGGAAGAAACCATAGGCGAAGAGTACAGCCCACTCTATGACGAGGGCAGGCACATACAAGCCCTTAGAGTAGCCCACAGCATAAACGATAATTGGTTTGTGGCAGTAGGTGCTAACCGCAACGATTTTGAAGGTTACAAGGGCGAATTTGGCGGTAAAGAGTTTACCAATAACCCAAATAACCCAGAGCAAGAACGCGGGTATAGCTGGTTACCAAAAGAGCAGTATTTTACTAATGCATTAGTACGTTATCAAAAAGGAAGTACACGCTTGTTTTATAAATTCGATTACTTTAACGAAAATATAGATTTTTACAATAGTGTAACGCATGAAGAACTACAGGACGATAATATAACCAAGTTGATATATGCTGACGATAGGCGTTATTTTACCGAAAAATTTTACAATCATCTTAATGCAGTAGGTAAAGTTTTTGGACTAGATTATAACGCATCCGTTTCTTACCAAAAACAGCAACGCGATGCAGAGGATTTTAAATATTACATTCAAACCGATACAGAGTTAAACAATACCGAAGAAACCTATCAGGAAACCGAAGTGCTATACGCTACAGGAACAGTAAGCAACTTCTTTAAAAAAGAGGGCTTAGATCTTCAAGTTGGGTATGAGCTGGTAAATACTAGTGGTTATAGCTCGGCACTTTCAGGTATTTTTAATGATGAAAATCAGGATGATAACGATCATGAAAAACGATTAGAAAATTATGATGTATTTACAGCAGCCGAGATAAGTGTTACTGATAAATTCTCAGTTCGTCCAGGGGTTCGTTATTCATTTCAGTCAAAGTTCGACGACCAATGGGCAGCTTCTATGGGCTTTCGCTACCTGTTGGGCAAAGGGCTAGAAACCCGACTGAGCTATGGCAGGTCATACCGCACACCAAATTATGACGAATTATACACTTATTTTGTTGACTCTAACCACAATTTGCAAGGTAATCCTGATTTAGTGCCAGAAAGCGGACATAGTGTAGAAACGAGTATTAAAAAACAAACATTTTTAGACTCAGGCTTACAGCTTAGTAATACCCTTTCGGCAAGCTTTATTAGTATAGACGATCGTATAGAGCAGGCAGTGGTAGCCACTACACCATCATTGCGCTATCGTTATATTAATATAAGCCGTTATAAAATGTGGAATATTGCTACTACGCACCGCATGGTTTACAATAATTGGCAAGCAAAGCTTGGCGCATCTATTATGGGTATTTCTAGGGCTATTAACACAGGTTTAGCAACATCAGATGATAAATACTTAATCAACTACCAGTTTAACGCTAATATAGGCTACAATATCCCGAAATGGAATACATTACTGTCGCTTTATTACAAGCATAACGGCGAGCAACAACAATATGTACAAGATGGCTCACTAACCAACCCCAAGTTTGTTCTTTCAGAAATAGAATCGTTTGGGCTTATGGATGCCTCTGTACGCAAATCGTTCTTTAAAAATCAATTTGATGTTACCCTTGGTGCACGCAACCTGCTCGATGTGGTAAACATACAAAGCAGTGTAGCCAGCGGTGGCACCCACACTACGGGTAGTACCAATATGTTAATGGGCTACGGACGTTCTTATTTTTTAAAATTAACCTACAATCTTAATTTTTAATTTCTAATTTCTATGAAAAAGATAATCATATTATCATTTGCAATGCTATCATTAGTAGCCTGTTCTGACGATGATACAGCAAGTAATATAGCACCAATACAAACTATTTCAGAAGGCGGTCTTTTTGGTACTACCGATAATCCACTTAACCTTGGTGGTCCTAATCAGCAAAACCAAGTATATGTTAACCTTAGTGAGGCAGCAGCAATGCCTGTAGCCCGCGAAAGTTGGGATTTAGGCTTTTACTCGGGCAACGATTTTCGTGTTGTTATAAACGGGTCATTATTAATGGCAGTAAAACAACTAGAAACTACCGATATTACGGTAAGACAACATGAAGATGCATCGGTTGCAGTAGGTACTTTTCAAGTCGAAAATTTAGCGTATATAGATAATCCAGACGGGTCGCTTAGCGGTACAGCATTTGGTACACTGGCAACTAGCGAAGAGGCTGCCAAAGTATATCTCGTAAACTTGGGTAACCAAGTGCCCGATACAACTCCTGCGGCAGGATCAGTAAATACAGCAGGTGATGCACGTGGCTGGAAAAAAGTAAAAATATGGCAGGATGACGAAGGCTACAAAATGCAGTATAGCGACCTAGACACATCTGAATATACCGAAGTAGCAATTGCAAAAACAGCAGGTTACAATCATACCTTTTTTAGTTTTACAACAGGTAGTGTAGTAAATGTAGAGCCAGAGGCAGCTAAATGGGATATGAACTTAACTACGTTTACTAATGAGGTTTTCGATAACTCAGGAGTATCGGCAGGGGCGTATTTTTATTCTGATTTTATTGTAACCAATACCAAAGCAGGTGTAACAGCACTTATGGTAGAGGGCGATGTTGCAGCTTATGAAGGCTTTACTATAGAAACTTTAAATACAGGTGATTATGCTTTTAGCGACGACCAAAGAGCCATTGGTGCTAACTGGAGAAATGTAATACCACTAGAGGTATATAATAATGTTTTCTTTGTGCTAAAAGACGGTGCAGGTAACATGTATAAAATAAAGTTTATATCGATGCTTAATACCGATGGCGAGCGTGGTTTCCCGCTATTCCAGTATGAGTTGCTATAAAAAGAATATTTAAGTTTAGTAAGTTTTGTTTGAATTTATCCCGACTGTGTGTAATGCATGGTCGGGATTTTTTTTGGTAACCAAACACAAAAAAACCGCTCCCGAAAGGGAGCGGTTCTCAACTAAACATATATCCGGCTTATAATGAAGCGACTAAATCTCTCCACCCCTGTAGTTCAGGAATACCAGGTTTTCTTTTCCCGAAAAACTGTACTATAATTTCGCCCATTTCGTTAAATACTTCAAGAGCTGTAACGGTACCATCTTCGGTTGGCTTGCGCACTACCCACACCTGAGCAATTTTGCTCATATCTAGGTGCATGTTAAAGTCAGGATCCATAACATTAAACCAGTCGTTATGCCACATAGTTTTACGTATAGGTCCTGTATGTATTTGTATGTTACCTCTATTACCCGTAAACACCATTATAGGTAGTTTTGTTTCGGCAGCACCTTCTAGCATTTTTACAATAACTTCTTTGTCTACTTTTTGTGCATAGTCACCCTCTGGAGCAAGACGCAATGCCTGCGTACGCGTAACACCAAATTTACGCATCATCATAAAGAAATCATGCGTGTCTTTTAGGTTTACCCATGCCTCACGGAAACCAGCTACATCAATATCAGCATCAGCTTTTTCTTCAATTTTTAGCGGAACAGCAACAGTAGTTTCGGCTGTAGTTTGATTGTCTGACGTGTATTTTTCTACCAAAGCATCAAAAGCAGCTTCGTTACTATCAGGAGTCAAATATATTTTGTGTATTGCTAGTCCGTCTTTCCCAAAAAACTGAAGGCTTTTACGCTCGCCACGCTCGCTTTTTTCGGCTACAGCAAAGGCTTTATCCCAATGGGTATGAAAAATACGAAGGTCAATATCTTCACCTACAAAAAGTCCTGCATGCGGGCTACTAAAGTCAGGGTTAAGGTATGTTCCTTTACGCTCGTGTACACACTCGTCGTTACGCGTTAGTGCCATTACTTTCTCTAATTCTTTTACATCGGTAAGTATCGCTGCAAATTCAGGACGCAAACGCGTAACAGTATCACCTACCTGAGTAGCTAAAAGTTCGGCTTCGCTAACGCCAAGTTGATCGGCAGCGTTACGAATGCGTAGGTGTGGGTTTTCTGCTTTTAACGCATCCCACTGTGTTTTTAATGTATTAGTGATAGTATCCATATTGTTTATATTTATTAATTAGGTTCCAAATATTATTAAAGGATTTTTATTTACAGGGTTAGGGCATACCGTACACGGAAAGTTATATACACTGCTTATTATTTCGCGGGTAAAAACTTTATCGGGTACATCGTGGCTTACTATTTTACCTCTTTTAAGCAGCATTACAGTATCGGCAAATTGTGCTGCAAGGTTTAGGTCGTGCAGTACCATAATGGCAGTATTGCCACGCTCTGTAAAGTTCTTTATCGTGTGCAGTATGCGGTGCTGGTGCAGTACATCAAGATTATTTAATGGCTCATCCAGAAAAATGAGTTTATTTGCCACATCATTGTCTAGTTGTGCTAGTACACGAGCAAGGTGTACCCGTTGTTTTTCGCCACCAGAAAGCAAGTTATAATCACGTGTTGCCAATGCTTCTACATCCGTTTCTTGCATGGCTTTTGTAACCGCATCGTTATCTTGTTTTTGTGGTGTAGTATTAAAATAGGGATAACGCCCCATCATTACGACATCTTTTATAGAAAGGGGAATATCGTGACTGTTGCTTTGCGAAAATTTGGCTTTATGGCGTGGTAACTCTTTGTCGTCCCATTCTTCAAAAGATTTTCGTTTAAAAAGTATAGAAGACGACTCATTTTTGCCCATCTCGTTTGCCAAAAGGCTTAATAGCGTAGATTTTCCTGCACCATTAGGACCAACAATAACTAGTAGTTCGCCATGATTTACCGAAACATCTATATCTTCTAATATAGAAAACTTGCGGTGTGCGTATGATATTTTATTCGCTTTTAGCATGGTCTACATTGATTTTCGGTTGCGGATTAGTATAGCAATAAATATAGGCGCACCCATAAATGCGGTAAGTATTCCTATCGGAATTTCTGATGGTGCAGCTATGGTTCTGCTTATAGTATCGGCGGTAAGTAGCAGTATACTACCTAGTATTGCCGACATGGGTAATATTATATGGTAATTCGATTTGAATATCAAACGAAGGATGTAAGGCACTATAAGCCCTATAAACCCTATAGTACCCGCAAAAGCTACCGATGTACCTACCATAAGCGCAGTAAACAGCACTATTTGCTTCTTGATGCGTTCTACAGGTATACCTAGGTGTTGTGCATCGCGCTCACCCAGCATCATGGCGTTAAGTGCTTTCCCTTTATTGATAAGAAAGGCATACGATATGATTATGATAACAGCGAGTATTGCATTCTTTGTCCATGTAGCACTAGCAAGGCTACCTAAGTTCCAAAAGGTAAGGTCGCGCAGTTGCTCTTCTTTTGATATATAAATAAGAAACCCTGTTATAGCAAAGCCTAGTGCTGTTATTGCAACACCCGAAAGCAGCATTACTATAACATTAGTTTTACCATTGGTGGTAGATATGTTATATACCAGCATCATGGTAAGTAATGCGCCAAGAAACGCCATAATACTAAGTAGTGAAAAGTGCAATAACTCGGGGATATAAGGTTTTATAAAACTGCCTAGCACTATGGCAAGTGCAGCAAATAATGATGCCCCCGATGTTATACCAATCAAGTCGGGTGTGGCAAGCGGGTTTTTAAACATACCCTGCAAGCAAGTACCCGATACTGCAAGTCCGCTACCTATCAATATCGCCATCGTAATGCGGGGTAGGCGTAGCCCCATTATTACAAAGCGGTCACTATCAGAAATAGTGTCGTCGTTTACGATAAGCCCTTTTATAAGCGCTGTTAGCGAGTGTTTTTCAAATGTATATACACCCATATATAACGATACTATTGCTAATGTAATTAACAATAGTACACTAAGTAACAGGTAAAGGGATAATCTATTTTGCATTATTTATTTTCTGACAGCTTGCTATTTAGTTCTAATGCAGCTTCGCCCAAACGAGGACCAAAGCCTGCAAGCAATCCGCCATCCATAGCAATTACGTTTTTATTTTTTCCTGCATTGGTTTCAGCTATTCCCTGTATTTTTAGTACACCATCTATTCCGCTAAGGCTTGCTAACCCTGAGTTAAACATTAGTATTACGTCAGGATTTCCTTTTACAAGAGCTTCAGGGGTAAGAGGTTTGTAATCGTCAAAGCCTTCTATTGCGTTAGTACCACCTGCCAGTGTTATTACTTTATCTACAGGGGTGTTTTTTCCGCTTACCATAAGTGGTCCATGACCTGCATATATAAACAGTACTTTTTGTGCTTTTTCTAGAGGTACAATCTTAGCAAGATCAGCATCAATTTTATCTTGTACTTCTTTTACATTTTTGCTATCTAATATATCTGCTACCTCTGCTACAGTTTTCTTTGCACCATAAGGGCTAAATTCTCTTTCAAATACATAGGTAGTAATGCCCGATAATTCTATTTTTTCGATTAGTTCTGGGCTAATACCTTCACGAGTTGCTAGTACAAGAGTAGGTTGTAATGCCATTATCGATTCTATCGATATTTTGCTTGTATGCCCTAAATTTTGTGCCGACTCTTTAAGTTGTTCAGGGTAGGTGCTGGTAACATCTACTCCTACAATTTCATCTTGATGCCCTAGTGCACTAACCATTTCAGTTAATGCCCCGTTAAGCGATATAATACGTTGTTCCGTTTTAGCAACAGTATCATTTGCTACGGTGTTTTCTTCTGTTTGTTTTTGTTCTTTCTTGCAAGAAACAGTAGCCAATAGTACTAAGGCTACAGTTACAGTTTTAATTAGATGCTTCATTGATAGATGATTGTTATTTTTATTAAATCTAAATTATTGCAAATCTATAAATATTATTTAGAATGATGAAAAATAAGAAGCAAAAAGTTCCATTTTCTTGTATTCTTAAATCCATGCTAAAAATCTGTTTTTAAAAAAACAAGCCGTAACTTTGCATTGGCTTACTACGGGTACACAAAACCCTAACTAGCTGATAGTAATTAATTCAGGAAATTTATAATGTTAGATATAAATAAAGTCAGGGCAGACTTCCCGATACTTAATGAAACGGTAAACGGAAAACCCCTTGTATATTTTGATAATGCAGCCACATCGCAAAAACCCCAAGTGGTTATAGATGCTATTTCGGCTTACTACGAAACCATAAACTCGAACATACACCGTGGGGTGCATACCCTTAGCCAGTTAGCTACTGATGCTTATGAGGTTTCGAGACAAAAAATACAAAAGCATATTAATGCTAAGCATGCTCACGAGGTGCTGTTTACTACGGGTACTACACATGGTATAAACCTAGTAGCAAGCGGTTTTTCTGCATTTGTAAAAGCTGGCGATGCCGTAATGATATCGGCAATGGAACACCATAGCAATATAGTGCCATGGCAAATGCTTTGCGAGAGGGTAGGGGCGGAGTTGTTGGTTATCCCTATGAATGATAAGGGAGAATTGATAATTGAAGAATTTGAAAAGCTATTAACCAACAGGGTTAAAATAGTAGCGATAAATCATATTTCTAATGCACTGGGTACTATAAACCCAATAGAGCATATTATTACCAAAGCCCATGGGGTAGGGGCAGCCGTTTTAATTGATGGCGCACAATCGGCACCACACATGCAGTTTGACGTACAACAATTAGATTGTGATTTTTATACCTTTTCTGGGCATAAAGTTTGTGGCCCTACAGGTAGCGGAATATTATATGGTAAAGAAGAGTGGCTAAACAAGTTACCACCTTACCAAGGCGGTGGCGAAATGATAAAAGAAGTAACCTTTGCCAAAACCACTTATGCCGAGTTACCTCATAAATTTGAAGCAGGTACACCCAATATAGCAGGGGGCATTGCGCTAGGCACAGCTATAGATTATCTTAACGCTATAGGGTTAGATAATATTAATACCTACGAACAAGAATTATTACAATACGGTACAGAGAAGTTACTAGAAATAGAGGGACTTAAAATAATAGGTACAGCCAAGAATAAAACATCGGTAATATCATTTAACGTTGGGGATATTCACCCGTATGATATTGGATCTATTGTAGATAAAATGGGTATAGCCGTGCGTACAGGGCATCATTGTACACAACCGATAATGGACTTTTTTAAGATACCAGGCACAGTGCGTGCTTCTTTTTCGTTTTATAACACAAAAGAAGAAATTGATGCACTTGTAGCAGCAGTTATTAAAGCACAACGTATGTTGAGCTAATTTAAACTTGTTTAAAAAATTGTAATTTTATATCATGAAAAAACTACTGCCTTTACTGGTTATTACGTTGCTTTTTGCTGCGGGCTGTGCTTCATCGGCATTAAAAAAAGAAAGCGAGTACATTGCTTTTGAATATGAAGCCATGACACGTGGTGCCTATAAAAAAGTAATTGTAAAACAAGATACTGTTATTACGCTAAACAGCAGAGATACAGCCCCTATAACAACAGGGCTTAAAAAAGGCGACTGGAACAAGTTGCTTAGTGCGTTACAAAAAGTAGACTTAGATAAAATAAGTGAGCTAAAACCACCAAGTACCCGTAGCCATGTAGATGCTGCACTGGCTGCTAACTTAAAAGTGATTAGAAAAGATAAAACATATCAAAGTAATGGGTTTGATCATGGTAACCCACCTGCCGAAATTAAAGTACTGGTTGAGGAAATATTAGCAGTTTCGGCACTTGAAAATAAATAATGCAAATGAGAATAAAAGAAATACAAGACGAGATAGTAGACGAATTTTCAATGTTTGAAGACTGGGACGAGCGTTACCAATATGTAATAGACCTTGGTAAGACATTGCCACTTGCAGAAGAGCAATATAAGACCGAGGAGAACATCATTAAAGGCTGCCAGAGCAAGGTTTGGCTACACGGCGAGCAACAGGAGGGTAAAGTTGTTTTTACGGCAGATAGCGACGCTATTTTAACCAAAGGAATTATTGCAATACTTATTAGGGTATTTTCTAACCAAGCCCCTGCGGATATACTAGAAGCTGATATGGCTTTTATTGATAAAATTCAACTAAAAGAACACCTTTCGCCTACACGAGCGAACGGATTGGTTTCGATGATTAAACAGATAAAAATGTACGCCTTAGCATTTCAGGCAAAAAACTAAATAACATGGATACGCAAATAGATACCGCACAACTAGGAGAAGAGATTGTAAAAGCACTAAAAGGCATTTATGACCCCGAAATTCCTGTAGATATTTATGAATTAGGATTAATTTATGATGTAATGGTAAATACCGATAATGAGGTTAAAATACTCATGACACTTACATCGCCTAACTGCCCCGTTGCCGAAAGTTTACCAAAAGAGGTAGAAGATAAGGTAGTGGCTATAGAAAACGTTAAGAGTGCTGAGGTAGAAATTACTTTCGACCCACCTTGGACGCGTGACCTTATGAGCGAAGAGGCAAAGCTGGAACTTGGAATGCTGTAAACAAATTTCAGTTTACAGTAGTAGTATTCAGTTTTCAAAACTTATAATTTAATTATGGAAGAGCAGGAAATAATAAATCGTGTTGCCAATAGTGTATTGCAAGTGTTCGACCTAGAGGATTACTATCCTGAAGGCGAGCGCAAAACTATTGATATATCTCAATGGTTGTTAGAAGGCTTTGTGCTTCGCGAAAAAGACTTTAGAGCATCGCTTAAAGACCATAACTGGGAGCAATATAAAGATTGTTATGTCGCCCTATATTGCAGCACAGATGCTATAGTGCCCGCTTGGGCTTATATGTTAGTAAGTACTTACCTGCAACCTCTTGCTAAAAAAGTAATTCAAGGTACTATCGCTAATCTTGATGTACAATTATACCAAGAAATTCTTTCCGAAATAGATTATGCCGAATATAAGGGTAAACCTGTTATAGTAAAAGGCTGTTCTAAAAAGCCAGTACCACAGGAAGCCTATGTTATGGCAGTGCAAAAATTAATGCCTTTTGCCAAAAGTCTTATGTTTGGCGAAGCTTGTTCTGCTGTTCCGTTATACAAGAAAAAGTAGTGTTTTATTAGTCGTGCATAGCATAAATAAGTATTTAACTATCTTTGTACAAATATATATTTGTACAATTATGATAAAAAAAATTACTCTACTATGTAGTGCTTTATGCGTAATGAGCTTAAATGCACAAAATGAAGACTCTTCGAATGTAGCTAATGATACTATTAGCCCTTGGACAACAAAAGGGAATGCATCATTTTTATTCAATCAATCTACTTTCGACAACTGGCTTGCAGGAGGAGAGAACAATATCTCTGGTAATGCAGGACTTAACTACGATTTCAACTATAAAAAAGGCGACTGGAGCTGGGATAATAAGTTTATAGCATCTTATGGTATTGTAAAGACCAAAACAAGCTCATTTGCCAAGAAAACAGACGATCGTATGGAGGTTAATTCTGTTTTGGGTAAAAAAGTTACAGAGCGTTGGTACTATTCAGCATTTCTTAATTTTAAAACACAATTTACAAAGGGATATGTATATTCTAAAGACGAAAATGGTGCAGAAATAAGAGATGAATACACTAATTTTCTTTCACCAGGTTATTTACTAGTTGATCCTGGTATGATGTACAAAAAGGATGATAACTTTAAATTTAACCTCTCTCCTGCAACATCTAAATTTACTTTTGTAGACAAAAACTTTACACTACCCGAAGAAGCTTACTTTGGAGTAGAAGAAGGTAAATCAATGCGCTATGAGCTAGGTTTTAATGCATCGGCATACTATAAGTTAGATATTATTGCAAATGTAACTTTCGAGAATATAGTAAACCTTTACTCTAACTATCTTGAAGACCCACAAAATGTAGATTTAGATTATCAGCTTAATATAGTAATGAAGATAAACCGTTATTTAACTACAAACCTATCTTTCCAAACCGTATATGATGATAATGCTTACAAAGGATTCCAGTTACGTCAGGTATTTGGTGTAGCCGCTAATTATGGTTTCTAGTATAATTTATATTCCATATTTTAGAAATAAATATAAAAAGAGCAGTCATTATTGGCTGCTCTTCTTTTGAATAGTCGGTAGTTAATCTTATAAAATGATTTCTTGTTCTCTTTTATATGTTATAATAGTATTTCTTTCGAATATAAAAGAGCGCTATATGTCCTAAAAAACAAACCCCGCTACACAATGTGTAGCGGGGTTTTTGTTTTTATAAGCTCAGGGTAAAACCCTTATCGTTGATTGTTCGTTGTTGTTATTTCTTCACAACAAGGAACTCACTTCTTCTATTCTCAGCATTCTGTTCTTTAGTACAGTTATCTTTACAATCTACTTTAGGCTGACTCTCACCAAAGCCTTCACCAGATATTCTGTCCTTAGCAATACCTTTAGAGATGATGTATTGTACAGTAGCTTTAGCTCTTCTATTCGATAAGCCCATGTTGTACTTCTCACTACCTTGATTATCTGTATGCGCTTTCACCATGATTACCATCTCTTTGTTATCATTCATAGCTTCCACTACTTTATCTAACTCAAAGGCAGCCTCTTTAGTAATGTTACTCTTATCAAACTCAAAGAAAACAGGTTTTAGGTCTAGTACTGGTATCACCACGATCTCCTTAATAGGTTTCAGGTTCGCCGCAATCATAACCTTCCCACCATCAGTTTTGGCGATAGGGAAGCTGTTACTTTCATACTTGTTCGCTGTAACCTGTACGGTATAGGCTCTATCACAATCTACATTGTACGTTACCTTACCATCAGCACCACTCATTTTGCTTTCAATTACATTGTTCTTCTCATCCAAGATCGCCACCTTAGCCGAAGCCAATGGTTTTCCTGTATTAGCATCTTTTACCATAACAATAGCCTCTACACCACATACTGGCGTAGCACTGTATAGTTTATCCATTCCGCTTCTATTAGAAGCAAAAAAGCCCATGTTTTTAGTAGTGTTAAACGTAAAAGAGAAGTCATCTTGTGGCGAGTTAATAGGAGCTCCTACATTCATCGCTTCTCCACCATTAGCCAAGTCAATCACATAAACATCATGACCACCAAAGCCCGAACGGGCATTAGAGGTAAAGTATAAGATACCCTCATCAGTAATAAACGGGAAGGTTTCTTTACCTTCGGTATTTACTTTCTTACCAAGGTTTACTGGCTCACCATAACTGTTAGCGCCTTTTATTTCTACTTTCCAGATATCGTTATCCCCGATAGACCCTTCTCTGTTCGAAGCAAAGTATAATGTTTTACCATCTTTACTAATAGCAGGGTTACCTGTACTCCAACGCTTGTCGTTAAATGGTAATGGTTGTACATTACCCCAACTATCACCTTGCTTAGTAGCTTTGTATAGGTATACTTGTCCTATTTTAGCATTAGCGTCTTTATCACGCTCAAATTGCTTACTTTCTTTAAAACTCTCACTAGCAAAATACATTGTTTTACCATCTGGGGTTACCGCAGCAGGACCATCATGCCATTTGCTGTTCACACCATCTACAGGTACAGGCTCACTAAACGTACCATTAGCATTGTAAGTTGCCATATACAAGTCAAGATACGGTTGCTCGTTCCATCCGTAAGTTTTACGGGCTTTGTTACGGGCACTCGTAAAGTATAGGGTATTATCATCGGTTAGTACAGGACCAAAAGAACCATACTTCTCATCGTTAATATCTAATACTTTCTCATCAAAGAGTTTAGCTTGATTTTTTAGCTTCGGCAGGTAATTAGGATCTTCCATAAAGAGCACGGCACGCTGATCGGTAGGTGCCATTGTAGCAAATTTTTGCATTTGCTTGTTCGACTCTTCATAACGTCCTGCTGCTTTTAGCATTTGTGAGTAGCGGTAATAGGTTTCACTATCAGCGTTGCCTGCGGCAACAGCTTTGTCATACCATTTTACAGCTTCTTTATAATTGAATATGTTATAATAGCTATCGGCTAGTTGTGTATACACATAACCATCGGCTTTGCCATCATTGACAAGTTCTAAGTATTCTTCTGCGGCTTCTACATATTCGAAACGGTCAAAATGTTTATCCGCGGTCTTAGTATCTTTGTTTTGTGCCGTTACTGCCATAGTGGCGAGCATAAAACTAAGGGTAATATATAAGTTCTTCATTTTCTTATGTCGCTTTTAGGTTTAGAAATAACGTGGTGAACGGGAAACTTTTTTCGGGAAGTTTACATCAAACAGGAGCATGATTTCATGCGAAGACGGTGTTGTTACATCCAATTCAGAGATGATATGGTCGTAAGCATAACCGATTCTTAGATTAGGTGTAATAGCATAGTTTACCATTCCACCAAAACTGTCGTCTAACCTGTAGGTAGCCCCAATCTCAAAACGCTCAAAGAACAAGAAGTTCAATGAACCATCTATAGAAGGCGACACATCAAAAGAAGATTTTACCATAAACGATGGTTTCATCTTAGTGTTTTCGGAAATCTGGAAAACATACCCCCCCGTTAAGAAGTAGTGTGAAGTCTCTGAACCGAACTCATAGGCTGTTCCACTAGGAGCCGTTACATCAAGGTGCTTGCTTTTAAGCATATTCGGCACCGATAGGGCTAAGTAATAGTTTTGTGTATAGTAAAAGAAACCTGCACCTACATTAAAGTAGGTATTGTTTACGTTTTCTTGAAAGGCAGGATCACCTGGAGCAGGGACATAACCATTACCAATATCGCTGTATAAGCCTACATCGTGTAGGGTAACACCACCTTTAAGACCTAAGGCAAGACGGTGTTCGCCACCTAGGTTTAAGGTGTACGAGAAGTCGGCATAAACATTGGTTTCTTGTACAGGTCCAATCTCATCGACAATAGCCGATAGTCCAAGACCTACGTTTTTACCTACTGGGCTGTGTCCTGAGAAGGTTCCTGTATTGGGAGCACCTTCTACATCGACCCACTGGGCACGGTATAAAAGCCCAAAGGCTAGGTTTTCTTTAGACCCCGCATAGGCTGGGTTTATAACGTTCATGTTATACATGTACTGCGTGTAATGCGGATCCTGTTGGGCACTCATATCGGTAAAGCCTAACAGGGCTAAAAATGCTGATAAGTATAGTTTCTTCATGTGTGTGTATTAACTAATATTCAATTGTTTTTCCCGTTGTTGAAGGTAATTAAAATAAATGGAAAACTTAATAGTAGTAAGTGTTAAATTAAAAACAAGATAAATACTACCACTAAATTTTATAAATCTAAAAGAACCCGTTTAAAAAGAGTTCAAAAAAAATAAAATAAACTGAATTTAGTACAATTTTTAAAGTTTTTTTTAATGCTCTGTAATAAAAATAACGCTAAAAAAACAAATAATTAATGTTGTGTTTTTATACAAATGATAAAGAAGACACTTCCTGTGGTTAACAGGAAGCGTCTCTTTAGTTTTATTCCTCTCTATTAATGTAAACCCATCCTGTTTTGCTTTCGCCATTGCTACGCTCTATCGAGTAGAAATACGTACCAGTTGGGAGTTCATCACCACCATCGGTTTGTCCGTACCATTGGTTAGTATAAACACCATAACTAAAGACTTCTTTACCATAACGGTTAAAGATGCTTATTCTTCTAACATCTAGTGAGGTAAGGTCAAAATTATCGTTCATACCATCATTGTTTGGCGATATACCTCTTGGTATAAAACAACTAGTATCTAATACATTAACATCTGTTCCGCCAATACAACCTTCTAGGGTTTCTATTGTTACAGTATAAAGACCTGCTGAAGGCACAGTAACTGTTTGCGTTGTTTCAGAGAAGTTATCTGGACCTGTCCATGTAATTGTTGCTGTGTCAGGGTTAAATGAACCATCGATATCCATTACAGTTATCATATAGTCACCGCTTTCACAACCTTCTTCAAACATTACAGCAACAGCATTAGTGTCTTGTGTTACAGCAACACTTTGCGTGCTAGAACAGTCTCCCACAGTTACCGTTACTCCATAGGTACCGAAATCGGTAGCTTGAAGGCTTGCTCCTGTATCGGCTATTGGTGCATCGTTAAATGTCCATGCATAGCTTGCGTCGGCACTATTATAGTTACCTGGTGTTACTGTAATAACAGCATTACTCACAATACATACATTATAAGGACCACCTAAGTCAAACTCAGGGCTTGGAGTAATCATTACTTCAAACTGGCTTTCGTTTGTACAGTTTGGCGTTGTACCACTTTCTGCATAGATATAGATTGTTTGTGTACTTGTTACTACATCACCTGCGGCTAACGGTGTTCCTGCTCCTCCAGTTTCTGTAAAGTAATTACCTACTGTAAGTGCTTCAAGTGTATAGCTATCACAAGCTGTTACATTTGCCAATACATCGGCTACAGGTGTTGGTACTGTTATTACCTCTATTTCTTGGCTTCCTACACATCCTGCATTGTTTACGGTTACTTCATAAGTACCCCCTACAGTTACGGTTATAGATTGTGTAGTAAGACTAAGGTCATCGCCATCTAACATCCAAGAGTATTCTACATCTGGAGCGTTAGGGTCAAAGTTTCCTGCAAACACTTCAAGTGTTACTGGTGTTCCTTCGCATACCGTAACATCTTCTGTTACTGTAAATGCTGGTGGTATGTTAGATAGTATTATTTCAAACGACTTAATTAAATAACATTCAGAACCATCTTGATCTATTCTAATGAAAATAGTTTCACTAGTATTTGTAGTGTACGATTCTGGTAGGCTGTCATCTAAACCAAGTTCTGCCGCTTCTTGAGAAGCGTAGAACGTAAAGCTGTAACCTGTTGTATCATCCATCATACCGTCTAAACTCTCAGTAAGATCAAAAGTAACATCTTCGCCTGTAGAACAAGCTGTTAAGTTTTGAGGATCATCAGCTATAATAGGATCGTAAAATTCAATAGTTTTTTCGGCATCTACAGAGCAGTTTGTATTTTCAAATAAAACTTCTACTAAATAACTACCACTTTCTGTAACAGTTAAACTAGCTCCTGTTTCTCCGTCAATAGGTATACCATCTAAGAACCATGTAAAGTCATATACATCTGGATCCATTTCTGTATCAAGAACAATTTCTTCACCATCACAAGCTGCATTACCACCCTCGATAGTTAAATCGTCTCCTAAATCTGGTGCGCCAATTGCAAAACTACCTCCGTCAAGGAAAACCGCTGAGTTTACACTCGAGTCAGCTCCAAACGGACCATAATCTGCGATTACCAATTTAATATGGTAAGTTTCTCCTGGGGTTACTGGTGCAGATGCAACCATTGGAATGGTTTGACCATTATAACCTATTGATGACGCCTCTGGATTATCTGGGTTATATTGCCCAAAGTAACCTTCGTTTACAGACTCACAGAGTGTATTATATTGATTGTCTCTAATATTAACAACCGACACTGGTATTGTAGTACCCGGAATTACAGCCAAGTTATCACCATCTACAGCTGTAGTAGGACCTGTTAGTATAAAAGCAAAAGCATCAGAGTAATTACACTGGAAAGTACCATATTCATTCGATGCAAATAAGAAGTTAAAGCTTATTTGATCTGTAAACGGAACAAAATCAAATTCAAGTATAGATGCATTAACTAATGTTCCTGTATTTCCTCCCTCTGCAATAATTGCTGAAAGATCTGCATCACCTGGCCATAGTGAATTATCAAAAGTAGCCGCTCCTGGCCATGGGCCTGGCGCCTCAGTTATACCACCAGTTGCCATTACTATACCGTTTGTGAAAGGAAATGCCGATCCATTTTGGTCGAAATAACCAATACTGTTCGCCTGTCCAAAATCTGAACCAGATGTTGAAGTAACATTTGATACAATAGCACAATCAATACCTATAAGTACATCTTGTACTAGTTCCTCTATAGTATACTCCGTATCATTAACTGTAATAGGTGGTTCTGGTGTTTTTACACAAACATCAAAACTTGTTAATGCTAACGGATTACTTAAGAAGGTAGTATATACCATAACGTAGTAAGTATTACCAGGAATAAGACCTGTTACTGTTTGGTTAACACCTCCACAAGCTAATTGGGTAAGATTACCACAATCGTCTCCTTCGAAAATTATTTGCTGTAAGAATGCACCTCCAACAACATTATCTATAGTCACACTATGTGTGTTTACCTCTGCTACAAATGAATACCATACATCAAAATCAATATCTGTCCATGTAATACATGTTTGAGTTACTCCCGATCCTGTAGCACCAGTAATAGTACCCGATACAAAATCGACACACTCAGCATCTGGATTAACAGGAACATCTATAGCGCCATCACAATCGTCATTAGCTATTTCGGTTACAAAAACAATTGGTCCTGACCAATAACTAGAATCGTCATCAGCACAAACAGCTCTTACATAAAACTCATAAGGAGTAGATGGGTCAAGCCCTTCATACGTATAAGGATTTTCTGTTACAACAGTAACCTCTGTTTCATCAGTTGGCTCACCTGTACCAGGTGCTTGTACCACAACTTCCCAAGTATCTTCAGATCCAGATGGTGTCCAGCTAAGATCTATTGAAGTAAGTGTTGGGTTTGCAGCCACTAAATCAATTGGCTCAGGACACGTTGGTATATCTTGTATAATTACATTATCAATATATAACCTCCATCCGTCAAGACCGCCATTAGGTACATGCCATGCAATATTTACGTTGCCAGATATTAATGCATCTGCTGCATCATCAAGAAGTACAATATACTCTATATAATCTGTATTATCATAAGTAGCAATAGGCACAAGCTCTACCGTAAAATCAGCAAGAGCAGTTCCTGTAGTAGATAACAACACCTCAAAATCATTCGGTTCAAATGAAGATTGTACTCTTTGGTGGAATTTCAGCCTTTGATTACCTGTTAGAATTATTGTTGGAGAAATTAACCAATCGTCATTATTTCCATTATTAAAATCTGTATACATTACAGCAGATTGGTCACCTTCAAAAGGATTAAAATTATAATCCATATCCCATAAATCAAAATCTCCATTTCCATTTACTACTGACCAACAGTTTTGCGTTTCAGAATCTGTATTAAACCCTTCATAGAAAGGAACTGTAAACGGATCGCAAGCTGTTACAAAAGTAATTGGACCTATCCAGTTGCTAAGATCATCAACGCCACAATTTGCTCTTACATATACTTCATATTCAGTATTTGGCGTAAGACCTGTTGCTGTGTGCTCTGGGTCACCTGTTACAGCATCGCCTGGGGTAGTTGGCTCACCTGTACCAGGTGCTTGTACTACAATTTCCCATGCTGTTTCAGTAAAGCCAGGCTCCCAAGCAATATCTGCCGAAATATTAGCTGCACTTAAAACTTCTAAATCTGTTGGGTCTGGACACGTTGGTATATCTTCTATAATTACATTATCAATAAACAATCTCCATCCATCAAGACCTCCATTAGGTACATGCCATGCAATATTTACATTACCTGTTATTGGCACATTTGATACATCTACAAGGTTTACGATATACTCTACATAGTTTGTGTTACTATAATCTGCTAAAGGAACAAGCTCTAATGTAAAGTTAGCAACATCAGTTCCTGTAGTAGATAATAACACCTCGAAATCATTCGGTTCGAATGTCGATTGTACTCTTTGGTGGAATTTCAGCCTTTGATTACCCGTAAGTGTAATAGTAGGAGAAATTAACCAGTCATTATTATTTCCGTTATTAAAATCTGTAGTAATTGCTGCCGATTGGTCTCCTTCGAAAGAGTTAAAAGCATAATCCATGTTCCATGTATCGCCATCACCATTTTCATCTAAAACTGTCCAACAGTTTTGCGTAGTAGAATCTGAATTAAACCCTTCAAAGAAAGGAACTGGGAATGGGTCGCAAGCCGTTGTAAACTCAAACGGACCTACCCAGTTACTAAGATCATCAACACCACAATTTGCTTTTACATAATACTCATAAGTTGTATTAGATGTAAGCGCTGTTGCTGCATATTCTGGATCTGTTGTTACAGCTATACCTGCTGCAGTTGGCTCTCCTGTACCAGGGGCTTGTACTACAATTTCCCATGCTGTCTCGTTAAAGCCAGCTGTCCAAGAAAGATCTGCCGATGTAGGCTGAAGGTTACCTGCCATCAAACCTGTAGGATCTGGACAAGATGGTATATCTTCAACAATTACATTATCAATATAAAGTCTCCATCCGTCAAGACCTCCGTTAGGCACATGCCATGCAATATTTACGTTACCAGATAGTGGTGTATTAGTACCATCTACTATATTTACCATATACTCTACATAAGTAGTATTACTGTATGTTGCAAGAGGTATTAATGTCATTGTAAAATCGGCAGGATCAGCACCTGTAGTAGAAACAAGTACTTCAAAATCATTCGGTTCGAATGACGATTGTACTCTTTGATGGAATTTTAGCCTTTGGTTACCTGTAAGAGTAAGAGTAGGTGAAATTAACCAATCGTCGTTATTACCACCATTACCATCAGTAAGCATAATTGCTGATTGATCTCCTTCAAAAGAGTTAAAACCATAATTCATATCCCACTGATCATTATCAGCATTGTTATTTAATACTGTCCAACATAACTCTGTAGTAGAGTCGGCGTTAAAACCTTCGTAGAAAGGAACTGTCAGTGCTCCACAAGTTGTTCCAAAAATATAAGGACCAGCCCATGCACTAAAGTTACCATCGCCACAATCGGCTCTTACATAATACTCATATAATGTAGACTCTGTAAGTCCTGTTAAAGGATGATTTACATTTGTTGTTACAACATCTCCAGAACCAGCAGGAATACCTGCACCTGGAGCTTGTAAAACTATTTCCCATGAGGTAGCACCACTTGGGTTTGTCCAAGATACATTAGCAGTAGTTTGCGTTATGCTTGTTGTAGGCTCGCCTACTGGTGGCGCACAAAATACTTGCTGTATTATAAGTGTGTATGGCGTACTTTGTGGAGCAGCCCATGTAGATATTACAAAATAGTAAGTTGTACCAGCAGTAACTGCTAATGATGGTATACTAACAGGTGTAGCAGCAAAACCTCCTACTCCTCCAGCAATACATTCAACACCAATATCATCACAATCATCATAAACAAATAAACCGGCATAAGTACCCGTATTATTCATATCTGCGCTAATAACACCATCAGCAGTAGCTGTATAAGAATATACTACATCATCTCCATTAAGGTATCCAAATGTACTACCACAGCCAGATGCCCCTGGAGTTCCGTTATAATCATCTCCATAATTAGAAGTATCATCAGTAGTAGAGTAAGGTAATGTAGCAATCTCTATTGGAGCACCACATGTTTCTCCAAGTGCTACTGTACTAAATAAAAATGGTCCTATTAGTTCGCTACTTGAATCATCACTACATAGTGCACGAACATAATATTTATAATCTGTATTCTCTTCAAGAGGTGTACTATCATAAAGCGTTGTAGCAACATACGGTGGAGCACCGTTATAAGTTATACCTGTAACGTTTGGAATAGCCGCAGCAGGAAGCACAATTACTTCCCAAGATGTAGCTCCACCTGGGTTAGACCAAGTAAGTGTTGCAGAGTCAAGACCAGCAGTATCTACAGCTAGATCTGTAGGATCTAAACATTGTTCTACTACCATTACATCATCAACTAGCCAACGGTCACCGTTGTCTCCAGCCATTACAAAAGCAATACGCACATCCTGACCTTCATATGTAGCAGGAATAACTACTACTTTTTCAGTATAAGTAGTTTGCGATGGGTTAATTTCAAGTTCTGTCCATTCCTGAATATTAGTATAATCATTCGGGTCAATAGCACCAGTATTAACTGTTGATATCATTATACGATATACAGTACCATTATCTCCACCAAGAGTAAGTCTTGACCAGAAACGAAGTTGCGGATTAACCGGAACTGTAAATGAAGGGGTTATTAACCAGTCTTCAGGAATACCTGTTGCTACGTTCTCTTTGTTAAGATATGCAGCATGATCAGGGCTGTATGCCGGCTGAGTAACACCTCCATCGGCTTGTTCCCAAGAAGCAGCGGGTCCTATACCATTATCATATGTTTCCCACCCCGCAGGAGGAAATACACTTGGAGTATCAAATCCCTCCAAAGGAAGTCCTTGTGCAAAAACGCACAAAGATGATAATAGCATGAAAAACATTAAGGTAATTTTTTTCATAGAAATTTACGTTTAATTTAGTTTATGTTTAAGAACACGAAAATTAAAGAAAATAAATCAATCATTCATGATAAAAATTATACATTGTTTATTTTTTTCTTAAAAAAAACAAAATTATTGTGTTTTGTTATGAATATAAATTTAATTCTTGATTTTTAAACGATAAACAGAGTATGCTTTATTTAATAAAATACTCTTACTATCTTTGAAATCTGATTTACAGTAAATGACTGATACCAAAAAAATATACTTTGCATCCGATCAACATTTTGGAGCACCTACACCCGAAAAAAGTTTCCCGAGAGAACAAAAATTTGTAGCTTGGCTAGATGAAGTAAAAAAAGATGCCGAGGCTATTTTTCTTTTAGGTGACCTTTTTGACTTTTGGTTTGAATATAAAACCGTAGTACCAAAAGGTTTTGTAAGGGTATTAGGTAAGCTTGCTGAATTGAGAGATTCGGGCATTCCTATCTATTTTTTTATTGGCAATCATGATTTATGGATGGATGATTATTTTGAAAAAGAACTCAATATACCTGTATATCATCGTCCGCAAGAATTTACTTTTAATAACAAACTTTTCCTTATAGGGCATGGCGACGGTTTAGGACCTGGCGATAAAGGGTATAAACGAATGAAAAAGGTTTTTACCAATCCTTTTTCAAAATGGCTATTTAGGTGGTTGCACCCTGACGTTGGCGTAAGGCTAGGGCAATACCTCTCGGTTAAAAATAAGTTGATTTCTGGCGATGAAGACGTGAAGTTTTTAGGCGAAGAAAACGAATGGCTAGTACTATACAGTAAACGCAAACTAGAAACTAAACACTACGATTATTTTATATTTGGGCATCGTCACTTACCTATGACTATAAATGTAGGCGAAAACTCAAAATACATAAATCTAGGCGACTGGATAGGCTATTTTACCTACGGTGTTTTTGATGGTAAAAATTTTGAGCTAAAAGAATTTAAAAACTAATTACTACTCAGATTATTAATATAATTGTTCAGGTTTAGGTTAAACAAAGCCCCCTCCATAAGATCTTTAATAAGATAAAGTTCTTTTTGGGTAACTGCCAAGTCTACCTCATTAATAGGAGTTTTTAATAACATCTTGTGGCAAGACTGTTTATAAAAACAATCGCTACAGTCATATTGTGTACAAGTAGCGTTTACCAGCATTTTAAACTCATCAAGTTCATGAGGTTCTAAATAAAACCCTGTTTCTTTAAAAATAAGTTGTACCCTACTTGTTAACACCTCATCATCTTTTACCCAGTGAAATGCAACACCAAAGTCATTATGATATATCTGTTCTATTTCTTTCATTACTGATGATTTTAAACAAAAATACAATATTATTTAAAATCATTCTAAATAAAAAATTAATTTTCACTTTTTATATCCCTAAGCCTTAATTGTAAGGTAGTTTCGCCGTTCCAAGTATTCTCATCTACCGAATAAACCGCATCAAAAGCAGCTCCGCTACAAGCTATTTCCATTTTACTCGCCAAACCAAAACCTATCGCTGCAAAACCTTCTGAATTTTCTTGTTGCACAAAGAGTTTTAAATGAGTACCATCGCCTATAGGCTTACCAAAACCAGTATCTTTTATACCTTGAGTTAAAAATATAGGCGACATATTACCTGGACCAAAAGGCTCAAACTGCTTTAGTATCCTGTTAAACTTAGGCGTTATTTGCTCAAAATTCAGCTCCATATCTATTTTTATTTCAGGAACACGCATATCAGGATGTATAGTAGCCGTTACTACTTCTTCAAATTTTTGTTTGAATGCTTCATAGTTTTCTTCTTGCAGCGTAAGTCCTGCAGCATACTTGTGTCCGCCAAACTGTTCTATATGTTCGGCACAAGCTTCGAGGGCATTATAGACATCGAACCCTGAAACAGAGCGTGCCGAAGCTGCCAGTTTATCGCCACTTTTAGTAAACACTAGCGTAGGGCGGTAATGGGTTTCTATAAGTCGTGATGCCACAATACCTATTACACCTTTGTGCCACTCCTTATTATATACTACCGTAGTATATTTATCTTGCTCGCTGTTGCGCTCTATTTGTAGTAATGCCTCGGCTGTAATTTGTTTATCAAGGTTTTTTCTATCGACATTTAGAGCCTCAATTTGTGCTGCAAACTCAGTTGCTTGCATCATGTTAAATTCTGTAAGTAATGCCACCGCATCGTTACCATGCTTTATACGTCCTGCTGCATTAATGCGTGGTGCTATAGTAAACACCACATCGCTTATGGTAAGTGTAGGCTTTTTTATATTTTGTATTAGTGCTTTTATACCTGCTCTTGGATGGCTATTAATAACCTCTAACCCAAATTTTGCCAGCGTACGGTTCTCGCCTGTTATAGGCACAATATCGGCAGCAATAGCAGTAGCTACCAAGTCGAGATAAGGGATTAAATGGTTAATAGTTTGCCCTCTGTTTACCCCCAAGGCTTGTATCAGCTTAAAGCCTACTCCGCAACCGCACAGTTCGTCATAAGGGTAATTACAATCTTCACGCTTAGGGTCGAGTATCGCAACTGCATTGGGTAGTGTATCGCTAGGGCGGTGATGGTCGCATATAATAAAGTCGATGCCTTTAGTCTTGGCATAGGCTACTTTATCTATTGCTTTTATACCACAATCTAATGCTATTATTAAGATACAGCCGTTATCATCGGCATAGTCGATACCCGCTACAGAAACGCCATAACCTTCTTTATACCTATCAGGAATATAAGTATCTACATTCGGGTAGTACGACCGAAGGTAAGACGATACCAACGATACCGCCGTAGTACCATCTACATCATAATCGCCAAAAACCAAGATGTTTTCGCCGTTAGCAATAGCCGTTTCAATGCGCTGCACGGCTTTATCCATATCCCGCATTAGGTAGGGATCGTGCAAATCACTTAACGACGGACGGAAAAATTGTTTCGCCTCTTCAAATGTTTCAATACCACGTTGTAATAATAGTGTAGCAATGGTATTATCTACATTTAATGCTTTGGTAAGGTGTTGTGTTTTTTGAGTATCGGGGTTTGGTTTTAAAGTCCAGCGCATTTAAAAATTCAAATTTTAGCGAAGATAATCTATCTGTATGACATTCGAAAAACAACAGAAAACCCTTCAATTATTGCTTAATAATTTGAAGTATTGTATTGCTTATTTCGGCATTGAGTTCGCGTTTACTTTTCTCTAATGTATATACCGAAATAGTAGTGTTAAGCTCAGGAACATACATACAATCTGTACCCCAAAAACCACCGTGATAATAAGCATGCATACCGTGGAAATTAATATTTTGAAGCCCCAAACAATATCGTGATTCTTCTTGTGGTAGCACATAAGTATGCATTTGCTCTAACAGCTTTTTGTCTTTTACAATCTTACCTTCAAACAACAACTGAAAGAACATTGCCAAATCTTTAGTTGTTGCAGTCAACCCACCACCACCATATAAATCGAAAGATGGATGTAAATCAGCGACTTTTAGCCCATATTTACTATAATATTGATGCACTAAAGGCAAAACATTTTTTGGGTATTTTTCTAAGCTGTAAAACCATGTAGCATTAAGCTGGTGTTTTTTAAATTCGAGCAGTTCTCTAATGGCAGTATAAAAAGGCTTCTTGGTTTTATGCTCTATAATTTCTGTAAGTAATAAATAATTAGTATCTGCATAGCTATAAGTTTTACCTGCTTCGGCTAAAGGGTTTGCGTTTTCAACAGCAAATTGTATTTGTTCATCTCTCGTCCAATGATAATCCTGATGCTCAAATATAAATGCAAAATAGGCATCATTTACATAATCGGCAATTCCTGAGGTATGCGAAAGCAAATGCTTTATTGTAATTTGGTTAACCTTATAACCGTCAGCTATAAGAAGCTCTTTTGTTTTAGGATTAATTAAATCGGCTATTGGCTGATTTAATTGCAACTTACCATTCTCAATGAGTTTAACGATAGCAACCGCAACATACGTTTTGGTATTACTAGCAATAATAGCGGGTTGGTTCTTATTTATAGCTTCTTGAGTTTCTTTATTGGCATACCCCACAGCCGATGTCCAAGAAATATTTTTATCGGGTGCTTCAACATGAATCATAATCCCAACAGCATCCTTATTGGCAGTATAAACCGAATCTAACACCTGTTGAAATTTCATTTCTACCGATTGGGCTTTAACTCCTACTGAAAGGGTTAAAAATAAAGTAATCAGGAAAATTTGGGATATTTTTTTCATAGAATAGGTTTTGGTTTAAAGTTTAGTACGCTATTTACTAACTATAAAACTATATAAGTTTTCAATAACTTCTTCTAATTGTTGATTTTCTTTAATCAAATCAGAATAGTTATAATTACCATTGACAAAAAAGTCACACAACTTGTTCTTATAAAGATTATTTAGTGTTCCGCTAGGAGCTTTAAACTTCTTACAGTCAAAATTTGGTTTCAAAATAGACTCGAAATAATCCCCTAACCCTTTATTATAATAATCAGACCTATTAAGCCCTATGCTTTCGTACCCCTCATGTTGTTTAACCAATTCTGGAATAAAGTCTTTAATTATTTTAACTGGTAGTAAGTTTTCAATTTCTCGATATTCAGTATTTTGGTATTTAAAATTCTTATCTGAAATACCCTGTAAATTTTCCCTTCGTTTATATTTTGCACTCCCTTCTTCTACATTATCATTGTCTGCTAATAAATAAACTTTATTAGACAATGCAAATGCTTTTATTTTTTTCCTAACCTGTGCCTCTGTAACATCTTCATCAAAACTTTTATCAAAAAGGTAATGTTCTATTAAGTTGCCTCCATACTCAAAGAAAGCAAAATCAATATCTTCTTTTAAATAAGGCAACCCTTTGTGTTCACAATACAGTTTAAGCCATTTAGAAATATATTTTCTATCGGTAGGACCTTCTACCCAAATAGAAGTATTTGCCAAAAAAACTGATGATGTATTTACCCCTAATAAATCGAGAATTTCTTTACTTGGCTTAACATTCGTTTTAATATTAAATTTTTCAGAACTTTCTTTTTCAAATTGAAATATAGAGATTTCTTCATGATCAAGAGAAATATCCAAAAAATGATTTGAGTGTGTAGTAAAGAAAAAACGTAAGTTTTTTTTCTTTAAATGTTCATCATTTAAAAGTGTTTCAATGAATATTCTCTGCAATCCGGGATGTAAATGTGTTTCGGGTTCTTCTATAAAAAACCATGTTCCATCTTCTGCTGTATAAATGGGAAACATCAATAAAATTAACTGTTGAACTCCATCTCCTAAATCATAAACCGGAGTCAAATCACCATCAATATTTAATAATATATTGCTACTCTCATCATCTGGAATAATTCTAACATTTTTATTCTCATTAAAATTCTTTTTTATCCATTCGCTAAATGCATCTAGTTCTATTATCCGCGATGATGTGTGCTTCTTTAATACTTCTGTATATAATCTTTGCCCAGTAAATATATTCTTATTAATACCATACTTATTTTCAATAATTTTTTCAAAAACCTGACGCTGAAACCCTTCATCTTCAACTAAAGTCCTATATACTGGTATGTATAGTTTATCCTTTGGTTTAAAATTTGAATTTGTACGAACGTTATCTATAAAAGAGAGAATTTTATCTATAGCATTAATACATACTACAATCCCATTATACTCTGAATCAGATATATCTTCTATATGAGATTGCCTATCTTTATAAACAGCCCTGATTTTACCTAATTGATTTTTGATATCAATTTGCTCATTTACTCTATCATAGGCATATATGTTTTCTTCCCAAAAACTTTGAATATCTTGTCCTGTCCTATCAGTATAGGATACTTTTTTTCCAACAATTATATCTTTTAATAATTCATTATACTCATCTATTAAGGATATTTGATTTTTCGAAATCGTAATTCTATTCGCCTCTTTAAATAGAGCTCTCAAAAACCTACTCTTACCAGAATTATTACTCCCAATTAACAAGTTAATATTTTTAACTCCTTCTAGCCCTCCTCTCAAAGATTCTAAATCTATTATAGGGTTTTCGTTAGAATAATAATGAATTTTAGTTAGAACGTTATTATCATCTATATTAAATTCTTTATTTACCACCCCTAACTCTACAGGAAAAGCTTCTAAGTTTGTGGCATTAAAATTAAAATGTACATACATTAATTTATATTTTATTTTTTACTTAAAAGATTCTTCCTATCGTCAGAATGACAAATTAATTACTTCCCAGACTTCCCTCCCACAACAGCAACAATTTCCCCTTTTGAGGCGTGTGCTTCAAAATGCGCTAGCACCTCTGTAGCTGTACCGCGAATGGTTTCTTCGTGCATTTTGCTCAACTCTCGCGATACTGATACTGGGCGATTTTCGCCAAAGTATTGTACAAACTCACCCAACGTTTTTACCAGCTTGTGCGGCGATACATAAAAAATAATAGTACGGGTTTCTTCGGCAAGGGCAAGAAAACGCGTTTGCCTTCCTTTTTTATCGGGCAAGAAACCCTCAAAAACAAATTTATCATTAGGCAATCCACTATTTACCAATGCAGGCACAAAAGCCGTAGCACCTGGCAGGCATTCTACGTCAATATTATTTTCTACACAGGCACGGGTAAGTAAAAAACCGGGATCTGATATTGCAGGGGTTCCCGCATCAGATATTAGCGCAATAGTTTCGCCCATCTGTAAGCGTTTCACGATATTCTCTACCGTTTTATGCTCGTTGTGCATGTGGTGGCTTTGCATGTGTGTACCTATCTCAAAATGCTTCATGAGTTTACCACTCGTTCGGGTATCTTCGGCGAGTATCAGGTCGGCTTCCTTTAGCACTTTTATAGCTCTAAAGGTCATATCTTCAAGGTTGCCTATAGGCGTAGGAACAATATAAAGTTTACTCATTAATCAAATTTTTTGGCTACCAGTTCCATAAAACGCTCGGCATATTCCTCTTTATCTTTCCAGTTATTATAATCGGGCTTTACAAGATCGTTTATAAAATTATGAGCATCGCTAAGTTTATCAAAAGTATTCAATTGAGACAGTACACGGTTTAGGTCTTCGCCGCTACCCTCAAAAAGATGCTTTTCAAAAGCAATACGGTCGTTAAGCCCTATGTTTATGCTTTTACCAAACGAATCGTTTAGCGAACGTGTCGATGCTGTACTTGCTGTATTTGCTACAGGAACAGGCTCTGACGGTGATGCTGGTACTTCGGGTTCCTCTTTTTTAGGCTCCCAGTTTTGCCACTCTTCATCTACTGCCTTTATTTCTTCGGGAGCAGGTGCATCGTTATCTTTCTTTACAAACTCTGGTTCTATATAATCATGGAAATCCTCAAACGAAATTTCTTTCTGTTTTTCGGTAGTTTCAGTTGCTTCTTTTGGTTCAAAATCAATATCAAACCCAAAAGGCGATTTACCTACAGGTGTTACCTCATCATTGGTCTTATCTTCTTCAATAGCTTGCACTTCCTCTTCAATAGTTTGCGGTTGTGGTTCTGGCTCGCTATCAGTAATAGGTTCTTCTTGCTTTTCTTCTTGTTCTACCGCTGCTTCGGGTTTTGTTTCTGCTACAGGTTCCGCAACCTCTTCTTTAATATCTTCCTCCACTTCTTTTGCTGGCTCAGCCTGTTGCTCATCTAGTTCTTTCGCATCTTCTATTGGCTTAGGCTCTTGTATTACGGGTTCTGTTTCTTCTAAAACAGGAGTGTTATATATGTCTTCCAGCTTTTCTTCTGCCATAGCATACCCAATGGTAGGCTTTACATCGCCAAAGTTATCTTCTACAAATTTAAGCACCGACAATTTCTCATACAGCTTTAGTGTTTCTTGCTGTAATTGGTCAAGTTCTGCCCTGTTTTTTAGTTTTAATATCCTGTGAGCTATACTAATTAATTCGGCTTCTAACTTTTTCTTCATAACTTTTAGAATTAAACGGAGTCGCGCAATAGTTTTTTAATAAATTTGTTTCAGTACAAAGTAACAGAAAACATTTCTGTTTTACTGCCTGAAAAATACAAAATGTTTCTCGAAAATACAGTAAATCATAAAGAGCAATTTGGCTGGATAGAAGTAATATGCGGCTCGATGTTTTCGGGTAAAACCGAAGAACTCATACGACGTTTAAAAAGAGCACAATTTGCTAAGCAAAGAGTCGAAATTTTTAAGCCCACCATAGATATTCGTTACCACGATGAGATGGTAATATCGCACGATGCCAACGAGATACGCTCTACTCCCATACCTGCTGCTGCCAATATTCGCATACTGGCACAGGGCTGCGATGTTATAGGTATAGACGAAGCTCAGTTTTTTGACGATGAGATTGTAGCTGTATGTAATGACCTTGCCAATAGTGGTATTCGTGTTGTTGTAGCAGGGTTAGACATGGACTTTAAAGGCAATCCCTTTGGTCCTATGCCCGCACTTATGGCTACTGCCGAATATGTGACCAAAGTACATGCTGTATGTACCCGCACAGGTAACTTAGCCAATTATAGCTTTAGGAAAGGAAATAGCGACAACTTAGTGCTTCTAGGCGAAACAGAAGAATATGAACCCCTAAGCCGAGCTGCTTATTATAAAGCCATGCGCGAAGCACAATCAAAACAAAAGGATAATAAGGAACAAAAAGAAGGTAATTAGTGCAATAAAACATAATGTCCCATAAGCATATCATCTACAAGTATAGCTTCGCCTTGATAGGTAAGCTCCTCATTAATATACCATGATAGTTTATATTTTACACTTTTATTTTCGGCATGCTCAATAAACGAAATAATAAGTACCCCCATAAAACACTCATCGTCTATACACCATGTTGAGTTATATTTTCCTAAAAAAGGTGCATTACCCAGCTCTATTAGCTCACAACTTTCTGAAGAAACTGTGAAACGCTTATTATTAGTAAACTCGCCTAACAGCTTATTGCTTGCTACTCTTTTTAGGTAAAAAGAACCTATAATATCGCACATAATTTCATATTTAACTCTTTGATACAAAAGTAGCTATTTACACGAAAAGCATTTAATGTTTCGATTATATTTTTAAATGAAGTGATTATCCTTAATTTTACATTTACTACTAAAACTTAAACTTTGAGTCTAAAAATACAAGATATTACTACCGCTATAGCAGCATACTTTGAGAGTGTACAACCACAAGCGCATATAGACAACGTTTCTATAGACAGTAGATCGTTGCAAAACAATGCTAGCACTCTCTTTTTTGCATTACCAGGGCAAAACCGCGATGGGCATTATTATATTCCAGAACTTCTTAATAAAGGAGTAGTCAATTTTGTTGTTACCCATATTCCCGAAACAGTATCAGGAAAAGCTAATTTTATTATTGTAAATAACACTTTACAAGCATTACAAGATTTTGCAGCATACTACAGGCAGCAATTTCAGTTTCCTGTAATAGGCATAACAGGTAGTAATGGCAAAACTATTGTAAAAGAGTGGCTAAATTACCTATTAAGCCCCGATTATAATGTAATTAGAAGCCCTAAGAGCTACAACTCGCAAGTAGGTGTACCCCTATCTATTATTGGTATCAATAAAAAACATAATCTCGGTATTTTCGAAGCTGGCATATCGTTACCCAATGAAATGCAAAAGCTACAACATATTATATGTCCTGATATAGGAATACTCACTAATATAGGAACAGCACACGACGAAAGCTTTACTAGCCAAAAAGAAAAAACACTCGAAAAACTAAAGCTATTTAGCAAGGTAAAGCTATTAGTACTACAGAAGAATGAAGCTATAGAAAAACTGCTCCCAGCTACTACAAAAACCTTTACTTGGAGTTTTAACAATACAGGAAATGTACTTGTAAACAAGCTGGAAAAAGCTAGCGCAACTTGCTTAGAGGTAATTTACCAAGACACTATTTTCTCGGTAGAAATTCCTTTTACCGATGATTATGCGATAGAAAACGCAATTAACTGTCTAATGGTTATGCTGCATTTGGGCTATAGCCACGAAATAATTACACAACGTCTTGCAGGACTTTATCCCGTAGAACTTCGCCTACAGGTAAAAGATGGTATTAACGGCTGCACGATTATAGATGACAGCTATAGCGCCGACTACCAATCCTTAAAAATAGCGCTCGATTTCTTAGAACAGCAAAAAACACATAAAAAGAAAACCATTATCCTTTCGGATATTTTCCAGAGTGGGTTTACTAAAAAAGAGTTGTATAAAAAAGTAAAAGAACTACTAAGAACCCATAAAATAGGTAGGGTTATTGGCATAGGCGAAACGATAACTAAAAAACTTGCCGACTTCCCTAATTTCTTTGCTTATAAAACTACGCAGGAGTTTTTGGCGCAATACAACAGTAATGCTTTTGAAGATGAAACTATACTTGTAAAAGGTGCACGTAGTTTCCGATTTGAAGAAATTGTGGTTTTGCTTGAAGAAAAAACCCACGAAACAGTACTAGAAATTAATTTGAATGCCATTGTACACAACCTCAACTTTTATCGTGCTAAATTAAAGCCCGAAACTAAAGTTATGGTTATGGTAAAAGCCTTTGGTTATGGTAGTGGTAGTTATGAAATTGCCAAAACACTATCGCACCACAAAGTAGATTATTTAGGCGTAGCCTTTGCCGATGAGGGTATTGCCCTTCGTAATGCAGGAACTATGATTCCTATTGTAGTGATGAACCCAGAAAGTAGTGCTTTTAATGCCATGACAGCCTACAACCTTGAGCCCGAAATATATTCGCTACGCGAACTAAAAGCCTTTATAGACCTTGCCCGTAAAAAAAACCTATGGAACTACCCCATACATTTAAAACTCGATACAGGCATGCATCGTCTTGGTTTTGAAGAGCATCAACTAGCAGAGCTTATAGCACTACTACGCAATAATAACTTTGTTTCGGTAAAAAGCATCTTTTCGCACCTTTCAGCAAGTGATAGTCTACAATTTAAAGACTTCACAACGCAACAAATTGACCTTTTCGAAAAATGGTCTACTCAACTTATAGATGCCTTACAAATAAACCCAATGCGACATATCCTTAACACATCGGGTATATACAACTACCCTAATGCACAATACAATATGGTGCGTCTTGGCATTGGGCTATATGGTGTAGGCAACGATCCTACAGAAATGAAACACCTGCAAAATGTAGGTACGCTAAAAACAGTGATTCTTCAAATAAAAGAAATAGAAGTAGGCGAAAGCGTAGGCTATAGTCGTAAATATATAGCAACCCAAAAAACACGTACTGCCACACTACCCATAGGCTATGCCGATGGTATACCACGCGCTTGGGGTAACGGTAACGGCTATGTAATGATAAACAGCCAAAAAGCATCAATAGTAGGTAATATTTGTATGGATATGCTTATGGTAGATGTTACCAATATTGACTGCAAAGAAGGAGACAGAGTTATAGTCTTTGGTAAAGACCCATCGGTTGTAACAATTGCCAACACCTTAAACACAATTGCTTACGAAATTTTAGCAGGTATTTCTCATCGTGTAAAAAGAATTTTCTACAAAGAATAAATGTTTTTTTTTGTACATTAGTACCCACCAAAAATATTTAACAACAAAATCACAAAAAATTATGAGTTTTATTAAAGATTTTAAATCCTTCTTGCTAAAAGGCGATATTGTAAATTTAGCAACAGCTGTAATACTAGCTGGTGCATTTGGAGCTATCGTAAAATCGTTTACAACAGACATTTTAATGCCTCCTATCGGGATGGCCTTAGGTGGTGTCGATTTTAGCGAATTAAAGTACGTTCTTAAAGATGCACAACCCGAAAGCGTAATTAACGGCGAAACGGTTGCTGCTATAGAAGCTGTAACCATTAACTATGGTAACTTTATACAAATAGTAATTAACTTTATTATCATTGGTTTGTTCATCTTCATGGTACTAAAAGCTTATGAAAGAACCAAGAAAAAAGAAGCCGCTGCTCCTGCTGCACCACCAGCACCAAGCGCAGAAGAGAAATTGCTTACTGATATTCGCGACTTACTAAAAAACAAACAATAAAGACAAAGTGTTCGCTACACTATATATTCTAAACCTTTATTAACTAAACCGCCCATAACAGGGCGGTTTTTCTCTTAGTTATTATTTCACATAAATCGCTGTATTGGACTAAAAATAATACCTCTCCTGTTTTTTGTTATTTTTACTATATCCCGAAAAGACAATCTATTTTCTCCTTACTTTTGCAACACAATTTAATACACTATAATTATGAAAATTGCTGTTGTTGGTGCTACTGGAATGGTAGGCGAAGTAATGCTTAAAGTATTGGCAGAAAGAAATTTCCCTGTAACCGAATTAATACCTGTTGCCTCTGAGAAGTCAGTAGGAAAGGAAATCGAGTTTAAAGGAAAAAAATATAAGGTAGTAAACCTTGCCACCGCCGTAAGCATGAAACCGCAAATAGCACTATTTTCGGCAGGTGGCGATACTTCTAAAGAATGGGCACCCAAGTTTGCCGAAGCAGGCACTACGGTAATAGACAACTCTAGCGCATGGCGCATGGATGCCGACAAAAAGCTGATTATCCCAGAGATTAACGCTGGCGAGCTAACCAAAGACGACAAAATAATAGCCAACCCTAACTGTTCTACCATACAAATGCTGATGGCGTTAGCACCATTGCATAAAAAATATACCATAAAAAGAGTGGTAGTATCTACCTACCAGTCCATTACAGGAACGGGAGTAAAAGCGGTACAACAGTTAGAAAACGAGTACACAAACACCAAAGGCGAAATGGCGTACCCTTACCCTATTCATCGTAATGCGATACCGCAATGCGATGTGTTTGAAGACAATGGCTATACCAAAGAAGAAATGAAACTGGTGCGCGAAACCAAAAAAATATTGCGTGACGATACCGTAAACGTTTCGGCTACGGCAATACGCATACCTGTAGTAGGCGGGCACAGCGAAGCCGTGAACATAGAGTTTGTAAATGATTTTGATGTAAATGACGTACGCCGAATACTACACGAAACTGCTGGCGTAACGGTACAAGATAATACCGACACCAAAACCTACCCAATGCCGATATATGCCGAAGGGAAAGACGATGTTTTTGTAGGGCGCATACGCCGCGACGAAAGCCAACCCAATACACTAAATATGTGGATTGTTGCCGATAACCTGCGTAAAGGAGCTGCTACCAACACCATACAAATTGCGGAGTATTTAAATGCAAACGGACTGGTATAAAAGAATTTAATTTTATATTTATAACCTGCAATGCTTTAAAATGTTGCAGGTTTTTTATTATACATTAGAAATGCTCATTTTATTTCTAATTGGGCTGCTGTTGGTTCTATTTGTTGACTGGCTTCTATTTGGGAAGAGGAAATAGGTGTGTAGTAATTCAAAACCTGAAATATTGTACTTACTAAAAAAGTGAGTATAGCTATAAACCAAACTGTAATTTGAAAAATGTGTTTAACTCTTTCTCTATAGAATTGCCGATGTAAACCACCTGTAGATAGGAGTTCTAATCCTTTATAGCTTATCATATAGTCAGGTGTATAAGGGTTACTATCTTTTCTATAAAGCATCCCTAATTCAGATAAGTGTATAGCGGCTATTCTGAATACCATTCTTTCCTTACCAGCGGGAATATCAGGTTTAGTATAACTCCATTCACCAAAAATTTCATCGTAATACTTAATAAAACTAACACTGCGAGCAATATCATTTTCACTCTTAAACTCTCCTAAATTCTTAGAGAGTTCGGTTAAAATGTCATCTAAATAAACAAGCCTATTGTTAGGGTAACGTTTTAAGTAAAAGTTGTAAATATAAGATTGCATGAAATAACTGATTATTAATAGAATGTAATTTTTTTAAGTTTGTATTTATGAGTTTATATGAATTTTGGTAACTATATACAACTATATACCGAATTTTAGAGGTTAATAAGTTTTAATATTTCTACTAATATTTACTAAAGGATTTACACTATTGACATAGAGTTCCTTTTCTGAAACATCAGTTCTAATACCATTTAAAAAGTCTAACAGGTTATGTATCTGAAGAACTTTTATTTTTTCAGGGATATTGTCCCTACCAATTTCTAAATGTTCAACAACCTTACAATGTATGTATTCTTGAAAATTGTTACCGTTATATGTAACAGGGCGCATGTAAGTCTCTATTTGACCCACTTTAAAGTATTCTGGATTGTAAGCCATAAAAAATATAAATTATGATTGAGTTTGATAGCACTAAATATACAAAAGTTAAATTAGGAAAGGTAAAAATACCTAAAGAAGAAAGAACTAAAGAACAGCACGTCTTTTTAGTTTGTATATCTCGTATACATAAAGAATATAGTTTTGCTATAAAACCTTTCAATACGGAAACACTTAAGGAAAAAGAAGAGCTTGTGTAAGAACTCTTAAAAATTTCACAACATTACTGCAACCCTATTGCATTTAAGTAAATTGTTTGCTTACCTTTGCAGTCATGAAAAGAAAGTTTGCTTTATTTAATTTGGCACTTATGGCTGTTGTGTTACTCACAACCGCCTATCAGTCTTTTCATGCCTTTAGTCACAAGCACAGTGTAGTACACACAGCGCACAGCCACGAACTAAAAAAATCAGCAAAACAGTTTAGCGCTATCGATTTAGAACACGAACATGAAGACGATTGTTCGGTTTGCGATTTCCATTTCGACTTCTTTATTACACCACCACAGTTTTGCCTCCGTTTAGATTTCCCATTTAAACCCATCCCTTACAGCTACAACAGTATAGAAGGTTTTGCTTCTTTCGGCGGTAGCCTGTTTGCGCTTCGCGCACCTCCTGCATTGGTATAATACGTTTAACGCCAACCTTTCTGTAACAGGTAAGGATTTCGCTGTATAGCAAATACAGCAAGCTATGGCTTATATCAATCTTAGCATACATCACCATGAAGTTTCATCAGCTACTCCTGCCATTACTGTTGGCAGTAAGTTGGAGTACACAAGCACAATATACCCTTAGTGGTACGGTGCAAACTCCCAAAGGCATCCCCCTCGATGGGGCACACATACATAGCAACATGCTACATAGCGTAAGCACACCCGATGGCTATTATGAAATAAACGCCATACCCAAAGGCGAGCAGCGTGTGGTTATATCCTACATTGGGTACACAACCCTCGATACTGTTATTGACTTTCGTAATACTATAGTGCTAAATGCAACCCTGCAACCCCACGCAGCACAACTACAGGAAGTAGTACTTACCGAAAACAACACCGTTTCGCAAAACACGGTACACGAACAACGGTTAAAAACCGAAACTATAGAAAAATACAGCAGTGCCACACTAGGCGATGCCCTAAAAGAAATCTCTGGTGTATATGCTCTAAAAACAGGAACTACTATAGTAAAACCCATTATTAATGGGCTACACAGTAGCCGTGTGCCTGTAATTAGTAATAACGTTCGGCTAGAAGATCAGCAATGGGGTACAGAGCACGCCCCTAACCTCGATATTAACTCGGCTGGGCGAATATCAGTCATAAAAGGCGCCAATGCCTTGCAATATGGTGGCGATGCCATTGGTGGGTTAGTTTTGGTAGAACCGATGAAAGTATTGAAAGATACCTTGTTTGGCAAAACCATACTAACAGGTAACAGCAATGGGCACGGTGGTAACATAGCCACGAGCCTGCACAGGGGTAACGAAAAAGGCTGGGCATGGAACGCTAACGGTTCGTTTAAATATATGGGCGACCGCGAAGCTCCTGACTATGTCATTTCGAATACAGGCAATCGCGAAGCTAATTTCTCGGGCGATGCAAAATATATTGGTAGCGGTTATGACATTAGCGGGTTTTATAGTTTTTATAATGCTGATATTGGTATTGCCAAAGCAACGCATATAGGCAACACTACCGACTTGGTCAATGCTATCAATAACCAACAACCCAGCATTATTGAACCTTTCACGCACACTATAAGCGCACCCCGTCAGGAAATACAGCACCACTTAGCAAAGTTAGATTATAACAAAAAACTAAGTGATAATGCTTCGCTAAACTTGCAATATGCTTTTCAGCTGAACCGTCGTAAGGAATTCGACCTACGCCGAGGCGAGTATAAAGATGTCCCCGCGCTTGATTTAACCTTAGTTACCCATTCGGCACAAGCCAACTGGAAAAAATATTTAGGCGATGTGACGTTAAAATCAGGAGCAAGTTTCTCCCTACAAAATAATGATGCCAGCCCCGACACCGGTATATCTCCCCTGATACCCAATTATACTAAAACCGATGTTGGGGCTTATGGTATTGCTTCCTACTCTTTTTCTGACAGCTTTAGTGGCGAAGCGGGCTTGCGTTATGACTTTACAAACATATCGGCAAATAAGTATTATAAAAAATCACGCTGGAGTAACTTGGGCTATGATGGAGTTTTCGACCATTTCATTACAGGCGAACAGGGTTCGCAATGGTTAACCAAACCCAAGTTTACTTATCATAATGTTTCCGCAAGCTTGGGCGTACGCAAAAGGCTTAGCAACAACTTAGAACTCTTGGGTAATGCAGGACTAGCAATGCGTAACCCTAACCCTTCGGAACTTTTTAGCGATGGGCTACATCATTCTAACGGTACTATCGAGCTGGGCGACTTAGGCTTGAAGAAAGAACAAGCCGTAAAACTATCGGCGACGTTATTAAAAAGTGGCGATGTTTTTACATTCGAGGCTACACCTTTTATTAATAGAATTCACAATTTTATTTATTTACAGCCTACAGCAGCCGAGACGACCATTCGGGGTTCATTCCCTGTGTATAATTACAAACAGACCGATGCCCTACTAACAGGTATTGACCTCAACACGCACTGGAAACCACTACAAAACCTGCAACATACTTTTGGGTTTGCCTATGTGCGAGGTACTAACACTGTGACCGATGAACCTATTATCGATATGCCGCCGCTAAACATAAATAATACTGTGCGCTATACCATACCGAAATGGCATGACCTGTTTGTAGAACTTAGAAATGAAACGGTGTTTACACAAAGCCGTTATCCTAATTATAACTTTTATACTGATGTACCCCAAGATGGCGAACTCATTTCAACGCTAGTAGATGTAAGTACACCCCCAAAAGGGTATAGCTTGCTACACTTTACTTCGGGGGTTCAGTTTGCTTTAGGCAAAATGCAAACAGCCGTTAACCTATCGGTTTATAACATTTTCAACACTACTTATAGAGATTACCTTAACCGCCAACGACTCTATACTGACGAGGCAGGTAGAAACATTCAATTACAAATTAAATTCACTTATTAATTAAATACTTATATCAAAATGAGAAACTTAAAAATTTCAGCTTTAGCATTAATTTCTTTTATCAGTCTAACATCATGTAGCAATGATGATGATGCAGTTTTCGTAAACGAAGAGGAAGTAATTACTACACTTACCGCAACGTTTACACCTGCTGTTGGTGGCGAAACGGTTACATTAACCTCACGCGACCTTGATGGTGATGGTCCTGATGCACCTGTACTTACCGTTTCGGGTGACTTTGTTACAGGTACAACCTATTCGGGAACTGTAAGTTTCTTAAACGAAACCGAAAGCCCTGCCGAAAACATATCGGAAGAAGTATATGAAGAAGGTGATGAGCACCAAATATTCTTTCAACAAAGTGGTTTAGGCACATTTACTTATGCTGATACTGATGTGAACGGCAACCCAATAGGGCTTAGCTTTAACTACCAAGCAGCAGATGCAGCAACAACAGGCGCACTTACCATTACGTTAAGACATGAGCCTAATAAGGCTGCCGAAGGTGTAGCCGATGGCGATATTACCAATGCTGCCGGAAGCACCGATGCTACTGCTACTTTTCAGGTTGCAATAGTAACACCATAAGTTTTATAACAATTTGCTATTTAAATCCCGACACTAGTGTCGGGATTTTTTATTTAAGCAGGTTAATTAAGTATTCCCTATTTTTGTTTATCTAACTAACAAGAAACAAAATGAAAAAATCAATACTAACTATACTAACTGTGGCAACTAGTCTTAGCATGAATGCACAAAAAATTCACTATCCTACAACCCAAAAAGGAAATACTACCGATACTTATTTTGGTACTAATGTGCCTGACCCTTACCGATGGTTGGAAGATGACCGATCTGCAGAAACAGCAGCTTGGGTAAAAGCAGAGAATGAGGTAACGTTTAACTACCTCGACCAAATTCCGTTTCGCGAAAGCATAAAAAAACGTATGGAGCAGCTATGGAATTACGAAAGAGTTTCGGCTCCGTTTAAAGAAGGGGATTACACCTACTATTATAAAAATGATGGCTTACAAAACCAGTCGGTACTATACCGTAAAGATAAAAATGGTAAAGAAGAGATTTTCCTTGACCCTAATACGTTTTCTAAAGATGGTACTACTTCGCTTGGCGGAGTAAGCTTTACTAAAGATGGTAGCCTTGTTGCCTATTCTATTTCCGAAGGCGGTAGCGACTGGCGCAAAGTATTTATAATGGATGCTAAAACCAAAAAACTAACAGGAGAAGTTATTGTTGATGTAAAATTTAGCGGTACATCTTGGCTGGGTAATGATGGTTTTTACTATTCTAGTTATGACAAACCCGAAGGCAGTGAGCTATCAGCAAAGACTGACCAGCACAAACTGTATTATCATAAACTGGGCACGCCACAAGCTCAGGACAAAGTAATTTTTGGTACAGAACAAAAACGTAGGTATGTAGGCGGATATGTAACCGAAGATCAAAAATATCTGGTTATCTCGGCTGCCAATTCCACTTCAGGAAATGAATTGTATTTAAAAGACCTTAGCAATGCCAACAGTAAAATAATTACCGTAGTAGATAACTTTGACAGCGATAATGGTATTATTGATACCGATGGCAGTACCCTATTTATCTCTACCAACTACAATGCCCCTAATAAGCGAATTGTTACAGTAGATGCCAAAGCACCGCAACAGCAAAACTGGAAAGACCTGATTGCCGAAACCAAAAATGTACTCTCGGCATCAACAGGGTCAGGTTACATTTTTGCCGAATACATGCAAGATGCTATTTCGGTAGTAAAACAATATGACCGTAAGGGCAAACTGGTGCGCGAAGTTACCCTACCTGGTATAGGTAGCGCAGGAGGCTTTGGTGGTAAAAAAGATGCTGATGTGTTGTATTATTCATTCACTAACTACATCAGCCCAGGTACAATATATTCTTACAACCCTGAAACAGGAAAATCGGAACTGTATCGCAAACCAAAAGTTGATTTCGATACCGATAATTACATTTCTAAGCAGGTATTTTATACCTCTAAAGATGGTACTAAAATACCGATGATTATTACGCATAGAAAAGATTTAGAATTAAACGGTAAAAACCCAACGATGCTGTACGGTTATGGCGGTTTTAACATCAGCCTTACACCTGCTTTTAGCATAGCCAATGCGGTATGGATGGAAAACGGCGGTATTTATGCCGTACCTAACCTGCGTGGTGGTGGCGAATATGGTAAAAAATGGCATGATGCAGGGACAAAATTGCAGAAACAAAATGTATTTGACGACTTTATCGCTGCTGCTGAATACCTGATTGACAACAACTACACCTCATCAGACTATCTTGCAATTAGAGGAGGTTCTAACGGAGGACTTTTAGTGGGTGCTACCATGACACAACGCCCTGACCTGATGAAAGTAGCTTTACCAGCCGTTGGTGTACTCGATATGCTGCGTTACCATACTTTTACTGCTGGTGCAGGATGGGCATATGACTATGGTACTGCCGAAGATGATGCAGCAATGTTTGAGTACCTGAAAGGTTACTCGCCTGTGCATAATGTGAAAAAAGGTGTACAATATCCCGCTACGCTTATTACTACAGGCGACCACGACGACCGCGTAGTACCTGCGCACAGCTTTAAGTTTGCCGCCACTCTACAAGAATACCAAACAGGCGATAACCCTGTGTTGATTCGTATTGGTGTAAATGCAGGGCATGGCGCAGGAAAATCGGTAGCGCAAACTATTGAAGAGTATTGCGATATACAAGCGTTTACATTCTACAATATGGGTGTAACACCTAGGAGATAGTTTACAGTCGCAGTTTTCAGTAGCTCACTGCGACTGTAAACTTTACAAAAGATACCCTATACCAATAGAGCCGTAATAATAACCCGTAATAACGTTATTAGAAAGCTCTTTTCCACGATAATTTATAGCATACGATAAATTCCAGTTGTTCTTGCCATATTTAATACCAAACTCGGCATTAAAACGAACAGGAAGCAGCGGAAACGTTACAGGACTATTATCATTAAATAAACTACCTTGTATCGTAGCATCATAAATTTGATAGTTGATATTCGGGTTCAGGAACAAGAAAAACTCCCTGCGCCCTTTATAACTTTCTTTATCATGGCTTAGTGTTGCGTTATGCAATGTCGATTCATACATTGGTTTCAGCACAAGGTTTTTAGCAAGGTTAATACGCGCCATAGCCCCAACGGATGCTCCTGTCCAGACTGTACCAGCATTCAGCTCGCCTTGTAGGTGGAAATCTACTTTTTCTTTATAGGTTTCGCTAAATATTTTTTTAGAATAAAACGCATTTGCCTGTAAACCTAAAAGCGTTGTTATTTGGTGTTGCCACCCCCTAACGGTAGGATAGCTAAACAAACGATGTAGCCCTTCCTGTACATCTTCGGCATAGGACTCGGGGCCTACTACCCCAACCTGAAAATTGAGCTTTAAAAGACTTTCACTTTTATAATAAGTATTTATTCCTGCTTCGGCAAAAAGGTAACCGGCAAAAGGTCTGTCGTTTACATTTATCTCTTCTGCCCTTACAGATTGCGGATTATAAATGTACTGTCCTACTCTAAATTCGGTAATTTTCTTCGCTATTTTATCATTCTTAACAGTACCTAAATAACGGTAAAAAAGTTCGATACCATTAGTATAATACTGGTCGTTTACAGGCGAAGAGTACAAGTCATTATCTAGTATTGCGCCTATCTCGGCAGGCTTTTGCGCCCAAGCCGACACCGTACATAAAACTACAATTATAACCTGTTGTAATAACCTCATCAATAATCGAGTTTTACATAACGCATATGCCTTACAATATGCCCCTTGCGCCTGTTAATATATACAGATGAATTTACTGCTTTATACTTTAGCGGGCTGGGTAGTATAGCTGCGATACCTGCTGCTTCATATCGGGTAAGTTTTTTAGCATCTTTATGGTACCAATATTTGGCTGCTGCCTGCGCACCATATATACCATCGCCCATTTCGATACTGTTAAGATACACTTCCATAATGCGTTCTTTGCTCCATAATACTTCAATAAGCACCGTAAAATAGGCTTCAAGCCCTTTGCGCAAGTAGCTCCTGCCCTGCCATAGGAAAACATTTTTTGCTGTTTGCTGTGATATGGTACTACCGCCTTTTATCTTTTTGCCTTTTTTGTTGCTCTTGTAGGCTTTATATATCGCATCAAAATCAAAACCATGATGGGTTAAAAAGTTACCATCTTCACTGGCAATAACAGCTTTTTGCAATTCAGGCGATATTTCTTCAATAGGTACCCAATTGTGGTTTGCGGTCATATCCTCTCCTCGTTCACGCTGCTCTAACGCACGCGATACCATAAGTGGCGTAAATGGCACAGGCACAAAACGGAACAATACTACCGAAAGTACCGATATAACGATAAACCAAAGGAATATTTTAAAAACGAAGCGGAACACCTTTCGCAACATAGCATACTGAAATTACATATAACGAAAGTACAAATAAGTTTGGATATTTTAACGTTGAAAAATATAGTTATAATTAATTATGACTAAACCAAATCGGCAAGTTCTGTACCAATAGTACTGCCAATAGCTATGCCCATACCGCCAAGCCTTACGCCACAATATACGTGATTGCTCAACTGTTGTACAATAGGGTTCTTTTGGCTGCCTACACCCATAATACCACTCCATCTATGGGCAATTTTTATGTCTTGGTTAGGTAATATCACTTCATGTAATAATTGCTCTAGTCGATTTTGAATAAGGTCGGTTTGTGCCAGTTCAGTAGTGGTTTCACCTTCAAAGTCGAGGTTGCGCGCTCCACCAAGCAATATCCTATCGTCATAATTACGGAAGTAGTAATACCCCTTATCCATGTGGAATGTACCTTTTATGTCAAGGTTGGGTATTGGCTCGGTAATAAGTACTTGAGCGCGCGCGGGCTTTACAGCTCCGTTGGTAAGTGTCGAGGCAAAACCATTGGTAGCAAAGAGTAATTTTTTAGTACTAAAACTAAAATCGCCTACATTAACCTCTACACCATCTATTTTTTCGTGATAGCCTATAACGGTTTGGCAGTTTAGTATCAATATATCATTTGCAGCAGCTTCTTTCAGGAGTGCCTGCATCATGTTACCTGTATCTATCTGCCCTTCATAGGGGTTAAAAATCAGGTGTTCGTGTATGCCTTTAAAGTCAAAACGATTCGTTTCTGTAGCAAACACATCATTACGGAACAGTGGCTGGAGCACCTCATTTACAAATGGAAGTTTGCGTAGGCAATCTTTGTAAGTTGAAGTGTCTTTTTCAAGGAAAAGCTCATAACCGCCATAAGGCTTAAAGTCGATAACAGCATCGCCCAAACGTTTGCGTAATAATTGCAACCCATCCCAGCGTTTTTGTATCAGGTTAATAACCTCCTGTTCGGTATGATTGTTTAGGTCATCGGCAATTTCTGATAGGCTACCAAAACAGGCAAAACCTGCATTTTTAGTACTTGCCCCTTGCGGTAATTGCCCTTTTTCGAGTACCAATATTCTGCTGTCGGGAAATCGTTCGCGTAGGCGCAGTCCAGTATGAAGTCCTACAATGCCGCTACCTACTATGGTATAATCTACATTAGTAAACCAGTTTTTTATTTCCCACCAGCTTAGTTTCATCGCGGAAAGATGTCGTTATCGTGGTCGTCTTTACTTTCGGCTTCCTCTACAGCTTCTCGTTCTGTAACTTTATTACCTTTTAATGCATTTAATATCAATGGCACAGTAGTTATTAATACAATAATTAATATAATAATCTCTATGTGTGATTTAAGATCAATACCCATTGTTGTTTTGAAAAGCTCCTGTAAGTAATGCCCTGCAAATATGATGGTTGTTGCCCATGTAAAAGAGCTAATAATGTTATAAAACATAAACTTTTTCTTTTCCATTTTTACCACCCCTGCAATAATAGGTGCAAACGTCCTGATAATAGGCAAGAAACGAGCAAATATAATGGCTCTACCTCCATGTTTTTCAAAAAACTCGTGCGACTGTATTAGATATTTTTTCTTAAACCAAAAAGTATCTTCTTTTTTATACAAATAGCTACCACTCTTATGACCAAACCAGTACCCAAAGGTATTACCCAGTATTCCGCTAATTGCTACCAATACTGATAGTAGAAGTACATTTATAAAGTCGCCCTCAATAGGTATAAGGGTGTTCATTAACTCAGTACTATAAATACCTGCAAGGAATAAAAGGCTATCGCCCGGAAGGAAAAAACCTGCAAAAAGACCTGTCTCGGCAAAAATTATAAATAATACAACATAAATTCCTACAGGAACACCGCCAAGCTCTAGCATTATATAAAACTCAGGATTTATAAGTTGCATCCAGTCAAAATCACTCATGTGCTAAAATTATTGTATAAAACTGTTATTATTTTAAGTCTGTGAAATTACTTATATTTTTTTAATCCTGTAATAGCTTAACATTTTATAAGCATCTTTTATACATAAATTAATTATTTAACATAAAAAACCAACACAATATCAAATTTAAACCATAATGATGCGATATATCAAAACACGAGGTGTTAAAGAAATTTGCTATTTTTAAGCCAATCTTATTTTAATGTAAAACCAATGAAAAAAATACTTTTTATAACCTTTAGCCTCATGGGATTATCTGCTGCTGCTCAACAACACATGACCCCCGAACTGCTTTGGAAACTAGGACGCATAAGCCCTGTTGGCATAAGCAAAGACGGGAACAACATTATTTACAAAGTTTCTACCCCTAGCATGGAAGAAAATAAACAAAGTAGTAAGCTGTATAGCACTCCTATAAATGGTGGTAAAACCAATGAGATAGAAGACTATAAAGAACTTGTTGCCGATAAATATATTTCGCCCGATGGCAAATATAAACTAACACATAAAGAGGTTAAAACCGAAAATGTATATGGTAAAGATTATTACCCTGAACTAGAAAAATCTACCGTACAAATATATGATGCGCTAGACTATCGCCATTGGGATACTTGGAACGATGGAACGCACAACCACGTGGGCTATGCTCCTGTAGACAATAAAGACAACTTTACCGACATTATGAAAGGTGAGCCTTACGATTCTCCTCAAAAACCATTTGGCGGAGAGGAAGACTACACATGGTCGCCCGACGGAAAAAGCATTGTTTATGTAAGCAAGAAAAAAGCGGGTACCGAGTATGCCACAAGCACCAATACCGACCTGTATGAATACAACCTTGAAAAGAGTACTACTATAAACCTTACCGAAGGTAATAAAGGTTATGACACACAACCCGCATTTTCGCCGAATGGCGACCTGACTTGGCTACAAATGAAGCGTGACGGTTATGAAGCCGACAAAAATGATATTATAGTACGCCATAAGGGTATTGATATTAACCTTACTGCTAATTGGGATGGTACTGTTGATGCCTTTACATGGAGCGAAGATGGAAAAAAAATATATTTCTTGGCTGCGGTTGATGGTACACGTCAACTATTTGAAGTAAACTTCCCAGGGCTTACTAAAATAGCTGTTAGAGTACAACAAGTAACCGATGGTCATTGGGATGTAAATAGCATAATAGGCTTTAGCGGTAACAAAGTAATTGCAACCCGCAGCGACATGAACCACGCTAGCGAGATATACAGTTATGACCTCAAGAAAAAAGACTGGAAACAGATAACAACTGTAAACGACAAGGCATACTCAAGCATTGCATTAAGCAAAACGGAGAAACGCTATGTTACTACTACCGATGGTAAACAAATGCTGGTATGGGTAATATACCCACCTAACTTTGATGCATCTAAAAAATATCCTACACTGTTATACTGCCAAGGCGGTCCTCAAAGTGCACTCACACAGTTCTATTCTTTTCGATGGAATTTCCAAATTATGGCAGCACAAGGGTACATAGTAGTTGCCCCAAACCGTCGCGGTATGCCAGGGCATGGTGTAGCGTGGAATGAAGCCATTAGTACAGACTGGGGCGGACAGGTAATGGACGATTACCTTTCGGCAATAGACGATGTGGCTAAAGAACCTTATGTAGATAAAGCTAGACTAGGCGCAGTAGGTGCTAGCTATGGCGGTTACTCTGTATTTTACCTTGCAGGCATTCATAAAAAACGTTTCAAAACTTTTATTGCCCATGATGGGGTCTTTAACCTGAAAAGTATGTATGGTACTACCGAAGAGGTGTTTTTTACAAATTGGGATAGCGGAGGTGCTTATTGGGAAGAAGACAATGCTGTGGCACAAAAAACATATAACGAGTTTAACCCTATAAACCATGTACAAAATTGGGACACTCCAATACTTATATTTCAAGGTGATAAAGATTTTCGTGTCCCTATAGGGCAAGGACAAGAAGCTTTTCAGGCAGCACAATTAAGAGGCATTAAAAGCCGTTTTATAGTATTCCCAGATGAGAATCATTGGGTTCTAAAACCCCAAAATGGTTTAGTATGGCAACGAGAGTTCTTTAAATGGTTAAAGGAAACTTTATAGAAATTTCACAAATACGTAACGTTTTGTAAATTTTCTTTATTTTAGCAGTCTCAACTTAAACAAAACAAAAAGATTATGAAAAGATATTCATTTAGACCATTACTGGTAGCATCCTTACTATTTGCAGGTTTGCAAACTGTTTCGGCTCAGGACTATTTGGTAAATTCTCTAAAAAACAACAAGAGCGAAAACAGTAAAGATTCTTTTATTTTTACCGATGTAGTTAATCTTGAAAATACACCTGTAAAAAGCCAAGGTTCATCAGGTACTTGCTGGAGCTATGCAGCCAACTCTTTCATAGAGTCAGAAATGATTCGTATGGGTAAAGAACCTGTAGAAATTTCGCAAATTTATACCGCACGTAATGCTTATATAGAAAAAGGGAAAAACTATGTAAAAATGCATGGAGCCATTACCCTTGGCGATGGTGGCGCGCTGCACGATGTTATAAATATGTATGAAAAATATGGTGCATTACCACAAGCAGAGTACACTGGTTTAAATTATGGCACTACAAGAAACCAGTTTGCAGAAATGGCAGCTATAAACGAAGGTTTACTTGCTGCAGTAGTAAAAAACCCAAACGGAAAACTAACTCCTAACTGGGAAAAAGCCTATATCTCAGTATTAGACACTTATCTTGGAGAAGTGCCAGAAAAATTTACTTATAAAGGTAAAAAATATACACCACAAACATTTGCTAAAGAAGTTGTAGGTATTAATGCAGATGACTATGTAGAAATATCTTCGTTAAAAGAGCACCCATATTATAGCCAGTTTGTACTTATGGTACCAGACAACTGGTCACTAGACCTTGTTTATAATGTAAAAATGAACGACCTAACAGATATTATAGACAATGCTATTAAAAAAGGCTACTCTGTAGGATGGGCTGGTGATGTGAGCGAAAAAGGCTTTAGCTGGAAAAATGGTGTGGCTTATATTCCTGCAAAAGAGTTTAGCGATATGACTGCCGAAGAAAAAGAAAACATCTTTAAAGGGCCACAAAAAGAAATGGAAATAACCGAAGATATGCGTCAGGAAGCTTTTGATAATTATGAAACTCAGGATGATCACGGTATGCATATTGTAGGGATTACTAAAGACCAAAATGGTAAAGAGTACTACATGATAAAAAACTCATGGGGTGCTAGTAACGACTACCAAGGGTATATGTACATGAGTAAAAACTTCGTGAAATATAAAACTACTGCTATACTACTACACAAAGGTGGTTTACCGAAAGGTATTGCTAAAAAACTTAATATAGAACAGTAATTTATTAAGCATAATTAAATTAAATCCCGTTAGTTTTCTTAACGGGATTTTTTATTTTTATAAACTATAGTATTCACACCCATCACTAATGAGAAAAGCATTTATAGTTTTCAGTATTACTTTATTATCCATTATTGCTATAATGACCTACATTAACTGGAAATCATCTCTTTTACTATTAATATTTCTTCCTTTAATAATAATGGGGGTATATGATATGTACTTCTGTAAAAAAACCATCCGCCGAAATTTCCCTTTACTGGGTAGGCTACGATATTTATTACAGTCTATGGGACCCGAAATGCGTCAGTACTTTATTGAAACTGATCTTGACGGAAAACCATTTAACCGCCTACAACGAAATTTAGTGTATGACCGTAGCGAAAATTTAGTAAGCACTATGCCTTTTGGTACGCAGCTCAATGTGTACGATGTAGGCTACCAATGGATAAACCATAGTATAAATGCTATACCCTTTGCCGAGATAAATTTAGACCCACGCGTTACCATAGGTTCTTCACAATGTAACAAGCCGTACAAAGCGAGTCTCTATAACATTAGTGCTATGAGTTTTGGCTCATTAAGTAAAAACGCAATACTTGCCCTTAATGCAGGCGCAAAAAAAGGAGGGTTTTACCACAATACAGGCGAAGGAGGGCTATCGCCATACCATTTACAGCATGGTGGCGATATAGTATGGAATATTGGTACAGGCTATTTTAGTTGCCGTGATACTGATGGGCATTTTTCGTATGAAGAATATACTAGGCGTGCCACACTAGATGCCGTAAAGATGATTGAAATAAAATTTTCGCAAGGTGCTAAACCTGGTCATGGCGGTATTTTACCTAAAGAAAAAGTTACTGACGAGATTGCCAACATACGCCTTGTAAATAAAGGACATGATATTGTTTCGCCACCTTATCACTCTGCATTTACAACACCTTTAGAGCTTATCGAGTTTATAAAAGTCCTTAGAAAAGGATCTAAAGGTAAGCCGATAGGAATAAAAATTTGTATCGGAAATAAATCGGAGTTTCTATCCATTTGTAAAGCAATGGTTGCTACAGATACCTATCTTGATTTTATAACGGTAGATGGTGCCGAAGGCGGTACAGGTGCTGCACCACAAGAATATTCTGACCATGTGGGTATGCCCCTGCGCGACGCACTAGCTTTTGTGAGCGATGCCCTAACAGGTTTCGGGATTAAAGATCAAATTAAGATAATAAGTAGTGGTAAAGTTATTACAGGGTTCGACATTATTAAATGCCTTTCTATGGGTGCCGATTTATGCAACTCAGCAAGAGGAATGATGCTTGCTTTGGGTTGCATACAGGCTTTGGAATGTAACACCAACACCTGCCCTACCGGTGTGGCAACACAAGACCCCGACTTAGTAAAAGGGCTTGTGCCTACCGAAAAAAGCGAAAGAGTATACCGTTTTCATAACGAAACCGTTAAAAGCGCTATGGATCTTATGGCATCTGCAGGCATTCATCACCCCAATGGTGTAGATAGAACTGTAGTGAGTACTCGTGTAGACAAAAACAAGGTAGAGACTTATTACGAAAGCTATCCTGAGCTGGCTATAGGCTGTCTGCTGAATGAAGAGTCGGTTCCGCATAATCTATTACCTTTTTGGAGAAAAGCAACTGTAAACCAATTTTAAATATAAAACTCCTGCCGATAAGCAGGAGTTTTATATTTTATTTTTTACCCTAATAATACTCTTTTAGGAATTCTTGGTTTTTAGCCCTGTCCGCAGCATACGTTCTGTACTGCGCATCGGTAAGGACTGATTTTAATTTCTTCTCTCTGTCGGCACTGTATATCTTTATTTTCTTTTCTCTTGCAGGTACTGATTTTACGGTTTTTTTAGCCTTTACAATCCTGTTCAGGTATTCTTTGTTTATTTGTAGTACTTGGTTGTACTGAGCGTCGTTTAACGAGAGTTGTTCTTTCATTTTTACAGTTACAGCTAATGCTCCTTCATCGGCTTTACTTTGCGCTGTTGCGATAGTGGTAAATGTTACTAAAAGTAATACTATAGCTACAGTGCCCTTTAGGGCAGTTATAATCTTGTTCATTTTTTTGATTTTTTTTATAGTTGTTATATGGCAATAGTCATTCACAAAAATATATGATAATTTTAATTAGCTATCCTAAAAACCATTAAATAACAATAAGCAAACATATATAGGGAGACATTCTATTTTCAATACCCCTCATTTTGCAGGTATATACGTCTTAGTAATTTAAGTACTTTCTTGTTTGCAGTCCTTGAGGTAATTTTCCGTTCAAGGACTTCAGTGTTTATATTCAGCAGTTCTTCTGCTAAAGATATATCCGACTCCTGTGCATATACCAAATCCAGTTGTGCCTCATTATGCCTTCTCAGTCTCATTAATACTCTCCCTCTTGTTAACCTGTATGCTGCTTCATCAGGATTGAGCGCAATGGCTTTATCAAAATATTCTACTGCTTTGGAATATTTCCTAAAATGTTTATAGCAAAGCCCCGTGTTATATTGTATTTTATGATTGTCAGGAAATTTATCTACAACGCTTTTATGCAGTTTAAAAGCTTTCCTCATTTTTCTTACGCGGAGATAGCTGTAAGCAAGGTTTACGGTAATTTCGTCTCTTTTAAAATCACCTTTTAGAGCCGTTATATAATCAGGAATAGCCTCATTATGCAAATTTCTCAGCGCACTACACATAGCCCTTAAATAGTATAACTCTTCAGACCCAAAACCAAAACCGATACCTATAACGCATTCTTCACGAGCAAGATCTATATCTAACAAACTGAAATAAAGAGCCGCTTTAATACGATAATACATATCGCCGATATCGGGCTCATTCCTATGGTTTTCGGGTATTGAGTTAAGATAAATAATAGTTTTTTCTGCATCTAAATTATCAAAATCAATTGCAAACTCTATAAGAATCCCCAGATGGAAACCTTCAAAGTTTGAGTTATAAATAGCTATTTGCTCTTTAGCCTTTTCTATTTCTTCTAAATTCCAAAAATGAAATGTTCTCTCAAGTAACTGTCCTAAATAATCAGGATAATGCTCCTTAAAAGGATTAAGCAATGGAGACTCTTTGATAAAGTCATGCAGATTTATCGGTTTATAAAGTCCTTCATCCATTACTTTAAAAGTTACTATTATTTATACTGAATTTATATGAAATTTAATACTAATTTTTAAATAAACATATATAAAAAGCATAATAAAACTAAACCCGCACAGTTTTGCGCGGGTTTAGTTTTATTATGCAGGATCTTTCATTTTAAAAGATTCCATGAATTTTGTAGTATAATTACCTTCAACATAATCTTTCTCATCCATCAGTTGCCTGTGGAAAGGTATTGTAGTTTTAATACCCTCTATAACAAACTCATCAAGAGCTCGTCTCATTTTGCTTATAGCTTCTTCTCTTGTTTGAGCAGTAGTTATTAGCTTAGCGATCATAGAGTCATAATTAGGCGGAATAGTATAGCCTGAATACACGTGTGTATCTAACCTTACACCATGACCACCTGGCATATGCAGGGTAGTAATTTTACCTGGCGATGGGCGAAAATCATTATAAGGATCTTCAGCATTAATACGACACTCTATAGAGTGCATTTCTGGCAAGTAATTTTTACCCGAAATAGGAATACCTGCTGCTACTAATATTTGTTCACGTATTAGGTCATAATCTATTACCTGCTCAGTAATAGGGTGTTCTACCTGAATACGAGTATTCATTTCCATAAAATAGAAATTCCTGTGTTTATCTACAAGAAACTCTACTGTACCCGCACCTTCATACTTAATGTATTCGGCAGCTCTAACAGCAGCTTCACCCATTTTTTCACGAAGTTCATCTGTCATAAACGGCGAAGGAGTTTCCTCCGTTAATTTCTGGTGACGACGCTGTACAGAACAGTCACGCTCACTAAGGTGGCATGCTTTACCAAAAGAATCGCCTACAATTTGTATTTCAATATGGCGAGGTTCTTCGATAAGTTTTTCCATATACATACCGTCGTTACCAAAAGAAGCAGCAGCTTCTTGTCTAGCACTTTCCCATGCTTTTTTAAGCTCTTCTTTCTTCCATACAGCACGCATACCTTTACCACCACCACCAGCAGTAGCTTTTAGCATTACAGGATAACCAAACTCTTTAGCAAGTTTTTCTGTTTGCTCGTATGATTCTAATAATCCGTCAGATCCTGGTACACATGGCACGCCTGCTGCTTTCATAGTAGCTTTAGCACTTGCCTTGTCACCCATTTTTTCAATCATTTCAGGAGAAGCTCCAATAAATTTAATATTATGCTCTTGGCATATTTTAGAAAACTTTGCATTTTCTGAAAGAAAACCATAACCTGGGTGTATTGCATCTGCATTAGTAATCTCTGCTGCTGCAATAATGTTAGACATCTTTAAGTAAGAAAGGTTACTTGGCGGAGGCCCAATACACACTGCCTCATCGGCAAAGCGCACGTGCAAACTCTCAGCATCGGCTGTAGAGTAAACCGCTACCGTTTTAATCCCCATTTCTTTACAGGTTCTTATAACACGTAGTGCGATTTCGCCCCTGTTTGCAATTAATATTTTTTTAAACATCGCTTGAAATTTTAAATTTTGAATTCTAAATTTTAAATTATTTCTCAAAATAGCAAACAACATTTGCTACTCATAATTTAGTATTTAAAATTTCTTTATGATGGATCTACCAAGAATAAAGGTTGGTCAAATTCTACTGGAGAAGAATCATCAACTAATACTTTTACAATTTTACCTGACACCTCAGATTCGATCTCGTTAAATAACTTCATTGCCTCGATAACACAAACTACATCTCCTTTAGAAATGCTAGTACCCACTTCTACAAATGGTGCTTTATCTGGCGAAGGTTTTCTATATAATGTACCAATAATTGGTGACTTGATAGTGATATACTTGTCATCATCATTAGTAGCAACTGGCTCTGCAACTGCAGGTGCTGTAGGTGCAGCAGGTTGTGGTGCTGATGCCTGTGGCAATGCTTGACTTACAGGAAGGTGCTGAACATAGGTAGTTTCGGGAGTTCCGCTTTCTGTAGTAGTTTTTATGGTGATCTTTACATCATCCATTTCTAACTTTACTTCAGTAGCTCCGGACTTAGCTACAAACTTTATTAGGTTTTGAATTTCTCTGATATCCATAATTTCCGAATTTTGTTTTAGTTTGTTTATTTTTTGTCGTACGCCCACTTTAAGTAGATAGACCCCCATGTAAACCCACCTCCAAAAGAAGCAAATATAAGGGTGTCACCTTTTTTAAACTGGTGTTCGAAATCGTTTAGGAGTAAGGGTAAAGTGGCAGATGTAGTATTGCCGTATTTTTCGATATTTATGAGCACTTTAGACTCATCGAGTTTCATTCGTGATGATGTAGCATCAATAATTCTTTTATTAGCTTGGTGCGATACCAGCCAATTTACATCATCGTTTGTAAGATTATTGCGCTGCATTATCTGCTCGCTAATGTCTGCCATATTAGACACTGCATATTTAAAAACGGTTTTACCGTCCTGAAAGACATAATGTTGTTTATTATCAACTGTTTCATGCGAAGGTGGCAGTAAAGAGCCTCCTGCAGGAATTTTAAGAAACTCACGACCTATACCGTCACTTCTTAAAATTTCGTCTTGTAGACCTAGACCTTCATGGTTGGGTTCAAAAAGGGCTGCTCCTGCGCCATCGCCAAAAATTATACAGGTAGCCCTGTCAGTATAATCTATAATAGACGACATCTTATCGGCGCCTATTACTAATACTTTTTTATAACGACCACTTTCTATATAGGCTGCCGCTGTAGACATACCATATAAAAAACTAGAGCATGCTGCTTGCAAGTCATAAGCAAATGCATTTACAGCACCTATTTGTGTTGCTACATATACCGCCGTAGCCGCAACGGGCAAATCTGGAGTTACTGTTGCCAGCAATACCAAATCAATTTCAGCAGGGTTAGTACCCGACTTTTGCAGCAAATTTTCGGCTGCCTTTATGGCTAAGTATGATGTACCTTTGTCTTTATCTTTAAGAATGCGCCTTTCTTTAATACCAGTTCGGCTGGTTATCCACTCATCATTTGTATCTACCATAGTCTCTAAAACCTTATTAGATAATACAAAATCAGGAACATATGCACCAACGGCTGTTATGGCTGCTGTTATTTTACTCATAGGATAAATTTTTCAATCCAAATCACTTGATTTGAAAAGTGGTGGAAATTACAAAAAATTTACAAAAAGGATTGTAATTAGTTACCTTAAATTAAAACTAAAGGGTATTTAACAAAAAAACCCTCACTTTAGTGAGAGTTTTTCCTCAGTTCCTTATACTATTTAAGCTACTGCTTCTTGTTTATCAATAACAACCTGACCTCTGTAGTACATTTTACCTTCATGCCAGTAAGCTCTGTGGTAAAGGTGTGCTTCTCCAGTTACAGGACATGTAGCTATCTGTGGTACAGACGCTTTGTAATGCGTTCTTCTTTTATCCCTTCTCGTTTTCGATATTTTTCTCTTAGGATGCGCCATTTTACTATATTATTTATCCGTTAATAATTTTTTTAATTCGTCCCATCGGGGATCTATTTCATTCTCTTCTTGTTCGTCTTCCAGTTGTGCCTTTGGGGCAAGCTCGTCTAGTTTATCCAGTATATCGGCATCCATAGTGCCATCGCTAAATCCTGGATGTACTCGTTTTGAAGGTACTGATAATACAATCATCTCATAAATGTACTGTGTTACATCTACCTGATAATCGCCATGTTGTAATACAAGTATCTCATCATTTTCATCATTAAACTCATCACCAAATTTTACTACAATTTTCATATTGCCTTCTACTGGCAAATCAAAATCCTCATTACTAAGGTCACACGGAACATTTACAGTACCCTTGTGGTTAAAATGTAGCTCAAACATGGTGCTTTGCTTCTCCAAAACCATATCTACCTTGATATTGACATCGTTATACTCGTCAAAATCAAAAGCATCAAAGAACGTCTTATCTATATCAAAATCAAACTGGTGCTTACCTTGCTTTAATCCTACAAAAGGGATTAAAAATTCTTTATTCACTTTCATTTCGCCAGTTTTTAAAATTATCAAAACCGCTTATTGCCATCCAAACAGTCGCAAAATCATTCCGTTACAACAGTTTTGAGCGTGCAAAGATAAAAAATTATTGCAATTCCAAACATGTTATCAACATTTTTTTGTTTACAACTGTTTCTCTCTGGTTTTCAACGGATTTTTAGTTACATCGGCATATTCTTGTCTGTGATTATAAATATCAAGAGCAAGATATACTGCCTCTTTAAATGAATTATTATCAGCAATACCTTTCCCTGCTATCTCATAAGCAGTACCATGATCGGGCGATGTGCGAATCCCCTCTAGTCCTGCTGTATAATTTACACCCTTACCAAAAGAGAGTGTTTTAAATGGTATCAATCCTTGGTCATGATATGCCGCAATAACAGCATCATACTTTTCATACTGCCCACTACCAAAAAAGCTATCAGCAGAGTAAGGACCAAAAACCATTACTCCCTCTTCAAAGAGTTTTTTAAGCGCAGGCTTTACTACATCGTCATCTTCATGCCCTATCACACCATTATCACCACTATGTGGATTAACACCTAGCACAGCAATTTTAGGTCGATTTACTCTAAAATCTTCTTTCAACGATTTATTTATCGTTAATATTTTTTTTCTTATTAAAGCCTCTGTAAGATGTGCCGACACTTCATTTACCGGAATATGATCTGTAAGCAATCCTACTCTAAGGTCATCTTGCACCATAAACATTAATGCATCTCCCTCAAGCTCTTTATCAAGATAATCTGTATGTCCTGGGAATTTAAAATCTTCCGATTGTATATTGTATTTGTTTATAGGTGCCGTTACAAGCACATCTATATCCTTGGCTTTAAGCGCAGCTACAGCAGCCGTAAAAGACTGTATAGCATACTTGCCTATAGTATCATCATTCTTACCAAAATCGATATTAACACCTTCTTTCCAAACATTAAGCACATTAAGCTTACCTGGCACCACTTGATCAAGACTATCAATACCATATACATTACAATTAATGTTTAATACCTTCTTTATAAACGATAGTATTTTTACATTACCAAAAATAACGGGTGTACAAAATTCAAGCATACGGGTATCCTGAAATGTCTTTAGTATCACTTCGCTCCCCACTCCGTTAAGGTCGCCTATTGATACTCCTACAATTACATTCTCTGCTTTTCTTGTCATGATGCTGTTTTATTGCTACTTTTGATTGTACAAATTTAGTAAAATAAATCAAGGATGTTTACAGGAATAATTGAAACCTCGGGAAGTATTAAACAAATCTCGAAAGACGGCAGCAATATCAATATAACGATAACAAGCACTATTACAAATGAGCTTAAAATAGATCAAAGTGTTTCACACAATGGTATATGCCTTACAGTCGTGGCTATAGAGGGTAACAACTATACTGTTACCGCTATTAAAGAAACGATTGAAAAAACGAACTTAGGGCATTGGCAAGAAGGCGACAGCGTAAACCTAGAGAGAGCCATGAAACTAGGCGATAGGCTAGATGGACATATTGTGCAAGGACATGTAGACCAAACGGCAGTATGTAAACATATAGAAGAAGTCAACGGAAGTTGGTATTTTACATTTGAATACAACACAGACCAACATAATATTACGATTGAAAAAGGCTCGATAACCGTAAATGGAGTAAGCCTTACCGTTGTAAATTCAAAAACAAATGAATTTAGCGTAGCAATTATACCTTATACCTACGAACATACCAATTTTAAAGACTTCAAAGTAGGCAGTATAGTCAACCTTGAATTTGATGTAATAGGTAAATATGTTGCCCGCTTACAAGAATTAAGAAACTAAAAAGAGTTTCTATTTAAAATACAACAACAAATAAGGGCTACCATTTGGTAGCCCTTATTTGTTGTTGTAAGTGAACTATTATTATCTCTTAAGCGCAAAGTGAGCTTTAAACTCTCTAGTTACCATTCGTGTCACTTCACCTGTAACAGGCTCGTCAGTAACAGGATCATTAATAACATTACCATTTGCATCTCTAAGGGTCTCTATAGTGGTTATCTGCTCTACATATGTTACGGTAAACCAGTAATCATCTGCTGGCATTGGGCTTCCGTTGTAGGTACCATCCCAGCCTTCTCCTTGTGAACTAATTTGTTTGATGAGTTTGCCATAACGGTCAAAGATATAGATCTCGGCTCCACCTTGGCTCGATAAACCATAGATGTTCCAATAATCATTATAACCATCACCATTTGGAGTGAAGAACCTTGGATAGTCAATCACATTAACATCTGGGATGTCTACTACGAAGTCTGAACAGGCGTCTTTATCACGTACGTGTACGGTATAGGCGGTGCTTCTCGGGATAACACCTGTAAAGATGTTACTGTCTTGCCATGGTCCATTTTCTAATTGGTACTCATAGTCGCCATAGCCTTCTACAAATACAGTGATTACTTGGTCGTCACTAAAGGCATTGGTCACGCTAAAGCCTACGCCTATTACACTGGCGGGTCCACTTTGTGTTACTGTTACAGGTTCAATAGGGTCGCTAATACAGCCTGTTGCGCTTATGGCTTCTACGGTGTAGCTTCCTACGGCCTCGGCGATATAAATGTTTTCTGTTGCTCCTGCTATAATTTCTCCATAAAAGCCCAAAGGCTAGGTTTTCTTTAGACCCCGCATAGGCTGGGTTTATAACGTTCATGTTATACATGTACTGCGTGTAATGCGGATCCTGTTGGGCACTCATATCGGTAAAGCCTAACAGGGCAATAAGTAGCGATAAGTAAACTCTTTTCATTGGTATGAATAAACTTTAGGTTTGGTGGATATTAGCCTATATGTATTATATTAGTTACTAAATACTAATGCATATAAGCTCGATAAAGATAATTATTTTTACAACATTCAGTATATTCTGTTTAAAGTTTTCATAAAATTGATGTTATATGTGATAATTTCATAATTGGGGTATAAAAAAAGCTCTCTTACAGTCGTAAGAGAGCTTTTTTATTTATTGCTTTGAATGTTTATGCTTTTTTACCCGAAGCTTCAAGGTTACGCTCTATAGTGTGACCTGGACGTGTCCATCTTGGTTTTTCTCCTAGTGGTGCATATTCCGAGTCAGCAGCTTCTACAGTTTGTGGTTGTGAAACTTTAGTAAAAGGTTTTTGTGGTATCATGCCTAGCATCTCAAACATTTTCATGTCTTCGTTAACATCAGGGTTAGGTGTGGTAAGTAATTTATCTCCTGCAAAAATAGAGTTGGCACCTGCAAAAAAGCACATGGCTTGTCCTTCACGGCTCATTTGTGTTCTTCCTGCCGATAGTCTTACTTGTGTTTCGGGCATTACAATACGAGTGGTAGCTACCATACGTATCATTTCCCATATTTCTACAGGTTTTTCTTCTTCCATTGGTGTACCCTCTACAGCTACTAATGCGTTTATAGGTACTGATTCGGGTTGCGGATTTAGAGAGGCTAATGCTACTACCATTCCTGCTCTATCTTCTACACTTTCGCCCATACCAATAATACCACCACTACATACAGTAACATTAGTTTTTCTAACATTATCTATAGTTTGTAGGCGGTCTTCATACCCTCTGGTAGAAATTACTTCTTTATAATATTCTTCAGATGTATCAAGGTTGTGGTTGTAAGCATATAGCCCTGCTTCGGCAAGTCGTTTAGCTTGGTTTTCGGTTATCATACCTAGTGTACAACATACCTCCATATCAAGCTTGTTTATAGTACGTACCATTTCTAATACTTGGTCAAACTCTGGTCCGTCTTTAACATTTCGCCATGCAGCACCCATACATACGCGTGATGATCCTCCTGATTTAGCACGTAGTGCTTGCGCTTTTACTTGTTGTACCGACATAAGGTCGTTGCCTTCTACATCAGTATGGTATCGTGCAGCTTGTGGGCAATAGCCACAATCTTCGGGGCAACCACCTGTTTTTATAGAAAGTAGTGTAGATACTTGTACCACATTAGGGTCGTGGTGTACTCTATGTACTGTTGCTGCTTCATACAGCAAGTCCATTAAAGGTTTATTATATAGGGCTATTATTTCTTCTTTAGTCCAGTCGTGCCTCTTAATCATTAGTAACGAAATTTATTATTGCCCCAAAAGTAACAAATTCCGTTAATGTAATGAAGTACTACTGTGATTAATGCTCATTATGGGCAAGGTCATCTACTGTATCTATTCGTTCTATTTTGTTTTTCCAGATTTGCATCAATGTAAATGATACTATTACAGATGCTGCCATACCCTCTAGAAGTAGTCCCATTGCAAATTGTGGAATAGATGGATCGCCACCAAATATATAGCCTTTAGCATGCTCATCTATATATACTTCGCCTCCTTTATAGTTCGCATAAGCAATAAAACTAAAGATACCAATTACAAGACTTACAAAAGCAGTTAAGAATGCTGAAGATAAATTGGTTAAATAACCATTAATGTGGTCTTTATAGTTTTGCTTTATAGTAAGGTTTACACCATATAATACAAACACGAAGTTGAATAGCCTAAGATAAACATGATCTGTAAGGTTTAAAATTTCCATTAATAAGAAAAAGAGTGCTATACCAATGAAAATGATAATCCCGTTAATGATAACTCTTGAAATTTTCATAATTCTATTTTTTTAGTTACTAAAATTATTTAGGAATTTAGGAGATAGCTTAGGGTGTATATGTTATCTCCAACTACCTTTTTCGGTTTTAAAAAGGTAATTAATTCATATAAAGTTAGTTATAAAAACAATAGATTAAGAGGAATTAGTAAAAGTTTAATATATGTTTAGAAATAATTTTCTGTTTACTCTAAACGATTACCGTCGGCATCATAAAGTACAATCCAGTCATTATGGAAAAAGTAATCCCAATCGGCAGCGGCAAGGTCAGCTTTCTCGTCTATCAATGTTTTCATAGGCGCTCCGTTTATACCGGCTTTACTAGTTACATATACAGCAACATCAAATCCGTCTGCTTTAAAGTGTTTCTTTATACGCTGTGCTGTTTGCCATAGCATATCAGGTTTGGTGCGCATAGACCCAAGCTGCTTACGGGTCATGTAATCTAAAGGTCGGTAGGGTAGTGGCTCGTTATTCGCTTTGTTAATCACCTTAAAATAGGTGTATCCATTTCTGCTGCGCAGCATCATTCTCCAGCTCAGGCGGTGCCCTTCTTCTGTCCATAATACATCTCCTTTTATAAAATGATGTCTTATAGGGAGAAATAGCTGTATAATAAAATAAGGGATAAAGAAATAGAGAAGTATGCTTCGCTTCTCGGTTGTTGTTTCGTAATGAGTAACAACAGGTTTTTTCTTGAAAAACACTTGCCTAATACGCTCTGGTGGGTAAAAGAAAACTACAAAACTTAATGCGAAAAATGGAAAGATACCTATTTGTAATGTTATTGAGTTGAATAGATGAAATACAATTGACGCTATTAGTGCTATAGTTCTTGTTCTTTTATATAATAAAAAGGGTACTATAAGTAAGTCGAATGCTATACCCGCATAGGCAATAAACATATAAAACCATTTTTGTGAGGCAATTTCATGAAACCATCCATTACCACTATGCATAGCAAGTAGATTTTTAGTAAAAGTACCATCTAGCCAATCAGGATAAAATTTTGCTACTGTGGCATAAAAATATACTATTGCTACTTGCGCTATCATTACTACTGAGCACCAAGCAGGCATGGTTAGCTTTTTGAGCGTAGGGTTTTGTTTTGCATCTATTGAGGCATATCTATTTGCTGGAAGAAAAACCATGATAAGGCATACTAATAATAACAGGTAATAGTGATTGTTATAAGATGTTTTTTGCATAAAATATACACCTGCCCACATAATTGTATAAAGCCCTAATGTAAAGCGGTATTTATACCCAAGCATTACTAAAATGCCTAATGTTCCCATTACTAAAAAATAGAAATACATACCATTGCCTGGTAGGGGTTGTAGCCAGTCCATACCAATATGCGAAAAAGTGAATTCAGGATCAATAAAGTTTGACTTTACCCAACCTGTTGCTATAGCGCCATATGTTTCGCAGGCGAGTAAAAACCCGAAAAATATCCTAAAAAGGATAAGAGGTGCATTGTCTATTTCTTTAAAGAGACGATTGTTCATTTCTTGTTTCTTTAAAGTAATTTAAAGTAGCGGTTCTGTCTTCTTCGAGCTGAATTTTAAGCGCATCGACTGATGCGAATTTAACTTCGTCTCGCAGTCTTTTATGGATGTTTATTTTTAACTCTTTGCCGTAAAGATTCTCGTTAAAATCTAAAAAGTTAACCTCTATTGTTCCTGCTGTGCCACCTACTGTAGGGTTAGTGCCAATATTCATCATACCATGCACTGTATTTCCATCTATAAGAGATGAAACAACATACACTCCCTTAGCTGGTATCAGTTTATAATCTTGTTTAATATGGATGTTAGCAGTAGGAAAACCAATAGTTCTACCTAGTTTTTTGCCTTCAATCACTATACCCGATAAAAAATAATTGTAACCCAAAAACTCATTTGCTATAGCAATATCTCCTTTATCTAGGGCGTTTCTTATTTTTGTAGAGCTAACAGATACCTCGTTCACTTCAAGCGCCGATATTTGTTCTACTTCAAAATCATACACTGTACCATAATGTATAAGATCATCAATAGTTGCGGTACGATTACGCCCAAAGCGATGATCGTGCCCTATAATTATTTTACTAATATTTAGTTTATCTACTAAAATGTCTTTTACAAACTCTTCGGCAGTAAGCCTAGAGAAAGCATGATCAAAAGGATGTACTATAAGGTGATCTATGCCATGTTGTTCTAATAAATAAGCTTTTTCGCTCATGGTGTTAAGCAATTTAATATCAGTATTTTGCTGTAGTACCATGCGTGGGTGCGGAAAGAAAGTTAACACAACACTTTCACATCCCGATGATTGGTTGCTTTTTATAAGCTTATCGAGAATGCTTTTATGTCCTTTATGTACTCCGTCAAAAGTACCTAGGGTAACGATGGTTTTGGTTGTGCTACCAAATTCCTGTATAGAATTATATATTTTCAAAAGATTCAGTTATAAAGAGCAAATTTAATTATCTGTTTTTAAAAAGAATAGTATTATTTATGTTTTTAAAATCATACATGGATATTTTACTGTTTTATAAAGTTAAAAAATAACAATTTCTATTTTTTGAAAGTATATTCTTACATTATGATGCATGTTTTACTATTTTAACTTTAAAATAGCAGTCATACACCTGCCTTAATGCATATAATTATTAAATTAGTAGCCTATTAATTATTTTAGAGAAATATATAAAATCATGAAAAGAATTTTACTGCTGGTTATTATTAGTATCGTGTTCGGGTCGGCTAATGCACAGCAATTATGGAATGCTGTGCCTTCAGAACGGTTAAATCATCTTGAAAAGACCAATAGAGTTTCGATACCTTTAAAAAGCCAGACTTTTAGTTTAGATCTTGATGCTTTCAAAACAATTTTAGAAGCAGCCCCATCAAGAGATAACTATACAGCCCCATCTACGGTTATTGTACCATTTCCTAATGGTGAAGGTGAAATAGAGCATTTTAGAATTTATGAAGCTTCTGTTTTACATCCAGATCTTGCTGCACAACACCCTAATATAAAAAGCTACGTAGGACAAGGTATAGAACACCCTGCATCTTCAGTTCGTTTTAGTGTTACTATTTTTGGGTTACACTCTATGATGTTCTCTACAGCAGGTACATCTTATATAGATCCTTATACAAGAGATTTACAAAATTATTTGATTTACAAAAAGAAGGATCTACAAAATCCTCGTCAATTTTTCTGTGGAGTAACAGAAGACGTTCATCAAAATGCGGAACGTTCTCAGAACCAAAATGCACCTCTTTCGGTAAATGCAAGTGATGGTACACTGCGTACTTATCGTCTTGCTATGGCATGTACAACAGAGTATGCACAATATCAAATAGGAGCATATTTTTTGACAGCAGCCTCTTTAGAAGAAAAAAAGGCAGGAGTACTTACTGCAATGAATGTTACTATGACCCGTGTAAATGGGCTTTATGAGAGAGATATGGCAATAACAATGCAAATAGTCCCTGATAATGAAGATATTATTTTTGTAACCTCAGATAATCTTGCCAATAACAATGCAGGAACACTATTAGGTCAAATACAATCAGTTATTAATAATGCTATTGGATCAAGTAATTATGATATAGGACACGTAGTGAGTACGGGCGACGGTGGTATTGCATCACTTGGTAGTGTGTGTAGCTCTGTTAAAGCACAAGGTGTTACAGGTTCTCCTGTTCCTGCTGGAGATCCTTTTGATATAGATTATGTAGCTCACGAAATGGGACATCAATTTAATGCAACTCATACTTTTAATAACTCATTTCAGCGTACTGCTGCTACAGCAGTAGAACCAGGTAGCGGTAGTACTATAATGGCTTATGCAGGTATAAGTGCGCCAAATGTTCAAAATAATTCTGATGATCACTTTCATACTGTTAGTATAGCACAAATGAGTGATTTTGTTAATGGTTCAGGAGGTACTTGTGCTACTGAAACTGCAAATGGTAATTCGGCGCCTTTTGTTGGTTTTCTTTCTAACTATACAATACCAAAAAGTACTGCTTTTATATTAAAAGGTAGTGCTACGGATGCCGATGGTGATGCGTTGACATACTGTTGGGAACAAATAAATGCTAACGGTAGTTCATCTACAATAAATAGTGAACCATCTGCTTTTAGTACAAGTGGTCCTAATTTTAGGTCGCTTTCTCCGTCAGATTCTCCAAATAGATATATGCCACAACTTAATAGTGTATTGGCAGGTAACCTTACCCCAACATGGGAGGTAGTACCTGCTGTAGGTCGTACTTTAAATTTTGCATTAACAGTACGTGATAATCAAATACCTAATGGTGGACAAACAGGAAGAGATGATATCTCTGTTGTAGTAGTAAGTGCTGCAGGACCATTTGAAGTAACTTCTCAAAATACAGGAGGAATTACTTGGGCAGGTAATGGAAGTGAGACTATAACTTGGGATGTTGCAGGAACAACAGGTAATGGTATTAATACTGCAAACGTAAACATCCTTTTATCTACAGATGGAGGACAAAATTTTGATACTATACTTGCCGAGAACACACCTAATGATGGATCGGAAGCTATAACAGTGCCGAATGTAAATGCAACAACATGTAGAATAATGATAGAGGCTGCGGGTAATATATATTATGCAGTAAATAGTAATCAATTCCAAATTAGTGCGACTAATGGTACTGATGATTTTGGGTTACAAAGTTTTAAGTTATATCCTAATCCAAATAATGGCTCGTTCTCTGTTGCTTTCAATTCAGATAATACTAACGATGTTTCGATAGCAGTTCATGATATAAGAGGTAGAGAAATATATAGTAATGATTATGAAAACACAGGAGTGTTTACAGCCAACGTTAATTTGCAAGAGTTGCAATCAGGTATATACTTGGTAACAGTAATTAATGGTGCTAGAAAAGAAATGAAAAAAATTATTATAGAATAGATAGATATCACATTGTTAAATAAAAAAAAGGGAACACTTAGTGTTCCCTTTTTTTTATTTAAAAGTAACCGATATATCTTTAATCTTTTGTGCCTCTACCAGTTCTGGTAGTACAATATGCAACTTATTGTTTTTATACGTTAGGTTTCCTTTTTCAACACTATAAGAGCCCGCTTTACCTTTGCAAAAACACATTACCCCAAAAAGCATTTTAGTGTTTTGTATTTCACCATCAGTATAATCTAAATTTGTACTATCGTTAAAAATTTCAAATACTACTTCTTCAACATAACCAGAGTCGGGTAGTGTAGAGTTGGTTTCCTTAACATAACGATATTTTAGAACACTTGTAGCAGAGTTGTCTTTAATGGTGTAATATAGTTTACCTATATCGTCTGTTTTAATGATGAGGCTTTTATTTTTTAGAACTTCAAAAGTACAATTACCATCTTCAGGACAGGTCGTTATACTCGTTACAGCTTCTGCGTTATCATGTAAGCTTTTTGTACTTCCACAGCTAAATAGTATAAGTAATATAGGTATCAGGGCAATTTTTCTCATTAGAGTCTATTTTTATTAAAATTGAGTACTAATCTACAAATTTAAAGACAAATACTTCATTAATACGCTATATCAATAGTGTTGAGGTGTAAATGTTTAAAATTTTGTAAAACAAATTAGTATATTCGTAAAATTTAACTAACTACACACATGAACAAGAAACTATTGTTATCAATTCTTACCTTAATGGTAATACTGTCTGGCTACTCCCAAAATGCTATATGGAATCGTATTACTACTAAAAACATAGAGAATTTAGAAAAGCTAGAGAGAACATCACAACCTACTACTTTTAATCTTTATAACCTTAATCTCAACAATCTTAAACAACAACTACAACAAGTCCCTATAAAGCAACAAGAACAAAGTTCTAATGTAATATTGCCATTTCCTAACCGTAATGGCGAGTTTAATTATTATCGTATTTATGAAGCCCCTGTAATGCATCATGAATTATCGGCTAAGCATCAAGGTATAAAAACCTATATAGGTCAAGATATAAATGATGCCTCTGCAATAATACGTTTTAGTATTACGCCGTTCGGGTTTCATAATATGCTCCAGTCAGTAAACGGAACTACTTATACTGATCCTTATACTAAAGATTTACAAACCTATATAGTGTATAAAAGAGAAGGGCTTACTACAAGTCAATCCTTTCATTGCGATGTTATAGATAATGGTAACCATAATAATCAGAAAAATGTAAACCAACCTTTAAGTGTTGCTGCTACCGATGGTGTTTTAAGAACATATCGTCTTGCTATGGCGTGTACTATAGAATATGCAGCTTTTCATGTTAATGCCGCCGATCTTAACGATGGTACATTAGCAGAGAAAAAAGAAGCAGTATTAGCAGCTATGGTTATTACAGTTAATAGGGTAAATAGTATTTATGAACGTGACTTGTCTATAACACTAGAGCTGGTTCCAGATAATGAGGATGTTATTTTTATAAACGATGACAATTTTGATAATGCTAATACTGACGGAATATTATTAAACCAAAGTCAAAATGCAATAGATAATGCAATAGGGTTTAATAATTATGATATAGGTCATACAGTAAGTACAGGCGGTGGCGGTTTAGCTCAGCTGTTTTCACCTTGCTCTGGTAGTAAAGCTAGAGGTATTACAGGGTTACCTTCTCCTGTGGGAGATCCTTTTGATGTTGATTATGTAGCTCACGAAATGGGACATCAATTTGGAGGTAATCATAGTTATAATAACTCGTGTAATGGTAATAGGAGTAATGATAATGCTTATGAGCCAGGTAGCGGAAGTACCATTATGGCATATGCGGGTATTTGCGCACCAAATGTACAAAGTAACTCTGATGCTCATTTTCACGCTAATAGTATTGCAGAAATTACAGCATTTATAACTAATTGGGGTGATTGCTCTGAAAATACCATTACAGGGAATATACCTCCTGTTATAGATGCAGGTCTTGATTATACTATACCTTATGGTACACCATTTATACTATCGGGTACAGCTACTGATGCTAATAATGATATAATGACCTACAACTGGGAACAAATGGATAATGAAATATCCGAACAACCCCCATTAGCCAATGCTACCGATGGTCCTAATTTTCGCTCATTACCTAGTAAAGAACTACCAGAAAGATTTATGCCTGATATCGAGAGTGTAATTAATAACGACCTCGCCCCAACATGGGAGGTGATTTCTGATGTAGCACGTGAGTTTAACTTTGCCTTTACTGTAAGAGATAATAATGTAGCAGGAGGACAAACGGTTATAGATTATATGAAAGTAGATGTGTCGGGTACAGCAGGACCATTTATAGTTACGATGCCCAATGCTGCTGTGTCTTGGCAAGCAGGTACACATCAGGATGTAGAGTGGGATGTTGCAGGAACTACTACAAACGGGGTAAATACTCCTTATGTAGATATATTTCTTTCTACTGACGGAGGGTATACCTATCCTGTTATATTGGCTGCCAAAGTACCTAATGATGGTAGCGAAATAGTTAGTGTGCCCAACTTGCTAGGTAATGCTAATAGAATAATGGTTAAAGGGCATGATAATATTTTTTATGATATTTCGAATACTAATTTTACCATTATAGCACCAGCAACTACTATGGCAATAGCTGTAAGTGGCGCACAAAATATAGCTAACTGTATAGGTAATGAGGTTAGTTATGAACTAAACTATAATGCCTATTCAGGTTTTAATAGTGATACTACATTTGCTGTAACGGGCAATCCTGATGGTACTACTGTAACATTTAGTCCAGAAATTATTGTAGCCGATGGAACGGTAACCATGACTGTCGTTACAACAGAGAGTACTCCTGCAGGGTTTTATACTATGCCAGTAGTTGCTACGTCAGGCGGGGTAACAAAAACTATAAATGTATATCTTGACTTGATAGATGCTAACTTTGGGACATTAAGTCTAATTTCTCCTGTAAATAGTGCTACACAAGTGTTTGATCAAACTTCTTTTGATTGGGTTGATGTTGCTAATGCTACAGGTTATCAGATAGAGGTAGCAGGAGATGAAAATTTTACAGATATAATTATAGATGCTATTATAACAGATAGTAACTATATAGCTGTATTAGAAGGATCCGAGCAATATTACTGGAGAGTGCGCCCTATTAACGAGAACTGCTCTGGTAGTTATAGTGATATTAATGGATTTGTTACAGGTATTACCGAATGTAATGATTACACTGCTACCGATGCACCTGTAATAATACCAGACAATACTACATCTATAGTAAACTCTGTAATTGCAGCAACAGGCGATGCACCGATACAAAAAGTAAGTGTAACTCTTGATATAAGCCATACTTGGGTGTCCGACCTTACTGTTACATTAATTAGCCCACAGGGTACAGAAGTACAGCTTTTTAGTGATGAATGTGATGATGCAGATGATGTACAAGCTACTTTTGATGATAGTGGAGAATTATCGGTTTGTGGCACAGTACCTGTTTTAAGCGGTGTGATACAGCCTGATGAAGCACTTTCAATATTTAATGGAGAGCTACCTGAAGGTGAATGGATGTTAGAATTATCTGATGTTTTTGATGAGGATGGAGGAGCTATCAATAGTTGGAGTCTTACTATTTGTACTACTGAAGAAGCTACTGCAATTATTGAAAATAACCTGTTTACTAACTTTACATTATATCCTAATCCTAATAATGGGGATTTTACCATACGATATACCTCTGCTACGGGCGATGATATTAACGTAATGGTACACGATATAAGGGGTAGACAGCTTTTGAGTAATACATATAGAAATACGGGGCTGTTTGAAAATAACCTTTCTTTAGGCACAGTTGAAGCAGGAGTTTATTTAGTAACGGTACAAGATGGCAGTAATAAAATTACTAAGAAAATAGTGGTGCAATAAGTAACCTAAACATATAAATAAAAAAGAGGAGGTTTTTAACCTCCTCTTTTTTATATTTAAGCAAAATTTAAAAATGAAATCAAACCTATTTGCTGTAAGTATTGTTATATATATAATAGTTATACAGGTGCTAAGCTTATTTTTTAGTATAGGTGGTTTAATGATAATACACTATAACACTATAGATATTGTTTTTTTCGGCTCAGCGTTACTATGGTTGCTGCTTACAATTCCTGTAGTGAAGCTCTTGTGTTATTACTATATGTATAGTGAGCGCAAAATAATACTTTATCTGTACTGTATTATAGCATTAGTTATGTATGTGGGAGGTAATCGTCTGATTTCCTATTTAGCGGAGATGAGAGATGTAGATAGTGTAAGTGTGTTTAGGTTTCTTTTGTATGAAGACTTGAAATTAATAGATTCAGCGCTTCTTACTTTAGGCATTATAGTGTATCGTAATTATTTGTTTAAAGATTAAATAATAGAGTAAAACTAGGTTTAATAATTTTGGTATTTATTTTCCGTTAAAACTATTCATAGTATTGGCAAGTCCTGCCAATGCAAAAGATTTTATAGCCTCTGTTGCTGTTTCTAGTCTTTCAGGTAGTTTTGTTTTTTCTTCTTCATCCCATTCGCCAAGTACATAATCTACCTGCTTTCCTTTTTTAAATTCATCGCTTATCCCAAAACGAAAGCGCGGGTATTGATTGGTGTTTAATAACTGTTGTATGCTTTTTAGTCCATTATGTCCACCGTCGCTACCTTTGGCTTTAATACGAATACTACCAAAAGCGATGTTTAGGTCATCTGTAACTACAAGTAAATTTTCTATAGGTATATTTTCTTTCTCTAACCAGTATTTTACAGCCTTACCGCTGAGATTCATATAGGTATTTGGCTTTAATAATATAAGTGTGCGTCCTTTTATTTTATATTCGGCTACCGCACCTAGTTTTGCAGTAGCAAAGTCAAGTCCTTCTTGTTGTGCTAGTTTATCAAGTACTTTAAAGCCTATATTGTGGCGCGTGTTTACATAGTCGGCACCTATGTTGCCAAGTCCTGCGATAAGGAATTTCTTCATGGGGTCTGTAGGTTCTTTTGCTTCTTTTTTAGCAGTAAAAAGATTAGTAAGCCATTTCATAACGGCAAAGATAAAATTTTTTGATATTGTTTACAGGTAAAGAATTGACATAAAACAAAAAGCGCTCCATTTGGAGCGCTTTGTAGTATTGAAAAAAGAAATAATTATTTTTTCTTTCCTGCAGCTTTTTCTGCTTTTGCAGCCTCTTGAGCAGCTTTCATAGCAGCACGAGAAATTCTTACTTGCGCAACAACAGTGTTATCTGGGTGTAGCAATTTGAAATCGTTAGCTTCAATTTTAGTTACATAAAGTTTGTTACCCATTTCAAGTCCAGAAATGTCGGCTACAACAAAGTCAGGAAGGTTAGCAGGTAATGCTTTTACTTTAAGTTTACGTTGGTTAAGGCGTAATACACCACCACCAAGTACACCAGGAGATGTTCCTGTAACTTTAACAGGTACTTCCATAGTGATTTCCTTGTCATCATAAAGTTGGTAAAAATCCATGTGAAGGATTTTATCACTTACAGGATGAAACTGTATGTCTTGTAGGATAGCGTTATACGTTTTTCCTGCAAGGTCAATTACTACAGTGTGTACTTCTGGAGTGTAAACAAGGTTTTTAAAAGCCTTTTCTTCTGCAGTAAAATGTACTGGCTTGTCTCCTCCGTATAACACGCAAGGAACCATTCCAGCATTACGTGCGGTACGCGTTGCCGCTTTACCCACGCTTTCTCTTTCAGATCCGTTGATCGTAATTGATTTCATTGAAATAAAATATAGTTAATAAATAATAAATTACATTAAAAATTTCCCGCTTATCGAGTTGTTAAGGTGCACTTTGTGCATCACTTCGGCAAACAGGTCTGCGCAAGTTATTACGCGTATTTTGCTGCTTTGTTTTTTCAGCGGTATACTGTCAGTCACAATAAGTTCTGACAATTTAGAATTCTCTATTTTCTCATAAGCATCACCCGATAATATAGCATGTGTACATATAGCTCTTACGCTTAGTGCGCCTTTTTCTATCATTAGATCGGCTGCTTTTGCAAGTGTTCCACCAGTATCTATCATATCATCTACCAGTATTACATTGCGTCCTTTTACTTCACCTATCAGCTCCATAGCTTCTACTACATTAGCTGCTTTGCGGTGTTTGTAACATATTACAACATCACTTTGCAAAAACTTAGAGTAGGCATAAGCTCTTTTAGAGCCCCCCATGTCTGGAGAGGCAATAGTCAAGTTTTCTAAACCTAATTCTTTAACGTGTGGTAAGAATATGGTCGAAGCAAACAAGTGATCTACTGGTTTTTCAAAGAAGCCCTGTATTTGATCTGCATGCAAATCCATTGTCATAATTCTTGTTGCACCTGCCGACTCAAGTAGTTTAGCTACCAATTTTGCTCCTATTGGAACTCTTGGTTTATCTTTTCTGTCTTGTCTAGCCCATCCAAAATAAGGTATAACGGCAGTTATATGTCTTGCCGAAGCTCTTTTGGCTGCGTCTATCATTAATAGAAGCTCCATAAGATTATCAGAATTTGGAAATGTTGAACATACAAGAAAGACTCTTAAACCTCTTATAGATTCTTCGAATGAAGGCTGAAATTCACCGTCACTGTATTTAGAGAACGTAATTTTACCTAGCTCTACTCCATAGCTTTGCGCTATTTTTTCGGCTAAGTACACACTTTGAGAACATGCAAATATTTTCGCTTCCGGCTCGTGGTATGACATTTTTTAAATGGTTGTTTTGTAGTTAGTTAGTGTTGCGTTGTGTTACGAGGTGCAAATTTATAAATTTAATTGAAGTATAGAAGTAATTTATCATGTATTTTTCCTCAAATTAAATAATAATTTTTACATTTGCACCCACAAATAAACCAAATGCCTGGATGGCGGAACTGGTAGACGCGCACGACTCAAACTCGTGTACTTAGGTGTGTGGGTTCGATTCCCACTCCAGGTACTTAAAAGGCGACTCTTAACTAAGAGTCGCCTTTTTTATTTTTAATATAATTATTTAATTATAAGCTCTTTAATAAGGATGTAAGCACCCATAACTAGTACAAAATATCCGAAGCCGGTTTTTAATTTATGACCCTCTATTTTCTTTGAGGCATAAATACCAATAAAAATACCAATAATTGAGGCTAATGTAAAAGGAATTAAAAATGCCCAATCTATAATTTGAGCGTTGATATCTCCTACAAAGCCTGCCAAAGATTGTATTGCTATTATAAAGAGAGAGGTACCTACAGCCTTTTTAATAGGCAGTTTTGCTATGAAAATTAATGTGGGGATAATTAAAAAACCACCACCTGCACCAACAGCGCCTGCTAATAACCCCACACCTATACCACTTATAATCAGTTTTATATTTGATACTTTAAAGTCGTTGTTTACAACGGTTGATGATGTAGACCTGATCATTTTTATAGCTGCAGTTACCATAACTATAGCAAAAATCAACATTAATAATAATGATTTTGTTACATTTCCATAATCTGTTTTTATAATAATATCGGGTAGTGAGGGTATTATATATGCACGAACCCAATAGGCTGTGAGTAACGAAGGTATTCCAAAAATAGCGACAAGATTAAACTTTACGTTATGGTAAAAAGCATTACGAATTCCTCCTACAAGAGCGGTACTACCTACTACAAAAAGCGAGTAACCTGTAGCTATAACAGGATCAAACCCCAAAATATATACTAATATTGGCACGGTAAGTATAGAACCTCCACTGCCTATAAGTCCAAGAGAAATGCCAACTAGAAGCGCAAGGAAATAACCTGATAAAACTAAAAAATCCATAAATTGACTTTCTTATTATATTTTGCTAAATTATAGGATAAATACTGCAATTGTGGTAACAAATGTTACAGAAAGTTTTTTTTATTTTAAGAGCTCTACAGTATTACGATTTAGTTTAATGATTCCCTCGTTTTCAAAAGCCTTTAATAATCGCGATATTACAACTCTTGAGGTGTTCAATTCGTAGGCTATTTCTTGGTGTGTATTACTTATAATTAAAGAATTGTTCACTTTAGCTTTCTCTTTTAGATACTTCATGAGGCGCTCGTCCATTTTCATAAAAGCAAGATTGTCTATAGCAGTAAGCATTTCGCTAAGTCTTTTATTATAACTCGTAAAAACAAAGTTGCGCCAGCTTTTATATTTACCTAGCCATTCTTCCATTTTGCCTACAGGAATCATTGCTACACTACCCTCTGTTTCGGCTATAGCGCGTATTTCGCTTTTGGTATACCCCATGCAGCAGGCTAGTGTCATGGCGCAGGTGTCCCCTTTTTCAAGAAAATACAATAACAGTTCACCTTCATCTCGATCTTCACGCAATATTTTTATAGCTCCTTTTATTAAAAGTGGCATTTGTTGTATATATTCTCCTATCTCTATGAGCTTATCATCTGCTTTAAAATCAATGAGAGTTGCAGTATTAACAATTTCGTCTATAAGAGCGGGTTCAAATACTGAACCATAAGCTTTAATAAGGTGTTCTGTCATAATTTACTATCAATAGGATTGATGTAAATATACAAATTAATGAGGTAGTTTGTCTTTCAGCAGTCCGTACACCCATGTTCCAGTTATAGCGCCTACTATTACCACAATTATAGGTAAATAGCCAGCTCCTAGTAATGTAAACATAGGTCCTGGGCAAGCCCCAGCAAGTGCCCAACCTAGCCCAAATATGATTCCTCCGATCATATATCTTATAAAACTCTTTTCTTTTGGAACAAACACTATAGAATCGCCATTGATATGTTTTAGCTGTTTTCGTTTAATAATTTGTACCAAAACAATGCCTAATACTAAAGCCGAGCCTATGATGCCATACATGTGAAAGGATTTAAACTGAAACATTTCGTAAATGCGAAACCAAGAAGATGCTTCTGATTTAAACATTACGATGCCAAAAAATGTACCTATTATAAGGAAAATTATATTTTTCATATTGTATTTAAAAGATTAAAGGGAATAGTAAGTGTATCATAATGAGTCCGCCAATAAAGAAACCAATAACAGCTATTAGCGAAGGTAGTTGTAGGTTACTGAGTCCTGATATGGCATGCCCAGATGTACACCCGCCAGCATAACGTGCACCAAACCCTACAAAAAAGCCACCTATAAGTAATAATATAATTGTTTTTACTGAAGAGAAAGCTTCATTACCAAACAGCTCTGATGGCGCATAGGATGAACCTGCACTTTTAAAACCCATTTGCTGTAGTTGGGTAACTACATCATTATTAATATCAACAGCAGTGTCATTCGATAAAAAATTCATAGCAATAAACCCGCCTAAAACAGCTCCCACCATAACGATAAGATTCCAGCGTTGAGAACGCCAATCAAAACAGAAAAATTCGCATGTTTTTCCTCCTCCACACATTGTGCATAGTGTTCGTAGATTTGAAGACATCCCAAAGTTTTTCCCTGCAAATAAAAGCGCAGCCATAGTGACTGTAATTAAAGGTCCAGATATATACCAAGGCCAAGGTTCAAAAATCCAACTCATAATTTTATTTGTTTTTTATGAACAGCAAAATAACTGAATTATAAAAGCCCTGTCAGTAGCTTTTGTTACATAAGCTCTTTTTAATTGAAAAATAAATTTTAAGAAATGAATCTTTTAACCGTTAAATGCTATTATTGCTATTGAATATTAATCTAATACTTATATAGGGTAATCTATGGTAGGCCTCTTATGGGTTCATTATAAGTTATGTAATGACTATAGAGGTAACTTTTTATTATGTTTTATTTAATAACACATTCCTTGTCTGTATAAGCAACTTTGTGTAATTTTGCCGTTGATATGAAAAAAATGTTAGTCAGATTTTTCTCTTTACTCATCATTCTCCTTTTAGGAGGGCAGAGTACTTTGTATGCTAATGCATACGAAAATCAGACAGATAATTTTTCGATATTAAAAAATGAAAATCGCGAAATTGCCAACTTAGGCACAGCAAAAAGTACGCGGCATTCAATTATTAGACACATATTATCTGACATAGAAGAGGAAGACCTCGAGATATGTGCAATAGATGATAGTGAGAGCGAAGAAGAAAAATGGATTTCTTATAAGAAGACCTTAGAAATCAATAAATATTATACTTCTTCTTATTACGCTCAAGCAAACCAGTATTTTTGCCATCACGTTAAAAAACGCTTATCCTTACATAAGCAGTTTTTACACTTTATATCTTCTAGTAGATATATTACACTCAGAGTCATTAGATTGTGATTTAAAACAAGTTGAACAAATTTCGTTGTTTAACCCTCCCATTATTATTAGTTACTATTTCGCATATGAGTTAGCATAAGGCTAATTTGTATGCATCAAAGTGTATTTTCTATACACAATTTTCAAAAAAACATCAATAAAATCAAGCTGTTTTAAAAACATCAAAATTATTATGAAGCGAATTTTCATGGTTATGAGTTTGTGTGCCTTGTTATGCAATGTAGGCTGCAAAGAAGAAAAAGAAGAGAAAGAAGAAGAAACAAAGTTCTTGGTTACTAACCCGGTAAGGATGGATACTACAATGACAGAAGACTATGTTTGTCAAATCCGTTCCATACGCCATATTGAACTAAGGGCCCAAGAACGAGGGTACTTAGATGATATATATGTAGATGAAGGCGATTTTGTAAAAAAGGGGCAATTATTGTTCAAAATTATGCCCAAACTTTATGAAGCCGAAATGCAAAGAGCTAAGGCTGAAGCCGACTTTGCTGAAATTGAATACCAAAATACAAAAAGACTTGCCGATAGTAATGTTGTAGCTCCTAATGAGCTAGCTATGGCTAAAGCTAAGTTTGATAAAGCCAAAGCAGAACTAGCATTAACACAAGTACATTTAGACTTTACAGAGATAAGAGCCCCTTTTGATGGTATAATAGACCGTTTTCATGTAAGACAAGGAAGTCTTATAGATGAAGGAGAGCTACTTACTAACCTTTCAGACAATAGTAAAATGTGGGTTTACTTTAATGTACCCGAGGCTGAATACTTAGACTATAAAACTCAGGTAAAAAACAACGATAAGCAAAAAGTAAACTTGCTTATGGCTAATAATAAAATGTTTGAATATCCTGGAGTGATAGAGACTATTGAAGCAGATTTTAATAACGAAACAGGTAATATTCCTTTTAGGGCAACATTTGCTAACCCTGACGGATTATTAAGGCATGGAGAAACAGGTAGTATTCAATTAACCTCACCTTTAAAAGGGGCGCTTTTAATTCCTCAAAAAGCTACGTTTGAAGTACTTGATAAAAAATATGTATATGTAATAACAAAAGACGATAAGATACAATCTAGAGAGGTTAAAATTGCAGCAGAATTGCCTCATATCTTTATTATTAGTGATGGTTTATCTTTAGATGACAAGATTCTTCTTGAAGGCTTACGCTTAGTAAAAGAAAATGAAAAAATAGAATATAAACTGGAGAAGCCAGAACATGTTATATCGCATTTGGAGCTATATGCAGAATAATCGAATAACTTAAAAAGATAACAAATGTTTAATAAATTTATACACAGACCTGTATTTGCGATAGTAATTTCGATTATGATTGTATTTATGGGTACTCTGGCAATAAAACAATTGCCAACCTCGCAGTTTCCCGAAATTGCACCAACAACAGTAAATATTTTTATTGCTTATCCTGGAGCTAGTGCCGATGTATTAGTAAAATCGACACTTATTACACTAGAAAACTCTATTAATGGTGTTCAAGGTATGCGATATATGGCAACAGATGCCACTAGTGCAGGAGAGGCAACATTAAGGATAATTTTTGAACCAGGTACAGATCCTAATCAAGCAGTTATTAGGGTCAAGACAAGGGTAGATCAGGTTATGCCGCTATTACCCGAACTTGTACAACGAGAAGGGGTTATTATTACCCCTATTCAGCCTAGTATGCTAATGTATGTTAACCTGTATGCGAAAGGCAAAAACATGGATGAAAAGTTCCTGTATAACTACGCTAACGTTAAAATGATTCCTGAAATTAACAGGATTAAAGGGGTAGCAAGGTCACAAATATTAGGTAGCCGAACTTATGCTATGCGTATTTGGTTAAACCCTGATCGTATGAGAGCTTACCAAGTTTCTGTAGACGAAGTTATGGAAGCTTTAGGAGAGCAAAGTATTGTAGGGCGTCCTGGTCGTATAGGGCAAAGCTCTGGTATTGATGCCCAATCGTTAGAATATGTGTTAACATATGAAGGAAGGTATAATGAGCCAGAACAGTATGAGAATATCATCATCCGTGCTAACGCAGAGGGTGAAGCAATTCGATTAAAAGATATTGGTCGTGCAGAACTAGGTAGTGAATTTTTTGATATCTACTCTAATTTAGACGGACATCCGTCTGCATCTATTGTGTTAAAGCAAAACTATGGTAGTAATGCTAGCGATGTTATTGAAGATGTAAAAATGAAGTTAGAAGAAATGAAAGAAACTTTCCCTCCGGGAATGGACTATAAAATTAGTTATGATGTTTCTAAGTTCTTAGATGCTTCTATAGATCAGGTTATAGATACTTTAAGAGATGCCTTTATACTGGTAGCTTTGGTTGTATTTATATTCTTGGGCGATTGGCGTTCTACATTAATACCCATATTAGCCGTTCCTGTATCATTGATAGGGGCTTTCTTTGTTATTCAATTTTTCGGAATTTCCATTAACATGGTAACCATGTTTGCACTTGTGTTAGCCATTGGTATTGTGGTAGATGATGCCATAGTCGTCGTCGAGGCAGTCCATGCTAAGTTTGAGGAGTTTCCTCATATAACACCTTACATGGCTGTGAAAAAAGTATTAGGAGAAATCAGTGGTGCTATTATAGCCATTACAGCTGTAATGGTATCGGTGTTCTTGCCTATATCATTTATGTCAGGTCCTGTAGGAACATTCTACCGTCAGTTCTCTATTACTATGGCGAGTTCTATTGTAATATCTGCACTTATAGCACTTACACTTACACCTGTATTGTGTGCTATGCTACTAAAAAATAATCACGGAAAAGAAAAGAAACAAAACATACTTACAAAATCGCTCGATAAGTTTAATAGCGTGTTTGATAAACTTACAGGCAAGTATGTAGCACTGTTAAAAAGAATTGTTAGTAGGAGATGGCTCACATTTGCCATATTAATAGCATTTTGTGCAGGTACATTCTTTGTAAATAAAATTCTTCCTTCAGGTTTTATACCCAGTGAAGATCAGGGTACAATTTATGCCATTATTCAAACGCCACCCGGTTCTACATTAGAGACTACCAATCAAGTATCGCAAAGGCTTCAAAAAATTTGTGAAGAGATAGAAGGAGTAGAGTCAGTATCATCTCTTGCAGGTTATGAAATTATGACCGAAGGTAGAGGGTCTAATGCGGGTACGTGCCTTATCAACCTAAAACCATGGGATGAGAGAGAGCATAAAGTAACCGAGGTAATGGAGGAATTAGAAGAAAAATCTAAAGGACTTGGAGCAAAAATAGAATTTTTTGAACCACCCGCTATTCCTGGTTTTGGTTCTTCAGGAGGTTTCTCACTACGTTTATTAGATAAAAATACGACTACAAATTATCAGGATTTTGATATAATAAACAAAAAATTCCTCGAAGATCTAGGTAAGCGTAAAGAGTTATCAGGACTGTTTACATTCTTTGCTGCCAATTATCCGCAGTATGAATTGAAAATAGACAACGACCTTGCTATGCAAAAAGGAGTGTCTATAGGTAAAGCAATGGGAAATCTTGATATTTTGATAGGTAGTACCTATGAACAAGGTTTTATTAAGTTTGACCGTTTCTTTAAAGTATATGTACAGTCTGACCCTAAGTTTAGAAGACTTCCTTCGGATGTATTAAATCTATTTGTTAAAAATGATCATGGCGAAATGGTACCTTACTCTGCTTTCATGAGGCTAGAAAAGAAACAAGGACCAAATGAGATTACTCGCTATAATATGTATAATTCTGCTGCCATTCAGGGGCTTCCAGCAAAAGGTTATACAACAGCCGATGCTATTCAGGCTGTTCGCGAGGTTGCTGCCGAGACCTTACCAAAAGGATATGATATTGCATGGGAAGGACTTTCTTATGATGAAGCAAGCAGGGGTAATGAGTCAATTTACATCTTTATGATTGTATTAGTATTCGTTTACTTTGTGTTAGCTGCACAGTATGAGAGTTTTATTATTCCGCTTGCAGTTGTATTCTCACTTCCTGTAGGGGTGTTTGGTTCGTTCTTGTTACTCGAAGCAATGGGACTTCAAAATGATATTTATGCCCAAATAGGGCTCATAATGCTTGTCGGGTTGCTCGGTAAGAATGCGGTATTAATAGTAGAGTTTGCAGTACAAAAACACCATGAAGGTGCTACTATACTTGAAGCAGCTATAGAGGGGGCTAAAGTACGTTTTAGACCTATTTTAATGACATCGTTTGCCTTTATCGCAGGATTAATTCCGTTAATGCTTGCAACTGGTGCAGGAGCTATAGGTAACAAAACGCTTGGTTCTGCTGCGCTTGGAGGTATGTTCTTCGGAACAATTTTCGGGGTAATTATAGTGCCTGGACTGTACTTTATTTTTGGTTCGCTTGCAGAGGGTAGGAAACTAATAAAAGACGAAGACGACGGTTCTTTATCAGAAGAATTTGTACACATGATAGATAATTTTCCAAAAAATGAAGAAAATAATGAGTAAGATATTTAATAAGCAAACTTATATATATGTAGGTATTGTGCTTACGCTACTAGCATTTACAGGGTGTAAGCTCCCTTCTGTAGCAAAGCAAACAGCAAATACTAATGTCCCTGAGAGTTATAATGACTCTCAGGACACAGTGAATACGGCTCAGATAAAATGGAAAGATTATTTTACTGACCCGTATCTTGATAACCTTATTGAGATAGCTTTAAGCAACAATCAGGAGTTGAATATAATGTTGCAAGAAATCCAAATTTCTCAAAATGAGATAAAAACTAGAAAAGGAGAGTATTTACCTTTTGTAGGGTTAAATGGAGGAGCAGGGGTTGATAAAGTAGCACGTTTTACTAGTCGTGGTGCAAGCGAAGCCACTACCGAAATAGAACCTGGTAAAGAAATGCCCGACCCATTACAAGATTATATGGTAGGTGCTTATGCTACTTGGGAAGTAGATGTATGGGGGAAACTGCACAATGCTAAAAAGGCGGCAGTAAGTAGATACCTATCTTCTGTAGAGGGTAAAAACTTTATGGTAACTAATATGGTTGCCGAAATTGCCGATACTTACTATGAGCTTTTAGCATTAGATAATCAGTTAATTATCTTAAATCAGAATATTGAGATACAAGGGAATGCACTAGAGATAGTAAAACTGCAAAAACAATCGGCAAGGGTTAATGAGCTTGCCGTACGTAGGTTTGAGGCACAGGTGCTAAATACTAGAAGCCTTCAGTATGCCATTAAGCAGAAGATTACAGAAACAGAGAATAAGATTAATTTTTTGGTAGGACGATTTCCGCAACCTGTAGAAAGAAGCCCTCAAGAGTTTAATACTATAATACCAAGTATTATTCATGCGGGTATTCCATCGCAATTATTGGAAAACCGCCCAGATGTGAAACAAGCAGAGTTAGAACTTGCCGCAGCCAAACTTGATATAAAGGTAGCTAAAGCTAGGTTTTACCCTTCATTAGGTATTTCGGCAGGTATAGGTTACCGCGCTTTTGACCCAAGTTATTTAGTAAAGCCAGAATCGTTGCTGTATTCTATTGCAGGCGATTTGGCAGCACCATTAATAAACAGGAATGCTATAAAAGCAGCGTATAGTAGTGCCAATGCAAAACAGGTACAGGCTATTTATAATTATGAGCGTACTATTTTGAATGCATATATAGAAGTAGCAAACCAGTTGGCAAAAATAGATAATATGGAAAAGGCTTACGACCTGAAATCGCAAGAAGTAGTTGCTCTTACTCAGTCTATTGATATTTCGAATGATTTGTTTAGATCTGCAAGAGCAGATTATATGGAAGTGTTGCTAACGCAACGTGATGCGCTCGAATCGAGATTTGAATTGATAGAAACCAAAATGCAGCAAATGAGTGCAATGGTTAATATATACCGTGCCTTAGGGGGCGGATGGAATTAAGAGGGATAATTGTTAAGTTTGGTTAATTTTGATAAACCCTCCAAAGTCATTGACTTTGGAGGGTTTTCTGTTATTATATATTCTTATGTAAAATTACAGAGGAATATTACCGTGTTTTCGGTTAGGTGTCTCTACCTTTTTATTTTCTAGCATACTGAAAGCTTTTATCAGTTTTCTGCGGGTGTCTTTTGGCAGGATAACCTCGTCTATAAAGCCACGTTGTGCAGCCCTGTAGGGGTTAGCAAACTTCTCGGCATACTCCGCTTCTTTTTCCAACAGTTTAGCAGCAGAATCATCTGCCTCGGCAATTTCACGTTTAAAGATAATTTCACTAGCTCCTTTAGCACCCATTACCGCAATTTCGGCAGTAGGCCAAGCAAAGTTCATATCGGCACCAATGTGTTTCGAGTTCATTACGTCATACGCACCACCATAGGCTTTACGAGTAATAACCGTTACGCGTGGTACGGTTGCTTCGCTAAGTGCATATAGTAGTTTTGCACCGTGTACTATAATACCGCTCCACTCTTGGTTAGTGCCTGGTAAGAAGCCTGGTACATCTACTAATACTAATAACGGAATGTTGAAGGCATCGCAAAAACGGGTAAAACGGGCTGCTTTTGTCGAGCTATTTACATCAAGTACACCCGCTAAATACATGGGCTGATTTGCCACAATACCTACGCTTCTACCACCAATGCGGGCAAAACCTACAATAATATTTTCGGCAAAATCTTTATGTATTTCATAGAAAGAATCTTCGTCTATAATACCACTAATAACCCCATGCATATCATATGGTTTATTAGCACTATCAGGTATAATATCTGAAAGTACATCGCGTACTTCATCGTTAAGCTTGAAGTCTACTTTAGGAGCGGTTTCTTTATTGTTTTGAGGTAAGTAGCCTAGTAGTTTTTTAATATCTTCGAGACACTCTACATCATTTGCAGAGGTAGTATGCGCCACCCCCGATTTTGTAGAGTGTGTACTTGCACCACCTAACTCTTCGCTAGTTACGGTTTCGTTAGTTACTGTTTTTACTACATTAGGACCAGTTACAAACATATAACTCGTGTTCTCTACCATCATGGTAAAATCGGTCATAGCAGGAGAATATACTGCACCACCCGCACAAGGACCCATAATAGCAGAGATTTGCGGAATTACACCACTACTCTGTACGTTACGGTAAAAAATATCGGCATAACCGCCCAGTGAACGTACACCTTCCTGAATACGTGCCCCACCAGAGTCATTTAGCCCTATCATAGGTGCACCATTTTTAACAGCCATATCCATGACTTTACAAATCTTCTCGGCGTGCGTTTCAGATAATGCACCACCAAAAACGGTAAAATCTTGCGCAAAAACATACACAAGTCTGCCGTTTATAGTACCATAACCAGTGATAACACCATCGCCATAGTATTGTTCTTTTTCCATACCAAAATCAGTAGTACGGTGGGTAACCAGCATACCAATTTCTTCAAAAGAACCTTCGTCCATTAAGTATTCCACCCGCTCGCGTGCGGTAAGCTTCTTCTTTTCGTGCTGTTTTGCTATCCGTTTCTCGCCTCCACCTAAATGTGCCTGAGCGATTTTATCGTTTAATACTTTTATTTTGTCTTCCATAGGTTTACTGTATTGGCAGTCGTAAAATTTTCTGGTCTTCCAAATATTGTTTCAGGGCAACATAGGCAGCAATTTCTGCTTCGTTGTCCATTTGCGATTTTAGCTTTTCGGCATCGTAGTATTTCTTTACAAAATGCGTGTCGAAATCTCCTGAACGGAATGCTTCGTGTTCGCACACAAATGTACCGAAGGGTAGGGTAGTACTAATACCTTCTACTTTATAATCGGCAATGGCTTCTATCATTAGTTCGATAGCTTCCTCACGTGTTTTGCCATAGGTAATTAGCTTGGCAAGCATCGGGTCATAATAAATAGGTACATCCATACCTTGCTCAAAACCATTATCTACACGTATGCCTTTGCCTACGGGAATTTGATATATATCCAAATGCCCAACGCTTGGCGCAAAGTCATTTAGTGAGTCTTCGGCATATACACGAAGTTCTAGTGCATGACCGTTTATTTGTAAGTCTTCTTGTTTAATATCGAGTGCTTCGCCACGTGCTACTTTTATTTGTAGCTCTACAAGGTCAAGTCCTGTAATCAATTCGGTAACGGGATGCTCTACCTGTAGGCGGGTGTTCATTTCTAGGAAATAGAAGTTTTTATTTTCATCCAATAAAAACTCTACTGTACCAGCACCTAAGTAATCGCAGGCTTTTGCTACTTTAACGGCAGCTTCGCCCATGGCTTTTCTGATTTCGGGTGTAAGTACTGCACTTGGTGCTTCTTCTACCACTTTTTGGTGACGACGTTGCACGCTACATTCTCTTTCAAAAAGGTAAATGATATTGCCATGGCTATCTGCCATAACTTGTATCTCGATATGTCGTGGTGAGCCTACATATTTTTCGATAAAAACAGACCCATCACCAAAGGCTGAGGTAGCCTCACTTATAGCGCGTTCCATTTGCGGAACAAAATCGGCTTCTTTTTCTACCACGCGCATTCCTTTACCACCACCACCTGCTGATGCTTTTATCAGGATAGGGAAACCAATGTTTACGGCTGCTTGTTGAGCTTTTGCCACATCAGTAATTGCTTCGTCTATACCGGGAACCATAGGGATGTCATACCCCTTAACGGCATCTTTGGCAGCGAGCTTGCTACCCATTATGCGGATAGCTTTAGAGCGTGGTCCTATAAAGGTAATACCACTAGCTTCTACGGCTTCGGCAAACGTAGCATTTTCGCTCAAAAATCCGTATCCAGGGTGAATCCCATCTACGTTAAGCGATTTGGCTACTTCTATTATTTTATCTCCTAAAAGGTAGGATTTGTTTGATGGTGCTTCGCCTATGCAAACAGCTTCATCGGCAAGTTTTACATGGGGTGCATTTCTATCGGCGGTCGAGAAAACAGCAACGGTTTTAATGCCCATTTTCTTTGCGGTTTCCATTACCCTTATGGCAATTTCGCCCCTATTGGCTACAAGTATCTTTTTCATAGTGCTATTCAAATTCTATTAGTAACTGACCTTTATCTACAGCGTCGCCTTTGCTTACTGCAATAGACTTAATAACGCCAGCTCTTGGCGATTGGAAAGTGTTTTCCATTTTCATTGCCTCTAGTACGAGTAAGTTGTCATTTTCTTGTACTTCTTGTCCTACGGTAACATTTATTTCGAGTATAAGCCCCGGTATAGGTGCTTTTATATCGTTTACCTGTTTTGCAGCGCCTATCTCGAAGCCCATTGCTACAATAAGCTCATCGAGCGCATTAGCAATGTTTACAGTATAGGTGTTATTATTCACCGTAACGGTATATTCTTTTGCAAGAAAATTTGTTTGGGTAGTGGCTGCTTTAAAAGGTTTACTGTCTTTTAAAATATGGTAATTGTTCGGTGCTGTACTAATGGCATCGAGCTGCGAAAGTTGCGCTTCGTTAACATCAAAAGTAGTAGTGCCGTTTACCGTAAGTTTGTAAGCGTTACTCATGTGATAGTTGATTTTGGAGCTGTAAATATAAATAAAAGAAAACGTTTTCGGGGGGTGTAAGTGTGCAAAAGCCTGGATTTTTACCAGGCTTTTAATTAATTATATTTAATAGAAACAAGACCATCAAATCCATTTCTCTTTATTAGGCTTTGCAAAGTATGGACAAACCGTTCTAATTCCCGATTTAATATTTGCTTATATTCTTCACCATTTTCATTATATTCGTCAGGGAGGAGTTCCCTTATTGCATAATTTATACCTGTAAGTGTAGATGGAAAGTCTAAGATTTCTAATTGATTTTTCTCTAATTTTTTCACATCTACATTGTAATTTCGTCTTCTACCTAAGGCAGGAATACATTTTTCTTCAACTCCAATTTTATTTTTGATTTGTTGAAACTGTAGATTTAGGTCTTCCGATAGAGTTTTTGGAATCATTATTTGAATGCTACAAATACTATATTTAATACCTTCTATATCAAATTGATTTTTCTTATAGTACTCATTGCATAAAGGTTTTATGAAATTTTCAAAATAACCAAAAGCTAAAGTATTTGAAGGAAAAAAATTAAACTTATTAATAGAACTATTATCAAATAATTGCTTGACCTCTTTAATCTTATCGGTTATATTATCTATATTGTATTTGGCAATGTATATACCACTTAGGTCGGTAGGCACTTCTACTGATGAATCCACTAAAAAAGCACATTTATCAATACCCAATCTTCCAATAAATAAGCCTAATTCAAACAAAATATTATCACGTGCAGATAAAACTTCATTTCCTCGCTTTATTAGTTTATCATCTGGAGTACCAATTAAAATACCAAAGTCAAATTTTAAACTAGCTTTCAATAAATCATTTAAGAAATTGTTGTTTAATCTGAAAACTGCCTTATCCCAAATTTTTTCATCCCAAATTGTTACCTCATAATCTTTATCAAGGAAGCCTTCTACTATTTTAGCAATTTTTATTTCTTCACTAGAACATCCTATAAAAATTTTTTTCTTTTTCATACAGCGATTAATTTTAATGAATAGATATCGGATAATATTGCATCAATTTCTGATTTGAAAATATAAAGCTCACTTACTTTTTCAGGGTTTGACCTAAAAATATACTCTTGTGCATCTACTGATTTTAAATTATTTCTATAGCTTTCATCAGAAGCAAGTAAAGATATTTGATTATACAAAATCATGACTAATTCTAAGTAATTAGATGAATCGTATATTTTTAGATCTATATCATAGCAAATAGCATTAATGTCAAAACTTGATATTTTTGGTTTTCCTGTTATTTGTGAAGTATCACACTTAATATTTTTCAAAAAACGAATCATTTTTTTAAGTCTCCCATTAGATAAGATACTTTTTTCATTAATTCTTTTGATACTCCAAAAAGGAAACTCTACGGGTAGTTTACTGTCAGTTTCTTTATTATAAATTTGTATACCTTTTTTGTGTTCGCTGTTAGATTTCATATAGGGTATAGCTTTATAATAGACAGCAGTAGCAACATCTACTTTTCTAAGAGGTGTTTTGACTTCAACAGCAATGGCTTTTGGTTTTGAAATGTCCACATCTTTATAGATTGACTGTAAAGTTTCTTCGGACTTAATACGAATCTTCCCTAAATCTGAAAGCTGATCTCCTCCATATAAAGTAAAATTATCAGAATGCTCTTTCAGGTTTTTATACTCTTTGTTGGTGTATTTCCATGATTCATCTAATGCTGTTTTAAGGCTGGCACGGTCTACTGTTGAAGATTGCAACGAAATTTGTAAAAGATCAATATCATTATCATTTAAAATATGCGTATTGGTTTCAACGGATCCTTGAAATCTAAATTCTATATTTTTGTCGTGTAATTTTTCTAAGTGAACCATTACTTTTTTCGCAGCAGCCTTGCTATTATTAGTATATTCTAAAGGAACACCTGCCATTGCAAGTTTAACATATTGACCTACATCTGTATAAGGTATGCCTGCACTTTCAAAAAGTAACCTTCTAATAGGTAAGTTTTCAGGGTTACTTCTTTCTTTAACTTTTTGAATTAAATTCGTGTAATTTTTTTTCATACAAAAATCTTTAAATTATTAATTATCCTTTACTTTCTACAGGGTCATTACCATAGCTATCTCTACCTCGAATTGTTCCATCTTTTTTATGAATGAACAATTCTGATTCCTGATTTTTAGCAATTTTTCTTGCTGATTCAATAGCTTCTGTCTGTGTTTTTGTAACTTTTGTTGCTTTTGAGTTACCTTCACCTTTTACTGCCCATCCATCTTGATGGGGTACAACATGTTGATTTTTTTTCATGTTATTAAAAATTTTGATTATACTAAATTTTCGGTATTTAGCGAATAACCGGAAAGGAGAGAGTTAAAGATTTTGTAGGATGAAAAATAATATTATATTTGTACCTGTATTAAAATAGCAATAGTCCTTTCTTTTAACTGCTTAATTGTAATTTGGGGAGATTTTACAATTATCTTAACGTTTTTTTTAGTTCAAGTTTTGTGCCAACTATATCGTTTTCGCGTTTTATAAAAAAAAATATAGAAAATAAATTAATTTATAACCTAGATATATATCTAGGTTATAAAAAACTATGACATTGTGTCAATTGTGTTTGAAAAAATGACAATATGACGTTAAGATATGTCATGGTTTATAAATACAGAAAGCCTCCAATTAGGAGGCTTTTGTTGTTTTTATATCGATGAGGTTTTACTCTCCCGCTACTATTTTAATAGCACTGCGGTATAAGTATGTTCCATAAATGTGTCTACGAGCAAAACGTGCTGGCGACTCGGCATTTACCATCTTGATGTAGGTGTTTCTTGGTACACCAAAGTATTCATAATTGCTACCATCTACAAAGTTGATGTATAGGGCTTGGTTTTCCATATAAAAATCCAATATCCCAGACTCTTTTGTAGTCTTGGTATATTCTGCTTGGTTTTTCTCGGCAGTTTCAGGAGCAACACTTACCAAGAAGTGGTATGCCTCTATAATTGCCTTGCTTTTTTCTTCGGCAGCCAGTGTTTCTTCTTCAGTAGTACAGGTGTCTGGGTGGCATTCTTTCATGCTGTTCCTGTAAATGGTTTTCAGCTCCTTTAGGGTTGCTGCCTTAGTAACGTCGAGTAACTTTCTGTACTCAACAATTTTTTTCATGTTCATGGTGTTGCAAAATAAAAAACCACCTATTTTCATAGGAGGTTTGTCTTAGAAGGCGCAAAGGTACATTATATTTTTCAGCTTTGCACCTGTGTATCGTGAAAGATAATATTACTTTAATATACTTAATAAAGCATCAGGATAAAGCCCAATGGCAATAGTAAGCAGTATAGATACTACTGCGACTATGCTGTATGCCGTAGGTGCTTTCTGAGTGTTTTCTGTAGCGTCTTTGCTGTACATGGCTAGTATTAGCTTAAAGTAGTAGCCTACACTCACTATAGAGTTAACTACGGCTACTATTACTATAGCTATATGTCCTGATTTTATTACTTCGCTAAACAAGAAGAACTTGGCAAAGAACCCAGATAATATAGGGATACCTGCCATAGATAGTAATGCTAAGGTTAGTGTAGCTGCCATAACAGGATTGGTTTTACCCAGTCCGTTAAACTGATAAATATCTTCGTTCTCTTTATTACTAGTAACATATAGTATTACGGCAAACGCTGCTATACCCGCAAGTGCATAAGCCGAAGCGTAGTAGAACAATACCCCTGACATAGCAGGAGGGTTTAGTAATACCATAAGCATAAAACCTGCATGAGATATACCAGAGAAAGCAAGCATACGCTTTACGTTAGTTTGTCTTAATGCCATAAAGTTACCCACCGTCATAGATAGTATAGATACTGTTATGATAATGGCAATATAGCTACCTGGTACTTCGTGGTTAAGGTTGCGCATTAGCTTAAAGAAAGCTGCCATAGCAGCTACTTTTGCTAGTGTACTCATGGTAGCAGTGTTTAGTGCAGGTGAACCTTGGTAAACATCAGGTGCCCACATATGAAAAGGTGCAGCAGCAATTTTAAATAATAAGCCTATAGTAAGCATCACTATTCCTATAAAGAACCAACCTGGTAAATCGCCACTTAATACGGCGCTGTAAATAGCAGCATTGTCAAACGAGCCTGTTGCACCATAAATAAGCGCAATACCAAATAATAAAATACCCGATGCAAAAGCCCCCATAAGGAAGTATTTCATACCAGCCTCGTTACTTTTTATGTTTTTTGGCTCACTTGCAGCGAGTACATATAGTGATATAGATAAAATTTCGATACCTAAAAAGAACATAGCAAGGTTACCAAACGATACCATAGCTACAGCCCCTGCAAGCAAGAATAATTTTATAGCAACAAAGTCGGATATTTTAGCTTTGTGTTCTTTATGAAACTCGGGTGTCATTGCTACTAAAAAGATAGTAAGCACTATAAACAGCCCAGTAAATGCCATACCGAAACTGTTGTTAACAATCATGTTATTATAAAAGCCTTCACTACGATCGGTAATGGCAGCGTTTAGACCAAGCTCCATATAATCATATACGTTAAGCCCTAGTATTGCCAATAGCCCGATAATAGTAACGGGAACAATGGCTTTCCTTAAATTGAAAATTTCAGCTATAAGGCATAAAATCCCTAATCCTGCAATAGCTATTAATGTATTCATTGTTATATGAGCTTAATTAATCTGATTAATTTGTAATAATACCTTTTGTAGGTCTGGTGTAATAAAGTCGGCAATCGGGCTTGGATATATTCCGAAAAATAATAGTACCCCGATGATAAGTGCAAATACAAAGCCTTCGCCAAATGTAATATCGGCAAATACTTTTGTACCCTTATCGCCAAGCATTACTTGCTGGAACATTCTCAGCATATAAAATGCACCAAGTATAATGGTAGTACCGCCAAAAACAGCAAACCAAATATTAGTTTGGGCAAGGCTATATAGTACCTCAAATTCTCCTATAAAGTTAAAGGTTAATGGTAACGCAACGGATGCCATAACCAATATCATAAACATAGATGCAAATTTTGGCGCTTGTGTTCTGATGCCGCCCATATCTGCAATTTCTCCTGTGTTGTACCTGCGCGATATAATTTCGGCAGCGTAGAATAAACCAACTACTACAAAACCGTGCGCTATCATTTGCAAGAAAGCCCCACGAAGCCCGTCGATAGTAAGCGTATAAGCACCTGCTGCAATAAGCCCAACGTGTGCTAAAGATGAGTAGGCTAATAATTTTTTAAGGTCAGTTTGTTTCAGAGCAAGTATAGAGCCATATATAACACCTGCAATACACAGGGCTATAAAGATATATTTATATTCTGCTGCTGCTTGTGGCGCTATAGGTAATTGCCATCTCACGATGCTGTATAATGCCATTTTTAGCATAATACCCGATAGTAGCATAGTACCTACGGCTGGAGCTTTTTGGTACACATTAGCCTGCCATGTGTGGAATGGTATAATCGGGATTTTGATAGCATAAGCTAAAAAGAATCCAAGGAATATCCAAAATTGCTCTGTTTCCGATAGGTGTGCTTTATATAAGTGAATGTTAAGGAAACTTCCTGTTTTAGTATATAGGTATATAAACGAAACCAACATAAACAGCGAACCTGCAAAGGTGTAGATAAAGAATTTTACAACTGCTTTTTTTCTGCTTTCGGCATCGCCGCTACCCCATATAAGAGCTATGAAATATATTGGTATTAATGATAATTCCCAGAAAATATAATATACTAAACCATCTGTGCTTAAAAATGTACCTACCATAGCAAATGCCATAAACAGGATAAGAGCATAAAATGCTTTTGTTTTTGGGAACATATTCCCAAAAGATGTTAATACAATTATTGGTGTAAGCACTGTGGTAAGCGCAACCATAGCAAGCGATAAGCTATCGGCACTAAAGTTTAATAGTACGCGAGGTCTTTTTATCCAAGTATGTAAATAGCTTACCTTTTCGCCCATATTGTAGCGATATATCACATAAAGGGTGGCTGCAAATGCTGCGGTGCTAAATATTAATGCGGCTTTAGAAGCCCATTTATCGCCCACAAAGTAAGTAGCAACTGCTCCGAATAATAGAATAATGAGTATAAATGATACGTCCATCAGGTATGAATTATTTTAAAAAGATATAAGCTATTATAGAGCATACGCTCAATACAAATACAAACAGATATAAACCTACGCTTCCGTTTTGTGCACTTCTTCCTTGTGCACCTATTGCGTTGGCAACTTTACCAAGCCCAAATATAAAGCCTGAAAAAGCAACTTCGGTAATATTCTTAAAGAAAGCACCTAGAGCATATATTGGTTTTACAATAACTGTATTATAAATTTCATCTACATAAAATTTATTATAGACTATTTTGGCAAATCCTGTTATTTCATTATCTGGTACAGGTACAAATGATTTTTTGATGTATTTAGCATATGCTAACCCTATACCTATTAATGCACCTACAATTGCAACTCCCATAAGCATATACTCTGTAGTGCCCAATGCGTGGTGCTCTGCCGGATGGCTTATAATTGGTGCAAGGTATTCGTTTAGCCAGCTACTGCCTGGTAAACTTATAGCACCACCCACTAAAGCAAGTACGGCAAGTACTATAAGCGGGAAAGTAATAAGTGATGGCGATTCGTGCAGGTGGTTTTTCTGTTCTTCTGTTCCTCTAAAATCTTTAAAGAAAGTAAGGTATAGTAATCGGAACATGTAAAATGCTGTCATTATAGAGGCAACTGATCCAATAACCCATAGTGGTTTGTTATGGTGGAAAGCTGTCATTAATATTTCGTCTTTAGAGAAGAAACCAGAGAATGGCGGTAAACCTGATATTGCCAGTGTAGCAATAAGGAAAGTAATAAAGGTTACCTTCATTACTTTGCGAAGACCACCCATGTTGCGCATATCCTGCTCGCCACTCATAGCGTGTATAACCGAACCTGAACCTAAGAATAAACAAGCCTTAAAGAAAGCGTGTGTTATTACATGGAAAACAGCTATTTCATAAGCTCCTAATCCAAGCGCAAGGAACATAAGCCCTAATTGTGATACAGTAGAGTAAGCAAGTACTTTTTTAATATCATTTTGCATTAAGCCTATAGTAGCAGCAACTAGTGAAGTAACAGCACCTACTATGGCAATTATATTTTGAACATCTGGTGTAAGGTCAAAAACAAAATTCATTCGGGTAATCATAAAAATACCTGCGGTTACCATCGTAGCAGCGTGTATTAATGCCGAAACCGGTGTTGGTCCTGCCATCGCATCAGGTAACCATGTGTATAATGGTATCTGAGCACTTTTACCACAAGCTCCTATAAACAGGCATAGTGTAGCAACGCCTAACCATGTCATGTTTGTAACATCGTTTACATTAAAACTTCCTGAAGCAATAGCATTTTTAATATCTATATAATCTACACTATGGAAAAGGTACCCTATAATGAATATACCAATAAGGAAACCAAGGTCACCAATACGGTTCATGATGAAGGCTTTCTTGGCAGCATCGTTAAAGTCTTGATTTTTATACCAAAACCCAATAAGTAGGTAAGAGCAAAGTCCAACGCCTTCCCATCCGATGAACATTATAAGTAGGTTACTACCCATAACTAGCATAAGCATAAAGAATATGAAAAGGTTTAGGTAAGCAAAGTACTTATGCATATTTTCATCATTATGCATATAACTGATAGAATATACATGTATAAGTGTACCAATACCAGTAACAAACATTAGCCATAGCAATGATAGCTGGTCTAGTTGAAAAGCAAAGTTAACACTAAAGTTATCCAGTGTCATCCATTTAAACAGGTTAACCATTACAGGTTCTTTGGTACTGCTTACTTGCATGAAGAAAAACAGCGTAACTGCAAATGATACCGCCACGGCCAAAGTGCCTAATGTGCCCGATAAATTTCTGCTCAGTTTTTTTCCTGCAAAAATGTTAAGTAAAAACCCTGCTAAGGGGGCTAATAGTAATAGTAAAGCCAAATTAGTCTCCATTAGGCGTTATCCTTTTAAATTCTTTAAATTATCAATATCAATATTCTTCATGTTTCTGTACACGGCTACCAATATGGCAAGCCCAACGGCTACCTCTGCTGCGGCTACTGCCATAGAGAAGAATACGAAAACTTGTCCTGCTGCATCCTGATGGTAAGTAGAAAAAGCTACCAATAGAAGGTTTACTGCATTAAGCATAATTTCGATTGACATGAACATTACAATGGCATTTCTCCTGTAAAGCACTCCAAATGCCCCTACACAAAAAAGCAATGTGGAAAGATAAATGTAGTTTTCGATACCTATCTGTTGTAAAATGTTTTCCATATTAGTCGTTAATGTGTTCTTTTTTAGATAATAATACTGCACCTATCATTGATACCAAAAGCAGTATAGAGGCAAACTCAAACGGAACCATATAATCGTTGAGTAATACTTGTCCTAATACTTGAATAGATTGGTAATCTTCGCCCGAATTTTTATACTCCATTATTGCTGGTTGTGCTTTTATAAAGGTAGCCAGTAATACAAATGCTATAAGGCAAAAAGAAATGGTTGCCGCAATACGGGTAAGTATAGACTTGTGCTGTTCGTCCTCTTTATTGAGGTTCATGAGCATTATGGTAAAGAGCATCAATATCATGATAGCTCCCGAATATACTATGATGTGTACTATTGCTAAAAACTGAGCATTGAACATAAGATAATGTCCTGCAATAGAGAAAAAGCAAAGTACAAGATAAATAGCACTGTGTATAGGGTTTTTACTAAAGATGGTTAAAAACGCAGTAGCTAAAGTAATCGCCGATAAAATATAGAATACTGTTGTTATCATCTTAGTTTGCCGCGTTAGTTGGTGTGTTCTTAATTGCCATATCAAGAGGCATAACCAGTTTATCTTTTCCGTAAATAAAATCTTCTCTGTTAGTTGCCGATTTTACCATAACTCTCGATTTTGTCAAGAAAATAGCTTCTTTAGGACAAGCTTCTTCACAAAGTCCACAAAAAATGCAACGAAGCATATTTATTTCATATATAGAAGCATATTTCTCTTCTCTGTACAAGTGCTTTTCTTCAGGTTTTCTTTCTTCAGCCTTCATAGTGATAGCTTCAGCAGGGCAAGATAATGCACAAAGTCCGCAGGCAGTACAACGTTCTCTGCCTTCATCATCACGCATTAGCATATGTTGTCCTCTATAAACAGGGCTAAGTGATCTTGTTTCTTCAGGATATTTAATAGTCACCTTTCTTTTAAATAAGTGTCTTATGGTGATCATCAATCCTTTAAATATCGCCACAAGGTAAAGGCTCTCCAAAAAGGTCATCTTTTTGTTGGAAACCTCCTTCTTTCTTCCCGATAATGATATGGTCTCTATTGACATTTGTATAATTGTTAACCTGTTTTACATACAGGTAGTTGTAATTCTATTTTATTTTTAGGTTACTCTGTTAATAATATAACAATACCTGTAATAATAATATTTGCTATAGATAGAGGTATTAATATTTTCCATCCTAAACGCATTAACTGGTCATAACGGAATCTTGGCACCGTCCATCGTACCCACATATAAAAGAATATAAAGAAGCACAATTTAGCAAACAATGCAAACATACCTATTATGTTAGCAATATTAACGCCTACATTTTCTTCCATCCAGCTCATACCAGGGTAGTTGTATGCTCCAAAATAAAGCACGGCAAGAATAGTAGATGATATAAACATACTCGCATATTCTGCAAACAGGTAAAAACCCATTTTCATAGAAGAATATTCGGTATGGTAACCTCCTATAAGTTCTGCCTCACATTCTGCAAGGTCAAACGGTGTACGGTTAGTCTCTGCAAACGAACATACTAAGAAGATAAGGAAACCTACTGGTTGGTAAAAAACATTCCAGTTCATTCCTTCCTGTCCAGCAGCAATTTCGCGAAGGCTAAGTGTTCCTGTCATCATAATAAGTGCGATGATAGATAACCCCATTGCTACTTCATATGATATCATTTGTGATGCAGCACGCATGGCACTCATCAACGAGAATTTATTATTAGATGCCCATCCACCAATCATAATACCATATATACTTACTGATAGTACTCCGAATACATATAGTATTGCTACATCAATATCAGTAGCTTGTAGTATAATATCACGACCAAAAAGGTGAAGTTTGTCTCCCCAAGGAATAACAGCACTTGTCATTAGTGCCATACTCATTGATATTGCAGGACCTACAAAAAACAAAAATTTATTCTCTGTATTAGGTACAAATTCCTCTTTAGCAAATAGTTTTAAACCATCGGCAAGGGGTTGTAGTATACCGCCTTTACCTGCACGGTTAGGACCTACACGATCTTGCAACCAAGCTGCGATTTTTCTTTCGGCAAGCGTAGAGTACATCGCCATTAGCATGGTAAGGGCAAATACTGCAATAATAATAACGCTCTTTTCTATGATGATAGCTTCGTTCATAATTTATACGTTACCTTCTTTAAGTTTTTTCTTTCCTTGTTCTGTAAGTGGCACATCGGGCATACTTATTTTTTTTCTGTCCTGCTCTCTACCCAACAGAATGTTATGTTCGGTTTCAATAGTCACTTTTTCTAATTTTTGAGTATAGTTATTTTGATTAATAACCGAACCTTTTTCAAACTTACGAGGTCCTTCAATAACCCAATGGCTAGGATCTTTATGGTCAAAACGACATTCGTTACAAATGAACTCTTCTACTTCATGGTAAATATCTTTACGTCCTGTAACTCTTTGTATTTCGTCGCCAAACATCCAAAGTGTTGTTTTTCCGCAACATTTATCACAATCTCTATGAGCATTAAATGGTTTGTTAAACCAGACCCTTTGCTTAAATCGGAATGTTTTATCAGTAAGTGCACCTACAGGACAAACATCAATCATATTTCCTGAAAACTCATTATCTATAGCTTTAGAAATACAAGTAGATATTTGCGAATGGTCACCTCTGTTCATTACACCATGTACCCTGTCGTCTGTAAGTTGGTCTGCAACCATCACACAACGGTAACATAGTATGCAACGATTCATGTGCAACTGTATGTTTGGACCTATATTTTCAGGTTCAAAAGTTCTCTTTTCTTCAATAAAACGTGTTTTACCAGCACCATGCTTAAAGCTAAGGTTTTGCAGGTCGCACTCACCAGCTTGGTCACATACTGGGCAGTCTAACGGGTGGTTGATAAGTAGAAACTCAGTAACTGATTTTCTTGCATCTAATACTCTTTGCGAAGAAATACTGTTTACTTCCATACCGTCCATAACACCTGTTACACACGATGCCATTAGTTTCGGCATTGGTCTAGGGTCTCTTTCGCTACCTTTAGACACCTCTACAAGACAGCAACGGCATTTACCACCACTACCTTTTAGCTTAGAATAATAGCACATTGCTGGCGGAACAGATTCGCCACCTATCATACGAGCCGCCTGTAGGATGGTTGTCCCTGGTTCTACCTCTATACTTTGACCGTCTATTGTTACTTTCATATTCTATATAGTTTGAAAGATAAAAAGCACAAGGCTTTGAGACTTTCGACTTTTAAACTTTTGACTTAAACTGTTTGTTTCGTTACTAAGTGCTTTACTTTTTCGAAAGGTTCAGCTACATAATGGTCACGATTTTTAACTTTTTCTGGAAAACGAACGTGATACTCAAACTCATCACGGAAATGACGAATTGCTGCTGCTACTGGCCATGCTGCTGCATCTCCTAGCGGGCATATTGTATTACCTTCTATTTTACTTTGTATATCCCACAGTAGGTCGATATCTTCTTCACGACCATGTCCTGTTTCTATACGGTGTAGTACACCTTCTAGCCAACCTGTACCCTCACGACAAGGTGAACATTGTCCACAGCTTTCATGATGGTAAAAACGACTGAAGTTCCAAGTGTTACGCACAATGCACGATGTGTCATTGTAAACAATAAAACCTCCAGACCCTAACATAGACCCTGTTTGAAAACCACCTTCGCTAAGCGATTCATAACTCATTAACCTGTCGCCGCCTTCTGCATTCTTATAAATAAGGTGTGCAGGTAATATTGGCACAGATGAACCTCCAGGTACTAATGCTTTTAATGGTCTGTCATTCATCATTCCGCCTAAATATTCATCAGAGTTCATAAACTCATCAACACTTAAGCCTAATTCTATTTCATATACTCCAGGGTTTTTAATATGTCCTGAAGCTGATATTAATTTTGTTCCTGTAGAGCGACCAACACCAATTTTGGCATATTCTTCGCCACCATTGTTTATTATCCAAGGTACTGCTGCAATAGACTCTACATTGTTTACCACAGTAGGCTCTTGCCATAAACCTTTAACCGCAGGAAAAGGTGGTTTTATCCTTGGATTACCTCTTTTTCCTTCAAGCGATTCTATAAGTGCTGTTTCTTCTCCGCAGATGTAAGCTCCTGCACCACAATGTACATAAAGGTCTAGATCATAACCTGAACCTAATATATTTTTACCCAGCCATCCAGCAGCATAGGCTTCTTTAATTGCATTTTCTAATATGCGGTATACCCACATATATTCGCCACGAATGTAGATGTACGAAAGTTTTGCACCTAAAGCAAAGCTAGATGTTATCATTCCTTCTATTAAAAGGTGAGGAATGTACTCCATCAAGTAACGGTCTTTAAACGTTCCTGGCTCTGATTCGTCAGCATTACAAACTAAGTGTGAAGGATTTCCTGATTTTTTATCAAGAAAACTCCATTTTAAACCTGTTGGGAAACCTGCCCCACCACGACCTCTTAATCCTGAAGTTTTTACTTCTTCAACAATTTCATCTGGAGTCATGGTTTTTATAGCCTTTTCTACAGAAGCATAACCGCCCATTTTGCGGTACACTTCATAGGTTTTTATCCCAGGTACATTTGCGTGCTCTAATAATATCTTTCTTCCCATTGTTACTCAGTATAATGGTCTTGTTTGTGTAAATCTACTTTGCCTGCTTTGCATTCTTCAATAAGCGTGTCAACTTTCTCTTTAGTAAGATGCTCTCTATAATAGTCACCTATTTGTAGCATTGGCGCATAACCACAAGCACCTAAGCATTCTACACCCACTACGGTAAACTGTCCGTCGGGTGTTGTTTCGCCTTCTTTTATACCCAGTTTATCACAGGTATAATCCATAAGATCTTCTGCACCACGCAGGCAGCAACAAGAAGTTCTACAGAATTCGAACATGTATTTACCTATTGGTTTTTGGTTATACATAGTATAAAAGGTAACTACCTCATAAACCTCTACAGGTTTAATTTCTAGTATTTCTGCTACTTTATCTTGTAGCTCTATACTAAGCCAGTTATCATGTGCATCCTGTACTTCGTGAAGTACTGGAAGCAATGCCGATTTTTTCTTATCGGCAGGGTAGTGGCTTAATAGTTCGTTGATGCGCTCTGTGAGCTTCTCATCTATGTTTATAACCTGTTTTGCGTGTGAAATTTCCATAATCGTTAAGCGTCTAGTTCGCCTGCAATAACATTGAGGCTTGATAATGTTGCAATCGCATCCGAAAGCATTTGACCTTTTACCATTTCGTTAAAGGCTTGATAGTATATAAAACATGGTCTACGGAAGTGTAACCTGTATGGTGTACGGCTACCGTCGGTAATTAAATAAAAACCAAGTTCGCCATTACCGCCTTCTACCGCATGGTATACTTCGGTTTTTGGTACAGGCACTTCACCCATCACTATTTTAAAGTGATAAATAAGTGCTTCCATATTGTTGTAAACATCTTCTTTTGGAGGTAGGTAATAATCAGGTACATCAGCATGGAAAGGACCTTCTGGTAATTTATCCAATGCCTGACGGATTATTTTTAAACTTTCCCAAACTTCTGCATTACGTACACAAAATCTGTCATATGTGTCGCCTGCTTCTCCTACAGGAACATCAAATTCAAAATCTTCATAAGAGCTATAAGGCTGCATTACTCGCACATCATAGTCTATTCCCGCAGCACGAAGGTTTGGTCCTGTAAAGCCGTAACTCATCGCTTTTTCGGCAGATATAGGTCCTACACCTATAGTTCTGTCCATAAAAATTCTGTTACGTGTAAGTAGGTTTTCAAACTCTTGCCATACAGCAGGAAAATCTTCTAAAAATACATTTATTTTTTCGAATACAGCTGGGCTCCAGTCTCTTTCAAATCCACCTATACGTCCCATATTTGTGGTAAGTCTTGCACCACATATCTCTTCGTATATTTCGTATATTTTTTCTCTGTATTGAAATACGTATAAAAACCCTGTAAGTGCACCTGTATCAACAGCTAATACTGAGTTACATATTATGTGGTCGGCTATACGTGCCAGCTCCATAATAATAACCCTTAAATATTGTACTCTTTTAGGTACTTCTATATCAAGTGTTTTTTCTAAAGTCATCCACCATCCCATATTATTGATAGGAGAGGAGCAGTAGTTCATCCTGTCAGTAAGTGGTGTTATCTGATAAAAGGGTCTGTTCTCGGCAATTTTTTCAAATGCGCGGTGAATGTACCCTACAGTACCTTCGCCATCCAGTATTCGCTCGCCATCCATTAACAATATATTTTGGAATATACCGTGTGTAGCAGGGTGGGTGGGCCCTAAGTTAAGTACAGAAAGCTCGCTACCATCTTCGTTTTGCCTTTTGGCAATCATTTCGGCATAGCGTTGCTCTGGTGGTAATAATAGGTCTGACATTTATATTACAATTTATTCAGGTTCATTATTAGCGATTATCAGTTGTTCGTCCAAAAAAGCGGTCGTCTTTATCAGTCCTTCCACCGTCTTCTAGCGGGAATTCTTTTCGTAAAGGGAACGACACCATCTCATCCATATTTAATATCCTTTTCAATTGTGGGTGTCCTTTAAATATAATTCCGTAGAAATCATAGGTTTCACGCTCTTGCCAGTTAGCACTCAAAAATAGATTGGTAACTGTGTCAATTTCAGGGTTATCTCCGTTAAGGAAACTTTTAAACCTTATGCGAATATTATCTACCCAGTTATGCATATGGTAAACCATAGCAAACTGTTTGTCTTTTTCATTATCGGGATAATGTACTCCACAAAGGTCAGTAAGGAAGTTAAAGCGCAACACCGAGTCTTCTTTTAGAAAACGCATAACATCATTCATGCTATCTGGTGCGACTTCAAAGGTGAAAATATCTTTTATTTGGTTAAATTCGGTAACATTGTCGCCGAATTTATTTGTGAGCTTGTCTTGTATAACAGATGTTTCTAAAGCCATAGTGTCTTTATGAAATATTATAAGATGCCAATAATTCTTTATATTCTGGAGAGCTTCTCCTGCGTACGGATTCTGATTTTACTATTTCTTGTAATTCCATAATACCATCAAGTATTTGCTCTGGTCTTGGTGGGCAACCTGGTACATAAACATCTACAGGTATTACCTTATCTATACCTTGTAATACAGAATAAGTGTCGAATACACCACCAGATGATGCACAAGCTCCAACAGCGATAACCCAACGTGGCTCGCTCATTTGCTCGTAAACCTGACGTAATATTGGTGCCATTTTTTTGGCGATGGTACCCATTACTAAAAGCATATCGGCTTGGCGTGGTGAAAAACTCATACGCTCTGAACCGAAACGTGCTAAATCATAATTTGCACCCATAGTTGCCATAAACTCGATACCGCAGCATGAGGTGGCAAATGGTAAAGGCCATAACGAATTAGCACGTGCAAGCCCTACTACATCGTCGAGCTTAGTGGCAAAAAATCCGTTTCCCTCTACTCCTTCGGGAGCGTTAACTAATTGTATGTCTGATGAATCGCTCATTATACTTATTAATTATGGTTATTAGGTGTTGTTATTCCCACTCTAGGCCTTTTTTCTTCATTACATAGAAGAAGCCTACTATCAGTAAAAACATAAAGATACCCATCTTTGCTAAACCTTCAAAGCCCATTGCTCTAAAGTTTACTGCCCAAGGATACATAAATATTACCTCTACGTCAAATAAAACAAATAATATGGCAACAAGAAAATATTTTACAGAGAATGGTATTCTAGCATTACCAATAGATTCAACACCACATTCAAAGTTTTTATCTTTGTTAATAGAGTGCCTCTTTGGTCCTAGAAAGCTTGAAATTATAATAGTACCTACTACAAAACCAACAGCTAGTAATAGCTGCATAATTATCGGGAAGTAATCTACCTGTGTAGTTTGCATGATAGCTTAGATTTTTAATAATAATTCACAAATATACACGTCAATTTTTAAACTAAATCAAGGTTTGCTTTTTGTATCGGTTTATTTGTGTTAATTTTTATTTAGAATGAATAAAAATTACAAAACATTGTACTTTGCTTTTTTATAGAATTGCTGGTGAATTATTTTTATTGTTAACGAATTATTAACATATGGTGGTTTGGGTTGAGGATGGTGGTGGTTTTATTCTTAAAAACAAAAAAAAGAGCCGCTCTTTTGAGCGGCTCTTAAATTTTCAATAGGTAAGCAATAGTATTTATATTGTCTTAGATCGCTACTACCTGAGCAGCTACTTTACCTTTTCTTCCTTCTTCTTCTTCGTAGCTTACACTATCACCTTCACGAAGATCCTCCGTTTTGATTCCTGTAGCGTGTACAAAGATGTCTTTACCTGTTTCGTCGTCTGTAATAAATCCATAACCTTTGGACTCATTGAAAAATTTAACTTTGCCTGTTCGCATTCTGTAATAAAAAAATAATTAATAATTGTCAAAGGTAAACTTTATTATGAGACTGCAAAGATAATATTGAAAAATTTACATAAAAATAAATTGATTTACAGGAGTTTGAATTTTTTTTAAAGAAATTTATAAACAGAAAAAATTAATATTAGAGGTTTAGCTTTATGCTCAGTTCTTTGAGTTGTGTATCATCAATTGCCGAAGGCGCATCAATCATTACATCACGACCTGAGTTGTTTTTTGGGAAAGCAATAAAATCTCTAATAGTTTCCTGTCCGCCTAATATTGCTACAAGCCTGTCAAACCCAAAGGCAAGCCCGCCGTGTGGTGGTGCACCATACTGGAAAGCATCCATAAGGAAACCAAACTGTGCTTTTGCTTCTTCTTCGGTAAAGCCTAAGTATTTAAACATAAGCTGTTGTGTAGCTTTATCGTGTATCCTGATAGAACCACCGCCTATTTCGTTACCATTCAGTATAAGGTCATAAGCATTCGCCCTTACCTTACCTGGATCTGTTTCTAGTAGCGGCATATCTTCTGGTTTTGGCGATGTAAATGGGTGGTGCATAGCATGGAATCGTTCTGTTTCTTCATCCCATTCTAATAGCGGGAAATCCATAACCCATAATGGAGCAAATACTTCTGGATTTCTTAACCCTAGTCGTGTAGCTAGTTCCATACGTAGCGCACTAAGGCGAGCACGGGTTTTATTAGCATCACCACTTAGTATTAGTATAAGGTCTCCTGGTTGTGCGCCTGTAGCTTCTGCCCATTTTTTAAGGTCTTCTTGGTCGTAAAATTTATCTACAGATGATTTGATAGTACCATCTTCATTATATTTTGCATAAACCATTCCTGTAGCACCTACTTGTGGGCGTTTTACCCAGTCGATAAGGGCATCTATTTCTTTACGAGTGTATGATGCACATCCTGGTGCAGCTATACCAACAACAAGTTCTGAGTTATTAAATACACCAAACTCTTTGTGTTGTGCTACTTCGTTTAGTTCGCCAAACTCCATCCCAAAACGGATGTCTGGTTTGTCGTTACCATATTTTTTCATGGCTTCGTCATAGGTCATTCTCGGGAATGTACCTGTTTCTACACCTTTAAGTTCTTTAAGTAAGTGGCTTGCTAGTCCTTCAAAAGTTTGTACAATGTCTTCTTGCTCTACAAAAGCCATTTCGCAGTCTATTTGTGTAAACTCTGGCTGACGGTCAGCTCTAAGGTCTTCATCACGAAAACATTTCACAATTTGGAAGTACTTATCCATACCACCCACCATTAGTAATTGCTTAAAGGTTTGTGGCGATTGTGGCAGGGCATAGAACTGCCCTTCGTTCATGCGGCTTGGTACAACAAAGTCACGAGCCCCCTCTGGAGTACTTTTTATTAATACAGGGGTTTCTACCTCTATAAACCCTTGTTTAGACAAGTAGTTACGTACCTCCATGGCTACTTTATGACGAAATAGTAAGCTGTTTTTTACAGGATTACGACGAATGTCGAGGTAACGGTATTTCATACGGATGTCTTCACCACCATCAGTTTCATCTTCGATTGTAAAAGGAGGTGTTATAGCTGTATTTAGTATAGCAAGCTCTTTTACTAGTATTTCTATATCGCCAGTAGGCATATTTGGGTTTTTAGATACACGCTCTATTACGATACCTTTTACTTGTATAACAAATTCTCTACCTAGCGCTTCGGCTTGTTTAAAAACTTTGGCATCTGTACGCTCTTCATCAAATATAAGTTGAGTAACGCCATAACGGTCTCTAAGGTCTGCCCATACAAGGAAGCCTTTGTTACGTGTTTTTTGTACCCATCCGGATAAAGTTACTTCTTGGTCTATATTGGCTGCTGTTAGCTCACCGCAATTATGGCTTCTATACATTGTGTTCAATTTTAGAGTGCAAATTTAGCAACTATTACCAATTATGCTTACTCATATACATTCAAATATTTGCTAAAGCTTATTTTTTACTTTTATTAGTCTCTTTAAATGAGTTTATCATAGCCTTCATAGTCTCTTTATATTGCTCTTTCTTATCGGCAAGTGTCCATATCATTACTTGGTAGTAATTATTTTTTCCTTCTATAAAAGCTAAACTCCAATAAATATCTATTCCTTGAGAATTACCTGTAAATGTGGCTGTTTTTGCATTGAGTCCATTTATTTTTTTTGATATTAGTTGTGGTACACTATCTAGACTTGCTCTTGTCTCTATTCCTTCATTTAGTAGTTTTGCATATCCATCAAGATCTGGAGTGTAATAATCTTCTAAAGCATTCTCTTTAATAGCTTTTTCGAGTTTGCTTTTAGGTTCATCAATTACCATTATATACACCTCACGAAGTGTATTTTGATATTGTAATGATGCACTGTTATCAAGCCCTGTAGTTTTTGTAAGGTATTCAGGTAGCTCAATACTATACAAACCTTTTATTTTGATTGTTTGTATTTCTTCTTTACTGTCTCCGCAGGATAGTAGTAAGAACGCAGTTATTATGGTGATAAAGAGGTGTTTTTTCATCGTATATTTAAATGTGTTAGGTTTTTATGCTTTTTTTTAACGGTTGCAAGTAAGCTAAAAAGTTTAAAAATTCTATTTTTACAACTATTAAATTTACAACATGAAAAAATTACTTACATTACTTTTACTTACAGTTAGCAGTATTTATGCTCAAAATAAAGAGTTTACATTTTCGGCAATTATAAAAAATCCGAATAGCGATTCTCTTGTCATACGCTCTAAATCGATGCAAAAAGTTATTAAAGCTGATAAAAAAGGAAACTTTAAAGATAGCTTTTCTTTAACTACAGGCTTATATCAATTATATGATGGTAAAGAGTATAGCGTGTTATATCTTGATAATAGTTATGATCTTGATATGACGGTAGCAGCAGATAGCTTTGATAAAACGATACATTTTACAGGCAAAGGTGCGGCAGAGAATAACTTTTTAGCCAAAAAGATGCTTGCTGACCAAGTTTTTATATCAGGACTTGACGATTTGCCTAACGAACCCAATGCAGCTCAAAAAATAGTTGATGATAGAGCAAGAGAGTTACGATCTGCATTAGAGAATCCTGAAATAGGTGAAACGTTTAAAAACTTGATGATAACGGTACTTACCCAAGAGAAAAAGCAACTGGAAGCAATGGCAAAACGAGCACAAGAAGCCCAAAAAATGAAGGGAAAGCCATCGCCGCTTTTTACTTATGAAAATCATAAAGGAGGTACTACAAGTCTTAAAGATTTTAGAGGTAAATATGTATATATAGATGTTTGGGCTACTTGGTGCGGACCATGTCGTAAAGAGATACCTTATTTACAGAAAATAGAAAAAAAATATCATGATAAAGATATCGTATTTGTAAGCATCTCTGTAGATAAAGAGAAAGACCATACTAAGTGGAAAAAATTTGTAGATAAAGAAGCATTAGGCGGAGTACAACTTATAGCAGATAAAGACTGGAAGTCTGATTTTATTGCAGCTTACGATATTCATTCTATACCACGCTTTTTATTGATAGACCCAAAGGGCAACGTAGTACGATCTGATGCTGCAAGACCATCTGACCCTGCCTTACAAGAGTTACTGGATAAGCTCTTAAAATAAATTATATTTTACAATATCCAATTAAATGAAAAACATACTATTACTATTATTAGTGTGCACTGGTGTGTATGCGCAATCGGAAATTCAAAATTTTAAAGGGACTTTAAAAAATAATAGTGTTGACTCTATAATAGTCAAAAATCAAAGAGGTACTTGGCGCAAGGGTTATGCCTTAGATAAGCAGGGAAATTTTTCGGGTAGATTACAACAAGGATTGGGTATGTTTACGCTGCATTATGGAGATAATGAAGCTGAGATGTATTTAGGTAACGATTCGGATATTGTTATAACTGCAAATGCTGATAACTTTATTGAAACTCTTGTATATACAGGGAAAGGTGCTGATGAGAATATCTTTTTGGCAGAGTATGCTAGAGGGAAAAAGGCGTTAATTGATAAGTTTAAAGATGGTGGAGACAAAGAGGTTATACAAAAAGAAGTAGATAGTCTTATTGCTGTATTTGAAGATAAACTTAAAACAAGAAAGTATAACTTTATGTTTAGGAATTTAATGAGTACGACTTTAAAATACTCTGATAGTCAAATATTACCAATGCAAATTAGTAAGCAAGCGACTTCAAAAAGACTTGAAGGAAAGCCATCGCCCCTTTTTACTTATGAGAACCATAAAGGAGGGACTACAAGTCTTAAAGATTTAAGAGGTAAGTATGTATATATAGATGTTTGGGCTACTTGGTGTGGGCCATGCCGTAGAGAGATACCCCACTTGCAGGAAATAGAGGAGAAGTACAAAGGAGAAAATATTGCTTTTGTAAGTATTTCTGTAGATAAAGAAAATGATTATAATAAGTGGAGAGAACTTGTTACAAAAGAGACATTAGGTGGAATACAGCTTATTGCAGATGACAACTTCAAATCTGATTTTATTCAATCTTATAATATATTATCAATACCACGATTTATACTAATAGACCCTAAAGGTAATGTAGTAAAAGCCGATGCGCCAAGACCATCAGATTTTGCACTGCAAGATTTATTAAATAAACTCCTAAAATAAAAAATGCCTGCTTTTGCAGGCATTTTTTATAAGTTGTATGCTATATTGTCTATAACTATTTCGTTACTGTCTTTAGCAAGGTATACATATCGTATAGCAGTATTGTTAAACGAAGCACTAAAATGTTTTATCTTCTTATTTTCTGAAAATTGTTTGGTAAGCTCCTTTTTATCAATTTCAGGATAATCTGCTTTATCAACTTCTGTCTTATCTATAAGTTTCATGTCGCTGTTTAAAGCTATTATAAAACTAAAATTAGTTTCTTTAGTATATAAAGGTAAAGTAGTAAAATCAGCATTAGGTCCGCGCATTTGATTTTGTATCATCCACATATGATTTTGCATCATTAGTTGTTGCTGTTGCATTTGGATACGCATAAACCACATATTGTCAAACCACCAATTGTAATTATAGGTTTTAGTGTTAACAGCATCCACACGCAAGCTATAATTTTCACCTGATTTATTTACAGTAAGCGTTGTTCTTATATTGTTTTTATGTGCCTTTTTAAGGTAAGTAGCTACATCCATATCTACTTCATCAAAATATTGTATTAAATCATTGGTAAGGTTATAAGAAGTCTTTTTTTCGCCACTGTTTAATTCAAAGGCATTAATATCCATACTTTTTTTACTGCTATTCATTACAAAAATCATGTTTTCTTTCACAAAAGATGTTAGCTGTTTGTGTTTTTCATCGAGAACTTTAAATGTTTTAAAGTCAGCACTACCCGTAGTACTATTAATGCTTATTGTTTTTGTTGTATGATTAGCTTTATCATCATGAGTTATTATAATAGTGTTGTTTTCATAATATATACGCGCAGAGTTTAGTGAGCCATTCTTAACATATTCTTGTGTGTTAATCTGGTCGATGCGCTGTCGTTTTAAAGACTTTAATACCTTTTCTATTTCATCTGTGATTGTTACAGGAACAGAAGTGATTTCAGTACTGTTTTTAATTTTTTCAATTATAAGTCCGTCCCCTTTATAGGCTTGGCGCAATAGGATAGTATTATTATCATCGCTAAAAAATGCAATTGGCTCTGTAAAGTCTTCTATTACTTTATTGTATGCTGTATCGGTGCTGATTTCATAATCAATAATACGTAAGGTTTCATTATCGTAAGCTGTGAGGATAATATTGCCATTATTTATGTGACATGATTTAAACTTAGGTTCATCTTCATATGATTTTATATTCAACTGTTTTACACTACCTGATGCATCTGCAAAAAAGGGTATTACATCGTGTTTGTGAGTATCTCTGTTTTTAGCAATTACTACATGAAAACTCGCTCCTGTTACAAGGTTAAATGAATGAGTACTTTCTACTTTAAGATTAGCGGTTAAAGTATAGGTAAAACCTTCTGCTGCATTACCAATATAACCAACAAATAATAGAGCGCAATAGAGTAAAATTTTTCTCATTATCATATGTTTTATGAGGTATAAAATTATAAAAACCTTCTCTTTAAAAGCTATGATAGTGTTAAATATATTTCAATGTTACCAAATTGTTAACTAAATGTTTTTTTAATGTAAATTAGTTTTGTATATTTGTGTTAGGTTATTTGAAGAACTAAATACGAATGAATATGAAAAAGATAATTATTGCAGCATTTATGTTGTTTGCTGGTGTTATATCAGCACAGGAAATAAAACCAAAATACGAGATAGAAAACCAAACAGTGAAAGCAACGTATTATTATGATAATGGTAATATAAAGCAAGAAGGTTTTTATAAAGACGGTAAGCTACACGGAAAATGGATGTCTTTTAATGAAGATGGTACAAAACAATCAATAGGAGAGTATGCTAACGGGATAAAGTCAGGCAAATGGTTTTTTTGGAACGATACGACTCTTAGTGAAGTAGATTATAGTGACAGTAGGATTGCTGATGTGAAAAAGTGGTCGAGAGATGCTGTGGTAGTTAATAAATAACATTAATTTTCTTGTTATATAAAAGGGTGTAAATAAAATTTACACCCTTTTATGTTTTAAAGTCGCGACAGCTATAAGGAACTACATAAATGCTGCAATAATTATCTTTTTCATATTCATTTGTATTTAGTTGTATCTTCTTTGATTTAATAATGATATTGTAACTATAAGTTATTTATAATTCGTTTTTTTTGATTAATATTGATTATCCAATTTTAAATAGATTACATGAATATATTAATCTCTGGAAATCATCCGTTTACAATTGATGTTTTTGAGAAAACTTTACATGAAAACTTTATTGATTTAAATATATCCAAAACATACTGTTATAAAATAGCTTTTAAAATGATATCTAAAAACGCTATGGATCCTTATGAATTAGTTGTTTTTGATTTAAATACAATGATTAATGATGATTTAAATTTCACTTACATTGTTGAAATTATTGTTTTACTAAAAAAAAGAATGTCTAAATGTAAGATTATTGTAATAACGTCTAGAACTGAAATTTTACATGTTTATGAAATTGTAAGGAAAATAAAACCAACAGGTTTAGCCGTTAAAACAGATGTTTCTTTAACTGAATTAAAATATTTATTTGAAACAGTACTAAAAGGAAGTAACTATCAAAGTTTTCATGTTAAGCAATGTCTTAATGAGATTTGGGATAACCAATTAATGATTGAAGATTATAATAGACAAATTCTTTTACTTCTATCACAAGGATATAGAGTAGGAGAATTAAGTGAAGTAATTTCATTAAGTAAAAGCGCAATTCAGAAGAGAATATATAAACTAAAGAAAGCATTTAACACGGGTGATGAACAGAGCCTTATAAGAGAGGTAAGGCTAAAAGGGTATGTTTAACATAAATTACTCAAAAGTATCCTTATATGTTAAAATTTTGATTGGCTACATAATGTTATACGTTATTAATATTAGATTTCGATATAATTTTATGCCAATTAAAATATGCCAACTAATAATACTTCTATTGAGCCTAAATCTCATTTTTTTACAGATCCTAACTTAATTAGTCAAACTGAATCGCAAGCATTCGGTCCACAGTCATCTTCCTCGAGCTATAATATCAGTTCAAAATTTACAGCTTCTACAGATGCAAAAGCATTTGCAGTATGTAAGGGTATTGTTCTTATACAACCACAAGTAGACAATGCTAATAAAGTTAACCTCATACTTAGACCTTATGCTCAACCTGTTCAAGGGGTTAATATCAAATACTTTATTTATAGAGGATTAAAAAAATCAGATTTTTTTACTGATAATATGGTAAAAACTGGAGGTTCTGATTTTATTCAAAAAATACGAACTGATTTTTCTGATTTTTATCAAAATGATCCTGTGAACCCCAATCCTAATTTCTTAGCAAAATATATAGGTTTTGATCCAGAGAATCAAGATGAAAATTTACTTATAGATAGCTTCTTTTTTAAAGAATCAGAATATGTTGAGAGTAATGGCGAGTTTATAGAAGATGATGAGGGGTTTGGTTCTTTTGAGCTACCCTTAATACATGAAGGCGCGTGGCTTGGTGATTTTGCAGCAGGTGAGTGTGCTTTTGATGTTGTTTTAAACTACGGCGATTATAAATCTTCAGGAGAATTAAGCCAATTTAATTTTGACCTTAGTTATGCTAGAGCAACAAGTGCCGAAATAACACTAAACGGAGCTACAGATTATGAAAATAAGTGTATTAAAGAACAAATATTTCAATTTATAGATGCTGCTGCCTATTATGGCTTTCACACTGCTAACGGAACTGTAATTACAGACGATAATGGCACGAAGCAAAATAATGAAGGTCAGGGTATATATAATAATGTGCTAACAAATTTCATTACCAAAAACAAGCTCTATTTATATATACAAGGCGACAGGACTCGATCTTATAATTTTTATAATAATTATAAAATAGGCGAAACTAATAATTCTCTAAAATACGGTATTGAACCCGAAACTCTAAACGAAAGGGAATATGCTACTGACGGGTGGTCTGTTATTATAGAGTCGCCGCCAAACCCAACTACTTACCTACAGTTTGTTACCGATAATAATGTAAACACAGTATTATATGGACAGGTAGCCGATATTACTAATGCTGCTAAAAATAATTTTAGCAATGCAGATGATTTATTACTCCCGCCTAATGAAGAAGGGGAGGTAAGTGCCTTTACAAAAGTACTTGAATTGAGCAACCCAGTATCGGAGGTAGATGAGCTTACTATAGCGACTTTTAATATTATATTATATCAAGGAGTTGTTTATGACTATATAGTAGCAAATACACTTAATGAAAATTTAGATTTTTTAGAGATACTCGATAAACCTACTTTTTTAGACGATATTTTCGATCTTATAACAGCAGAACCACTTTTAAAGAATAGTGTAAATGATTATTCAGAAATAAGCTCATACAAACTTAAGCTCATTAATAAATATTATAATAGCAGACAAAATGGGACATTTGCAGTACAAACATTAGTGGCAAAAGATAAAATTGAAGATATCAATGATAGCTCCATTTTACAGAAACGTGTAACTTATGTTACAGAAATTATTTACTTATTTAATGATGCTTTGAATATTATGGAGAATATATCTTCATATACAAAATCTTCGTCTAGTATAAATGGTAATGTAGAGCCTCATAAAACTTATAAAGTATCGAAGTCATATAATATAAAAGAATTTACCGATGACACTGAAATTATTAATGGAATAGAAATAAATAATGAAAGTATATCTAAATCATCAAAAATAATAATTGGTATAACCGACTATGAAAATCAATTAATTAGGGAGCAGATTGTGGGGTTTGAATTTCAAAACCCAAGACTATTCTTTGTTAATCTAATTGAAGATGAAAATATTGATTTCATTTCTACGGAAGGAATTAGTTATAAAAAATATAAAATAGGAATTGTGGGCGAAAATGCAACAGGCGATTTACAAATAAAGTATCCTGAAAATGATATTATAATATACTCATTAGACGGAAGTTGTCACTTTAGTAAAGACTATAGCATTAATCTTACAGAAGAAGAAAGTATCCTAGTTAAAGAATATCTTAATCTTTAAAACCCTTTAAAATGAGCGAAAGATCGGTAATATTAGATATAGGAATAAAAAAAGCGTTTCGTAAATCAAATTTCCAAGAAATAGAGTTTAATTTGGATGGGTCTGTACATAGTTTTAAAATTATCAATGATCCTAGGCGTTATGTTAGGTCATATAGATCCACAATAGAAAATTTTTATGGATTTCTTGAAAAAACTAATTTTGATACACAAAAGGAAAGATTTAATAAAGGAGAAAAAGTAACAACTTCAGAATGGAGAAAGGGAGAATTTAATAACTTCGATTCCTTAAGTCCTGCTGAATCAGGCGATATTGTAGAAGGGGTTTATTCTATTTTCACAACGAATGGCAAGTGTAAACAAAAATATGTTTTTACATTTAGCAGTAATGGAAACATCCCTGAGACTTTTAATACGGTTTCAAATATAGACCCTATGAGCCCTAATTCGTACGATTGTAATGATTTTGGAGGAAATGCTACTCATCAAGGTGCTTTTTTCAATACTTACAAAGATGTTCTACTTTCTAACGATGATGGGCCTAATAGTACAGATATTGAGTTAATAGGAAAAATAGCAGCATTACTTGATGAAACAGAAGGAAAAACTGCTCAGGCTTTTATCGATTTCCAGTTGCAAAACATAGATAATGCTCAGTTTCAAATGATAATTATAGATGGTGTTTATGATCGCAAAGCTTTTGAAGTTTATAAGAAATCTCTTGAAAATTGGCTGGATATGCTCGATAAGTATAAAGAAAAAATCAAGAACCTTACTGATAAGGAAAAACTTTTTATATATATCGATGTAATGTATAGGCATAATATGCTTCACCTATTAACAGTACAACAAAAGATAGACATACTAGCTACTATGGCTACTGGAGCATTAATCACTTGGTATTTTGCTTCATGGACAGAAGGATTTCAAAAGAGGGAACCAATTGCCATTAAGGTGGTTGAATCGGTTACTAATGAACAAGCAGAAGAGTTTTTACAAAAATTAGTTAGTGAAAAAGTGTACACTAGTACATCTATTCCTATTCTTTTCCCCCTTCCTAGTGTTACTATTACAGGTGAAAACTCTCTTTACAAAGCACTTTTTTACAGATTTGATGATTTTTTTGGGAAAGACAATTTTACAGCTTTTGCCGAAAAACTTAATGCATTAGTACTTGCTAAAAATAATATAATACAAACTGCAGAAGGATATATAATTAGTACTCCTGAACAGCTTAATACTGATAATAATTTTGTTAAATATAATTTTATATGGAATAAAAAATTTAATAAAGATTTTAAAGGTGAAATAGAATATGATATCTCTTATCCTTCAGATAATCAAATTACAATAAAGGAGAAAATTGTAAAAGGGGTTACACGTAGGACAGTATCATATCAGGGAGTTACTGCATCTAAAATAGAAGCATCATCTTATTATGATGAGTCAGAAGTGACATTAAACCATTTTGATTTGGTTTCAATTACGTATTTAAGTAATCCATCATTTTTAGATTTATGTGAATATGCAGATTGCTCTAATGTTACTTTCTTAGCATCAGCGGCATATATTGATTACCTGTTAGAAAAGAGAGATACAAAAGATATTATAAATACTCTTTCTGTCAGTACACAGGTACTTTCTTTAGCTTTTGGTGTAGGAGAGTTATTAGCTGCTATTAGAACAGCAAATACAATCAGAGGTATAATAGGGGCATGGACAATTCTTGGTGATATATATTCTTTAATTATCAGTTCTCCAGTTTTTATAGAATTTTTGCAAGAGGCATACCCTAATGACTACATGGAAATTTTGGAAACTTTAAATATGATAGGTTTACTCAATGGTTTAACCAATGTAGGGGGTAATATTTTTTATAGTGCATATAACATAGATAAAGCCACTAAATTTATTGGTTACGTTGATGCTTTAAACAGCGACCATGGTGCTATAGCAAGGATGACAGCAGCGGAAGTTAAAGCGCTTCATATAACAAGAGAAAGGTTATTAGCTGAGTTATATGTATTGAGAAAAAACTCATCGGTGTATGAAACTGTTGAAAATCAAATACTTGCATATAGGAATCAGAGGAACTTACAACTTAATAATGCTGTTAGAGGTTCTACCACTGAATGGGAAGCAGCTCAGCAAATTATTATTCAGCATAGAGTAGCTGTTAGCACTCCTAATGGTAGAAATTTTGCATTTTTAGAAGGAATGGTAGAAGGTATAGATTCAAGTGCACTTATCGATCCTGCTGTTACCAACCAAAATCTTACCCAGAATCTTTGGAGGTCTGTTTCTGACGGTATAGCTGGAATGGAAGCTCATGTATTTACAGCTTCTGTAGTTGGAAACTATTTAAGAATAACGGATTCTGAATATAGAATGTTAAATAAGCTAGCATTAACCCTTAAACCAAATGCAGTTTTAGGATATATATATGTTGATGTAGTCGGTAATTTAAAAATAGTATCAGAGAATATATTCTGTGTATCTTGTCAAAACGCTATTAAGCAATTTAATCAGATGTTTCCAAATGTAAATATTACATTAATAGATGGAACTAGGGTTGGATATTAATATTAAAAAATAATAAAAATGAAAAAATTTAAAATTTTACTTGATATAAGATTAAAAGACGTTATTAACCATATTTTAAGAAAAAGGCGGTTTTCTCTGATTAATTATTCTTATTCGGTTGATTATATAAATTATAATGACACACAATTTATTGAAATTTCGGATGAAAAATTAAATCTCGATAAAGTAGCATTTTTAGGGTCACAGGTTTTTATTAGTATCTACTTATGGAATAAAAATATAAATAATAAAGAACATTATAGATATTTAGATGAATCTTCTGAAAATGAAATAATTAGTTATTGGCATAAAGAATATAGCCTCATTGATTTTCCTGAAAATTATAGCAATAATTTTGTTGCAGAAGTTAAATATTATAATGAAGGGAGTATATCAACAAATAAATTAATAGGCATTAATATATTTGAAATTAGCATCGGTGATTCTTCTTTAATGCCTGATGTAATAAGTACCTATAATGAAAATTATAACACTGACTTTTATATAGATGATATTGCTGGAGAGGATGGTCTAGAAACTTTAAAAATAGGATTTAAAAATGCTAGTCCAATAGATGTCTTTCTTGTTACTTTTCTGATGAGTGAAAGAGACTTTTAAGAAATTTGTTTGAATCGGAAAAATTTCAATTAATAAAAACTAAACTATGCCATCATCCAACATACAAATAGCCAGAAGGTATTATCCTAAACTATCAGAGATAGTAACCGTAGACGATTTGCCCGAGTCTCTTTCTTTTATACAAGAAGGGCTTAATGCAATATTCGATAAAATACATTACAAAAACCTGCAGTACTCTAAAAGTTATAGAGGCGATAGTGCTTTTTATAGCCTAGATATTGTTACTAAGCAAGATATAGGTTTAAACCTGCTGGGCAACATAAGGCTTATATTAAACCCTGATGCTACAGATAGTAATATATCTTCTTTTCCTGTAAGGGTAGAATACCAATGGGAAATATTGGGCTATTTGCGTAGTTTCAGTTTGGATGATTTTGCATTTTCACCTGAGGCATTTTTTAATATTGGGCTACAAGTTTTCCGCATAGATGATGGGCAGATAGTAGCAAATACCTTCAATTTTTTTGTTAATCCTACGGGTTCAGAAACAAAATTCGAAAATTTCGCATCGAGTATTGATGAGGTATACCCCAACTCAAGTTTCACTTTACCAGAAAACCCAACAATAGATACTGTAACAGAATCGATAAATAATGACCCAGAGTTGGGTTCTGTAGCAGAAGTTATTTTTAATATCTATATTTTACGTGACAATTCTACAGAGGTTGCTGATGCCGATACAATTAAGGCAAACCTAGAGAAGTTCTTTACTGTAATATCTCCCGGTGGTATTCAGGAATATATAAAGAAAATTATTGTACCAAGAGCTAAAGCATCGTTTTTGCTTAGTGCAGGGCTACAATTTCCGCGCGAGTATTTAAAGCCTGTATATGACGAGGAGGGTAATAGCCCCCTTACTACACAAACGGGCGAACCACTTGAGGTTATTCCTACAATAGATGGCGAGGGTAACCCTAAAGTTACACTTTTATTTGGAGAGGCAGAATTTTTTGCAGATACAGAAAAAGGATTGGGTTATTCGTTAGAGTTTAACATTACGTCTAACAATTATGCACAAATAGGGAATACGGGGCTTATAGTATATCTTAATAATTTAAAAATAGACCTAAGTAAAGATAGTAACATTCCCGAAGCAGATAGTGATGGTCGCCCTCCAGAGTTTATTGGGGTATATGCAGAACAGCTTGATATTTTTTTACCTAAAAAATGGTTTAAAAAAGACTCTGGTCAAACCTTAAAAATTTCTGGAAAAACGTTATTAATAGGCACAGGAGGTATATCGGGTACTATTGGTATAACCCCTACTTATGCGGTTAATAATGATGGGGAAATAGAAAATTACTATCAAGATTATTTTGATATAGACTATCCTGTTACAGTAATTTCAGGACAAGGTACTGAAGTTGAAATAAACTCATATAATGCTCTTGTAACCTACATGAATACATTGACAGCCCAAGAGCAGCTGAAGTTTAAATATCCTATAAACCTTGTAGATGCTACTACAAATAATACTGTAGTTATACCTAATGAAAAGGAATATAACTCCTATATAAATTTGTTGCAAATAAGTGACAATAATGCTTTATGGTTTGATTTAGGAGGTAATGGTAGTAAAAGTTGGCGACTCGGTTTCAAGTCTTTTGATGTTACTTTTAAACAAAATCAGGTTGTAGATTCTCATTTACATGCATCGGTAGAGCTTCCTAAGTTTAAAAATGAAGGACAAGAAAATGGGGTAGCTGTAGTTGATGTTTATGGTGAATGGAAAAGTTGGGAAGATTTTGAATTATCAGCTTCTTTTTTACCTGATGGGTTACCTCTAAATCTTTTCGGATTGTTAACGATTACTTTTCAAACTGCTAAAATAGGTAGTGAAGAAGGAGATTTTTTTATTGAAGCTGATACAAAAATTTCTTTTCCAGAGGGCACCCTTGCCTATTCACTTTTTAATGGTCAAGAAATAGACTTGCCTGCAATTCGTGTTTATTTTGACGGACGGTTTGAAATAGTAGGTGGTAATGCATTTATACCTGTCAATTTTACTCTCCCTATAGGTCCTATAGAAATGTCTGTTACAGGGATTCACTTTGGTAGCATACAAAGGGAACGAGGTGGGAAGATGAGGAAGTACAACTATATAGGTTTTGATGGTGGTATAAGTGTTGATCCTTTTGGGATAGATGTAAGAGGTAATGGTGTTAAATATTATTATACCATAGATAATGATGAGCACCCAGATAATTATTCAGATGATTATTTCCATATTTCTACACTTGAAATAGATCTTATTATACCAGGAACTGCAACTCCTACCGAAGCAATAGCCATCATAAAAGGTTCTCTTACAATTCCTGAACCTGGTGTTTCAACAGAATATCGAGGTTCTATTTCGATTCAATTACCTAAACCAATGATATATGGGTCGGCAGCTATGAGGCTTAACCCTAGGTATCCCGCATTTCTTATAGATGCATCTGTTGAGTTCCCTGTGCCTATACCTTTAGGTCCTGTAGGGATATTTGGTTTCCGAGGATTGCTGGGCTATCGTTATGTTGCTGAAAAACAAGCTATAGGTCTTACCGAAGATGATACTTGGTATGACTATTATATGACTCCACAGCGTGGTATTAATGTAGATAAATTTAGTGGTCCTGAACAAACTACCGAGTATAATTCGGCATTCTCAGTAGGTGTTGGTGCTTCTATAGCTACTATGGACGGTGGGGGTAGAACAGCATCATTAAGAGCTATGCTTTTACTTTCTCTTCCAAGTATGTTTGCTATTGACGCAGGCTTAACAATACTTAGTGAGCGCTTAGGAATGGCAGAGGAAGATCCATCAAGTCCACCTTTTTATGCTTTCGTAATAATAGGAGATGATTCACTTGAATTTGGTGCGGGTGCCAACTATCAGTTTAATAAAAGTCAAGGTTGGCTATTAGATATAAAAGCTGAAATACAGGCAGGGTTCTTTTTCAAAAATCAAAGGCCATGGTATATTAATTTTGGTACGAAGCAAACCCCTATTACTTCTACGCTTTTTAAAACCGTATTAAATATAAAGTCACTTTCTTTTCTTATGCTTTCTGCTTCTGGTATAGAGGCAGGCGCTAGGGTAGATTTTGACTTTGACTTATTTATTGCAAAACTATATGCTAGTTTAGAAGTAGGAGGTTATATAAGCTTTGAAAGACCTCAAATAGGAGGTTATATGAGGGCAGAAGGTAGTATAAAAATTGACTTCTGGATATTTAACCTTAGTGCAGAAGTAAAAACATACTTTAGTATAGAGTTACCTAAACCTTTCTTGATAATAGCTCAATTTAGTCTTAGAGTATGTGCTAGTATTAGTTATGGTTTCGGACGGATTACGATATGTAGAGACCTACCATTTACTATCAAATGGAGTAAAAATAATACGCTTGATGCCGCACCTATCCCTTCTTTAACTTATCAGGCAGTTAATGATCCTGATTATGCGAAGAAGATACAAACGTCAAACTTTGTGAAAGGAGTACACATGATGACTTTTGAAACATTTGAAGTTCAATATTTGGGAGTAAATTCAGGCATTCCTGATCATAATAATATAAATAATATAATTCCTTTAGATACTTATATTGACATTAAGGTAGAAAAAGGATTGATTCCTTCGGCTGTTTCTGGAATAATAGGGGGACATACGGGAGGCTCAACTAAATATGTTGACCTTATTCCACCAAAACAGCAGTTACCTGGAGGTAAAACAGTTCGTCAAGTAAAACATAAGTATTCTATTGAAGAAATTGAGATAAAGGCTTGGTCTGGCAATTTAAATGAATGGGTTGATTACCATCCGTATAAGGCTATTGCTCCCGAAGAAAATGTAGGTAATTTAAAAGTAGGCTACTGGCAAAAAAATAATGGAGGTAATTATTATGATACCATTCGTCTTTTAGCTACTACTCCTTTTGCTTTTTTAGATGGAGCAGAACCTGGCTGGTTTATTCCAGAGCAGTATGGTATAACACCTTCAACATTGTTTTGTACAGCTACAGATGTCGAAACATTTTGTTTTGATGTACTGAATAAGAACCTCAATAAAACCTATTATCCTCCTATCCATTATAATGCAGATTTTATAAATGGAGCTTATCTTAATATAAAGGGTTATTTTTCTCAAGAAGTAAGTAGTGAGCCACTAGGTGAAATTCTAGCCGTAAATGATACTATGGTAGTGAGTGATATAGCTAATCCTTTTGGTTATGAAAAATCATTAACTTTTGATAGTTATAATACTTTAGTAATCACTTTGCCAGAGCCTACTGCAAAAACAGAGTTAAAACTGACAACTTCAGGGCAAGGTGCTACTATCAGATATTTTAGAACAATTATAAATGATGACTCTATATTACAACATTTCGCACTTATAGAAGAAGTGTATAAAACGAGCACAGAATTACAATCGCCTGTAGTTTTTGATAATACAATAAATTATAGTAATATAAGAAATGTTTCAAAAATTGAGATAACTCCTGATTCGGCTAGCGGTAATGAAATTTATGAACTAGAAACTCAACTAGCAGAATTAATGAATACTGCTGAAGAGGCGAGTGAAGGAATTTCATATACAATACTTCAAGGAGAAGATTTAATAACATTTAATAATATTACAGCAGAAATAGCTTACTTAAAATCACTTGGGTGTAGCCAAGATGTAGGAAGTCCTTGTAATAAAGATGAAAATTTATGTGATCTTGCATCTAAACTTTCATCTTTATATATGGATGGTTTTATAGAGCTGTCTATTAATAATGTTTATGATTACTGCATGAATAAAGATTATTACACCTCTATTATTCTAGAATTAGAAAATTTTGATTCAAGTAATCCTGAATATGGTTTAATAGGAAATCATTTGAGTACTCTTTATGTAGATTATAAAGAGAAGCTAGATAAATTAATAGATTGGTGTGGTACTCCTGAAGTATCTGATAGTGAGGTTCTCGATTATTATAATGCTTTTATGCAAACTGCTAATAGCATTATTAGTACTGTAACTGGCTTAGGTAATTGCGATTGCGGAGAAAGTGATGAAGAGCTTTGTTCATTACATAGCGATCTTACAGATCTTTTTAACTCGTCATTCTTACCTTTAGATGGTAAAGATGTCTATACATATTGTGACTACTTACAATATTATGATAATATCATTACTATTTTAGTAGAGTTTGACGCGAATCATCCAGACTATTTATTAATTGGAGAATACATTACTACTCATTTTGAGGAATTTAAACAACAACTAATTTTTCTAAAATCGTGGTGCGAAAATACCTCGGGTACTGTTGAGGAAATATTAGATGCATATAATATGATGCAAAATAGTGGCTCAACTATAATTAATATCATTGGCAGTATGGGTAACTGTAATGAGGAACAGTATATTATGCTTAATTGTAAAACTTCGGTACAGTCATTATGCTGGCAAACTCTAGAGAATTTTGAATATATGCAGACTATTCCTGCACAAGAAGATGTTGAGGCAGATATTCAAGCCATGATAGAAGGGGTTGAAAAAACGGTACAACCAGTATGGAGACCAAATACTACTTATTATATTAAATTTAAATTAAAAGATGAAGTAGATAATGGACAAAGACCAGAGGGAACGTTTGACTATTATTATGGTTTTAAAACGGTAGGGCCTGTAGGACATTTCCATAAATACCCTAATGCTTATACTATGCCTCCTAATTCCAGTATAGAAGAATTCTCTGTAGCATCATTAAACAAGTACATTGATTATAAACGTTCTTACCCTAATGCAGATGGAAATATATTATTGGCTAAACCATTATTCTATGGTAATGAGCAATGTACAATAAATATTTATTTTTCTAAAGACTTTGCATATCATATGCTTAATACATGGAAAGCATACCCTAACGCTCAAAATGTAGAGGCATTACCCGAAATTAAAGGAGCAATGCACTTAGCGATAAAAGACCCTGTGTCTGATGTAATTATACCTTACCCATTACCACAAGACTGGGAAACTCATGAAACGGTGCCTGAAACAATACCTAATGGAGATGGTTTAACCCCATGGTCTGTAAATTCAGAGCCTCCACTTTCATTGGATATACAAATTTTTAATGATTTTATTGAAAATAGTGGAGATATTACTTGTCAAATAGACCTTGGAGATTTAATAAAACCAGCTTCATATTACTATACGGTTCAATTAAGCAATTTGAAACCAAGAAAATTGTATACTGCGTTGGTGTATAATGCCTTTGATGAAAATATGGACGGTAATATTGCTGACCAAACCTCACTAGATGCCGAAGGGAATCTTAAAATTGATTATGAAGAGAGCCAGAAAGTACATGAGTTTGTATTCCAAACTTCTCGCTATGCTAACTTTACAGAGCAGGTAATGAGCTATGTGCTTAAAGAGAAAGACGAGAATGGAAATGTTATTAATGAAAAAGAAGCCGTTTTTGAAATAAATACAACGCTTACTACCCAACAGGCGCAAACTGCACTTACCTTAGTTTCGGGTAGTACTAATACTGATACCGAAGCTTTAGCATTACAGTTTTATCATCCTTTTGATAGGGTACTAGAAGGTATATTTGGTTTAACACCTCCTGACCCTCCTACTACAACCGATTTTATAAAAATAAAAGATGTTTCATCAGGAAATATTGTAGCTCTATTGATTAGAAACCCAGAGCCATTTAATAACCCAAAGATACCTATAGCTGATATTTTAGATACTATACAGGTAGTGGACCAGTCAACCCAAATGGGAGATGAAAATTATAAAACGTTATTCTCGAAAGATTATTCTCAAGCAATTATAATGAACCAATCGGCATCGATTAATACAGGTACTTTACCTTTTCAGTTTAAATACAAGACCTATACCGCACTCGATCTAGTAGAGGCTGATACTGTTACATTCAACATAATAATTACTGAATAATATTTAATACAAGAAAAACTATGTCATTTTTAAATATATACGATAAACCACAAGATTATCATTACCAATTTTCCCTAAAAGCAGGGAATGTTCTTTATTATTTTGGTAAAATAGAAAACGATTTATTTATACTTAAAACTGATCTTTCGGGTGAAGTATTATGGGAAAAGAGATTTAGTGATATTTACCCAAATGTTAGGTTGTCTGAACCTACCATGTGCGATAATGGTGATATAATGATACTCCTTACTGAAATTCCGGCTCCGATTCTTCTGGTTGTGGCTACAGATAACACAGATTTTGTAGTCCTCCGCATAACACCTACAGGTACTATCGCTTGGAAAAAAAAGTATCATACACCTAATACGGGAAATATATATATCAAAAGAGTTAGTACAAATAATTATCTCATAAAATGTAGCTCAAGTGGTCTACCTTTTGGGTTATCATCATTTCCTTTTGTAAGCTTATTTATCAAAATAAATGACTTAGGTATAGTCGTTGCTACAAAAAGGCTTGATACAGATAATAGCTCTAACACCATAAGTATAAACAGTATAAAAAGAGATTTAATAACTTTTGATGATGATTATATCTACCTTGCTAGTGGGAATTTATCTTATATAAAATTAGACCACAATCTTAATCTAATTAATCAATTTGCTTTTGCAAATGATACAAACGGATACCATACTGCCTATGAAATAAAAAAACTTTCCAATGGAAAAATCCGAATAATTGGAAAAGAAAAATTTGGAGACAATAATGACTATGACTATTTTTTGATGGAGTTGAATTTCCTAAATACAACTATGAATCAAAATATCATGGTTAAGCGCTATGTGGATGATATTGGTAATGAATATTATTCTGGTTTTGGTCTTAGTACAGAAGATTCATTATTCATCAATAGAGCTAACAATAATCAAGCAGTTTTACAAAAAATAAACATTGCTGACAACTCTACAATATGGACAAAAGAAATAACATCTGCACCTTTAAATCTCCAAGTTAGTGAACAAGAAATTGTATGTAATACTGTTCATTATCCCTCCCCTACTTCAAACGTAGTAGGACTTATAAATGAAAACATGGAAAGTTGTATTTCACAACCTTATCCCTCCCCTATAGCTTCCCTTCCAGACGTATCTCTCAGCATAACTTCAGACTATACAGTAACAACTAATAATATAACAGTAGCAGTTACCAATGATGTAACAGTATCTATTAGTGACATTACTTCTGTTAAAATAAATCAGTGCGCTAGTGGAGATTCGATTGACATATCTGATAATCCACTTTTTCAATCGCCCTATTTATACTTTCAAGCAGTAGGATCTACAGGTACTGATAGTACAAAAGGAATCCACTTAAGGTGGACTCTTGGTGGTACACTAGGCGATAACCATATACCTAAGGGTAACTATGCTGCTAATAATGTTAACTTTAATAAGCCTAACGATTTTGTTAAAATATATCGCACCCCTTATCAAAAAGCAACGTTTACACTTGACCTAGCATTATTGCCACAAGCTGTTAATGATCAGCAGAAGTTTTGGCTTTATAAGTTTAATAATGATACCCGAATATTTTTTGTTTATTTCCGTAATGCTACAAAATACGACCAAGTAAGAGCTACTATTAACCCAATGACTAATCCATCTGGATTTATTCAGGCTTATGGAAATGAGATAATAGAAATAGAAAATAAAAGAGAATTATTTTTTGCTTCTAAACTTGTAGTTTCTAATACTACACCTACTAGTAGTTTGCAAGCAGAGGCATTATCAGTTCCTGAAAATCAAATTTTTGTAAATAAGTCACTCTTTTTTAGGAAAACATATAGTTCAACACAGTTGGATAACGTTGATTTAATAAGTGAAAATGGTAGAAGTGTACGATTTAAGCCTGAAAATTGTACTGTCTTGCAAGTAGAATTTGAATTTTATTCTGATTTCATAGTCAATACAAATAGTAATGCTGCATGGGAATCTTTAGGAGAATATGCATTAACCTTAGATGATGAATTAGCTATAAGTCAACTTGATCCTGACGAAAATAACCCTGTTAAAGGTAATTGGCTACGTTTTAATGATGAAGCTTATGTAGACACAGATAATTATGTAGAAAAATGGAATGCTCCTGTAGAGGAGTGGAATAGAAATATAAAAGATGTAGTAGGTCAATACATTAACTTGAGTAATGACCCTGATAATCCTAAAGCGGTTGAGTTTTTTGATTTAAATCTAGCAAATGATCAAGGCGGACCACTAACAATAGGTAGTAGTGAAGATGAGGCAGGAATGGAAATATCTAACCTAGATATGTTATTAATTGCAGGTTATGATTATCATATAGCTAGAATGTTAGGGCTAGGTACGCTTGACCTTGCCTCTGAAGTTATGGAAGGAGAGTATATTTACATATCAGAATATTATACCTCTGGTAGTTTAAGCAACGATTTGTCTGGCGAAGTACATCATCTTTCAATGTCATTACCAACTTCGGTAAACACGCAAAGACTACCTTTACCCGTAGCGCTTAGCGCGCTAGTGCCAGGATTCTCTAATGAAGAAGGAGAGGATGGCTCGGCAAATGTTGATGAAAACGGCTATTCTTTTGATGGTAGAAAAAGATATATAAAAATATTTCCTGAACAATTACCACAAGGAGAAATTAACCCTGTGTTCTTTGCAAATGAAATAGATTTTGATGGGTCTACATTTACAATGCCAATATATGCAGGGCTTGAGTATCGTAAGGTTGAACCTGGACAAAGTGATACAGGAATTTGGGAAAAGCCGGAGTTATCGCACACTAAAAAATATCTGAATATTGATGGGACGAGTATCGAATCGTATGAAACCTTACCCATAATTATACCCGATTATAATAATCCACTATACACTCATAGGCAAACACGTAGTGGTATGTATTATTACTCTGGATATGGCATAAACTGGTTTTCTAGAGCTACTACTAGCGATATTGTATTGCAAATTGAAACAGAAATTAAACCCTATAACTCATTATTACCACCAACTAACATTAACGCGTTATTGATTGTAAATGAGAGTCCTTTGATGTTTTCTTCGCAATCAGAACAGCTCAAATTAGCTCAAATTAATGATGCAGATAAAACATTAATCAGGCTTACATTTGATTATGATGCTAATAATGAAGTTATTAATTATCAAATACCTATTGATACAGCTGTTCCTGATAGTGATTTTGTAACAGATCCAGAAGTTTTATTTCCTGATGATGATGAGATATTTGCAGAGGATGTCGAAATATTTTTTAGAAATGAAACACCAAAAACTATTTATACAAAAGTAGTATCAGTAAGCCAAGATAGTAGTCCATTCCTTTCGGTACTACAAACGGAATCCTATCATCAAATTGATGGTATGGTACCTTCTGAATTTCCAGAGGGGACAACTTCTCAAAATTTTATAGGTAGTTTACTAGTAATGGGAGACCAGCAATATATAGTAAATAATATTGTTGAAACCCCAAATGGTTTGAGATTTACAGTATATAACCAGCAAATTACTAATAGTATTATGGGAAATGAAGTTGCTACTGTAGGTTCTCAGCCCATTATGACTCCTACTATTGAGAATGATGGTCTTTGTACAATAGTCGAAAACATGCAGAATACTTCTTCATGGGGTGCTCAGACAAATCCTCATAGTCTTAAAGTAAAAATAGGGTTTGATGGGACTAATTCTTGGGGAGTAAATAGAGAACTAGTAAGGTTTGTTAACGATGCTGGTCTTGTCGAAAAATATATAGAGAAGACACGCGGATTTTGGGAAGAAGCTACAATTGAAAAGTTTTTAGAAAACTTTACTTTTCAAAACTCAAACGGAGAACTTATACAAAAAACCAACACCCATAGAGGGATATATAAAATAACATTCAATTCGTTTAGTCTTCCTCAACACGTTCAGTATAATAATAATGATGTCTCTGTTGAGTTTTTCAATGGTACTGTTAGACTTTATACTGAGAATAATATGGTAAGTGGTAGTTTGACAGACTCGAGGGAGGTATTTAAAGTTTTTAAAACAGAAAATATAGGTACTGCAAACAATTTGGTTTTATATATACATGATGAAAACTTCCAATCAGATGGTCAAGGTAATCCATCTGTTGATAATAATAATATTCTTATTGATAATAATATATCTGTAAATTATTATCCATCATACAAAGTTTACCTATACCATGATCCATTACACAATCTTACAGAAGAAAAAATTTTACCTGAAGAAGGCGAAGGAGTACATTATTCAATATTTGGTCTTCGAGCAGTAGACTATGATAATACAAATAATGATAACACCTTTTATAAATCAAGGCTTAGTGTCCCAGCTATAATGTTTGCACAAGAGATAATTCTTCCGCAAGTTCCAAATGGTCCGCAAGGAGTTTTATATGCTACAAGACCCGATTTTTTTGGTAAATCAACATATACCTTTACCACACAGTTTAGTCATAAACCTTATAGTGTTGGTTTTTATAGATCTGATGATCAGGCTTTGTTATCTTCGATTTATGAAATAGAAACTATTCGTGAAATTAGAGCAGATTTGGCTAATATTGGAGGTAACCAAGAAGAGTACCTTACTGATAGATGGCAAAATTTTTTAGATTTTGATTTACTAAGTACTGATGGAGATTACTCAACATTCCCGCCAAATTTAGAAAATGCATATAAATTTCCGTTGCCTAATAAAGTGAAATTTTTTGATGAGATTAATTTCTTTATTCAAAAACACAATCAACATTACGATACAAGCATACCTTTAATATCAAATGATTACTATGGTAATATGGCTTTAGATAGTATTGTAATAACTATGCCTAACTCTAATAATTTGAGTTTGCTTGATTTTGTAAAAGAGGCTATCTTAAATGTGTTTGTACCCCTTAATGAGATTCCTGTAATTTATAATTTTATTCATACTGAATCGGGTTATAAGCCTACAAATAAGAAACCTGTAATAAGAGATGATAATGGTTATTTACTTAATCCAAGAGATGCTAATAGTGGTTTTGAGATGGCTCCTATGATGAAAGTTGTAGGTACAAACAAAATCCAATTTACAGATTTTACACTTGATGGTACTACATCTAACCTATACTTTTATGCTGCAAAGGAAATAGGCTCACAGATGAAAATGAGTGATTTTAGTACACCACTTGGCCCTATTAAAATGGTAAATACGAATGCTCCAGAAGCTCCTAAAATTAAAAGTGCACTGCCTGTATTATCCAATGATATGCTAAATATTACATCAAAAATAAGTTTTGAGATTAACGCTTATCCTTTAGTTCAAAATATTAAAAAGATTAAGTTATATAGGACAGATAGCCGTATTGATGCCGAATCTATATATTTTATGACTTTGGTTAAAGAGGTTGATTTAGAGGCTGATGGTATGGATACTAATAATATATGGAAATTTACTGATGATTTTTCTGATTTAGAAGAGATTCCGTTTGGCGATACTTTATTTTATCGCGTAACCGTATCTAGAGAGGTAGAGTATGCTGATGATGAAGATAATATAGTTATAGAATATGCTCCGTCTCAGCCTTCTAAAATATTAGCTACAATTGTATCCGAATCTAAAAAACCTAATTCACCTGTATTAAGTCATTCTTTTGAGCCCATCCAAAGTTATTTACTTAAGGACATAGTGTTACATTGGGATAAAATGTGTTATAAGGGGACTTATCATGTATATAAAATGAATAATCAAGGACATTGGGTTAAGATACATGAAATAAATACCAATGATGAGAATATTCATTTACCGCTAGAAGACACAAACCTTGAAAGCAGTGATTTAACAGTAATTGATGCTCAAGCAAACCCAATATACCATCATTTTAAAGTTATTACTGAGAATACTGCAGGAATGTTTAGTACAGAAGAAAATGTATTAACCATATGGAAAGATGTTGGAGGTATTGGAGAAATGAAGATATCACATAGTTTTGTAATACGATAATTTATAACTAAAAGAGATCTTTTTTAATCCTACATAAAAGAATAAGGGCTACCAAATGGTAGCCCTTACTTGTTGTTATAAGTGGACTATTATTATCTCTTAAGCGCAAAGTGAGCTTTAAACTCTCTAGCTACCATTCGTGTCACTTCACCTGTAACAGGCTCGTCAGTAACAGGCTCATTAATAACATTACCATTTGCATCTCTCAGTGGCTTATAAGATATTATTGTTTCCCCAAATGTTACGGTAAACCAGTAGTCATCTGCTGGCATTGGGTTTCCGTTGTAGGTACCATCCCAGCCTTGACTTTGTGAACTAATTTGTTTGATTAGTTTGCCATAACGGTCAAAGATATAGATCTCGGCTCCGCCTTGGCTTGATAAACCATAGATGTTCCAGTAATCATTATAACCATCACCATTTGGAGTGAAGAACCTTGGATAGTCAATCACATTAACATTTGGGATGTCTACTACGAAGTCTGAACAGGCGTCTTTATCACGTACGTGTACGGTATAGGCGGTGCTTCTCGGGATAACACCTGTAAAGATGTTACTGTCTTGCCATGGTCCATTTTCTAATTGGTATTCATAGTCGCCATAGCCTTCTACAAATACAGTGATTACTTGGTCGCTAATACAGCCTGTTGCACTTATAGCTTCCTACGGCCTCGGCGATATAAATGTTTTCTGCTGTACTATTCATGTTCCAAACTTAATAAAATAAGTAAATGTTTAAACTGAGAACATGAAAAAAGCCTTACATTTCTGTAAGGCTTTTTTTTAAGTAGTGGTCCCACCTGGGCTCGAACCAGGGACCACCTGATTATGAGTCTGTAACTGTTATGTTTCAGATTGTTGCTTTTTATTTCAGATGGTTGATTATCAATGATATAATTAAAAACCATTCTTTTCTTTGTTTCCTTTAGTTACCTATTATTATAAAAATGTTTGACCTATGTTTGACCCAGAATTTTAAACACTCTTAGCTTTATATCTTTCTCTATATCTAGCATCAGACTAAATTCTGGAAAACTGAAAACAGTAAATGTTTGACCTAAATCAAATTTATCTGTAATTAATAAATAATCACTTAACTTCTCTTGCAACTTACCTAAATCCTTTATATCAAAGCTATATACTATTCTAGAAAGTATATCTCCATTGTACTGTAAGATTGGATTACTGCAAAAAGAAACCCCGAATAGTGTTCTAAAATCTCCTTTTATATATTCGTAATTTTCATTCTCTAATCCATTACTAAAAGTTGATTCTAAAGCCTTAAGATTAAACTCATTTAATTCATACTGTTCTCCAATACTAAAGCGAAATTCTTTTAATAAGGAATTACACATACCTTAATTAAAAGTATATTGATATTGAAAACTCTGTTGGTTTATGCTTTCTTGATGAACATTAACGTTATCTACAGAACCATAAAAACACATTTCAGCTTGAGAAGAATCTTCTATATAAAATCCTAACTCAAAGCCTACTGTGTTCTCTGGAATCTCTACGCTAACTATATTTTGGGTATAGTCAAAATCTGAACTAATTGTTGACTCTGTTCCATCATCTGAAGTTAATGTAGTTGTTAAGCCTACAGATACCCAATCCTCAAGAGCACCTGTTGTAAACTGTACAATATGAGATTGACTAATTTGTTGTTCTTCTCCCTGATTGTCATCATCACTTGAGCAGGCTGTAAATGCTAAAATAGCTATTAATATTAAAAATGTATTCTTCATTCTATTAGGTTTTAGTTTATTAAAAATTATGGTTATAAGTATAATTTACTTCTGAAATAGTCTGTTCATCTATGATGTTACCTTCAGAACTAATTAACTTAATATTTACTTCTGAACCTCCTTCAATATAGAAATTCGATTCTATTTTAACTGGATTTAAATCTGTTTCTACTGTAACAGTTCTAGTATCTTCATCATAACCAACTTCTTTAAACTCAAAGGAATCTTCATATGTAATTGTATTTCCTGCTCTTACTACATAATAACTAGGCAATACACCTGTAGTATATACTAACTTATAACTGAGGTTAGCATTTGTCATTTCTGCAACCTCACTATCATCATCACTAGAACAAGCTACTAATGACAAAATCGCTATTAATGTTAAAAAGATATTCTTCATAATTTATTATTTATTGGTTAATTGATTCTTATTAAAATGGCAAGTCGTTATCTGCTTCATCTATAAAGCTAACTGGTTCTTGCTGTGTTTGTGTTTGAGGTGTAGGCTGTTTACTATTAACAAGCTCTATTCTCCAACCTTGAATAGCATTAAAGTATTTAGCTACTCCCTCAGGGTTAATCCACTCTCTACCTCTTAAATTAAGGGCTATTTTTACTTCTTGACCTACAACAAAACTATCTAGTAAATCACACTTATCTTGTATGAACTCTACTAAAATATGTTGAGGATACTGTTCTTCTGTAGTTATAACAACCTCTCGTTTTCTAAAGCCATTGTTCCCTATATTTTGAACATCATTTAAGACCTTTATTTCCCCTGTTAATTCCATAGTTTTTTATTTAAAAAGGTAATGGTAAAATGTATTTATAATACAAATCCATTTCCTTTGTGTTTTTCTTTACTTTTGGTTTAGCATCTAATATCTCTACACGCCAACCATATAAATGATGTTTATACTCTTTAGTACCTTCTGAATTTTGCAGCTCTCCTCCTGTGAGTCTTGCAAATACTTTTACAAACTGACCTACACTTAAATTATCTAAGTGTTTTACCCTTCCATCTGTAAAAACCACTTGAAGTTCACTACAGCAGAAATCATCAATTGACAGTACTATTTTACGCCTTGTGTATGCTCTTGTATTTTCAGTTTTTTTATAAACTTCTAAATCATCTATTGATTTGATTTTTCCTTCAAAGTGGATAGCTTTAGCTTCTTCTATAATACCCATGTATTTAAGTGTGTACTTAAAATCTTCAGGGTTTAATGTTAGTTCATCTAATTCTAAACGATAATGAGTAAGCTCTCTACTATCATAAAATACAGAAGAAAATAATTGATATTCATTTTTGTTTTCTTCTTGATATGAAAACCAAGTTTCAAGTTTCAACACACTGTCTTTAAATTCATTATAGTTATCTAGTTGTTGCCTAAAGTAAGCTTCCTTCTTATACAGCCTTGATAAAATATCTAACTTACCATATAAGACCTCAAAATCCTTTTTCACTAATACCTCTATCGAATTCAGTTTAGAAGCATATCTTTTATCTTCTAGTATTGTAAAACCTCTGTACCTTTCTAACCATAACTCTATAGCCTTCATATTACAAACACTTTTATAGCTGAATGCATTGTATTCACAAATCGGATTGGAATCATTTAGATGTTTCCTATATTCTGAAATGCTTTCTTGGTTTTCATCTTTACTAATTTCATCCATTCTCTTCTATACCTTTATTTATAAGTGACTTTCAAAACGAAATTTTTTGAGATAGTTTTTTAGGAATTCAATAACTTCAAACTGTTCATTCTCCATTATAAATAATGATTGTTCTTCTGATGAAATAATAACGAAGTCTATTTCATTAACATTTGTAGTTAGTATTCTTTTGGGAAACAAAACATCTACTTTTCTTGTAAAAAGGTTCTGTTCAGAAATGGTTAAGTTGTCAATAACTATCCTATACGGAACTTTGAGCCCTTTAAATGTTCCGAAAAGGAATGCTAAACTGATTAATATGTATATAAAATTACTTGTTAGATTACCATCACTATCTACACCCTTGGAACTCTCATGTAAAACTACTAAAACTGGAAATGCAATCAAGGCGACATAGAAATAACTAGATACAAGATATTTGTGCAACATCTTCAAGTGATTTACATTTCTAAAAACTAGCTTATCTTTAGAACTCTTACCTCTATCTAGTTCATAAGAACAAAAACTATCTGACTCTAAATTTATCTGCTCTTTAATACTACTCAATTTATGTTCTAAACTGAAATGAAAATCAGCTTCTGTTATTCCTGTATTTTGAAATTTTGAAATTTTTACTTTCATTATATTTTATTTATAAACTTTGAAATTGCCATAAACACTTATAGATAATAGATTTAACAAACATACTTTTTTTATCATTTATGATAACCATAACAGCTTACTTAATTATCATTTTTGACAACTAGATAATGTATGTTTTAAAATGGACGATAAAGACCAACTTCAAATAGCAATTGGAAAGCGAGTTAAAATGTTAAGAGAAGAGCAAGGTATTGCTCAACAAGACCTTGCTGCTAAATGTAATATTGAAAAATCTAACTTTAGTCGTTTAGAAGCTGGTGGAACCAACCCTACTTTATACACTTTAAAAAGGATTGCTGATAATTTAGGTATCACTTTATGTGATATTGTAAACCTTGAAGATAAAAAGTAAGATTTAGCTATTAATATTAATCTATAGGGCTTACAAACTGTAAATTTTTGCTTAAAAAGCCTACTCTCACACTCATTCATACACATACAAAAGACAAAAAGTCCCACTTTTTCCAATTCACTATATATAGAAATGGAAAAAAGAGGACTATTTTATCAATCCATTATCACTAAAACTATAAAAGTCATCTTTAGTTACTATTAAGTGGTCTAACAGCACGATATCTAGATACTGCCCTGCTTGTTTTAGTTTTTGTGTTAAATTCTTATCTGCTTCACTTGGCTGAAGGTTTCCTGAAGGATGATTATGTGCTATTATAATGTTTGAAGCATTGCATTTAAGAGCAACACTAAACACTAATTTTGCATCTACCACAGTAGCAGAAACACCTCCTTTAGAAAGCGGATAAACACCTAAAATCTGGTTACTCCTATTCATCATTAGTACCTTAAACTCTTCTTGTAATTCTATTGTAGAATCACTCCAACAAGCTCTTATAATATTATAAGACTGTTTACTATTACTTATTTTTAGTCTATCCCCATTATTGTTTGAGTATGATACACTTATTTCGGAAATTTTCATAATGAATATATTTGTTAATTAGAAACCTCAACACCTTACAAAATTCATTTATAGCTACTTATACCCACCTTCAAGATTAATAATATATCCTTATAGTAATAAAGTAAACTCGCTACAGTTATACTATTTTTTATTTATGAAGGTATAAGCAATCAAGCACAATATTGTAAGGGTATTTTAAAACTCAAAAAACAAAGCCCAATCTATTTACATAGACTAGGCTTATATTTTTACTCTGCATGCTCAAGAATACCATTCTGTGAAAACACATCAGAATTAGCTATAATATTATGTTTAGGCACAAAAGTTTCTTGCTTTGGCTTTACAGCATCTTCTGTAACATAAACCCATCTGTGGGATAATGTAATTTCCTCTCCTGTTTCCTTTACAACATATTCAAAAGGCTCACAGTCTTCTTTAATGATGCTCCCTGGCATTTCTGTACCAATAAGCCCAGTACACACCTGCTCATCAAATGTTGAAGGTATATAAGCTTTCTTAGCAGTAGCATAAAAGTTTCCTGTAACTTTGCTTAATACCATTTCAATTCCTCCTTGTAGTTCCAGAACGAAGAATGAAGTACCATCCTCTTTCTGTCTCTCTTTGTAATTTACGATTCTAACCATTTTTCTAAAAGTTTTTGAGTTGTAGTATACCACACACAGAAAATCAATTACCTACAGCATATAAATCTCAACTATCACCTTGAATTTATTAACTCTGCCAGAAAATCTTCTTTACTATATAAAGTGGTAGGGGCATCTTTATCCCCAGAACTTAGTGGGGGTTTTGCACAAGGTATCTGGCACTCTCGCTTTTAATCGATAATTTTTTTTTATAAAATTTTTTTTGCATTTGAATAGCCTTACATTTATAGGCACATAAAAAGTATAAATGAATAATAAAGTACATAATCAAATAGTTAGCTTCATTTGGAGCATTGCTGATGATGTTTTGAGAGATGATTTTGTAAGAGGTAAATACAGGGATATAATCCTACCCTTTACTGTATTAAGGAGGCTGGACGCATTACTAATACCAACCAAGGAAGAGGTTTTAAAAGGATATATCTTTTTAAAGGAAAATGGGATAGATGATTTGTCTGGACTGACACATCAATCTAAATTCCCCTTTTATAATATTTCAGGGTTTACATTTTCAGACAGCAGTACTGTAAAATCTAAATTTCCATATACAGCATTAACTAATGACCCTGCTAATATAGACAGTAATCTAGAAGAATACCTAGATGGCTTTTCAGATAACATTCAACTAATTATTGATAGGTTTGAAATAAGAAAGCAGCTTGCAAAATTAAAAGAGAATGGATTGACTCCTCTTTTAATTGAAAAACTAGCCTCCAAAGAAATCAATTTAAGTCCAATAGAAATTAAAAACCCTAAAGGCGAGGTACTACCTCCTTTAACTAATTTAGGTATGGGCTATGTTTTTGAAGAACTTATTAGAAAGTTTAATGAAGAAAACAATGAAGAGGCTGGTGAACATTTTACACCTAGAGAAATTATACAGTTAATGACACACCTTATCTTTTTACCAATAAAAGATAAACTTAAAGTTGCTCAATACTCTATTTACGATTCTGCTTGTGGAAGTGGTGGTATGTTAACCGAGGCTGAAAAATATGCTAAAAGGATAACAGATAACAAAACCTCTTTCAGTTTATATGGACAAGAAGTAAACCCTGAAACTTGGGCAGTTTGTAATTCTGATATGCTTATTAAAGGCGAAAAAGATTACCATATTGCTTATGGTTCTACATTAGCTAATGATGGTTTTCAGTTTAAAGAATTCGACTTTATGTTGTCTAATCCGCCTTATGGTAAGGCTTGGAAAAAGGATGAAGATGCAGTGGTTAATGAAAGAGGTAAAACTAATGAAGTAATAAAAGACCCGAGATTCCAAACAGGACTGCCAAAAATTTCTGATTGTCAATTGCTATTTCTTTCTAACATGGTTCATAAAATGAAGAAAGGAACTGAATTAGGAAGCAGAATTGCATCAGTCCATAACGGTTCTTCGTTATTTACTGGTAATGCAGGTCAAGGAGAAAGTGAAATTAGACGCTACTTAATTGAGAATGATTTGGTAGAATGTATAGTGGCGCTCCCAGAAAAAATATTTTACAATACAGGAATTCCAACTTATATCTGGCTACTTTCTAATAGAAAAGAAAAAAGAAGAGAAGGCAAAATTCAGCTTATTAATGCTTTAGACTTATCTACGCCTTTAAGAAGAAATTTAGGAGAGAAAAACTGTGAGATGCAACCAAGCCATATCAAGCAAATAGAGGACTTATTTCTAAACTGTAAAGAAACTGAAATATCTAAAGTATTCAACAATGAGGATTTTGGCTATCATGAAGTTACCATAGAAAGACCTTTAAGATACAAATCGCAGTTTACCGAAGAAGCAATCGAAAGATTGAGATATGTAAACACTATTTCAGAGGAAATGACATGGATGTTTAAAGCATTTGGAGATACTCTATATGAAGGTATTACAAAAGATATTAAACAAAAAACAGAGCTATGGATTAAAGACCAAGACTTAAAAACATCTACTGCTAATAGGAAAAAACTGTTTAGTGCAGCTACTTGGAAAACTCAAAAAGAATTGATGCTAATTGCTAAAGATATTTTTACTAAAATTGGAGATACACTTTATGATGACTTCAACCAATTCAATAAAGATGTTGATAAAGTGCTAAAATCGTTTTCGTACAAAGTTAGTGCTACAAACAAGAAAAAGGTGCTACTTGCTGTGAGTTGGAAAGATGAAGATGCGAAACCAGTTATTAAGAAGAAAGAAAAGATTGGCACTTTAACCTATGAAGCAGATGCTGATTTAAGAGATACCGAAATTGTACCTTTAAATGAAGATATAGAAGTGTATTTTAATAGGGAAGTTATTCCTTATGTTTCTGATGCATGGATAAACTATGACAAGATTACTAAAGGTTACATGATTTCATTTACAAGATATTTTTACAACTATTCTCCCCCTAAAGATTTAGAGCTAATAAAGCAGGAAATCCTTGATTTAGAAAAGGAAACAGAAGGAATTCTAGAAGAGATTATTAAAAGTTAATTACTATTTTTATTTTTTAATTAACACTTAATGTTAATAAGTTTATTATATTTGCAATGGATATTACATTTGGGGACAAGAAGTTAAAGAAATACGCCAACAGTGACAGGGATGGACAAAAAAAGTTGGGTGCAGATAAATTTAGAGTCTACAAAAAAAGACTCTCCCAAATTCAAGCAGCAACAACTTTAGAAGACTTAAGATATGCCCCAGGAAGATTTCATGAATTAAAAGAGAACAAAAAAGGGCAATGGGCTTGCGATTTAGACCATCCTTACAGACTCATTTTTACCCCTCAAGAAAACCCAATACCTACAGATGACAATGGAAAATATATTTGGGTTGAAATTTCAGGAGTAGAAATTATTAACATTGAAGATTACCATTAAACAGAAAACTAAAGAAGGGACAAATATGGCAACTATTAATCAGTATTACCCAGAAAGTGTTACACACCCTGGCGACATATTATTAGAGGCATTAGAAGAAAGAGAATTAGGAGCAAAAGAATTTGCAGTAAGAACAGGAAAACCAGAAAAAACTATTACAGCAGTATTAAAAGGTGAAAGTGCTATTACACCAGATATGGCAGTGCTATTTGAACAAGTTCTTAAAATACCTGCTCATTTTTGGATGAATGCCCAAAGCAATTTTGACGAGTATCAAGCAAGAGTTAACTTTCAGTTAGCTATTGATGATGCTATAGAATGGGCTAAAAAATTTCCTTATGCTAAAATGGCAAGTATGGGCTGGCTTCCTAAAACCTTAAAAATTAGAGAAAAGGTAGTTTATTTATTTAACTACTTTGAGGTAGCTAGTACAAAAGCTTGGGAAGATTATTACATCAACCAAAAGCTTCAAGTGGCTTTTAGAATTTCATTAAAAGACCACGAAAATGCTACTGCTATTGCATCTTGGTTAAGACAAGGAGAATTGCAGTCAGAGCTTTTAGAAGCACCAGAATTTGATAAGTCTGCATTTAAGAAATTACTGCCAGAGATAAAAAAAATAATGGCTAAACAGCCAGATGATTTCTTTGAGCAACTACAAGCCTTATGCCTAACAGCAGGTGTAAAAGTAGTACACACACCTTGTTTACCTAAAACAGCTATTCATGGCTCTACTAGATGGATTAACAATGTACCGCTTATACAATTAAGTGGTAGGTATAGAAGAAACGATATTTTTTGGTTTACATTCTTTCATGAAGTAGGTCATATTTTACTGCATGGTAAAAAATATATTTCTATTGAAAATGTTGCTTACGCAGGAGAAAATGAAGACTATGAAGCCCAAGCTGATGCATTTGCTTCAAACATCATTCTATCTGAAAAGGAAGAAGCTGAAATTTGCAGTAACAGACAACTATCTACTGATGATATTGTAAGATATGCCAAAAAATTTGGAACTCATCCAGCATCTATTATTGGCAGATTGCAATACAAAGAAGTTATTGCTTACGGACAAGGAAATGAATTTTTTAAACCTATTAACTTCTGCGATTAATTGAAGCCCACATATAATAAATACAAAAATTCAGATTTCATTTATACCAATCAAATAACTGATGATTGGGAATACATAAAGTTTAAGTACTTATTTGAAGAAAGAAAAACTAAAGGATTCCCAAATGAACCTCTACTTGTCGCATCTCAAGATAAAGGAGTGGTTTTAAAGGACAGTTACGGAAGAAGAACGACTACTGCTACAAAAGATTTACATCTACTAAAGTTGGTGCACAAAAGAGATTTTGTAATAAGTTTAAGGTCTTTTGAAGGTGGTATTGAAATTTCATATGAAAGAGGAATAATAAGCCCAGCTTACACAGTGTTTTTTCCAAAAAAAAATGTGAATAGTTATTATTATAAACATCTATTCAAATCTCATAGTTTCATAGCATTACTGAAAACTTGTGTGACTGGAATAAGAGAAGGTCAAAATATAGATTACAATATAATTAAGGATGAGTACATTCCAATTCCACCTATTGAAACACAAAATCTTATTGTTGCCTATTTGGATAGGAAAGAGAGACAAATTAAAAAATTCATTAGAAATAAACGTGAACTGCTTTCTTTAACAGAAAATCAGCTATACGCATTAGTTTTTGGAACCAAGGGACAACAGGAAGTTAAGGAGTGGGAAGATTTATTTGATAAGAATTGGGAGATAAAAAAAGGGAAATGGATTTTCAACGAAAGAAATATTAAAAATCATCCAAATGAAAGATTACTAGCAGCTACACAATCTAGAGGTTTAGTTTTTAAAGATGAGATTGAAGAAAATTATGTTACAGCAACTCAAACGGATGGATTAAAGTTAGTTTGTAATGGTGATTTTGTTATTAGTTTAAGGTCATTTGAAGGTGGAATTGAATTGTCAGAAGTACAAGGAATCACAAGTCCAGCATATACTATGTTCTATTTAAAAGATGAATACAAAAAGCTTAAGAACTTAAAGTATTATTACAAATACCTTTTTAAATCGAGTCAATTTATTGGATTGCTTAACACAGTTGTTTCTGGAATTAGAGAGGGGAAAAACATAAGCTTTAGAGACTTTAGAGATTTGAAAATTCCTATTCCAGACCAAAAAACTATTGATAGTATATATAAACTTCATATAAAATTAGTTGATACAAAAAATTTGATAAAAAAAGAAAATGAACTTTCAAAAAATCTATTATCTACTTTAATTGAGAATGTGGTTACTGGAAAATTACAAGCACCCAAGAGCTTTGAGAAGAAACCAATCACTATAAGTAAAGCAGCAGAACCTGCAACAACCTACAAGACTTTATAATATGCAAACAACAGACTATAGCGAAAGAGGATTTCAAGAACTCATAGTTAAAGAACTATGTGAGCAAGGATATACAGAAACGCTTTCAAAAGACTTTAATAAAGAGTTTTGTTTTAACCTCCAAGAGCTATGGTATTTTATAAAAACCACACAACCTAAAAAATTCGATTTCATTCAAGATAAAGGTGAAAGAAAGTTTTTGTTGCGGTTAGATAAAAAAATAAGGCAAGATGGTATTGTAGATACCTTAAGAAAAGGTGTTAAACACTATGATAAAACCATAGATTTATTTTACCAACAACCACCATCTGTTTATAATAAAAAAGCACAAGACTTATTTGAAAAAAACCTGTTTACAGTAACCCAAGAGTTAATGTATACAGAGGCTAATAGAAATGAAATAGACTTGGTAGTCTTTTTAAATGGGCTTCCAGTTGTAACAATGGAACTTAAAAACGCCTTTACACACCAAGCAGTAAAAAATGCTATAAAACAATACAGAAATACCAGAGACCCAAAAGACCTTATTTTCAACTTTGGTAGATGTATGGTGCATTTTGCAGCAGATACAGACTTGGTATATATGGCTACAGCATTAGCCTACGATAAAACATTTTTCCTCCCATTTAATAAAGGACTAAATGATGGTGATTATGTTGCTCCTTTTGGTGCTGGAAATCCTGAAGTCAATGAAGGTATTAAAACCTCCTACTTGTGGAAGGACATTTTAGAGAAAAGAAGTTTTACTAACATAATAGGGCAGTTTGCACAAATTGTAAAAGATGATGATGACCCTTGTAACAGAAAATTAGGGATTAAGAAAAAGAGCAGTCCTAAACTTATTTTCCCTAGATACCACCAACTAAAAGTAGTTAGAGATTTATTGTATGATGTAAAACATCAAGGCATTGGTAAACGGTATTTAATTCAGCATTCTGCTGGTTCAGGAAAGTCCAATTCTATAACGTGGTTAGCGCATCAATTAGTTGGTTTGTATGATAAAACCAATACTAACCACTTGTTTGATTCTGTTATTGTAGTTACAGATAGAACTGTTTTAGATAGGCAAATTAGAGAGAACATTAAACGGTTTGCACAAGTAAAATCTACCGTTGAAGCTATTACAGGTAAAGGTGGCTCTAAAACTTCACAGCTAAAAGAAGCGTTAGCTAACAAGAAAAAAATCATTATTTGTACAGTACAAACATTTCCTTTTTTGCTTAAGGAAATGGACGATTTACAGGAATCTAATTTTGGAATTATAATAGATGAAGCCCACAGTAGCCAAAGTGGCGATACTGCTGCTAAAATGAATGCAGCTTTAGCAGGAAAAGGCTTTGATGATTTACCAAAAAATGAAGATGGTACAATTGATACTGATGATATTGTAAATCATATTATTGAAAGTAGAAAAATGTTGAAAAACGCAAGTTACTTTGCATTTACTGCTACACCAAAAAATAAAACTTTAGAAACTTTTGGGGTGCCTTATAAAGGTATAGGTGATGATGGTTTAGAGAAAACAAAGTTTAAGCCTTTTCATACCTACTCTATGAAACAGGCTATTGAAGAGGAGTTTATTTTAGATGTGTTGGCAAACTATACCACTTACAATTCTTTTTATAAGTTAATATCACAAGCCAAAGAGCATAAGGAGTTTGAAATAAAAGATGCCAATAAAAAATTAAGGTCTTATGTAGAAGGGCACAAGTTTGCTATTAAAGAAAAAGCCATAATAATGGTTAATCATTTCCATCAAGATGTACATCATTTAATTAATGGAAAGGCAAAAGCAATGATAGTATGTAAAAGTATTGCTTCTGCTATGAAATACAAAGATGCAGTAGATGATTACCTAAAGGAAATAAAATCCCCTTATAAAACTATTGTAGCTTTTTCAGGTAAGAATAAACATTACAGTACTGGTATAGAAATGACCGAAGCTAGTATGAATAATTTTGCTGATGGAGACAATGACATTCCCTGCAAGTTTAAAAAAGACAAATACCGTTTTTTAATTGTAGCCAACAAATACCAAACTGGTTTTGACCAACCCCTATTACATACCATGTATGTAGATAAGCAGTTATCTAGTGTTGCAGCAGTTCAAACACTGTCAAGATTAAATAGAGCACATAAACCCTTTAAAAAAGACACTTTTGTTTTAGACTTTTTTAATAAGCTAGATGACATAAAAGTAGCCTTTCAAGACTACTATACAACAACCATTTTAAGTGAGGAAACAGATATAAACAAGTTAAATGATTTGCAAGACAATTTAGCTGAATATCAAGTCTATTCCCCAGAAATTGTAGAAGAACACTTTACATTATACTATAATAATGTTGATAGAAATAAAACAGAACCACTTATAAAAAGAGGTGCTTATTTTTTTGATAGTGAACTAACAAAAGATGAGAAAATAAGCTTTAAATCACAAGCAAAATCCTTTGTAAGAACTTATAGCTATTTAGCTAAAATTGTAGATGTACAAAATCCAGAATGGGAAATGTTATGGCTGTATTTAAAGTATTTATCACCCTTATTAAAGATTGATGATGAAAATGATGATGAAAACATCATTGAGGCTATTAACATGGATAGCTATAGAGTTTCTAGACACCAACAAGGAAAAATAGATTTAGTTGCAGAGACAGCTTCTATTGAGCCTATTCCTGTAAGTGAAGGTGGTTTTGGAACAGAAAAAATGTTTGACACTTTAGAGGGTATCATAAATGAATTTAATAAAAGATTTGGTGATATTGAATGGACAGACAACGATAAAGTAAATGAAAGGTTAAGTATTGAAATTCCTAGAAGAATTAGGGAGAACGAAGCACAAATGGCTGTATTTAATAATTCAGATAAGTCTAATGCAAAAGACTATATGAATAAGATAGTTACCGATGTTATGAAGGAGCTAATCTTCTCTTCAAAAGGAGATTTGGTAGTAGACACTGAAATCTATAAAACCTTTGCAGATAATGCAGATTTTAAACAGAAATATGTGGATATGATGTTTGATATGTTTTGGAGCAATAGGAATAATGATAGCAGAACACACAAATGATTTAAAATACTATTAAAAAAATAACCCAACCTCTAAATAAATAGAGATTGGGTTCTACTCAACTCAAAAACCAACGATGTTTAGAATCACCATTGATAGCATTTGCCAGACCTTGAGTAAAATCAAAGGCATTGACATTTCTTGATAGAAAAGAGTCTATATAAGAGCTTTTATTAGCTCCTGTGAAGAGATTATATACATTCCAAAGGTTAATATCTCTATTCTCATTTCTACAAAAGCTATCATCTAAATAATAGTCTTTAGCTACTGTAGAAATTTGTCCATCATTAAGCATTAATTCTGGAATTAGAGTCTTTTCTTCTTTAGGCAGAAAGTTATATAACCTTGCTCTACCTATAAGCTGAGCAAATTGCTGTTCAGTTAAATTATGTTGAGATAGTTGCTTCATTTCCTGTAAATGAGATTGTGCATTATAGTTCTCTATTAAATCCATGATTTTAGACTGTAATTCAGAATAGTTTCCTACTCGCATTTCATCTTGATAACCATCTGTAGAAATACATAGGTTACAACACACCATATTCTGAAAACCTATAAAGAACTTAAATTTCTCATAAGTTTTTCTGTTATACAAGTTTTCTTGATTGTAAGCTCTAACACCTCCAACAGTTAATGAAACATCATGACCATTTATGTTTTCTGTAATAGATGGTATTCTAATGATAAATGCCATTCTTTCAAAGTACTGTGTTTTCTCATGTTCTAAAAGCTCTTTTACTGGCTTGTAAATAGCATCAGCAGTTCTGCCTTTAATTTGATGAGAAACTCTAACCTCTGGCACTTCAATTGTATGATGTGAAAACACCTTACCAATACAGTCTTGAGCTATCTCTATAAACTCTTGATGCGCTAATGTCTTCTCATTATCCTTACTGAATACAGGAATGATACATTCATGTTTTAAAGTAGAAAGGCTAACCTCTTTTGTGTTAGCCTCTATAAATGGGTTATGTTGATATACTTTATTTTTTGAAGGTATTTGCAAAGGATGCACAATTTCAGGAATACCTTCAGGATAATTAAATACTCCTTGACGTTGCTTGTTAAGCTCTGTTACTGATACTATTTCCATTTTGACTAAAATTTTGTGGGTTAACTAATTTTTCTAATAAATCTTTTTTAGCTTGATACAAAGCTTTTAATGGCAACTGAAAACTAGGATACTCTTTGTATAGCTCCATTAACTGACTAACAGACAAACACTCTTCTATTCGCTGTTTTACATCTTCTTCTTTTACAGGTGAAGTACACCACTCTAAAATCCGTTTACCTGTAGAAGTATTTATCATAAATTCTGGTCTACCTGAAAACAAGTTAGTTCTGTCTTTACTCGCTATTGCAAAGTGCTTAATATCTATATCAAATACAATGGTAAACTCATAGGAAACATCATCTCTTTGTACAGCTTTAAGACCAACTTTTTCAGGAACATACTTTCCATCTTTTTGCTGTAGTACATAATCCTGTTTTGTTCTCATTGTAGCTATAACATGTGCATCACATTGTAAAATCTTATTTATAAATGCTTTTTGTCTAGGTGTAACCTTGCTCCAATTAGCAAAAGAATTCCCAGGTAGTTTTGAATGGTAATCTAAAAGCTCATCCCATACTTGAGAGATGGAATCCAGCACTATCACTTCCATTCCTGCCTCTTCACAAACAGTTATAGCTTCTATAAATTTCTCTGGTGTATAAGGTGGTTGTAACGGTAATACATTGTAGTTACCCAAATGAGCATAAAGGTCAGCAGAGCCATTTTCTGTATCAATTACAGCCACTTTATCCAGTTGGTCATTAGTTAGTCCTTTAGCAAGTAAAAGTGAGCTTAAACTCTTGCCTGAACCTGATGAACCTTGTAGAGCCATTTTAATTTTTGCTTGTTGTCTTTCTGATTTTCTTAATTGCATAATCTTATGTTTTTGAAGGTTAATATTAATTTGTATTAGTAAAGATTAATCTGAATAGATTAAGTATATAATGAAGAAAGACCCTCATAAAATGAGAGTCTTTTCATATAGTTTTAAGATGCATATTGTAATATGGGTTCTTCTAAAAGTTTTGACATTGCATCATCAATTATATCATCTTTAAACTCCTTAAGGTAGGCTTGTGTAATACTCACATCAGCATGCCCCATAGACCTCCCAATAACATCAGTTGAAATACCTGCAAACTTTAAGTTAGTAGCAAAGCTGTGTCTGATAACATAAGATGTTACATTTTGTTCCAAACCTTGAATTTCAGCTATCTCTTTGAGTTGCTTATTAAATCGTCTTAATGTTTTATGCTTCCTGTTGTCTATTTGTACTGGTGATAAGTCTTCTTTTAGTAAAATTGGAAACACATATTTTGTTGGTCTATTCTGAGCTTTGTAATAAGCTATAATTTGCTTTACAGGCTCTAACATTTTAACTGTAAACTTACCTTTGGTTTTAGAACGTATATATTGAATTCTATCACCTTGAATATTATCCCATTTCAATTTCATCATATCAACAAAGTTCATTCCTCCCATGTAATAACTAAAAACCAAGTAGTTCTTAGTGTTAATCAAATGCGGATATTTCTGGGTATTAATAGCTTCCATCAACTTCATTTCATCTCTAATCAATGCTTTTTTAACCCCTTTAGCTTTAAACTTTGAAATTTTATAAATCTTAAACGGATAGTATTTTTCATCTACAATTCCACTTTTAATAGCATAGTTATATAAAGCTCTAATAGTTCTCATTTTTATACCAATACCTCCATTGGAATTATTATTACTCCTTAAAAAGGTTTCATACTTATCTAGAAAAGCTGGTGTGACTTCTCTAAACAAAATATTTTTGTTCTTATGGAATTTAAAAAACGAGTTATAAGTGTCTTTATATGGTTTTGAATTACCTATCCTTCCTGCTTTTATGAAATCATTTATTTTTTCTTTCCAAAATTCGGAGACAGTTACACTGGAAGATTTACGCCCCCTAAACTTAGTTTCAAATTGATTTAAAGTAAAGTCAATGTCATCTAATGCAAATTCATCTATTATTTTTAATGCTTTTTCTTGTAGCTTTAATAACACTCTATTTCTCTGTGAGGCGTTAGCATATGTTTTTTTAAACTCGTTCTTTTTAGAATCCCAATCTTCCTTTTCACAAAGCATCCCTAAAGAGATTAGCTTAGACTTTCTATCTTTAACTATTCTTAGTATTACTGGAAATTCGTTTTTCTTATTAGGTTTACTTCTTAAGGTTATATTAATACTTGCCATAATTATGATTTTAAGTATGCGACATTTTCTCAACTATATATTACATATACTATAATGGTTGATAAAATGTCGCATTATTAGTTGGAAATGAATACACTAAAAGCTTTCCTTAGTTCACTTTCTAGATTTAGTTTTTCTTTATTTAGATTGTACTTAAGTATCAATGCATTGAATTTCGTCTTTTCTCTATACTTTGCTTTTCTGCCATTTTGGGTATTAAAAGACTCCCAATACCTATTACTTAAATATTTCTCCAGTGATAGCTTATCTTTCCCCTTAACATTTTCATAATTATCTACAATAATTATCTCGTTAAACCTCAGCATAAAGAAATCAAATAGTAGTTTTAGCTTTTCCTTTTTTTCTAAGTCATTTACGTTTAGAATCCCCATCTTTCTAAGTTCTAAACTCTTACTTAACGTAAGGTTTATACTTAAAAAATTTTCTAAACCAAGTTTCTTTTTACTTGCATAAATGCCAATAGTATAATTGGTGTATTCAAATTCCTTTAACTCTATGTTTTTCTTCTTCTTTTTGTTATGATTGTAATAGTTTAATTTGTGCATGAGAATGTTCATTTTTATTAAATCTTTTCCTGCTTTTTTTGTTGGTACACTAAAGCCATAACTAATCTTAGATATTTTAGTCTCACCAGAGTCAATCATATAACTTTTAAGGTTTTTGATAGCTCTTAGGGAGTCCGAAAATGTTAAATTTTCAAATTGATGCATATAACCTTTAGAAATACAGCGGTGGATGTTTTTTAAATAACCAATTATAAATGCTCTATACTTATCTATTAAAACTGAAACTCCATTTTGATATGCAGTTATAGGGTAATTAACTTCTCCTGTTTTAAGATTAGTTAATCTCTTAACATCTTCAAAAACATCTCTTTCTGTAATAAAAAGTTGATATTCTGATTTCGTTTTATGATATGATTTTATAATATCTATCATAACCTTAGTTCTCTAAAGGTTTAGACAAATAATTATCCATATCTAAAGCACAGTCATCATCAGTACTAACTCTACTATTTGTTATCCACTGGTCTATTTCTAAACGCTTTAGATATATCTTCTTTCCACCAGGCTTGTAATGAGGAATTTCCTTATTACTTGTCATTTTGTACAACCTAGAGGTTGATAACCCCAAGTACTGCGAAGCATCTTCAATTGTTAAAATCTCTTTTTGCTGAATGTTTAGAGCTAAAAGAAGTTTTTTTATTTCTTTAATTTCATTTTGAATAAAATCCATAATTATAATAAATTATGGATAGCCGACTATCCTTTTGTTAATGTTGAAACAAAGAAACTGCGAAGAAGACCTTACATTAGTTTACCATACCTTGACCGTATAGTAAAGCTATATTTATAGTGAAGAAATAATGATGTCAATTCTATCTTTAGAAGCTGGATTGTCTGACATAGCTTCTCTAGATTGTTTTAGGTTTTTTAATTCATTTCCATTATGGTCTCTAAACACATATCTAATGAATTTATAGAGGTCGTTTATGATACTTCGACTTAAAAATCTGTTATCTATAAGCTCGTCTAAAAAGTAAAGTAATGATGGCTTACTAACATAATTTTTATTCTTACCTGTAATTAGCCAATTAATGCCTTCGTCTATTTCTTTTCCTGTAAAGGCATTAATAAACTCTTCTAGTGAACAAGAGATAACTGATGGCTTTTCATGAAGCTGTTTATATAAAGTTTTAATTTTAGATAATTGCTCTTCAGGTGTCTTTGCTATAAACACAAAGGAAGGTGTGTAAGAATAGTTTGTAGATTGTTTTGAATACTGGTCAATCAAGCTATCTAATTGCCCTAAATACAAGAGTAAAAAGGGAAATTCTTTACAAGCACTATTACTAAAAAGACTGTTTAGTTTTATTCTTAAAAAATCAGCATAAGCCCTAACTTCTTTTTTATCAGAAAAGCGTTTTTGAAAGCCTAATTCAATGAACTCTTTAGCTCTTTTAACTTCCTGCTTCAGCTTTGATTTAGAAGAGTGTTCAAAAGAAAAAGTAATATACTCTGATGCAACTTCATCATGATGAATGTTAAGGACTTTAATAATGTGATTTACATTATCTATTTCATCTGTATTATTAAAATACAATTCTTCAGTAATATTAGTATAAAACTTTTTTAGGTCTCTCTGTATTTCGTTTTCTAAATACCAATCAAAAAATGCTAAAGGGAATTCTGCTGTACTTTCCATAAATCAAAACTAATAAAAACCGTGATTACAAAAAGAGAAATGTTTGACCTATGTTTGACCTCAATCCACAAAAAAAGCCTTACATCTCTGTAAGGCTTATGTTTACTAGTGGTCCCACTTGGGCTCGAACCAAGGACCACCTGATTATGAGTCAGGTGCTCTAACCAACTGAGCTATAGGACCGGTTTTGAGACTGCAATATTACTACTATTTTTTGATTACCGCAAGAGGTTTTTAAATATATTTTTTAAGATTTGCGATAAAATTTTGTAAAATGTTGATTTACAAATAATGGTGTGTGTTTTTTTATTAACAGGGTTTGTGTAGTGTTTAATTTAGAGAAGGGGTTTACTTTGATTTATAGGTTTGCTTTTAATGTGATGAGTGTAAAGTGTTTTAATAACACCTAATTTTTGAATGGTTATATATTAATCTATTATTGTTTTTAAAGTTAACAATACCTAAAATACTTACTTTATTAGGTTGTAATACTATGGTGTAGTTAGATTTATTGTATAACCCTTGTACGGTTAGTTGCAACTTTTTTTCCCCATCATCTGGGCGGCAAATTACTTGTCTATTTTCAAATGTTTTTTTATCGTTAAATTCATACCATAAAGCATTATCAAAGTTGTAACGGATAATAATAGTATCATTACTATCTCTATCACATACATAGTTAAAATATAATAATTTTAATGCTTTATTTCGTTTAGGTAAAATGAAAACAAATCGTTTCAAAATACCTAAACGGAATAAAATACAATCTAATAATGTAGACATATTTAACGGTTTTGGGGGCGATATAAAGATGGTAAAGGGGGGATTACCGACTGCAATTTATAAAATGATTAGATAGAAAAAGCCTATGAAACGTGGTTGTCTATACTTTGTCTATATTTATATTTTAGTTTTTTCTTTCTTTTTTTAGATGTAAGGTGCTGTTATATAGGTTGTTGATTCGCTATTGTTTGTTTTGTTTCGAATAACCCTTGTTTGTCTTTGTCGAGCTTTTGTAAGGGGTGATATTCTTAATTTCCTGTCTAGAATCTATCCTTTAAATAATTTATAGCAAGTATTAGTTTAAAGTTGATACTCTACTAATAACAAAAAAAATTCCCGATTACAACATTGTAATCGGGAACTTAGAATTATAATAATAGTAAGATACTTTACTCTGTATTTAAAGTACAATAGTAGTATTATGCAGTAACATTTTCGGGATTCTTTTTAAGTCTAATTTTTAACTTTTGAAGCATGAAAAACATTACAGGTACAATTACTAATGTAAGGAATGTTGCAAAAATAAGTCCGTAAATTACTGTTTTTGCTAATGGTCCCCAGAAAATTACATTATCACCTCCTAAATAGATGTTTGGGTTATAATCAGTAAATAGGTTAAAGAAGTCTATGTTAAGCCCTACTGCTAGTGGTACAAGCCCTAGTATTGTAGTAATAGCTGTAAGCAGTACTGGTCTTAAACGTGAACGTCCTCCTTCTACAATAATCTCTCGATATTCTTCTTTAGTAAGTAATGCCTTTTCTTCCATTCCATTTTCGGCAAGTTTACGGTCTATGAGTAGCTGTGTATAATCAATAAGTACAATGGCATTATTTACTACAATACCCGCAAGAGATATAATACCCATCATTGTCATGATAATTACAAAATCGTCTCCAGATATAATCATACCCCAAAATACACCACCAAAACTAAACAATACCGAAACCATAATGATAACTGGCTTAGATATAGAGTTAAACTGTGCTACAAGTATTAATACAATACCTCCTAATGCAATAAGCAATGCTTTTACCAAGAAGCTCATATTTTTAGATTGTTCTTCTTGTTCTCCTGTAAAGGCATACCCTATATCTTCGGGCATTTTATAATTAGTAAGCTCTCCTTTTATCTTTTCTACAATTTCATTACCGTTATAACCACCTAGTACATTAGAGTATACTGTAATAACTCTTTTAAGATTTTTTCGCTTAATCATGTTATAGGTAACGGTGTTTTCTGAGTTTGTTATTGCAGAAATAGGAACTTGTACGAGCTTACCTGTTGCTTGATCTCTAAAGGTAACTGGCTGATTGTATATTATACTCTTGTTGTTACGCTGTTTTTCTTCAAGTCTTACATTTATCTCATAATCATCTTTACCTTCTTTATAGGTAGATGCTTTTTCGCCATATATAGCCCTTCGTAAAGTTTCTCCTACTTTACCCGATGTAATACCTAGTTCTCCAGCTTTGTTTATATCTACACTAACATCTACACCTGGTTTCTGTTTGTTTACATCAACCTTAAGCTCTTCTATACCAGGAATGTTTTTCTCATTTATAAAATCGCGAAGTTTATGGGCTTGAGCAAGCATTTCGTCATAGTCTTCTCCTGCAATTTCGATGTTTATAGGATATCCTGCTGGTGGTCCTGCAGCATCTTTCTCTACAATTACCGATACACCCGCATAGCCTTGCACTGCTTTACGTACCTCTTCCATCACGTCAGAGCTTTCTACGCCTTTACGGTATTTAAACTCGCGCATAGTAAGGGTTATTTTTCCACGATGGGGCATTTCACTCTCAGACCCACTATCTGTTTGTGGGTTACCTGCTCCTTGTCCTACCTGTGCTATGGCGCTTTCTACCATATAGTTTTCGTTGCCATCAATATATTTGTTGGCTACAGCATATACTTTTTCTTCTACAAGTTTTGTAAATGCATTGGTTTTATCAATATCAGTGCCCTCAGGAAACTCGATATAAACTATAATTTGGTTAGGTTCATTTTCTGGAAAAAACAGTACATTAGGTTGAACGATGGCTATAGCAAAAAACGATAGTATAAGTAAGCCAAAAGTGCCTATAAAGAAAAACCTTGGTCGTATACCTTTTAAGGCATATTCAAGAAAAGCTTTATACTTATTTTCTAATGATACAAGACCATTGTTCTGGAAACGTTCCATTCTCTTAACAAGGAAAAATTTATATACCCAAAGCATTATTACAAAGAAAAGCATCAGATTACCCATTCCTCTTAATGCTCCTGAACCTGTTGTAAAGCCTCCGATAAGTGTAACTAGCCCTATGATACCTAATATAAGGCTTATACGAATCATTTTTTTACGCGTCATTCCTTCCTCCTTCAGTTTCATAAAGTCAGAGGTAAACATGGCATTAATAACCAATGCAACAAACAATGATGACCCTAATACTATAGAAAGCGTCATAGGGAAGTAAATCATGAATTTACCCATAGTGCCTGGCCATAAACCTAGTGGGAAAAATGCGGCAAGTGTTGTAGCTGTAGAGGCTATAATAGGCCATGCGATTTCGCCAATACCCTCTATAGCTGCCTGCTTTCGCGACTTACCCTGACTCATGAGCGAGTATACGTTTTCTACTACCACAATACCGTTATCTACCAGCATACCAAGCCCCATTACTAGAGCAAATAGTACCATAGTGTTTAATGTAATACCCATTGCTCCTAGTATCATGTATGACATGAACATAGATAGTGGTATGGCAATACCCACAAAAAGAGCATTTCTTAAACCAAGGAAAAACATAAGTACAATAACCACAAGTAATACCCCAAAAATAATATTGTTTACAAGATCATCTACTTGTGCAATGGTACGTGAAGACTGGTCGTTAGCAAAACTAATTTTAAGCCCTTTAGGGAAATAGTTTTCTTGTGCTTTTGTAACAATGGCTCTTACACCATCTACTGCTTCAACCATGTTTTTACCACTTCGCTTTTTAATGTCGAGCATTACTACGGGCTCGCCATATTCTCTTGCATATGTGGTTCTTTCTTTCTCTTTAAAGGTAACTGTAGCTATGTCTTTAAGATATACATTGCCATTGTCTTTCTTTACAATAATGTCTTCAAGCTGCGAAGGCTCATCAATTTCGCCTATTACCCTAATATTTTTATTAATACCATTACTTGTTACGCTACCGCCCGACACAGTTTTGTTTTCAAACTTTATGGTGTTTATAATATCGTCAAAGCTTACCATAGCGGCAGACATCTTATACATGTCTACAGCTATTTCTACCTCTTTTTCTTCGGCACCACGAATGGCAGCTTCTTTAATTTGAGGTAGACGCTCTATGCGGTCTTCAAGATATTCTGCAAATTCTTTTAGCCTTTCAGAAGTAAAATCGCCTGTAAGGTTAATGTTAAGAATAGGTGTTTCCTCGGCAATATTAAGGTCAAAAATATTAGGTTCTACCTTTGCACCACCATCTACAGTAGGCCACTCAGTATCAGCCTTTACTTTATCTACCTCGTCTTTTACTTTTTGCTTAGCATCTTGAACGCTTATATCCTCGTCAAACTCTACTAATATCATCGAATAATCTTCAAGCGTATTCGATGTTATTTCTGTAACTCCCGATATGTTATTAAACTCTTCTTCAAGAGGCTTTGTTATTAGTTTCTCTACATCTACCGCTGAGTTACCAGGGTTTATAGAACTTACATATATCTTGGTCTCAATAATTTCGGGGAAGTTTTCCCGAGGCATTGAGTAGTAGGTGATAAGTCCTCCAAAGAGCAGTATGGCGGTAATAACATATACCGTCATTTTATTGTTTATAGCCCAGGTAGATATACCAAAGCTTTTATTTATTTGGTTACTCATTATATATTGGTTTTATGAGTTGTTTTTATTTAATAACTTTTACCTCGGTGCCGTCTTCTACTGCTTTTGCACCTTCGGTTATAACTGTGTCACCAACTTTTAATCCTGATTTTATTTCTACATAAGCTCCAGATGTATAGCCTGTTTTTACTTCATTTTCTATAGCTACGAGCTCTTTTTTGCCTTCTTTCTTTTCTACAGTATACACTACAAGCCTTCCGCCAGCTTTTTGCTGAATAATGTTTTCAGGTACTAATACAGAGCTTTTATTTGTGTAGTCTTCTATTTTAAGTATCGCTACTTGATTAGGACGTAATAGATTTTCTGGATTTGGTAATGCTACCTCTATACCAAAGCTTCTGTTGCTTGGGTTAATAAAGTTACCTACTTGGCGTACTTTTCCTTTGTATGTTTTTCCTATTGATTGAAGATACACGTTTACAACAGCACCAAGTTTTACTTGTTCAAGGTAAGATTCTGGCACTGTAGCACTAACGTACATATCGTTAAGACTCACTATACGAAACAGGTCTTGCCCTGGGCTTACTACCTTGCCTCTTTCGGTCATTACTTCATCTATAGTTCCGCTAAAAGGTGCTTTTATAATCGTTTTTCCTTGCTGCGATTGTAGTTGTGCTACAACTTTTTTCTGACTTTCTAAATTGGTTTGTGCTTCTAAGAATTGCATCTCCGAACCTATTTTTTGATCCCAAAGTCTTTTTTGTCTTTCAAAAGTAGTTTGTGCTAACGAAAGTTGTGCTTTGGCTTGTGCCACTTGCGAGCCTATTCCGCCATCATCTATAGTGGCCAATATTTGTCCTTTAGATACTTTTTGCCCTGTTTTTACATTAAGCTTTAGTAATACTCCCGACATTTCTGGATATATTATAATATTTTGCTTAGTGTCTACATTACCTTGTATTTCTATAAAGTGTGTAAAAGCAGTATCTTTTATGGTTAACGATTGTACTAAAGGTAACTTTTTATTAGGGTTAAGTGAGTCTATAGCAGCATCAAGGCGCGCTAGGTCGGCACCAAGTTTCTCATATTCGCTATGTACTATGTCGCGCGATTCTTTGATTTTTGTAAGGTCGTTAGACTCTAACGTTTCATCAATGTTAACTTTTGATTTTTCGCCACATGAAAATACAAGGAGCGAAAGGACAGATATATATATTATTTTTTTCATTTCGTTTTATTTGATAATTATTGAGCAGTTAGTTTTTGTAAGGTAGCTTTTGTATTTATTACATTTAACATAGCTTGAAGGTAACTTTGTTGTGCCGAATAAAGCTGTCTTTGAGCTTCTGAAAGCTCGAAGCTAGATGAAAGTCCTTCGCGAAATTTTATTTGTTGTTTGTTTTCAATACGCTCTGCAAGTCTCATATTGTTTTTAGAGGTTGTGTACTCTTCTACACTATACTCATATTCACTTTCGGCTTGTTGGTATTGTAGCTTTAAATTTTGCTCTGTTTCTGTAAGCTGTGTTTGCGCTTGTTCTAGTGCTATCTTTGCTTGTTGTGTTCTGGCACTACGGGCAAAGCTGCTAAAAATAGGCACACTAAGATTTACAGATAGGTAAGAATAGTCTAACCACATTTGGTCTTTATTTGTAAACTTAAATTTGTCGTTATAACCGTTATATCCAAAAGCTAAACTTGTAGAAAGTGTAGGTAAGGCTTTGCTTTTTTCTTGTTGTAATAACAACCTTTTTTGCTCTTGGTTATTAGCACTTAGTTTATAATCGATGTTAGACTGTACATTAAAATCACTTCCTGTAAAGGCTACATCAAGGTTTGCCATTGTAAGGTCTTCTAGTTTGTCTGTAACATTTAGTTTGTCTTCTAAGTCGATACCTAATACAAGTTTTAGCATATTGATAGTAATCTTCTCAAGACGCTTTGCGTTGTTCAAAGAGCTATTAACGGTAGCCAATGTTATAGATATTTGTTCTACATCTTCTTCTTCACTAAAACCACTTTTGAAATTTTCATTAATTTCAAATTTGTTTTTTTCTAAAGTAGCTTTGTTTTTTTCAAGAATAGCAATGTTTTCTTGAGTTAATAATACATTACCGTAAGCGTTAATAACCTGTTCTTTTATTTCTATATCGGTTTTCTTTTTCGATGTCTCATAGAAATCAAGATAGGTTTTTGCTGCTTTAACGCCTACTATGTAGCTTCCGTCAAAAATAAGTTGCTCTAGAGTAGCGCTTGCGGTAGCACTATGTTTTGTAGAAAATGCTACAGCGGTAAATTCTCCAGGGTTACCCCCAAACAGCTCTGCTGGAATGACAGATTGCTGTATAGCAAAATTGTTTTGATAATTACCCGAAGCACTTATTTGGGGTAGACCACTAGCAATGGTTTCCCATTTCTTCTTTACAGATGCTTGTACGTCACGACCCGAGTTAATAACCGAGTAGTTGTACTGTAGTGCGTGTTGTACAGCTTCTTCTAAGCTGTAGCTGTAACTATTGGTTGCTTCTTGCGCCCGCAGTTGAGGTGCAAAAAGGTAAACCAGTAGTAAACTAAGCGCCTTAAAAAGGTGGCTTGTTAATTGATTTTGGTTTTTCTTCATAGAACTATTGTTAATTGATTGATGATTTATTGTTTAAATAAAAGGGTTAAAATAATTTCTTTACGTTCTTCTAGCAGTTTGTCATAGCTATCTTGGTTAAAACCCATTGTTTCTTGTAGTAATGGTCGCATAGAAACAGGAAAAGACATAAGTGAGATAAAGTTTAGCACAAATTGTTCTGGGCGCATTTTAGGTACATTACCTCTTTCCATTTCAAGACCTATTTCTAAGTAAAACTTATCGAGCATTCTGTTCATTGCTTCTGTATCCTTATGGCAACTTCCCTGATTCATTTGGGTTACCATATAAATTTCTAGGTACGGGTATTCTTTAGACTGTTCTAAAAACAGATCTAAGTGTTGCTCTATTTTTTCTCTTAGCGAAAGGTCAGAGAAAACTATCGATTCCATACGGATGTGCTCTTGTTCATGTGCATCTTCAAACACTATATTGAAGAGGTTATCTCTAGAACGGAAATAATAATTTATCAGCGTACGGTTAACTCCGGCTGCATCGGCAATTTCTTGCGTGGTAGCATTAAAGCGACCTTCTGCAAAAAATATTTTTTTGGCAGTGTTTTTTATGAGTTGCTCTGTAGCAATATCTTTTTTGTCTGACATTTTTGTTTAACTAAATTGTTTGACATTTTTGTCAATGCAAATTTAAAGCGTTTATTTTGATACTTACAAGATAAATTTATGTTAATTTTATTTTGTCACTTTCTAGTAGTTTTTCTAATATTACTAGTCCTTTTGCTGTTACAATTGCACGAAGATGATATTCTAAAAATGCTATAGTAAGCTCATTGGCACCAAACATAGAGGTTGGGTAAATATCTTGATCTTTAATTCCTGTAAGCCCTGTAAAATAGATGCGCGAAATAAAATCTATATTAATAGTATCACGATATAAGCCATTATCAATTCCTTTTTGCAGATTATCTTTCATACATCCGTTTACTTTCTCAAATTGTTGTGCGCGTAAACATGAAAATATTTTAGGAAAAAATTTTTGCAATTGGTAAAAAGGCGACGCCGACTCATTGTTTAAATGCTGCATCATAAAGCTACGTATAATGAAAATTTCTTCAATAGAGTTTTTACCCATTTCCCTTATTCCGTCTATACCACATGAAACATTTTCAAAAACACTCAAGGTACTAGCTTCTACTAAATCGTGCTTGTTACAAAAATGCTGGTATATCGTCTTTTTAGAAATACTAAGTTCATTGGCAATATCATCCATTGTTACACTCTTAAACCCAAGAGACATAAACATCTCCGTAGCCTTTTTTACAATAGTCTCTCTCATAGTAAAATCGTAATATTTCGTGGGCAAATGTATGAAGGAAACTTTTAAAACCAAAAAAGTTTCCATAGTTTTTAAATTATTTTTGTACTCCTTATCATATTGTTTATAAAAGCGGAAAGGTTTACTTTAGCCAAAAAAAAGAATCGATGCACGCTATAGCGCACTACCAGCAAATAATTCAGGAGTATTTTACCAATTTATCTTTAGAAAAAGAACCTGTAAACCTGTATAGCCCTATACAGTATATATTATCACTTGGCGGTAAGCGTATGCGACCTGTGCTTACACTTATGGCTGCCGATGTGTTTAATGCCGATTGTAAAGAGGCACTCCCAGCAGCTATAGCAGTAGAGATGTTTCATAACTTCTCGCTTGTGCACGATGATATTATGGATGATGCACCTCTGCGTCGTGGTAACGAAACTGTACACGAAAAGTGGGACGTAAATACGGCTATATTATCGGGCGATGCAATGCTTATACTCGCCTATCAGTATTTTGAAGATTATGAGCCCGAAACTTTTAGAGCATTGGCAAAGCTGTTTAGTAAAACAGCACTTGAAGTATGCGAAGGGCAGCAATGGGATGTTGATTTTGAGGAACGCAACGATGTTACTATACCCGAATATCTAAAAATGATAGAGTATAAAACAGCGGTACTAGTAGGTGCAGCCATGAAAATGGGCGGTATTGTAGCTAAAACTACGGAAGAAAACTGCGACTTAATATATAATTTTGGGCTTAATCTCGGTATAGCCTTTCAGTTGCAAGACGATTATTTAGATGCCTTTGGCGACCCAGAAACATTTGGAAAACAAGTAGGAGGCGATATTATAGAGAATAAAAAAACCTATTTATACCTAAAAGCATTACAACAGTGTGATGATAATCAAAAAGCAAGTCTTTTACAATGGTTTACATCGTACGCCGAAGATACAACAACCAAGGTAGCTGATGTAAAACAACTGTTTCAAACAACAGGAGCCGATGTTGCTACAAAAGAAGCTATTGAAGCCTATACCCAAAAAGCATTTGCAACATTAGAACAACTGGATATAGCTGCGGATAAAAAACAGATGTTAGAACAGTTTGGGCAATACTTAATGCAACGAACTGTATAATGTATATAGCACCTATAAATGCAGACTTGCTGCTGAGCGAAGCGCAAAAAGAAGAGCTTTATGTTAAACTGGTAGAGCAGTTGAATAAAGATTTTACGCTTGCCAATGAGTTACTAGATTTTGCAGTAGATATTACTCCAATAAATTTAAAACTAGGTCTACAAGAAAAAATTTACACGCTTATACAGCATCGCTTTGCCGAGTACTTAAATCTGCTCTATATTATAGATGTTTCTGAACGCGAAATAAAAGCCCTCAATGGTGGCGATATTACTGAACTTAGCGAGCAAGTAGCTTTCCTGATATTAAAACGTGAATGGCAAAAGGTGTGGTTTAGAAATAGATATTAATGTTATTGTTGAAGTTGCAATTCAAGGCAGAATTGCTGTCATTCTGACGAAGGAAGAATCTTTAATTGTTTAAGATTCTTCGACTCCGCTGAAGCTGCGCTCAGAATGATAGTCAATAATTTATTCTTTAAAAATAAACCCTTATAAAAGGCATAAAAGCATCACTATACACCATATCTCTTTCACGGAACAGCACATTATAGCGCACTCCTATGGTTGCGTTTCCCTGACGGTAGCCTGCGCCTAAAAATAATGCGGTATTCCAAAAATCCCTTTTCTTTTCCGCATCACTAGTATAGTTTGGAGTGCTAATGTAATTTTCATCATAACTAATATTAACGCGTAGTTGTTCTACCTCTGCAGAGAGTTGTATTTCTGGTATTGGGTTAAATACCCCTATAATAGATGCACCATAAATATACGATTCATAAAAATCTTTATACCTTACATAAGTGCCTTGTAAGCCTAAGCCCACACCTACATATTCGTTAATGTTGTAAAGTGCTCCTGGTGCAAGGGTAACATCAGTATAATTATTGCCAAAGGCTACACCTGCTGTACCGCCAAAACTAACATTGCCCCAAAAGCTATTGTCATTTTGTGATTTTACTGGTTCAAAAGTAAGTAGCGCTGTGATAATTATTATACAATTTGTTAAAAAACTGAAATTTCGGGTTTTCATAACAGATGTTTAGTATGTAATTATTAAACATAAATATATAAAAAACACTCAAAGGTTATTACAAATATTGTACTTTTGCATAAAATTTTTTAAACAAAAGGTCATAAAGACATAAGTATGGACAGGTTTTCCTTTTTAAACGCAGCACATACTGCTTTTTTTGCAGATTTATACAGTCAATATATAGAAAACCCGGATAGTGTAGAGCCAAGCTGGAGAAGTTTTTTCCAAGGTTTCGATTTCGCTAATGCCGGTTACGGAGATGAACTTACTGGAGCAGCCACCTCAGGGCAAGGAGCGACACAACAGGCTATTTCTGATTATTCGGATCTTCCCGAAAAATTACAGAAAGAGTTTAAAGTGATTAACCTTATTGAAGGCTACAGAACGCGAGGACATCTTTTTACTAAAACAAACCCTGTGCGTGCACGCAGGAATTATACGCCAACCATAGAGTTGGAGGATTTTGAATTGTCAAACGCCGATCTTACTACAGTATTTGATGCTGGTAAAGAGATAGGGCTTCGTCAAGCTACATTGCAACAAATACTAGATCATCTTAAAAAAGTATATTGCGATCACATTGGTGTAGAGTATATGTATATCCGTAATCCTAAAGTAAGGAAATGGATACAAACGAGACTCTCTGAAGGAGAAAATCAACCAAAATTTTCTGCCGATCAGCAAAAGCATATTCTTGAGAAACTAAATGAAGCAGTTTCTTTCGAAAGCTTTTTGCATACTAAATATGTAGGGCAAAAACGTTTTTCGCTAGAAGGTGGTGAATCGCTTATTCCTGCGCTAGATGCTCTTATTGAAGCAGCAGCCGAGAAAGGTGTAGAGCAGTTTGTGATGGGTATGGCACATAGAGGTCGCCTTAGCGTGCTTGCCAATGTGTTCGGAAAATCGCCTTCGGATATATTCAGCGAATTTGATGGTAAAGATTATGATGATGATGCTATGTTTGATGGTGATGTTAAATATCACCTTGGACTTACATCTGATAAGAAAACAAGACAGGGCAAAAATATCAATATCAATTTAGCACCAAACCCGTCGCACTTAGAAACAGTAGGTGCAGTTATAGAGGGTATTGCTAGAGCAAAACAAGATAGATATTTCCCTGAAGATAATAGTAAAGTATTACCAATAGCACTACATGGAGATGCTGCTATTGCAGGACAAGGCATTGTGTACGAAATTGTACAAATGGCAAAGCTAGACGGTTATAAAACAGGTGGTACTATACACGTAGTAGTAAACAACCAAATAGGTTTTACAACCAATTATCTAGATGCTAGATCATCTACTTATTGTACTGATATTGCTAAAGTAACGCTTTCGCCAGTACTACATGTTAATGCAGATGATGCTGAGGCAGTAGTACACGCTATGCTTTTTGCGTTAGATTATAGAATGGAGTTTGGTGGTGATGTATTCATCGATTTGTTAGGTTATAGAAAATATGGTCATAACGAAGGAGATGAGCCGCGTTTTACACAACCTAACTTGTACAAGCTAATTGCTAAGCATAGAAACATAAGAGATATTTATGCAGAGAAGCTTTTATCATCGGGTGTTATAGGGAAAGGTCATGTAGCTGAGCTTGAAAAAGAGTATAAGGACATGATGGAGCAAAACCTTGAAGCTTCGCGTAAAAAAGACTTGACTGTGATTACTCCGTTTATGCAAAATGAATGGGAGGGTTATGAAAAAGTATGCGAGCAAGAGATGCTTAAAAAGGTAGATACTACTATAGCCAAAGAAAAGCTTGACGATATTGCAGCTGTTATTACGCAGTTGCCTACAGATAAAAAATTCATCAGGAAGATACAAAAGCTTATTGATGACAGAAAACGTATGTATGAAACGGACAAGTTAGACTGGGCTATGGGTGAATTACTTGCTTATGGTACGCTACTTACTGAAGGTTTTGATGTACGTATGTCTGGACAAGATGTAGAAAGAGGAACTTTTTCACACCGTCATGCTGTGATTAAAGTAGAAGACTCAGAGGAAGAACTGGTATTACTAAATACATTAAACGATCAAAAAGGTCAGTTTAATATATATAATTCTTTATTGTCAGAATATGGGGTAGTAGGTTTTGACTACGGTTATGCCTTAGCTAGCCCTAAAACACTTACCATTTGGGAAGCACAGTTTGGAGATTTCTCTAACGGAGCCCAGATAATGCTAGATCAGTATATATCTGCAGCCGAAGATAAATGGAACAATCAAAACGGTTTGGTAATGCTATTGCCACACGGTTATGAAGGGCAAGGAGCAGAGCACTCTAGCGCGCGTATGGAGCGTTACCTTCAACTATGTTCTACTAATAATATGTATGTAGCTGATTGTACTACACCAGCTAACTTCTTCCACTTGTTAAGAAGGCAAATGAAAACTAACTTCCGTAAACCACTTATTGTGTTTACACCAAAGAGTTTATTGCGCCACCCTGATGCAGTATCTAGTGTAGAAGAATTGGTAAACGGAACTTTCCAAGAGGTTATTGATGACCCTGCGGTAAATGCAGATAAAGTAAAATCACTTGTTTTTTGTACAGGTAAATTCTATTACGATTTAGTAGCAGAAAGGAAAAAACTAGAAAGAGATGATGTTGCTTTTGTGAGATTGGAACAATTGTTCCCATTACCTATAGCGCAACTTAAAGGGATTATTGCGAAATATAAAAATGCCGATGATTATGTGTGGGCACAAGAAGAGCCTAAAAACATGGGAGCTTACAGCCATATGCTTATGAATTTTAACGAGGTAAAATTAAGGTTAGCTTCGTTAGAACCATCTAGTGCTCCTGCCGCGGGTAGCTCATCGCGTGCTAAAAAACGTCATGCAGTAGCGATTGCGATGGTATTTGACAAAGATTTATTTAATTAATATTGTATTTTTGATTTAACATATAGAGTTAACAACACCAATAAAATTATATTGAGATGATTTTAGAAATGAAAGTTCCCTCTCCAGGGGAATCGATTACCGAAGTTGAGATTGCAACATGGCTGGTACAAGACGGCGACTATGTAGAGAAAGACCAGGCTATTGCCGAAGTAGATTCAGATAAAGCAACTTTAGAGCTTCCTGCTGAAGCAGCAGGTATTATTACACTAAAAGCAGAAGAAGGCGATGCCGTAGCTGTTGGTCAGGTAGTATGCCTTATAGATACTGATGCAGCTAAGCCAGAAGGTGATGCTCCTGCAAAAGAGGAGAAAAAAGAAGAAGCGCCTAAAGCTGAAGCTAAGCCAGCAGCGTCAAAACAAGAAGAGAAAACGTATGCTACAGGAGCGCCATCACCTGCGGCGCGAAAAATACTTGATGAAAAAAATATAGACCCTACTACCATTAACGGTACAGGTAAAGATGGTAGAATAACTAAAGATGATGCGGTTAACGCAACACCATCTATGGGTACCCCAACAGGTGGTAACCGTAGTTCTGAGCGCAAAAAACTATCGATGCTTCGTAGAAAAGTAGCAGAGCGTCTTGTTTCGGCTAAAAATGAAACGGCTATGCTTACTACTTTTAATGAGGTAAACATGACGCCTATAAATAAACTACGTGCAGAGTATAAAGAAGTATTTAAAGGAAAACACGGTGTAGGTTTAGGCTTTATGTCTTTCTTTAGTAAAGCAGTAGTAAGAGCTTTACAATTATATCCTGATGTTAACTCTATGATGGATGGAGACTATAAAGTGTCTTATGACTTTGTAGATATTTCTATTGCAGTATCAGGTCCTAAAGGATTAATGGTACCTGTAGTAAGAAATGCAGAAGCATTAACTTTCCGTGGTATTGAGGCAGAGATTAAGCGTCTAGCTATTCGTGCTCGTGATGGGCAAATAACAGTTGACGATATGACAGGTGGTACATTTACCATTACTAATGGTGGTGTATTTGGTAGTATGTTATCTACACCTATTATTAACCCTCCACAGTCAGGTATATTAGGGATGCACAATATTATAGAGCGTCCTATAGCTGTAGATGGTAAAGTAGAGGTACACCCAATGATGTATGTGGCACTTTCTTATGATCATAGAATTATTGATGGTCGTGAGTCTGTAGGTTTCCTTGTAGCGGTAAAAGAAGCGCTAGAAAACCCATTAGAACTACTTATGGATAACAACCCTAAAAAGGCATTAGAACTTTAAGAGTTGTAGTTATATATATAAAAAAATCCCGCTCATTGAGCGGGATTTTTTTATAGACTGTATCTTCCCTTGATTATTAACGATTGATATCAAAACTACCTTCTGTTATTTCTACAGATATAAGGTTGTCTTCAGCATCATATTTTCTAAAGCTTCCTGAGAAAGTACCTTTCAACTTTTCAGTATCATTAATCTGGATAACGTTGCTTATGCTAGTGCCTTGATTCATTATCCAACCATAATACATTTGACCATTAGTATAATAAAGCGAAGCAGGGTCATATATTACATCAGCACCAACTTCGCCTTCAAGTATTTCAAAGGATATGTATTCCTCTGAGTTTCCTGTTTCGGATCCTGTTACGGTTAACCATATTTCCTCTTGTCCCCCAGATGTTACAGTTTCTGTATTAATAATAATATTACTATATGTTTTTTGAACGCCATCAGCCTTAAACTTTACATACGAAGTAGCATTGTCAGTCGAGCTTGAATCATCATCAGAGCAAGAGCTGATTGATAGGGTTAATACTGAAAGGGATAAGAATAAAAATAATTTTTTTCTTTTGTAATTTTATTTAAGTTAGAAATTAATTAGGTACGATTATAGAGTAATTTTTTTCTTTTATGTAAGTAAAAATTCCCAATATATAGCGAGGACTTTGTGTAAAGTTGCTAGGGTATTTATTCGTAGTTTAGTTTAATATCAAAATTACCCTCTGTAATAGTTTTGTAAATATATTCTCCATTTAAGTATTCTCTTAGAGTTCCTGTAAAGACCCCTTTTATTCTCTCAGAGGTATATATTTCAGTGTCATACACAATGTCTGAGCTGTTATTAGCTTCATATTCGAGCCCAGCATAATTATAGTTTAGATTGAGTATGTCGTATGGAGCGTTAGCTCCTTCATTTAAGTTCATATGTATATAAAGTTCGAGTGTTTCAGTAATATCATTCCCGTCTTGACCTTTAATACTTAAATAAGTATCTGATTGAAAAAATGTTTTTTCTTGAGTTATGTTAGTGAAGTTTTTCTGTACACCATCAACTTTAAATTTAATATATGAAGTAGCATTGTCAGTCGAATTTGAGTCATCATCAGAACAAGAGCTAATAGATAGTGTTAGAATAGAAAGTGATAAGAATAAAAATAATTTTTTCATTTTGTAATTTTATTTAAGTTAGAAATTAAGTGCAATTATATAACAATTTTGGATTTTAATAAAACTTTTATTTCGGCTATTAAATTTGCGTACAACAAAAACCCCACTCATTGAGTGGGGTTTTTTATTATTTGAAATAGAATTGTTTAATTAAGGTAGACTATTGAGCATATTGATAAGTGCAGGGTCTGTCGCTACGGCAAGATCAGACTGTGTGAAAACAATAATATCATTTCCTACTATAGTTACTTGTTTTACGCCCACTAGCCATTGCCCGCCTTGCGAGGAAACAAATATTACATTAAACTGCGCACCAATTGGAATGTTGTCATAAGGATCATCAAATAATTGTATGCCATAATCAAAGTTGTTAAACCCTGTAAGCATATTCATTTGTCCTTGGTAAGACATATATACCATAGAATTGGTGTCGTTAAACCCGTTAGGTGCGTCAACCCAAATTCCAGTGAATTCTTCAAAACCTTCTAGACTATCTAGTTTATCAATATTACACCACCCGAAGCTTAGCATCTCCATGATGAATTTGCCATCCTCTACAGATACTTCTCTTTCATTGCCATCGTCATCAACGTCTTTTTCCCATGCCACATCACCGTCTTCATCTTCTTCGCCAGTCCATACAATCATTTCTTCGGTATCCTCTCCTTGACCTCCAGATAGTTCTGTAGGTACAGATAGTACATAAGGCACACCGTCATCTATATCTTGACCTTCCTCTGTAGTCATGTTTACATAAAATTCACCGCCTGTTATAAGCCCTGCTAATGCAGAATCTTCATTTGCTTCTCCTTGAGGCACTCCCATAGTTGGCATACCTGTAGCTACCATTCCGCCTATCCCGAATACTTCTATAAACTCTACAACAACAGGACCGTTGTATGGGTTTCCGTTAACAGTTAAATTGTTAGGAGAAAAAGTTAACTCTACACCCATTTCTGATCTGAATTTAACTTGCTCTGTTCCAGTTTCAAACCTAAAATACTGTTTTGAGTTTTCTCTATTGTTTTGTTCTAATGCATAAAGACTACCTTCTTGGCTCTCCGAAGCTTTTTTTAATAAGGCGTTGTCAGTTGTGGAAGTGTCTTCGCTACTACATGCGGCAAAAATCAGTGCTACGAAAGCAGTCTTAAATAATAATTTAGTTTTCATAATTTATTTATTTGGATTAAAATTTATTCGAGAATTTTAAAATAACCCCATTTTATTAAGTAGGGGTTATTTTAGGTTTTTTATTAAAGTGAAGTTTGTTTATGGAATGGCATCTATAGCATTCTCTACATCAGTTTGAGTACCTGTAACTATATCTACGGCATCTATAACAATAATGTCATTAGGGGTAAAAGTTACGGGTTTTATGGTGTAGTCCCATTGTCCTATTGTTCCTGACACAAAAACAATGTAGCCGCTTAGCCCCACAGGTACTTGACCATAATGCTCACTAAAAAGTTCTGTTCCAGCATCATATGTATCTAGCCGAGCTAACATGTTTTGTTCTCCTTCTGTTGCAAGATACACGTTAGAGTTATTGTTGTCATATCCGGCAGGAACATCAACCCGAATTGTAGTTTTAGGACCAGCATAGCCCCAAAAACGATCGATATTAGACCACCCGAAATTGTCTACATCAAGATTATAATTTTCGCCACCAGTACCACCTTGATCACCGCCACCACCTACAGGCTCTGCATCATCATCTTCGTCCCATACTACATCACCGCCATTATTTATTTCACCATCCCATGCAGTCATGTTAGGGTCGTTACCGCCTGTTAATGCTGTAGGTACAGTAAGTGTAATATTAGCACCGTCATCTATTTGCTGATTATTAAATGTCATGTTTACAAAGAATTCACCACCAGTTTTAAGAGGCCATAAGTCTACTCCCTCTATTTCATCTGATTGTTCATCGGCAATTCCCATAGTAGTTTTATTGGCAGTTGCCATAGTACTACGTTTAAAAATTTCGACATATTCTACTACTATATTACCATGTACTCTTTGCCCTTGTATGGTAAGGCTAGAGGTGCTAATATTAATCATTACCCCATTCTCTGTTTCTAAAGTAACGTTAGGGTTTTCGGTGTTGAATTCAAAAAATTGTGTAATTTTTTCAAGAGCATTGTCTTGTAATTTTTTAACATCATTGTAGTTGTCTGACGTTTGTCTGTAACTGTTTTTAAGGTTAACGTTATTTTTTTCGTTGGAGTTGTCTTCATTGCTACAGGCACTGAAAAACAGGGCCACAATTGTGGCTGTAAATAATAGTTTAGTTCTCATAATTATAATTTAGTTGGATTAAATTAAAAAGTGAGTTACAATAACAATAGCTAGCATACTTGTTGTTGTAGCTTTGTTAAAAGTACTAAAATATTATCATATTAATTATTTTGTATCTTTTTTATCGACAAAATAATGGTTTTTTATGTTAAAATAACAATTTTAACATGCGGAGTTATTTTTTATGTAGTAAAATACTGAATAATCATGTTTTGTAGATTTTTCACTTAGTGTTCTGGAGGTTAGTGCTTTAGTTTTTGTGTAAAAAAACTCCTGCAATTTTGCAGGAGTTTTTAAAAATTGTTTTTTTTTAAAAGTATGTGTTACTCTTTTATTATTTTGATTGTCTTTTCGCTATTGCCAGCTATTATTTTAATAAAGTAAATACCTTGTTTAAATGCTTCTGTATTAATTTGTGTTTCGAGGCTGTTTACTTTTTCGCTAAAAATAGATTGTCCTAACAGGTTGTGTATAGTTACGGTGTCTATTTTGTTATTGTTTTTAATGTATAGTATATTACTAACAGGGTTAGGGTGGTAGCTAAAGCCTTCAAAATCGTGTTTTGAAGTACTTAATGTAGATGATACTGTAACAGAAAGTCTCTCAATACTTTCTATACCATAAATAGTTTGAGTCGCATAATATGTTACACCATTTACTAAGGGAGTGTCAAGCGGTAATGGGGTTTCCTCATCTTGTGTATTCATTGCTGATCGCCCACTTGTAGCATCTTCGGCATACCATTGTATGTTTTCTCCTTCTATTATTAAATCACCCAGTGTTTCTCCTTCGTCAAATGATTGTGCTTCCTCTCCTTGTGGGGCAGGGGTAGTGTAATTTTCATCTAAAATGATAAGTTGGAAGCTACCTGTATTAAAACAGCCTGATAATTCATTTTCAATTCTTACATATATTGTTTCTGGATTTTCTGAATTTTGATAATAATCAGGTAGAGCATTAGTACCTGCACTGGCATCTTCAAGGGTATTATGGAATGTAATGAATACATCTTGGAAGTTTAGATCTTGCAGTATTAGAGCTGATTTTTCAGCAAGATCAAAATTGAATAATCCGTCACTTTCTGCCTCAAACATTAATACATTGCTTATCTCAATGTCAGTAATGGTATCACTTCCTTCTGTAATATTTATACTGTAGCTAAGGTTACAGCCTTCGTTAGGTAAAGTTACATTTACAACATACTCGCCAGCTTGGGTAGCTATTATACTATTACTATCTTCTTCAGGAATCTCAACACCATCAAGATACCATGCGAACTCGAAAGAGCTATCTAGGTTAATACTAAGCGTTGTCGATTGACCTTCGCATAATACAGTGCTATTATTAGTGCTTATAGTAGCATATTCATATTCTGATGATCCAATATTAAAGCTTCCTCCCTCAATAAATATAGCAGAATCGAAAGCTGTATCGTTATAATCGGCAATAACGAGTTTTATATGATAGGTATTACCAGGTATAACATCGCTTTCAGCTGTCATAGGTACAGTAATTCCTCTAAAGTTAACAGGGGCAGTAATATCATCAGTAGTGTAGTAAGAGTCGAAATATTGTGGGTTTACAGAGGTGCAGCTAGTGTTGTATTGTGAATCTCTTATGTTTACTACAGATATAGGTATGGTAGTGCCTGGTATAACGGCAAGGTTAGTAGCTTCTCCCGTAGCTACATTAGTAAGGATAAATGCAAAAGCATCAGCAAAACCACACTGGTAGGTACCATATTCATTAGCAGCAAAAATGAAATCAAAACTAATGTGATCTATTGTAGGCACAAAGTCAAATTCAAGCCAACTAACGTCATTAAAACTTCCGGGAAAATCGAACATAATAGCCTCAAGGTCTTCATCACCACTTAAGTTAGATCCAACAGAACTTGATGGCCCTATAGCAGGACCGGGAGCAATGTCTATATTTCCGCTAGATAGGATAATACCATTGTCAAAATTAAATAAGGATTCGTTTTTTTCAAAGTAACCTAAGCCTCCTGAAAGTCCTTCGCTTGCCCCAGTTTGGTAATTAACGTTAGAAATGGTCATACATTCAGAACTTATCAATATATCCTCAATTAACTCTTCGGGCGTATAGGCAGTACTACTTGTCGTAATGCTATTAAGCGGTACATTCACACAAATTGTAAATACAATATTTTGATCCGACTGTGTGGTGGTAGCATGTACCTGTACCTTATAGGTTGTACCAATTGTTAAGTCCTCTACAATTCCTGCCGAATTGACACAACTAATTAGCGTGGGCGTATCACAATTATCTTCATATAATGATAACTTTATGTATGCGTCGGTGCCAGAAACTATATTGTAACCAATTCTATGTCTGTTACTTGTAGCAGTAAATTCAAACCATACATCATAACCATTGGTGCCAATACAATCGTTTGTAATGTTAGATAGTGTTGCCGCTACAAAAGTAGCTTCTACATTAGTGTCACAAATAAGCTGATTATTAACAGGTATTGTAGTTGCTCCACTACAGTTATTATTAGTAGGTTGTGCATAAGTAAATGCTGTAATGAGCGGGATTAAAAAAAGGAGCAATTTCTTCATAATAATAAGGTTGGTGGTTTTTAGCCGACTAAATTATAAAAAAAGAACTACAAATATGTTTTTTTAATATTATAACTATTTCAAATAAAAGCAGTTATTATAATAGTCTATGATAGCTTTGCCTTGTAGTAATACATCTGCACCTATAATGCCGTGTACAGGTTTTGCTTTATATTGGCGTAATGCCTCATTTACGTGCGACATGTCAAAAATAACTAAGTCAAAATCTTTGTTTTTCCACCAGCCCATTTTTAAAGTATTCTTTAAAGAGGTTTGCGTTAGCATACCTGTACCGCCTGCACCAGCAGCTTTAGTATCTGAGTCATTAGTTAAAAGCTCAAAGTGTTCTATGCTTTCAAACCCCACACAACTGTTAGATGCTCCTGTGTCTAGTATAAAATTACCTGCTATACCATTTATTTTGGCTGTTATAAGCAAATGCTGTGTTTTAGATATTTTAAATTTTATGCGTTTATAGCCTTTTTCTTTTAGTGTACTATATAAGTTTTCCATGCAAGAGGTCTTGATTCTTACTCAAAAATACTTTAAAATAATATATAAATGCAGTATAAGCAGTTGCAACTTTGTAATTTTGCAATCCAAAATATTTTGTAATGACGTTTACCGATACACATACTCATTTATACAGTGAAGAATTTCAACAGGATAGAGATAGCATGATGCAACGTGCTATAGATGCAGGTGTAACCCGATTATTTATACCTTCTATAGACTCTACTTATACTCAGCAGATGTATGAGATTGAGGCACAATATCCTGATAATGTGTTTTTAATGATGGGGTTACACCCCACCTATGTAAAGGATAACTATGAAGAAGAGTTGATGCATGTAGAGGCAGAACTTGCTAAACGTAAATTTGCAGCCGTAGGCGAAATAGGTATTGACCTATACTGGGATAAAACCTATATTAAAGAGCAACAACATGCTTTTAAACACCAGATACAGTTAGCTAAAAAATATAAGCTACCTATTAATATTCATTGTCGAGATGCTTTTGATGAAACCTTTGAAGTGTTAGGGTCAGAAAAAGGAGAGGGGCTTTATGGTATATTTCATTGCTTTACAGGTGATTTTAAGCAAGCAGAACAAGCAATATCCTACGGAATGAAACTGGGTATTGGTGGTGTTAGTACTTTTAAAAACGGAAAAATAGACCGGTTTTTAAACGAAATAGATATTAGTCATATTGTTTTAGAAACCGATTCGCCTTACCTCGCTCCTGTGCCATATAGAGGTAAACGTAATGAAAGTGCTTATACTGTACTTGTTGCAGAGAAACTTGCTGGGATATATGGTATGAGTATAGCAGATATTGCTACTATAACTACTGAGAATTCTAAATCAATTTTTGGTTTTTAACAAAGAAGACGGCTTAAATTCATAAAATTTTTGTTCATTTGTAAGATTGTTTTTAACATAAAGAAGTGCATGTCAAAATTTGAACATATCCGGCCTTTTTATGACAGTGAAGTAAATGAGGCTATATGTGGTGTTATACATCATCCTATGATGAAAGCGCTTATGAGTTTTGCATTTCCTGATGTTGACCAAAAGGTGTGGGAAAGGCAGTTGCAAAAAACACACTCTAAGCGCGATTTTCAAGTTAACTTTATATATCCTGCGGTGCAAAAAGTACTGCAAAAAAGTTCAGAAGGGCTTACTACATCTGGTTTTGAAAAGCTTGATAAGCATACACCTTACCTTTTTATTTCTAATCATAGAGATATTATACTCGATACTTCATTATTAAATGTTTCGTTGTACGATCATGGACAAATAATGACGGCATCTGCTATAGGCGATAATTTAGTTCAGAAACCTTTTTTACATACTCTTTCAAGACTTAATCGTAATTTTTTAGTACAAAGAGCACTACCGCCAAGGGAGTTGCTACAGAGTTCGCGCTTAATGTCAGAATATGTATGTCAGTTATTACTCCGCGAAAATCGTTCAGTATGGATAGCACAGCGTGAAGGACGTACTAAAGATGGTAATGATGCAACCCATCAAGGAGTATTGAAAATGCTTGCCATGGGTGCAGAGGGAGATAGTTTGATGGAGTATTTTAAGTCGATTAAAATTGTACCTGTTTCTATATCTTACGAGTACGACCCCACAGATGCTTTAAAAATGCCTATGCTAATGGCGCAGGCTAACGATGAAGTATATGTTAAGGAGAAAAATGAAGATTTTAATACACTACTTAGCGGTATAATGGGGCAGAAGAAACGGATTCATATTCATGTTTGTGATGTGCTAGATAATGAGTTAGATAAAATTAGTGCTGAATTTGATAATCAAAACAGACAAATACAAGCTGTTGCACAAGTGTTAGATGATGCAATATTGAGTACTTATAAGCTTTGGTCTACCAATTATATTGCATATGATTTATTGAATAAAACAGATTGTTTTAGTGCAAAATATACCGAAAAAGAGAAGCAGCTTTTTGAGCGAAGACTGGAAATGCGTATAGATGTAGATAATAAAACGTTATACGACGGTTTTTTAGCAATGTATGCTAATCCTGTAGTGAACAAAATGAAATACAAGAATGAAGTCTAAACCCAATATTTTATTATTATATACCGGTGGTACTATTGGTATGGTTAAAGACTTTGATTCGGGGGCATTAAAAGTGTTCAATTTTGACAAATTGCTACAAAATATCCCTGAACTAAAACAGCTTGATTGCGTTATAGAAACGATGTCGTTTGAAACACCTATCGACTCATCCAATATAACCCCACTTCAATGGGCTAAAATAGCCACAGTAATAGAGCAGAATTATAATAATTTTGATGGTTTTGTAATTTTACACGGCTCAGATACTATGTCATACTCGGCATCAGCATTGAGCTTTATGCTACAAAATCTTAATAAACCTATTGTTTTTACAGGGTCTCAGTTGCCAATAGGAGATTTGCGTACCGATGCTAAAGAGAATCTTATTACAGCAATACAAGTGGCTTCGCTTAGAGATAATGATGAGGCTGTTATACAAGAGGTGTGTCTTTATTTTGAATATAAGTTGTATAGAGGTAATCGCACCGTAAAAATAAGTGCCGAACATTTTAATGCTTTTATATCCCCTAATTATCCTGAACTAGCAGAGTCAGGGGTACATCTTCGTGTAAATAAGAATGTGCTATTGCAAAAGCAAGAAGATAAAGAATTATTAGTAATAAAAGATTTTGATACTAATGTTGTTATTATTAAGGTTTTCCCGGGTATTAATGTGCAGGTATTAAAAGCTATACTTGGTGCGCCAAGGCTTAAAGGAGTAATACTTGAGACTTATGGGGCGGGTAATGCACCTACCGATGCTTATTTTGTATCGACATTACAAAAAGCGATAGAACAAGGAATACATATAGTGAATGTAACTCAATGCTCAGGAGGTAGTGTTAATATGGGGCATTATGAAACAAGTACTTTATTAAAAGAGATAGGAGTGATATCGGGTAAAGATATCACTACCGAAGCGGCTATAACTAAGCTAATGTATCTGTTGGGGCAAGACGTACCAGCTCAAGAATTTAAAGAGCTTTTCGAAACTTCGCTATGTGGCGAATTGTCTTAATAATTTTTTAATATCCGTTTTAATATTCTATTTTTGCAGCCGCGATAAACTTAGAGAGGTGGCCGAGTGGTCGAAGGCGCACGCCTGGAAAGTGTGTATGCTCCAAAAGGGCATCGAGGGTTCGAATCCCTTCCTCTCTGCTAAAGAAAACCTGTGATTTATTTACAGGTTTTTTTGTGCTTTTAGGTTGCTTATTATTATGTTAAACCCGTCTGGATCCTGAATTAAAATACCATTTAAGTTCCAATAGGGGTTTTTGGGGTTTAATTTTTTAATTTGATATATGTTGATGTTTTCTATTATCATACTGTATGAAATATCTGTTTCAGGGTAAAAAACTAAAATATCGTCATCATTAAATTTATGATTTACAATTTCATCTGATTTTGTGAACTCTAAATGCCAGCTCATATCTTTCAGTCCTATAAAAACACCATCATAATTATCATGGTTGTTAAAAGAGCCAAGAATTTCTAAATCTAAAATATTAGTATAGAATGCTATTATTTTATCAAGATTGTTTGTGTGCCTAGCGACTCTGAAATTCATGACGTTGTTTAAAGTTTATCTGCTTTTTTTTATAGCTTTAATAACAGCTTTATTTCTTCTATCAGCATACATTCGGTTTAATGATGCTACTGCCCATATAAAAGCGGGTATCCAACCAATAATGGTTAATTGAAGTATTAAACAAAGCAAACCAGAAATTATTTTTCCTTGCAAGAATAAAGAAAGCCAAGGAAAGAAAAAAGCGATTACATATCTCATAATATAAATATATTAAAATAAATAACGGCTACCATTTGGTAGCCGTTATTTATTTTAATGCAATATTTTGTTCTATAAAATTTCAAATTCTTGTTCATCACCTGGGTGAGAACTCCTTACATTAAGTACATTGCCATCTGCATCTGTTACAAATGCAACAAATTCAAGTTTGCTGGCATTTTCAACAGTTTCGGGTACTGTAACATTAAATGTTCTTGTGTAAGTATTAAGTATGGTGGTTTGATTACTAGGTATATCTTCTCCCATAAGAGGTGTAATACATGCTCTTAATACATGATTATGTTCAAAACCTTCAAGAACATCAATACCATCATAATAGGTGGTATAGTTATGCTGCTCGTGTATTAAACCATCTTCAAGAATGTAAACAACCATCTTCATGTTGTTGTTAAAATCTTTACCAAACATGACTTTAACATCTATAGCTAGATTATTACCATCTTGAGATGATTTCATTGCAAGTCCCAGTTTCGGGTTATCACCTTGAGTTAATGCAATAACTTGGTTAAGATTGTTCGGCTCAGGATAGTTCCATTGCGTTAATCTATTTATTAAGCCTTTAGGGTAGCCAGGTATGTTTATAAAGTTTTCCAATTCGGTAGAGTCAAACGTATAAGGGTCATAGCTAGGATCGTTCGGGTTCAAACTAGCCCTGTGTATTGCTACAGCTACTACATTATCTGATTGAGTTTTAACTTGTTCTATACCAAATGCTACTCTTGGGCAGTAACCACACCAAGTACCTGTATAGTCTTCAATAAGTACACGTTTATTAAAGTTAACTTCTGAGCCATCATGAAAACGTATAGGTAGCTCTTCAGACTCTGCACCAAAATATTTGGCAGTAACTGTAAATTGACCTACTGTCGAAGAAGTAAACGTATTGCCTTCTAAGGTGTTTCCGTCTATATAAATAGTTGCATCTTCTGTAAGATCATTGCCATCATTATCTTTTACTGTAAAGACAATAGATTCATCTATAATTTTAATAGAGCTATCAGCTGTTAGTATTATAGAGTCAGCTGACTTAAGTATCTCATAGTCCGAAGAACATGAGGATAGTAATATAGATGCTAAAGCAAAGAATAGGAATAAGCTCTTTTTCATAATTTCATTTTTTACCCCAAAATATATAAGTGATTAATATGATGGTTTTATTGCTTAACAACTCTAATTTGAGATGTTTTATTATCCTCTGTAGCAAATCGTGCAATGTAAATTGCGCTAGAAAGTGACGAAAGATCTATTGATTGATTTCCTGTACTAATAGTTACAGATTTTATTAATTGCCCGTTCATGTTGTATAGTTCTAAACTAGCGTTTTGTTGTGCATTGATTTCCATATTATTTTTTATAATAGTACTTTCTAATGAAATGCCTGCATTTTGTAAAGCTTCAAAGTCATTAATGTTTGCGGTAGAACTATATACATAATTAAAAGAAATAAGCTGGTTTAATTCATTACCACTACCATCTACTGTTATTATGGCTAATGTATAGCTTACAGACATACTTTCGTTATCACCAGTATAACTACTCCAAAAATGATTATCTCCTGTAGAAGAAGCTCCAGCTTCAAGAGTTAGTCCGCTTTGAGGGTTAGATGGTACTGTAGAGCCTTCGCTAATGCTAAAAAAACATTGCGGATCAATGCAAAATTGTAGACTTGTACCTGCGGTGTTATTGCTTATTGATAGAACTTTCATTTTTATATTTACACTTTCAGTAGATGTATTTGTGAAGTGTAAATCTAATGTAGCTGTCTCTGCATCTAATGTATTAAATGTAAAAGTTTGTCCTTCGGTAATAGCTTCCCCATTACCAGTTACTGTGATTTGTGCTTGTGCTATTCCGCAAAGTAATAATCCTGCAATAAGTATAATTTTTTTCATAATTCTTTTTTTTAATTCGTTTATAGTATTTAAGTAAAAAGGCTATCGAGAACAAATAAATGTTCTCGATAGCTTTCTATTAAAGTATTGTAAAAATAGCTTTTAATTTTTATTTGATAACCAATTTCTCAGTTCTTTCTCCTGTAGCACCAACTATTTTAGCAAGATACATACCTTTTTGTAGGTTACTAAGGTTCATAGTGTCGCCATTGTTAATTTCTTTAGCAGTAAATACTACTTTACCTGTTAAGTCCATAACTGTTACAGCTACTGCTTCTTGAGTTGCAAAGTTAAACACACCGTTTGAAGGGTTTGGATACACTGCAAAAGTTGAAGTTTCGATAGTTTCAGAAGCTAAAACACCATTTGTTTTGAAAGCAGATGCTCTTGTTAATTCAGTTCCAAAGTTTCCAGGTCCATAAGCAAATACAGCTGTATCATTAGAGTAAACCTCCATACCATGCCATGTGTTACCAAGACTCCATCCGTCGCCATATGCATCATACATGTTAACATCAAAACAATCTGAAGTACCTTCAGGTATTTCTACAAAATGCATTTTGGTAGTATTAGCATCAGGTCCACCTGCTCCAGCAGTACCAGTACCTGCTTGATAAGGACCGCCGTTAGCAACTACATTTCCATTACTGTCTTTAATATCCCAGCTTATTTCACCAGGGTAGTTGTCTGTGTGTACAAGTACAACTAAGAAGTTGTTTTCTGCCTGACCTGCAACGCTAACATCTACAGTGTTAGATTCAAGGACACTGTTAAAAGGCTCACTTCCGTTAATTTGAGTAAATTCTATTGTGTGATCTTTTGATGTGTCAAATTCTACACCTTCGAAACTAACAGTCCCTGAAGTATAAAGAGAAAGATCTCCACTATATGTTTGTGTAGCAATCACAGTACCATCTTCTTTAAGAGAAAGTTCCGCACTTGTTAAATTGTTTCCACCATAATTTTTTATTTCAACATCAAAGTTTGTAGCTCCTGTAGCTTCACAAAGTGAAACAGATGTTTTTTCTACTTCGGCATGATTTTCTGCACCATCAATACTACCGCAGTTACTAACTCCTTCTAAAAATGGTAGTGGGTTAGCCTGATTCATTTCATACACCAATCCGTCAGGGCATATTCTATATAGAGTAGGGAAGTAAGCAATGTCATATAAGTTTGCTATAGCAGCACTATCTATAATAGGATATTTTGTTCCTGTAACCCAGTCTCCTTGAGTTTGAGCTGTTTCACCATTAAGGTCAGATATAGATGTTGAGCCATCACCCTCTATAAAAAGGATAACTACTTCGTCTGATCCTTCTGGACCGTGAGATTTGTATAACTCTTCGAGAATGTGTGCAGAGTGAAAACTCCAACATGGCCCACACCATGTAGCAGATACGTCTAATACTACAGTTTTACCTTGGTCAAGATAAGTTTGTAAATGATGTTCTACACCATTAATGTCTGTTGCTGTAAAATCGGGAGCTTGAGAACCCGAAGCTAACTGAGCGTTAGCAGAAAAACCTGCAAGGGCAAGCATTCCTAATAGTAGTGTTTTTTTCATGGTCTTTCCTTTGAGAAATTTAGTTTTGTTTTTTATGTAACGAATACCTTTCTATTTGTTTATTTTTTAACAAATAAATAATGAAAAGTAAAATATTATCCGAAAATATGTAAAAAAAAGTTACTATCAAAAAAACATATAGAAAAAAAAATTAATTAACATTTTTTATATATCAATGATATTTTTTAAGGTTTCTCTATAGGAATAGTAGGCTTTTAGGTGTTTTGTGTTTTGTTAAAAAACTTTTTTTTAATTAACATTTTAGCTATTAATGCTTTTGCGGTTTATTTCTATGGTAGATAGAGTTTATAACTAACTATTTTATGTTTTTTATTGAAAAAAAGTAATAGACTGTCAAAAAAATTTTTAATATTGCGACTCAAACAACACATAATGTATTAATATTATTTTATAACATGAAAAATTTACTCATACTATTTTTGCTCGTTACCTTTTCTGCCAATGCACAAAAAGCAATGCCTAGTGTAACCCTTAAGTCGGTTAATAATAAAAGATATAATGTTAAAAACGATTTTAGCGAAAAAGATAAACTTTATGTATTTACATTTTGGGCAACTTGGTGTGCACCTTGTATAAGTGAGCTTGATGCTATAAAAGAGCATTATACTGAGTGGTCTAAAGAACTTAATATGGAAGTGATTGCGGTATCTATAGATGATACACGTACACAAAAAAGAGTTAAACCATTACTTAATGGTAAGAACTGGGACTATACTGTTTTGTTAGATACAAATCAAGATCTAAAAAGAGCACTTGCCATTGCAAATCCACCTTATACTGTAGTAGTAAAAAATAAAAAGGTTGTATATGTACACAATGGATACAGCCAAGGAGCTGAAATAGAACTTTACAATAAACTGAAGGAACTATAATTGATGAAAAGAAAACTACTTTTTCTGTTACTACCCTTAGTAACAGGATCATTATATGCTCAGGATACCGAAACCGAAGAAAAGGAAGAGGTAAGAGTGTATGGCGGATTTGAATCGAATATACAATGGTATCTAAATGATAGTGGTAGGGGTATAGAACATCCTAGTACTCCGTTAAGGTCTAATAATTATTTTTTAACAAATTATCAATACGGTCGATTTACGGCAGGTTTCCAAATTGAGGCTTACGAAGATAATGGGCTATTAAACTACAATCCTGGTTTTAAAGGTGGAGGTGTGGGTACATATTACCTTAACTATAAGACCGAAAAACTAGAGCTTACTGCTGGATATTTTTACGAACAGTTTGGTAGTGGTTTATTATTACGCGCATGGGAAGATCGTGCTTTGGGTATTAATACAGCCTTGCGAGGCGGACGTGTTCTTTTTAGACCAAGTGATAATGTAAGGTTAACAGCTCTTTTTGGGCAGCAACGTACGGGGTTTGATGTTTCAGAAGGAAGAATATATGGTTTTGATTCTGATATTAATTTAAATAGCTTATTCAAATTCGAGCAATCAGACCTTTCTTTTGGAGTAAGTTATGTAGGTCGATATGAAAAAGTAACTATCCCTGACCCAAATTTTGATGAGCTTACTAATGCTTTTGCAGGAAGAATTAACTTTATACACAATTCATTCTATATCTCGGGTGAATATAATTATAAGCAGAAAGATGCTATACTAGATGTACAAAACCGTATTAATAACGATTTTGTAAAGCCAGGTAATGCTATCCTTCTTAATTTTGGGTATACAGGCACAGGACTTGGTATAGATGCTACTGTGAGAAGAATGGAAAACATGAGTTTCCTTTCAGAGAGAGAACCTACATTTGTAGACGCAACATCTTCTAGTCTTAACTTTAATGATAAAGTACTCAACTTTGTACCTGCTTTAACAAAACAACACCACTCTAATCTTGCCAATATATATGTTTTTCAGGCACAAGGTAAGGTAGATTTTATAGACCAACCTATAATGAAGGCAGGAGAGACAGGCGGACAAATAGATATTTTTTATGAGTTTGCCAAAGAAACTGCACTTGGCGGTAAGTACGGTACTAAAATAGCTCTTAACGCATCGAGCTGGTATAACTTACCAGGTCAGTACAGGTTTACTCCTGCTGATTATGAAACAAACCTTTTTGGTGTAGGAGAGAAATATTTTTCAGATTATAATCTAGAAATCAAAAAAAGACTTTCAGAAACATTGCTTACTAATTTCTACTATATCAATCAGTATTACAATACTCAATGGTTGCAAGGTGGCGAAGAGGTAAACTCAAACATTGTTACAGGAGAAGTGGTTTATAATTTTGATACAACCAAATCAGTACGTGTTGAGGCTGAACATATGTGGGCTGATGCCGATAGGAAAAATTGGGCAGGAGGTACTGTAGAGCTTAACCTAAACGATAAATATTCTTTTTATGTATGGGATATTTATAATTATGGTAATGATGATAGCGCTAAGCAAACCCATTATTATAATGTGGGTGGTGCTTACCGTTATGGTGCTACACGTATGGCTCTAAACTATGGTAGACAGCGTGGCGGACTGGTATGTGTAGGCGGTGTATGTCGTTTTGTGCCAGAAAGTACAGGTTTTACAGTGTCTTTAAGTACAGCATTCTAAAGGAACTAACCACTCACCAATTATACTTAAGCCCTTGCATTTACTGTAAGGGCTTTATTTTTATTAGTCTTTATACACTATCCGCTTTATAACAAAAAACTCCCGATAGAATATATCGGGAGTTTTTTGTTATGTTGCTTTAGCTTAGTTTGCGTTTAGTTTGCCAAAAGTGTGTTCTAAAGCACTTTTTATTTTATCGGTAGCACCTGCAACTGCTTTTTCAATAGTATTAGCATGGTTTACTACTCCTATGGGCTTTAATCCAGCAATGCGTGCCTCTATACTGCAACGCTTGTCGTTCTCTCCACCTTTAGTACTATTCTCGTCACCAAGATGTACTTCAAGGCGTGTTATTTTTTCCTCATATTTTTTTAAGGAAGTTTGTAGCTGTGTAGTAAAATATTCTTCCAGTCTGTGGTGACCTTCAATATTATTATCGGTATTAATTTGTACTAGCATAGTATATATCGATTTAATTATTTACACAAATATAGCAACAAAACGTCAGGTTTGTTATGATATTGGTCATAGTTAACGTAACATTAAGTATTTATTTTAACTTTTACATTACAACGTTATAGGTTAATGTATTCATTAATTGTTGTTATACCCTAATTTGATTTTTAACTTTAAGGTTTAATTGTATAAATTACTTATGATGAATTTTTTAGCTATAAACTCTAATCTTCTCCGGTATCTCATTTTTGGAGCATTAGGACTCATAATAACATTTGCAATAATATTTCTTGTATTAAAGAAAATAGGTAAAAACCCTAAAAACATACTGCCAGTTAACTTTGCACATCGCATCAAAGTTCCGCTTGTATTATTTATAATTGCGTTGGTTCTCCGTATTGGAGTATCTAGTAATGTATTCGCAGAACCTCAATTAAGTATTATTGGGCATATAGGCACATTACTTTTAATATTAACGATAACATGGTTTTTAGTTATTATACTTCGGGCTGTAAAAACAGGACTCATGCGCAAATATGATATTTCGGCTTCAGATAACTTAAATGCAAGACGAGTATACACTCAGTTTAGTATATTAGAACGAGTAATTGTTTTTATACTTGTTATACTAGCTATAGGTATTGCTCTTATGAGTTTTGATAGCATACGAGCCATAGGGGCAAGTGTTTTGGCTTCGGCAGGGATAGCAGGTATTATCATTGGGTTCTCGGCACAAAAAGCACTAGGAACATTGTTAGCAGGGGTGCAAATAGCCATTACTCAACCTATTCGGTTAGATGACGTATTAATTGTAGAAGGCGAATGGGGGCGTGTAGAAGAAATTACCCTTACTTATGTTGTGATAAGTATTTGGGATAAACGCAGGCTTGTAGTACCCACTACTTATTTTATAGAAAAACCGTTCCAGAACTGGACAAGAAATAGTGCCGAGATTATGGGTACAGTATTTATTTATACTGATTTTCATGTTCCTGTAGATAAACTTCGTGAAGAGCTTACACGTTTATTAGAAGGCTCTGACCTTTGGGATGGTAAGGTAAACGTACTTCAGGTTACAGATGCTAAAGTAGATGTTATGGAGATACGCGCCCTAATGAGCTCTGCAGACTCTTCTATATCATGGGATTTACGTGTGTATATTAGGGAAAAACTAATAGAGTACCTTCAAAAGAACTATCCTGACAGTTTACCAAGAACACGAGTTTCGTTAGTAGACCCTAATACAGCAAACTCATCTGGTGTTAATATAAATGATTTATAAAAACATATTTATCATTGCTAACGAAAAAGATGAACAGGCAGTAATAAAGTATAGGCAAACTTTTGCATCTTTGTACTACTAACGTTATATACTATTATGCGGTCATTATTTATACTCATACTCAGCTTTATTATAAGTACTTCATTTGCACAAAATATAGATGAAGTACAGGAGGTAAAAACGGATAGTATTACTACTGTACCCGACTCGTTGTATAGAGAAGATCAGTTTTATGCTTCAATATCGTATGTAGTTATGCAAAATAAACCGAATGGTTATGAGCAAAATTCTGTTTCTACGGGATTAACTATGGGTTTTTTAAGAGATATGCCTATCAATGAAAAAAGAACCTATGCCATAGCCGTGGGGTTAGGATATGCTTATTATAACATAAAAAATGACCTTAAAGTAACTGAAAGTGCCGGTACTGTATTTTATGAGCAGGCAGATGCTGCAGACTTTGATAAAAATAAACAAGTACTTCATTATCTTGAGTTGCCGATAGAGTTGCGCTGGCGTAACTCAAGTGAAACAAGTCATAAGTTTTGGCGTGTATATACAGGCTTTAAAATAAGTTATCTTTTTGCCGATAAAGCGCAATATTATCCCTTATCAGGAGGGAGTACAAAAGTAAAAGGAAATAGTGATCTTAATAGCCTTGTGTATGGTGCTTATATTTCTGCAGGATGGAACACCTGGAACTTGTATGCTTATTATGGTATAACGCCTATTTATAAGAATCAAGCAAAATTAAGTGATGGAGAAAACATAAACCTTAACACAGTAAGTCTAGGGCTTGTTTTTTATATACTATAATTTAAAAAGCAGGTATAAGCCATACAAACCATAATAGTACCTGTGGTAGCACACCTACAATACTACCTAAAAAAACACCGCTAAGCGAATGTTCTTTTGCTTGTAGTCGAGATGAAGCTACAATTCCAGATGATAGTATTAAAAAAGCGATGGAGTACAAGAAGGAAACATGATAGTAGGCTGATATACTTATTACAAATACCGTTAATGATGATACCCCCATTACATGAAGGCTTATTTTTTGATTAAAAAGTAGTAAAACTAAAGCAATTAGAATACTTATAAGACTACCCAAAAAATAATAATATAACTCAGGTATAACTAGTACAGAAAAACTGTGTTTTATTAATACCAGTAGTAAAATAGCATAAAATGCTAAAGGAAGTTTGCGTTCCCTTCTATCAATTAGCATTTTAGTGCGTATAAGCCCTAATGAGCGTAAAAGGTAAAATAACGATATAGGCAACAGCATAGTTAGTATAAGTACCTGTATAAACACAAGATAGATTTCGTGCTTATAAAAGTAATTCATGGTAATCATGAAATAAAATAGCGTAACATATACAGGTATAAGTAACGGATTGAAAGCATAAGAAAATAAAACAAATAGTTTTTTCATGCACCTTATATTTTCTTTCGCATTCGTGCTACTGGTATATCTAGTTGCTCCCTGTATTTGGCAATCGTCCTTCGGGCTATAGGGTAGCCTTTATCTTTAAGTATTTCGGCAAGTTTATCATCAGGAAGTGGTTTTCTTTTGTCTTCCTCTTCAATAACATTTTGCAGTATTTTTTTAATTTCTATAGTCGATACATCCTCTCCCTGATCATTTTTCATGGCTTCAGAGAAAAATTCTTTTATCAACTTCGTACCATAAGGTGTATCTACGTATTTACTATTTGCTACACGCGACACCGTTGAGATATCTAGACCCACAAGGTCGGCAATATCTTTAAGTATCATAGGTTTTAGCTTTGCTTCATCACCATCTAAAAAGTACTCTTCCTGATAGTGCATTATAGCATTCATAGTTACATACAGCGTTTCTTGTCGTTGCCTTATAGCATCTATAAACCACTTAGCAGAGTCGAGTTTTTGTTTTATAAACTGTACTGCATCTTTTTGGGCATTCGATTTCTCTCTAGAAACCTTATAGCTTTGCAGCATCTCCTGATAATCTTTAGACACGTGTAGTTCTGGTGCATTTCTTCCGTTAAGCGTGAGTTCCAGTTCGCCATCCCTAATTTTTATAGCAAAATCAGGTACTACGTGTTCTACAGTTTTACTATTGTTATCATAAGAGCCACCTGGTTTTGGGTTTAGTTTCTCAATCTCATCAATAGCTTTGCGCAATTGGTCTTCGCTTATGTCGTATTTTTGCAATAATTTGGCATAGTGCTTTTTAGTAAAAGCATCAAACTGATTTTCTAGTATGTTTATAGCCAAGTCTATGGGCTCTGTAGGCGTTTTATGCTTTAGTTGCAATAGCAAGCATTCTTGCAAGTCGCGCGCTCCTACACCCGCGGGCTCTAACTGATGAATAACATGTAGCATATTTTCTACTGTTTTTTCATCGGTATAAATACCTTGAGTAAATGCCATATCGTCTACAATATCGGGTATGTTACGGCGTATGTAGCCCATGTCGTCAATACTACCTACAAGAAATTCGGCAATATCCCTTTCGTTCTCGCTAAGTATAAAAGTGTTTAACTGCTCTGTTAGGCTTTGATGAAAACTAACATTTGCTGCCATAGGCATAGTCCTATCTTCATCATCATCACTATAGTTGTTGGCTTGGGTTTTATAGTTGGGTACCTCGTCGTCGCTAAGGTATTCGTCTATGTTTATGTCATCGGCATTAATGCTCTCGTTGTCATAATCATCATAGTCGTCATATTCATCTGCTGCAAACTCATCGGTTTCATACTCATCCTCTTTACCGTTTTCAAGTGCAGGGTTCTCTACCATTTCTTCTTTAAGACGTTGTTCAAACGCTTGCGTAGGGAGCTGTATCAGCTTCATCAGCTGAATTTGCTGTGGCGATAATTTTTGAGATAGCTTTAATTGTAAGTTCTGCTTTAGCATATGTAATTGGGTGGTTTTCCAGTATAAAAATACAAAAAACAGGCATTACAACCCTACGCTTTTTAGATAAAATTATGACGTAAAAGGTATAATGCCTGTTTTTAAGTATGTAAGAATATTTTTAGAAATCGGCGTTTTGTGGTGTTCTAGGGAAAGGTATTACATCTCGAATGTTACCCATACCTGTTACAAACAGTACAAGGCGCTCGAAACCAAGCCCAAAACCACTGTGTACAGCACTACCAAAACGGCGTGTGTCTAAGTACCATTTAAGTTCTTCTTCGTCTACGCCAAGCTCTGCCATTTTTTGCTGTAATACATCAAGACGCTCTTCTCTTTGCGAACCTCCTACAATTTCTCCAATACCTGGGAAAAGGATGTCCATAGCGCGCACGGTTTTATTATCGTCGTTAAGCCTCATATAGAAGGCTTTTATATCAGCAGGATAATCAAATAATATTACTGGAGAGTTAAAATGTTTTTCTACAAGGTAGCGTTCATGCTCACTTTGTAAATCAGCACCCCATTCTTCAATAATATAATTGAATTTCTTCTTTTTGTTTGGCTTACAGTTTTTCAGTATATCAATAGCCTCAGTATAACTAACACGTTTAAAGTTGTTTTCAAGTACAAATCGAAGCTTTTCTAAAAGACTCATTTCGCTACGTTCTGCCATTGGCTTGTTTTTCTCCTCGTCTTTAAGACGCTGGTTTAAAAACGTAAGATCTTCAGGGCATTTCTCTAATGCATAACGGATAACATATTTAATGAAATCTTCTGCTAAGTCCATGTTAGCATCAAGATCATTAAATGCAACCTCAGGTTCTATCATCCAAAACTCAGCAAGGTGGCGCGATGTGTTACTATTCTCTGCACGGAAGGTAGGTCCAAAGGTATATACCTGTCCTAATGCCATAGCAAATGTCTCGGCTTCTAACTGCCCAGACACGGTAAGGTTGGTTTCTTTACCAAAAAAGTCTTCTTTATAATCTACATTTCCTTCTTCAGTTTTTGGTGGGTTACCTATTGGTAATGAGGTTACGTGAAACATTTCTCCTGCACCCTCTGCATCACTACCTGTTATAATGGGCGTGTTTACATATACAAAACCTCTATCTTGAAAATAATGATGTACGGCAAATGATAGTACCGAACGCACTCTCATAATTGCACCAAATGAATTAGTACGTACCCTTAGGTGTGCATTCTCTCTTAAAAATTCAAGAGAGTGTTTCTTAGGTTGTATAGGGTATTTTTCTGGGTCGCTGTCGCCCAGTATTTCAAGCTGTGTTACTTGTATTTCAAACTGCTGCCCAGAGCCTTTACTTTCTACAAGGTTTCCATTTATAGCAACAGCAGCTCCTGTAGTAATCCTTTTTAGTGTTTCGGCAGGTGTATTTTCAAAATCTATTACGCATTGTATGTTATGTATAATAGAGCCATCATTAAGTGCTAAAAACTGGTTATTTCTAAAAGTTCTAACCCATCCTTTTACCGAAATACCATCAATAGGTTTTGTGCTGTTCAGCAGGTCTTTAACTTTAGTATGTTTCATTGTAAATAATTTAATTCATTTTATTATAGATACCTGTCTCATGATTATAGCTCATTGATGAGGTAAATGCCTGCAAATGTACTAAAAACAACAAAATAGTTAAATAGTAAGGCGTAATATTTGGAAAACTTTATATTAGCATAATGAACTGGATATTATTAATTATAGCAGGATTGTTTGAAGTAGGCTTTGCTTCATGCCTTGGTAAAGCTAAAGAAACAACAGGAATAACCTCGACCTACTGGATGGGAGGTTTTTTTGTTTGTCTAGCTATAAGTATGTTTTTGTTATATAAAGCAACACAAACACTACCTATAGGAACGGCTTATGCGGTATGGACAGGTGTGGGAGCTGTGGGTACTGTACTGGTGGGTATTTTTATTTTTAAAGAGCCTTCGCACTTTTGGCGGTTGTTTTTTCTTACCACGTTAATTGCTTCGTTAATAGGACTAAAGTTTGTGTCAAATTAGAGTAAATTTAGGACAAAAGACACTTTTATCGAAATATTTCTATCTAGTTGAGGTAAGTGATAAGGTCCATATCTGTAAAAAGCAGTAAACCCAAGCCCCTTAAAAATTTCATTAAACTCTATGCCGCTTTCATAATACCCTTTTTTAAGGGTGTTATATTCTATACCTTCATGTTCATGGTTGTTTTCCATATTACCCCATGCAAAACGTGTAACGAGCATAGGCGATAGTTTAAGGGAGTTAAATATTGTAAAACGGCTCATGCCGTGTTTTAATTGTACTATTGCATATTGGCTAGAGAAAAATTCGTTAAAATACATGGTTTCAAAACTGTTTTTCCCTGCAAAAGTAATTCGTTGTAAAACCCCATCTCTGTCAAGATTATTAGGCGATGTACTGTATAGATGGGTAAGAGGTGTGTCGCCTACAGCAACTCCTGTTTGTATAAGTGCCGATGTTCTTTGCCCGTTGAGGTATTTTCTTTCCATTTCTACTCTAAAGTCGAGTTTGCCAAAAGTGAAATCGCTATCTAAAATTCCTGCAAGGGCTTGCGTGTATTGAAAAGTAAACTTAGGGAAACGCTTGTCTACCTCTATTCGCCCATTAGGTGTTTGCATAAAATCGCTAAACGGATTCCATTGTATAGCTGCTGTAGCAGTAACTAAGTTAAACTGTGAATAAGATCTTCCGTTAGGACTATATATGTAGTTAAACTTGGGGTCAATACTACTATGAGTAACTTGCCAATGACTTTCTGTTTTAGGTAATATTTTAGACTCTAAGTAGGCTTCCCAAGTTTTATGTTCATAAAAAGTAGAAATGTTTATGGGGCGAGGATCGTATATTTTAAACGTTTTTTTGTCAGTAGCAAATGATGTACTTGCAATTTCCCGAACATCCTCAGTATATGAACCGCCTATCCAAGAGCTTGAGAAGTTGCCTATTCTTACTGCAGCTCCCATACTGTATTTAAAAGCATTGTCTTTAGTACCATGAACACCATAGCCTTTTATTCTGAAACAGTTAGAAAACTTACTGTTAGTAATACCGCCTAGCCCAAGTCTAAACCCTTCATAGTTATTATATTTAATAAGATCTCTAAGGTCAATATCAATTATGCCAACAGGTATATAACCGTCAATTATTTTTTTGCCTAGAAATATTTTTTTCTCCCATTTTTTTTTAGCTACAAGACTATCTAAAGCAATATATGTTTTCATACTTCGGTTATCCAAAGTGTCAATGCGGTAACGATTCCAGTAGTTTTCGGGTCTGTTTATAGCTTCCTGCTTTATATCTATTGCTACCCCAGGGTGTTTTATTGTTAATGGTATATTGTATTCTTGCTCGAAGTTAATAGACTCTGATATGAGATATACATAATCTGAGGCATCTTTTTCGCGATTAGACTTGTCTTTTTCTACTCCGTCAAACTTTATAGTTTCTCCAAGTATTTTAATATCATTCTTATTATTGCCTTTTACAATTTTTAGTTTTTTTTCATCAGGAAACCACAGGTTTAGCTCTTCGTTATAACTAAATACATGGGTAGAGGTAATATCGAGTGCATTTTTTACTCTAAAAATAGCTTTGGCTATACCATAGTTTTTACCGTCAATGTATAGTAGTCCTTCTAGTTTTCGTTTTTTATATTTTCTTTTTGGGGTAAAGTATACAACATAAACTCTTCTGTCATCTATAGCTACGGTGTCGAGTATTTTATATTGATAATCAAGTAACGCATCATCGGCTAATGGTCCTGCATATTTGGTTTCAACCAATTCTACATTGTTGCCATATACAGAGTATGATTGCAGCGTTAGTCCTATTATTTCATATAATGGCTGCTTAAAGCCTGCCATGCGGGTGGCAAGTACATTTTCTTTTAAGCCTTGTTTTTTAGTGTATTTGAACTCTGAAACCTTTTCTGTTTGATAGAGGTGTTGCTGCTCTATCAGCTTCTTAAATTTAAATTCTGTAGAGTCAATTTTGCTAAATCGCTTTCTCGATCGTTTATATGTATATATAGAATCGATTTTCCCTACTATAGAGTCAGGGTTAGCAGTAACCAGTAATTTGTTGTAGGTTTTATATCTAAAACTTTCTAGTCTTTGTCTCGGGTCGTTATATGGTTTCCTGTAAATTACTTTTCTTAATAAAGCGTTAGCACTATTGCTTTGCTCTATAACAACCTCTTTGAGTTGTTGAGTGCTTTGAGTAAGAAAAATATTGTATTTTTCTTTACCAGGTATAACGGCTATTTTTTTCTTTTTATAGCCAACATAAGCAACGGTAAACCATTCGGTAGCATCAGTATTAAATTTTCCGTCAATATCTGTAACTAATGTTTTCCCTTTATCTGTAGTAATGGTGGCAAAGGGTAAGGGTTTATTGTGCTCATTGTCTCTTACAATACCTGCAATAGTAAACTGCGCCTGACAAGACAGGCTACCTATAAGCAAGAGCAATAGTGTAAGGATTCTCATGTACCTTTTTATGCTAAACGAAAGAAACCGCAATTTGTTTCGACAAAGATAGCATATAAATAAAAAATCCGCCTTAGTGGCGGACTTTTATTATACTTTCATTATCTCGGCTTCCTTGGTCGAGAGTAACTCGTCAATTTTTTTTATGAAACTATTGGTTAGCTCCTGCACCTCATCTTCGGCGCTTTTACATACATCTTCAGACATACCGTCTTTTTCTAGTTTCTTAATTTCGGTATTAGCATCTTTACGAGCGTTTCTTATACCTATTTTAGCATCTTCTGCTTCACCTTTAGCTTGTTTTGCTAACTCTCTTCTGCGCTCCTCTGTTAATGGTGGGACGCTTATAATAATGTTATCACCATTATTCATAGGGTTAAAACCAAGGTTAGCTATCATAATAGCTTTTTCAATAGGCTGTAACATGTTTTTTTCCCAAGGCTGTACTGTTATAGTTCTAGCATCAGGAGTATTAACATTAGCTACCTGAGATAACGGTGTTTGCGAACCGTAATAATCTATCATTACTCCGCCTAGCATAGCAGGACTAGCTTTACCGGCGCGAATATTTAAAAATTCTTTTTCAAGGTGTGCAATAGAGCCGTTCATTGACTCTTTTGTACTATCTAAGATAAAATCAATCTCTTCCATAGTAGTAATTCTTATGCTGTTAAAAATTATACGTTTACTGTAGTTCCTATAGGTTCGCCTTCGCAAATTTTTACGAGGTTACCATTTTTGTTCATGTCAAATACTATAATAGGTAATTCATTTTCTTGACTTAAAGTAAATGCAGTTGTATCCATTACATTAAGTCCTTTACTCAATACATCTTCAAATGTAAGCGTGTCATATTTTACTGCACTAGCATCTTTTTCAGGGTCGGCAGTATAAATACCATCTACGCGTGTACCCTTTAGTATCACATCGGCATTTACTTCTACACCTCTAAGTACAGCAGCGGTATCTGTAGTAAAATAAGGGTTACCAGTACCTGCTCCAAAAATTACAATACGATTTTTTTCTAAATGGCGTACTGCTTTTCTTTTTATATAAGGTTCTGCAATAGCTTCTATTTTTAAAGCCGTTTGCAGTCGTGTTTGCATACCAGCATCTTCTAGGGCGCCCTGTAGTGCCATACCGTTAATAACGGTAGCAAGCATACCCATATAGTCTCCCTGAACCCTATCCATACCGTTACTAGCGCCAGCTACACCCCTAAAGATGTTACCACCGCCTATAACAATAGCGATTTGTATACCTTTATCGTGTATTTCTTTAATTTGTTGAGCATATTCGGCAAGTCTTTGTGGGTCTATACCATATTGTCTGTCGCCCATTAAGGCTTCACCACTCAATTTTAACAGAACTCTTTTGTATTTCATAGGGAGATTTTTCTTGAATGGTGCAAATATAGTAATAAATGTTTTTCTAAAAAGAGTTTTATAGCCTCACTCTTATACTATAAGTGCATCATACGATTTTTTTGCAGCTTCATAGCCTATATCAAAAATTTCGCCCATTTTTATCTTATTAGTCTCAAAGGTATTATAAGGTGCTAGCTTATCAGGACTTATTACCCAATCGCACAAGCTAAATTTTTGCATATTTGAGTTGGCAGTAAGCAAATCATAAGCACGTGTCGTAACTGCTTTTATACTTTTCATATCGCTTGCTTCAATTTTTTGTATGGGGCTTAAATATACGCCTATCAAAACTTCACACCTGCCCTGTAACACATCAGTAGGAAAGTGGTTTAGTATGCCTCCATCGCTATATAGCTTACCGTCTATTTCATAAGGGCTAATAATACCAGGAAAAGCAGCCGAAGCCAAAATGGCATCGATAATCTTTATTTCAGGACCAAATATGTGTAATTTACCCGATACAATATTGGTGGCAGTGATGTGCACTCTATAAGGAAGATCGCCTAATGTGGCATCTTTAAAAATGGTGCTGAAATAACTTTTAAATGCATCTGCATCAATAAAACCTGCTTTGCGAAAGGTGAAGTGCTTCCAGTGAAAAAAATAGATAGATTGGAAAAATTCTAGTATTTCATCAGGTGTTTTACCCCACGCGTATAATGCTGCTACAATAGCACCAGAGCTAGTGCCTGCAATATGGGATGGTTTTATGTTTTTTTCTTCAAAAAACTTAAGTACTCCTGCGTGGGCAATACCTTTAGTGCCTCCTCCAGAAAGTGTAAGTCCAATAGTGTTGCCTTCAAATTTCATTTCTACAATTTATCTTACTAAAGTACAATTTTTTATTAATTGTGTTTTTTTTGTTTCTCTAAAACTTGACGTAAATTTGTAGTAAAAGAAAACAATATGCAAAATACGCTTATTACTAATAGTTTAGAGAAAAGTTATTCTTATACTGAATATAGAAATCATATTTCAAAATTATTGTTAGACGGGTTATCTACTGGTGAGACCCAATCGGAAAGCCTTACGCATTACAGTACTTTAAATGAAGTGCGTATGAAACGCTTAGATAAAACCATAAAATTGACTCCTGATGTTGTCGAAAAACTAAAAGCAATAAAAGATAACTATGTTTTCCTTGTAATTTCTGAGGGATGGTGTGGCGATGCGGCTCAGTTACTACCTGTAATGGAGAAAATGGCAAGCGAAAACGATTTAATAGACTTGCGGATTGTACTTAGAGATGAAAATAGCGAATTGATGGATGGTTTTCTTACTAATGGTGGAAGGGCAATACCAAAGCTAATTTTAGTAGATGCTAAAGATAATACTGTTTTGGGTAATTGGGGGCCACGACCAGAGGGAGGAACAAAACTGATTAAAGATGCCAAAGAAAAATTCGGTGTAATTAATGAGGAAACTAAAACCGAATTACAAAAATGGTATTTGCACGATAAAGGTATTAGTGCTATGCAAGAAATTACAGCCCTCTTAGAGAAAGCACAGGCAAGTAAATAGTTTTATTGAAAGCAGTATTATTCTATTACACCTATAATCTCTATTTTATTAGACACCGACATACCGCCAGGGTTACAACCCAGTAAGCCTTCAGGTATAGTTTTGCCTATACTTTTGTAATAGTCTACCCATGCAGGGAAGAACTCGTTAGTATTAGGTTGTTTATATGTCATTGGGTAAAGCCTGAAAAATGGCTTACCTGAATTGGCAAACAAGAAAGCATCATATATAAGTTCTGAACAGTAGTAACTGCCATTATCATATACATATTCATCATCATAAGGTACACCCATTTGCTGTAATGAGAATGAGATAGCTGAAGGTATTAGGTTATTATATTCTTCTTTTAGCCGACCTATATACATGGGTTTTGATGTGTTCTCTGAAAATTTTTCAAGCGTAGTAAGCCGCACTGCATTACCGGCAGCTTCTATAATGTATACTGTATCGTTTTTATGATATACCATACCCATGTGGCTAAAGTTATTATTGTTATAGCCTTCGGTTACAGCTTCTATCGCATCGCATAACGGACCGCAATCCATATCTTGAAAAATGAGGTCGCCATCTTGCAAATCTACTTTTTGAGCAAAAGCAGAAGATAAAGAGAATGCGATAAGTAAGTATAATAATTTACTTTTCAATTTCATTCTCAAAAATTTCAGGATCTATAGCATTATCAACGGAAAATTCTCCAATTTTAGTGCGTCGCAGTACTGTAAGGTGTGCGCCAGATTGTAATGCTTTACCATAATCAAAAGCTAAAGAGCGAATGTAAGTACCTTTGCTACACACTACTCTAAAGTCAACTTCGGGTAATGCTATGCGGATAATTTCAAACTCGTATATTGTGGTTTTGCGTGAAGCAATTTCTACTTCTTCGCCTTTACGAGCATGTTCATACAGTCGTTTACCATCTTTTTTTATAGCCGAGAAAATAGGGGGTTTTTGGTCTATTTCGCCTAAAAATTGCGAAACAGTTTCTTTGATGAGGTTCTCATCTATATGTTCGGTAGGGAAAGTAGCATTAACCTCGGTTTCTAAGTCGTAAGATGGTGTTGTAGCACCAATATGAAAAGTACCTGTGTACTCTTTCTCCATACCCTGCAATTCGGTGATGCGTTTGGTGAATTTACCAGTGCATACTATAAGTAGTCCTGTCGCCAAAGGGTCGAGTGTACCCGCGTGCCCTACTTTTATTTTTTTTAAGCCTAAATGCTTCTTTAAACTCCATTTTATTTTATTAACAGCCTGAAAAGAACTCCATTTTAAGGGTTTGTCTATTAATAATATTTTGCCTTCGGTAAATGCTTCGGGTGTCGTCAAATCAAATTATTTGTATGTTGTAAAGTAAGCAAGTAGTAGTGCTCCTGCTATTATTCTGTACCAGCCCCAAGGCTTAAAACCGTATTTCTTGATGAAGCCTATAAAACCTTTTATAGCAATAATAGATACAATAAAGGCAATAACGTTACCCATAAGGAACATTTTGAGATTATCTGGTGACTCTACTAATAACTCATAGCCTTTAAGTCCTGAATGCTCATACGTTTTTAGAAATACAGAGTATAGTGTAGCGGCAGCCATAGTAGGTACGGCAAGGAAAAAAGAGAACTCTGCTGCATTTTCCCGAGTAAGTCCTTGTTGCATACCACCTATAATAGAAGCAGCCGAACGGCTTGTACCAGGCATCATGGCAAGACATTGCCAAAAACCTATGGTTATTGCTTTCTTTCGGGTTATATCTTCTTCCTTTTTTATCGGTTGGTTAATAAAGAAATTTTCGATAAATAACAATATCACACCACCCACTATAAGCACTATGGCAATGGGTATAGGGTCGCCCAAAGCTTGCTCTATAAGATCGTCAAATAATAAACCTAAAATTAACGCAGGTACTACTGCAAGTGCTAGTTTTATATAGAAGTTGAATTTTGTAAAATCGAAAAACTTTTTCCAGTATAAAGCTACTACTGCGAGTATAGCGCCAAATTGTATAGATACCTGAAACAATTTTACATAGTCGTCTTCCTGTATGCCGTAGTAAGAACTTGCAAAAATCATGTGTGCGGTAGATGATACAGGTAAGTACTCTGTAAGTCCTTCAATAATAGCAATTATGATAGCCTGATAAAAATCCATTACTGTTTCTTGTTTTTAAAGTTTTTAATGGCTTTATCTTCAGGGAAAGTTTCTTCTGTTTTTATTTCAGGAGTGTTTTTACCATGTGGGTTTTTAAGTATAGCATAAATAGTAATACCAAAGCCTATAATTACTACGGTAGGTGCAAGACGTATTCTTCTAAAGTTGAAAATATCTTCGCTAAATACATTAGGATCGTCACTGCCTCCGCCTGCCATTAGTATAAAACCAAGAGCAATTACGCCTAAGCCTATAAGTAGTATTTTATAATTTACCTTTTCAAAAAGAAAATGGGTTTTTATTTCGTTGTTATTCTTCATCAGTTTTGTTTTAAGTTTTTACTATTGCCTTTTTCTGTATCGCTAGTCTTAATAAAGATCGTCTGTTCTTAAATTAAGAAAACGTTGTGTGGCAAAAAATGTACTTATTGTAGTAATGATAATTCCAAAAGCTAATACACCACCAAAAACAATAGCCGTAGGCATCCAGTCTTCCCAAATGTTTAGTACAGGTAGTGCAGCATCAAGATAATATACTAGCCATAGTAGCGTAGCGATAGCAAAGAGCGAACCTATAAGCCCTAGCTTAATCCCCCTCCACACAAATGGTTTACGGATAAACGATTTTGTAGCACCTACCATTTGCATGGTTTTTATAGTAAAACGGTGGTTGTATATAGATAGTCTTAACGCACTATTAATAAGTAGCATCGCAATAAATACCAATATTCCGCTTATAACGAGTATCCAGAATGTAATGGTTTTTATATTTTCGTTTGCCATTTCTACCAATACAAGGTCATAGGTAACATCGGCTACCATAGGGTTGGCTCTCAATGCTAATTCAATGTTTTTAATACTATCAGTTTGTACGTATCCTCCTTTTAGGTGAATGTCATAGGAGTTTAATAAAGGGTTGCCGTCTAATAAAGTTTCATAGTCACCCATAATATCTTTATTATTTTGTGCAGCTTCCTCTTTGGTTACATACACATAATCCTTTATGTAAGGAGCTTCTTTTAACTCTTCGCCAAACGATTGCATAGTAGCATCATTTGCATCCTTTTTAAAAAACACCGTCATCGGGATGTTTTCCTTTACATAACTCGATATTTTTTCGGTATTTATCACAAATAGTCCTAGCGCTCCTAAAAGCGTAAGTACTATGAAAATACTGAGTATCACAGAAAAATAAGAGGAAAGAAGCCTTCTTTTTTGGAATTTTTCAAAAGATGATGCCATAGTTTATATTTTAGCGGTAAAAATAATAAAGAAATTTGTTAAACATAGTTTATAACGGGCAAAGTTTTAACTTTCGTACAATAAACGTAAATTTGCTTTTTTTAAGCTGAGTACCGCAACGGCTCGGCAACTTTTTAACCTTATGACTTTCAATTTTACGACTCACTTATGAGATACAATCCTAACGAGATAGAAGCCAAGTGGCAAAAATACTGGGCTGAAAACAAAACGTTTAAAGCAGAAGATAGCACTGAGAAACCAAAATATTATGTACTCGATATGTTCCCTTACCCATCGGGGGCGGGGCTGCATGTAGGGCATCCGCTAGGGTATATCGCATCAGATATTTATGCGCGCTACAAACGCCATCAAGGTTTTAATGTATTGCACCCACAAGGGTATGATAGTTTTGGGCTTCCTGCTGAGCAGTATGCTATACAAACAGGACAACACCCTGCGGTTACTACTGCTACTAATATTGCGCGTTATCGTGAACAGTTAGATAAGATTGGTTTCTCATTCGATTGGGATAGAGAAGTACGTACTTCTAACCCTGAATATTATAAATGGACACAATGGATATTTATCCAACTGTTCAACTCGTGGTATAATAATGATACCGATAAAGCAGAAAGTATTTGTACATTGATTGCCAAGTTTGAAGCAAATGGTAATACAGACATCAATGCCGTATGCGATGATAATATTGCTACTTTTACAGCCGACGCATGGAAAAGCTATAGCAAAGAACAACAAGAAAAAATATTATTACAATATAGGCTTACTTATCTTGCCGAAACCGAAGTAAACTGGTGTCCTGCACTAGGTACAGTTTTGGCAAATGACGAGATAGTAAATGGAGTATCTGAAAGAGGTGGGCATCCTGTTATGCGTAAAAAGATGACTCAATGGAGTATGCGAATTTCTGCCTATGCCGAGCGTTTACTTCAAGGCTTAAATACTATCGACTGGACAGAATCACTTAAAGAAAGTCAGCGTAACTGGATAGGTAAATCAGTAGGAGCATCGGTTACGTTTAATGTAAAGGAGCATGATGCGAAAATAGAAGTTTTTACTACCCGTCCTGATACTATTTTTGGCGTAAGCTTTATGACGCTTGCACCCGAACATGATTTGGTAGCCGAAATAACCACACCAGAACAGGCAGCAGCTGTAACACAATATATAGAGGCTACTGCAAAACGTAGCGAACGCGATCGTATGGCAGATGTAAAAACCATATCGGGTGTGTTTACAGGGGCGTATGCCGAGCATCCATTTACAAAAGAACCTGTACAAATTTGGATAGGCGATTATGTATTGGCAGGTTATGGTACAGGGGCTGTAATGGCAGTACCTTGTGGCGATCAGCGTGATTATGATTTTGCAAAGCATTTCAATATAGAAATAAAAAACATATTCGCAGGTATAGATATTAGCGAAGAAGCCTATGCAAGTAAAGAGAACGTAGTATTACAAAACTCTGATTTTCTTGATGGGTTAGACTATAAAACAGCAACCAAAAAAGCAATAACAGCATTAGAGGAGATAAGCCAAGGTATGGGTAAAACCAATTACCGCTTGCGCGATGCTGTATTTAGCCGTCAGCGTTATTGGGGAGAACCATTCCCAGTGTACTATGTAAATGGTATGCCACAAATGATAGATAAAGAGCATTTACCAATACGTTTACCAGAGGTAGAAAAGTACTTACCAACAGAGGATGGACAACCACCACTAGGTAATGCTACAACATGGGCGTGGAGTACTACTGAGAATAAAGTAGTGAGCAACGACCATATAGATAACGAAACTATTTTCCCATTAGAGCTAAACACTATGCCAGGTTGGGCAGGTAGCTCATGGTACTGGTTACGCTATATGGATGCGGGTAATGAAAATGAATTTGTAAGTGAAGCAAACCAAAGCTACTGGCAAAATGTAGATTTATACATTGGTGGTAGCGAGCACGCTACAGGACACCTACTATACAGTCGTTTTTGGAATAAGTTTTTACAAGATAGAGGTTTTGTACAACAAGAAGAGCCTTTTAAAAAGCTGATTAACCAAGGTATGATATTGGGGGAGAGTGCCTTTACTTTTAGGATTAATGGAGGGTTTTACTATGGTTATGCTGAAAATATTAGTCAAGAAGATTATCAGTCTAAAGATGAAATTTTTGATAATATTTTTGATAATATATTTGATAGGCGATTAGTGTCGTGGGATATTCTAAAAGATAAAAATTATGAAGCTGTAGTTAATGGGCTAAAATATAAGTTAACTGAAGTTTTTAGTGAAGATTTAAAAGAATATTTTGAACCATCTGGATTTGATATTAATAAGATTTATTTTACTGTAACGAAACTTCATGTACCTGTAGAGTATGTTAATTTAAAAAATGAAATTGAAAATGAAGAAGGGCTAGCTAGTTGGTATAATGAAGATATACATACTAGTACAATATTTAGGACAAATGGAAAATTTACGACTCTTAGAGAAGTCGAAAAAATGTCGAAGTCCAAATACAATGTAGTAAACCCAGATGATATTTGCGAACAGTACGGTGCTGATACATTGCGTTTATACGAAATGTTTTTAGGACCATTAGAGCAAGCTAAACCATGGAATACCGCAGGTATTACAGGCGTTAGCGGTTTCCTTAAAAAACTATGGAAGTTGTATTTTGATGATAACGGACTTATTGTTACCGATAACGAACCAAGCAAAGAAGCTTACAAAATACTACACCGTACTATTAAAAAAGTGCAGGACGATATTGAGAACTTTTCGTTCAACACATCAGTAAGCTCGTTTATGATAGCCGTTAATGAGTTAACAGCTATTAAGTGTCACGAACGTGCTATACTAGAGCCATTGGCAATACTTATGTCACCTTATGCGCCACACATTGCAGAGGAGTTATGGAGTCAGTTAGGGAATGAGGGCAGTATTGCTAGAGTAGCTTTCCCAGAGTTTAATGCAAGTCATTTAGTAGAAAGCAGTAAAGAATATCCAGTATCGTTTAACGGTAAAATGCGCTTTAAGATAGAGTTGCCTATGGATATGCCGAAAGATGAAATTGAGAAAACCATACTTGCTGATGAACGTACCATACAACAACTTAATGGGCAGCAGCCCAAAAAAGTAATTGTAGTACCAGGTAAGATTATCAATATAGTAGGATAATTACTTATTGTATACTATGATAAAAAGCACCAACCATATACTATGGTTGGTGCTTTTTTCGTTTTAAGATTAATTAACAAGGTTTTTTTGGCATACAATTTGAAAGAGCCTAAACAAATCATCAATTAAAAAAACAAAACTTATGAAAAAAATTGTATTTGCAACTATTTGCTTTTTTGGAGGTCAAGCATTATTACTTGCTCAAGAAACAGTAACAACCACGACAACTACTACAACTACCACTACCATGGCAGATGAAAACAATCCTAAAACAAGTTTTTATGTTGGCTTTGGGGCAGCAGTGTTTGAGGATCATAAAATTAGCGATAATCTTGCAGCAGCAGGAATGCCCGGTATAGATGAGGTACTACCCGAAATGACTTTTGGGTTTAATGTTATGGGCGAAGACTATTTGGTAGATATAGAGTTTAATACTAATTATCTTGATAAAAAAACAAGTACCGACAGGATAAGAGCAGTTGCTGCTGGTATTAAAATGAGAGGTCATTATATACCTGTAAATACGGGTAATTTTTACCTTTCTGCAGGGGCTGATTTGTCTTATATAGGCAGTAATTATGATTTATTTACCCGAGGTAATGTTATAGATCTTAACGATCTTAATCCAGGTACCCACACAGGGCATATTAGTCTTTATAATAATCAGTTTTATGCAGGACCATCATTAGCGTTTGGTGCTTTCCAAAAAAGTTCATTTCCGCTGCGTCTTAACGTAGGGTATGAGTGGGCTTTGATAAGCGGAAAATGGAAATCAGAATACGCTAATGTAAATAATACTTTTAGAGAGAGCGGGCAAGGGCGCTTTTATGCTAAACTTACTTTCTTGCTATAATTGTTAATTATGACAAAAATTCATTTAAAGCCAGTCTGTAAAGATTGGCTTTAAATTTGCTATATATTCTGTAAAAAGAATTTAAAAATGATAGGATATTATGTGTTATTAGGACTTATAGCTCTTGTGAGTTATGCGGTAAGTTCAAAACTTAAATCGAAGTTTGAGTACTACTCTAAAGTACACTTGCGCAACGGTATGAGTGGTGCTGAGATTGCACAAAAAATGTTACAGGATAATGGTATTTATGATGTTAAGGTAATTTCTACATCAGGTAGCCTTACTGACCATTACAACCCTGCCAATAAAACAGTAAACCTTAGTGAGGCGGTATATAATCAGCGTAACGCTGCCGCGGCAGCCGTTGCTGCTCACGAGGTAGGGCACGCTGTACAACATGCTAATGCGTATAGCATGTTGCAGTTTCGTTCTAAAATGGTACCTATGGTAAATGTGTCATCACGATTATCAGGACCACTTATTTTTATAGGCTTAATACTTGGTATTGGTTCGCAACTAGGCTTTGGCTATTATATAGCCGTTGCAGGGGTACTACTTATGGGTATTGCTACATTATTTAGTTTTATAACATTACCTGTAGAGTATGATGCTAGTAACCGTGCATTAAAATGGTTAAAAACTAAAAATATGCTTACGCAAGAAGAATATTCGGGTGCAGAAGATTCGCTTAAATGGGCGGCACGTACCTATGTAGTAGCTGCCATTGGTGCACTTGCTTCATTGTTATACTGGGCATTTTTAGTGTTTGGTAGGAGAGATTAAATATTTTAAGATAATACATAGCAAACCCCGTTACAATATTGTAACGGGGTTTGTTTTTATAGTAAGATTTATTTAGTTGCTAATTATAGCCTTATAATACCTGTAATATAAGGTGCGCCATTAAGAGGTCTGAAAATTTCTACGATAGCTTCCCACTCTACTTCAGATGGTGGCATAGAGGCTATGCATTTAAATCGATAATTCATTCCGGCTACAACTTGTGTTGATACGGATTGCGGAGTGTACTTTACTCCTACAAAGCCTTTCATAGCTTCGTTAAACACTTTTTGATCTTCTGGAGTTAGTTTGTGGTACGCAGACCATCCTCCAACTACATGGGGTTTTGTGGCTTCTTTAGTTGACATAATTTTTTGTTGAATTAAATTTTCCCTACTCATAAGGCTTTTTGGGTTCCGCCCGTTTTTTTTAAGTGGTTAACGTTTTCACTGTTTTGATAATCAATATATTGATATATTAAAGGTAAGTTGAAGTTACTAAAAATAATTAGGTGTAAATACCGTTTTTTATAGTAGGTAAATGTCTTTGATTTTAAATAAAAAACCTCCCCGTATAAATACGTAGGAGGTCTCGAAAAAAAAGTTGAGTTAGTTATTAGGGTTAGCTCGCTACATTGTCGGGGTTATACCCCATGTAAGGAACTTCTTTCTCATAGAAAGTAACCCCAAATTCTTCAAGTTCTTTTAGTATAGGTTCATATACTTCTTTATATATAGGTAATTGTACACCTTTTAGGGTAATATTGCCGTTTAGTATTTGTAATGCAGCCATGGCTACGGGTAGTCCTACGGTTTTTGCCATTGCCGTGTAGGTTTGATCTTCACCTGTACACACCATAGTAGCATCTATTTGTTTTTTTACACCATTAATTTCATAGCCAAATTTATGATACATTACTATCATATCTTTATCTTCAGGGCTTAGTGTCCATTTATCCGAAAGTATTTTTTCGAGTATTTGTGCAGGTGTAGCATCACGAAGGCCAATTTTTTTATCGGCATTAAAAATGTCAAGCTCTAGTAGTTTTTCCCACTGTATATCGTCTTGATCTACTTTTAATATGTGTCTTAGTTTTAACTCTATTGAATCTGTTGGATGATAAGGTAAGAATGAATTAATAAACTCACGATAACTCATGTTTTCAGAGTCTTCCATTACATAAGTATCATCTGTCATACCTAGTTGTACAAACATATTCCATGCCTTAGAGTAGCCTACTCTTCGCATTGTACCTCTATATAGAGTAAGAGCGTCGTCTAGCCCATATACACTACGGTATTTAAGGGAGTCACGATTAGCATAGGCTTCAAAACGACCAAAGCCATCAATCTCTAAAAATTCTGTTCGACGAAATAATTTGTTGTATGGGATATATTTATACTTACCCTCTTGTATAAACTTAGCTGCGCCACCTTGTCCTGCTAATACAACATTTCGAGGATTCCATGTAAATTTGTAGTTCCAAATGTTATTGTCAGATTCTGGAGCTACCAGTCCACCGCAAAATGATTCGAATAGTAATACTTTTCCACCTTTACTTCTTATCTCATCCAAAATCTTCATGGCACTCATATGGTCTACACCAGGGTCTAAGCCTATCTCATTCATGAAAATGAGGTTGTTTTCCCTTACTTGAGCATCAAGTTCTCTCATGGCAGGGCTTATGTAAGATGCCGTAACCATATTTTTTTTATGCTTAACGCAGTCTTTAGCTACTTCATAGTGTAGATGTGCAGGTAACATTGATATTACAATATCGGCGTTGCCTATGTAAGTATTACGTTGTTCGTCATTAAAAATATCGAAAGCAATAGGAGTAGCTCTTGGGTGATTTTTCGTTTTCTTTTGCGCCAATTCTATAGAAAGGTCGGCAATAGTGATATGTAGATCTTCGGTTTCTGATTTTTGTAACAAGTATTCTATTAATGACGTAGCCGAACGTCCTGCGCCAATAATTAAAACGTGTCTCATAGCTTCTTTAATTTATAACACGAAATTAGTGATTTGTTATATTTATAAAAATATTTGTGGGGTAAATTTCTATAAACTTTTTAATTTTACCATATAAATTAGAAGAAAATGAACAGAAAAATTTTAGTTACAGCAGCAGTGTTAGGAATAATAGCTATAGGCTTAGGTGCTTTTGGTGCTCATGGATTAAAAAAAATACTTGATCCTGAGATGCTTGTAACTTTTGAAACGGGGGTTAGGTACCAAATGTATCATGCACTATTTTTATTATTTGTAGGTACGACGCCATTAATTTCAGACAAGGCGAAGAAAATTATTTTTACTTTAGTAGTAATAGGAGTGTTATTTTTCTCTGTATCTATTTATTTTTTAGCGTGTAATGGTCTTTTTTCTTTCGATTCCAAGAAGATTGGCATTATTACTCCTATTGGAGGATTGTTATTAATTGGTGCTTGGGGAACGCTGTTATTAAATTTAATGAAACGAAAAGGATAAAATAATTGTAATTCGACACATTTATAAAATTATTTTTTACATTTGTGCCCATAAATAATGCAACTTAATCTTAAAGTTATGGAGAATCACGGTCTTTTCACGAAAACGATTTCGTTAGAAAGCATGGGAATTAAGAACGCGAATGTTAAATATCAGTTAACTCCAGATGAGTTACACGATATTTCTATTGAAACTGGAGAGGGTGTAGAGAACTCTACAGGAGCGCTTGCCATTAACACAGGAGAATTTACAGGAAGATCACCTCAGGATAGGTTTATTGTTAAAGATAGTATTACCGAAGATAAAGTATGGTGGGGTAATGTAAATATTCCTTTTGATAGTGATAAATTTGATGCTTTATATAATAAGGTTACTGAATATTTATCTGGTAAAGAGGTTTATGTTCGTGACAGTTATGTATGTGCTGACTCTAACTACAGACTTAATGTACGAGTAGTTACAGAAAAGCCTTGGGCGAATCTTTTTTGTTATAATATGTTTCTTCGTCCTGAAGAATCTGAACTAGAAAATTTCGCACCAGATTGGAAACTAATATGTGTGCCAAGCTTTATGGCAGATCCTGCTGTAGATGGTACACGTCAACACAATTTTGCAATACTAAACTTTACACGTAAAATAGCACTTATAGGTGGTACAGGTTATACAGGAGAGATGAAAAAGGGTATCTTCTCTGCTTTAAACTTTATATTACCTGTAGATAAAAATGCACTTCCAATGCATTGTAGTGCTAATGTGGGTGAAGATGGAGATACTGCAATATTCTTCGGTCTTTCGGGTACAGGAAAAACAACGCTTTCTGCCGATCCTGCACGTAAATTGATTGGTGATGATGAGCATGGATGGACGAATGAGAATACCGTGTTTAATTTTGAAGGTGGTTGTTATGCTAAAGTAATTAACCTTACCGAAGAAAATGAACCAGATATTTTTAGAGCTATAAAAAGAGGTGCAATCTTAGAAAATGTTATTTTTAAAGAAGGTACTAATGTTGTAGACTTTGAAGATACTTCTATAACCCAAAATACAAGGGTGAGTTACCCTATATATCACATAGATAATGTACAGCCAGGCTCTATAGGTAAGAATCCTAAAAACATATTCTTCCTTACTGCCGATGCTTTTGGAGTACTGCCTCCTATATCTAAACTTACTCCAGGTCAGGCGGCTTACCACTTTATATCGGGTTATACCGCTAAGGTTGCTGGTACAGAGGCTGGTGTAAATGAGCCACAACCTAACTTCTCAGCTTGTTTTGGTGCGCCTTTTATGCCACTGCACCCTACAAAATATGCCGAGATGCTTAGTACAAAAATGAAAGAATCTGGTGTTAATGTATGGCTTATAAATACAGGCTGGACAGGTGGTGCTTATGGTACCGGAAGCAGAATGAAATTAAAATATACAAGAGCAATGATTACAGCTGCTCTTAATGGGGAACTTGATAATGTAGGCTTTGAAGTTCATCAAGTATTTGGACTTGCAAAACCGCAGAGTTGCCCTAATGTACCATCAGAAATACTTAACCCTCGTAATACGTGGGAAGATAAAGCGGCTTATGATGCTAAAGCACAGGAGTTAGCTGAATCATTTAAGAAAAATTTTGCCAAGTTTGAGGAATTTGCAAATGAAGAAATTCTAGCAGGTGCCCCACTGGCATAAGTGTGATTTTAGAATAGATGCGAAAAACCGCCTGTGATGGGGCGGTTTTTTATTTTTTTAAATTTTCTTCAATGTATAAAAAAAGAGCTACCTTATAAGGTAGCTCTTTTTATTATGTATATAGGCAAGTGTTTTACTTTGCTTTGTTAGCTTCTAAAATGTATTTCTCTAATGCCATAGTCATAGATGGTGTTTCTGGTGCAGGTGCCATAATATCTATGCGTAGGTCTCTGTCGTTGGCTTCTTTTTGGGTAGTAGTGCCAAATACTGCTATACGGGTATCATTTTGTTTAAAGTCTGGAAAGTTTTTAAACAACGACTTAATACCTGTTGGGCTAAAGAATACTAGAATATCATAGTATACATCTTTCAGATCAGAAAGATCGCTCATTACTGTGCGATAAAATATACCTGGTGTCCAGTTTACCTTTAATTTGTCTAATGTGGTAGGTACATCATCATTAAGCTGATCTGATGCAGGGAGTAAAAACTTTTCGTCTTTATACTTTTTGATAAGCGGAGCCATATCTGCAAAGTCTTTTTGCCCCACATAGATCTTTCTTTTTCGATATACTACATATTTTTGTAGATAAAAAGCTACAGCTTCACTCTGACAAAAATATTTCATATTTTCTGGTACTTTGTAGCGCATTTCTTCTGCTACACGAAAAAAATGATCTATAGAGTTTTTACTTGTAAGAATGATCGCGGTATAGTTGTTAAGGTCAACTTTTTGTTGTCTTATATCTTTTACGCTTACACCCTCTACATGAATGAACGGCCTAAAATCTACTTTTACTTTCAGTTTTTGCTGTAATTCAAAGTATGGTGAATTTTCTACTTTAGGTTCCGGTTGTGAAACCAAAATTGTTTTCACTTTCATATTTTTTTATGTCTTTTATTTACTATTTGTAAACCAGTAATACATGAAATAATAGGGTGCTATTTCAAGAGTGCAAAGATATAAAATAAAATAGAACAATTTGCTAAGTATCAAACTTTGATGTAATCTTAATGATACAAAATAAGAAATAATATTTGTGATGAATATAAGGGCTACAATAATATATACTACAAAAGGCTGAGGGTCATTGTTATAGAAGAGTATAATGTTAACGGGTAGCAATATAAGCCCTATGTAGGTTCTATAACTAACTTTATGTAAATTAAAGGTTTCGCTAAACTCTTCGATATTAAATGAAGTTGCTATTATTTTCTCGATAAGATACTTAGAAAGTATAAAAACAGCAATAAAAGTGAGTATCTGTACAAAGGTTATCCAGCTTGTTTTCTCGGCAAGCCCATAGTAGCTTAGTAGAAACTGTACAAGGAAAGTAAATGATATGAGCTGTATTGTAAAAAAAGAAATAGTAAACCCACTTAGCATATTACTACTATCTTTATAGATCTTCATATATTTGTCAGAATATCCAAGTCTGATAAATTCAGTAAAGCGGTTTCCCGATACAGTTTTGTTTATAGCTATCAATGCAAGACAGAGGACAAATAGAATAGTTGCCCAATCATTACCGCCTGTAGCTCGTTCGTTAAAAATCAAATCCATCATAGGGTGTAAAATTACTAATTTTTACAGTTAAAAATTTTATTATAATTTAATTGAGGTACTCACGTTAGAAATACATTATTTTTGCACTAAAATTTACAGTTACTAATGAGCGATGGCATTGTTATAATTCCTACGTATAACGAAATTGAAAATATTGACACCATACTTAGGGCAGTATTTGCACTAGATACGCAATTTGATGTATTGGTAGTAGATGATAACTCTCCCGATGGTACAGCAGGTAAGGTAATAGAACTGCAAAAAGAATTTTCTGGTAGGTTGCATCTAGAGGTTAGGGCAGGTAAATCGGGTTTAGGTACAGCTTATGTACATGGCTTTAAATGGGCTATGAACAACAAGTATGATTATATTTTTGAAATGGATGCCGATTTTTCTCATAACCCTGCCGATCTTGAGCGTTTATATAAAGCATGTGTTGCCGGAGCTGACATGGCTATAGGATCGCGTTATAGTACAGGTGTAAATGTGGTAAACTGGCCGCTTAGCCGTGTGTTGCTTTCCTATTATGCATCAGTATATGTGAAAATGATTACAGGTATGCAAATACACGATGCTACAGCAGGTTTTATTTGCTACAAACGAAAAGTACTAGAAAGAATAAACCTCAACAAAATAAAATTTGTGGGTTATGCTTTTCAAATAGAAATGAAATACCGTGCCTTTGCTAATGGTTTTGTAATAGTAGAAGTACCCATAATATTTACCGATCGTACAAAAGGCGAATCAAAAATGAGTAACGCTATAATAAAAGAAGCGATATTCGGCGTTATTGCACTCAGAATAAAAAAAATGCTAAATAAGCTATAGATATCACTATGAACAGGATTTTAATAAAGAATGCCAAGATTGTAAATGAAGGAACCATTTTTGAGGGTGATCTTTTAATTGAGGATAAGTATATCAAAGAAATTGGCGATAGCATAAGCCCAAAAACATCTGATGTTAAAATTATTGATGCCGAGGGGAGCTACCTTATACCTGGCATGATAGATGACCAAGTACATTTTCGTGAACCAGGGCTTACCCATAAAGGTAATATAGAAACCGAATCGCGTGCTGCGGTAGCTGGTGGTATAACCTCTTTTATAGAGCAACCAAATACAGTGCCCAATGCTGTAACTCAGGATTTGCTAGAAGATAAGTATAAAAGAGCAGCCGAGGTTTCTTATGCTAACTATTCGTTTATGATGGGAGGCACAAATGATAACTTAGAAGAGGTGCTCAAAACAAATCCTAAAAATGTAGCAGGAATCAAGTTGTTCTTAGGCTCATCTACAGGGAATATGCTTGTAGACGATGAAGCAGTACTTGAGAAAATATTTTCGAGTACATCTATGCTTATTGCGGCGCATTGTGAGGACGAAGCTACCGTGAGACATAATTTGGAAAAATATAAAGAAGAGTATGGCGATGATATCCCTATGAAATATCATCCGTTAATACGTAGTGCTGAGGCGTGCTATATATCGTCATCAAGAGCCATTGCACTAGCTAAAAAAACAGGAGCAAGATTACATGTTTTTCATGTATCTACAGCTAAAGAAACAGAATTGTTTACGAACAAAATTCCGTTAGAAGAAAAGAAAATTACTGCCGAAGTATGTATACACCATCTTTGGTTTACTGATGCTGATTATGAAAATAAAGGTTCATTAATAAAATGGAACCCTGCTGTTAAAACGGAAGCCGATAGAGATGCACTATGGAAGGCTCTACTAGATGACAGGATAGATGTTATTGCAACTGACCATGCTCCGCATACACTTGATGAGAAGAAGAACCCTTATACAAGTGCTCCTTCGGGCGGACCATTAGTACAGCACGCTGTTGTAGCACTATTTGAAGCATACCATCAAAATAAAATATCTGTAGAGCGTATTGTAGAGAAAATGGCACATAACCCTGCAAAAATATTTAAAATTGAGAAGCGTGGTTTTATCAAAGAGGGGTACTATGCCGATTTGGTGTTGATAAACCCAGGGTTGCCTTGGAATGTGAAAAAAGAAAATATTTTATATAAATGTGGGTGGTCGCCTTTTGAGGGGACTAATTTTAAATCGAGAATAACCCATACCTTTGTAAACGGACAGCTAGTTTACAATAACTTTAAAGTAAAAGATATTCATTGCGGCGAACGTTTACTTTTTAATAGGTCATAAATTATGAAGAGAGCAGCACTTATACTATTAGCATTTTTGGTTTTGGGGTGTAATGATAATGCCCCTAAAGAACCTGAAAAACTACTCAGCGAAGAAGAGATGGTTAATGTGTTGTATGATATTACCATGTTGCAATCCATAAGGTCTTTTAAACCACAGGTGTTAAGAGAGAATCACGTAGATGTTGCAGAATATGTTTATAATAAGTATGATATAGATAGTACTATTTTTGCTCAAAACCACACGTATTATGCATCACAATTAGATGTGTATGAGCGTATTCATAACAAAGTGAGCGATAGTGTGAAAAAACAACAAGAACCTTTTAAAGAAGAAGAGGTGGAAACTAAAAAGGACACTATTAAAAAAGGTAAAAACAAAATATTAGATAGTATTGCCTCAAAAAGGCTTAAAATGAATGAGGAAAAGAAAGACAAGTAAATATTTACTGTAAATGTTCTGCGGCACTTGCTATTTGTTTCAAGTACTCTTTAACGTTAGTGAAATTATAATCTAGTAATGCTTTAATTTTGCTGTTGTCATAATTTTCATCATTGTGAGTAGCGGTTGCCATATCTCTGGTCATTACTCTTTTTCTTTGTAGTAGTTTTGATAATAGCCAGTCTAAACGCCAAGCTACCGATGTTAAAAAAGGAGTAGCATATATACTAGGACGTTTTTTATTTAACCCATCTGCAATACTAAATAACATTTCTTTATATGATAGCTGCTCTGCTACAAGAGTATATCTTTCGCCAGATACTTCACTAGCCATAAGCTCTATCATAATCGTTGTAACATCTTCTACAGCTATAACACCACAGCTTCCTTTGGTATAAAAGTACTGACCATTGTTTACTGTTTTAAATATCTTACCGCTACCCTGTGCCCAAAACCCATAACCAAATATAAGACCAGGGTTTACAACTACCATATCAAGCCCTTCTTGCCAAGCCCGCCATACTTCCATTTCTGCGCCATGTTTGCTTATGGCATAATCGCTATGTTTTACTTCAGGGTTCCATTCTGTTTCTTCGGTAATAGTTGTTTCATTCTCTCTAGGATTGCCTAGTGCGGCAATAGAGCTAACGTGGCACAACTTCCGTACACCATACGCTAACGCGCAGTTCACTACATTGGCAGTACCCTCTATATTCACTTTTCGTAATAGCTCCTCGTCATTAGGGTCAAAAGATATATAGGCAGCACAATGATAAACATGAGTAACATTTGCAAAAGCAGTTTCAAGCGACGGAATATCGGTTATATCACCCTCTACCCATTCTATAGTTGTAAACAGGTTGCTTTTGTTATAGTGTTCAAAAAGCTTCTTGGTTTTTATTTTGCTAACTTCAGTGCGATACAGTGCACGTACCGCTTTTTTGCCTTCTGCTAATTGTAGCAGTAGGTGTGCACCTACTAAACCTGTTCCGCCAGTTACTAATATCATACTACAAAAATACTTTTTACAGAATAAATATTAGCAGATGTTTACTTTTTTTGACTCATGTTAATGCAAGTTTGTATTTTTGTGGCTCAATAAACAATAAGCATGAAAAATTTTGTAGAAGAATTACAATGGAGAGGTATGGTGCACGACATTATGCCAGGAACTGAAGAGCAATTAAATAAAGAAATGACGACTGCCTATATTGGCTTCGACCCAACTTCTGATTCATTGCATATTGGTAGCCTTGTGCCTATTATCATTTTGGTTCATTTGCAAAAATGTGGTCATAAACCCATTGCCCTTGTGGGTGGTGCTACAGGTATGATAGGTGATCCATCGGGTAAATCGGATGAAAGAAATTTGCTAGATGAGGCTGCACTTGAGAAAAACGTAGCGGGTATAAAAGGTGTGCTTTCACGCTTTTTGGATTTTGACTCTACTGATGCAAATGCACCTATGTTAGTAAATAATTATGACTGGATGAAAGAGTTTTCTTTTATCGATTTTGCTCGCGATGTGGGTAAGCGTATTACTGTAAACTATATGATGGCTAAAGATTCGGTTAAAAAACGTCTTACAGGCGAAGCTGGATCAGGAATGTCTTTTACCGAGTTTACCTACCAACTTATACAAGGTTATGATTTTTACCATTTGTATAAACATCATAACTGTATGCTACAGCTTGGCGGTAGCGACCAGTGGGGTAATATTACCACGGGTACAGAGTTGGTGCGTAGAATGAATGATGAGGGTGCAAAAGCATATGCTATGACGTGTCCGCTTATTACGAAAGCTGATGGTTCTAAATTTGGGAAATCAGAAGGAGGTAATATATGGCTAGATGCCGATAAAACATCAGTGTATAAATTTTACCAGTTTTGGATTAATACTACCGATGTTGATGCCGAAAAGTATATTAAGATATTTACTTTTTTACCAAAGGAAGAAATAGAACAATTAGTAATGGAGCATAAAGAGGCACCTCATTTACGACTACTACAAAAAAAATTAGCAGAACAAGTAACAATATTTGTGCATTCGGAACAAGAATTAGAAAAAGCAATAAAAGCCTCTAATGTATTGTTTGGAAAATCTGATGCAGATGATTTAAAAGCATTAGATAGTGCTACTTTCTTAGAAGTATTTGATGGTGTCCCACAGGCAGAAGTTGCAATGACAGATATAGAAGAAGGTTTGGCTATAATTGATGCCTTTGTTGCAAAATCTGAGTTTTTATCTAGTAATGGAGAAGCAAGACGCGCATTGAAAGAAAATTCAATTTCTGTAAATAGAGCTAAAGTAAAAGAGGACTACACTATTACTAAAGAAGATTTAATAAATGACCAGTTTGTATTATTACAAAAAGGGAAAAAGAACTATTACATACTGAGAATAAAATAGTAAAAAGCGGCGTAAGCCGCTTTTTTATTTTTTATAATACCATGAGGTTGCAACCGCGAATATCTGAATTATCAAATCGTCCTAAAACCTCAAAGGACTGATTACTGTATTTTTTACCTAAATCTTGTGTAGCTATAAACGAGCAAGAGTTTATGTTAGCAAGGTCGATAACATTAATACCGCCTGTTTTATTATAACCTACATAGTTAAGTGCATCTTCGGTATCTCTTATGAGTATATCCATCCAAGGAGGGCATTCAAAAACACCGTTGCCTAAGGAGTAGGCTTGCGATAAAAGCTCAGTCATACCATACTCTGAATGGATTTCGTTTACACCAAAACCTGTGCATAGTATTTCGTGTAGTTCTTCGCGTATCATTTCACGACGTTTACCTTTCATGCCGCCTGTTTCCATTATAATAGTGTTTTTTAATTGAAATTGTTGCATTTCAATTAAGTCGAGTAGGGCATAGGTAACACCTATTAACAATACATTTTCACCTGACTTGTCAAGTTGTGTAAGTTTGTTGATAAGCTCAGCGTAGTTATGCAGATAGAAACCACTATCAGGGTTATTAGAGCCTTCTATCAAATCGTTAACCATATAGATTAGCGATGAGCCCTCGCGCTCTAAATAAGAAGGGAGGAGTGCTATTATAGTATAATCTTCAATATTACCATAAAATTGAGAAAACGCTTGCCGAAAGCTTTGTTCGTAGTGACTAAGGTCAATTACATGGTGGTTGCTGGTAACCATGCCCGTAGTGCCGCTACTAGTAAAGGTTACTTGTATAGGTTCTTGACTACTAACTATTTTATGGGTTTTAAAGAACTGTATGGGCAAAAACGGGATGTCTTTAACGGTTTTTACGTTCTGCTTGTCCTTTTTTAATAAGGCACAAAATTTCTGATATATAATATTACTATCATACTGTTGGCGGAACACCTTTAGTGTGATTTTTTCAAACTCTTTTTTTGAGGCAATATTAAATATATCTGATGCAGTAATCAAAGCAATTATTTTGCTGTAAAGGTATAAAATAAAAAAGCACCGCATATAGCGGTGCTTTTGATAATATTGCAAAAAAGTAATTATCTAACTACAAGTTTTCTTGTAGCAGTTTTACCTTCTTCTGTAATTTTTACGATATAAACACCAGCAGTAAGTGCAGAAACATTTACAGTTCCGTTTGCAGTTACAGTGTTTACTACTTGTTTTCCTAGTACATCAAATATACCAACTGTTTTAGCAGCGTTAGCATTAGATGTTATGTTAAGAATGTTTCCTGAAACTGGGTTAGGGAACATTTTAAGACCAGAGATAGTATCAAATGTTTTAGTAGATAAAAAAGATTCTAAAGCTACTGCAGTTACAAACTCAGAACAAGTAACACCGTCTAGAGCATTATTACCTCCGTAAGTAAAAGTAGAAGCGTCAAAGTTACCACCGTTAGCTGCAACACTGTTATTTCTAGTTACATAACTGTCTTGGTAAGACCATGCAGCAGTATAGTCACTACCATCAGCAATATCAAGTGGGCTTCCAAATTGATCAATAACACTTATTAAATTGTCTCCATCATAAGTAGCGATTCTAAGAGCATCATTACCATTCATGTTAGGGGCATAAGTATTGAATATTACATTTGTAAGGTCTGGATACATTTCAGTAAAAACTGGAAGTGTATTTTCATAATATGGTTCGCCTGTATCAAAGTCTTCTGGAATATTAACTAAATAAACAAATGAATCAGTAATTTGATTAAGTGAGCTTAAAAATAATCCATCACTCCAATTAATTGCATCTTCGTTTGCGGCACCATTTGCTTCTGTTTGTACTCTATAGTCATTAGTTGCAAAATCAACTGTTCCTGATACATAAAGTTCAACAATTTTAGGACTGTAAGTACCTTCCGTTCCAGCGCATCCATCATGAGGTAATGTGCCATCTATAACTTTGGTAATAACTACACTCTGTCCGAATGCAGCAGCAGATAAAAGTGCTAGTGATAAAAAGTAAAATTTTTTCATTTTCAATATGATTTGTTATAATTCGGTGCAAATGTATTGAAAAGGTTAGATATCTAATGTTTCGAAATTGTTATTTAACAAAAAAAGCACCTAATTTTAGGTGCTTTTTTGTTTTTCTTGATGTAAGGTTATTTAACAACAAGTTTTCTTGTAGCTGTTTTACCTTCTTCGGTAATTTTAACAATATAAACGCCAGAGGTTAAACCTGAAACATTTATAGTTCCGTTTTTGGTTACTGTATTTACTACTTGCTTGCCTAATACATCATATATAGCAACTACTTTTGTAGCATTAGCATTAGATGTTATGTTAAGAATGCTTCCTGATAGTGGGTTAGGGAACATTTTAAGTGTTGAAATACTATTTTGTTGTACTGATGCTGTTGCATTGTATTGTCCGAAGGGTACTATTGTAGATAATGCTGCTTCAGCATTACATAGGCCCAGTCCGTCTAATGCGTCTACACCACCATAAGTCCAGTTGTCAGCATTAAATGTTCCGCCGTTAGGACCAGTACCGTCTACTCTTCTCGCCCATGAATCCAAGTACTCCCATGTAGTTTCACTACCATCCACTCCTTCTTCTCCATATTGATCTATTACAGTCATTCCTACATCAATAATTCTTACCCTGTCATCACCATTTATACTTACAGGAGCTGGCTCTCCATTTTCTGTACTTGTATAGAAAATATGAGATGAAGGTACATCGGCAAACTCACTTGAGAAAGATGTATTAGTATCAGCACTTACGATATAGATGAAATCATCTGTTACAGTACCAAAAGAAGCAAGGTTTAAAGTGTTGCCCCATGTTGTGTTAGCGTTACTTTGGTTTTCTAAAGAATAGTTAGCAAAATCTACAGTGCCGTTAGCATAAATTTCGACTGCTTTTGGGTGACCACCAGTGCAAGGGCCATCCATGACACCCGTGATTATAGGTGTTTGAGCGAAAGATAGACTTACCGCCATTAATAAAGATAAAGAGTAAATTTTTTTCATATTCGTAGTGTTTTAGTTATTATGTATAACAAATATAATAACAAATACTATTCTAATTGAAAAAAAATCATAAAATTATGATAGTTTTAAGGGAAAGTGGTGTGTGGTGTAACTATTTAATAATCAATTTCTTTGTAGAAGTAGCTTCGCCTTCTTTTATCTTTATAATGTACACCCCAGGAGTAAGCGACGAAATGCCAAGTTCTTTGCCATTAACTACAGTTTGGAGTATCTTTTTCCCTAATACATCATATATCTGAATTTCTTTACTCAGCATATTTTTCGAAGTAATATATATTCTGTCAGTATTTACAGGATTAGGGTATATATTAAGTCCTTCTATGGCTTGACTACTACTCATAGTAGAATTCCCTTTATTTTCTTGGGCATTAGCGCCAAGACTAAAAAGAGAAACGAATAATAGTGTTATATAAAAATATTTTTTTGCCATGATGATTATTGGTTTTGTAAATATATAAAATATATTTCAAATAGTGTACCAAAAAAATAACCCCTCAAATATTTGAGGGGTTATTAATTATATCTTAAACTTGTTTTAGATTACCAAGTAAGCTCAGAATTGTGAGACCAGCTGCCAAAAGCCGACATATTTGCTCCAGTTGCAGTAGCGTCTTGTGTGAATAATAAACTATCTAAATCTGTGTCATCAACATTGTTTACAACAAGTGCGATTGTAGGATCAAAATCACCTGTCATATGTAACGAACCATCATTAACTTGGTTAAGTTGATTGTTTACGAAAGCTACGTGCTCAACATTGTAAACTTTTATATTACCAAAGTCACCTGCAGTACCTTCTTTAAGGTCAAAAGCTGATTTACCAGCTTTTAAGCTCCCTCTGATTGTTACATTTCTTACAATCGGGTTTGATCTTGGCTCAACATTCCACTCTGTTTTACGACTTGAAAGTTCGAAAGCAAAGTCACCAAGGTTGTCCTCCTGATAAACAGCAATATTTGTTAGTGTACCTTTATATCCTTGATCCCAGTCAATAGAATCATCCTCCATACCTATAGCGATTAAGTTTGTAGCACTTACAAGACCACCATAAAATTCAAATCCGTCATCAGCACCTTTATAAGCTTCACAGTTTTGAACTATTGTTCCAGAACCACAAGCAAAGAAAGAGAATGCGTTATATTCAAATTGACCATCAGATGATGCAACACCTGCATATTCTACACGAACATATCTAAGTATACCTGAAGTTTCTTCATTAGTATCTCTATCTCCGCTGTATGGAAGTTGTCCTGCTTCAGATAGAGGGTTACTGTCAGTACCATTAATAGGAGCTCTACCGTGTAGTACTATACCACCCCAGTCTCCATCAGATGCTCCTGCACTCTGATTTTCAGAAGTAAATACAATAGGCTCATCAGCTGTACCGTCAGCAATAAGTTTACCTCCTTGTTTTACCATTAAAACGTTTATTCCTGTTGCTTGATCAGCAAGGGTTACAGTGATTGTAGAACCTTTTTCGATAGTTAGCGTAGCGCCATCTTCAACTAAAACAGTACCTTTTAGTGTGTAATCACCTTTAGGAACAAAAAGATCTTCTGTTATAGAGCCTGTAATTACGTTCCCTTCAATAACATCACCATTGTTGTTGTTACTGTTCGAATCATCATCGCTACTGCAAGATGTAACTGCTAATGCTGATATTGCAAGCATTGATAAAAGCAATTTTTTCATTTGTTGTGTTTTTAAAGTTAAGTATAAATTTATGTGGCAAAAATATTTGTATTTAATTAATCGGTGTTTACCTAAATATTAAGGGATTGTTAAATGTAGTAAGGTAAATCTGCCTCAATGTTGCCTAAAGATTAACCGAATTAAAGTTTATAAGTAAGTGTTAGTCCAAAGTTTACACCTAAGTTATAACTCTCATAAACGTTACTATACGCATCAGGAAATTGAATTTCTTTAGTAGCATCTTGTGTAAATAATGTTTTTTCGTCGAGTATGTTTTGTATGGTAAACCTTAAGCCTAAGTGGTCATTAAACTCTGTATTCCATACTAAGTCGAATTGATTTATCGGTTTTTCGTATATATCATCGGCACCTTCAACACCTACAGCATAGATTCTTTTTCCATAAGTGTTAAAAATTAGCGTAAAAGTTGAATTAAAGTTTTCGCCGCTTTTAAACTCATAAGAGATATCTGCATTTATCCCCCAGTTAGATGCTCCTTGCAGTTGTCTTTCTTTATTTGTTATTTGTCCAAATTCGTTATTGTTATTTTCTGTTTTAGATTCTGAGTCCATAAGGATTCCGTTAAACCCTAACGATAAATCTTTTAATGCATCAGCTTTAAACACATTACCGATGTTTAACTTTCCTTCTAGTTCTATACCATATAAGTATGCCTTATCAAAATTCCCAAAACTTTCAAGATAACCTACTGATGTACTACGGAATAGTCTTTCTATAGGGTCTTGTATTAACTTACCAAATGCAGCTATTGCTAATACTTCTGAGTTGCTTGGGAATATTTCATACTTTAAATCAAAATTATAATTGGTTGAGTTCTTCAGTAATCGATTTCCTACCGTTTGGTTTCCGTCTCCACCTTGATAAACTGTAGGGAGAATTTCTCTTAGTCTTGGTCTTGTTGTGGTTTTTGATGCAGCAAGGCGGATGTTAGTATCATCATTTAAATTGTATTTTATATTTAATGCTGGACTGAAATCAAAAGGATCATATTTTTCTATACGATGTGGGTCATATACGTTGTCGGTTTGCAGTCGATATTCTATTTCTCTTATGGCATATTCAGCCCTGACACCTACTTCTATTAAAAGCTTTTCCCATTGTTTAGTATAATTAACATAGGATGCGTTTATGAATTGATTTATGTTGCTATCCATTGTTGGGTCGGGAGTATTTCTATATCTTAAGAATCCGTTTGCGAAACCATTTTGGAAGAATGCTTCAGGGTTATTAGTGTTTATAATAGCCTGGTCTGGCGTGCCATTAAAACTTGCGGATATTGTTCGGTTAAAAAAATTATAATCAAGTAAATCTGTATTGTATCCAATTTTTACATTTGATTGATATTGATCATTTTCTTCATTATGATCAAAACCTATTTTGTACTCTACAAGGGCATTAATGTTTGAATTATCTAGTTCTTGATAGAACTTAAATGGGTTTATTCCATTTGTAGTGATATACTCTGCGTTTTCACCATTGCCTGCAGCAACTAAAACTCTTCTATCTGGCACACTGTTTTTACCATCAGAATAAGATGTTCCAAAGTGTAGCACGTGCTTTCTATTCATCCATTCATAATCACCTAATACTTGAAAGATGGCTACCCTGTTTTCTGTATATTTAGTATCCCTTATGAAAAAAGGAGTATTGTTAAGTTGTGTATATGAATTATTAAGACCTAATCCTTCAGCTATTGCATTACTGCTATTCTGTAAGTATATTGTGTTAAACGTCAAGTCTAGTTTGTCATATATTTTGTAGTTCAGGGCGAATAGTCCAGATTTTTGTGTTGAAAAATCGTATTGTTTTGATTTGAAATCTTGTTGTGCATTTCCTTCTGAGCTAAGTCTTCTCTCTACCCCTGACTGATAAAGGTATGAGTTGTTATAATTAAAACTCAAAAACACGCCTAAGTTTCCTTTATCCCACTCTTTTATTCTTTGTCCATGACTTATGCCAAATTTACTATTAAGTGGTGCAGTACTTTTTTTAGGAGTCCATGAAGAGTTAAATAAATTTGCTGATTCCTCTGGAGTTGCATTATAGGCTAAGGGGTTGTCTTCTGAGTATACATTCGGTATTTCTCTGCTATTCCCTGTATATCCAGCAAAATTTTGAAATCCAGATCCTGAATCGTCAGTATAAAAATCATTAAAAGTAGTGTTGGTATTGTATCCTACACCAAAACTAAAAACTGTTGTAGGTCTTGAAGGTGCTTTTTTAGTGTTTATCTGAAATGTAGCTCCAGCAAAATCCTGATACAGGTTACTGCTGAAGGTTTTAAATACATCTACCGATTCTACGATACTAGTTGATACGTAATTAAGAGGTATGATTTTTTTATCTGGATCAGGAGAGGCTATCGGGAGACCGTTTATTAGTAAATAATTGTATCGATCATCTAGACCTCTAACGAATATACCGCGCCCCTTAACATTAGTAATACCTGATATTTTAGTTAAGCCTTGTTCTACAGTAGAGGTAGCTTTTCGAGCTAACTCTTGAGCTCCGATACTTTGCTTAATTTCTACAGCTTTCTTTTGATCGACAAGCAATGCCGACTCTTTTTCACGGTTTATTTGCTGCTCTATAACAACATCATTAAGTTGTACACTTGTAGATGACATTGATTTGTTTATTATTTTGGTTTCGCCAGCAGCTAGAGTGATAGGAACTTCGATGTTTTCGTATCCTAAAAAACCAAAGACTAGAGTGTGGCTTCCAGCAGGAACTTTTAATGTGTATTTACCATTTTCATCGGTATTTGTTCCAATATTTGTTCCTTTAATTGCTACACTGGCAAATGGCAGCGTCTCATTGTTCATGTCTTTATCTGTTACAGTTCCTGTTACAATTGCTGTGTTTTGTGAAAAACCTAAAGTAAAGATAAACAGGCAGATAAGTAAAAATTTAAGTCTCATTGTGTGTTGTTTGTTTTTCATGCAAAGAAACCTCAACCTTTCAAATGCTATGTTACCAAAACGTTACTTTTGAATTTACTTAATGTTACAAAATTGTTAACAGATTAAATTATAGTTAATAGGTTTGCTGGTTTTGTATTATCTTTACCTTTACAGCCGCTAAACAATATGCAAGTGTCATTATGAAAAAAAAAGACATCAAGATTTTACTGGTTGACGATGAACAGGATATCTTAGAAATCGTAGGTTACAATTTGAGTCAGGAAGGCTATCATGTTATTACAGCAAGCAATGGTAGAGATGCCATTGTTAAAGCAAAAAAAGAACTTCCGCATCTTATTATTATGGATGTAATGATGCCAGAAATGGATGGTATGGAAGCGTGTGAAAACATTAGAAAAATTCCAGAACTTAGTAATGTTATTATTACATTCCTTACTGCCCGAAGTGAAGACTACTCTCAAGTAGCGGGGTTTGATGCAGGAGCTGATGATTATATTGCAAAACCCATTAAGCCGAAATTATTGGTAAGCAAAGTAAAAGCATTACTTAGAAGACTTAAGGATGATGAAGCAAAAGGCGATATACTAAGGGTGGGGACTATAGAAATAAACCGCGAAGAGTATAAAATTGTAATGGAAGATCGTGAAATTGTACTACCAAGAAAAGAATTTGAACTGTTTTACCTTTTAGCTTCTAAGCCAGGTAAAGTATTTAAGAGAGAAGAAATTCTTGATAAAGTATGGGGTAATGAAGTAGTAGTAGGCGGTAGAACAATAGATGTGCATATAAGAAAACTACGTGAAAAAATAGGCGACGAACTTTTTAAAACAATAAAAGGGGTGGGCTATAAGCTGGAAATTTAGTGGCAATTAATTTTAAAAAATCATATCGTTTTGCTGTAAAATCAGCATTATATATTACAATATTTTCTGCTTCGCTAATAGCGGGATTACTATATTATTTCGCCGAAATAAACCTTCCGTTTATTTTTATATTTTCAATATCATTATTTGTGTTTTCCTTTTTTGTATTGCAATATAGGGTAGAGCACTTTATATATAGAAGAGTAAAAAAGATATACGACGATGTATCGTTGCTGGAATCGGCTTCATTAAGAAACAAGCCTATAACTACAGATATGGCAACACTTACTCGCGAGGTGCAAAAATTTGCAAGAGATAAGAAAATAGAGATTGAAACACTTAAAGTTCGTGAAGAGTATCGCCGAGAATTTATGGGTAATGTATCGCACGAATTAAAAACACCATTGTTTACAGTACAAGGCTATTTATTAACATTGCTTGATGGGGCAATGAATGATAAAGTATTGCGTAAAAAATATATGCAGCGTGCCGAAAAAGGAGTTGAAAGACTTATTTATATTGTGCAAGATTTAGATATGATATCTAAATTCGAGTTAGGAGATCTCAATCTTAATTACACCAAATTTAATATTATTGAAGTTGTCCAGAATGTTTTTGATATGCTGGAGATGAAGGCCGATAAAAAGGGTATTATACTCATGTTTGACATGAAGTACCTTAAGCCTATAATGGTTTATGCAGATAGAGATAAAATACAACAAGTAGTAACTAATCTTGTTGTGAACTCAATAAAATATGGCAAGGAAGATGGTACTACCGAGGTAAGTATAGAAGACCTTGTTAATAACAAAGCTATTGTTAGGGTAAAAGACAATGGCGAGGGTATAGAGCAACAGCATATACCCCGACTATTTGAACGTTTTTACAGGGTTGATAAAAGTGGTGCTAGAACAGAGGGTGGTTCTGGTTTAGGTCTTGCTATTGTAAAACATATTATAGAAGGTCACGATGAGAAAATGTATGTAGAAAGTAAGTTTGGCGAAGGCTCAGAGTTTTCATTCACTCTTGAAAAGACCAAATAAATCTTTCCACCGCATATCATTACCTAAATTTTTAAGTCCTTTATATAAAGATATTTTTTCTAAATCCTCTACTTTAAAGCTATGCTGGCGTGCATAAGGGACTAACCCCGTTTTCTTTAGTTTATGTGCTAAATATTCCTGTTCATATTGCCCTGGGGTAGGTATAAAGAAAGCCTTTTTGCCTAATTGAGCTAAATCCATTATTGTGGTATATCCTGAACGACACAGTACCTGGTCACTTTCATTAAAAGCCTGTTCTAATGCAGCAGTATTCATAAAGTTGTAAAAGGTAATATTATCTTCTACCGTTATTTTTTCTTCAGGCTCTACTATACCTTTTACAAATATTATTTTGCCTTTATAGTGTTTAAGTTCATTGCTAAGTTTTTCTTCTAGCATAGTACGTTGTGGCTCTGGTCCAGATAGTATTGCCATAAGGTCATACTTTTTCTCCATAGGTTTTCTATGCAGTCTACTAAGTGGTCCAATATATTTCACCTTAAACTCACTACCTTCAATATGTCCAAGCTTACCCGAGAGGTTAGGGCTTGTTTGTACATCAGGAACCCAACATTCATTATATTTTTTGATGAACATTTGGTGTATTTTAGATGTAAACCATGTAGTATTACCAGTAAGTACATTAAGTTGATGTGTAACAAAAACAGACGGTATCTTCTTAGAAAACACACCTAGGCGATTATCTGATATAATGCCATGTATGTTGTGTTTTTCAACAAGCTCTTGTACCATTTTGTTTTCACGCCTTACGGCTTTAATCATGTTTGGTATTTGTGTAATAAGCTTTAATTTGAAAAACGCACCATTTTTAGCATACTCTATTTGGTATGACGGTAACTCTAAAGCGGTAAGTGATGGAAATTCTTTTCTCAATAGTGCAAGCGCAATGCCGTCTGATGCAATTACGGGCTCAAAACCATGATTTTCCAATGCCTCAATAATAGGTATGCAGCGTGTTGCATGACCCAGACCCCAATTTAGTGGAGCCACCAAAATTCTTTTTCTGTCTTGCAAAACGTCGTTTTTTGATAACTATTTAATAAGTGCAATCTAAAACTATTTCAGGTTTCGTATATTTCCCTAATTTTACCAAAATTTTAAGTTTAGTCGTGGGAAGTAAAAACAAATTAAAAAGATTTAGGGAAAACGAAACCTTTAGGAACGTTATTCAACCTGAAAGAGAAGACGTGATGTCGGATGATTTTTCGTTAAAAGGAAACTGGGGTAGTACTTTTTTTAAAAATCAAAACCCTATTATACTAGAGCTTGGCTGTGGTAAAGGTGAGTATAGTATAGGTATGGCAAAGCGCTATCCCGATAAGAATTTTATAGGTATAGATATTAAAGGAGCACGTTTTTGGCGTGGTGCAAAAACAGCAATAGATGAGGGTATAAATAATGTCGCTTTTTTACGAACGCAGATAGAACTTATAGAACATTTTTTTGCAGCTGGTGAAATTGCTGAGATATGGATAACATTTCCAGACCCGCAAATAAAGTATAAACGTACAAAGCATCGTTTAACTAATACAGAGTTTTTACAGCGTTATAAAAAGATACTTGCGCCAGATGGCATAGTGAATTTAAAAACAGATAGCGAGTTTATGCATGGCTATACCCTAGGATTGTTACATGGAGAAGGACACGAAATTATGTATGCTAATCATAATGTATATCGCAATGCTGGTTCTCCCGAAATTGTTACTGCTATACAAACATTTTATGAGCAGCAATATTTAGAAAAAGAAAAACCGATTACTTACATACAGTTTAAAATAAAGTAATATGGAGTTTGTCCTGCCCGTTGTGTTAGGTATTGTTTTGGCTGTTGCAGGTATATCGTTACCTGGGCTTTTAAACATTACTGCCGCAAAAATTAGTCTTAGTGAGGGCAGGCAAAGAGCGGTTATTTTTGCATTAGGTGCCACAACTATTATTTTTATACAAACATATATAGCAGTTTCTTTTGCAAAATTTATAAATAGCAGACCTGATATAATACACCTGCTCGAAGAGATGGGGCTTGGTATATTTGCAGTACTTACTATTTATTTTCTTTTTTTAGCAAAAAAACCAAAGGTTAAAGAAGATAAAGCGGTAACGAAAATTAAGAGCCGAAGAAGTAAGTTCTTTTTAGGGGTACTACTTTCGGCTTTAAACTTTTTTCCAGTTCCTTATTATGTGTTTATGAGTGTTACGCTTTCTAAACATAAATACTTTTTTTTCAATCCGTTATTTATTTTTCTTTTTGTTATGGGAGCCGTTATAGGTTCATTATCTGCTTTTTATCTGTACATTATATCTTTTAAAAGATTTGAACATAAGGCATCTTTTTTTCTGCGTAACATCAATTACTTTATGGGAGGTATAACAGGGGTTGTGTGTCTTATCACAATCATAAAAATGATGAGAAACTAAAAAGGTTTTGTTATGGCAAACAACGATGGCTTTTTTGAACGAGTTTATGTAGTAGCACGTCAAGTGCCCTATGGTAGGGTAACTTCTTATGGGGCTATTGCAAAATTTATTGGAGCAGGGCGCTCTGCCCGAATGGTAGGCTGGGCTATGAATGCTAGCCATACTATGGATGATGTTCCAGCGCACAGAGTAGTAAACCGTGTAGGGCTACTAACAGGCAAACATCATTTTGAAGGTACAAATCTTATGCAACAGCTTCTTGAAAGCGAAGGTGTAAAGGTGAAAGAAAATAAAATAGTCGATTTTGAGAAACACTTTTGGGATCCTATGGAAAATATAGATGAATAAAAAAGGGAAGACTACTCATAGTCTTCCCTTTTTTATTGCGAGTAATTTTAATATTTACGCTTCTTTCTTCTGTAATAAGTTTTTATAAATAAAACCCGCAATAATTGCTCCTATAATAGGTGCTGTCCAAAATAGCCAAAGTTGTGGTATATAATCACCTCCTGCAAATAATGCTTGCGAAGTAGAACGTGCAGGGTTTACAGATGTATTCGTTATAGGGATGCTTATTAAATGTATTAAAGTTAAACCAAGACCTATTGCTATACCTGCGAAGCCAGAATTGGCAAATTTATCTGTAGCGCCAAGAATTATTAATAAGAAAAACATAGTCAATAATAGTTCAGTAACAAAAGCAGCAGCCATAGAGTAGCCTTCGGGCGATAACTCTGCATAACCATTTGCAGCAAAAGCTCCCGCACTTGTAGGGTCTATAGCAAAGCCTTCTCTTCCTGAAGCAATATAATACAATGCTCCTGCGGCTGTCAATCCGCCCACTACTTGACTTATTATGTAAGGAGCTAAATCTTTAGTAGCAAAACGTCCTCCTGCCCACAGCCCAAAAGAAACGGCAGGATTAAAATGCCCTCCCGAAATGTGTCCTACGGCATAAGCCATAGTTAATACAGTAAGTCCGAATGCGAGTGCTACTCCTGCAAAACCAATACCTAAGTCAGGAATTCCTGCTGCAAATAAAGCGCTTCCGCACCCTCCAAAGACTAGCCAAAAAGTTCCGAAAAATTCAGCGAGTAATTTTTTCATTTGTTTGTTATTTAATTTTTTAGTTAAACAAATGTAAATATTTTATTAAAAAGTCAATCTATTTTAGTGTAATATGTTATTTAGTTGATTATTTTATAGTGTTAAGAAGAGAGGGAAGGAGAGATTATTAAAATAGCAAAGCTTTTAGATTATAAATTTTTCATAGTATCTTTGTAGTTTAAAGACAGTCTTATTTAAAAGACTGTAATACAAAGTAATAATACATATGAAACTCGATAGAAAAGAAATACTGAAAGCTCTTGAAACCATAACATTAGCTGGAGAAGGCAAAAACATGGTAGAGAGTGGAGCAGTACGTAATGTGCTTACCTTTGGTGACGAAGTCGTAGTAGAACTTGTAATGCATAATCCAGCGATGCATATTCGTAAACGTGCAGAAGCCGATATTATTAAAACTATACAAGATAAAATATCTCAAGAAGCAAAGGTTAAGGTAAATATTAAACTAGAAACTCCTGAGAAGCCAGAGATAAAAGGTAAAGGGATACCTGGTATAAGCAATGTAATTGCGGTATCATCTGGTAAAGGTGGTGTGGGTAAATCTACCATTACAGCAAACCTTGCCGTGACTCTTGCAAAAATGGGCTTTAAAGTTGGTGTACTCGATGCTGATATTTATGGACCATCTATGCCTATAATGTTTGATGTAGAAAGAGAACGACCTATATCGGTAGAGATAGATGGTAAATCTAAAATGAAACCAATATTAAGCTATGGCGTTCAAATACTTTCTATAGGCTTTTTTACTACGCCAGAGCAGGCTGTTATATGGAGAGGTCCTATGGCATCTAAAGCATTAAATCAAATGATATTTGATGCAGACTGGGGTGAGCTTGACTTTATGTTGATAGACTTACCGCCAGGAACAGGAGATATTCACCTTTCTATAATGCAGTCGCTACCTATAACGGGTGCTGTAGTAGTAAGTACACCACAAGCTGTGGCACTTGCCGATGCTAAAAAAGGAGTGGCTATGTTCCGTCAAGATAGTATTAATGTACCAGTTCTAGGTATTATAGAAAATATGGCTTACTTTACACCTGAAGAGTTACCAGATAATAAGTATTATATATTTGGTAAAGAAGGAGCAAGGAACCTAGCCGAAGATTTAGATGTGCCTTTCCTTGGCGAAATGCCATTGGTACAAAGTATTCGTGAAGCAGGCGATTATGGTCGTCCGGCAGCATTGCAAACAGCAACACCACTTGAAACTGCTTTCGAAGAGTTAGCGCGTTCTGTAGTGCAAGAAACTGTAAGTAGGAATGATAACTTACCGCCTACAGAAGCGATTAAAATAACAACAATGGCTGGCTGCTCAGCAGTTAAAAAGAAATAATTATGACAACAGAAGAAATTAGACTAAGTGTAGAGAGGGCACTCGACGAGATTCGTCCTTTTCTTGAATCTGACGGGGGTAATATTTCATTAATAGCCATAGATGAAGACAAGCATGTAAAAGTACGTCTTGAAGGTGCTTGTGTGGGCTGTAGTGTAAATCAAATGACACTGAAAGCTGGAGTAGAAACAACGATTAAAAAGTATGTTCCGCAAATAGAGACAGTAGTAAATATAGCATAATAGCTATAGCATTAAAATAATTTTGTCAGGATATATTTGCTGACAATTATCATAGAAATAAAGAACAGTTTTAAGGAATTTTGTCCCTGAAACTGTTTTTTAACATACAATAAAAATGATTACAACAGATATACTTATAATAGGTGCGGGTCCTACAGGGCTTTTTGCCGTATTTGAAGCAGGATTATTAAAATTAAAATGTCACATTATAGATGCCTTACCGCAACAAGGAGGGCAGCTTGCAGAGTTATATCCTAAGAAACCTATATTTGATATACCAGGCTATCCATCTGTAATGGCGGGCGAACTTGTAGATAACCTTATGGAGCAAATAAAACAGTTCCAACCTGGTTTTACTCTTAACGAAAGAGCCGAGACTATAGATAAACTAGAAGATGGTACATTTATAGTTACAACAAATAAAGGAACTAAGCATCATGCTAAAGTAGTAGCTATTGCTGGAGGGTTAGGTAGTTTTGAGCCACGTAAACCATTAATAGAAAATATTGCTTTTTATGAAGATAAAGGAGTAGAATATTTTGTAAAAGACCCTGAACTTTTTAGAGATAAAAAAATTGTAATTGCAGGTGGTGGCGATTCGGCTTTAGACTGGAGTATTTTCTTGGCAGATGTTGCTTCAGAGGTAACTTTGGTGCATAGAAGAAATGAATTTAGAGGAGCATTAGATTCCGTAGAAAAAGTACAAGAATTAAAGAAATTAGGTAAAATAAACCTAATTACTCCTGCTGAGGTTACAGGTATTATAGGAGAGCAGCATGTAGAAGGTTTGGCTATAACAAAACACGATGAAACTAAAATTATAGCAACAGATTATTTTATACCACTGTTTGGACTTACTCCAAAACTAGGACCTATTGCAAACTGGGGTTTAGAGATAGAAAAAAATGCTATTAAAGTTAATAATGCACTAGATTACCAAACCAATATAGACGGTATATATGCCATAGGCGATGTTAATACTTACCCCGGTAAGTTAAAGCTAATTTTGTGTGGTTTTCATGAAGCTACCCTTATGTGTCAAAGCGTATATAATAGAATTAACCCAGGTAAAAAATATGTGCTTAAATATACTACGGTGAGTGGTGTAGATGGTTTTGATGGTACTCGTAAAGAAGCAGAAAAACAAGTAGTAAAAGCGATAGAATAATATGGCACAAGATATAACTGTAAAAATAACTGATAGAGAAGGTGTGGTACACGAAGTACAGGCACCTACTGATATGGCTATGAATGTTATGGAGCTTTGTCGATCTTATGAACTAGCGCCCGAAGGTACTATAGGTATTTGTGGAGGTATGGCAATGTGTGCCTCCTGCCAATGTTATGTGCTAAATGATGTTGCTTTACCCGAGATGGAAGCAGATGAAGAGGCAATGCTATCTGAGGCTTTTTATGTAAAGCCGAATAGCCGTTTAGGTTGCCAGGTTCCTATAACTGAGGCACTAGATGGACTTGAAATAGAACTCGCTCCAGAATCATAAGAGTAAATAGAGTTTGTGTATAATATTTTGGGCTCTTATTATGTTTTAAATACTAAAAAGCAGCCCTTGCATTTTGCAAGGGCTGCTTTTTTTAGAAATAAATCTGCTTTTTCTTAGTGCTTTACAAAACGTAATGTTTCAGAAGTATTGCCTTTATTGACTTTTATAAAATACATACCATTTGCATAGGTAGATATGTTTATAGTAGTAGTGGTAGATGTTACTTTGCCATTACCTACAAGTTGTCCTAAACTATTGTATATAGCATAGCTATCTGGTAAAGATGTAGTTGCTGTAGTGCTAATGTTAATTGTATTATTAGCAGGGTTAGGGTATAGTTTTATGTCATTTTCTATACTCATCGAGTCATTAACTGATAAATAGGTGTTAATACCAAAAGGTGTTATCTCAGTTTGGGTAAAACTTCCTCCTTCTGCTATAACCTCTCCATTAGTTGTTGTTACAGTATAATAACCATTACCAGAATTACAGCATATTCCGTCTCCCGCAGTATCTAAGATCCCGAATGAATAGCATTGATTATCTTCAACATCAATTGTTTGTGTATATAATTGGTTAGAGTTATAAAAATCAGCAGGATTAGGGTTGTTAAAATCTATATTTCCTATAATGGGATCTTCATTACTGTCAAGTAAAGCCCATATAGTTTCACTACCATAATTATCAGTCATTACTGTAACTATTATTTGGGTAGTATTATAACTGTTGGCTATCGTAAAGTTATTAGAAAAAGTATTGTTGGTAATTATATCATCTACAGTATCATTTACATTTGTTAGCGTAGCGGTAAATGTATGCTCTCCAGCTGATAGTGTAAGTGTAGGTAATGTTATCGCAGCCTCTTCATTGTTGTTAATGTTACCTGTCCAGTTATATTCAATGCTAGCTTCGTTATCAATAGTATAGCTGATAGTAGCTGTTGTTATAGCGTTATCTCCTAAATTTGTTAAGGTTAATGAAGGTGTAATAGTGTTGGTACATACTTCATTTTGTAAATCATCTAGGTTAAGTGAGCCGTCAAGGTCATATACCATACCTGGTACACAACCTAAAGATGTAATAAGTGATACTCTTCTAGGCGAGTTAAGCAATACTGCTGTCATCCTGTCTTTTTGGTTTAAAGTAAATACGCTTAGACAAGTATCATCAGTATAATCCATATAATTCTCAATCATGTCATTTCCTGGAGATGAAGGACAAGAGTCTACGCCAGAAGGACAGCCTTGATTAGCATCTGCGGCAGCAGGAGTATCGGCACAAAAATCATCTTCACTACAATCGCCATCACCCCAAATATGTCTAAGTCCAAAAAAGTGACCAACTTCGTGTGATGCCGTACGACCTTTATCTCTTCCGCCTTCTTCATAAATTCCTTCAGGGTAGATGTCACTTGAACCAAAAAATAAATGTCCAATAACTACACCATCTGTTTCTGGAGCATCAGCCTGACCAAGTCCGTCAATACCATCAAGCCCTGAGTTAGTAGGGAATTGGGCATACCCAGCAAGTTCGCCACCAAAAAAATATATATAATCTACAATCCAAATGTTTAAATATTGTTCAGGATCCCATTGGGTTTGCGGTTTTAGCGTCGATTCTATATCTTCCATATCCCATCCGTCGTTTCCGCCAAGGTTATAGCGTATGATACCAGTAGATGCAATTCCGTCAGGGTCACGTTGTGCCAAACAAAATTCTATTTCCATATCAGCCCCCACAGGGTTTGTGTTATAACCTGGGGTATCAATCATTCTCCTAAAGTCTTGATTTAGTACCGTGATTTGCGAAAGTATTTGTGCTGTTGATAAGTTCTCATCTGTACCGATAGGATCTCCATTATGTATTACGTGTATTACAACAGGTATTGTAACAACAGTATTTGTAGATAGTGGTGTTACTGTAGATGCCAACCGTTGTGCTTTTATCGCATTTACTTTTGGTGCAAGCCATTGTTCAAACTTTTCAGTAGTGGCACGCTTAGGGTTCTTTTGTTGTAAAAGAGTTTCATACTCGGTTGTACCACATCGTTTAATTTCGGTAGTTATACTTTTACCAAAAGCTCGTGCTTTTTTGTTTTGTTTTTCTTGTGCATTACTGCTCAAAGTAAAAGTTAAGGCTGCTAATAAATATAGAGCTTTAGTTATAGTTTTTTTCATTCGTGTTGTTTAATAGGTTTTAAAGGCCGAAAATAATCAATTATTTAGAATTGATATAAAAAAAAGCTCTGATATATCAGAGCTTTTAGTTAAAATTTTGTTTGCTGTTACTATATAGATGCCATATCAGGGTGCATAATATTATCTTCAATAGCATTCCAGAGTTCTAATCTTTTTTCTAGAGCTATTTTTGAAACAGCTTCTACCTCTGCCCATTTTTCATCATCTTCACCACAAAGTTCGGTAATCATTTTCATTGCCATAGGTCCATGCTCATCAGCATCAAGTTCTATATGTCTTTCAAAATAGTATATTAATTTATCAAGGTTGGTTTCGGGAAAGCTTTCCTGAAAATTCTTAATAATTTTAGTAAACATTTCAGGGATGAGGTCTTCTCTCCCAAATGTGAAAACTGCAGCTATTTCGTGTGGTTTACCTTGCTCTATAACTCTAAAAGTAAAGTCCATAAAATCCTTAATTCCTTCGGGTAGTTCACTTTGTTTTATTGATACAAATATATTTTGTGTTGTTACCACATTATCTAGAAAAGTAGTTATTTCCGATGTGTCTGCACCGCAGGCTTCCATAGCCTCTATATACATTTCAAAGTGACTTAATCGTTTGCCTTCGGTATCAATATCGGTTTCTTCTCCAAGTACAATTTCATTTATTAAATATCTTGTTTCGGCATTACCTGTAGGCATCCATGGGGTAGCAGTGCATGTAAGTTGTGTTTGTAACGCTTTTAGTAGCGACATAAAATCCCACACGGCATACACATGACCTTGTAAAAAGCATTTTAGGTCATCTATAGTCTTTACTTTAGTGTAAAGCGAGTGTTGTAACAAGAGTTCTTTTTGGGGAAGAATACTCTCGTTGATAGTTTTTGTATTCATAGCATTTGTTTTTTGCAAAATTAAAAAGCTTCTTCGTTAAAAGACAGTTTTTCATATTATTTTTATCTACACAAGAATAATGCCTTTTGTGTTAACATAATTATTTTGCCAGATGTGTCATGTAATAAATAAACGTAAAAACCCCGACATTATTTAATGTCGGGGTTTAATATTATATTTTTTTAAATAATAAAAATATTATTTAAAAGCTGCGTGTCCTGTAATATCCATACCTGTTATTAATAGGTGGATGTCATGAGTTCCTTCATAAGTTATAACACTCTCTAAGTTCATCATGTGGCGCATTATAGAGTATTCTCCTGTAATACCCATACCACCTAGTATTTGTCTTGCCTCACGAGCTATGTTTATAGCCATATCTACATTGTTTCTCTTAGCCATAGATATTTGCGCCGATGTGGCTCTACCTTCTTCTCTAAGAACTCCAAGTCGCCAAGTAAGTAACTGTGCTTTTGTGATTTCGGTAATCATTTCGGCAAGTTTCTTTTGTTGTAATTGTGTAGCGGCAATAGGCTTGTCAAACTGTATACGCTCTTTAGCGTATCGTAATGCAGTATCATAACAATCCATGGCAGCACCTATAGCACCCCAAGCAATACCATAACGAGCAGAATCTAGGCAACCAAGCGGCGCACCAAGACCAGATTTGTTAGGTAAAAGGTTTTCTTTAGGCACTTTCACGTTGTCAAAAATAAGCTCACCAGTAGCCGAAGCTCTAAGCGACCACTTGTTGTGTGTTTCTGGAGTTGTAAAACCTTCCATACCGCGCTCTACGACAAGTCCATGAATTCTTCCTTCTTCGTTTTTTGCCCAAACTACAGCAATATCTGCAAATGGAGCATTACTTATCCACATTTTGGCACCATTAAGTAAGTAATGGTCGCCCATATCTTTAAAATTAGTAACCATACCACTAGGGTTAGAACCATAATCTGGCTCAGTAAGACCAAAACAACCAATGAATTCACCAGAAGCTAGCTTAGGTAAATATTTCATGCGTTGCTCTTCGTTACCGTATTTCCATATAGGATACATAACTAAAGAAGATTGTACTGATGCTGTAGAACGTACACCGCTGTCGCCGCGCTCTATTTCTTGCATAATAAGCCCGTAAGAAATTTGGTCGAGACCAGCTCCGCCATACTCTTCGGGTATATAAGGACCAAATGCACCAATATTGGCAAGGCCTTTAATTATTTGTTTTGGGAATTCAGCCTTTTGGGCATAATCCTCTATAATAGGAGAAACTTCACGCTTTACCCATTCGCGGGCAGCATCGCGCACCATTTTGTGCTCGTCTGTTAGTAACTCATCTAAAAGGTAGTAGTCTGGTGCCTGAAATAAATCGGGTTTCATGTTATCTTTATTTTTAGTAGGAACAAAAGTAAAGAAGAAACTTAACAAATCAATAAAAATTTGTTGTGATTTTTAGCAATAGTGTAAGGTGTGGTGATAAAACTACATTTTCAAATAAAAATCCTTAGTTAACGCTATATATTCAGGAGTGTATTGATGGCGAGCAATTTCTATAATTAGCTCGTCTATCTTAACTATTTCTGTTTCCTGCTTTTTAAAAGCAATTAAACTTCGCTTGATTTCCGTTTCTGGCGTGCCTTTTACTCGTGTTATTTTAAAAACAAATAAGGAGAATTGCGCAGCAATAGAAATAAAGTTTTCTTCTTCTTTATAGGGTAATATTACAGTAAATATTCCATCGCGAGATAATAATAATGCTGCTGCTTCGGCAAGTTCATCAAAAGGCATAGAGGTATTAAATCGAGCTTTGTCCCGTTGTTCATTACCTGTAGTAAAATCTTCGCTATAAAATGGAGGGTTAGAGATAATCAGGTCATACTCTTCTTCATCTTGCATCTCTTCAACAAACTCATCTAGTCCTGCATGATAACAAAAAAGGCGATCGCCCCAAGGACTATTCTCAAAGTTATCTACTGCCTGCTCGTAGGTATCATCATCAATTTCAATAGCATCAATCTGTTCAGCATTACTTCGTTGTGCAAGCATAAGTGCTATAAGACCTGTGCCTGTGCCAATATCTAATATACTATTAGGGCTATGGTTTGTAGAAGTCCATGTGCCTAATAAAACACCATCTGTGCCTACTTTCATAGCACATTTATCTTGTTGTATGCTAAATTCTTTAAACTTGAAAATGGACATATAAGGACTTTTTTTAGATTTTTTACTTAAATATAAAACTACGTAGTGGTTTTGTTACTCAAGGTATAAATCTACTAATCCTTCGGGAGTATCGAGGATTACTTTTTTATTTTCGCGATCTATTTTTACAATAAAATCGTCTATCATGGGCACTAATATTTCGATGTTACCTTTTTTTATTTCAAAAAGAGGTTGTGCAGAACTATCATTAATGCCAACAATGTTACCTATATCGCCAAGACGTTCGTCTTCTACAGCGTAATCTATAATTTCGTGAAAATAAAACTGATTTCCTTCTAGTTCAGGTAGCTCTGTTAAAGGTAGGTAAACCTCATTGTTCATTATGTTGTCAGCTTCTTCCTCATTATCGATGTCTTCGAAGCGTACTCTTAAAAAACTGTTTTTGTGTAATGAGCTACTTATAATAAAAAATGGAACCAAGTGTTTGTTGACCTCAACAAACACTGATTCCATGTTTTCATACAATTCGGGTTCATCAGTATCTAAGTATATTAGAACTTCACCCTTAAAGCTGAATTTTTTAGCGATTTTACCTAAGTAGAAACAATCTTCTTTGCGCATATCGCTAATTTAAAATTAAGCTTGAGTTTCCTCGTTGTTTTCTTCTGTAGCTGTTGGCTCTTCAGTAGCAGCTTCTTCGCTTTCAGCAGGAGCTTCAGCAGCAATAGCGTCAGCTTCAGCTTTTTTAGCAGCAGCAACACGATCATCATTAACTTTCTTCTCAGCAGCAAGTGCTTTTGCTCTTGCTTCAGCATCAGCATTACTAAGACCTTCTTTCTTAGCGTCTACTTTTGTTGCTTTCTCTTCCATCCATGCTGCAAGTTTAGCGTCAGCCTGTTCTTGTGTAAGAGCACCTTTACGCACACCACCATCAAGATGATGTTTAAGTAATGCACCTTTGTAAGAAAGGATAGCTTTTGCAGTATCTGTAGGCTGTGCACCATTGTGTAACCACTGTACAGTAGTATCAAGGTTTAAGTCTATAGTTGCAGGGTTAGTGTTAGGATTGTAAGTTCCTAGTTTTTCAAGAAATTTACCATCTCTTTTAGAACGGCTGTCTGCCGCTACTACCCAGTAAAAAGGTTTTCCTTTTTTACCGTGTCTTTGTAATCTGATTTTTACAGGCATAATCTTTAGATTAAATTTTGAGGTTCCCGACCTCTGTTAATTAAGTTGGCAAATATAAGAAAGTTTATTGTACTTGCGTTTTAAATAAAAGAATTTAATATTTTTTATGATTGGAATGTGGCAGATTGTTAATTTTTATTATGATTTCTATTATTTATATTAGGATTTATACCATAAAAAACTATTTTTGTCGTTGTAAAAATTTGGTTTACCTTTTCCTAACTATATAATAATGAAAAAATTTTTATCACTTTTAGTGTTGTTGGTGGCTTTTAGCTCATGTGAAGAAGATATACAATTCAATACTCCTGCGGTTCAAGGTTTAAAAGATAATGAATTGTGGAAAGCAACAGAGTATAGGGCTATATTAGGTGGTGGCGGTTCTCTTACTATAGAGGCTACTAATGGTTTCGAGACGGTAGTGTTAAAAACAGTATCTTCTACACCAGGTATGTCTTTTCAGTTAGGGGTTAATGAAGTTAATAAGGCTACTTATTCGCTTAATGCAGATGGTTTGTCATACGATTATCAAACTGGTACTGACCTAGGAGATGGGCTTATCGAAATTAGCGACAACCCAATAGAAACAGATATTACAAAAGGGTATATTACGGGTACTTTCCGTTTTAATGCCTCTGATGAATTTGGAGAATTAGTGAATTTTCAAAATGGGTTTTTCTATAAAGTACCTATTCAGGCAGCTCCTTAAGAAATAGATTACTGAAAAAAATATTTAAGCCCTGTTTATGCAGGGCTTTTTGTTAGTTTTATATTACTATAATATTAATTATCAATAAAACAGCTTTTTGTAGATAAATAAGAGTACATTTGTACTGTAACATCAATGCAGTTATAATTGCATTCAATTTTTTTTTTATGAATATATTTGTTGGAAGTCTTCCTTTTAGTATTGAGGAAGCAGATTTAAGAGAGTCTTTTGAGGCTTATGGACCAGTTGATTCTGTAAAAATTATTACAGATAAGTTTACTGGTAGAAGTAAAGGTTTTGGTTTCGTAGAGATGCCAAACGACGACGAGGCCCAAAAGGCTATCGATGAACTGAATGGAGCTACTGTTCAGGGAAGAACAATTGTTGTCAACAAATCTGAACCGAGACCGGAAGGTGATAGGAGAAGTGCTGGTGGTGGCAACCGTAATTTTAGCAGAGATAACAACCGCGGCGGTGGTGGTGGCGGTTACCGAGGTGGTAACGGCGGTGGCAACCGTGGTGGATATTAATATATATCGGCAAAAAATTATAAAAACCACCTTCGGGTGGTTTTTTTTGTTAATAAAAGGTTGCTGAAAAAACGTAAAAAATATTGTATTTTTGAAATATGCATCTCTCCGATGCATTTCTTTTTTAATCTCCAAATCCTAAGTTTGTTATGTACCTGATATTTGACACCGAAACAACTGGGTTGCCCAAACGATGGGATGCTCCTATTACTGATACTGATAACTGGCCGCGTTGTATACAAATAGCTTGGCAGCTTCATGATGAGATGGGCAGACTTATAGAGCATCAAGATTATATTATAAGCCCTGACGGTTTTAATATACCATATGATGCTGAGCGTATACACGGCATCTCTACAGAGCTAGCTGTTCAGGAGGGGATACCTATTCAAGAAGCCCTTAAAAAGTTTAATGAAGCCCTTTCTAAATCTAAATTTATAGTAGGGCAAAATGTAGGCTTTGATGTAAATATTATGGGCTCTGAGTTTCATCGTTATAGTACTCAAAGTCCACTCGCTACAATGAAAGTTCTTGATACCTGTACCGAAACCACAGCCGAGATGTTACGGCTGCCAGGAGGACGTGGCGGTAGGTTTAAGCTACCTACACTTACAGAGTTACACCAATATCTTTTTGGCGAGCCTTTTGCCGAGGCTCATAATGCTACTGCCGATGTAGAGGCTACCACACGTTGTTTTCTAGAACTTGTAAAGCGAGAGGTGTATACTCATGAACAGCTCGATGTACCACCTACTTATTTTCATGATTTTAAAGAAAGTAATCCGCAGACTATTCAGTTAATAGGGTTAAAACATATTAACCTTAAAGCCGCTTCAGATGCAATACGTAAGCGTCTCGAAAAGCTAAAATCAGTAGATGCTCCAGAGGCGCCTTCGGAGGAGGCAAAAGAAGAACTTAAAGAAGTAGATTTTGTTCACTTGCATAACCATACTCAATTTTCAGTATTACAATCTACTATATCAGTACCAGCTTTAGTTAATGCAGCAGCTAAGTATAAAATGCCTGCTGTTGCTATGACAGATCATGCCAATATGATGGGGGCTTTTCATTTTGTAAGTGGAGTACTTAATCATAACAAAGAAGCAGAAGCCAAAAATAAAGAAGCACTAGAAAACGGAGAAGAGCCGCAAGAGGTTATTATTAAACCAATTGTTGGTTGTGAGTTTTTTGTATGTGAGAACCATAAAGACAAAACGCGAAAAGATAATGGCTATCAAATTGTGCTTTTAGCTAAGAATAAAAAAGGGTACCATAACCTAGCAAAAATGTCTTCTATAGCCTATACAGATGGTTTTTATTATGTGCCAAGAATAGATAAAAAAGTAATAGAGCAATATAAAGAAGATATTATAGTGCTTTCGGGTAACTTGTATGGAGAGATACCTAACAAGGTACTTAATATTGGAGAAAACCAAGCAGAGGAAGCATTGCTATGGTGGAAGAAAACCTTTGGCGAAGATTTCTATATCGAGTTAATGCGTCATGGGCAAGAAGACGAAAACAGAGTAAACCAATCGCTTATTACTCTTGCGAGAAAACATGATGTAAAGCTTATAGCGACTAATAATACCTATTATATAGATAAAGAAAATGCTCATGCACATGATATTTTGCTTTGTGTAAAAGATGGCGAAAAACTCTCTACACCAAAAGGTAGAGGACGTGGTTTTCGTTATGGATTGCCTAACGAGGAGTATTATTTTAAGTCGGGTGAGGAAATGAAGAGCCTTTTCGAAGATGTGCCTGATGCGATTGTAAATACACAAGAAATAGTAGATAAGATAGAAATTTACTCGTTATACCGCGATGTTTTACTACCTAAGTTTGATATACCCGAAGAGTTTTTAGTCGCAGAAGATAATGAAGATGAAGGTAAGCGAGGAGAAAATAAATTTTTAAATCATCTTACTTACCAAGGGGCTAAAAAACGTTATGGTGAAATAACCGATGAAATAAGAGAACGACTCGATTTTGAGTTAAAAACGATAGAAAATACAGGTTATCCGGGGTACTTTCTTATTGTGCAAGACTTCATTGCAAAAGCTAGAGAGCTCGATGTGTCTGTAGGGCCAGGTAGAGGGTCGGCAGCAGGATCTGTGGTTGCTTACTGTTTATGGATTACCAATATAGACCCTATTAAGTACGATTTGCTTTTTGAGCGTTTCCTTAATCCAGATCGTGTGTCGATGCCCGATATTGATATTGATTTTGATGACGAAGGACGTGGACGTGTTATGGACTATGTTATCAATAAGTATGGAGCTAATCAAGTAGCCCAAATTATTACTTATGGTACTATGGCGGCAAAGTCATCTATAAGAGATACTGCTAGGGTGCTTGATTTACCATTGTTTGAAGCCGATAAAATAGCCAAGTTAATACCAAACATGAAACTGGCTAAGATGTTTAAGCTAGATGATGCAGCTTTGCGAGGTGCACTTCGGTCTGAAGAGTTCGAAAAAGTACAAGAACTATTCGCAATGGCTAAAGCAGATGATTTAGGGGGCGAAACAATACAGCAAGCAAAGGTGTTAGAAGGGTCGTTAAGAAATACTGGAATACATGCTTGTGGTGTAATTATTACACCCGATGATATTACCAATTTTGTACCCGTAGCTTTGGCTAAAGATTCTGATTTATATGTTACCCAGTTTGATAACTCGGTAGTAGAGAGTGCGGGATTATTAAAAATGGACTTTTTAGGGTTGAAAACATTAACTCTTATAAAAGACACTGTAAAACTGGTAAAATATAAGAGGAATATAGATCTTAATCCAGATGAGTTTCCTATAGATGACGTGAAAACGTATGAGCTTTTCCAGCGAGGAGAAACAGTAGGGATATTTCAGTATGAGTCGCCAGGTATGCAAAAATACATGAAAGACTTGAAGCCTACTGTATTTGGTGACCTTATTGCCATGAATGCATTATATAGACCAGGGCCTCTAGAGTATATACCGAGCTTTGTAAGAAGAAAAAATGGAGAAGAAGAAATAAAGTATGACCTAGATGCCTGCGAAGAATATTTAAAAGAGACCTATGGTATTACAGTATACCAAGAGCAGGTGATGCTATTATCGCAAAAACTTGCAGACTTTACTAAAGGTGAAGCCGATGTTTTGCGAAAAGCAATGGGTAAAAAACAAAAGGCGGTACTAGATAAAATGAAGCCTCAGTTTATAGCGCAGGCAGAAGCAAAAGGTCATGATGCTACCGTTCTTGAAAAAATTTGGAAAGACTGGGAAGCCTTTGCGAGTTATGCCTTTAATAAATCGCACTCTACATGTTATGCTTGGATAGCATACCAAACAGCTTACTTAAAAGCACATTATCCTGCTGAGTATATGGCTGCGGTACTGTCTAATAATATGAACGATATTAAGCAGGTAACCTTCTTTATGGAAGAATGTAAACGTATGGGGCTAGAAGTGCTAGGTCCTGATGTAAATGAGTCGTTCTATAAATTCACCGTTAACGATCAAAATGCAGTTCGTTTTGGTATGGGGGCTATTAAAGGTGTAGGTTCTGGAGCCGTAAACACCATTGTGGAAGGGAGAAAAACAGGGAAATATAAATCGATATTTGACCTTGCTACTCGAATAGATCTTAGAGCGGCCAATAAAAAAGCATTTGAAAACCTTGCGTTAGCAGGTGGTTTTGACTGTTTTAACGATACTCATAGAGCACAGTATTTTTATGATGATGGTGAGAATAGTACTTTTCTAGAAAAAGCAATTCGTTATGGTGCTAAGTTTCAGGAGAATGAAAACTCATCGCAAGTTAGCCTTTTTGGAGAGGCTAGCGAAGTACAAATACCCGAGCCAGTAGTACCGCCATGTGAAGAGTGGAATACTATGGAGAAGTTAGCTAAAGAAAAAGAGGTAGTAGGTATATATATATCAGGGCATCCTCTTGATGATTATAAGTTTGAGATGAAATATTTTTGTAATTCTAGGCTAGATGCTCTTAAAAACTTAGAACAACACGTAAGTAAAAATTTAACCTTCGGAGGTATTATATCAGATGTACAACACCGGGTTGCCAAAAACGGTAAAGGCTGGGCATCTTTTACGCTAGAAGGGTATGATGAAAGCCATGAGTTTAGAATATATGGAGAAGAGTATTTAAAGTTCAGGCATTTTTTAATAGCCAATAACTTTACTTATATGAAGGTAATGGTGCGCGAAGGTTGGGTAAATCAAGAAGGTAAGCGCGGTGAACCAAGACTACAGTTTATAGCAATACAATACTTGCAAGACGTGCTTACTACATTTGCTAAAAAATTAATTATTCAGTTTAGGGTAAATGATTTGAAAGATAATGTTATTGATGGGTTGCAGCAGCTGTTTAATATAAACAGAGGAGATCATACAGTAATGTTTGAGGTAATGGAGTTAGAGAAGATAACTAAACAGGTAGAAATAACTAATACAGTAAATGAGCCTACTCCTGAATATGGAGAACTAGATACTATTGAGGTTACAGATACTGTACTGACTAGTGTAGAAGATGTGCAGGTAGTAACTAAGTTAAGTATGCCAAGCCGTAAGCTTAAAATAAAAATATCTAATGAATTATTGCAAGAATTAGAACGATTACAGCTCAATTTTAAACTAAATTAGGCTTGTAATAGGTTTAGTTTATTAATGTATAGTTAAATCTAATATACCATTTGGGGTGCAATTAAAATTTAATACTTAAATTTGTTTTTATAAAATTAAACGAACATATACTATGGCACAAGAAATAACAGATGCTACTTTTGATGAAGTAGTATTGAAATCAGATAAACCAGTATTAGTAGACTTTTGGGCAGCATGGTGTGGTCCTTGTCGTATGGTAGGTCCAATAGTGGATCAAATTAGCGAAGAGTACGAAGGTAAAGCTGTTGTAGGTAAAGTTGATGTAGATGCTAATCAGGAATTTGCAGCAAAATATGGTGTAAGAAACATACCTACAGTATTAGTTTTTCAAAATGGTGAAGTTGTGGGCAGACAAGTAGGTGTTGCTCAAAAACAAACCTATACTGATGCTATTGATGCATTACTATAATTTTAAAGTAATACTCGCATATAAAAAGCCCTAACAATTATTGTTAGGGCTTTTTATTTATAGTTACATTTCCCTACATTTGAAAGTATGAAGATAGAGAATCAGTTAGAAAAAATATCAGCATTTTCCCATTTAGAACTATTGGCTAACCAAATTGTTGAAGGTTTTGTATCGGGTATGCATAAAAGCCCGTTTCATGGGTTCTCGGCAGAGTTTGCAGAGCATAGGCTATATAATCAAGGCGAGAGCACACGGCACATAGACTGGAAACTGTACGCAAAGACCGATAGGCTGTATACAAAGCGTTTTGAAGAAGAAACAAATATGCGTTGTCATATTATATTAGACAACTCTTCATCGATGCATTACCCGAAGCTAAAAGAGGGGCAGCAGTTTTATGAAAATAAAATAGGTTTTTCTGTATTGGCATCAGCGGTTTTAATGGAGCTGTTAAAGAAACAACGCGATGCTGTAGGATTAAGTATATATTCGGACAGTTATGAGTTTTATGCACCAGAAAAAGGCAGCGGAAGGCATCACAGGATGCTTCTGGATAAGTTAGAGGGAGCGCTCACTGCGTCTAAAGCGACAAAACAAACCGATACAACTACGTTTTTGCATCAAATAGCTCAGAAAATGCATCGTCGTTCTATGATTATACTTTTTACAGATATGTTTCAGTTAGGCGAGAGTAGTGAGTTGTTTAATGCATTACAGCATTTAAAGCATAATAAACATAAAGTGGTTCTTTTTCATGTAACAGATAAAAAAACAGAGTTTAACTTTGATTTTGATAATGTGCCAAGAAAATTTATTGATGTAGAAACTGGAGAGGAAGTGAATCTTTTTGCTGAAAATGTAAAAGAAGCATATGAAAAGCAAGTAGATTTATATTTTAAAAAGGTAGCCGAAACATGTATGCAATACAGAATTAAATATGTTCCTGTTTCTGTTGATGAAAATTTTGAAAAAATTTTAACCACCTACCTTGTTGAAAAACAAAAGTTTGGATAATTTAGGTGATTTTTTTTCAATTTTTTGCATTGAAATGTTTGGAGAAGTGAAAATCTGTCGTATATTTGCAACCGCAATGAAGCACTGGTTTGGTAGTTCAGTTGGTTAGAATACATGCCTGTCACGCATGGGGTCGCGGGTTCGAGTCCCGTCCAGACCGCCAGTAAAGTTGAGGAAGCCTTTCGATTAAAAACGAAAGGCTTTTTTCGCCGAAAAATATTTAACGATAGTTGTGTTGTTTATGCCGCGAGAGCGGTAGGTTTAGTAGTTAGACCAATGAAAAGCTTTCCATTAATTTGGGGGGCTTTTTTGATTTAAAGACTCTACTATATCTATTCCCTTTATTTTTTTCGATCTTAAAAAAAGCACGTTAAACGTGTTTCTTATTTCCTTTGTATTGCATTTTGAAATAACTTGATAGAAGGATTGACTTGTATAAAAAAGATGATGATAAAAGATGTTGGGGCTAAACTCAAAAAGATTTGCAAATGGATAGGTGATAGGTAAAGAAATTAGTTTTATTGTTTATAGTGACTGCTATAGAGGTAAAAAAAATATCTTACAGATTAAAAACATCAAATTAATGATCTTAGTGCTAATCTTATTTCTAATCAATGCATGTGTTCATAAACCATAAAAAAAACGCCTTACAAGGGCTTTTTGTGTTGTTTTTTATAGGTGTGAGGGTGCAGGTGACTTTGTTTGTAATAACTATTTTGTATCCTTCTTTTCTTAAAGCTCATTATTAAGGGGAGTAGTTGATGATTGATAGATAAAATAGTTTATAGAACATTTATAACTAAAAAGAGCTACCATATGGTAGCTCTTTTTAGTTATATAAGGGGTGTCTGTTATTTTCTTTTCTTATTGGAAAATGATTTTAGAAGTCCCAAAGTCCATTGTAGGGCTTGTAATGTTAAAGAACATTAACCCAGAAGGAACATTAAAGTTAAAATCTAATTCATTTCTTCCTTCTTCTAGATTAACAGGAGCAGAGTAAATCACTTTTCCTGTAATGTCATGAAGTGTTACAGTAGCTGTGCTGGCTGCGTCACTATAAAGTAAACAGTTTACATTTCCACGAGATGGGTTAGGGTATACCATGAACTCGTTTACCATAGTGTTTAATAGCTCTTCGTATCCTTCAGGTGCCGACTTAATAAATCGTACATTTTCTATGGTTAAATCCAAGTCATTAGTGCCCGCTTCAACAGGTAAGAATGTAAAAGTAATCATTGATAAGTCGTCAGCTGTTATTTTTTGTGTTGTACCAGTTGATGTAAAGAAATCGAAAGGAACATAATACGTTTGTTCTTCTTCTCCTACATTGATAATAGCTCTGTATTGGTGTTTCCATTCTTCTACAGTTGATTTTACTAAACCAAGCTCTAGTAAACCACTTCCTTTGGCTTTAAACGATAAGAATTCATACTCTGTATAGTCGGCAGGTAAATTACCTGGTAAAAGTGACTTGTAAAGCGTTAAATAGTCATACTCACTATGTGCCTTTAGTTGTACGTTTCTATGAACTGGCATTTCGTCATTTTCATAAACTCTTTCAAAATCGTTATATACAAAGTAGTTGTTTATAGTAGTATAAGTAGCGTCATAGTCTAAGCCCCAGTTACCATCTGCATGATAAAAAACATCTTGGATTTCTCCATCTACTTTAATCATTCCGTCATACTCATAACCGTCTTTTATTTCTAGTCTAACAGTTTGCTCTTTTTCAGAGATGAATGGGTTGTATCTTAATGCAAAACCATTAGTTTCGCTATAAACCTCGTCCATAGATATTTCTATGTTCTGTGCTTGCTTAGTACTTTTCAGTTTCAATACCATATCTAAACCTTCTCTCGATACTTTTGCAGCGTAGGTTTTAGGTAGTTTTTGTATTTCTGTTTGTTGAACAGGAAGGTAAGATCTTAAGTTATTTAGAATATCGGTTACTAATTTCTCTGTAGCTTCAGGAGTAGTAGCCCAAACTTGGAAGTTGTAAACGTCATTTAATGCAGTATATTCTTTTACAAACCAATTGGTTTGAAGTAAGTAGTTGCTGTCGTTATTGTTTTTACCAATAGCAAATGAAATAGCATACTCTGTAACTCCGCTTCTTTGTTTTATAGCTTGCATTAAAAAGTTGTAACCTTCAACTTGAATGGTTTTTACATTCAATATCTCTGCACCACGAAGCCTGTCGCAAGATGCTTTAGTGTGGTTGTATACTTTGTCTTCTGTTTTAACGCCAAGTACAACTGCTTTTGTTTCTTCGGCTAAAGAGAAGTCAACACTCAATACCTCTTGAGCAATAGTGTAATCTAGAATATCTGTAGGAGAGGTAATATGAGCAACATCGCCAGTTGTTAGTTGTTCTGGGAACATATCTAAAAGCGTTTGTCCTTCTCCAGAGCGAGCAGCAAAACTACTGATTAGTGTGTTTTTCTTGTATAGTGTTGCGTTAGTTTTCTTTAAAACCACTGGAACACTTTTCATTTTTCTATGTACATACCTCTTAGAAACTACATCTCCTAGGCTTTCGCTTTCTAAACCTCCGTTATTTCCAGTACTTACATCTTCTGATGCTATAACAACAGGAACAATAGTAGTGTTTTCACATCCGTTATTGTCAATTGTGGTTACTGTAATTTCATAGTAACCAGCCTGCGTAAATTCGAAGTTTACAATGTTTTGGTTCGTAAATAAACCTGTACCCTCTCCTGATAATGCCCAAGAGAAGTCAGTAAAGTCAGTGCTATTCGTTAATGTGAATTGCTTAGTGATTGATCCTGAACCTGATGTAAGAGTGGATTGAGTAACTACTGCATTAGTAGTAGCGTTAACTACAACTTGAATGGTTTCGTTATCCGACCCGTATGTGTTTGTAGTAGTAAGTGTTACATCATATGTTCCTGCTGTAGTGTAAACTTTTACAGGGTTCATATCTGTACTAGTTGTACCATCACCAAAATCCCATGAGTAGCTTAATGGTGCTCCAGGTTGTACCGCAGTGCCTGTATTTGATGTGTTGTTAAAAGTGAACTCGTTATTATTTAAGCATTGAGTAGTGTTATTCACACCAAATTCAGCTGTAGGAGCTACACCTGCTACAGGGGCGCAACCTGTTATAGAAGGTGCAAACTTAGCATAATGCATTTCGCCACCTCCATGAACTAACGATTTACCGATAACTTGTCCTTCAATATTTGACTGGTTAACGGTTTTAGTAATATCTGCAAAAGGAGCAAAAACAGTTCCTTCAATAGTTGAGTTTCCTACAATGTTTAATGTTGTAGTGTTATAAAAGTTGTATAGTATATACGGGCACTGGTTAAAACCAATACCTGCTTGGTTCCAAACACTCCAGTTAAAATTTCCTGGCGCATCAACGTTTATAATTAAAATTTTTGAAGCACTAGGTTGTTGGTTGTAAGTAAAGACCTGAACGTTGTTCATGTCTGCTCCTGTTACATTTAGGTAGTTAACACCGTTTTGTAAGTTTATTTTAACCTGATTAGGAAGGCTAGTGTTTGGTATCGATTGTCCGTTAGGGTTCGTCAACTGCGCATTCCCTGAGCATTGTGAAATGCTTAGAGAAGTAGTTTCCATGGTTTGGAAAGCACTAGAAAAATCAATCAAATTATCTTCAAAAACAGGGTTATTGCTTACGCCTACATTCAACTGGTTTGAATTAGCTTGAAGCATAATTTTTGGAGATGAATTGTAATTTGAGCTTGGTGTAATCCTTATTGGTGAAGCCGCATTATTTTGGTCATAATACCACACATAAGATCCGTTACCGTTTCCTATTTTAATATAACCGTTTGAATTTACTTGTAAAGCGTTACCTGATTGGTAATTTACTTTTCCGCCTATCAAGACACCAATTTTAACACCATTTACAGTAAAGTCACCTGCATCATGTACAGCAGCTTGGTAGTTTCCTTGAACCGTTAGGTCGCCACCACAAGCAACTGGGCCTTCAGATTCGTTAGTTATTAATGTCATGTTGTTCTCAGCGAAAACATTAAATCCTTGTGCGGGAGCTGTTGGGCTCTGGCTGTAAGACTTATTACTGTACAGCAGTGAAATAGCCGCGAAAGCAGCTAGCATAATTTTGGGTATTTTTTGAAACATTTTTAAGGGGATTAAAGGGGGGGGTTAATGTGAAAAAAATGTGCGCAAAGGTAAGGAAAAAAATCTGTTTATTTATCTTGTTAATTTTTTAAAAAATTCAAAACCAGTGAATCACAAAAAAAATGATGATGCAAATGTATAAAATAAATAAAATTACTACTGTACAATAAGACTTCATTCTGTGTAGAAATAATACTACACAATACTGATAATTTTAAATTTAAAATGAACAATACAGCCAAGATAGCTTTATTGTGAAATAACTATTACACATAGAGGGAGCAGATAATTATTTTTACCTATTTTTGGCATAATATCAAACTCATTATTTCTTGTAATGAAAAAAACAGCCACTTTATTTACACTTATTTTGTTTAATTCCTGTCAATGGTTTGGCGGAGAAGTACCCGATAAACAAGAATTAGTAGATAAACGCCTAGAAGAAATTAACTGGGCAGAAGTGACGAGTTATCCATCTATAGTAGAATGTGATATTATGACAGACAAGCAACAGCGTAAAGATTGCTTTTTTGAAACAATGGCTAGATTGGTACAAGAAAAACTAGATGCGGATACTATAGCGGTACTTTATCCGCAGTTAGATACTATAAATGTTGAGGTTACAATATTTGCAGACTCTCACTTAGAGTTCAAGCCACAATTTGAAAACGACAGTCTTAGTACTACAAGTGTTGCAATAGATAGTATTCTTAAAAATCGATTAGTCGATTTTCCTTCAATTGAGCCTGCCCAAAAAGAAGGTATACCTGTTACTACACAATTTATACTCCCCGTAATTCTTAATGTAGAGTAGTTTCTCTACGGAATCTAAATACGTAATAACTTCCTATAGTTACAGGTATTACTACATTTAGCAGCCATATTAGTGTTGCTACAAATACCACAATCCATTCGTTTACATCTAGTAATCCAAAGAAAAATACCGCTACACTGCCTTTTACTGCAAAGTCTAAAAACTGAAAGGTAGGTAATGAAGATCCTAAAAAATAAGTTCCTTCAATGGTAGCGAGTAAAACGGGGTAGGAGAGTGTGACGTCAAAGGCTAAAAATAAAAAGTAGTATTGGTGTATCAGTACAATATAGCGTAATGTAGCGAGGATTATATTTTTACGATGTACAGCTTTTGGTAATGCATTAATTTTTTGTCCTAATTTTTGTATCGAGTAACCCCTTATAGTAAAATTACGTCCGCTAAACAGTAAAAAGATAATTATAACTATAATAGCTACTACAATTAAAACTGCTTTTGCAGATAAGACAGGGTGCGCTATATTAAAAATAACTAGCCCTAATATTCCAAATGCTACAGCCAGTATAAGCTGAATACCATTGCATATAAGGTTAAGAAATAGAACTGTTTTTGCTTCTTCTTTAGAATAGTACATCGCTTTGGCAGCATATTCGCCAATGCCATTAGGTGTAAATAAAGCTGCGGTTACAGCAGCTAAAACTTCTTTGGTTGCTTTAGCTAAAGGTGTAGGGGTAATTGTGTTTGCTAGGTTTTGCCATTTTAGTATTTCTATAAAACGATTCAAGAATGTAAGCACTATAATAATAGCTATAATCCAAAATGATTGTTGTTGGTCAAGCATGGTTGTAAACCTTTGCCAGTCCAGCTGTTCGTTGTTGGTAAGCCTATCATGAATAAAATAAAAAGCGCCGCCAACAATTAAAAGTTTAGTAAGAACCGTAAGGAATTGTTTAGCTTTGCGAGATAGAGTAGGCATAGCTGCAAAATAAAGAAATTAAATTGGCAAACGAACGTATTATATTAGGTATTGACCCTGGTACAACCATTATGGGTTTCGGACTCATAAAAGTGGTTAACAAAAAGATGGAGTTTTTGCAACTTAATGAGCTAGATCTTAAAAAGTATGATGATCATTATGTAAAGCTCAGAATTATTTTTGAGCGTACTATAGAGCTTATAGAAACCCATCATCCTGATGAGATTGCCATAGAAGCTCCATTTTTTGGTAAAAATGTGCAGTCGATGTTAAAGTTAGGTAGAGCACAAGGTGTGGCTATGGCAGCAGGACTGTCGCGCCAAATACCTATTACGGAGTATGAACCTAAGAAAATAAAAATGGCAATTACAGGTAGTGGTAATGCCAGTAAAGAGCAGGTAGCAAAAATGCTACAACAATTACTAAATATAGGCGAACTACCCAAAAACCTAGATAGTACCGATGGGCTTGCAGCAGCAGTATGCCATTTTTTTAATTCGGGTAAAATCGTTGGAGGTAAAAGCTATACGGGTTGGGATGCTTTTGTAAAACAGAACGAAAGTAGAGTTTCGAAAAAATGACAGCAAAAACAATAGATACAGATAATAAAGAGCCTTCTTTTTTACTAAATAAAAAAGGAGCAGGTATTTATATACACATACCATTTTGCAAGCAGGCATGTCACTATTGCGATTTTCATTTTTCGACTTCATTAAAAAAGAAGGAAGAAATGATTGTGGCTATTATTTCTGAAATAAGCGCTCGTAAAGATGAGCTTAAAGATGGACTAATACAAACCATTTATTTTGGAGGTGGTACACCGTCAGTTTTATCGAATGAAGAGATACAGCTTATTATAGATGCTGTTTATAATAATTTTATTGTTGTTGATAATCCCGAAATCACACTAGAGGCTAACCCTGATGATTTATCGGGTAGTCGAATAATTGAATTGTCTAAAACTCCAATTAACAGGCTAAGCATAGGTGTACAGTCGTTTTTTGAAGAAGATCTAAAAATGATGAATCGTGCCCACAATGCCCAAGAAGCGACCGAGTGTATTGCCGAAGCCGTAGCATATTTTGATAATATTTCTATCGATTTGATATATGGTATTCCTAATATGAGTAATGAGCGTTGGCTACAAAATGTACAAAGGGCATTATCATTTGGGGTGCCCCATATTTCCAGTTATGCCCTTACAGTAGAACCTAAAACGGCATTACACACTTTTGTAAAAAAAGGAATCATCGCACCGCCTAGCGATGAAGCAGCACAGGAACAATTTTTACTGCTAGTAGATACGCTCGAAGCAAATGGCTTTATACATTATGAATTATCTAATTTTGGTAAAGAGAGCTATTTTTCGCAAAATAATACTGCCTATTGGTTAGGTAAAAGATATTTAGGTATTGGTCCTTCAGCACATAGCTATAATGGTATTAGCCGAAGTTGGAATGTTGCTAATAATGCACTTTATCTAAAAGCTATCCAGAATAATGAATTACCCTCAGAAGAAGAAAACCTTACCATAACAGATAGGTATAATGAGTATATTATGACGGGACTGCGCACTATTTGGGGTGTTTCTACAGAGCGAGTAAACAGCGAATTTGGTTCAGAGTATTATGATTATCTCATTAAAGAAAGCAGTCACTTTATTAATAATGGATTACTGGCTTTTGAAAACGGTATTTTAAAAACAACCCGAAAGGGTAAATTTTTAGCTGATGGCATTGCCAGCGATTTGTTTTTCATAAATTTGGAATAACAACAAATTCCGCTTTGGCGGTATAATGTACAGCACATGAAAACTACCATAGAACACAAAAGTGTTACTTATACAGTCAATCTTTCTAACCCTTTAGATATTTCAATTCCGCTTTCAGGTGATGAGAATAATCCTATCGCATGGTATATTGATAAGCCCACTATCGAGCCTGTAACAATGGGCGATTGGGTAGGTAAGGTAGGCAAGGGGTCTTCTACCAATTTTAACAACATCTTTTTTAACCCACATGGTCACGGTACACATACCGAGTGCTTAGGGCATATCACTAAAGATTTTTACAGCATTAACGAGGCTATAAAAAAGTTCTTTTTTATAGCTGAGTTGATTTCTATTCAACCTGAAATGCAAGGCGATGATTTGGTTATAACCAGAGCGCAGATTGAAAAAGCTTTAAACGGTAAAACTCCCGAAGCGATAGTAATTCGCACATTACCTAATGATACAGCAAAGCAATCGAAAAAATACAGCAACAGTAATCCGCCTTATCTTGAAGAGGCAGCAGCAACCTATATCTGCGAATGGGGTATAAAACATTTACTAATAGATTTACCGAGTGTGGATAAAGAAAAGGATGAAGGCAAGCTGTTAGCGCATAAAGCTTTTTGGAATGTAAAGGATGTGAATAATCTGAACGCAGATGCGCGACATGATGCGACTATAACCGAGATGATTTATGTACTGGATTCAGTTAATGATGGTGCTTACTTGCTTAATTTGCAAATAGCATCGTTTGTAAATGATGCTTCGCCGAGTAAACCTGTATTATATAAGTTAGAACGTTAGTATTATGAATGTCCAACAATTTTATGAATATTGTTTAGCTAAAAGAGGAGTTACCGAACATTTTCCTTTTGATGAAAATACATTAGTGTTTAAAGTAGGGGGCAAGATGTTTGCGCTTTCGTCACTCGTAAAATGGGAACAAGGCGAAGCGGCTATAAATCTAAAATGTGACCCAGAAAGAGCTTTGGAACTGCGTGCAGCATATGAGGGTATAAACCCTGGATATCACATGAGTAAAGTGCATTGGAATACAGTAACCGTAAATAGTGATGTACCGCTATCGCTTTTAAAAGAGCTTATAGATCACTCTTATGAACTTATTTTTAAAAGCCTGACCAAAAAAGTGCAGGCAGAGATTACATAACTCCTTTTTGCTTGTTAGAGAAACTATCGGCTTGCATTTCCAGTAGTTCAATAGCTTTTTTCTTCTTGTAGTTGTACAGTTCTTTATCCTGTCTTATCTCGCCATATATATCATCATAAATACCTGCATCGGTAGTACGCATTAGTTCGCGTTGGTAGTTATTCTGCGCCAAGCTAGTTTTTAAAGCCATTTCATTCTCTTCTAGCTTAAAGTCGTATTCACCTTTAGGCGAAAGTAATTTCGCAATAATAGGAGATGTTTCTATAGCTAAGAACAAGAGCATAATAAACAAAGAGGGTAGCAAAGGCAATTTATCTAATGCTTTGATGCGTGCCATTAATCCGTCAAAATTATCAATTACAGGCTGACTGTCGGCAATTTTTTTATGGAGGTCTATTTGTAGATTTGCAGCTACTGCCTCTTTTGCTTCAATTTTTGCAGTATTCTTTTCTCTTAAAGAGTTTAACTGTGCCAATGCAGTATCGTGCTTTTCTCGTTTTTCATTATATACAGGACCTTTTCCTAGTTTGAATGTGCCGCTTGTACCTTCAGCTTCGGCAATATAGGTAGCATACAGTTCGTTTACTTCTTTCTCTTTTTTTAAAATTTCTGACTTTAAACTATCTATAGAGGTTTTATTTTTGCTGATGTCACTCGTAAAATAATCAGCAACCTGATTTTTATTGGCAAGTGCCATATCATTCTTCTCTTTAAGCAGTACGGTATCAATTTCCTTTTCAAAAATTTTAATTTCTAAAGGTTTAGATATTACGATGGCTATAATAATGGCAAGTATAATACGCGGAGTTGCCTGTAATAACTCTTGACTAAAATGATCGCGTTTGCGAATAGTAGAAACTATAAAACGATCGAGGTTAAAAATAAGCAAACCCCATATCAGACCAAAAAAGGAGGCGATATAAATGTTATCGAATACTGTAAATAAAGCGTAAGAAGAAGCAATCCATGCGAGTAAGGCGGTAAAAAACACGGTAGCACCTATACCTGCATATTTATTTTGTTCGCCGTTGGAGCAACTATAGATAATAGCCCTGTCTGCACCAGAACAGGTGATGAAAAAACGTTTTAACATGATGATTGATTTGATTGATGATGATTACAAATATAACGTGTTTTCTGTTAAAATGTTTTAAATGGTTGGTATGTTTGGTTTTAAACAAAAAAATCCGCCACAATGGGCGGATTTTTAATTGAAATAGAATTCTGTTTACTTTGTAATATTTATTGTTAGAGGGAGTGTAAAAGCAACTCGAAGCAGTTTGCCACTACGATTCTCTCCTGGAGCCCATTTTTTATCTATACTTTTAAGTGCTCTTATAGCTTCTTCACCCATACCATATCCAGGATCTTTTATCGTTTTTATATTTGACATCGAACCGTCTTTTTCAACACTAAACGATATATAAATTTTATAAGTTCCATCAGGTGCTTTAGGTGTTTTAAAACTTTGTAATAAATCATTATAAAGTTCTTTTTGTCCCCCTGGATACTGTGGTTGCTTATGTACGATATCTGTTGAATCGAGAACTTTTCGGGAACTTTCTTTTTCGCTAATTTCTTGTGCGCTTACCCGAAAGCATAACAGCACCATAAGTGAAGTTATAGCTATTGTAAAAAAGTTTTTTGAAGCTGTATTTTTCATTGTTGACTTATTACTTACTTACTCATTTCAGTAAAATATTTATAAAATAACGGAATTGTCTCGATACCTTTCAGGTAATTGAATACCCCGAAGTGTTCGTTAGGCGAGTGGATGGCATCACTATCTAAACCAAAGCCCATCATTACAGTTTTGCTCTTTAATTCTTTTTCAAATAAAGCTACAATAGGAATACTACCTCCAGATCGCACAGGTATTGGCTTAATACCAAAACTTTCGTTATAAGCACTTGCAGCAGCTCTATACCCAATACTATCTATAGGGGTAACATATGCCTGCCCGCCATGATGAGGCGTTACTTTTACTTTAACCCCTTTAGGAGCGATGCCCTCAAAATGTTTGGTAAATAAATCGGTAATTTCTTTCCAGTCTTGGTCTGGTACTAAACGCATTGATATTTTTGCATAGGCTTTACTAGCAATAACCGTTTTAGCACCTTCGCCTATATAACCGCCCCATATACCGTTTACATCTAGTGTAGGTCGTATAGAGTTACGTTCATTTGTAGTATAAGTGGCTTCGCCATGTACGTCTTCTATGTCTAATGCTTTCTTATATGCTTCAAGCGAGAAAGGTGCTTTTGCCATTTCATCACGTTCTTCGCGAGATAGCTCTTCTACCTTATCATAAAACCCAGGGATAGTTATATGATTGTTCTCATCATGAAGTTGAGCAATCATTTTTGCTAATATGTTTATTGGATTGGCAACTGCACCACCATATAAACCTGAGTGCAGGTCACGGTTAGGGCCTGTAACTTCTACTTCTACATAGCTAAGTCCTCTTAGTCCTGTAGTAATAGAAGGCTGCGTGTTAGATATCATTCCTGTATCAGAAATTAATATTACATCATTTTTAAGTTTTTCATGATTACGCTCTATAAACCATCCTAAACTTGGCGATCCTACTTCTTCTTCGCCTTCTATCATAAACTTTACGTTGCAAGGTAAAGTGTTGTTTTGCACCATGTACTCTAGTGCTTTTACGTGCATATACATTTGACCTTTGTCATCGCAAGCACCACGAGCAAAAATTGCTCCTTCGGGATGGATATCAGTAGGCTTAATAACTGGTTCAAATGGCGGTGATGTCCAAAGCTCAATTGGGTCGGCAGGTTGAACATCATAATGACCATAAACCAAAACTGTTGGTAGATTTTTATCTATTGTTTTTTCGCCATATACAATAGGGTAGCCTGGTGTTTCACAAATCTCGACAAGGTCGCAACCTGCTTTTTCAAGGCTTTCTTTTACTGCTTCGGCAGTATTCATTACATCTTGAGAAAATGCACTATCGGCACTAACCGAAGGTATTTTTAATAATTCTATAAGCTCGTTTATAAATCTTTCTTTATGCTCCGCTACGTAGCTTTTTATGTTATCCATTTTAAAATTAATGATATAGGTTGACTGTCAAAAGTACATAAAAAAATAATAATATTTTTTTCATTTATTATTTGCATTATTTCAAACTATGCGTATATTTGCACTCACAATAATGAAACGCATATCAAGTTTGTTATTCCTGCGGGTGTGGTGAAATTGGTAGACACGCCAGACTTAGGATCTGGTGCCTCACGGTGTGAAGGTTCGAGTCCTTTCACCCGCACAAAAAGCCTCTGAGAAATCAGAGGCTTTTTTATTGTAGTGAATTTAAAGACTGAAAAATACTCGTTATATATTTATGATTCTTCTCTTTGAAGTGATAAAATAAAAAACCGCCCTTCAGTTCATTTGAGCAGAAGGGCGGTTTTGGTTATGAATAATTTTGATTATTGCTTAATTACTTTAATTGTTTTTTCGGTGTTATTTGAAAACACTTTAAGTAAATAAATTCCTGTAGGTAAGTTTTCTAAATCAATTTGATGATTAAGGTTTTTAGGAGAAGATTGATGTACGGCTTGCCCATAAATAGTGTATAAAATAACCTTATCTATAGCCTCGCTAGCTTCAATGTTAACTATGTTATCAGTAGGGTTAGGGTATACTTTTACAGTTACATCTCTTATAGGGGTAATAACAGTTAGTGTTGTTTCGCCTGTAATAGCAATGTTATTAAGGTAAACTTCATTTCCTTCATCAATAAACATATCTGTACCGTCAAAACGAATACGCACTTTAAAATCAGGGTTGTTATTTGCGGTAGTAATATTAGAAAAATCAAACTCTTTCACTTCATAGCTGTCAGCTATTGCAACTGATGCGTTCTCAAGTCCATTAGTAGTCCATTCTGAACCATTCCAGTAGTCTACTAATAAAGTTTGTGCAGCACCGTTAGACTCTATTGCAAGAGAAAGTTTTATGTTTTGCAGATTAGTAGTAGGAGTTTGTAGCTCGATAGTGTTTTCAAGATCTCCAACTCTAAAAGGTTGCTTAATTTGTATTCCTTTCATTATTCCGTCTGAATAAGTAATGTCATTATTAGCTTCAGGGTAGTAATTTAAAGGAGTAGGACTATTTTTACGTTCCATAGATGCTTTACGCCAGTTATCATCTGCACTTGTAAAAGGATACCCTTCTAAACAAGAGCTATACATTATCTTTGCTGTTAGTTCATTTGCGGCATAGGTTGCATCAAGTTCTTCTAAAGGAGTATCATTTGGAATTTCCGAATCCATAAGCCAGAAGTAAACAATTTCTTCTCCTGCTGCTTCTGGTTCAAAATTAGCCTGAATTTCCATATTACTATTTGGGGTAACTGTTATGGCTACATCTGTACTATTAACATCGCCAGACCAATGAGAGAATACATATCCAGGCATTGCTGTAGCCTCTAGAGTTACAGGTATGTTGTTAAAATAAATACCCGTCCATGGGTAAGGATTTTCAGGTACACCTGGTGTAGATGGTTCTATACTAACAGTATTTATTTTAATGTTACCAGCGTCGGTATTAGAAACATTTAATATTAAATCGACTGTTCCTGTAAGGTCAAAATAAGTTCTAATTTGTTCTCTTTGAATATCAGGTCTTTCTGTACCCCAGTTTAATAAGTTTTGTTTTTCTATATCTTGGTAGAAGAATTGTCTTGGAAAACGGTTTATGTCTTCTGTTAGATAAGGTTCAATTTCGTCAAAAGTTTCGTTTGTTATAGCGTTGAAACGTTGGGTTGTAAATGCTGTATTTAAAATATCAGCAAAACGATTTATAAAAGCTGTTTTAAAACCGTCATTAGCTAATAACTCCCCTAAGAAAGATTCATTAGCCGATTCGGTCATGTCGCCCCAATGTTGCATCCAGTTCGTTTCACTCTTTAAAGACGCTTCAAAATCTTGTACGTTTAAACGCCATTTCCCATCTCCGTAAGACTCATTTTCTACATCTCGAACTCTCCAAAAATTTCTTTCGTAACTATCATTTGCGGCATAAACTTCTAGAACCATGTGATCTATAAAAGATTCCATGTCTAGAATGTCATTGACTTGAGAAAATAAATTTTCATCTGCCATATCATTTTGAATGATAAAATCTCTCATGGTAATAAAACTTTGGTAGTCAGTATCATCACCTTCGTCTATTTCACAATTCCCACCTTTACAATCAACCTGAATAATATTATCTTCATCCAAGTCAAAATTTAAAGCATAATGATGTTTGTCAAAACGATCTCTAAGAGTTGTAAGCCCCCAAAACTCACCATTAATAAAATGAATAGCTGGTTTTATTCGGGTAACACCATTAAATACAGGTTGCATAATACGATTAAATACAACATCATAGGCGATAGCTCCTCCAGTGCCGTCACCTCTTAACATAATGCGTTTAAATTCATTATTGTTAGGTACGGGTGCATCAGGAATTACTTCGTCAAATAAGTTATGTTCAAACGTGTTTGCTTCGTCATATTCGCTTCGTGCATACAGTCTAAGGTTTTTAATAGCCAAGGCTCTAGAGTTGTTTCCGTGAATCCTGAAACCTCCATTAATATTCATTACAGAATTTAAAGAGCCTGATTCAAAAAATTCTACATGTACAGGATACTCCCAGTCTGAACCGCTTCTCCAGTAATTAGACCATTCGGGTCTATACCATTGGTTGTTATCAGGATTGTTTTCTCTCCATGTGTCAAAATCAACTCCTGCGGTATAAGTACCATCATTATAATCAAATAAATAGTTTTCTTGAATTTGAAGAGATATAACAGGTATTTGGTAAGGGTTGCCCTCACTCCATATAAAGAATGTTTTAGCAATAATTTTAGACCCCACACCATCTACATAAGCACGTGCTTTAACAATAGTGGCTTTTCTTACAGGTGTTGTAGGAGTGTATAAAGGGTGCTGACGCGTATTCTTATTGGCTAATTGGTCTGCCTCGGCAGAGCGATCATAAACCGCAACAGGTACAGTATAGGTGTTCGATGTATAAGAGTCTGTTAATAAAAGGCCTGGTGTATCAGTGGTTTCTAATTTATAAGCATTTTTATATTCAAAAACAGTCCCTGATATATTATCTAATTGAGGTTCAGATCCATCTGTTGTATATACAATTACAGCATTAGGGTTGTTATGCGATAATAATAAATCAAATGATTCTGTATATAACCCCGAGTCATGAGAAAAAGTAGGTGGAACTAATAGTTCAGATAACCCAGTAGTTGTATTAGCTACCCCTGGTGTAGGAGAGTAGAAAAACAACCATGAACCAGTACCGTCGGGCTGACGACCAATTGAAACATCAGTTTCTGATGCAATAGCGGGTGCTTCATTAACAAGTACCCCGTCAGGGTCTGTTAATACAATAGTCTCTCCTCCAGAACTGATTTTGAAATTAGTGTGTAGCGGTTCTCCAGCAATTACCTTGTCTTTGTCAGATGCCCATACTAACAAAAATTCGTTAGGCTGTAGTGTCTGCGCAGGGAAAACCCATTTAAAAGGAATTGTAGTGTCATCGGTAATACCATACCCCTCTAGATTCACAGGAGTTGTTCCGTAATTATATAGTTCAATCCAATCTTCAAAATCTCCATCCTCATCGGTCAGAGTAGCATCGTTTGATGACATAATTTCATTGATAGCAATTTCTTGAGACCAAGAAATACTAAAAGTTATTAATGATAGAAATACCAAAAATGATTTTGGAATTGTAAATTTATTCATGGAGTAATGGGGTTAAAAAGGTTAATTTAAAAATAACTGTATTAGTTTTTAATGTAAGATATTGCTTTAAAGTGGTGTTTATCTGTTTGTTGAAATGCAAAAATAACCTTTTATTTAACTTTTTTTAATTAAAATTTAACTTTTATGTTGTTTGATGTAGTTGTGTTTAGTTATCTTAAGTATAAGTACTTTTATTTTACAAATAAAAGTACTTGCGATTCTATATTATATAATAAATGAATTAGTACTATTTGTATTAGCTTTTAAGATATGGGATTGTAAATTATTGCTTAGGATATGCTTTTAGTCATGTTTTTTTAGGTAGTAGTATTAGTAACTGTAGTATAGTTTTCGTATTTTTTTCGTTATTTTACGTGAAATTAAATTTATCAGGATATGAAACAGAAAGCCACATTAAAGCAAATTGCAAAAGAACTCAATGTCTCCGTTTCAACAGTGTCAAAAGCGCTGAGTAATAGTCCTGAGATTAGCGAACCTACCAAAATAAGAGTTCAGGAGTTTGCTAAACTTAAAAATTACAAGCCAAATAATATGGCTGTAAACCTAAAGAATAAGCGCTCTAAAACCATAGGTGTTATTATCCCTAATATACTCAACCCGTTTTTTGCTAAAGTGTTTAGCGGTATAGAAATGGCTGCTAATGCAAGAGGATATAATGTAATAACATGTATCTCTAATGAGTCACTTGAAAAAGAAATTCATGCTATGGATATGCTTAGTAATGGTACTATAGATGGTTTTATATTATCTGTGTCAGAAGAAACACAAATGCAGCAGGAATTTAAACATTTTAAAGAAGCCATGTCTGATGATTTACCTATAGTAATGTTCGATAGAATATCTGACGAGGTAAACTGTGATAAGGTTATTGTAGATGATTTCGATTCGGCAGTACACGCAGTTAACCACATGATAAAGCTGAATTGTAAAAATATAGCTTTAGTTTCTACTATAGATAATCTTAGTGTAGGTAAATTACGTGCCGACGGTTATAGGAAAGCATTATCTGATAATAAGTATCAGGTAAATGAAGATGTAATATTGCTTACCGATAACCCAGAAGAATTTGATAATAAATTAGCTTCTATTTTTGATAAAAATATAGATGGTGTTTTTGCCCTTGATGAGCACGCCTCTGTAATGGCGATGAAAATGGCAATTAAGCGAGGTGTAAAAATACCTGAAGAACTTAATATTATAGGCTTTGCCGATGGGGTATGGTCAAGACGACTAACGCCAAGTCTTTCAACCGTGAGCCAGCACGGTCCCGAAATAGGGGAAGCTGCTGCCGAGATGCTTATTAATCGATTAGAGTCTAAAGAAGAGGAAGAGCCGGAATATGTAACTAAGGTTATTAAAACGGAATTAAGACAAAGAGAATCTACCAGAAAATTATAAATAAAATAACCGCTATATGTTTTAAGCATATAGCGGTTTTTAATTTTTCTTTAAAGTTTTTAAGGCAATTAGTATGGAAACGATATGTAGTCATATATGCCATAACCTATAGTCAGTGCTATAAAAACACCACCTATAGCGATTCTTCCATAATCTACAGTGCCAGCTTTTTTATCTTCTCTAAACTTTAAATAAGCCATAAAAGAAACTAGAGCAACAAAACTAACGCTAATTACCAAAACAACGTTTGTGCTTAAATCGATAAGGCTATCTCTCAATGACCAGAATAGTAGTATTAGTGCTACCATCGCTAAGGTGTAGTTGCTTACTTTTTTGTTTTTTCTCATAGGTGGATGAATTTTAAACAAAAATAATATTTGAATTGAGTTGATACAAGTATTACTTCTTTATTCTTTAGTAAACTCATTAACTGTTCCGCCTTGGTGTATAGCAAAACCATTTTCTTTAAAGCTAATGATAATACCAGCAGGTTCAAAGTTAAACTCGGTATCGCTTAATGGGTTTAAAGGGAAAGCACCCTGCCCTGTAGCTTGAGCCGTTAGCTGGTCGCCTACAAGTTTTATAGTTATCTTTAATGGTATGGTTGGCGAAGCGTATGTACCTTCATAACTTTTAAGCGTTTCTTGAGTTACCTGAGCTGTTTTTAAGTTTGGCAAACGATAAGGTACTTTATAATAACTACTCAATACACCAATTAATATTTGGTTAGAGTCATACCCTTCACCATTAACTGTCATAGCAATACTCAACTCGTCTTTTGGATAGTAACCTAATACGGATGAAAAACCTTCTATACCCCCGTTATGCCCATAAAAACGACGTTCGCCAAATGGAAATATGAAAACACCTTTCCCGTAACCAAAGTCCATCGTTTTCATTTCTTCAAGCGACTCTTTTTTTATAATATCACCTTCAAATAAGGCTCTAATAAACTTTGTTAAGTCAGTAGGAGTGCTTTGCAGTGCACCAGCAGCAAAAGTTACTGACTCATGCCATTCTTCACGTTTTAACCAGCTATCACCATCCAGAGAGTAAGAATATGCCTCATTACGCTTTGGGTTTATTTTGCCGTAATAGTAGGTGTTTTTTAGTTTTAATTTTTTTATAATTCTTTCATTAACAACATCTTTATAGCGTTTATTGGTGATGTCTTCTATAATATAGCCTAATAATAGATAATTGCTATTGCTATAATCGGCTTTTTCATTAGGATTAAAAACCGAACCGTAATCGGTAATGCGTTGTAACATGGCTTTGCGCGTTTGCGGTGTTTCGACATAATCCATAAAAAGACTATCATTTGTAAAATTATAAATACCACTACTATGGTTCAAGAGGTTTTTTATACTGATGCTGTCTGCATTTTTTATTTGTGGGTAGTATTCTGCCAGTTTCGTGTCAAGCGTTAGTTTTTTCTCTTCTATTAATTGAAAAATAATAGAAGAAGTAAACATTTTGGTAATAGACCCAATCTTGTATTTAGTGTCAACATTAGCCTTTACTTTGTTTTCAAGATCGGCATAGCCATAAGCTTTTTCAAAAACTATTTTATCTTTTTCTCGTATAGTAACAGAGCCCATAAACTTATCATTGGTAGTAAAGTAGGTAAGTACACTGTCAATTTTTTGGAATTTAGGTTCGCTCTGTGCATAAGTAGCTATTGCAGTGCTTGCTGTAAAAAGGATAAATAGATATTTTTTCATATTGATGATTGTTTTAGATATCAGTAAGACTAATAACTATTTAATTTGTTACAATTAATGCGCCTCAAGCCAATTATTGCCCGTTCCCATATCAACATCTAATGGTACATCTAGCTTAAAGGCGTTTTCCATTTCATACTTTATCATAGGCTTTATAAGGTCTAGTTCGCTGTTGTGTACATCAAAAACAAGCTCATCATGTACTTGCAGTAACATTTTGCTTTTCCAGTTTTCGCTAACCAGTTTTTGCTGTATATTTATCATTGCAATCTTAATAATGTCAGCGGCACTACCTTGTATAGGCGCATTCACAGCATTACGCTCGGCACCACCACGCACTACGGCGTTTTGCGAATTAATATCTTTTAGGTAGCGTCTTCTACCTAGTATGGTTTGCACATAACCTTGCTCGCGTGCCATTTCTATTTGGTCTTGTATGTATTGCTTTAATGTAGGGTAGGTTTTGTAGTAAGCATCGATAAGATCTTTCGATTCCGATCGACTTAACGAAGTTTGGTTACTCAACCCAAATGCCGAAACACCATATATAATACCAAAGTTAACTGTTTTGGCATGGCTACGTTGTTCGCGAGTCACATCTTCTAATGGTACATCAAACACTTTTGCAGCAGTAGAGGCATGAATATCCTCTCCGTTTTTAAAAGCATTTACCATCTCTGGGTCACCACTTAGTGCTGCAATAATACGTAGTTCTATTTGCGAGTAATCGGCAGAAAGCAGTGTGTAATTTTCGTCACGTGCTATAAATGCTGCACGCACCTGTCGTCCTCTTTCAGTACGTATCGGTATATTTTGTAGGTTTGGGTTGTTAGAGCTTAAACGTCCTGTTGCAGCAACCGTTTGCATATAATCTGTATGTACACGTTTAGTCTTTTCGTTTACTTGCAATGGTAAAGCATCTACATAGGTGTTTTGTAGTTTTACTATTTGTCGCCAATTCAGTATGTTTTCTACTATCGGGTTATCTTTTGCCAAGTACGAAAGTATTTCTTCGCCCGTGGCGTACTGTCCTGTTTTGGTTTTCTTTTGTTTAGGTCCGCCTATTTTTAATTTGTCAAATAATATATCGCCCAGTTGTTTTGGCGAAGCAAGGTTAAAGGTTTCGCCTGCGGTTTCATATATCTTTTCTTCAAGCCCTTTAATATCTCTTGCTAACTCATCTGATAATTTTTTTAAATAATCAGTATCAAGATTAATACCTTCACGCTCCATAGCAGCAAGCACAGGTACAAGCGGAATTTCTATTTCGTCGAATAACTTTCGGGTAGCTGCCTCTTCAAGTTGTGGTTCAAAAATCTCTTTTAGTTGTAGTGTAATATCGGCGTCCTCTGTAGCATACTCTTTTACAAGGTCAATTTCTACATCGCGCATACTCTTCTGGTTTTTACCTTTTTTACCAATAAGCTCTACTATCGGCATAGGCGAATAGCTAAGGTAGGTTTCGGCAAGTATATCCATGTTATGGCGCATATCGGGGTTAATAAGGTAATGTGCAATCATGGTATCAAAAAGTTTTCCTTTTACGGTAATGCCGTAATTGGCTAGTACTTTGAGGTCATATTTTAAATTTTGTCCTACTTTTTCAATATTTTCATCTTCAAAAAACGGGATAAATTTGTTGATTAATTCTTGTGCTTCATCACGGTTTTCGGGTACAGGTACATAAAATCCTTTACCTGTCTCCCAAGAAAAAGAGATTCCTACCAACTCGGCAGTAAGCGCGTCAAGCCCCGTGGTTTCAGTGTCAAAACATACTGTTTTTTGTTGTAGCATATCACGTAGTAACAGGCTTAAACCTATACCGCCTTGTATAGCTTGATATACATGATTAGTAGTGTCTAGTTTTTTATAAAAGTCAGCATTAGGTGTTGTAGCTTCTCCTGTTGCTGGCTCGCCAAATAACGATGTTTGTTGTGTATCTTTTTGCTTCGCTACACTTTTTGAGGGTGCTGTGCCTTGTGGTGGCACAGTAGTATTTTCAGCATCTTGCACAAATAGTTTATGAAACTGCTCTGTCATTCTCCTAAACTCCAATTCCTGAAAAATAGCTTCTGTTTTCTCGGTATCAGGTTTAGAGAGTTCATAATCATTTTCGTTAAAGGTAACATCGCAGTCAAGAAGTATGGTTGCCAGCTTCTTCGACATAATGCCTTTTTCCTTATTAGCTTCTATATTCTCTTTCATTTTTCCTTTTAGCTCATGCGTGTTGGCTAACAGGTTTTCCATAGAGCCGTATTGTTTCAGGAATTTTTTGGCTGTTTTTTCGCCCACCCCCGGTAGTCCTGGTATGTTATCTACAGCATCCCCCATCATCCCTAAAAAGTCAATTACTTGTTCAGGGCGTTCTACTTCAAAACGTTCTTGTATTTCGGGTACGCCCCATATCTCTATACCGTTACCCATACGTGCAGGGCGGTACATAAATATATTTTCAGACACTAATTGTGCAAAATCTTTATCGGGCGTTACCATAAATACCTGATAGTTTTCTTTTTCGGCTTGCTTGGCTATAGTACCTATGAGGTCATCAGCTTCGCAGCCAGCTAACTCTATAATAGGTATGTGCATTGCTTTAAGAATGTCTTGTATATAGGGTATTGCAATTTTTATAGCTTCAGGTGTTTCATCACGGTTAGCTTTATATTCAACAAACATTTCTGTACGCACGGCACTTCCACCTTTATCAAAAGCTACAGCAAGATGGTCGGGTTTTTCACGCTTTATAACATCGAGTAACGAGTTCATGAACCCCATTATAGCCGAGGTGTCCATACCTTTTGAGTTGATTCGTGGATTTTTTATAAAGGCGTAATAACCGCGAAATATAAGCGCATAGGCATCGAGTAGAAAAAGTCGTTTTTGCTGTGACATAAAAAATGTATTTGACCGTAAAAATAAACAAACCAATGTAAAATAAGAAGCTACACGTTATGTATAAAGATTAATTTCTATAACTGTCATTTATTCTGTAACATTTAGCATCGTTATTCGTTACTTTGTATATTAAATCATGTATATAAATGTTTCGTTGGATATTATTATTCGTTTTTGTGGCTGTAGTAGAGATATATGCCTTTCAGGCATTGCGTACTGTTACTAAACTTCGCTGGTTGTTGTGGGCTTATCAAGGGATTTCTCTTTTTATAATCTTATATATTGCTTATTCGTTTACACAGTTTGACAGGAGTGTAGGGCAAAACAAGCAGAGCTTGTTTACCATTGGTTTACTGCTTATAACTTTTGTTCCTAAAATGATCATAGCGAGTATGATGATTTTGGAAGATGTTACCCGTATTATTGGAGGGTTAATGAGAGAGTTTTTAGGTGATAGTAACGAATCATTTTTTAGTGAAAGACGAAAATTTGTAAGCCAAATTGCATTAGGCTTGGCAGCGATACCATTTCTGTCTTTATTATATGGTGTTACAAAAGGCAAGTATAATTTTAAAGTCAGGAAAAAAACAATTTATTTCCCTGACCTTCCGGAAAATTTTGACGGACTTACCATTACACAAATATCTGATGTACACAGTGGTAGTTTTGATGATCCTGATGAAATAAGCCATGCCATTAATCTTATTAACGAACAAAAATCAGATATTGTACTGTTTACAGGTGATATTGTAAATACTCATGCACATGAAATGCATCCTTGGGTTGATACTTTTAAACGTATAGAAACACCTACATTGGGTAAATATTCTGTATTAGGTAATCATGATTATGGTGAGTATGTTACTTGGAATACTGAAAAGGAGAAACAAGACAACTTTGAAGCAATAAAAGACCTACACCGTCAAATTGACTTTAAGTTACTGCTTAATGAAAATGTAAAAATTAATAAGGACGGACAAGAAATAGCCCTAGTAGGAGTAGAGAACTGGGGGCATAATTTTAAAAAAGCAGGCGATTTGCCAAAAGCATCTAAAGGATTAACTCCTGAAGATTTTAAAATACTGATGAGTCATGACCCATCGCACTGGGAATATGAAGTGAAAGATAATGCGAATAACTATCACCTTACGCTTAGCGGGCATACACATGGGTTACAATTTGGTATAGAAATACCAGGTTTTATAAAGTGGAGTCCTGTGCAATATGTATACAAACAATGGGCAGGGCTATATGAAAAAACAGGTCGCTATATATATGTAAATAGAGGTTTTGGTTTTCATGCTTACCCAGGTAGGGTAGGAATATGGCCAGAAATCACTGTTTTAGAGCTAAAAAAAGGTCAAAAAATAGCATAGATTACTAAAATTGTTATATTTGTGTAAATTTTAGCGAGATATAAAAGCTTTAGGTCGGTTTAAATTTTAATTTATGTCAAAATTCGGAGAACTTATTAACTCCCAAGTGCCAGTACTGATCGATTTTTATACAGAATGGAATGAGCCATCAGTATCTATGCACCCAGTAATGCGTGATGTAGCTGCTGCTCTTGGAGACAAAGCCAAAGTGATAAAAATTGATGTAGATAAAAATCAGGAGCTTGCAGATGCCCTTAGAATAAAAGGGTTACCTACACTTATGATTTATAAAGATGGGCAGATGGTATGGAGACAATCGGGCGAGCTCGATGCGAATACCATTATTACATTGGTACAGGAACAGGCTAGCTAATTTTTGCAAACCTAAATCCTTTTTCTTTTAAATAATTTATGACCAATGGTAGTGCATATTGCATATTGGTTGCTGCCTTTATGCTATCGTGAAAAATAATCACGCTACCTTCGCGAGTAGTATTTACAACGTTTTTAAAGCATTTTTCAGGGCTTATACTCTTGTCAAAATCAGCGCTTAACACATCCCACATTATTATCCTGTAGCCTTTACTGCGCACGTATTTTGCCTGTGTTCTTTTCATCTTACCGTAAGGAGGGCGAAATAGCTTCACTTTCTCAAATTCAGGATTTCTTTTTAGGATAGCTGTTTCCGTAGCCTCTATATTATCAATATATGTTGCATTATTAGTATTCCAACCGTTGAGGTGGTTAAAGGTGTGGTTACCTATAGCATGCCCTTCGGTAATTATTTTATTGAAGATATCAGGGTGTTTTTCTATATTGTTACCAATACAAAAAAAGGTCGCTTTAATATCGTGCGGACGTAATATATCGAGTACCCATTCGGTGATTTCGGGGGTAGGACCATCATCAAAAGTAAGGTATACGGTTTTACTCGTGTTAGGTATATCCCACACAAAGCCTGAAAATAGACGCTTTATAAACCATCGTGTTTTTACCCAATACATTTTCATTATTCTTATTTTTATAAAGTAAAAGAGGCAGTATCTAAATGATACTACCTCTCAAAATTACATATTATTTTGTAAGTATTATTCGCTGTCTCTTTGGTAGCGCTTAAACATCTCGTTATACTTATTAAAAGCTGGTTTTTCTTTATTGTAAAGGGCAGTATCACCTTGTTCTTTCATTATCCATAATAGGCTTCTGTAACGCTCTATATCTGTAATAATGTCAATGTGGTGTGCATCCTGCTGGCTTATTTTAAGTCCTTTATAAAATGTTAAGCTTTCCTGATATTTTTTAATAAGAGTAGCAAGCATTGTCCTTGCTTTTTCTTTATTACCTGTTTTATAATACCCTGTAGCAAAAGGTTCTAAAAGCGTATAATAGCCATAATATTCTAAAGGCATTTTTTCCATAGCCAAGTCGATTATCTTTTTGGCTTTTTCTTCTTTACCTTCTTCAATCAGTTTTTCCATTAATCTTGCTAGGTTAGTACGGAAAGTAATACTGTTTTTACGGGTTTCAGGATCATGATATATATTTGGGCTATCGCTGTTACCCCAATCCCATTGCATTACAATATCATACATTTTATCGGCATCTATATACCCCATGTCTAGCGGACTACCATCTTTAGGTATTGGTGTGCGTATAGGAACAAGTTTAAACACCATACCATCTAGTTGCAGGTAATCTTTCATCCACAGGTAATCATCATCACCAAAGCTACCGCCTGTAAAATAGATAGGGCGTTCCCAGTTGTTATTCGCTAGTATATCGAGCATCATAAGGCGGTTTTTATACAATGCATCACCTTTAATATCAATATCGATGTAAGGCACAATAGAGTCATACTGTGCAGGACTTACGGCTTTGTTTTTAATAATGTTTTCCTTGTCAACAGTAAGTCTTATTTTGTTGGTACGGTAATAATTTACCATGTGCCCATTATTAAGTTCTTTTTTAACACGAGGGTCATCTGATCCTATAAATTTAAGGAACGTTTTAATATCCCATCGTTCATCTGTTTCAGGGATATGTAACATGTAATCTCTAGTGCCTTGTACATATTGCTCGTGTTTAAACGAAATAGGCATTGGTTTCGATTCGTATGCTTGTCTTTTCATTTGGTCAATATACCAGTCAGTCATAAATAGGCTAGTATTTACAATCCTGATATCGGTACGGTAACCTTCTACCTCTTGTGCGTACCAAAGAGGGAAAGTATCGTTATCACCAATGGTAAATAGTATAGCATTAGGTTCGCACGATGACAGGTAAGCTTTTGCCATTGCTAAGGCTGTATAACGCCCTGAACGGTTATGGTCGTCCCAGTTTTGAGAACCCATTAATATTGGTGCTGCCAAAAGTGTTACTACAATAACAAGAGGAGCTGCTATTTTAGGTTTAATATAATTTTTAATAGTATCATATATAGCATATACTCCAAAGCCTATCCACATAGAGAACACAAAGAAAGATCCTACAAGAGCATAATCTCTTTCACGTGGTTCAAACGGACGTTCGTTAAGATATACTTTTAAAGCAAGTCCTGTAAATAGGAATAAAATTAACAGTACATAAAAACTTTTAATGTCTTTAAAAGCATGATAGGTTACACCAATAAGCCCTAATATAAGCGGAATCATAAAATACATATTGCGCCCTTTATTGTTCGTTTGGTCAGAAGATAGATTATCCTGAGAGCCAAGCCTCATAGTGTCAAATGGTTTTATACCGCTTATCCAGTTACCGTCCATATTATCGCCACGTCCTTGTATGTCATTTTGTCTTCCGGCAAAATTCCACATAAAGTACCTACCGTACATATAGCCAAACTGGTAGTTTACCATATAATCCATGTTATCCCAAAACGACGGCTTTTCTATAACAAGATACTGCCCGTAAGAGTTTAGAAATTTATTATAATCATCTAAATCAGCATCACCAGAACGGTAAGCAGCTTTAAATTGATTTACGGTACCTTCTAGTTCGCCTCTTATTTGGTTTACATAGTCTGCATACTCTTGCTCTGTCATTTGCTCAGGGTCTATACCATATTGGTACAGTTCCCTTTCATAATCAATAGCAGGATCAAGTTTGAATTCTAGTGGCTTAGTATAGCGCATATAATTTACAGCATGTTCTGTGCTCCACATTCTTGGCATAAAACCTTTATGTCTGTCGTCGGTATTTTGTTTGGCGTTTTTATAATTGTTTACAATTACATATTTACCTGTTTTGTAATCTCTTTGATAGTTAGGTTTCTCATCTTCATATGGATTGTTTTTGTCAAGTCCCGCATAAGTATCAGAATACATAGGGCCATAAAATAATTTTTGCTCGCCATACTGCTCCCTGTTATAGTAAGCTAATACTTCGGCAGCATCCGAAGGGCGGTTCTCATTAATAACTACATTAGCATTAGCACGAATAGGTAGCATCATCCATGTAGAGAAACCTATAAGTATAAATAGTGTAGAAAGTAATATAGTGTTGTACAACGGAAGCCCTTTTTTGTGAGTATAAGTAAGCCCGAAGTAAAAGAATGCAATAATAACTAACCCTATAAAAATTGTACCCGAGTTAAATGGCATACCTAAGCTGTTTACCATAAATATTTCGGTTTTCCCGAAAAGTGCCATGGTATAAGGTAATAACAGTTTGAAGATGAAAAGTAGTATAGCTACAATAATTACATTGGCTATAAGGAAACTCTTAATAGTTACATTTTCATAATTTTTAAAGAAATAAATAAACCCTATAGCAGGTATAGCAAGGAGTGCCATAAAGTGTACTCCGAAAGATAATCCTACTACAAGCGATATAATAAGCAACCATTTGTTACCACGTGGTGTATGCATATCCTGTTCCCAGCGCAGTCCCAGCCATAATAAAAGTGCAATGAATAAAGAAGCCATAGCATATACCTCGGCTTCAGTAGCATTAAACCAGAAACTATCAGAGAAAGTTAATGCCAAAGCCCCTACAAAGGCACTACCTAATATGGCTATAGCACTATTATTGTCAAATTCTGAAAATCGGGAAATAATTGTTCTTAAAATAATGGTAACTGACCAAAATAGAAATAGTATAGTAAATGCACTTGATACTACGGATACCATATTAACCATAAGAGCAACCTTATCTGGACTGGTAGCAAACATGGCGAAAAATGCACCCATCATTTGGAAGAGCGGAGCTCCTGGTGGGTGACCTACTTCGAGCTTTGCAGCAGTGGCAATATACTCACCACAGTCCCAAAAACTAAGGGTAGGTTCTACAGTTAACGAATATACAGTCATTGCTATGGCAAAAACAAACCAGCCAAGCAGTGTATTCCATTTCTTATAATTAAATGTTATCATGTATTATAAATTGTACCAGATTATTTGATATGCAAAGAAACTATTTTTTTTGTTTAAGGTAATAGTATTCGAGTTGTTTTTTATAGTCGCTTATAAAATGAACAGTAGTGGTTTAAACCACTGCTGTTACTGATAACCTTTTTGCTTATTCATTTTCTCGGTCAAACCGTGTAAACATCTGATTAAATTGATTAAACTCTTTTTTGTGCTTTTCATAAAGTGTGATGTCTTTATTCTCTTTCATTATCAATAATAAGCTTCTATAGCTTTCTATATCTCTAAGAATATTATAGTATAATGAGTTTTGCAATGAGGGCGCAAGCGAATGATAATAATCGAGATTCTCTTTATATTTTCTCGTAAGTTTGTTAAGTAACTGCCTTGCTTTTTCTGTTTTACTAGTGCGATAGTAGCCATCAGCAAAGGCTTCATCCATAAAATAAGCACGGTAATAATCAACGGGCATTTTTTCAAGAGCAAGGTCTATTATTTTTACTGCCTTTTCAGTCTTCCCCTCTTTAATTAAAGTGTCTGATAGGCGGGCTAAGTTTCTTTTGAAGGCAACACTGTTTCGCAGTGTTTGCGGATCATGATATATATCAGGGTTGTTACTGTTACCCCAATCCCATTTCATAACGGTATCATACATTTTTTCAGCATTTACCCTTCCAAAGTCAAAAGGAGCATCTTCATCAGGAGTCGTTTTTATGGGTACAAGCTTATAAGTCATACCTTCCAGTTGTAGGTAATCTTCCATCCATATGAAATAATCATCATCAGGACTACCGCCAGTAAAATATATAGGACGCTCCCAGTTATTATTCGCTATTATATCGAGAGTAATAAGGTTGTGCTTGTACAACACATCTGGCAAGTCAATATCTATATAGGGAACAATATCATCATAATAGGCTTCGGGTACTACCTTGTTTTTAATAACTTGTGCCTTATCAACGGGTACTCGAATTTTGTTAGTAGGGTAGTAGTTTATTTTCTGCCCGTTATTCATTTCTACTTTGGCACGTTCATCATCTAGCAATATAAAAGCCATAAAGTCTTTAATATCCATTCGCTCCTCCGTACGCGGGTTGTACAACATATAGTCGCGTGTGCCATCGCGGTATTGCTCATGTAAGAGCGATATAGGTAATGGGGTAGAATCATACGCCTGTCTTTTCATTTGGTCAATATACCAGTCAGCAGGTAAGTAGGTGCTACATGCTACTCGCACATCAGTTCTGTAACTTTCAATTTCTTGTGCATACCATAATGGAAATGTATCATTGTCGCCAACGGTAAATAGTATAGCTTTAGGGTCGCATGAATCGAGGTAGGCTTTTGCCATAGCCAATGCCGTATAACGCCCAGAGCGATCATGATCATCCCAGTTTTCTTTAGCCATAAGTACAGGAGCAGCAAGTAGGGTACAGGCAAGTACTACGGGTGTTACCACTTTTGGGTTAATGTGTTTTTTTAGCATATCATATAAAGCATATACCCCAAAGGCTATCCATATACCAAAAACGTAGAAAGAACCTACCAGTACATAATCGCGTTCACGTACTTCAAATGGACTTTCGTTTAAAAATACTTTTAGTGCAAGGCTTGTAAAGAGGAATAATACCAGTAGTATGTAAAAACTTTTTAGATCTTTTTTGGCATGATATACTAATCCGATAAGTCCTAGTAGTAGCGGTATAAAATAGTAAGCATTACGCCCTTTGTTACCCAGCATATCGCTTGTTAGTTTTTCCTGTGCACCAAGTCGCATTTCATCAACGGCTTTTATACCGCTTATCCAGTTGCCGTTTAGTATATCATCTTTACCTTGTATGTCATTTTGACGACCTGCAAAATTCCACATAAAGTAGCGCCAGTACATATACCCAAACTGATAGTTAAACATAAAGCTCAAGTTGTCGCTTAGGGTTGGCTTATCTACGATAAGATATTGACTATAACTTTTCAGGAAAGAATTATAATCAGTATTATCCATTTCACCCTTCCTGTACGATGATTTAAACTCTGCCACAACGTTTTCCAACTGCCCTTTCAATTGTGATGCTGCAATAGCAGTATCTTCGGGGCTTAATTGCGAAATATCCACGCCATATTGAGGTAGTTCTTTTTCAAAATCATAATATGGGTTTACCTTAAACTTCGGAGGTCCAGCATACGCCATATAAGTTACTGCGTTTTTTTCGTGTGCCAGTCGTGGTAAAAACCCCTCATGATTTTTATCAAAGTTTTGTTTAGCATTTTTGTAATGATTTACAATTACATATTTACCTGTAGTATAATCGCGCTCATAGTTGGGCTTGGCATCTGTATATGGATTTTCTTTGTCAAGTCCGGCATAAGCCTGTGTGTACATAGACCCGTAAAATGTTTTTTGTTCTTGGTAATTTTCACGATTATAATAGGCAAGTAATTCAGCAGCATTAGTTGGTGGATTCTCATTGATAGTTATGTTAGTGTTGGCACGAACAGATAACATCATCCATGACGAAAAACCTGTGTAGATGAACAGTAAGCACAGTAACAATGTGTTGTATAATGGTAGTTGTTTTTTACGAGTATATTTTAACCCACTATAAAATAAGAAACCTGTAAGGAGGAACATGATAATTGTACCTGAATTAAAAGGCATACCAAGACTGTTTACTACAAATATTTCAGTTTTTGCAAAAAGAGCTAATGTGTAAGGCATAAGGAGCATAAACACAAATAGAAGCACCCCTACAATACTAATATTGGCTATGGTGAAGTTTTTGATGGTGATTTTTTCGTAGTTCTTAAAATAATAAATAAGCCCTATAGAAGGTATGGTAAGTAATGCAAGGAAATGAACGCCGAAAGATAAACCTGTTAATAACGAGATGAGTAATAGCCATCGGTTACCATGTGGTAGGTGCATTTCTTCGCCCCAGCGTAGTCCTGCCCAAAATAATATTGCTATAAATAATGATGCCATAGCATATACCTCGGCTTCGGTAGCATTAAACCAAAAACTATCTGAAAACACAAAAGCAAGGCAGCCTACAGCAGCGCTCCCAAGAATCATAATGCTATTTTGTTTATTGATTTCTGTAAAGCGTATGATGAGGTTTTTGAGTAGTAATGTTGTTGACCAAAACATAAAGAGTATAGTGAATGCAGCAGAAAGTACAGATACCATATTGACCATCGGTGCTATATTCTCTTTTCCAGAAGCAAACATTGCAAAAAATGCTCCTGTGAGTTGATATAGTGGTGCGCCTGGTGGGTGACCAACTTGTAGTTTTGCGGCAGTAGCGATATATTCCCCACTATCCCAAAAACTCACAGTAGGTTCTACTGTAATGCTATAAACAATAAAGGCAATAGTAAATATTATCCACCCAATAATAAGGTTCCATTTTTTTAAATTAAAATTGATCATAGTCTGACTTATAAATACTTATATATTCTTACAATAATACTGTATATTCCTTACAGAACGCTAAAAATAAATTTTTAATATTTTTTTTGTGTAAAATTTTGGAAAAGAGAAAATGTGTCTTATATTTGCACCCGCAATGAAGAAGAATGGCCTATGGTGTAATTGGTAACACGTCTGTTTTTGGTACAGAAGAGTCTAGGTTCGAGACCTAGTGGGCCAACAAAAAACCTCTCAATATTTTGAGAGGTTTTTTTATTTTTATAACTTTCTTAATTATATTTTAAAGGTAACTACTGGTCTAACGGCATGGTTAACAAGATCTTCGCTTATACTTCCGTTAAAAAAGTGAGCAAGTCCTTGTCTTCCGTGTGTACACATACCAATCATATCAGCATCAATGCTATTGGCAAAATGCAGTATTCCTTTTTCTACATTTACATCATTATAAATGTGAGTGTTAAGGTTGTTTATGTTGAATCCTGATGCAAATTCAAGCATTAGTTTTTCTGCTGCATGGGTAGATTTGAAATCGTTTGGAGTGTTCACGTATACAAGATCTAGTTCCATGTTAAAAGTATTGGCAAATTCTACCACTTTTGCGAAAGGTTCTTTTATTTCTTTAGAGAAATCAGATGCAAAAACAAATTTTTGAGGCGTAAACTCTCCTTCATCTTTTTTAATGACTAATACTGGTACGCTAGATGTTCTTACAACCTTCTCAGTGTTAGAGCCTATAAACATTTCTCTAAAACCACTTGCTCCATGAGAACCCATTACGATAAGGTCTATGCCGTGATCTTTACTGTGTTTCATGATGCCGTCAAAGGCTTTTTCAAACTGTATTGCTTCAACAATCTTAATTCCTTCTAAGTATGGAGCGTTTACGATTTCTTCAAAACGCTCGCGTACTTTTTTCATAAAGAACATCACTTCAGGTATTCCTGCGCTTCCGCCTACAGCATTGCTTTCTCCTATACCATCATCAGCTACGTGATTAGGTAATTCAAGAAGATGTAGTAGGTAAATTTCACCATTATTTTTACGCGCAATTTGTGCGGCTACTTTTAGTGCATGTTCAGCATGTTCGGAAAAGTCTGTTGGGACTAGGATTTTTTTCATAATAATTGGAGTAAATCTTAAAGTATTGACAAATTTCTGTGTTATTTTTATAATATAAAATTAAGAATTTATTTTACATTATCCAATGATTTTCAATATATAAAAATAATTAGTATATTTGCGCGGTTATTTAATGGAAAACTAAATAATGAGGGGGCTGTAGTCCCCTCTTTTTATAATGAATATGATATTTAAAGAGAAAGTAAGCACTCTGCTTGAAGAGGCACTTATAGAAAGCCCTTCACTCTTTCTTATTGACCTGAAGATTACGGATTCGAATAAAATCATGGTAACCCTGGATGGCGATAACGGAGTGAACCTGCAGGATTGTATTAATGTAAGCCGTGCGATAGAACATAATCTTGACAGGGAAGAACATGATTTTTCGTTGGAAGTAACTTCTGCTGGCGCTACTACACCCTTAACAAACAAAAGGCAATATGTTAAAAACCTTGGTAGAACACTAAAGGTGGTTACAGAGACCCAAGAAGTTGAGGCTACACTTACTGAGGCTAATGATGAGTTTGTAGTTATGGAATGGAAGGCTCGTGAGCCAAAAAAGATAGGGAAAGGTAAAGAAACCGTGCAAAAAAGAGCCGAAATATCTTATAGTGAGATAAAAGAAGCAGTTGTTGTAATAAAATTTTAATAAAAGATAGTTGGTATGGAGAATATCGCATTAATTGAATCGTTTTCGGAGTTTAAGGATGATAAACTAATAGATCGTGTTACGCTTATGGCGATACTAGAAGATGTATTTAGGAATGCCTTAAAAAAGAAATACGGTTCTGACGATAATTTTGATATAATTATCAACCCTGATAAAGGGGATATGGAGATTTGGAGAAATAGGGTAGTAGTTGCCGATGGTGAAGTTGAGGATCCTAACCAAGAAATATCACTAACTGAGGCGCGTAAGATAGAGCCCGATTTTGAAGTAGATGAAGATGTTTCTGAAGAAGTAAAGCTTATACAGCTTGGTAGAAGAGCTATATTAGCACTACGTCAAAACCTTATATCTAAAATACACGAACACGATAATACTAACCTTTATAAGCAGTTTAAAGACATTATTGGTGATATTTATACTGCTGAAGTGCACCATGTTCGCCCAAAAGCTGTAATTTTGGTGGATGATGAAGGAAATGAGATAGTATTGCCGAAAGAAAAGCAAATTCCGGCAGACTTTTTTAGAAAAGGAGATAATGTTCGAGGTATCATTGAGAGTGTAGAGCTAAAAGGTAATAAGCCGCAAATTATAATGTCTAGAACATCTGAGACATTCCTTGAAAAATTGTTTGAACAAGAAATACCTGAGGTATTTGATGGTCTTATAACAGTTAAAAAAGTAGTAAGAATACCAGGTGAAAAAGCAAAGGTAGCTGTAGATTCTTATGATGATAGGATAGACCCTGTTGGAGCATGTGTTGGTATGAAAGGTTCGCGTATACACGGTATAGTAAGAGAGTTGGGTAATGAGAATATAGATGTTATCAACTATACTACCAATACGCAGTTATTTATAACAAGAGCTTTGAGTCCTGCGAAAATATCATCTATTAAAATAGATGAAGAAAACAAAAGAGCAGAAGTGTTCTTGAAACTTGAAGAGGTTTCTAAAGCCATAGGTCGTGGCGGACATAATATAAAACTAGCTGGTTTCTTAACAGGGTATGAGTTAGATGTTATAAGAGAAGGTAATCTTGTAGAAGATGAAGATGTTGAATTAACAGAGTTTACTGATGAGATTGATAGCTGGATTATTGAGGAATTTGCTAAAATAGGTCTTGATACTGCTAGGAGCATACTAAGCCAAGATATACAAGATCTTGTAAGAAGAACAGACCTTGAAGAAGAGACCGTTGCAGAGGTAATGAGAATACTTAAAGAAGAATTTGAAGAGTAAGTTTAATATATAAACATCACAACAAAGAAGATAATATTAAAAAGATTGTATGTCTGAAGAAAGAGCAATAAGAATAAATAAAGTTTTAAGGGAATTAAATATTTCGCTGGATAGAGCAGTGGAATATCTTAAGGATAAGGGCTATAATATAGATGCCAGCCCTAATGCCAAGATATCCGGCGATGAGCGTAATGCCCTTTACAATCAATTCTCTGCTGACAAAGGCAAGAAGGAAGCTTCTCTTGAGGTGAGTGAGGAGAAGAGAAAGGAAAAAGAGGCGCTACGTGTTGCGAGAGAGCGCGAGATGGAGGAGAAAAGAAAGCAAGATGAAGAGCGACAAAAGCAAGAGGTTATTAAAGCTAAAACTACTTTATCAGGACCAGTATCGGTTGGTAAAATAGACCTTAATCCTAAAAAAGCTCAAGAAACTTCTTCAGACGATATACCTAAAAAACAAGAGCAGCCAAAAGCAGAAGCTCCAAAGGTTGAAGTGCCTAAAACAGCTCCTGTGTCGAAATCTGAAGAACCAAAAGTATCAGAAGCGAAGCCAGCAGAAGAGCCTAAGGTAGCAGATAAAAAACCAGAGGTGTCAAAAGAGGTTCCTGTAAAGGATGAGGCGGTAAAAGCTGCTCCAGAAAAACCTGCAGCAAGACAGCCAAAGATTATTAAGGCTAACCCTAATGCAAAGATACAGCCGAAGCAGCAAGAGCAAGCTGTGCCTGAGCAAAAAGAAAAACAAGCTGCGCCTGAACAAGAGCAGCCAGAGGAAGAAAAAATAAAAACCCAGTACCAAAAACTTTCGGGTACAACGTTTACAGGTAAAACCATAGATCTTACGCAGTTTCAAAAACCAAAGAAGAAGAAGGAAGAGCCTAAAAAAGGAGAGGCGATACGACCTAACCAACCTGGGAATAATAACAATAATAAGAATAAGAGAAAAAGGATTATTCCTAAAGCTCAGCAAGGACAGGGAGGTAATAGACCTGGTGGACAACAAGGCGGAAATAGAACTGGTGGAGCTAAAATAACTCCAGGTGGTAGACGTCCTGCTATTGTAGCTAAGGTAGAACCTACTGAAGAAGAAGTTAAAAATCAAATTCGTGAAACGCTAGAGAAACTACAAGGTAAAGGTAGTAAGTCTAAAGCGGCGAAATATAGAAGAGATAAACGTGATAGTCACCGTCAAAAAACAGACGATGAACAACGTATGCTTAACGAAGGCAATAAAACTATTAAGGTAACGGAGTTTGTTACTGTAGGTGAAATTGCTACAATGATGGATGTGCCAATTACTAAAGTTATATCGGTATGTATGTCTCTTGGTATCATGGTTACCATGAACCAAAGATTAGATGCAGAAACGCTTAGTATTGTTGCAGATGAATTTGGTTATGAAGTAGAATTTATAACAACCGATATCGAAGAATCGATGGAGGTTATAGAAGATAAAGAAGAAGATCTAGAGTTTAGAGCGCCTATTGTTACTGTAATGGGGCACGTAGATCATGGTAAAACATCATTACTAGATTACATTCGTAAAGAAAATGTAATTGCTGGAGAATCTGGAGGTATAACGCAGCATATAGGTGCTTATGGAGTACAGCTAGAAAATGGTCAAAAAATTGCCTTTTTAGATACACCAGGTCACGAAGCGTTTACAGCAATGCGTGCGCGTGGTGCTCAGGTAACAGATATTGCTATTGTTGTAATTGCAGCAGACGACGATATCATGCCACAAACAAAAGAGGCGATAAATCACGCACAAGCTGCAGGTGTACCTATTATATTTGCTATAAATAAAGTGGATAAGCCAACGGCAAATCCAGAAAAAATAAAAGAAAAACTTGCTGCCATGAATCTTTTAGTAGAAGATTGGGGCGGAAAAATACAATCGCACGATATTTCTGCAAAGACAGGCTTAGGAGTAAAAGATCTTCTAGAAAAAGTATTGCTTGAAGCAGAAATATTAGACCTAAAAGCAAATCCAGATAAGGCTGCTGTAGGTACTGTAGTAGAGGCATTCCTTGATAAAGGTCGTGGATATGTATCTACGGTATTAGTTCAAGGTGGTACATTACGACTTGGCGATTATGTATTGGCGGGTAAACATCATGGTAAAGTAAAAGCTATGCATGATGAGCGCGGTAAGAATGTAAAAGTAGCGGGTCCATCTACTCCAATATCTATATTAGGACTTGATGGTGCGCCAACGGCAGGTGATAAGTTTACCGTGTTTGAAGATGAAAAAGAAGCGAAACAAATTGCTGCTAAGCGTACACAATTAATACGTGAACAATCTGTAAGAACGCAACGTCATATTACACTTGACGAGATTGGTAGAAGAATTGCTCTTGGTCAGTTTAAAGAACTTAATATTATCCTTAAAGGTGATGTGGATGGGTCTGTTGAAGCATTATCAGATTCGTTCTCTAAACTATCTACCGAGGAGATTCAAATTAATATTATACATAAAGCAGTAGGTGCAATTACAGAATCTGATGTATTGCTTGCTTCGGCGTCCGATGCTATTATTATAGGATTTAATGTTCGTCCATCTGCATCGGCAAGACAACTTGCTGATAAAGAAGAAATCGACATCAGAAACTACTCTATTATTTATGATGCTATTGATGATCTTAAAGATGCAATGGAAGGTATGCTTTCTCCAGAGCTTAAAGAAGAGATTACTGGATCTGCTGAGATTAGAGAAACGTTTAAAATATCTAAAGTGGGTACTATTGCAGGTTGTATGGTTACCGATGGTAAGATATTTAGGAATTCTAAGATTAGACTTATTAGAGAAGGTGTGGTTATATACACAGGAGAGCTTGCTGCCCTTAAACGATTTAAAGATGATGTTAAGGAAGTAGCTAAAGGATATGATTGTGGTATGCAGATAAAGAATTATAATGACATACAACAACTTGATGTGATTGAAGCTTATCAAGAAGTAGAAGTTAAAAAGAAGCTTAAATAAAAGCTTGATATATAAAATTAAAAAAGCCCGTTTGTTATAGCAAACGGGCTTTTTTGTACGTGTTAATTATTATCATCTTACTGAGATAGTTAGAGAGACTATTTGTTTGGTTTTATAAGTAATGAGTAAGGGTGTTTCTCTTTTATCTTAACTAACATTCTTTCAGCGTCAATACGCGTGTTAAAGCTGCCTGCCCATACTTTATATGTAGGGCTTTCAAATACTATCGTAGCATCCATATCTGGAAATTCTTTTTTAAACTCTGCAAGTGTTTTTCTTGCTTTAGCATTTTCGCCATAAAATATCTGTATTTTATAACGATCATTAATGGTGATAGATGAATTTATCTTTCGCTTTTCATTTAAAAGCGAAGTGAATTTTTCATCTTGTTCGATATTTATTTCTGCATTTTGTGCAGATGATTTGCTTGCGGGTAATGCAAGGAAAAATACTACAAATAGAATGTGCTTCATGTTTAAAATTCTCATAATGAACGGTGTTTGATGCAAAAATACAACATATTATTTTATCATATTCTTCTGTATTTATTTAGAATTGTTATAAATTGGTTCTTAACAATTAATTAAGGTTTGAGAATAATTCATAAGTCGTATTTTTGTGGGAGTTTTTAAAAAAAGTATAACATTTTGTTGGGATACAAATAGAAAACTATACCAAAAATAGTCGATAATCATTTTTAATATGAAAAAAGTGGGTAACCATACTTCGTTTTCAAGAATTTTATTGTTCTGCCTGGCGTTCTCGCTGTCTTTTTCCTTAACGTCATTTGCGCAGGAAACTGCAGCTGAAGCTCCTGCCGAAGCAGCGGCTCCTGATGCGGGAGCAGGCGATCCGGTAAAAGGTAAAGAACTTTTTAACTCATTATGTGCTGCATGTCACAAACTCGATGCTAAGGCTACAGGGCCTGCACTGAGAAATATTGCTGATAAGCACGATCGTGCTTGGCTTTATAAATGGGTGAGAAATAGTAGCGAGATGATAAAATCAGGTGACGCTACTGCAGTGAAATTATTTGCAGAAAATAATAACTCTGTGATGACAGCATTTCCTCAATTATCAGATAAAGATATTGATGATATCATGGCATATACCTCGCAGCCAAAAGCTGAACCAAGAATTTCTTCTGCTCCTGTTGGAGGTGGAGGTAATGGAGGTTCTGATAGCGGTGTAAATAATACGCTTGTTCTTGCTGCGTTAGTGCTGGTGCTTTTAGTGCTTATTGTTATGCTTGTTTTGGTAAACAAGACATTAAGAAAAGTTGCTGAAGCAAACGGTGTTAATATTGCTGATGATGAATCTTCGGTGTCTTTATGGAAAGCATATGCTAAAAATCAGTTCTTAGTGTTGGTTACGGTAATATTGTTGCTATTGTCTTCTTCTTACTTCTTGTATGGTTTTTTAATGCAGGTAGGTGTAGATAAGGGGTATGAACCAATACAGCCAATACATTTCTCTCACAAAATACACGCTGGTGAAAATGGGGTAGATTGTAAGTATTGTCACTCTTCTGCAAGGGTTAGTAAAACTTCAGGTATTCCATCGCTTAATGTGTGTATGAATTGTCATAAAAACATTTCAGAGTTTACAGGTAGTAAAGATTCTACATATGTAGAATATTCTAAAGAATTCTATACTGCCGAGATACAAAAGCTGTATGATGCAGTAGGTTGGGATAAAACAACTCAAGCTTATACAGGTAAAGAAAAACCAGTTAAATGGGTAAGAATTCATAATCTTCCTGATTTTGTTTACTTCAATCACTCGCAGCACGTTTCTGTAGCAGGTGTTGATTGTCAAAAATGTCACGGTCCTGTAGAGACTTTCGAGATAATGAAACAAGACGCTCCTTTAACAATGGGATGGTGTATTAACTGTCACCGTGAAACTAATGTTAAAGTTGAGGGTAATGAGTACTATGAAAAAATCCACGATGAGCTTGCCAAGAAATATGGTGTAGCTAAGCTTACGGCTGCCAATATGGGTGGTACTGAGTGTGGAAAATGTCACTATTAATAAATTTTTAAAGAAGCTAATATCTATATATAACATGGCATCAAACAAAAAATACTGGCAAAGTGTTGAGGAACTGAAAGAAAACAGTTCTATTGTTGAGACGCTAAGAAACAATGAGTTTGTTGAAGAGATTCCGACTGATGAATTTCTTGGCGATAAGGAAGCTTTGTCGTCTTCGTCAACAAGCCGTCGTGACTTTTTGAAATATGTTGGATTCAGTACTGCTGCAGTATCACTTGCAGCCTGCGAAGGTCCGGTTATTAAGTCTATTCCTTATGTAGTTCAACCAGAAGAAATTATCCCAGGTGTTGCAGATTATTATGCAACTACTGTTGCGGATGGTTTTGATTTTGCAAATATATTGGTTAAAACCCGTGAGGGTAGACCTATAAAAGTTGAAAATAACAATCTTCCAGGTTCTAAAATAAAACCTAATGCAAGGGTTTATGCTTCTGTACTTTCATTGTACGATAGCATGCGTTTAAAAGAGCCAATGGTAAAAGGTAAGCCTGCTACTTGGGAAGAAGTTGATGTTCAAGTAAAGGCTGGTTTAGCTAATGCTGCATCTTCAGGGGGTCAAGTGGTATTGTTAACTAATACTATGGCAAGTCCTTCTACAGATAAATTAATTGCTGAGTTTGGAGCACGTTACACTAACTTTAAGCATGTTGTTTATGATGCTGTTTCTGCATCAGAGGCTTTAGATGCTTTTGAAGCTGTATATGGAGAAAGAGCTCTTGCTGATTATGATTTTTCTAAATCAGATGTTATTGTTTCTGTAGGTGCTGATTTTCTAGGTGACTGGCAAGGTGGTGGCTGTGATACAGGATATGCTGAAGGACGAATACCTAAGAATGGTAAAATGTCTAAGCATATACAAATAGAGTCTAATATGTCGCTAAGTGGTGCTAACGCTGATAAGCGTATTCCTATGACAGTGACAGAACAAAAATATGCCCTTGTAGCACTTTATAATGCTGTAATGGGTACGTCAGTAAGTGTTCCTGCATTTACTAATAAAGATGCAGTTGCTAAGGCTGCAAAACAATTAAAGTCTGCTGGTTCTAAAGGTGTTTTAGTTTCAGGTCTTGATGATATGAATGCGCAATTGCTTGTGTTAGCAATTAATAACGCCTTACAATCAGAAGCGTTTAACCCTGCTGGTGCACGCCTTGTAAGACAAGGTAACGCTAAAGCAGTAGCTCAGTTGGTACAGGATATGAAAGCAGGTACGGTTGATACACTTATAATGAGTGGTGTTAATCCTGTTTATACATTACCAAATAGTGCTGATTTTACTGAAGGGCTTAAAAAAGTGAAATTTTCGGTAGCCTTTTCTATGAAAGAAGATGAAACGGCTTCTTTAACTACTATTGCTGCAGCAGCACCTCATTACTTAGAATCATGGGGCGATGTAAGTATGGCAAAAGGATATTATAGTATTACTCAACCAACTATACGTCCATTATTTAAGACAAGACAGTTGCAAGATTCATTATTGTTATGGTCGGGTAACTCACAATCATATTACGATTACCTTAAAGCGTCTTATACTGCTGAGGGTACTGGTAAAACATGGAATCAAATTGTACATGATGGTGTTCACCATGATGCTGCTACTTCTGCAGTCGTTGCAAGTCCTACTGATTTTGGCGGTGCAGCTTCTAGGCTTGCAGGTGCTAAAAAGGCAGCAGGTTTGGAGCTTGTGTTGTACACTAAAGTAGGTATGGGAGATGGTCAGCAGGCTAATAACCCATGGTTACAAGAGTTTCCAGATCCTATCACAAGGGTGTCTTGGGATAATTATGTAACAGTATCTAAGGCTGATGCTGAGGAGCTAGGTCTTGAGAATTATAATGTTGCTAATGGTGGTATGAACGGTAGTATTGTAACACTTGAGGTAAACGGTAAAAAATTAGAAAATGTTCCTGTTATTGTACAGCCAGGTCAGGCAAAAGGTACTGTTGGACTTTCTTTAGGTTATGGTCGTACAGCGGCTATGAAGAAAGAAATGATGACGGGCGTAAATGCTTACACGTTATACAACAATTTCAATTCACTACAGTCAGTAAAGCTTACTAAAGCGTCAGGCGACCATGAATTTGCTTGTATACAATTACATAAAACATTAATGGGTAGGGGAGATATTATAAAAGAGACTACCTTATCTGAATTTAATAAAAAAGATGCTTCGGAGTGGAATGAAGTTCCTATGGTATCTTTAGATCATAAAGCTGTTCCTGCTACTTCGGTAGATCTTTGGACATCTTTTGATAGAACTACAGGGCATCACTTTAACCTTTCGATAGATCTTAATGCTTGTACAGGTTGTGGGGCGTGTGTTATAGCATGTCATGCAGAGAATAATGTACCAGTAGTTGGTAAATCAGAGGTAAGAAGAAGCCGCGATATGCACTGGTTGCGTATTGATAGATATTATTCATCTGAAGAGACTTTTGCAGGTGATGTAGAAGTTAAAGAGAATATCTCAGGGTTAATGGATTCTATTGATACCTTTGATGCAATGGAAGATCCTTCTGAGAACCCTCAAGTAGCATTCCAGCCAGTATTCTGTCAGCACTGTAACCATGCACCATGTGAAACAGTTTGTCCAGTTGCTGCAACATCACATAGCCGTCAAGGTCAAAACCATATGGCATATAACCGTTGTGTAGGTACTCGTTACTGTGCTAACAACTGTCCTTATAAAGTACGTCGTTTTAACTGGTTCTTATATAATAAGAATGAAGAGTTTGATTATCACATGAATGATGATTTAGGGCGTATGGTACTTAATCCAGATGTTAATGTTCGTTCAAGAGGTGTTATGGAGAAATGTTCTCTATGTATCCAAATGACACAGGCTACTATTCTTAATGCAAAAAGAGAAGGTCGTCAGGTTAAAAAAGATGAATTCTATACAGCTTGTACTGAGGCATGTGGCTCTGGAGCTATGGTGTTTGGAGATGTTAATAATGAAGAGGATACAGTTGTTAAACTGAAAGAGGATGACAGAATGTATCACTTATTAGAGCACATTGGTACTAAGCCAAATGTATTCTATCAGGTTAAAGTAAGGAATACCTAAAAATTAATATTAATTAAGAAACAAGATAAAGGATATGTCGTCTCATTACGAAGCACCCATTAGAAAACCTTTAATTATAGGTGACAAAAATTATCACGATGTAACAGTTGATGTTGCAAGGCCAGTGGAAGGCAGGGCTAACAAGCAATGGTGGATAGCATTCTCTATTGCGCTTGCCGCTTTCCTTTGGGGTGTTGGTTGTGTCGCTTATACTGTAGGTACAGGTATTGGAACATGGGGATCAAATAAAACTGTTGGTTGGGCATGGGATATTACCAACTTCGTTTGGTGGGTAGGTATCGGTCACGCAGGTACACTAATCTCAGCCGTACTATTATTATTCCGTCAAAAATGGAGAATGGCAATTAACCGTTCTGCTGAAGCAATGACAATCTTTTCGGTAATACAGGCAGCAATGTTCCCTGTATTCCACATGGGGCGTCCTTGGTTAGCATACTGGGTTATGCCAATACCAAATCAGTTTGGTTCGCTTTGGGTAAATTTCAACTCTCCGCTACTTTGGGATGTATTTGCAATTTCTACTTACCTTTCGGTATCATTAGTGTTTTGGTGGACAGGTTTACTTCCTGACTTTGCAATGCTTCGTGATAGAGCAATTACTCCTTTTACAAAAAGAGTTTATTCGATACTAAGTTTTGGATGGAGCGGAAGAGCTAAAGACTGGCAACGTTTTGAAGAGGTTTCTCTTGTCCTTGCAGGTTTAGCAACACCACTTGTACTTTCTGTACACACAATTGTATCTTTTGACTTTGCTACGTCGGTTATACCAGGATGGCACACTACAATACTTCCGCCTTACTTCGTTGCGGGAGCTATATTCTCAGGATTTGCAATGGTTAATACTTTGCTTATAATTATGAGAAAACTTTCTCACCTTGAAGCTTATATTACAATACAACATATTGAGTTAATGAATATCGTTATCATGATAACGGGTTCTATTGTAGGTTGTGCTTATATTACAGAGCTTTTCGTAGCATGGTACTCAGGAGTTGAGTATGAGCAATATGCTTTCCTTAACAGAGCAACAGGACCTTACTGGTGGTCATATTTATTAATGATGACTTGTAATGTGGTTTCTCCGCAGGTAATGTGGTTTAAGAAAATTAGAACAAGTATAATGGCATCTTTCATAATTTCACTTGTTGTAAATATAGGGATGTGGTTTGAGCGTTTTGTAATTATCGTTACATCACTACACAGAGATTACCTACCATCATCATGGACAATGTTCCAACCTACTTTTGTAGATGCTGGTTTCTTTATAGGTACTATTGGTTTCTTCTTTGTATTGTTCTTGCTATATTCAAGAAGTTTCCCTGTAATTGCTCAGGCAGAGGTTAAATCGATAATGAAAACCTCAAGCGAAACCTACAAGAGAAAGAGAGATCAAGAACACGGAAACGACAATCATTCACATTCAGAAAATCATTAAGAGATCATGAGTAATAAAGTTATACATGTTTTATACAATGATGATGATATCCTGATGGATGCAGTAAAACAAACACGTGCTGCGCATCATCACATTGAAGAGGTTTATACACCATTCCCAGTACACGGGTTGGACAAAGCCATGGGACTTGCTCCTACAAGATTAGCTATTGCTTCATTCTTATATGGTTTGGTTGGATTAAGTGTAGCAACTACAATGATGCGCTACATGATGATTATAGACTGGCCTCAAGATATTGGAGGGAAACCAAGTTTTAGTTATATAGAAAATATGCCGGCTTTTGTACCGGTAATGTTTGAGATGACAGTATTTTTTGCTGCTCACTTAATGGTTATCACTTTTTATATGAGAAGTAAATTATGGCCATTTAAAGAAGCTGAAAATCCTGATGTAAGAACTACAGACGATCATTTCTTAATGGAAGTTGCTGCTCACGGAGACGTAGATCAGATGGTTTCATTCTTTGAGAGTACAGGAGCTGTAGAAGTAAAAGTAATTGAAAAGCAATAACAGATTATGAGAGCGTTATATAAAATAGCATTATTGGTAGTTGTAGCATCGGTTTTTACTGCGTGTTTTGACAAGTCGGCACCAAATTACCAGTACTTCCCAAATATGTACGAGCCAATATCTTATGAGACATATGGTGAATCTTCAGCCTTTAATAACGGCAAGGAGGGTCAGCTTCCTGCAGAAGGTTCAATACCAAGAGGATTTACACCTTATGAATATGAAAACAGCAATGAAGGATATGAGCTTGCTAAAGCTAATTTAGAATCTCCTCTTGATTCAGCCTCTATAGATCTTCCTAGAGCTAAAGAGTTATATACAATATACTGTGCAATTTGTCATGGAGATAAAGGTGATGGTAAAGGAAATCTTGTAAAGAGAGAAAAATTTCTTGGTGTGCCTAACTATAAAGATAGGGTTATTACCGAAGGAAGCGTTTTTCATGTAGTAACATACGGGTTAAACTCGATGGGATCTCACGCTAATCAACTTTCTCAAGAAGAGCGTTGGCAAGTTGCCCACTACGTGTTGAAATTAAGAAGCGAATTATAATTGTAGAACACTGAAAGCATATAATATGTACACATTTTCAAGTAGATTAAAAACTTTTTCCTTTGTCCTGATTGCCTTGGGTATTCTTGGCATAGGCTATAGTTTTTTGACTGCACCAAAAACCGTTGAAGACGTAGAAAAAATTTTAGCGGCAGAAAACGCACATGGTGGTCACGGTGCTGACCATGAAGCAGGTGCAGCGCATGGGGAAGATGCACATGGACATGCTGCCGAAGGGCATCATGAAGCCACAGCTTCTCATACAAGTCATGGTAATGATACTCATGCCGAAGCTGGTCATCAGCCAGATGTACATGCTGCTCATGACGAACATCAAGAGCACTTAGAGCACGTATTACACCAATTAAAAACTAAGCCATGGTCTGCAGTATATGTAGCAGCTTTGTTCTTTATGTTGTTGTCACTTGGTGCTTTAGCGTTCTATGCAATACAAAATGCTGCACAAGCAGGATGGTCTCCTGTATTGTTTAGAGTTATGGAGGGTATATCTAGTTACCTTATTCCTGGTGCTATAATAGTATTTATATTATTGGTTTTAGGTGTTATGGATATGCATCATATTTTTATCTGGATGGATGAGGATGTTGTAGCGAAAGATCACTTGATACAAGCAAAAACAGGTTATCTAAATGGACCTTTCTTCCTTATAAGAGCAGCTATTTTTATGGGTGGATGGATATGGTACCGTCAGTATTCTAGAAAGAACTCATTATTGCAAGATGATGCTAATGATAATATATACTACAAGAAAAACTTTAAAGCTTCTGCTTCTTTCTTGGTATTCTTTATTATATCAGAATCTATTATGTCTTGGGACTGGATTATGTCGGTAGATCCGCACTGGTATAGTACTTTATTTGGATGGTATGTATTTGCAAGTTTCTTTGTAAGTGGTATTACTGCTATTGCATTAATAACAGTTTACCTTAAAGCAAAAGGCTATCTAGAGTATGTAAATACGAGTCATATACACGATTTAGCAAAATTCATGTTTGGTATTAGTGTTTTCTGGACATATTTATGGTTCTCTCAGTTCATGCTTATGTGGTATGCTGATATACCAGAAGAAGTTGTTTATTTTAAAACACGTATAGAAGATTATAACCTTCCATTTTTCGGGATGTTAGTTATGAACTTTGTATTCCCTGTTTTAATACTTATAAATACAGATTTCAAACGTCTTTCTTGGATTATAGTTATGGCAGGTATTGTTATACTTTGCGGACATTATATTGATTTCTTCAATATGATTATGCCAGCTACTGTAGGCGACAGATGGTTTATTGGTGTTGGCGAAATTGGTGCAGTACTATTATTCCTTGGATTATTTATATTTGTTGTATTTACAACTTTAACCAAAGCACCTCTTTTAGCGAAACGTAATCCGTTAATTGAAGAGAGTAAGCATTTTCATTATTAATATTTAAAGAAATAAACAAATGACGAGTTTATTGATAATTGCAGTTTTAGTTTTATTAGGCATTGCAATATGGCAATTAACTAAAATATTCCATCTTACTCAGTTAGGATCGGCAACCCATAATGAAAATAGTGAGGTTGCTAATGATAGGGATAATAATGTTAATGGTTACCTGATGTTTGCTTTTGTTGGCTTCATCTATATTTTTACAATTTATTCTTTGGTTAAATGGGGTCACCTTGTTTTAGGCACACCTGCATCAGAGCATGGAGAGCAGTATGATAGTCTTATGGCTATTTCTATGTGGCTTATCTTTACTGTACAAACCATTACTCAATTCTTGTTACACTATTTCTCTTTTAGATATAGAGGTAAAAAAGGAAATACAGCTTATTACTATGCTGATAATGACAAGCTTGAGTTTATCTGGACTATTATACCAGTTATTGTACTTGCAGGTCTTATTTTATATGGATTGTATGCATGGACTAACATTATGTTTATTGATGATGAGAAGGAAGAAGCCTTATATGTTGAAGTATATGCTAAACAATTTGGTTGGGAAGTGCGTTATGCTGGTGAAGATGGTGTTTTAGGTAAAGCTAATGTTAGGTATATAGAAGGTATCAATACAATGGGTGTAGATATGGCCGATCCAAATGCACAAGATGATATTCAGGCTACTGTACTACATTTACCAAAAGGTAGAAAAGTAATATTTAAATTCCGTTCTCAGGATGTGTTGCACTCTGCATACTTTCCTCACTTTAGAGCGCAGATGAATGTTGTGCCAGGTATGGTTACTCAGTTTGGTTTCACGCCTACAATTACAACAGACGATATGCGTTTAGATCCAAAAATGATGGATAAAGTATCTAATATTAATAATATTAGGTCTAAAAAAAGCGCAGAACTTGTTGCTAAAGGTGAAGAACCTTTAGATCCTTATACTTTTGATTACTTATTATTATGTAATAAAATATGTGGTGCATCGCATTACAATATGCAGATGAAAGTTATTGTAGATGAAGAAGCAGACTTTAATAAATGGCTTGATGATCAAAAAACACTGGGGGTTGCTGTAAAAGAATCACAAGGTGGAGATGATCCGCATGAAGTACCAGTTGTTGAGCCTGTACATGATATGAAGCGGGATACTTTAGCAACAGCTGAAGATTCAGTAGCAATAGCACAATTGATAAGAAAATAATCTTTTTTAATATATTCAAATTAAAAAAATATGTCAGCAGTAGGACACGAAATAAACGGAGAACACGATAATCATGATGCTCACGATCATCATCATAAAGAGACTTTTATAACAAAGTACATCTTTAGTATTGATCATAAGATGATTGCGAAGCAATATCTTATTACAGGTATTATAATGGGTATTATTGGTATTATGATGTCAATATTATTCCGTATGCAAATTGCTTGGCCAGAAGAGTCTTTTACTATTTTTAAAGTTCTTTTAGGTGACGATTTTGCTCCTAACGGGGTTATGCGTAACGATATTTATTTGGCACTTGTTACTATACATGGTACTATAATGGTATTCTTTGTACTAACAGCAGGTTTGAGTGGTACATTTAGTAACCTTCTTATTCCGTTGCAAATTGGTGCACGTGATATGGCATCTGGTTTTATGAACATGATATCATATTGGATGTTTTTCTTGTCTTCTGTAATAATGATACTTTCATTATTTGTTGAAGCAGGTCCGGCATCTGCTGGTTGGACAATATACCCTCCATTAAGTGCATTACCACAAGCAATAGGTGGTTCTGGTGCAGGTATGACACTTTGGTTAGTCTCTATGGCAATATTTATTGCTTCATCCCTAATGGGATCACTAAACTATGTTGTTACGGTTATTAATTTAAGAACAAAAGGTATGTCTATGACAAGACTACCATTAACAATATGGGCATTCTTTATTACTGCAGTAATTGGTATTGTATCTTTCCCAGTACTTTTATCTGCGGCATTATTACTTATATTTGATAGAAGTTTCGGAACATCATTTTTTCTTTCAGATATTTTTATTGCAGGAGAGGTATTGCATTATCAAGGTGGTTCGCCAGTATTGTTTGAACACTTATTCTGGTTCTTAGGTCACCCTGAGGTATATATTGTATTACTTCCTGCATTGGGTATTACATCAGAAATTATTGCAACTAACTCACGTAAGCCTATCTTTGGTTACCGTGCCATGATTGCTTCTATATTAGCTATCGCATTCCTTTCTACAATTGTATGGGGTCACCATATGTTCGTTTCAGGTATGAATCCTTTCTTAGGTTCAGTATTTACCTTTACAACGTTACTTATTGCTATCCCATCGGCTGTAAAAGCATTTAACTATATTACAACCTTATGGAGGGGTAACTTACAGCTTAACCCTTCAATGTTATTCTCTATAGGTCTTGTATCTACTTTTATAACAGGAGGTCTTACAGGTATTATACTTGGAGATAGTACACTAGATATTAATGTTCACGATACTTACTTTGTTGTAGCTCACTTCCACTTAGTAATGGGTATCTCTGCACTATATGGTATGTTTGCAGGTATTTATCACTGGTTCCCAAGAATGTTTGGTAGAATGATGAATAAAAACCTTGGTTATATTCACTTCTGGGTAACAGCAGTTTGTGCTTACGGTGTTTTCTTCCCGATGCACTTTATAGGTATGGCTGGTTTACCAAGACGTTATTATACAAATACGGCATTCCCATTATTTGATGACTTACAGGATGTTAATGTCTTGATTACAATGTTTGCTATTGTAGGTGCTGCTTTCCAATTAGTATTCTTATGGAACTTCTTCTATAGTATCTTTAGAGGTAAAAAAGCTCCTATGAACCCATGGAGATCTAACACACTTGAGTGGACTGCTCCTGTAGAACATATTCACGGTAACTGGCCAGGTGAAATACCTGAGGTTTACAGATGGCCTTATGATTATAGTAAGCCAGGTCATGATGATGATTTTGTACCTCAAAATGTGCCAATGAAAGATGGTGAATCTGAATTGCATCATTAAGATAAAAATTTTATATACTAAAAAGCCTCTCCATTCGAGAGGCTTTTTATTTGGAATCAAAGTACTATCTTTATAGTATAACATGAATAATTATGAGTAATAAATCAGAAGCTATTTTTAGCATAAACGAAGCTCAAAATCAGTTTGAATTGGAGATAGGAGAACATACTGTTTTTTTGGAGTATTATATGGAAGGCGATAAAATGCTGATGACACACACCGAAGCTCCGCAAGAACTTCGTGGTACAGGTGCCGCGAGTAACTTGGTTAATCAGGCATTACAGTATGCGAAAAATAATAGCCTTGTTGTTGTTCCGTTGTGTTCTTATGTTGCCGATTATATAAATAAACACCCAGAATGGAACACAATACTCTCTGAAGGTTATCAGATGTAATTACCCGTTTTCAAGTATATTTGCATTATGAACGAAAATTTAGATCCTACCAATAATAATTATAACACAGAGGAACTCGATCTTGAAAAAAAATTGAGACCGTTATCGTTTGACGATTTTGCGGGTCAAGATCAAGTATTAGAAAACCTGCAGATATTTGTGCAGGCTGCCAATATGCGTGAGGAAGCATTAGATCATACTCTTTTTCATGGTCCTCCAGGTTTGGGTAAAACCACACTGGCAAATATTCTTGCTAATGAGCTTGGAGTAGGTATTAAGATAACATCCGGACCTGTGTTAGATAAGCCTGGTGATTTGGCAGGATTGCTAACAAATCTTGATGATAGAGATATCTTGTTTATAGATGAGATACATCGTCTTAGCCCTATAGTAGAAGAATATCTCTACTCTGCTATGGAAGATTTTCGTATTGACATTATGATAGAGTCAGGACCTAATGCGCGTTCTGTACAAATAAATTTAAATCCATTTACACTTGTAGGTGCAACCACTCGTTCGGGGTTGCTTACAGCGCCAATGCGTGCACGTTTTGGTATTTCGAGTAGATTACAATATTATACTACAGAGTTATTAACTACCATTGTACAACGAAGTTCGGCTATACTTAAAATGCCCATTACTATGGAGGCAGCGATAGAGATTGCAGGGCGCAGTAGAGGTACACCGCGTATTGCTAATGCACTACTACGTCGTGTGCGCGATTTTGCCCAGATAAAAGGTAATGGTAGTATAGATATAGAAATAGCACGTTATTCATTAAAAGCACTGCATGTAGATGCACATGGTCTTGATGAGATGGATAATAAAATACTCACGACTATTATAGAAAAGTTTAAGGGTGGTCCTGTAGGGCTGTCTACGCTTGCTACTGCGGTTTCTGAAAGTAGCGAAACAATAGAAGAGGTGTATGAACCTTTTTTAATACAAGAAGGATTTATTATGCGTACGCCACGTGGTAGAGAAGTAACCGAAAAAGCATATAAACATTTAGGGAGAGTGAAAATGGGGAATCAAGGAGGTTTGTTTAGCTAATTTTATATCAAACATGAGGGAAGAATATTTACTAGATAAAAATATCTGGACAGAGGAAGACTTTGACCAAATGGGGTGGCATGATGCCAATATATATGGTTTTATTATTAGAAAACAAGAAGAGGATTGGACTTCTGATTTATTGCTTGATATCGACTATATTTTTAAATGGGTAAATCCTCATCCTCCAAATCAATTTTTTACATTTTGGGTAGCTCCTTGTACACTTGTTTTTAAAGAGTGCTTTAATTTAAAAATGGATATAGGAACTGAGAATTACTCTGTCTCTCCTTTGGAGATTTCAGATTTTTTCTTAATTAAAAAGATTAGACCCAATAGCGAAGGGTCTATTTATTACGAATGTAAAATAGAATTACATCAGGGAGAAATAACATTTGAATCAAGTGGCTTTGAGCAAATAGTTAAAGAAAACCCAAAACATATTAACTCTCAGGTTCTTGGTTTGGAAAAACGCGGAGGGATAAATTTTGGTTTAATGCCTTGTAGTACGGTAATTTAAATTTTGTATTTCTGAACTCTAAAAAAAAATATACTGATTTTATAAAATCCGAAGCCAAACGCCTCGGGTTTTTGTCTTGTGGTATATCTAAAGCTGGTTTTCTTGAAAAAGAGGCACCTCGACTAGAAAAGTGGCTTAATGAAAACAAGAATGGGCAGATGCAGTATATGGAAAATCATTTCGATAAGCGACTTGACCCAACCTTGCTTGTAGATGGTGCTAAAAGTGTTATATCGTTATTATTGAATTATTATCCTGATGCAACTCAAGTTGACGACAGTTACAAAATTTCCAAGTATGCTTATGGGCAGGATTATCATTTTGTAATAAAACACAGGCTAAAAGAATTATTATACTCCATGCAGGAAACCATTGGCGGAGTAGGCGGTAGAGCTTTTGTGGATTCGGCACCTGTATTAGATAAGGCTTGGGCTGCCAAAAGCGGACTTGGCTGGATGGGCAAACATAGCAATTTACTTAGTAAACAAGTAGGGTCTTTCTTTTTTATAGCGGAATTGATTGTAGATATTGAACTAGAGTATGATACTGCTACTACTGATCATTGTGGTACGTGTACAGCGTGTATAGATGCTTGCCCCACGCAAGCTATTGTTGAACCGTATGTAGTAGATGGTAGTAAGTGCATATCTTATTTTACTATTGAATTAAAAGACAATTTACCCGATTCTATGAAGGGTAAATTTGATGATTGGGCTTTTGGTTGCGATGTGTGTCAAGACGTGTGCCCTTGGAATCGCTTTTCTAAATCGCATAATGAGCCGCTTTTTAATCCGCACCCCGATTTACTATCAATGACAAAAAAAGATTGGGAAGAAATTACAGAGGATACTTTTCGGGCTGTATTTAAAAATTCGGCAGTAAAAAGGACAAAGTTTCAAGGACTAAACCGCAACATAAACTTCTTAAAAGAATAGTGTTAAAAATTTCTAAATTTACCACATAAGGTTACCTTTGTAAGTCGAGTAAAATTTGAATCAATGAACCATTATAGTAAACGCAGAGAAGCATTATTATACCATGCTAAACCGCAACCAGGTAAAATACAGGTAGTACCTACAAAAAAATATGCTACACAGCGCGACTTGGCGTTAGCATACTCTCCGGGTGTTGCAGAGCCTTGCTTGGAAATAGCTAAAGATGTAAATAACGTATATAAATATACTGCTAAAGGTAATCTTGTAGCTGTAATATCTAATGGTACGGCTGTTTTGGGGCTTGGCGATATAGGTCCTGAAGCATCAAAACCAGTAATGGAAGGAAAAGGGCTTCTTTTTAAGATTTTTTCTGATATTGATGTTTTTGATATTGAAGTTGATACAAAAGACATAGACAAATTTGTAGAAACAGTAAAAAATATAGCACCTACATTTGGAGGGATTAACCTTGAAGATATTAAAGCCCCAGAATCTTTTGAAATAGAAAGAAGATTGGTAGAAGAGCTTGATATACCTGTAATGCATGATGACCAACACGGTACAGCAATTATATCTTCGGCAGCACTACTAAATGCGATAGAGCTTGCTGGTAAAAAGATAGATGAAGTAAAGGTGGTAGTGTCAGGGGCTGGTTCGGCAGCAATGGCGTGTGTTAATCTTTATTTATTACTGGGTGTAAAATTAGAAAACATCATAATGTTTGATAAAGATGGTATGCTTATAAAGAGTCGTACTGATCTTTCTGTATTACAACAAAAATATGCTAAAGATGTCGAGCCATTATTGCTTGAAGGAGCTATAAAAGGAGCCGATGTGTTTTTAGGGCTTTCGGTAGGTAATATACTTACACCTGAAATGCTCTTGAGCATGAGTAATGATCCTATTGTGTTTGCTATGGCAAATCCTGTGTCTGAGATAGATTATAATCTAGCAATAGCGACACGCGATGATGTTATTATGGCAACAGGTAGATCAGATTATCCTAATCAGGTGAATAATGTATTAGGTTTTCCATATATATTTCGCGGTGCGCTAGATGTAAGAGCTTCTAAAATTAACGAAGCTATGAAAATGGCTGCTGTAGTAGCACTTGCAGAGCTTGCTAAAGCTCCTGTTCCAGAGCAGGTGAATATTGCTTATGGTGAAACGAAATTAAATTTTGGTAGAGATTATATTATTCCGAAACCATTTGACCCTAGGCTTATTGCTGTTGTGCCACCTGCTGTAGCAAAAGCAGCTATGGAGAGTGGAGTAGCAAAAAACCCAATAAATGATTGGGGAAAATATACCGAAGAGCTTTTAGAGCGATTAGGAAATGATAATAAAATGATACGTTTACTTACTAATAGGGCTAAGACTGACCCTAAGCGTATTGTTTTTGCAGAAGCTGACCACTTGGATGTATTAAAAGCAGCGCAGATAGTACATGAAGAGCGAATAGGTATACCTATACTTTTAGGTAATAAGGAGATTATAGAAGAGTTGATGAAAGAAATCGACTTTGATGCTACTGATAGTGGTATTACTATTATAGACCCTAAAACTGATGAAGAAAAAATAAGACGTGAGCATTATGGTGAGGTTTTTTGGAGATCAAGACAACGTAGAGGATTAACCCAGTTTGAAGCTCAAAAATGGATGCGTGAGCGTAACTATTTTGCGGCAATGATGGTTAATGAAGGCGAAGCCGATGCTTTGGTTACAGGATATTCAAGGAGTTATCCTACGGTTGTAAAACCAGTTATGCAACTTATAGGAAAAGCACCTGGTGTAACACGTGTAGCGACAACCAATATGATGATGACCAAACGAGGACCAATATTCTTGTCAGATACAGCTATTAATCCAGAACCTACTGCTGATGATCTTGCTAAAATAGCATTGATGACTGCACGTACTGTAAGGATGTTTGGTATGGAGCCTGTGCTAGCAATGGTGTCTTTTTCTAACTTCGGATCGTCATTAAATAAAAGTGCTAATAAGGTGCGTGAGGCGGTGGCTTTTTTACATAAAAATCACCCTGATCTTATAGTTGATGGAGAGGTACAGGCAGATTTTGCTATGAATCCTGAAATGCTTAAAGATAAATTTCCGTTCTCTAAATTAGCAGGTAAAAAAGTAAATACGCTTATATTTCCTAATCTTGAGGCGGCTAATATAACGTATAAGCTACTAAAAGAACTTGATAAAGTAGTTTCTATAGGACCTATTATGTTGGGTATGGATAAGCCTGTACATATATTTCAATTAGGCGCTAGTGTAGAGGAAATGGTAAACATGTCGGCAGTAGCAGTTGTAGATGCACAAGAGAAAGAAAGACGCCTAAAGTCAACTAAATTAAGATAATAGTACAGGATTAAAGAATTTTAGTATTTTTGGAAAACTTTAAGAAGTAGATATGATAGCACACCTTCAGGGAAAACTGGTAGAAAAACTACCTACAGAAGTGGTAATAGAATGTAATGGCGTGGGTTATCAGGTAAATATATCATTGCATACCTTTTCTTTATTGCCTGATTCAGAAAATATAAAACTGTATATTTTTCTTCAGGTTAAAGAAGATGCACACACTCTTTTTGGTTTTGTAGAAAAAGCAGAACGAGAACTTTTTAAGATGCTGCTATCTGTGTCTGGGGTAGGGGCTAGTATAGCAAGAACAATGCTTTCGTCATTAGACCCTAAGCAAATAATAAATGCGATTGGTACAGGCGATGTTGCTACTATACAGTCTATAAAAGGCATAGGTGCAAAAACTGCTCAGCGAGTGATACTTGATTTAAAGGATAAAGTGTTAAAACTATATGATTTAGAGGAAGTTTCTGTTGCAGGTTACAATACAAATAAAGATGAAGCGTTATCTGCCTTAGAGGTGTTAGGCTTTAACAAAAAATTAGCAGAAAAGGCGGTGGAGCGAATTGTTAAAGAGACACCAGAAGCTAATGTGGAGACAATTATAAAACAAGCATTAAAAAATTTATAATCCTTGAAAACAGAATACTCTAAAAAATTCTATAATAATTTAAGATATACGCTTTCTGCAATATTTATGTTTTTTGGCGTAGCATTACAGGCACAAATAACCGAAGAAGAGGAGCAGGCGGCACGCGATACTATAAAAGGTTATAATACGGGTAAGATAGAGATTGATAACCCTAGAAGTATTGTAGACGCATATACTTATGATCCTGTAACTAATCGTTATATATATACTAGTAAGTTTGAAGGTTTTAATATAACGCACCCTATTATACTTACTCCAGAGCAGTATGACGAATTGGTGCTTAGGGAGTCAATGCGCGAATACTACCAAGAAAAATCGAAAGCTATAGATGGTAAAGGTACTGAGGAAGAACAGAAAAATTTACTACCCCGTTACTATGTAAACTCTAGCTTTTTTGAAACTATTTTTGGAGGTAATACTATTGATGTAAAACCACAAGGTTCTGTAGAGATGGATCTTGGTGTTCGTCTTACTAAACAAGACAACCCTTCGTTGTCGCCAAGAAATAGAAAAACTTTTACTTTTGATTTTGATCAACGTATAAGCATGAGCCTACAGGGTAAAGTAGGTACAAAATTAGCCGTAACAGCTAATTATGATACCGAATCTACTTTTGCTTTTCAAAATCTTATTAAACTAGAATATACACCTACGGAAGATGATATTATTCAGAAAATAGAAGTAGGTAATGTGAGTTTCCCGTTATCAAACTCATTGATAAGAGGTGCGCAAAGCCTATTCGGGGTAAAAATGCAACTTCAATTTGGTAAAACAACTTTTACAGGGATATTCTCTGAACAAAAATCACAAACTAAAACAGTAACAGCCGAAGGCGGTGGTACAATACAAGATTTTGAGATTTTTGCTCTTGACTATGATAGCGATAGGCACTTTTTCCTTTCGCAATATTTCAGAAATCAGTATGACTATGCTATGAGGAGTTACCCTCTAATAAGTAGTAGGGTACAAATAACGCGTATTGAGTTATGGGTAACCAATAGACAAAATAGAATAAATGCTACTGAGAATAACTCAAGGAATATTATAGCAATTCAGGATTTAGGAGAATCGCAGCTTACTAGATTTACAGTTAACGGTAATACTGGAGAAGACTATACAAGCGAGGCTATAGGTTTTACTACTTCAGGATTTTTTAATAACGGTTCACAGTTTAACCTTCCTCCAGATAACGAAAACAATAAATTAAACCCAGAGGTAATAGCTTCGGGTGGTGGTTGGCTTGCGCCAAGTATAAGGGAAATAGTTACCGTATCTAACTCGAGCTTTACAAATGGGCTTGATGCTAGTGAAGGTAGAGATTACTCTAAATTAGAAAATGCTCGAAAATTATCTTCAAGTGAATATACTTATAATGCACAGTTGGGGTATATATCGCTTAATCAAAGGTTGAATAATGATGAAGTGCTTGCCGTTGCTTATGAATATACTATGGGTGGTGAGGTATATAAAGTAGGAGAGTTTGGTACTGATGGTGTAGATGCAACTGTTGTAGGCGAATCTACTGATGATACTCAGCAAACTGTAGCAACACAAAGTTTGATATTAAAAATGCTTAAGAGTAACTTGGTTAATGTAAATGAACCAGTTTGGGATCTTATGATGAAAAATATTTATCAAATACCAGGAGCATATCAACTTTCACAAGAAGATTTTAGGTTTAATATCCTGTATACGGATCCTTCTCCGTTAAACTATATTACTGCAGCGCCTGGTACAACAGGTACCCCAGCTGTGCCATTGCCAGATGATGTTGCTGATACGCCACTTTTACGGGTATTTAATGTAGATAGATTGAATTATACTAATGACCCACAAGTAGGTGGTGATGGTTTCTTTGATTTTGTGCAAGGAGTTACAGTAGATACTCAGTATGGTCGGGTAATGTTTACTACTGCTGAGCCTTTTGGTGAATATCTTTTCGATAAATTAGCGACAAGTCCATCAGAAAATTATCAAGATGACGAGGATGAAACCACCTTTAATGCTAACCAAAAGCGATATGTGTACCGTAGTATGTACAAGAGTACACAGGCAGATGCACAACAAGATAGTCAAAAAAATAAATTTCAGTTAAAAGGAAGTTTTAAATCTACAGGCGGTAATGGTATTTCGCTAGGAGCATTCAATGTTCCGCAAGGTTCGGTAGTAGTAACTGCCGGAGGACGTACGCTGGTAGAAGGGGTAGACTATACTGTAAACTATCAATTAGGTAGAGTTCAAATACTAGACCCTTCGTTGCAAGCATCTAATACCCCTATAAATGTTTCGGTAGAGAATAACTCTACTTTTGGGCAGCAAACAAGACGTTTTGCAGGATTTAATATTGAGCATAAGTTTTCAGAAAAATTCTTAGTAGGAGCTACTTTGATTAATATGTCTGAAAAACCATTTACTCAAAAATCAAACTACGGTCAGGAATCTGTAAATAATACTATTTTTGGTTTAAATACAGCCTATTCTACAGAGGTACCATTTTTTACCCGACTGGTAAATAAATTACCAAATGTAGATACTGATGTGCCTTCTAATTTATCTTTTAGGGGTGAAGTTGCTGTTTTAAAACCAGGAGCATCAAAAGCAGACCAGTTTGATGGTGAAGCAACAACTTATGTAGATGATTTTGAAGGTTCGCAAACTAATATAGATATGCGTTCTTCGCAGGGCTGGACACTTTCTAGTGCACCTGTTACCGTTTTTAGCGATGGTGTTGTACCTACTAATGACCTTGAATATGGTTACAAAAGAGCCAAGCTAGCTTGGTATAGCATAGATCCTATTTTTTATAGTAGCCAACGCCCTGGCGGGGTTAGTCCAGCAGATCTTTCTTCTAACAGAACGAGACGTATTTATTATGATGAACTTTACCCTAATACTGATGTTGCAGTAGGACAAAGTACAGTAGTAAATACTTTAGACCTTAGTTACTATCCGCAAGAGCGTGGTCCGTATAACTACAACCCATTAGCTCAGGCTACAAATACTTTTACAGAAACAGAAGCCGAGACTAACTGGGCAGGTATAATGCGATCTATAAACTCTACTAATTTTGAACAAACAAATGTAGAGTACATTCAGTTTTGGATGCTAGATCCCTATGATGGAAACCCAGGAAATACAGATATTAATAATACAGGTACATTAGAGATTAACCTAGGAGAAATATCTGAAGATATATTAAGGGATAACAGAAAGCAGTATGAAAATGGCTTGCCAGGAGAAGGCGGTACTCAGCCTGTGTTTAGTACTGTATGGGGAGATCTACCAGTATCACAATCATTGATATATGCTTTTGATACTAATACAGGAAACCGCGCAGTACAAGATGTAGGTTTTGATGGACTTACTGATGAAGAGGAAGCAGCTAAGTTCCCAGGGTTTGACCCTCAAGACCCCTCTGCAGATAATTATCAGTTTTATTTAGGAGCTGATGGCGATGTGCTTAATAGATATAAAAATTATAATGGTGTTGATGGTAACTCACCAGTAGATGTAGGTGATAACGATCGAGGTAATACTACCTTACCTGATACAGAAGATGTAAATAGAGATAACACCATGAATACCATTGATGCTTATTATAGGTATCAAGTGCCGATAGGTCCTAATGCTGTTATTGGTCAAGGTTATGTAGTAGATGAAAGACCGTTTACAAATGTAGAGTTGCCAAATGGTGATAGTGCAAATGGTAGATGGTTATTGTATAAAATACCTATTGATGGTCCACTTCGTGAAGAGGTAGGAGGTATTAGTAGTGTTCGTTCTATTCGTTTCATGAGAATTTTTGTTACAGGATTTAGAAGTGACATTACATTACGTTTTGGAGCTTTAGATTTAGTGCGTGGTGAGTGGAGAAGATATACCAATTCTTTACAACCCGATGATGAAGATTTGACAGACCCTATAGATTTAAATACAGGGTTTGATGTTGTAGCTCTTAATATTCAGGAAAATGGAGAACGTTCTCCTATACCTTATGTGTCGCCACCTGGTGTGCAAAGAGAGCAGCTGTATAATAATAATGCTATTATTAATCAGAATGAGCAATCACTTTCTTTGCGTGTTTATTCTGCCGATGGTTCTACCAATGGAGGGCTTGAGCCAGATGATTCTCGTGCAGTATTTAAGAATGTAAATGTAGATATGCGTCAGTATAAAAAGCTAAGAATGTTTTTACATGCAGAGGCTTTACCTACAGATACAAGTCCGTTGCAAGATGATGAAATGAAAGCTTTCCTTCGTTTTGGTAATGACTTTGTAGATAACTTTTATCAAGTAGAGGTAAGGTTAAAGGTTACAGGACAAACTGAAAGAACAGCCGAGCAGATATGGCCAGAAGAAAATGAAATATTACTACCGCTTGATGCACTTACTAGTTTAAAAATTGATGTGCTTAATAATGTAGCCCCTGAACCAGATGAACTAGGTATAGTATATGTAAACCTTAATGATATTAGCCCAGGTGCTGATGAGGAAAATAGAATACGTATTGGTATAAAGGGTAATCCTAACTTTGGTTATATAAGAACCTTAATGTTAGGAGTAAAGAATGGCTATATGCCAGGGGAAATTGGTGCAAGAAATGTAAGAGGAGAAGTATGGTTTAATGAGCTACGCCTATCTGATATGGATAATAAAGGGGGTATGGCTGCTGTAGCTAATATGGATACTAATTTTGCAGATTTTGCTACAGTATCAGCAACAGGTCGTATGAGTACCATAGGTTTTGGTAGTGTAGAGCAAAGTCCAAATGAGAGAAGCAGAGAAGACTCTAAACAATATGATATTGTAACTAATGTTAATCTTGGGAAACTACTTCCTAAAAAATGGGGTATTAATGTTCCGTTTAACTATAGTGTGGGAGAAGAAATTATCACGCCAGAGTACGATCCGTTTTATCAGGATATAAAACTCGATCAACTTATAGATGAAACAGAAGATGAAGACGAGAAAGAAAATTTACGAAATAGAGCTATAGATTATACCAAGCGTAAGAGTATTAACTTTATAGGGGTTAAAAAGGAGCGATCTGCAGAACAGAAAAAACATGTTTACGATCCTGAAAACATTACCTTGTCTTACTCATACAATCAGTTAAATCATCATGATTATGAGATAGAGAACTTATTGCAACAAAATGTTAGAGTTGGAGCAGACTATACCTATTCATTTACTAATAAACCAATAGAGCCATTTAAAAATACTGGTTTTATGAAGAAGAGTGACTATTGGAAAATACTTAATGATTTTAACTTTAATTACCTTCCTACTAATATATCGTTTAGTTCTGATATCATGAGAGAATACAGTAAGCAACAGTATAGAAATGTAGATGTGGATGGTATTCCTATAAACCCATTATACAGGCGTAATTATTTCTTTAATTACCAGTATGGTCTTAATTATAATATTACTAAAGCACTTAAATTTAACTATGAGGTTTCTACAAGAAATATAGTTCGAAACTATCTTGACGAAGATGGTGTGCCTATAAATGATTATAATGTGTGGCAGGATTTCTGGGATACGGGCGAGGCTAACTCACACACGCAACAGTTTACATTTAATTATGATTTACCTATAAATAAGATACCAATATTTAAGTTTGTAAAATCTACATATAGCTATACAGGTACATACAATTGGCAACGTTCATCAGATGCATTAGCCTATGTTACAGATGAAAATAATGTTAGCTACTATTTGGGTAATACTATACAGAACTCAAACTCGCATAAGTTGAACGCTGCCTTTAATATGGATATGTTTTATAAGTATATAGGGCTTGGCAAGAAAAAGAAGGTTGCTAAAAATACTGCTCCTAAAGGACCACCAAAGCCAGGGCAGAAAATTACATCTAACCAATCGGCTAACGAAGGTGGTAATGTTTTTGTAGATGGATTAATAGGTGTAGTAACGAGTGTGAAAAATATTCAGTTAAATTATACAGAGACTAACGGAACAGTATTACCAGGTTATTTGCCAAATATTGGTTTCTTGGGTACATCAAAACCTACATTAGGCTTTATAGTAGGTAGTCAGGATGCAGATGTAAGATATGAAGCAGCAAAGAATGGTTATCTTACAGATTACCCAGAGTATAACCAAAATTTCACTCAGGTTAAAACACAATTACTAAATTTAACGGCTTCTATAGATTTATTTCCTGATTTAAAAATAGATCTTACAGCAGATAAGAATAAGTCAGATAATTATTCTGAGCAGTATGATGTAAGTGATGGAGTATATAATTCGAGGTCGCCATATAGCTATGGTAACTTCCAGATATCAACAATACTTATAAAAACTGCCTTTAGTACAAGTGATGTTAATGGGTCTGATGCGTTTGACCAAATGAGAGAAAACAGGCTGACAATTGCTAACAGGCTGGCAGAGCAACATTATGGAACGACTGACTTTCCACGTTATGGAGATGCAGGACAACCCTCTAGTGATTTTGCTGATGCTAATACGGGTTATCCTGTAGGGTTTGGTAAAAATAGTCAACGCGTGCTGTTACCTTCTTTCCTTGCGGCATATTCCGGTCAGGATGCAGGTAAAGTTTCTACGAGTCCGTTCCGCGACACACCGCTGCCTAACTGGGTAGTGAAGTATACAGGGCTTATGCGTTATAAGTTCTTTAAAGACAGGTTTAGAAGATTCTCGTTACAACACGGTTACAGAGCCTCATATAATATTAATTCCTATCGTTCTAACTTTGAGTATGACAATGACCCGTCAGGGCAGGATAACGATGGTGCAGGTAACTTCTATTCTGAATATATTATATCTAACATTAACCTTACTGAGCAGTTTAACCCGCTTATAAGAATAGATTTTGAAATGAAGAACTCTATCAAAATACTAGCAGAGGTAAGGAAGGATAGAACGCTTAATATGAGTTTTGATAATAACCTGCTTACAGAGGTAAAAGGAAATGAATATATAGTAGGGATAGGATATCGTATAAAAGATGTTACTATTAACTCTAGTCTTGCAGATAACCCTACAAATACTATTAAAAGTGATATAAACCTAAAAGCAGATTTCTCTTTAAGGAAAAATGAAACGATAGTACGTTATCTAGATTATGATAACAATCAGCTTGGTGGCGGACAAAATATATGGTCGATTAAGTTTACAGCAGATTATTCGTTTAGTAAAAACCTTACGGCGATATTCTATTACGACCATTCGTTCTCTAAGCCAGTTATATCTACTTCATATCCGTTAACAAATATTCGTACAGGGTTTACATTACGATATAATTTCGGAAATTAATTTGATGTAAATCATTTTAAAATTATAGTATTAAAACATACATTTGCTGAAAACAAACAAACAACATGAATATACCTGCAGAATTAAAGTACACTAAAGACCACGAGTGGGTTAAAATTGAAGGTGACATTGCAACAGTTGGTATTACTGACTTTGCACAAAAAGAACTTGGAGATATTGTATATGTAGAAGTGGAAACACTAGACCAGACACTTGATAAAGATGAAGTTTTCGGTACGGTAGAAGCTGTAAAAACAGTATCTGATCTTTTTTTACCATTGAGTGGTGAAATCATCGAATTTAACGAAGAGCTTGAAACTACACCAGAGAATGTAAATACAGATCCTTATGGTGCTGGATGGATGGTAAAAGTGAAAATATCTAACCTTGATGATGTAACCGAGCTACTAAGCGACGAAAAATATAAAGAGCTTATTGGTGCGTAGTCTTTATTTCTGGGTAGCTATAATATGGACACTGTTTATAACAGTTTTATGTTTAGTTAGTATGGAAAAACTGGGAAGTGTTAATGATATTGAATTCCCTAATAAAGATAAATACGGACATTTTATATTCTATTTTATATTTACCTTATTATGGTATGGTTATATAAACCTTAAGAGTAGTGTTAGTGCGAAGCGCGCAAGACTCATTTCGGTTTTTTTAGCCTTTACATATGGTACAGTTGTAGAAATATCACAAGGCTTATTTACACAAGGAAGAGAGGCCGATATTATGGATGTCGTTTTTAATACCCTTGGCAGTATAACTGCAATAATATGTGTATTACTGCTGCAAAAGAGCAAAAAATAATTTACTATCCCTCGTTATAAACGGGGGATATTTATTTTAACTATTATGAAATTAAAACAATACCTAGATACTACTTATTTAAAAACTGCAACACAGGCAGGACTTACAGAGGCTGAGAATCTTGAAGTAGTTAAGGCGCTTGTAGCCGAAGCAATACAAGAAGATTTTAAGTTAGTAATGATACGACCCGAAATGGTAGCAATGGCTAAAGAGATGATAGTAGCTACTGAGTCAAAAGTAGGAGTGGGTACTGTAATTGATTTTCCAGAAGGCAGGGGTGATTTACAAGAAAAATTGCAAGAAGCACAAACTGCTATTAATGACGGTGCTGATGAGCTTGATTTTGTAGTAGATTATACGGCTTTTAAAGAAGGTAAAATAACTGAGGTTAAACAACAAGTGCTTGAGTGTACTCGTCTTGGTTTAGATAATGAAAAAGTTATAAAATGGATTATAGAAGTGGCTGCACTTAATGAGCCACAAATAGTGCAACTGAGTGCCTTGATAAAAAATGTAGTACTATCTAACTTTGAAGAAAAAAATTACCAAAATGTATTTGTTAAATCATCTACTGGTTTTTATATAACCGATGATGATAAGCCTAATGGTGCGACACAAGCAGCTATTACATTAATGTTAGAAAACTCATTTCCGTTACCAGTAAAAGCTGCGGGAGGAGTAAGAACATATGATGAAGCTATGCAAATGATAGCGCTAGGAGTAAAAAGAATAGGTACATCATCTGCTGGAGCAATAGTAAAAGGCGGTAGCGGACAAAATGACTATTAAAATTTATAGACTTTATAAAAACAGAAAAACCTTCTTGTGTAAAACAAGAAGGTTTTTTCTTTTCATAGCGATTTCTCCCAAATTTTCTTTTTCATATATAAGATGCACATATTTTAAAAAGGTTGCGTTTTTATATGAATTTTTTTTGGCAACATTTTGTAGAGTGGCATTTTAAGACTATTCCTGTTGATGAAATGTTTTTTTTAAAGTATCTTTGCGCCAGTTTTTAATACCCATGAAAGTCACGTTGAACGCTACAGAAAATAAGGTTTCCCTAAAGTCAATTTTTGCAGATTTTGTTGCAATAACCAAAGCCAGACTCGCTATTAGTGTAGTGTTTTCGTCTGTTGCAGGGTACTTGTTGGGCTTTTCAGAGTTTTATCCTTTTAGTTGGGTAACACTTATACTACTTACTATTGGTGGTTACTGTATGGTAGGAGCATCTAATGTTTTTAATCAAATTATAGAGAAAGAACTCGATGCCCTTATGGATAGGACAAAAAATCGTCCTTTGCCTTCAGGTAAAATATCAGCACGAAACGCTTTTTTGTTAGGTTCGGCTTTAACTATTTTGGGTATTGGTATACTGTATAGTATTAATCCTAAAACGGCTATGTTTGGAGCTATATCTATATTTCTATACACTAGTATATATACTCCTCTAAAAAGAATAACACCACTATCGGTATTTGTAGGGGCGTTTCCTGGTGCTATACCGTTTATGTTAGGTTGGGTTGCTGCGACTAATGATTTTGGTATCGAAGCAGGAACACTATTTTTAGTGCAGTTCTTTTGGCAATTCCCTCACTTTTGGGCTATTGGCTGGTTTTTATTTGACGATTATAAAAAAGCAGGATTTTTTATGTTACCTACAGGTAAAAAAGATAAAAAGACTGCTCTACAAACTATACTCTATACCGTTTGGCTTATTATAGCCTCATTATTACCTGTTACAGGTTTTACAGGTAGCCTAAAACTCAGTTATGTTTCGGCTGGAATTGTTTTCTTATTAGGGTTATGGATGTTGGTATATGCAGTAAAGTTATACAAACAAATGGATGCTAAGGCAGCGCGCAAGCTAATGCTTGTAAGTGTGTCTTATATTTCGTTGTTGCAGGTAATATATGTTTTAGATAAATTTATTCGATAAGTTATGGAAATGGGAATGTCGTTACAAGAACACAATGATAGAAAAGCAAAATCATACAAAATGCTTCTATGGTTTGGAATGATTAGTATGTTTATGATGTTTGCGGGGCTTACCAGTGCCTATGTAGTGAGTACATCGCGCCCTGACTGGCTTAACGACTTTGTGTTACCTAACGCTTTTATAATAAGTACAGCTGTTATTATACTAAGTAGTATTACATTTCATATGGCAAAAAATGCGATGAAAAAGGGTAACAGAGAACTTACTACAACGCTATTATTAGTTACACTTGGTTTAGGGATAGGGTTTGTGGCTGCTCAGTTTTATGGCTTTTCTCAGGTTATAGCAGAAGGATATTATTTTACAGGAGCAGAGAGTACTGTTACTACATCATTTTTATATATTGTAGCAGTGCTACACTTGGCACACCTTTTTGCAGGAATTATAGTGTTACTTATTGTAATTTATAATCATTTTAAACAAAAATACAATTCCTCACAAACCCTTGGAATAGAGTTAGGTGCAATGTTCTGGCATTTTCTCGATATTTTATGGGTTTACTTGTTTTTATTTTTCTATTTCTATTAATAAAAAAAAATGTAAATTTGAAAACTTTTTAACACTTAACATTATATGGCAGCGACAGTTACTACAACAGCTACTACAGGTAAGACCTGGGGCGGAGGAAACGAGCCTATGGGAGCGAGTTATGGCAAATTGATGATGTGGTTTTTTATCGTATCGGATGCCCTGACTTTTTCTGGGTTTCTTGCATCTTACGGTTTTTCCCGATTTAAATTTCTTGAAACATGGCCTATAGCCGATGAGGTATTTACTCACTTTCCATTTTTACATGGTGTAGATGCACCAATGTATTATGTTGCATTGATGACATTTATCCTTATCTTTTCATCAGTTACAATGGTGCTTGCAGTTGATGCAGGTCATCAATTGAAGAAAACAAAGGTGGCTGTATATATGCTACTTACTATTGTAGGAGGGCTTATATTTCTTGGTTCTCAGGCTTGGGAATGGAAAAACTTTATTAAAGGAGAATATGGTGCTGTTGAGACAACAGGTGGTGCAATACTACAGTTTGTTGATAATGATGGTGCTAGAGTTAGTCTTGATGATTTTGCAGCGACACTTCCTACAGATAGAGCGCAAAAAACAAGAAGCAATGGTATATGGTTTGAAGATGGTGCTACGCTAGGAGAATACTCTGTAGATGAAGTAGTAGAAGGCTTTAAAGCAAACCCTAATCTTTTAGTAAGAACAGAGGTTATAAATAAAGATAAACAAAAAACAATATTATCGCGTGAAGAGTCTATAAAGAGACTTGAAGATGCGACAATAGTAGTAAGAGGTGCAAACCTTGTAAGAAATGAATATGGGCATAAATTATTTGCTGACTTCTTTTTCTTTATTACAGGTTTTCACGGTTTCCACGTATTGTCGGGTGTTATAATTAACATACTTATTTTCTTTAATGTACTTTTAGGTACATATGAGAAAAGAAAGAGTTATGAAATGGTCGAGAAAGTTGGATTATACTGGCACTTTGTAGATTTAGTGTGGGTATTTGTATTTACATTCTTCTACTTAGTTTAATTGATAAAAAGCATTTAAGATATGGCACATTCACACGAATCCAATACGAAAAGAATATGGGTGGTTTTCGGATTACTATCGGTAATAACCATAGTAGAGGTTATATTCGGTATTATTAAACCAGACGCACTATATAGAACAGACTTATTTGGTTTAAATTTACTAAACTGGTTATTTATAATCCTTACAGTAGTAAAGGCTTACTATATTATGTGGGCGTTTATGCACCTTGAAGGAGAAAAAGGAAGTTTAAGATGGTCTATTGTTGCGCCATTAGTATTCTTAATTATATACTTAGTGTTCATTTTGTTGCTGGAAGGTAATTATGTTTTTGAAGTGTTTCACGACTCTCCATACAAATGGCTTTTCTAAGCGACAGATTATTATAAAAAAAAGGCGGTTTATTAAACCGCCTTTTTTTATTTTTGCACTATTGTAAAGACCATGATATGAAAAAGACAATTGTACTTTTTGTTTTGTTTGCCCTGCCCATTGTAGCATACCTTTTTTTTGCTTCGGGAATTAATACTTTTGCTAAGTTACCTATTGTAACTCCAACGATTAAAGAACTCCCACAATGGAAATCGTTATCAGGAGATAGAATAGAATTAAAAGATAAAATAACCATACTTGGTTTTACAGGTCAGGATGTTTTATATAATAAGGGAAACGCTTTTAACCTGAACCAAAAGATTTATAATAAGAATAAAGAGTTTACCGATTTCCAGATGGTAATGATTGCTCCCCTAGGTACAGAAGACCAGGCAGAAGAGCTTATGGCAGAACTAGGACGTATCAGTGATATGTCGGGATGGCACTTTGTATTTGCATCGCCACAAGAAATACAAGAGTACTATAATGGATTAGAGCTTGTAGGGCAACTTGATGACAAAAACGGAACTTCTAATGTTTTTATTATTGATAAAGATTTGAACCTGCGTGGCAGAAAGGGCAAAAACTTGAAAGGTGAAGAGGAGTACAAGGAGGGATATAATACAATATCGGCTGCTGATTTACATAATGAAATGTCTGATGATGTTAAAGTAATTCTTGCCGAATATCGCCTTGCGCTGAAAAAGAATAATAAAAGAAAAATTTAAACTCCAATGAAAAATAAATCATATATAGGTATATCGTTTATCGTACTGATATTCGGTATATGGGCAGTACCAAAAATTGTAGCAAAATTCCAAAAATCTGATTTAGTAGAAATAGGACCTGTTCCTTCTTTTAAATTAACTGATCAGGATAATAAAACGATTACCGATAAGGATTATTTGGGTAAGGTATATGTGGTAGAATTCTTTTTTTCTACATGCCCTACTATTTGTCCTAAAATGAACCAGAATATGCTAAAACTCCAAAAAGAGTTTTATGGTAACCCTGAGTTTGGTATTGCATCTATTACTATAAATCCAGAATATGACACTCCACAGGTATTAAAAGAGCATGCCGAACATTTAGGAGTAAAGCATTATAATTGGCATTTTCTTACGGGTGATAAAGATTATATTTTTAATCTTGCTAAAGAAGGTTTCAACTTGTATGCAGGAGAGAATAAAAGTGCAAAGGGCGGTTTTGAGCACTCAGGTTTATTCGCCTTGGTTGATAAAGAAGGGAAAATTCGTTGTAGGAAGGATAAGTATGGAAACCCTATTCTATATTATGACGGGCTTGATGATAAAGGGGTAGAAGCTATAAAAGAAGATATTAAGAAACTATTAGAAGAATAGAATAATGGGAGATACAATAAATAGCGGCAACGCCGAGAGTAAATATAATAAATGGATAGTGGTGCTATCTATTGCTATACCACTGGTTGTAGCCTTGTTGTTTGGTTTTAAGCTAAAAGACTTTGGTTATAATGTAGAGCCACTTTCTTTTTTACCGCCTATATATGCTGCTGTAAATGGACTTACTGCTATAGTACTTGTAACGGCTGTGTGGGCAATAAAGAATGGGAAGCAAAAACTACACGAAAACCTGATGAAGTTTGCTATTAGTTTATCAGTAGCATTTCTTGCGATGTATGTAGCTTATCATATGACATCAGACTCTACAAAATTTGGAGGTGAGGGTGCTGTAATATATATATATTATTTTATACTGATTACTCATATAATACTCTCGGTAATAATAATCCCTTTTGTATTAATTACCTACGTTCGGGCTATTACAAGCTCGTTTGAAAGACATAAGAAGATAGCTCGCATTACTTATCCTATGTGGTTGTACGTTGCTGTTACAGGAGTAATAGTTTATTTAATGATATCACCTTACTATATACATTAGTAAGCTGTAAAATGAAGTGAGAATGAAAAATGTTATTTATACACTAGTATTGTTTTTTATCGCTATGTCTGCTAATGCACAATGTGCCATGTGCCGTGCAGCACTAGAGAGTAGTGATAGTGGTATAAAGCCTGAGGCGGTTAATGATGGTATTGTCTATCTTATGATATTTCCATACCTACTTGTGGCTTTAATAGGCTATGCAATATACAGACTTAGAAAAAAGAAAATCAAACCCGAGATGGTTGGGTAGTTACTTCATTCCGTCTATTTTTAAACTCATTTTGCCTGAGCTTTTTATAAAAGCAACAATAACTTTATTGGTTAGTGTTATTTTATCAAATTCAAAATCATCTAACGTGCCATTTATATAAATACCTGGCATAGGAGAATAGTTGTCAAGATAGGGTGTTATGTTTTTCTTGCCGTCATCGAGATTTTCTTTTATAGAGTATCGGCAATTGTCCTGTATTTTTCTAAGAATTGTACCTTCAGCAAGCCAATTGGCAGTTTTTAAGAGTACACTTTTTGTAGTTAAGAGATAATCTAACTTGTCAAAATAAATCTCATTGGTTACTGTATTATAACTTGGGTAGCCTGATAGGTATATTGTGCCATTAATACTACCTGTCATATCTAAAGCTATAATCATTTTACCTTCTTTACTCCATAACTCTACTTTTTGTACTGTTACTTTTTTACTACCATTACCAAATTCCTGTCCTTTAAAATTTTTCGTAATTATTTTTGAAGCACTTTCATAGGTTGATACCGCTGCGACTACCACATTTATTTTATCGGGCATTTTGCTTACGGGTTTCAGTATAACATCTTCTTTCTTAAAGGTTTTTAATGGCTTTTGTCCTACTACGGTTTGCATGGTGCATTTTAACCCCATTTCCATAGTTATTTGTTTTTTGGAGAGTTCAGCATCGGTTACATATAGCTCAATAGGTGTTAGTTTAAACCATGTTTCATACTGTTCATTGGCAAGGAAAGGCTCACTTATTTTTTCTAAAGCCTCTAGTACTTGAGGTTTAAAGTCGGTAGTTTTACTTATTGCTTTATCGAGTTCGTTTTCAATTTCTGATTTAAATAGTTTTACAGCAGGATTAATAAGGTAACTAACATTTACTTGTTGCCCACCTATGCTTATACTTGGATTCTCTTTCCACTCTAATGATTCTATGTTCGTGCTGGTAGTCATTTTCCAGTTGGTAAGACCTATTTTACTATTAAAAGTAGTAATACCATTCATGTTTACCTCACGAGTGTCATATAGACTAACACCTAAAGCTGATACGCCATATTTTACTTTTGCGATAATTTTTATAGGTACTATGGTTTGCAGCCTGCCTTTTTGTTCACTGAATTTTATAGGGGCTGTTTTCCATACCTTCATCGAGATATTATCATCGTCAATGTTTTTGTCTTCATAAATAATGCCGCTCAGTAGCTTGTTTACCTGTGTCTCAATATCAGCAATACTAATGGTAACGGGTAGGTTGATAAATGAAGTGGAGTTCTCGAAAGCTACAGGTTCATTATTGCTTGGCTCAGGTTTTAATGCTTCTATTCTTTTTGCGGTAGAGCATCCAGATAAAAATAGTGCAGCAATTGCTATATATACTATGAATTTGCTTTTCATTGGCTAGGAGATTAAAAATCTGTGATAAAATTAGTATTTAATTTGTAACAAAAACCAATGTTAGGGGTCTAATGGTTACATAATAAATTACTTACTATAGATAATTTAAATACCTTTGTAAAAACCATCAGCTTACAATTATGAGAAGCAAAAAAACGGCAGTACTTTTATTTATTTTGACCCTCTTTTCTACGCTATCTAATGCGCAGGTAAAAAAATGGACGCTTGATGAATGTGTAACATATGCACTAGAACATAATATTTCGATAAGACAGAGTGAGTTAGATATGAAATTGTCTAATATAGATAAGAAAGATGCTTATGGCAGCTTTTTACCTACAGCCAGTTTTAGCGCTACCCATTCTTGGAATATAGGACTTGTTGTTAACCCTATAACCAACTCAGCACAAAATACTACTTCACAATATACCAATGGAGGTCTAAGTACAGGGATTGATATTTATAACGGACTTAGAAATCAAAAAAACTTGCGTAGGGCTAAGTTAAATATAATAGCTAGCCAGTATAATATAAAAAAAATGCAAGAGGATATAGCGCTTAATGTTGCACAAGCTTACTTGCAAATACTTTTTAATCGTGAAAATTTAAAAGTTCAGCAAGAACAATTAGCAACAGATAAAAATCAACAAGAGCGCTCAGAGCAATTATTAGAGGGAGGTCTTATACCTCGTGGTGACCTTCTAGATATACAAGCAACAGTAGCGGCTGACAAACAACGGATAATAGAAGCAGAGAACCAATTATTGATATCTAAGTTAAGTTTAGCACAATTGTTACAACTAGAAGATTTTAGAGAGTTTGATATAGCAGATGAAGAGTTTAATAAGGAAGAAAGTGAAGTATTGCTACAAACTCCAGATGCGATTTATAATAAAGCAAAAGAAGAACAAACGGTAATAAAGGTTGCTCGTGCTAACCTTGAGGTTGCTATGCAAGATGTGTCTGTTGCACGTTCGTCATATCAGCCATCGCTAAGAGGTTTTTATAGCCTTAGTAGTTCGGTAAGCCATAATGATAATATAGCTTATGGGATAGACGATCTAACAGGAGAAACCATTGCAGTATATAGTTCTCCATTACCTTTTTGGAATCAGGCATCAGATAACAAAGGACACTCTTTTGGATTTCAATTATCAATACCTATATTAAATGGTTTTTCTGTAAGAAATAGTGTAGAGCGCGCAAAGGTGACTGTAGAGCGTTCTAAACTTGCTTTAGAACAACAAGAGTTAGATCTAGAGCGTAATATATATACGGCTTATACAGATGCTATGGGTTCATTAAAAACGTATGATGCATCGGTAGCTGCTGCCAAAGCTAGAGAGGGATCATTAGAATATGCTCGCGAAAGATATGAAGTAGGACTTATTAATATATTCGATTACAACCAAGCGCAGGCATTATCAATTAATGCACAATCTGATGTAATAAGAGCAAAATATGATTTTATTTTCAAGGTTAAAATCCTTGAGTTTTATTTCGGTATTCCAATTATTCAACAACAATAAGCAAAAATAGCCATGTCAAAGAAAACATTATACTATATTTTAGGTATTACATTAGTTGTAATTATATTACTAGTTGTACTTAATAAAACAGGTGCATTTGGTAGTAGAGATGAAAGTAAAGAAGTAGAAACAGCCAAAGTAGAAACTATAACACTTACAGAGACTGTATCAGCTACAGGAAAAATACAACCTGAAGTAGAGGTTAAAATATCGTCTGAAGTTTCGGGAGAAATTATAGAACTTCCTGTAAAAGAAGGTCAGGCTATAAAAAAAGGACAACTTTTAATACGTATTAATCCAGATCTATATGAGTCTGGTCTTAGTCGTACTGCAGCATCACTATCTACGGCAAAAGCAGGGCTTAGCCAAACCGAAGCACAACTTAAAGAAGCAAAGGCAAATTACGATCGTAATAAAACGCTTTTTGATAAAGGTGTAATATCTAAATCAGAATGGGATAAAATAGTATCTGCTTATGAGGTGGCACAAGCATCAAAACAATCGGCTTACTTTAGTGTGCAAAGCGCAGGGGCTAATGTTACCGAAGCAAAAGATAACCTTAATAGAACTACTATATACTCACCAGTAGATGGTACTATTTCTAAACTTGATGCCGAGCTAGGCGAACGTGTTGTAGGTACACAGCAAATGGCAGGTACAGAGATATTGAGGGTAGCTAACCTTAATAATATGGAGGTAGAGGTAGATGTTAATGAAAATGATATTGTTAAAATACAGATAGGCGACCAAGCAGATATAGAGGTTGATGCTTACTTAAAAAGAAAGTTTAAAGGCGTAGTTACAAGTATATCTAATTCTGCAAGTAGTGACTTAACAGCCGATCAGGTAACTAACTTTGAAGTTAAAGTACGTATAAATAAAGAGTCGTATGCTGATATGACAGAAGGGAAACCATCTAATTATTCACCATTTAGACCCGGTATGACAGCAACTGTAGATATTATTACTGAAAGAAAAGAAAATATTATTGCAGTACCTATTAGTGCAGTAGTTGTAAAATCAGACACTACAGCGGTTAAAAAAGATATTATAAAAGAGCTTGAGGAGAAAGAGAAAGAAATAAAAGGAGAAGCTAGTCAAGACGAAAAATTTGAATGTGTTTTTGTAATGAAGGCAGGTGTTGCTGTATTGCGACCTATTACTACAGGAATACAAGATGATACTAATATTGAGGTAATAACAGGACTTAAAAAAGGCGAAGAGGTAATAACAGGACCTTATACTACTGTTACCAAAGAACTTTCGCCTAATGATAAAGTAAGAGTAAAGAATAAAGACAACGATAAAGAAGATAAGTAATACTTATGGGGTTTATTCTTAATATTGAAACAGCAACTAAAAATTGCTCAGTTTCGCTAGCTCAAGCTGGTAATGTTGTTGCTATAAGAGAATTTGCAGGCGAAGGCTACAGTCATGCAGAAAAGCTACATATTTTTATAGAAGAAGTGCTTAAGGAAGCAGAGACAAATTTTTCAGGTCTTGAAGCCGTTGCTGTTAGCATGGGGCCTGGGTCTTATACAGGACTTCGTATAGGTGTTTCAGCAGCAAAAGGATTGTGTTATGCACTTAATATTCCTTTATTAGCTATTGATACGTTAGAGGTTTTAGCACGCAAGCTAAAAATAACAGAAGGTGTTATTGTACCAATGATAGATGCACGACGTATGGAGGTATATAATGCTGTTTTTGACACCAACTACAATAAAAAAAGCGATACAAAAGCCGAGATTATTACTGGAGACTCTTTCTCAGAGTATACAGATATATGTCACTTAGTAGGCGATGGTGCAGAGAAATGCAGAGCCTTATTACCTGATAATAAGTTTATGTATCATAATGATATTATATATCCATCTTCTGCAGAAATGGCTCTTTTATCTTATAACAAGCATCAAAAAAGCGACACCGTTGATGTCGCTTATTTTGAACCTTTTTATTTGAAAGATTTTGTAATGAATAGATAGAATAATTAAAGTAAAGTATTCATATAGTTACCTAATAGCTGTAAGTCTTTATCATCACTTATCTTTATTCTATTTTCTTTCATGAATTTTTTAACTTCTTTTTCTTTACCTGGTATAAGTTTTATTACGTCTTTTTTTCTGTCAGACATATATACTATATCGCCATTATTCATCTGGATATAATATTCAGGGTTTTGCTTTTTATACAATGGAGCTTTATACTTTTGATACCCTCCTTGTGGATGCTGTTCTGGCTGAAGGTATATACGCTCGCGTTTAAATATTTTCAGGTTAGAGGCATCGCTAATAACTACAAGGTAGTTTTGGCTAGCTATTCCGTCCTTGTTAGTATATTGTGTAAATGTATAGTTAGCCTGATTGTTAACCAGTCTAATCATCATACCGTCTTTAGGCTCTAATACAACAACTTCATCGTGTATTTTTAGTTCCATCTCATCAGAGTATGCATTATACTTTACAAGTGTAATCTCGTTAGAGTCATCTATTTTAGCAGCGTTAAACGAGTCAATATAATACTGTGTACCTCCTGCAGGCTCACTCGGAGCTTTTTTAGTATATCCATAATTCATACCGCCCGACTCATCTACATATGTTTGAGCTTGTTGGGCATTTGCAAATGTTGTTGCTAATAAGGCAGTAAATGCCAGTAATCCTTTAAATTTCATTATATAGTTTTTTTTAAGAGGGTCAAAAATATAAATAATATTCTTTATGATTTATATTCTTTTACTATTTAACAAACAGTATGTCAGTTAAATTATTGTAAATTCTTATGATTTTTTTTCTTGAAGATACTTTACATTTAAATCTCTTTGTGGGAATGGTATTTCTATACCTTCTTTATCAAGCTCTATTTTAGCATTTTCTTTAAAGTCAGAAAGCATTTGCCAATAATTTTCATTAGTTGCCCATGCAAAAATTTGGAAGTTTACAGAGCTATCAGCTAATTCTCTTACTCGTATAACAGGCTCTGGGTCTTTAAGTATATTTTTATCCATTTCTATAACACGTTTCAATATGCTTTTAACTTGTCTAATATCGCTATTATAACCTACTCCTATAGTAAGGTCGGCCTTACGTATAGGCTCTTTAGAGTAGTTAGTTATATTACCATTAGATAGTGACCCATTAGGTATATATATAACTTGGTTAGTAGGTGTTAGTAATCTAGTATATAAAATTTGTATTTCCATTACTGTACCGCCTTCACCTTGTGCTTGTATAAAATCGCCAACCCTAAAGGGTTTAAATAGTATAATGAGTACACCACCAGCAAAGTTAGATAGCGAACCTTGTAATGACAGCCCTATGGCTAAACCTGCAGCACCTAGCACAGCTACAAATGCAGATGTCTCTATACCCAATGCACCAATTACCATTACAATGAGTATTACTCGTAATCCCCATGTTAAGATATTCATTGCAAATTTTATGAGCGTAGGGTCAGACTCTGGATTACGATTCATGATACGTTTCATTATCCATCGTAAAAACTTAATAGCAATAATACCTATAACTAAAATAGCTATTGCTTTTATAAGGTTAGGCATAAAATTTAATAAACTCTCACTTAACTTGTCAATAATATCTTCTAAACTATTCATTTTCTAATTTTCTAAATTTAATTGTTTTATTACTTCATTTATCGAATTGGTTGGCAAATTACAAGTATTATTCCTACAAACATAGAACATTACACTATCTTTAACAAAACGGTTATAAAGGAAAGGTATCTCCGATTCAGCTTTACAACCCGCTATAATTATGTGTGGTAGGTATTCGCTGTTTATAGCCTTAACCGCTTCTTTAGCATTTGCTCCACATATTGCAAGCTCTTTATTTTCGGGAGATAAGTTTAACCATAAATTAAGCCAATTAGAAAATGCTGAAGGATAATCTAAACTAGGTATAATGTTATGTAGCATTTGTAGTGCTATTTTTTCATAATGATTATTATGAAAGAGTAAACCTAGAGCATATAATACATTACCCATTATCGAGTTAGATGCCGGTATTACATTATCTTCTGTTTCAAAATGTGCAGCAATAAGCTGTTCGCTATTGGTAGCATTAAAGCTAAAAAACTGTTGTTTTTCATTATAAAAATGATCAAGACAATAGTCGGCTAATTGTTTGGCATACAATAACCATTTTTCATTCATAGTAGCTTGATGCAATGCTATAAAAGCATCGGCAGTAAGTGCATAATCTTCAAGAAATCCAGCTATTTTTGCAGTCCCGTTTTTATAGGTACGCCACAAGTGCCCATCTTCGTGCCACATAGTTTGAGTAATAAACTCAGCATTTTTAAGTGCAGCATCTAAGTATTCAGTATTTCCAAGAGCTTTATAAGCATCAACATAACCTTTAAGCATCAGGGCATTCCATGATGTTAATACCTTATCGTCAAGTCTTGGTTTTGCTCTTTTTTCTCTCACTTCATACAATAGTTTTTCCCATCCTTGTTTTTTCTGCTGTAATGTTTCGGGAGTTATGCCTGCCGTTTGTGCCAGTTCCTCTATCGGTTGGTTTTGTATCAATACAAAATTACCATCTTCCCAAAATCCAAATTCATTGATATTAAAAATCTGTGAAAAAAGTTCGAAATCATTACCCAAAAGCGATTTTAACTCGTTTTTTTCCCATACATAAAAAGCCCCTTCCTCTAAGTGTCCTTTTTCGTCAAGGCTATCGGCATCTAGTGCACTATAAAAAGCTCCATTATTCATAGTCAGTTCTTTTGCAACAAAAGAGTGGGTTTTCTCAATAACCTCTTTGTATAATGAGTTTTTAGTGCGTTTGTAGGCTTCGGCATATAGGCTCATGAGTTGCCCATTGTCATATAACATCTTTTCAAAATGAGGTACATGCCATTTCATATCAACCGAGTAGCGCGAAAACCCACCATCAACAGTGTCAAAAAGCCCTCCCCATGCCATACGTGTTAACGTTAGGTCTACAAAATTCAGTAGCTCAGTATTGTTAGTTTGATAACCATAGCGCTGTAGAAATAAATAATTATCCGGCATCATAAATTTTGGTGCACGGGCATAACCTCCATATTCATTATCAAAACTTTTTGTCCATTTTTCTACAATAGGTTGTATGTTTTCAGGTTGAGGTAATGTATCTTCGCTTTCATTACTTGTTATATTCATTGCTACTACACCATTATGCAATTTCTCGGCATATTCTACCATTTTGGCAGGATCAGTGCTATAGAGTTCTTGTAATTGTTGTAATGCCGATATCCAAGTTTCTTTCTTAAAATAAGTCCCTCCCCATACAGGTCTGCCATCGGGTAATAAAACTACATTCATAGGCCATCCGCCCTGTCGTGTCATTAATTGTAAAGCTTTCATGTATATAGCATCTACATCGGGGCGTTCTTCTCTGTCTACTTTTATGGCGATATAACTATTATTCATTACTTGTGCCACTTCTTCATCTTCAAAGCTTTCGTGCTCCATGACATGGCACCAGTGGCAGGCAGAGTAGCCTACACTTACTACGATTAGTTTATTTTCTTGTTTTGCTTTATCAAGAGTTTCCTTACTCCATGCTTTCCAGTATATAGGGTTATTAGCATGTTGTAGTAGGTAAGGGCTGGTTTCTTGTTTTAGCTCGTTCATGATATCTTTTTTATAAAAAAGTAAAGTTACTTAAATGCATGGAGGTTTAAAGATGGCAGCAGTTAGATTTCTGTTAATGTTATTCATAAATGGCTTTTAATATTATGTTAAATTTTAACATATCAAAGATGTTGTTTTAAATCGTTGTTAAAATATAAGGTATTGCTTTACAAATGAGGGGTTTATTTTTTAAGTTTACTTTTCAATAAATAAAAATTTATATTATGAAAAGAGCAGTATTTGCATTTGCAATTGTAGCAGCACTATTTACAAGCTGTAAAACAGAGAAAGAAAAGACGACTGAAGAAGAGACAGTAGTTACCGAAGAAGAAATGGCAATGACCGATGAAAAACCCGATTATGCAGGTTTTGGTATGGATGAAGCTGACTTGCCAGAAGGATTAAATGTGGGTGATACTGCTCCAAATATTACCATGACTACAGACGATAATAAGAAAATGAAACTTGCAGATTTATATGCAGAGCAGCCTGTTGTAGTGATTTTTTATAGAGCTTACTGGTGTCCTGCGTGTGAAAAGCATCTTTCGGAATTTGCAGAAAAGGCTAAAGATATAGAGGCTAAAGGTGTAAAGCTGGTAGCTATAACCCCTGAAACATATGATAATGTAGATAAAACAAAAAAAGGAACAGGTGCTAATTTTACTATAATATCTGATACTGACGGAGAAATAATGAAAGCTTTTGATGTAGATTATAAAGTAACCGAAAGTTATCAGGCTATGATAGGAGATAAATTGAATGCATCTGTAGCTGAAACTAATGCTACTGGTAAAGCTGTGTTACCTGTACCTGCTACTTATATTATAGATACTAATGGTAAAATTGTATACAGACAGTTTAACCCTGATTACAAACAACGTGCTTCGGTTCAGGAAATACTGGACAACGTACCTGCTAGTAATTAAATTAAAATGTTATGGATAACAATTTTAAAGGGTTAAAAGCTTTATACATAAATTGTACACTAAAAAAATCGCCAGAATTGAGCCATACAGAAGGACTTATGCAACTCTCTATGGATATTATGGAAAAAGAGGGTGTAAGTGTTGATCTTGTCCGATTGGTAGATTTTGATGTCCCACCAGGTGTATATCCTGATATGACAGAGAAAGGCTGGGATAAAGACGACTGGATAGCATTGTCTAAACAAGTATTAAAGACTGATATTCTTGTAGTAGGTACACCTATATGGTTGGGCGAAAAATCGTCGATAGCGCAAAAACTTATAGAACGTTTGTATAGCCTTAGTGGTGAGATGAATGATAAGGGGCAATATATATATTATGGTAAAGCAGGAGGCTGTGTAATAACAGGAAATGAAGATGGAGTAAAACACAGTGCTCGCGATATATTGTATGCTTTACAGCACATAGGCTATTCTATACCTCCTCAGGCTGACTGCGGCTGGATAGGAGAAGTAGGTCCCGGACCCAGTTATCTCGACGAGGAGGCTCATGCAAAGCAGAATGATTTTACTAATCGCAATACTACTTTCATGACGTATAACCTGCTGCATCTTGCTAAAATGCTTAAAGCTAATAATGGTTACCCTACTTATGGTAACTCTCGAAAGGATTGGGATAATGGCGAACGTTGGCGATTTGATAATCCTGAATATAGATAATAACAAAAATGCCCGCTCAATAAGCGGGCATTTTCTTTATATTATAAGTACTTTCTATTTTGCTTCTTTTACTTCCGATCGAGGACCTATACCGTTATTATTAAAAGCTTCTATCTGGAAATAGTAAACATCGCTCCTGTCTAGTCCGCTAAAGTAGTATTCATTTTTCCCGTATACCATAATAGTCCCGTACAGTTTATCGGGCGATTTACCAAAGTAAATAACATAACCATCGGCATTAGGTTCTTGTGCCCATTTAAACCAAACATTTCTTCTTTCGCCTTCTTTTTTAGGAGCAGATCGCAACGGTACAAAATCTTGTACTACACTTGGTTTTTCGCCACTACCTTTACCAAATATTCTTAATCCGCTTATAGCAAATTTACCTGTAGGCATTTGTATGTTCTCTAGTTTTATATAGCGTGCTTTAGCATGCTTATCAAGCTCTATATAATCATGAGGGACATCTTTATTGTTTTTACTTTTATCTATAAGTACGTGCCATTTTTTCCCGTTATCTGAAGCGTAGATAATATACTTATGCCCTGTTGTAGTTTCGGGTTTACCCATAATAGCTACATCTTGGTCGGCATAGTTTATTTGTATCGCATTAATGGTGCTTTGTTCTCCTAAATCAGTAATAATATATTCTCCTTTATTAGTTGTTTTAGCTGACCAATAGGTTTTTATATCCTCGTCTACTGCATAGTTTGCTTGAAAGCCCCCCAATGTAGAAGAAACCTGTACAGGTTTGCCATAATTCAATAACATCCATCCCGTGAAGGAGTTTACATCCATATGGCTCTTATTTTCAGAAGGCAGATAAGTAGGATAATCTCCGTAGGCAGTATTTGAGTATAACACATCATCTTTATCAAACCCAGCAGGCCATATACCTAATCTACGTTCAAAATTGTTTTTAGTACAAATTCCTATAGTAGATACATGCCAATATTTGTCGTAAGCATCCTGATAGGTAGCGCCATGCCCTGCACCTCGTGCAAAACCACCTGGTTTATATGAAAATGGATTGTGCGACTGATATTCAAAAGGACCTAAAGGTTTTTCGCCTACATATACTCCATCACCATATCCACTAAATTCTGTGCCTGGTCCTGCATACTGTAGGTAATACTTACCGTTATATTTTGTCATAAAAGCTCCTTCTAGAAAGGGTTGTAAAAAAGTATTATCGTTATACTCGCCAAAACGTTCCCACCCATGTTCAAAATCATTGAGTGCTACTACAGGTACAGGATCGCCCTCCGGCTGAAATGTTTTGCGGTTCAGTTTTACACCATATAGCGGATACATATTGCTCGAACCGTAGTACAGGTAAACTTCATCGGTGTCTTCATCCCAAAATAGTTGAGGATCCCAAGCTCCTGCTTCCGATTTGTGGACAAGCTCTTTCCAGTCGTCAACTTTAGGGTTGGTGCTCATCCATATCGGGAATTCTTTAGTATGCGTAGAGCCTATTACTAAAAGTGTATCATTTACAAAGGATAGAGAGGGGGCACAAAGTTCATCATATACCTTATGCTCAGGTCTTAAAAATTTTCTAGGTATAAATTTCCAGTCAGTCATATCATCACTATGCCAATAGCCCCATTGGTTTGTAGAAAACAAATAGTATTTTCCATCAAAATACGTAATTACAGGGTCGGCAGTAGCGCGGTGTTTTCCTTTAGTTACAAAATCAGGAATAGGGCAGTAGCCATAATCTATATTTATAGGGTTACAGTATGTTTTTTGCTGTGTAAAAGCAGTGTTAAAAAGAAACAATGCTATAGCTAAAAATGCAAATTTTTTCATTGTTATTAGGTGTTAAATTACTCTAATTAGTACAAAACGAATAGTATAAAAATAAAAAATTAAACCAGTTTACATAAAAGACCCCGCACAGGCGGGGTCTTTCGATCGAAGATCACAAAAAAAGGAAAATTACTTAACTAACATAAATTCACCTTGTAAACCATTAGCGGAATTACTCCCAACGGTGATCTCAAAATCGCCAGGTTCTGCTGTAAATATCATATCGATATTATAAAATTTAAGGTTTTCGGGAGTTACAGTAAATGTTACTGTTTTCTTTTCACCTTTCTTTATCATAACTTTTTTAAATCCTTTTAACTCTTTAACGGGACGTGTAACAGAACCTACTTTGTCTTGAATGTAAAGTTGCACAACCTCTTCTGCGTTGTAGTCACCTGTATTGGTTATATCTACACTAACTTCAATACTGCCATTCATACTCATAGTGTTTGAAGACAGTTTCAGGTTCGAATACTTGAATGTAGTATAACTTAATCCATATCCGAATGGGAATAATGGGCTGTTGTCTACATCTATATAGCGTGATTTATATTTTTGTTCTGGGTCTGTTGCGCCTAAATAAGGACGACCTGTGTTTTTATGGTTGTAATAGATTGGTACTTGTCCTACATTTCTCGGGAAAGTCATCGGTAGTTTACCACTTGGTACATTTATGCCATATAAGGTTTGTGCAATAGCATCGCCACCCATAGTACCAGGGAACCATGCTTCTAGTATGGCATTCATGTTATCATTCTCCCAAGTTAGGTTTAACGGTCTTCCGTTCATTAATACTAAAACAATAGGCTTGTTCAGCTTTTTAAGCTCGGCTAAAAACTCTTTTTGTATTCCTGGTAAGTCTATATTGGTACGTGATGCAGCTTCGCCACTCATGTTTTCAAACTCACCCATTACGGCTACTATAACATCTGCTTTACGGGCATTTTCAATAGCTGCCTGCATTTTGCTTCGGTCATCTTTAAGTATTTCGACACCTTTATCAAATGATACTTTATTTTTGTCAGTTATAATTTTGTTGATGCCTTCTTCAACGCTCACGGCATAGCCATATCTATCACCCGAAGCAGCCCAAGAGCCTATTATGTTCCACTCATCACTAACTAAAGGTCCTACAAAAGCAATTTTCTGTTCTTTGCGTAACGGTAATACGTTATTATCATTTTTTAGCAATACCATAGATTTATTGGCAATATTAAGAGCAGCATCGAGGTATTCCTTTTTATTGATTACTTGTTTTTCTCTTTTTTTATCGTTGTAACGGTAAGGGTTATGGAAAAGTCCTAAATCATATTTAGCTTCTAGTACTCTACGACAAGCATCGTTTATTTGAGTTTCGGTTACTTTACCTTCTTTAAGTAGGTTTTTAAGGTTTCTCATATAGATACCGCCTACCATATCCATATCTACTCCGGCGCGCATGGCAAGCTCTCCTGCTTGTGCAGAGTCTTTGGCAACACCATGTGGTATAAGCTCATTAATAGCAGTATAGTCGGTTACTACAAAACCATTAAAACCCCACTCGCCTTTTAAGATATCTCTTAATAAAAATTTACTTCCTGTTGCAGGTACACCAGATATTTCGTTAAACGATGTCATAAAAGTACCTACACCAGCATCTACAGTAGCTTTAAAAGGTGGTAAATAAACCTCTCTAAGTGTTCTTTCGCTCATGTCTACAGTATTATAGTCACGACCAGCTTCGGCAGCACCATAGGCTGCAAAGTGTTTAGTACATGCTAATACAGTATTATTATCCATCAGGTTATTACCCTGAAAACCTTTTACTCTAGCTATTGCCATTTGAGTACCTAAATAAGTATCTTCTCCAGCTCCTTCAGATACTCTGCCCCAACGAGGGTCACGGCTTATATCTACCATAGGGGCAAACGTCCAGTGTACACCACTAGCAGCAGCTTCTTCGGCAGCAATACGTGCCGAAAGCTCAGCAGCTTCCAAGTCCCAACTTGCTGTTTCACCCAATGTTATTGGGAAAATGGTTTTATAGCCATGAATAACATCATATCCAAAAATCAAAGGGATTTTTAGCCTTGAGTTTTTCAGGTTTAACTCCTGAAGTTCTTGAGTATATTTTACAGATGTAGCATTAAGTATAGAGCCTACATTTCCTTTTTTTATCTCTTCTATATAATTGATTCCTGCTTTTGGTCCTGTTACTGTACCATCGGCTGTATATTGAACCAGTTGCGCTATTTTTTCGTCAATAGTCATCTTTGCCATAAGTTCAGGAACAAACTCATCGCGTGGTTTTATTTTTTTATCCTTTCCTTTTTGTGCATATACGCTAAAGGAGCAGGCTAATAGTAAAAGTAGTACGCTATTGTATTTCATTTTATAATTATATTGGCTTATTTTTCAGCTATTGCTGAGTATTCTTTTATTGTTTTTTCTGTTGTAGCATCCACTCATAAATAGTAGGGTCGTCATATACACGTGTCCAGCTATCATGATTGGCATCATCAAAAATGGTAAGTTCAATATCGGTGCTACAGGTTTTCAATTTTTTGTAGATATTGATAGAATAGTTAACATCTACCACGTCATCTACTAATCCATGAAAAATACGGGTAGGTATATCTTTAATCTTGCAGTTTTCTATCATGGGTACTCTATCTACAAACCCCGCAATAGGTACTAATGCCGCAAACATATCAGGGTGTGAAAAAGCTAAGTTCCAAGCGCCCCAAGCGCCCATACTCAGCCCTGTAAGGTATATTCTGTTAGGGTCTATTTTATTCTCTTTAATTACCTTTTGTATAAGCCTGTATAGTACTTCTTGATCCCAATATTCTTCTTGCGGGCATTGCGGTGCCAATACATAAGCATCGAGTTTATGTGTTTTTAAATATTTAAAAGGGCCATGTACTTTTACTCTTTCTAAATCATTTCCTTTTTCACCAGATCCATGTAGAAAAATAATAAGAGGCTTTAACTGCTTTGTGCTTTCTGGACTATAAAGCAGATAGTTTAATTGTTTTTTGACTACTACTTCAGTAGAAAAAGAACCGCCCTCTGCCTTTTGTGCAAAAGACGGTAATGAAAACAAAAAAATTGCTATGAGAATAATTCTTACCATAAATTTAAAAACCGTGTTGTGATGAACTAAAGCCTAAATTTAATAAACCTTGTTGTACCTCAGGAGCTTGCATAAATAAATTCCAGAGTAATCCCGTTCTGTGATTTTCTATCATAGGTACAATAGTACCCTGATCTATTGCTAAATAGCGACGTGTTACCCAGTCGTAGTGCGGCGAAAAGGCATCATAAGGACCTGCTACACCCACTAATTGGTCTTTCTTTTCTTCGTATAAGTATCTTAAAAATTTAAGAGACTTTTCTGGCGCATATGGGTATGATGATAATGCTGCCGTAGGGGTTATTACACCTCTGTCATTATTTGGTTGGTGTGCAGAGTAGCCCGTACTTCCGTTACTATTTCTAGTATAACTTGCCGTTAGTCCCCAACAATTTTCGCCATAACCTTCCCATTGGTATGGGTTGGCAACACAATGCTCATACATAATATTGGTATGGTTTTGTACTGCATCCCAATAATTTGCATAAGTATCAGTAAGTCCTCGTGGGTCTAAACCTAAGTAGGAATAGTGTGACCAAAACATAGGACCTACGTTGCTAGAAGCACCATTATAGTCGAATATAACAGGAATATTATAACGTTGTCCGCCATTTGTTATATTACCATTTCTTGCCCATCCTTGATGGTAGGCTTCTTCACTTATAGAATGCGTTGGTGATGCAGCTGCCATTATATAAGTAACTAAACATTCGTTATACCCTTCAAGTTGAAAGTTCATTTCCCATTCATATTCGGGAGACCAGTGCCAGTATAAAACATTTTCTCCGCCTTTAGTGTACCAGTCCCATTCTACTCCTTGCCATAACACATCAGCTTGTTGTGCTAGTGCCTGTTCTTCTTCAGTGCCATCTTTAAAATATTCTCTGATACAAATAAGCGCTTGGCAAACAAAAGAAGTTTCTACAAGGTCGCCACCATTATCTTTAGTCCCAAATGGTATTACATCGCCATTTGTACCGTTCATCCAGTGTGGCCATGCCCCGTGAAAACGATCGGCATTTTCTAGAAAGTTGAGGTTTGTTTGTAGTCTAGCTACAGCTTCACCTCTAGGGATAAAACCTCTGTCAACTCCTGCAAGGATGGTCATAAGCCCAAAACCAGAACCTCCTGTAGTAACAATATTTGCATCGTTAGAAGGGTCATCGGTATGGTATCTTTCTCTTGCCAATTTAGAATTGGTTTCGGCATAATCCCAAAAATATTTTATAGCATCTTTTTGCACCATGTCAAGAAGTTCATTCTCTGGTAAAGGATCTACTATTGGTGGGGTAGGGTTATCATCGGTAACTGTAATGTCATCATTATCATCTTTTGAATCGCATGAAACACATGAGGTGCAAAATGTAAGAATGATAAGTAATTGTAATATTTTCAATGTGAATGTTTTTAAATTGATGCGAAATTTTATGTGTGATGGTTTAGGGTATGGAGGGTGGCTTACAATTGAAAAAATATCTCGGCAGTTTTACTGCCGAGATTATTTATAGATAAATTATCTACCAGCTAGTTCTAGCTCATAAAGAGCATTGATATCTGAAGTTGATAACATTTTATCCCATATACGAACTTCATCAAGACCACCTGTTAATGGCTTGTTCCATACATCTGTATTAGTACCGTCAATATAAGTAGCAAGTGCTCCTAATGTTGGGTGAGATGGAGTAAAGAAAGCTAATGGCATAGGAAGTCCGTTGTTTCTTACTTCCCAAGCAGGATTAGATATTTTAACACCATTTACAAACATTCTTGCAGTACCAGTTGTACCTTCCCAAGAAAATACTACGTGAGCCCACTGACCGCCTATTTTGTTAGCAAAAGCAGCATGCTGCGGTTGAGCGCCATTGTTGTTATCATCTACCATCCATGTTTCCATTTTAAGCATGTTGATACAGTCTCCGCCAAATTCATCACCTTCTGGGTTTTTAAAGCCATACTGTGCTTTCATTTGAATTGAATCGCTAGTTATAAGACCATGGGTGTTTCCAAAAACACTTAGGTTACCTACAACACTTGCACCACCTGAAAATGAAACTAATGGAGAGATAAGACCATCTGATTCTGGTGTTGCTTTAGTGTTGTTCATTAAAGCCCAACAGCTAACAGTAAAGCTACCCGATTGTGGGTTTATATTTGCGATAGAAGGATAATCAATATATCCGTTTATCATCATAGCTCCTTGTCCTTTTATAGCTGCTGCATAAGTAGTTCCTACAGTATTACTTGGCATAGTTCCAGAGATGCTTTCTTCTCCATTTCCGTTAAGAGGGAAGTATGCTAATAAATCATCAGCACCTACTTCGTCAGCACTACTATAGCCGCCTATTGGAGGTAGTTGTGCAGCTCCATCGTCATCACTTCCACATGAAGTTAATAGTACTCCTGACGTTATCATCAGTGAATAAGCAAAAAATTTGATTGTTCTCATAGTTTAAAAAATTTAATTTAAGTTAGTATTAGTATCCATTGTTTTGAATTAATCTTCCTCCGCTGGCTGTAATTTGTGGTTCTGGTATTGGGAATACTTCATGTTTGCCAGGTATAAAAGTTTTACCATCGGCAGCCATAGCTGTTTGTGCTTGTCCTGTTCTAACAAGGTCAAACCACCTTTCGTGTTCCATTGCCATTTCCCAGCGTCTTTCGTTATATAGCTGTTGTAATGTTAAGCCAGATATTTCATCAAGCCCTGCTCTTAGTCTCAACTCATTTATTATATCTTCTGCCTCGCTTGTCATTCCTATCTGGAAAGCAGTTTCGGCTCTTATAAGCAATACATCGCTGTACTTTAATAATCGTAAGTTTTTTGCAGTTTCAGCTTTATTACCATTCCATGGTTCTGCTATGCTACTTTGGTATGCTTTATAGTTATAGCGAGGGTTATTCCAGGTAGTTGGTGCTTCAAAACCATCCCAAAGGGTAGAAGGAACAAATAAAATGGTTGCTTCTTTTCGCAAGTCACCATCTTCATACGAGTTAACAAGGTTAAGTGATGGCGTGTTAAAACCCCACCCTAAATCAGGAGTTCCACGAGGTCCTTGTACATCTGTATACTGTGCTAACCCTTTTGTAAGTGTAGCTTGTACTTCAAATACTGATTCTTCTTGATTTTCTCCTACTTGTCTCCATACATCGGCATAATTTTCCATAAGTCCATATTGACCTGATGTGATAACATCACCTGAAAGTGCATATGCTAAATCCCACTCTTGTTGGTATAAGTGTACTTTTGCTTTAAGTGCCTGAGAAGCTCCTAGTGTAGCACGACCAAGATCGCTTTGTGCATATTCACCTTTTAACGGGAGTAGTGCTATAGCATCTTCTAAGTCGGCTTCTATTTGTGCATATACTTCTTCTTTGGTGGCTCTAGTAAGCACTATGTCGTTTATAGTTTCGTTATCGTTTAAGTCGATGTTTTCTGCTACAAGTGGTACACCGCCAAAACATCTTACTAAATCGAAATACCAAAAGGCTCTTAAAAACTTAACTTCACCTATGAGTCTGTTTTTTAAACTTTCGTCTATTTCAAATTGCTCAAGATAGTATAAGGCATTGTTGGCTCTATATATACCTGCATAACGACCTTGCCAAACATCATTAAAAGAAATGTTCGAAGCTTCGAATGTTAAAGCATCCATTTTATGTTTGTCAGATCCTGTATCACTCACTGTAGAGCCTTTATCTGCATCGTCAGATGTAATACTTGTAATTCCTATCCAAGGGAAGGAGTACATGTTATAATCCAGCATTTTATTGTAAACTCCGTTTACTAGCTGTACTGCATTATCAGGATTTCTCAAGAAATCGGCTTCGCTAATATTGTCTCGTGGTGATACATCTAAGTCATCATCGCAAGAAGCAAATAATGCCATTATTGCAAAAACTCCGATAAGTGTTTTATATTTAAATCTATTATTCATAACCATTATTTTTGTTTTTTAGAAACTTACATTTAAACCAAATGAAAAGGTTTTGTTAGTAGGGTATGCATCTAGCTCTATACCTGCATTACCAAGTGGGTTACCATCGCCACCGCTAATCTCTGGAGAGAAACCACTATATTTTGTGAAAAGGAATGGGTTTACTGCTGTAGCATATACCCTTACTTTATCTAACCCTTTAACCATAGGTGGTAGTGTGTATCCTAAAGTAATGTTGTTGATTCTTAAATAATCTCCTTTTTCTACATAATAGGTAGAAGCTCTTGGTACATCGTTAGATGGTTTTGGGTTAGCTGCATTTGGTGTAGATGGAGTATAGAAACTGTCTAAAACATCCGATTCTATATTTTCGCCACCAAAGCGTTGTGCTTTTTTACCATTGTAAAGTTTATTTCCTCCTACACCATAAGCATCTACAGAGAAGTCGATGTTTTTATACATAAAACCTAAGTTAATACCATAGGTTACTGTAGGTATATAAGACCCTGCAACAACTCTCTCATCACTATAGGTAAAAGCGCCATCAGAATTATATCCTGTAGTTTCATATACATAAAAACTACCTAGCGGTTGCCCTACGATAACTTGTTTTGTATATTCTCCGTTACCAAGTCCGCCACCTGTGTAAGCCCCGAAGAGTTCTTCGTTATATACTTCTTTTAGTTCGTTTTTATTATGAGAAACATTACCACCTACCCAGTAGTTAAAGTCTTGTCCTATTTTGTCTTGCCATTTTAATGATAGCTCTATACCTTTATTGGTAACCACACCGCTATTAAGAAAAACGGGTACTGGTGATAGTACTGGTGGTACGGCAATAGGTAATAATATGTTCTCGTTTCTTCGGCTGTAATAGTCAAAAGTTCCTGTTAACTTGTTAGATAACATAACGAAATCGAAACCAAGATCTATTTCTTTCATGGTAGACCATGTTAGGTTTTCATCTACTTGGTAAGGATTGTTAGACCCTGGGTTGATACTTTGATCAGGACCAAAAGGATAGTTATAACCACTACCAAAAGAAGTGATATTTAATGGGTTATCAGTATATCCACTACCTACTTCTCCATAACCACCACGTAGTTTAAGATTGTCTAGGAAATCGATATTATCCATAAAATCTTCGTTGGTGATTACCCAACCGGCAGATACTGAAGGGAAAATTTCATATTTATTATCTGCCTGAAATGAGCTTATTCCTTCTCGCCTTACAGAGGCTGATAATAAGTATTTATTATTGTATTCATACTCTGCTCTTGCAAAATAAGCTACAGATACTACGGGAGTGCTATTACTGTTTTGTACTACAGAGCCTGGTGCTACCTCTTCATTATTAGTAGAAAAATCAAGACTCCAGTAATCAGATTGTGTAGGAACATCTAGTCGAGTTCCTGCTAATGTTTCAGAGATATTTGTAGTAGTGCGTGAAAGCCCTGCTACTACGGTAACATTATGATTGCCAAAATATTTGCTGAATGTTACATAATTATCCCAGTTCCATCTATAATTAGAGCTCCTATTTTGATAAAGAGAGTTTATTATTGGATTTTGAGGGTTTTGGTCAATATAATCGCCAACAGTACTTGAAGGGTTTGATGCTAACCATAACTCACGTGTAGGTGTAAAATTATACGATCTTGCCCAAGCTGCCTGAGCACCAAAGTTAGAGTTAAACTTAAGGTAATCTACAATTTTTAATTCTGCATTTATAGACCCTATTAGGGTTACCGCTTTACTTTGCTGGTCGGTATAAAATAATTGTGCAGCTGGGTTAGCAACATTGTTATACCTGTCGCCAGTAATATCATTAACGCCGTCTTCGTTTAATAATGGTGCTCCCCATCTACCATTAGGATATTTTACAGGCATTATAGGAGATTGCTTATAAGCATTTGTAAAAGCGCTTAAAGGCTTAGATGTTGTTCTCTCTGTAGATAAGTTAAAGAACGGAGTTATTTTAAGTTTACCATCTAATGCTTTAAAATCAGTTTTACTTATAATGTTTGTGCGTTCATAAGCAGTTCCGTTAAGTATACCTTTCTCTTTATAGTTAGACGCTGCAAAATAGTAGTTGGCATTTTCTGATGCTCCAGAGAGTGATATAGAGTTATTCATTACCTCTCCCGTTCGTGTAATTTCGTCAAGCCAATCGGTATTATAAGGCTGTTCGAAATTAAAATATGATGCAGAACCTAGTGCGGTATTATTATAATAGGCATAACGGTAAGAGTCTGCCATGTCAACTTTTCTCTGAATGAATTTTTGACCGATATAACTGTCATAAGAAATTTTTATATCGCCTTTTTTACCTTTTTTGGTAGTTATTAATACAACACCAGCTTGTCCTTTTTGACCGTATATAGCAAGCGATGAGGCATCTTTTAATACATCTATAGTTGCGATATCGTTAGGGTTAAGCCCATTTATTGTGCTTGTTTCTATACCATCTATTACATAGAGCGGGTTAGCACTTCCAGAAATACTGTTTAAACCCCTTATACGAATAACAGGTTCGGCTCCTGGTTCGTCGTTCGTAATAATATTTACACCTGCTGCTTTACCTTGTATTGCTTGTATAGGCGATTTTGCAGGTGTCCTTATAATATCAGATGCTTTTATCTGAACTACAGACCCTGTTATAGACCCTGCTTTTTTACTTCCATATCCTATCAATACAACTTCTTGCATTTGATTCTCAAAAAAGATAGAATCACTTTTAATAATAGAATCTAATTCAGTTGGTGTAATCTGTGCAAACGATGCTGCTGCGATTAAACAGAAACTAATACTGAGTAATATTTTCCTCATATTATATTTAAATAAAATTAATGTAATTCAAATGTAAGCAACTAAAACGTTATAGGAGTGTTTTTTACAACCTATCTCAACTACATCAAAAAATAATTATAAGTTTTTAATTATCTGTATTACAGTTTTTTAATATACTAATCATTACATCAAAAAAAAGACTAATGATGTAGTAATGATGTGTTTTAAATTCATCGTTAAGGGGTTAAATAAATGTTATTATAATAAAAAAATACGCTTTTTTATATTGCTATCATAAATTTTGAAAGACTTTCCTCTGTAGGGAGGTCTATTTTTTTTCGAAGTCTATATCGGTGTAGTTCAACTCCTCGATAAGAAATACTCATTAAAGGCGCTATTTCTTTTGACGATAAATTCATCTTTAAATAGATACAAAGCTTAATATCTTTTGGAGTAAGCGATGGGTGTTTTTTAGTAAGTCTTTTTACAAAATCTTCATGACTTTTAATTAAGTTTTTTTCAAAACTTTGCCATTCGTTTTTATTTATGGAGCTAGATTTAATAACTTTTTTTACTTTAGCTTTAAGCTGATTAACTTCTGATTCGTCACTTAAAACCTCCTGTATTTTATCAATCATTTCACTATGCTTGGCTATAGATAATGATTTTCCTGCTACTTCAGATGCCTTTGTTTGAATTTCAACTTCGAGTTTTTTCTTTTCATATTCTTGCTCTCTAAGTTTGTTTTCGGCTTCCATTTCTAGCTCTAGTATTTCTCTTCGGTGTCTTAGCTCTTCTTCATTGAGTCTTATTTTTTGTAGATATCTTATTTTATTCCACCTATAGTATAAAAAGAAAATACCGCTTATTCCTGCTATATATACTATGATCATGAGGGATGAAAAATACCAAGGTTTAGCAACGCTAAATTCATATTTCCCTACTGTTATTTGTTTGCCTCCCTTGTTATAATAAACAATAAGCTGTTGAGTTCCGCTATTTAAATTATTTAATATAGTTTTCCCGTCAATTATATGTTTTAAATCGCCTTCGTTTAATTTATAAAATAAGTCGGGTCTGTTATAGCCATAGTATTCACTTATAATATTTATTTCTACAGGTTGATTGTATTTTATTTGTGTGCTTTCGGCTATCAACTGTCCGTTATAAAATGCTTCTATATTTATTTTCGGGTCTTTATCAATATTATTTTTTGGGTTGAATGCTAAAAATCCATCATCTAGATTTATTAATAGCCAGTTCTCTTTTTTATACACCTGTGTGTTTTCAATAATAAGACGACCTTGGTAATACTTGTCTAAAAGTAATTTCCAATAAAAGTTATTGCCTTCTTGCGTTATTAAGTATATATATCCGTCTCTAATAACTATAAAACTATCGTTATCTACAGGTATAATATCGTTGATGTTTTTAAACTCGTCATTAAAAACATTGTTTTTTATAAGTTTATCTTCAATTCTATTATAGGTATACCAAATGTTGTCTATAAAAAAGAGTATCTCGTTTTTATAATTAAACAATTTCACACTATAGTCATTATTCAGGTTGTTCTTTTTAGATATATTATCTACACGCTTAACATCGAAATTTTTATCATATACTATTCGGTAAAGCCCTCTATAACTATCGGCAGCCCATAGTTCACCTATTCTGTTTTGGGCAATATTTCGTATTGGTTTAGCAATGCTGTCTATTATTTTCCAGCGATTTAGTTCGTTAATGTCATTATAAACGACAATGCCAGAATAATTAGCTTGAAAATAAGCATCCTCATAACCAGTATTTAAAAAATCCCAGCCACCATTAATGTTATTTATTTTATCAATTTTATTGTTAGAATAAACAAAAGTTCCATCGTTATGACCAATAATGTAATTGTCTTTGTGTTGATAAATATCCCATACCTGTCCTTGAGAGTTTGGTATAGTTTCTAGGTTTTTTCCGTCGTAAGTAAAAACGCCATGGTTAGAGCCTAATATATAGCCTTTGTTTAAAGAAGCTAAGGAATAAACAGAGCCTAGTAGACCTGAATTGTCAGTGAATATTGATATAGGTGAGTTAACTTCAATATGAGAGATACCATTGTCTAGCCCTAACCATAAATTTTTCTCACTATCTAGCGTTATAGATAAAACAGCATTATTTCTTAAAGCATTTTGCCTGTTTATATTTTTATAGCTATCATCTTTTAGGTTTATAAGGTATAATCCTTGTAATGATGTACCTACGGCTAGTAAATTATCATTTACAAACTTAACAGATAGCACAACATTGTTTTTTAATATGTTATTTATTGGGCTACTCCAAGGTTTAAGGTTTTTGTTTTCGGCAATATATACCCCATTGCTTTTTGTAAAAACATAAGTTTTATTGTTGCGTTTAACAATTCCGTGTATAATATTATCTTTCAGGTCACCCCATGCGTCAACGGGACTAAATGTGTCGTTCTGCATTTTATATACTCCGTTTCTTACAGAGGCAGCATAAATAGTGTCATCTACAGTATAGCAGTATGAAATTTGGGTAGGGAGTTCTATTTTAATTACTGTGCCATTATTATAACGATATAGCTGATTAAAAGATTGAAAATAAATAGCATCATTATGTTTAAATATTTTCCATATTTCTTCATTTACGGCATTACCAGTAAAAAGATCTTTATCTGCCGATATTGATTTATAAATCATAATGCCAGCTACACGTTCCCAATAGCCAAATTCTTTATAAGAACCGCAGTAAATGCGATTTCCATCGGCGAAAACAGAACGTATAATGGTTTTATTGGGTAAAGAGTACTTTTCCCATTTTACCCCATTATAGCGTAAGAAATAATGATGATTGGCAAAATATATAGTATTATCATTAGCCTGAGTTATACTCCATACTTGATTATCTCCCGTATATTCAGACTTAGAAAAGTTTTTCACAAAGGGTAATAGCTCCTGTGCACTAAGCTCTAAAGCAAAAAGAAGGCATAATAATGCGAATAGATATTTCCTGAAATACATTTGGCTTATATATTTTATGCTCAAATTTAAGAAACTAATTACAACAAAACAGCATATAAAAAAACCTCACTATTAGTGAGGCTTATATAATTTTTCTTTTTTGTATATTTTAGTGGAATAAAAAAAACCGTAACATACTTATAATAGTTGTTACGGTTTTATTGTGGTACCTCCAGGAATCGAACCAGGGACACATGGATTTTCAGTCCATTGCTCTACCAACTGAGCTAAGGTACCGTGCATTACTGCTGTTATTGCGGGTGCAAATATAGAACCTTTTTTATCTTATCCAAAACAAAATATAAAAAAAATCAATTTGTATCTTTGCGTTACTAATAATTAGAAAATGCTTTTAGCTGTAGATGTAGGGAATACAAAAATTAAAGTAGCTGTATTTGAGGAGTATGCCTTGATTGATAAGTTTATTTTTGATAGAGATGAAGTCGAAAAAAAAATAAATAAAATTTTTAAAACACATTGCGAAATTTCTCAAATAGTGCTTTCGTCGGTAGGGAAAGAGGATGAAGACTTGTTACTATGGTTACAAACGTATGCCGATTTGACTGTAATAAATAGAATGTCGCGTTTTCCTTTTGAAAATCACTATGCTTCACCAGATACTTTAGGTGTCGATAGGATGGTGCTTTCTGCTGGAGCAGTTTTGTCATTTCCTGACAAAAATAGGCTTGTAATAGATGCCGGTACTTGTGTTACTTATGATTTTATTGATAGATCAAATAGCTATATTGGTGGAGCAATATCGCCAGGTCTTCGATTGCGATATGAGTCAATGCATAATTTTACGGCAAAACTACCGTTGTTATACCCAGAAATGCCTTCGGATTATACTGGTAATACCACAAATAAAGCCATGCATTCAGGAGTAATAAATGGTTTACTTTATGAAATTGAGGGGTTTATGAGTAGGTATATTGAGCAGTATGGCGATGTGTCAATAATATTGACGGGTGGCGATGCTGAATTTTTGGCTAAAAGATTAAAAAACACCATATTTGCCAATTCAAATTTTCTGTTGGAAAGTCTGAATAAATTATATTTATATACTATAAAAATCGAAAATGATTAAAAGATTTATTGTAGGCATCTGCCTACTATTTACCGCAGTAGTTTTTTCGCAGCAAAATAGCTCGTCTCCTTACTCATATTACGGTATTGGAGATGTTAAGTTTAAAGGAACTACAGAGAACCGATCTATGGGAGGTTTGGGTATAATTCCTGATAGTGTACATGTTAACCTTCAAAACCCAGCGTCATATAGCTCGCTTCTCCTTACAACCTTTACGGTAGGCGGTAGTACAACATCTACAACATTAAAAACAGATTCGGCAGAAAGTGATGCTAGTAGAACTACGCTTGATTTTCTTGCGGTAGGCGTTCCTGTTTCTAAAAAAATAGGCGTTGCGATAGGACTTATGCCTTATAGTGCTGTTGGGTATAGAATAGAGAATACATCTGTAGTAGATGATATTGAGCGATACTCTCAGTTTAATGGAGAAGGAGGGCTTAATCGTGTTTTTGCAGGAGTATCTTACAAGGTTACCCCAAGTTTAAGTTTAGGTGCAGATGTACAGTATAACTTTGGAACAATAGAAACAAAATCTATAAATGCAATACCAAGTATACCAATACAGTATCCTACACGCGAAATAAACACAACAGATTATAAAGGAGTTTCGTTCAATATAGGCGCGATGTATCAAACCAAACTTAATGAAAAATATGACTGGTTTACAAGTGCTACTTATACACCTTCGGCAAACTTGTCAAGTGAAACAGACAGGCAATTAGCAACCATTACTTATTCAAACGGTTTGAATGAGCTTATTGTTGATGAAATTGATGTTCGAGTTTCTTCTGGAGATGTAAAATTACCATCAAAGTTTACTGTAGGTTCTGGTTTAGGTATAAAAACAAAATGGTTTGCAGGATTAGAATATACATTTCAAGAAAGCAATGAGTTAGGTAATCGTTTTGATAATGTAACATCGGCAAATTTTGAAACATCTCATAAAGTATCTTTAGGTGGATATTTTACACCAAAATTCCAGTCTTATAATAGTTATTTGAGTAGAATAACATACAGGGCAGGTCTTAGGTATGAAAAAACAGGACTTGTTATTAATGATGAGTCTATTAACGATTATGGACTTTCATTTGGTGTGGGCTTGCCATTAAACTACTATGCGTCTAACCTTAATTTAGGTGTAGAGTTAGGGCAAAGAGGTACAACAAGTGCTAGTCTTGTACAAGAAAATTATGTAAATTTCTTTGTCAGTCTTTCTTTAAACGACAGATGGTTTGTGAAACGGAAGTATGATTAATTAAAAATTATGGGATTATGAAAAAGGAACTTGTCTTTTTAATAACAATGCTAAGTAATATTTTTGTGTTTACTGCGGTAGCACAAACAGATAAATGTGAAAAGCAATTTAAGGTGTATGAAGAGAAGGTGAAGGCTAGAGACTATGTTGATGCCGAAAGCCTTTTGGGAGTGTTGAAAAAAGACTGTTCGAAATATGATGCCAAAATATATGCTTATGCAGAGGAGATTTATAAAAATAAAATAGAATTTTCTCGTACCCCTGAAGATAAACAAATAGCTATAGATTTGCTTTTGGAGCTTTATGCCGATTATGAGAAAAGTTTCCCTGGAAATGGTAGTGTAGTAAGAAAAGCACTTTTGCTAAAAGAGCAAAACATGGCAGATGATGCAGAGGTATATAAAATATTAAACTCATTTTTTATAACCCATAAGAAGAAGTTTACTGATTATGATGCTTTACAGACTTACTTTATGCTTTATTTAAAGCAATTTGAAGCTGAGAATAAAACAATATCTCAAAAAGAGTTTGTAGAAAAGTATGCGATAATAGCTGCACAGGTGGCTTATGCTCAAAACAAGTTTGCTACAGAAAAAGCAACTTTGTTAGAAAAACAAGAAACCCAAATACTTACTGATGAAGAGAAGGCTTTAATTACTGATGCTAATCGTGCTATAGATGCTCTTGACGCTGTAGGCGATAATATAAGCCTAATGGCCTCTAAATACTTTTCTTGTGAAGTACTCGCAGAGTATTATGGTAAATCTTATAATGATCATAAAGAAGATTTAGAGTGGCTTGGAGCGGTAGTAGATGTAATGTATAATAATAAGTGCTATAATAATGATGTGTTATATAAAGTAGCTCTTGCAGCACACGAGATGCGCCCTACGGCACTATCAACTTATAGGCTAGGTAAAATAGAGCTAAGGCGTAATAATATTAAAGATGCAGTTTATTATTTTGATAAAGCTGCTGCTATGTATACTGATAAGAAAGAAAAGGCAGACTTGTTTTATGAAATAGCCTCTATTTATAGAAATATAGATAAAGCAACAGCTAAGAGTTATGCGATAAAGGCAGCTGAAACGAACCCTGAGTTTGGGAAACCTTACCTTATGCTTGCAGAGATGTATTCATCTGTTACAGGTGAGTGTGAGTTAAACGATTTTCAGCGTAAAGCATTACTTTTCTTGTGTATAGAAACTGTAAAGAAAGCCGAAATAGCCGAGCCGAAATATAAGCCTACTGTTACTGCTTTAATGGAACGTTATAATAAATCTTTGCCTTCTAAAAGTGAAGCTAAAGCGGCGGGTTATCGTAAAGGTGATGAGGTTGTTTACGGATGTTGGATAAACGAAACAGTTAAACTTCCAAAACTCTAATAAATGAAACGATTTGTGAGTGTTGTTGTGTTTAGTACTATTATGTTAGGCTTTTTGCTGAGTTGCGAAGGTAGTCTTAAAGATGTACAGCGTATAAATACAGTAACTTTTGCGCCAGCAGCACAGACGGAAGATATAAATCTTAAATATACCGATTCGGGTAAAGTAAAAGCCATATTGGTAAGCCCGCTGATGCTCGATTATTCTAATATGGAATATAAGTTTAAAGAGTTTCCCGAAGGGATACACTTAACGCTTGTAGATGATGCGGGTAAGAATAATTATGTAGTTTCAGACTACGCTATTAGTTATGATGATACTAATATTATAGATTTACAGGGTAATGTAAAGATAACATCTTTTGATGGTAAAGAGTTGCGCGCTCCACAATTATACTACGATCAAAAAAATGAATGGTTTTATACCGAAAAAAACTTTAAATTTACCGATGGCGAAGGGAGTTATCTAGAAGGTCCTGGCATAGATTTTAGTAAAGATTTTAAAGTCTTTAATATGCAGCGCAATAACGGTGAAATTAATAATGTAGAATAGAAATCAATCAACATGGGTTACCTTAAAATAACAGCATATGTATATCTTGCTGTAGCAGCCTTTTTTACTTACGAAGGGATTATGGCGCTTAACAGCGGAGAAGACAGTTTTATAATGTTTTTCTTTGCTGCCGTTGCTGTCTTTTTATTCTTTTTTAGAATGCGAAATGCTAAAAAGTTTGGTAACAGAAGAGAAAAAGAAGAAAACTAACTTATTATGGAAGTTGCGATAATCATAATTTGTCTTTTCCTGTCGGCATTTTTTTCAGGAATGGAGATAGCTTATGTGTCGTCTAATAAAGTTTATCTAGGGGTAGAGCGCAAGCAAACTACCTTGATGTCTAGAATACTCACAAAACTTACCGAAAATCCTGTGCAGTTTATTACCTCTATGCTTGTAGGTAATAGTATAGTGCTTGTTATCTATGCCTACTATATGGGTAATGTGGTAATGCGCTGGATTACAGCAATGGGGTGGCAAATGTCTCCGTTTTATGATGTATTACTGCAAATAGTCGTTTCGCTATTTGTTATGCTATTTACAGCTGAGTTTTTACCAAAAGTGTTTTTTCAGATATATGCCAATACTCTTATTAAATTTTTTGCCCTTCCAGCTTATGCTTTTAGCTTCTTGTTTCACTGGGTATCACTTTTTGTTATAAAAATTTCTGATTTCATACTATTAAAAATACTTCGCACTAAAGGCGATACTAAACAGGCTTATTTTACAAGGGGGGAACTTAGTAATTATATAACCGAGCAAATGCACGGTATGGATAGTCAGGAAGAAATGGACTCTGAAATACAAATGTTTCAAAATGCATTGGAGTTTTCAGATCTTAAAGCTCGTGAGATCATGACACCCCGTACTGAAATTTCAGCCTTAGAGCTTAATGATAGTGTAGAGGAGTTACGTGAAATTTTTGTAGAAACAGGTTACTCTAAAGTAATTGTATACCAAGATACTCTAGATAATATTGTGGGTTATATTCACTCTTTTGAGTTATTTAAAAAACCACAAACAATAAAGGAGGTAATGATACCTGCTGAGTATGTACCCGAAACAATATATATAAAGGAGTTACTCAATATACTAACTCGTAAACGAAAAAGTATTGCAATAGTGCTCGACGAGTATGGTGGCACTTCGGGTATTGTAACTATAGAAGATATTATTGAGGAGCTTTTTGGAGAAATTGAAGACGAGCATGATGCAGAAGAGGAACTCATAGAGAAAGAATTAGATAATGGTGCTTACTTATTCTCGGCACGGTTTGATGTAGAGTATATAAACGAAACCTATGGGTTAGAGTTGCCAGAAGGTGACTCTTATGCAACACTTGGAGGTTTTGTGGTTCATAATACAAAAGAGATTCCTAAAACGGGCGAAAAAATAAAGTTAGACAACTTTGAGATTGTAATAGAAGCAGCCTCTAATACGAAAATCGAACTTATTAAGTTAAGACCTTTACAGGATAAGTAAAAAAATTCCGAAAATATAAGAGCACTACTTTTATTATTAAAGAGATAATTGTATTTTCGCCCACTGAAATACAATTTAATAAACAATAAAAATGGCGGTTTTATCAAAAATTAGACAGCGTTCGTTACTTCTAATACTTGTTATTGGTTTTTCATTATTAGCTTTCATTGTTACCGATTTAGTAGGTAATGGAGGCTTCGGTACTACCAAAAATATAGGGAGTGTTGACGGTAAAGATATTCCTGTACAGGAGTTTTTACAAAAAGTAGGCGATGTGCAAAGCAGGCAACAAGGCGTTAGCCCAACACAGGCTGCTAATATGGTTTGGAATCAGGAAGTAGAAAGTGTTTTGTATGAAGCACGTTATGAAGAGGCAGGTTTACGTGTAGGTCGTGATCACGTTTACAATATGTATGCTCAAGATCCTTCTGTGGGGCGTAACCCACAATTTCAAAACGCCGTAGGTGAATTTGATAAAGCAAAATTCAATGAGTTTCTTGTAAATATGAAAGAGAATAATCCTGAACAATATAAAAATATTGAAAGGAATATTCCACAAGTAGAGGATGCTGCTAAAAAGCAACTTTACATTACAATGGTAAAAGCAGGATTTGTTACTACAAAACTTGATGGGAAATCAAAATACAGTCTTGAGAATGATAAAGCTTCTTTTGATTATGTATATGTACCTTACACAACAATTAATGATGATGAAGTAAAAGTTTCAGATGATGAGATTATTGCTTACATGAAAAAGAACGAAAAGAAATATAAAGCAGATGCTACTGTTAGTGTAGAATATGTTTTAATAGAGAATAAGGCATCTGCACAAGATGAAGCTGATACTAGAGCTGGCGTAGAAGCATTGCTTTTACCAAAAGTAGTATATAATGATTTGACTAAAACAAATGATACTATTCCTAGTTTTAGAGGAGAGGTTGTTAATGTTAAAGAATATGTGAACAACAACTCTGATATTCCTTTTGATACTACTTATGTAGCGAAAAAAGATCTTCCTATAGAGTATGCTGAGCAGTTGTTTAACTTGCAAAAAGGAGAAGTATTCGGTCCTTATAAGGATAAAGAGTATTACAAACTTAGTAAAATGGTAAATAGAAGACCCGGTGGTACTGCAAAAGTAAGCCATATACTTATTGCTTATGAAGGTAGTAGATCTCCAGGTGAACTAACGAGAACAAAAGAAGAGGCTGAAGCTAAGGCTAATGAGCTTTTAAAGAAAGTGAGAGCTAACCCAAGTTCTTTTTCTGATTTAGCTAAAGAAAATAGTGATGACCCTGGTTCTAAAAATACTGGCGGTATATATGATGATGTGTTTAAAGGGCAAATGGTTCCTGAGTTTGATGCATTTGTATTTGGTAACGGTATAGGTAGTACAGATGTAGTTGAGACTGATTTTGGTTTCCACGTTATAAAAGTACTAGATAAGTATGATGCAGTACAACTTGCTACTATTGCTAAGAGTATACAGCCATCTGAAAAAACAAGTGATGATGCGTTTACTAAAGCTACTAAGCTTGAGATGGATGCGCAAGACAAACCTTTCGAGGAGCTTGTTAAAGCGATAGGTTCAGAAATTAAGCCAGTTAATAAATTAGGCGTTAATGATGAAAATATTCAAGGTTTAGGTTCTCAAAGAAGTATTGTTCGTTGGGCATTTAATAGCGAAACTAAAGAAGGTGACGTTAAGAAGTTTGATGTAACAGAAGGTCATGTTGTAGTGAAACTTAACAAGAGAAACGAAAAAGGATTACAACCTGTAGAAGATGCTAAAGCTACTGTAATGCCAATTCTTATGAATGAGAAGAAAGCAGTACTAGTAAAAGATAAAATGAAAGGTGATACACTTGAAGCTGTTGCACAGTCTGCTGGTTCAAGTATTGCTACTGCTAATAATGTTTCGCTTGCCGCCCCACTTGTTACAGGTGTAGGTTCTGAGCCTGCTGTAGTAGGTAGAGTATTTAAAATTGGCGAAGGCAAAACTTCAGGACTTATAGAAGGTAAAACAGGTGTGTTTATGGTAAGAACTAAAACCATAGCTAAAGCAGCTGAGTTGCCAAACTATAATGCTATAATAAGCAGAACAGAATCTCAAACTAGAGGAGGAGTACAGACAAGACTTACTACAGCGCTTAAAGAGAAAGCTGATATTGAAGACAACAGAGCTGAATTTAACTAAGAATTTAGTAACTGACTGATAGATATAAAAAATCCCGCTATTAGCGGGATTTTTTATTTTATAATATCATGTCGTCATAGCTGATTATAGTAGTATAACCTTTTTTCTTAAAATAAGCTGTAGGGTTATCTTTGGCTATAGCCAGTATAAAATCGCCACCCCATGCGCCAAGACTTTTTAGTGAGCCTTTAAAATCAGGGAAAAGTGACTCTTTAACTGTTGGGGTACTTAATACTTGGCTCATTATAGCTTCATGTTCGTCAAGCAGTGCCGTAAAGTTATTAATGCTTTTATTAGCATTAGCTGCTGCATTAGTTATCATGTTTATTTGACTAATGATACTATTAATGTCATTCTCCTTTTCACGATAAGAAGCGATTGCTTTGCGGCTATCCTGTTTTTGGTTAAGGTATATGAAATAGAGATTATCAGTAAAACTAGGTTTGAAAGCTATTGGTGTAACTGTTGGCTTACCTTTAATTATTTGATATAGTATAGGTGTGTTGTGTTGTGCGCATGCAATATCATAACCACTACCTCCAAAACTATCCCATAATAACCGATAAGCATCAATACTAAACCATTTTGCTATATTGTTTATTAAAGTAGATGACGTGCCTAACCCCCAATGTTTAGGAAATGTAAGCTCGGTTGTAATTATTAGACCCGTTGCTTTTTCTAGAATATCAGGATTTTGAAGATGTGCTTTGTAGAGTATTGTAATAAGTGTACTAGTTATACTGTTATTTTCGGGCGTACGATTATTAATAATATCACTTATTGTAATGTTATCTTCATACCAAACAGAACCATCGGCGTCGAGACTTTTCCAGAATATTTTTTCCCCTACCGCTATGTCTTCTTCTATATGTAAATACTGCCCATATTTTGTAGGTAATGCAAAAGCTTTTGCACCATCGAGTACAGTATATTCACCTGTAAGTAATAGTTTTCCGTTACTGTAAAAGGTCTTCTTCAAAGTGTTAAGCATTTACTTTTCGTAATTCTTGTATAAAGTCGCCTGCTGCTGAGTGGCTAACAGTGTTTTTTTCGAAATGTTTTACAGCTTTTTGTTTTTCTGCCTCGGTAGCTTGTAGTTGGTTCAGGATGTTCATTAAGTGCATTTTCATATGTCCCTGTTGTATGCCTGTAGTGGTAAGCGAGCGCAGTGCTGCAAAGTTTTGTGCCAATCCTGCTACGGCTACTATTTGCATTAATTCTTTAGCAGAGGGCTTGCCAAGCATCTCCATTGATAACTTAACTAAAGGGTGCAATGATGTAAGTCCGCCTACAGTACCCAATGCTAATGGTACATCTATCCAAAACCTGAAAATACCATCTTCAACCGTAGCGTGCGACAGGCTGCTATATTTTCCTTCTCTTGAGGCATAGGCGTGTATGCCAGCTTCAACAGCGCGAAAATCGTTACCTGTTGCCAGTATAACAGCGTCAATACCATTCATTATACCCTTATTGTGGGTAACAGCTCTAAAAGGTTCTACTTCGGCAATTTGTACCGCTGTAATAAATTTTTCGGCAAATTCTTCAGGACTTATGCTTTTATCCTCATTAAGGTCGCTTACAGGGCAAGATACTTCGGCACGCACCACGCAGTTGGGTACATAGTTAGAGAGTATGCTCATTACTACCTGTAGGTTTTTTTCACCCTCATTAAAGTCAGAATATATTTCAGCTTCACTTTTTAGTATTTTGGCAAACTGCTCTAAACAGGAATTGATAAAGTTGGCACCCATACTATCAACTGTTTCAAAAGTAGCATGTAATTGATAATAGTTGGGTAGTAAGTCAGTTTTATCGCGAAGTTCAATATCCAAAATCCCTCCTCCCCGTTTTTGCATATTGCCCGTTATACTTTCTGTTTCCGAAAATAGTTTAGGTTTTACAGTTGCAAAAAATGAGCGTAGTTTCTCAATATCTCCTTTAAACATAAAGTGAACCTGACCTATTTTTTCGGTATTTAAAACGGTTGCTTTAAACCCACCACGTGTTGCCCAAAACTTTGCTGACTTGGATGCTGCTGCCACTACCGAGCTTTCTTCTATAGCCATAGGTATAGTGTAATCTTTACCATTTATACTGAAATTTGGTGCTATACCTAGTGGTAAATAGAAGTTGGTAATGGTGTTTTCGATGAATTCGTCGTGTAGTTTTTGCACTTCAGCATCATTATTCCAGTATTTTTGTATCAAAGCTATTGCTTCGTCAGGGTTAGAAAAGTACTCTTTAGCAATCCATGCTATTTTTTGGTCTTTACTCAGTTTAGAAAACCCCGCTATCGCTTTACTCATTTCCAGTTGCTTAATTATAATAATAGGCGCAAAGATACAGTATAGCGGTTGTATTTGCTAAAATATTGCATTAGCGATTTAACATCAAAATTGTATTTAACAAAAAAAAGACCCTATAATTCATAAATTTTCACTAAAATTGGGGGTTTTTTACCATCTACAATATGAATAACATTACAAGAGCACTTTTTATATTTTTATTGACAACTATTTCGGTTGTCGCACAACAAAAAATAACACTCGAACAAATATGGAGTGGAGCTTTCCGTACACAAGGTATGGATGAGTTACACGCTATGAAAAACACCAATCAATATACTGTTTTAGATATTGACTGGAATGCTGGAACTGCACAAATAGATTTGTATGACTTTGCTACACTTAATAAAGTAAGTACACTTATAGACTCTAAAAATCATGTTGAACTTCGTGGTATAGATAGTTATACTTTTAGTTCTGACGAAAAAAAAATATTAATTGCTACTAATTCAGAGTATATATTCCGTCATTCCTTCACGGCAGATTATTTTATTTATGACATTTCAGCTAAAACTTTATCTAAAGTTGGTGACTCGAAAATACAAGAACCAACTTTTTCTGCGGATAATTCCAAGATAGCATATGGTTATGAGAATAACTTGTATGTGTATAATGTAGCTACCAAAAAAACAACTCAAATTACTAACGATGGTAAAAAGAATGCTATAATAAATGGTATTACTGACTGGGTTTACGAGGAAGAATTTGCTTTTGTACGCGCTTACGATTGGAATGCGACAGGCGATAAAATAGCTTTTATCCGATTTGATGAAACCGAAGTGCCTGAGTTTACTATGGAGTATTACAATCAAGGTTTATATCCTGCACCTTATACGTTTAAATACCCTAAAGCAGGAGAGAATAACTCTAAAGTATCACTGCATATCTATGATGTAAAAGCAAATACAAATAAAAAAGTAAATCTTAGTGATTTTAATGCCTACTATATTCCTCGTATAAAATGGACTAATGACGCACAAACACTTAGTGTACGGTTGATGAACAGACATCAGAATAATCTTGATCTTGTTTTTGTTGATGCTACTAACGGTAAAACCGAAGGCATACTTAATGAAAAAGATGACGCTTATATTGATGTTACAGATAACCTTACTTTTCTTAACGATAATAGTTTTATATGGACAAGTGAGAAAGATGGTTACAATCATATTTATCACTATAATAAAAAAGGTAAGCTAATCAACCAAGTTACAAAAGGCAATTGGGAGGTGACAGCTTATTATGGTTTTGATGATAAAACAGGCGCTGTTTTTTATCAATCGGTAGAGAATGGTTCTATTAATCGTGATGTATATAGCATTAGTATTAAAGGGAAAAAGAAAACTCGCCTTACGCCACAAACAGGTACAAACGAGGCTACTTTTAGCCCTAACTTCGATTACTTTATCAATTCGTTTTCTAGTAGTACAACACCTGATACTTATACTCTGCACAGCGCAAAAGATGGTAAGCTTGTAAAAGAGATAGTAGATAATAAAAGACTTGCTGAAGGATTAAAAGTTTTTAACTTGCCTACTAAAGAATTTATGGTGATTACTACACCTAAAGGTCATGAATTAAATGCTTGGATGATAAAACCAACTGATTTTGACCCGAATAAAAAATATCCTGTGTTTATGTACCAATACAGCGGGCCAGGTTCGCAACAGGTAAATAATGACTGGAACGGCTATGATGATTATTGGTTTATGATGCTGGCGCAGCAAGGTTATATTGTAGCCTGTGTAGATGGGCGTGGTACAGGCTTTAAAGGGGCTGCATTTAAAAAAGTGACTTATAAAGAGCTTGGTAAATATGAAGTGGAAGACCAAATAGATGCTGCCAAAGTAATAGGAGGATATAACTATGTAGATGAATCGCGCATTGGTATTTTTGGCTGGAGTTATGGTGGCTTTATGTCATCTAACTGTATATTAAAAGGTAACGATGTGTTTAAAATGGCTATTGCTGTTGCTCCTGTAACCAATTGGCGTTTTTATGATTCAGTTTATACCGAGCGTTATATGCAGGCACCACAAGAAAATGCTTCTGGGTATGACGAGAACTCTCCAATAAATCATGTAAAGAAATTAAAGGGCTCGTACTTATTAGTACATGGCTCGGCAGATGATAATGTACATTTGCAAAATACTATGTTAATGGTTGAAGCTCTTGTACAAGCAAACAAACAATTTGATTGGGCTATTTACCCTGACAAAAATCATGGTATATATGGTGGTGCTACAAGGCTACAGCTCTATACCAAAATGACTAATTTTATTAAAGAGAAACTATAATATATGGCTACACTAGCAAAACAACCACACGAAAAGGAGCTTTTTGGGCATCCAGTAGGGCTTTACATCCTGTTTTTAACCGAAATGTGGGAACGCTATTCTTATTACGGAATGCGTGCTTTACTAACGCTTTATATGGCTGCAAAAACAATGGGCGATAACCCAGGATTAGGTTGGTCTAATTCTGAATCTTTAATGTTGTATGGTTGGTATACTATGCTGGTATATGTAATGTCGATACCAGGAGGTATTATTGCAGATAAATATCTTGGACAAAAAAAGTCAGTATTGGTAGGTGCAATTATTCTTGTATTTGGTCACGGAGTATTAGCTATAGATCAAGAATGGGCTTTCTTTACAGGATTAGGGCTCATTGTGTTGGGTGTTGGTATGCTTAAACCCAATATATCTACCATGGTAGGGGGGTTGTATAAGCCAAATGATATTCGTAGGGATAAAGGATTTAGTATTTTTTATATAGGTATTAATGTTGGGTCGTTATTGGCAACATCTTCTGTTGGTATTGTGGCCGCGATATACGGCTGGCACTATGGTTTTGGTTTAGCAGGTATCTGTATGTTATTAGGGTTAATTGTTTACCTATGGGGACAAAAGTATTTAGTTCACGTTGGTAATGTTGCTACTGTAGAAGAAAAGAAAGATGATGTATCGATTGCCGAAATGTATAAAAGATTACTAAAATCACCAAAACACTTATTAATAGTGTTTGTAATGATATGCTTATCATTATATGCTGGTTTTACTTTTGAAGGTGTTGATCATTGGGGGTATGGGGTATTATTTGTTTTTATTTCTCTAGTAGTAGGTCTAATGATGATGATATATAAAGATCTTGATACACAGGTTATGAAAGATCGCTTTTTAGTAATATTGCTTTCTTTTGGACTTGTAATAGTATTTTGGGGTGCTTTTGAACAAGCTGGCGGATTGATGAGTTTATATACAGAACAGAAAACGAATCGTGATTTCTTTGGTTTATTTGAGATACCTACAGCAGTGTTTCAAGGCTTTAATGCAGGGTTTATTATACTTTTTGCAGTAGGAGTAGCAAATTTTTGGGCTAAAAGAAAACTGAAAAACAAAGAAGCATCTTCACTATTTAAAATGGCGACAGGTACTATTATAATGGGTACTGGTTTTGTATTTATGGTTTTTGCATCATTACAATATGAAGCTAACGGAGAGTCTGCAATGTATTGGTTAATACTAGCTTACTTATTTCATACCATTGGAGAATTATGTTCTTCACCTGTTTCTTTATCTTTTATAACTAAACTTGCCCCAGCTAGATATGCATCATTAATGATGGGAGCTTACTTTGCTTCTACAGGTTTAGGTAATAAGGTAGCGGGAATTTTAGGAGAGAATGCTTCAGAATATGGAGAATTAACTATTTTTGCTAGCATTTTTATCTTTACTATTGTTTTTGGGCTTTTGGTTATAGCATTGCTTAAGCCATTAAAAAGACTTACTCACGGTGTTGAGGATAATGAAACAGAGATTACAGAAAACACAATTGAAACTACTACATAATGGAGAAATCTACATCAAACGACTTTTTTAAATCAAATGTTTTAGGACATCCAGCAGGGCTGTTTGTACTGTTCTTTACTGAAATGTGGGAACGTTTTTCCTACTACGGAATGCGTGCACTATTAGTATTATTCCTTATTTCTAAGCTTGCTGACGGTGGGTGGGCATGGCCAGAAGAACATGCATTGGCTTTATATGGTACTTATACCTCTTTAGTATACTTAACTACCATTATGGGAGGTTTCCTTGCTGATAAATATTTAGGCTACCGATGGGCAGTTGTAATAGGAGCTTTATTAATGACATTAGGGCATGCTAGTATGGCTGTAGAGACTCCTATGTCTTTATATATTGGTATCGGGTTATTGATATTTGGTAATGGTTTCTTTAAACCGAATATGACATCGATTATTTCATATATGTATAAAGATCACCCTGAGAAAAAAGATGGTGCTTATACCATTTTTTATATGGGTGTAAATGCAGGGGCTTTCTTAGGTATTATGCTTTGTGGTTATATAGGTGAAAATGAAAGTTGGAGTTTAGGTTTTGGTCTTGCAGGTATCTTTATGTTCTTTGGAATGTTACAATTTTACTTTACACAAAATATATTTGGTACTATAGGTACTAAACCTACCGCTGCTGAAAAGCTTGATAAAAAAACTGTTACTGATGGAGATAAAAGAGTTCCTTTTACTTCATTTGATCTTTTTCTTATAGTAACCTCTCTTATTTTAGGATTAGTTTGGATTATAAATGATCCTTATTCTAAAATTAGCGGTAATAACCTACTAGACTTTAAGGTTGGTAATCTTGATGGTTCTAATTTTATTATACTATTAGGTCTTGGTCTATTCTTAATTTTGTTAGTAGGTAGGTTAACTCGTTATGCTACAGTTACAAGAGATAGGCTTATTGCAGTTACTATTTTTGCATTCTTTACTATTTTCTTTTGGGCTTCGTTTGAACAGGCAGGAGGTTCTATGACAATTTTTGCAGAACGATATACGCAAAGAGCATTAACAGGCTCTACTGCTTCGATGTTTAAAATCATCAATACGTTGCTTACTGTAGTACCATTAGGTATTATTACATATGTACTTTTTAAATTGTTCCAACAGACGTTTAAAAAATATCCTTTGGGTAATATTATATTAGGATCCAGTTTTGTAATAATATGGGGGGTTGTACTTTGGATGCTTAATCGTGAGTTTAGTAATGATGATACAACTGTTGCTGCTTCATGGTTTGGTATATTAAACTCTTTCTTTATTATTGCTTTTGCACCACTTGTTTCTAAAGTATGGGAAAGTAAATACAATCCACCTGCCGCAGTAAAATATGGTATTGGGTTATCTCTTTTAGGTTTAGGCTTTGGTTCACTTGCCTACGGTGCATCTGAAATAGTTAATGGAGCTGATATAAAAGTCAGCATGGTGTGGCTTATATTTGCATACTTGTTCCATACGCTTGGTGAGCTTTGTCTTTCTCCAGTAGGATTATCTTATGTTAGTAAGTTAGTGCCTGCAAGAATGATAGGTATGATGTTTGGTATTTGGTATTTAGCTATCGCTATAGGTAATAAAACCGCAGGTAGTATGGGAGGTATGATTAATGAAATTACTGAAAAGTATTCATTATCAACGTTTTTCCTTATTTTTACCATAGTACCTATAGGTCTTGGTATATTAGTGGTGCTATTACATCCATTACTTAAAAAGCTAATGCACGGGGTGCATTAATTTTCGGCATTGTTTTTGAAAAATCATATATTATTAAAACTTATTAAATATGAAAAAATTACTTTTAACTCTTTTTGTTGCTTTAGGAGCTTTGGCAACACAAGCGCAGGAAATAAAGTGGATGTCGCTTGACGAAGCACTTGCGGCTCAAAAGAAGAATGCGAAACCTATTTTTATGGATGTTTATACCGACTGGTGTGGACCATGTAAAATGCTTGACAAAAACACTTTTCATGATAAAGCTGTTGCCGATTACATCAATACAAATTACTATGCTGTGAAATTTAATGCAGAAGGTAGTGCTGAAGTTAGTTATAAAGGCAAGAAATATGCTAACCCTAATTATGTAGCAGGTAGAAGAGGTAGAAACTCGGTACATGAGTTTACTATATTCCTTAAAGTACGAGCATATCCTTCAATGATGATTTTTGATAGTAAAGGAAATGTAAAAGAACCAATAGTTGGTTATCATACACCAGACCAGCTTATGAAAGTGCTTAAAGCAAAATAATACTTTAGAGTAAATAATATTATTTTATGATATAAGATCCCTTTTCTGCAGTAGCATGAAAAGGGATTTTCTTTTTCCTACAGGTAGCTTTCCATCGAGTAATGTAGCTTTTATAGTTAGTAGCATCAGCAATTATTACCTTTGGACTAATTGTATCTAGTAGTCGTTCTAAATTTATTTTAGGAGATTTTGCTAACACTAGAATATCAGGTTGTATTGCTCTGTTATATATACCTAAGCTATCAATAACCAATATTTTATGCTCCATATAATAAAGTGTATTTTGTAACGGGAGTATAGTTATACTATCTGTAAAGCTACCTTTGGCATATGCTTTTATATTACGATTTTCTAATGCCATGCCATCATTAGTATAAAAGGTTATACTATTATGTTGTTTATGTGCAGCAAGACTATTGTTGTAGTTGTTGAATATTACAAAGGCTTCATTGTTGTCTGCTTGCCATTTTGTGGTTGTATATATAATTTGAAACACGACCACCGCACATAGCAAAGCGATCATTCGCTTATACTCTTTCTTAAACCCCCATAATACTCCAAATGCAATAATAGTATAGAATGATATAGTGAGTAGCAGAGTAAAGGGAATGTCTTTTATAACGAAGTTTTTAAATGAGGCTATACAGTTTATAAAACTATTCATAAACTCAACTAGTAGACTTAAAAATTTCCCCACAAGTAAAGCAAGATCACTATAAATGAAGTTTAAAGCTAGCACTATGATACCCAGTATTAATGCAATTGTAACTAACGGAATTGCCACAATATTGGCTATAGGGAAAAGTATAGGGAATTGGCTAAAATAATACAAGCTAAGCGGAAGTACACCTAACTGTGCTACTAAAGAAATTACTACGATATCAATAAAATAGTTAACAGCTTTATATCTTGATACTTTTATCTTTCGATATAAGGGTTGCATCCAAACTATGGCAAATACGGCTGCATAACTAAGCTGAAAACCAACATCGAATAAAAATGCTGGCTTTACCAATAAGAGTACTAACATAGATACTGCAATAGAGTTGAATATATTAGCATTGCGATTGAAATAGAGCCCTATGCTCACAAAACTAAACATAACTACGGCTCGTACTATTGATGCTGATAGCCCAGCAATAATGGCAAAAATCCAAAGAAAAGTAAGTGTGATTAATAACTGTAATAATCTTCCTCTTTTACTAAAATGATTTAGCGGTTTAAGTAGTAAACGGAGTATGTAAAACAATATCCCTATATGAAGCCCAGATATGGCGAGTATATGAATAACCCCAGCATCGATATAATCTTGGTTAATATCCTTATCCATATCTTGTCGTTGCCCCAGTAATAATGCTTTTATTACATTCATAACTTGCGGACTATAATTGTGTTTCTCAAAACTATTGATGAGTATATTACGGAAATACTCGGTGTAATAATCAAAGTTTTTTATCTGTCCTACTTCTATATAATTGTTTTTTAGCTTTATCTGATGGAAAACATTTTGCTTTTCCATATAGGCAGCATAGTCAAACTGGTGTGGGTTGCCTATTTTAGTAACAAGTTTTGGTGTTTCATATATAATGATAATATCGCCAGCATTTAACGAGTGACTATAATCATTTTTAGGTACGGTTACTAAAAGCTTACCAGTGGCGTGTTGCTTGTTTATAGACTGTATTTTGAAATAGTACTTTTCGTTAAAGTCATTTGGTTTAATTCTCTCAGAGATATACCCTTTAATTAAAGGTGTTTCTTTATTAGTGAGTAAATGTGTGTAGTGTGTTGCATGGTTAGGAGGATAATGTAATGAAAAAACCAACATACCAATAATGAAAGCTAAAAAGCCTGTGCTTATAGTAAAGTAAGGTTTTGGGAGTAACGTTTTAAACGAAAACCAATAAGTTGTTATAAAAATAATAAATGCTACTATCGTATAAATGTATAGAACATTTGATGTACTATTGATATAAGAACCTGTAGCTATGCCTGCTGCTAGTAGTAAAATAATGGGTACAACAGGGTATTTCAATACCTTCATGAGTGCTGTGATATTGAAATTTAATTAACCATATAATTTAAATTAATCTTCGATAACTCTGTTAGCTTGTACAAAGCTTTTTTCGTAATATGACTCGCTTAATGATGAAACCGTTACACCCAATTGTAGTGTGGCATGAATAAATTTTATATCACCATCTTCAGTTACTTCAGTTACTAGCCCCACATGATTTATGCGTTTCCTGCGTGGGTTATTATCAAAAAAGAGTAAGTCACCTTTTTTAACCTCTTCAAGTTTTATCTCTCTTCCTGCTTTTGCCATTTCTCGTGAGCTCCTAGGTAAAGAAATATTAAAAAGATTGAATGTAGTATATACCATACCGCTACAATCCATACCCATTTTTGTAGTGCCTCCTGTTTTATAACGAACTCCTTCAAACTCCATTACATTATTTACTACCTGTTGTGCAATATAACTCTCGTCAGGTGCAGGTATAAAATCAGGATCAGGTCTTGTGCTTTCTATTAACCTCTTTCGTTTTTTCTTCTCTTCTGTTGTTGTCTTTTCTATTGGTTTTACTGCCGATAAGCCAACGGAGTTTTCTGTAGTTTCAGTATTATTATCTTCTTCGGTATAAGAATAAATGCCATTTTCTATAGCCTCCTTTTTTGAGGTAATAATTTGTGCTGACGATTCCCATGAAACCATTAACAGCAAGAGATATATAGGCAGTATTTTTTTCAAAATGATACTTTTCCGTTTAACATTGATAATTACAAATATAGAAATTTTTTGAAGTGAATATAAAACGCTATTTTAAATGTTCTATTATAAGTCGTGCTGTGTTTTCACTAGCACCCACACCTCCTAGTTTTTCTTCCAGAACATCATATTCCTTAAGTAGTTTTTCACGATGATCAGGATTAAGTATTTTCTGTAATTCAGCTTTAAGGCTTTTTTTATTGAAGTCGCCTTGTATCAACTCTTTTACAACTTCTTTGTCCATTATAAGGTTTACAAGCGATATATACTTTAGCGTAATAATACGTTTTGCTATTTGGTAAGATATCCAATTGCCTTTATAACACACTACCTCTGGTACTTTAAAGAGTGCTGTTTCTAGTGTAGCTGTGCCCGATGTTACCAATGCTGCATGAGAAATACTTAATAAATCATACGTTTTATTGCTTACAAAATGAATACTACGTTTATTTAAAAACTGCTCGTAAAAAGAATATTCTTGACTAGGGGCGCCAGCAATTACAAACTGGTAATTAGGGAAATCATCTACTACAGATAGCATTACCGACAGCATTTTGGCTATTTCTTGTTTACGACTACCAGGGAGTAGTGCTATCACGGGTTTATCGTCTAGGTTGTTTTCTTTACGAAAAGCCTCTTTATCTGTTATAGGTCTATTTTGTATAGCATCTATAAGGGGATGCCCTACAAACTCAACGGGGTACTGGTGTTTTACTTCATAAAACTCTTTCTCGAAAGGTAGTATAATATACATTTTGTCAACATCACGCTTTATGGCTTTTATGCGATTTTCTTTCCAAGCCCATATTTGTGGCGATATGTAGTAATGAGTTTTATATCCTTTAGTGCGTGCCCATTTGGCAATTCGCATATTAAAACCAGGGTAATCTATAAAAATAATAACATCGGGGTTAAAGGTTGTTATGTCTTCTTTACAGATTTTTATATTATTTAATATTGTTTTTAAGTTTTGTATCACTTCGGCAAAACCCATAAAAGCAAGATCTCGATAGTGTTTTACAAGTGTACCCCCTGCTTGTTGCATAAGGTCGCCACCCCAAAATCGTATTTCGGCTTGGGTATCTTGTTTGTATAATTCTTTCATGAGGTTTGCCCCGTGCAAGTCGCCCGATGCTTCGCCTGCAATAATATAATATTTCATGGCTTTAATTTATACCTCAAAAATAGCATTTATTTTATTTGCAATAGGCATAAACAAAAAGAGCCTGTGCAACGCACAGGCTCTTTTTTTATTTTTAATAAATTACTGTTGTGTAAAAACAAGAGTTGCACCTACAAAAGAGTATAATAAATCATTACCACCATCATCATTACCAATTGGTAAATCAGAAAGTTGAGGCACAGTTACAGTTAATGTATTGCCAGATATTGTAAAATCTAGTGTTTCAGTAGTACCATCTTCATATTCAAAAGTTAAAGAAGTAGTGTTTCCTGAAACAGTGTAAAGTGTTTCTTGAGCAGTAGAACCAAGACATTCTACCGTAATATCATATTCATCTGTGTCCTCAATTGGTTCTATTTCAACATCAATTTCTTCAAAGTTAACTGTGGCAGTATCATCATTATTAAATGTTATAGTAGAATTGCCAAAACACCCTGATTCAGCAATCATATCTGTCGATGCGATATCATCACCATTAATATCAAGTTGTTGATTTAGTTCAAAAGAAGTAAGTATCCATGTTCCTTCTACAGATGTTGTTAATTCAGCAGTATCATCGTCAGAGCATGAAAAGCTCAATAATGCTATAGCTGCAATTGCAATAAATTTTTTCATAGCTTATTTTTTTATATTTACACAAATATAACTTATAAAGTGTAGGTTTACAAATGTTTAGTAAGTGTTTGCTTATGTGTTGTTTAACTTCCAGTTGTTTAATTGCTGAATAGCGTGGTAAGCTGTCAGGTCAAACTGGACGGGTACAATAGATACATAACCATGTGCTAGTGCCCATTCGTCAGTATCTTCACCATTATCTTTATTTATAAACTCACCTGTGAGCCAATAGTAGTCTTTACCTTGTGGGTTAGTACGTTTATCAAACCGTTCTTCCCATACCGCTTTAGCCTGTCGGCATATTTTTATACCTTTTATTTCGCTTTCTTTTAGCTTAGGGAAGTTTACATTGAGTATTACACCTTCGGGCAATCCGTTTTTAAGCACTTCAAGAGCAATTTTTTTAATGAATGTTTTTGTAGGTTCAAAATCAGCATTCCAGTCATAATCTGATAATGAGAATCCAATAGCAGGAATACCTTCCATACCTGCCTCTACAGCAGCACTCATAGTACCTGAGTATATAACATTAATAGATGAATTAGAACCATGATTAATACCCGATACACATAAATCGGGTTTGCATTTTAGTATTTCATGTACGGCAACTTTTACACTATCTACAGGCGTGCCAGAGCAGCTATACTCTTGCTCTATATCGCCGTCCATTGTTACCTTATTTATAAAAAGCGTATTGTTTATAGTGATAGAGTGTCCCGTTGCCGATTGTGGGCTGTCGGGTGCTACTACGACTACTTCGCCTATTTGTTTCATTACAGCAATAAGTGCCCTGATACCAGGGGCTGATATACCATCGTCGTTAGTGACCAGTATAAGTGGTTTTTTTTTCATTGTATAGCAATTTCAAAATAAGAGTTGTACTTTTACGTTTGCTAAAATACGTAAATTTATGGGGTGGCCATTGTTTTAAATGTTGACTGATTTTTGGATTAATGGATTTTTGGCACAGTTTTTTATATAAATTTAGTCTAATGAATGCTATTTTACGCTATATGAAAAGAAATTATAAAATATTAATGATTGTTACTGTACTTGCAGTAGCACTATGGAGTTTTATACCTAAACAATTACAGGTATCTGACCCAGAAAAAGACAGGTTATTAGTAGAGTTAATAACCTTTGTAATAGAAAAAGGGCATTATGAGCCTGCCGATATTAACGATGAGTTTTCAAAAGGTGTTTATAAAAGCTACCTTGAGAGTATAGACCCTTCAAAACGTTTCTTTATTCAGGCAGACATCGATGAGTTTTCAAAATATGAAACGCAGCTCGATGATATGATTTTGAATAAAGATCTTACCTTTTTTGACCTTACTCACAAAAGATTACTAAAAAGAATAAATGAAGCCGAAGGGTTTTATAAAGAAATACTAGCACAGCCTTTCAACTTTAAAGTTGATGAAGAGTTTAATGTAGATTATGAAAATCAGCCCTATCCTGCAAATGATAATGCACTAAGAGAACGTTGGGAAAAGCAACTAAAACTATCGGTGCTTTCTACTGTTACTGATAAACAAAAGCTACAAGATACTCCTCTAAAAGACAAGAATAAAGATAAGGCAGATGAAAAAAAGGAATCTGCGGATAAGAAAACCGATGATGTTAAAAAGACATTTACTGAGCTTGAAAAAGAAGCAAGAGAGTCAACATTAAAATCATTAGATGATTATTTTGATTTTATAGACGACTTAGAGCGTGAAGAATGGTTTAATGTATTTCTTAATGCTATTGCTGAACGTTTTGATCCGCATACTTATTACTTTGCACCTAAGGATAAAGAAAAATTTGATACTAGCATGAGAGGTTCTCTAGAGGGTATTGGTGCAAGACTACAAAAGAAAAGTGACTATGTAGAGATATCAGAATTGATACCTGGCGGACCAGCATGGAGAGGTAAAGAGCTTGAGCAAGGAGACTTGATTATGAAAGTGGCACAAGGTAGTGATGACCCTGTAGATATTGCAGGAATGCGCCTTGATGATGTTGTAGAAAAAATAAAAGGACCAAAAGGTACAGAAGTGCGCCTTACCGTTAAAAAAGTAGATGGCACGCTAGATGTAATTGCTATTGTACGTGAAGTGGTAGAAATAGAAGAAACCTATGCAAAATCGAGTATTGTAAAAAAAGATGGTAAGTTATACGGAATTATCAATCTACCTAAATTTTATATTGACTTCGAAAATACAGATAGCCGTGACGCTGCTAAAGATGTTGCCCTTGAGGTAAAAAGGCTAAAAGCAGAAGGTGTAGAAGGTATAATTATGGATTTAAGGAATAACGGCGGTGGTTCGCTTAGAACCGTTGTAGATATTACTGGATTATTTATAGATAAAGGACCTGTGGTACAAGTACGTTCTCGTTCAGACGATGGTAGACCAAGCGGTAAAGTAGAAGTATTGAGTGATAATGACCCTAAAGTACAATGGGATGGACCGCTTGTAGTGTTAGTAAATAATTTCTCGGCATCAGCCTCAGAGATATTTGCAGCAGCAATACAGGATTATAACAGAGGTGTTATAATGGGGAGTCGCCATACATATGGTAAAGGAACAGTACAAAACCTTATAGATCTTAACCAATTTGTGCGTAGTAACTCTATGGGCGATCTTGGTGCGCTTAAAACTACTACACAAAAATTTTATAGAATAGATGGTGGCTCTACACAACGTGAAGGTGTATATAGTGATATTATAATGCCAGATAGATATTCGTACATTGATATGGGCGAGCGTGATATAGATAATGCTATGCCTTGGGATAAAATAGCTCCTGCAAAATATGACACGGCTAAAAATAATTTTGCATCAGTAGTAGCAAATAGTAAAAAAAGAATGGAGTTAAATCCACAATTTAAGCTGGTAGACGAAAATGCGAAATGGATTAATGAACAAAAAGATGATAATACCTATAACTTAGAAATTGATAAGTTTAAGGCAGAGCTTACTAAAAAAGAAGCTGCAACCAAGAAGTTTAAAGTGCTTAATGATTATAAGAACAATCTTAAATTTGAAGCACTACCACACGATAAAAAAATATTTGAGAAAGACCCATCATTTGCAGAGAAAAAAGAAAGATGGTATGAAAGCCTTTCTAAAGATATATATGTAGAAGAGGCACTTAATGTACTAGAAGATATGCAAACAAAATCTTCGGGTAAAAGTGCTGTGGTAACTAAAAAGGAAAAAGTAGTTAAAACAAAATAATTGAATGGATAAATCCAATCAATCGCTTACAGGCTTAGCGCTCCAAAAATTCAAGAAGAATTTTTGGGGCGTTTTAAGTTTTTGGTTTATCGTCCTGTTGTTGTTTGTGGCATTATTTGCCTATGTGCTAGCTCCCGATAAAACTAAGAATGCTAACTGGGGCGATCTTTCTCTTAGTTCTAAACCGCCAGGTTTTGAAGTGACAATGCTCAAATTGCCTTCTCATGTACTTGTACAAACAAGTTGGGCAGACTGGTTTTTAGGTAAAACATATACAGCGCCCAAAGTCCCTATTTTAGATTATAAAGTACAAGGCGATAGCCTTACGTATACTGAGTATGCTGAAGATGTTTCGATGGCTGTGGGTAAAAGTATAGCACTATCAGCTTATGGTAAAAGTATTACTACAAACACAATTAAGCAAGATTATATAAGTCAACAAAAATTCATTTTAGGCACAGATAGTCAAGGGCGTGATTTACTCAGCAGGCTTATTGTCGGTTCAAGAGTATCTATAGCCATAGGGTTTGTAGCCGTGTTTATATCGCTTATAGTTGGGATATTTTTTGGTGCTATAGCTGGTTATTTTGGTGGTAAAGTAGATGCTTTCGTCATGTGGCTGGTAAATATTATTTGGTCGATACCCACGTTATTACTTGTTATTGCTATTACGCTTGCATTGGGTAAAGGTTTTTGGCAAGTGTTTGTAGCGGTAGGGCTTACCATGTGGGTTGAGGTAGCTCGTGTAGTGCGAGGGCAGGTTATGAGCCTAAAGCAAATGCAGTTTGTTACGGCAGCCCGTGCATTAGGTTATCGCGATAGTAGAATTATCTTCAAACATATATTACCCAATAGTATGGCTCCTGTTATTGTAATATCAGCAGCCAACTTTGCTTCGGCAATATTAGTAGAAAGTGGACTTAGTTTTTTAGGGCTTGGTGCGCAACCGCCTATACCTAGTTGGGGCGGTATGATAAAAGACCATTATAATTACATCATTTTAGGGAAACCTTATCTTGCTCTTGCACCGGGTATAGCTATGTTATTATTGGTACTTGCTTTTATGATGGTAGGTAATGCCTTGCGTGATGCGCTTGATGTAAAAGCAGAGTAAAAAATTATCTTATGAAATATTTGGTTTTACTTTTGATTTTTCCTTCACTTCTTTTTGCTCAAGATTATGATTGTCTAAAGGAATCAACTGTTGAAAATAATTTTTATATAAAAGGTAATAAATTATATAATGGATATGTATCAGGAGAAATTGATTTGTATATAGAGATAAAAGAACATTTAGATACTAATCCTAACAGTTTAGCTTTATTCATCTATACAGAAGATAAAGTGCCTTTAGTTGGAGCTACCTGTAATAATATTATTAGAGTAAAAAATGATAGACGACCAGATAAATCTTTCAAGCTAAAGAAACTTTTACCTGTTTCTGATAAGCAAGGGATAATGATTATACCACATGATATGTCTTTGGAATTAATATCAATAACTTACCCAAGTTTTAATGCAGAAGTTATAGATTATAAAAGGCTTATAGAGTGCGTTAAAAATAATTAACCTACTTACCACTCGTTAACCTTATTAGCATCCAGTTTTATAAAGATAAACAGCATTATAGTAAACGCGAATAAGCTCGACCCACCGTAAGAAAAGAAAGGTAATGGTACCCCGATAGTAGGGAAGAGGTTAATAAGCATGGCTATATTAACAAAAAAGTGCATGAATAATATTGCTACTATACAGTATCCATACGTTCGACTAAAAACTGATTTTTGACGTTCGGCAACATAAAGAATACGCAGTAACAATGTAATGAAAAGTGCAATTACAGTTATTCCTCCTATAAACCCCCATTCTTCGCCTACGGTTGTAAAAATATAGTCGGTGTGCTGTTCTGGTACAAATTTCCCTTTCGTTTGTGTGCCTTCAAGGTAGCCTTTACCAGTCCACCCACCCGAACCAATAGCTATTAACGATTGGTTGAGGTTGTACCCTTCTGCTTGATTATTAACTTCTTTACCAAAAAGTACATTTATTCTGTCTTTTTGGTGTGGTTCTAATATGTTTTCATATACAAAATCTGTCGAGTAGGTAAATACAGCTATTGCCATAAATATCATAGTATATACTATAGGATTCCTTTTATTACGTCGCGTCATGAAAAAGGATGTCAGCATTATAATGACTACAAATAGCAGTACAAATTGCCATTTTATTAGCAACGATGTTATAAAAAGGGCTATAGCCAAAAAACCCGCTGCTATGTACCAACCGGGTAACCCTTCGCGGTATATGGCTATTATAAGTGCAGCAAAAATCATGGCGCTTCCTGCATCGGGTTGCATCATGATGAGTCCTACGGGTAGTAATATAATACCAAAAGCAATAAACTGGTGATTAATGTTTTTAAGACTTATTTGTGTGTCGCTTAAAAATTTTGCTACCATAAGCGAAGTCGCTATTTTAGCAAATTCTGAAGGTTGTAAACCAAAACCACCAAAAGAGTACCAGTTGGTTTGACCTTTAATGGTTTTACCAAACACAAACAAACCTGCTAGTAATAGTATGGATAGCCCATAGAAAATAAAGGCATATTTTTCGTAGATTTTAGCATCAAGTGTTAGTATAACAAAAATAAGAGGTATGCTTATTAGTATAAAAAATAGTTGCTTACCATATATTTGGTTCAAGTCCAGTATAGAGGTAGTTTCGTTAGGTAATGATGCCGAATAAATAGTCATCCACCCAAGCCCAACGAGTAGCATATACAGCAGGACAATAAGCCAGTCTATGTTATTGCTTACACTTTGATTCTTCATCTATTTATTAATACTGAATGGTTTTCCGCTTATTACCTTAGCATATTCTTCTTTAAGTCCTTTGGTTAGCATTTTTACTTCAAGATCCTTACGGCTTACAGTACCTTTTAGGTACTTCTCTATCATTAATGTTGCTATAGGTCCTGCCCATCGTGACCCCCAATAACCATTTTCTACAAAAACAGCAATAGCAATCTTAGGGTCATCTTTTGGTGCAAAGGCTACAAATATAGAGTGGTCTGTAAGCTGCGTTTGTACACCGTTTATTTTTGTAAAGTTTTCGGCAGTACCTGTTTTACCACAAATTTCTATATCCTTAACGCGTAATGAGCTTGCAGTACCTAGGTTAAACACGTCATACAAGCCTTCTATGATAGGTTCAAAATATTCTTTGTCTATTGTAGTGTAATGCTTTGTGGTAAATTTTTCATCTATTTTACCTCCTTCAATTTCTTTTATGATATGAGGGGTGTAATAATATCCTTCGTTAGCTACGGTTGCCATCATGTTGGCAAGTTGTATAGGGGTCATTAAAACCTCTCCCTGACCTATAGAGTTTGATATTATTGTAGAGCTTCGCCAGCCACCATTGGGGTAATATCGCTGGTAGTATTTAGCATCTGGTATGAGTCCTTTTCTTCCAGGAGGTAAATCATACCCCAAGAAGTTGCCTAGACCAAAACTCTTTAGGTGGTTGCTCCACGCGTTAACTCCTGATTCTGACTTTGGGTACTTGTCTATCGTTAGCTTAAAAGTATTGGCAAAATAGGTATTACACGATTTGTATATTCCTTCGTTTAACCTGTTAGTGCCAGAGTCGTGACATTTCATAAAAGCACCACGTCCATAACTAAAACCGTGACGACAAGTAAAGCCTGTGTTTTCGTCTATAACCTCTTCTTGTAAGCCTATAAGCCCAGTAAGTATTTTAAATGGTGACCCTGGAGGATATTCTGCTAGCAATCCCCTGTCATAAAGCGGGATACCTAGTGTGTCTTTTTCTAATAGTCTGTAATTATTAGAGCGATCCCTACCCACCAGCAATGCAGGGTCATAGGTTGGTGCTGTGACTAAAGCTAGTATTTCACCTGTTTTAGGCTCAAGTGCTACAATACCACCTCGTTTTTCAAACATTAATGATTCGCCATATTTTTGTAATTCACTATCTAATGTTAGTGTAATATCTTTTCCTTGTATGGCAATGGTATCATAAATACCTCCTTTAAAAGGACCTATTTCACGATTAAAACGGTCTTTTTGGATGTATTTTACTCCTTTTATACCCCGAAGTACATCTTCATATACTTGCTCTACGCCCTGTCGCCCAATAAGGTCGCCACTTTTATAGTATGTGTTTTTCTTTATAGTAGCTTCTCCTACTTGACCAATGTAGCCAAAAACGTTGGCTGCTGCATGAATTTGATAATCGCGCAGTGAACGTTTTATAATATCAAAACCTTTAAAACGACGTATTTTTTCTTGAAAAGCAGCAAATTCTTTTTTATTGAGTTGCGAAAGAAATACAGATGGAAGTCTTGGGCTATATATTCTGGCTTTATTAAGACGCTCTATATAATATTCTTTGGTAACATTAAGTAACCTGCAAACCTCCATAGTGTCAATTTCCTTGCTCATTTCTATGGGGGTTACCATAATGTCATAAGAGGGTTGATTGGCAACCATCAGCGTGCCATTACGATCGTATATATAACCTCTTTCAGGATATTCATATTTTGCTTTATATGCATTATTATCACTTTTTTTTACCCAAGAATCATCTAATATCTGCAAGTAATATAGTTTTGTTGATATCAATAGAGCTCCAACAATGATAAGCGCGGGAAGTAGAATCTTTCTCATTGTTTACTGGGTTTAGTTATATAGATTATAATTATACAAAGTATAAGTGTAAATATTGCAGAAAATACTGAGCGCAATAAAATATCAAGCATTAAACTGAATCTAAATATTTCTAAAAGGTATAAAATTAGATGGTGTATTACAACCGAAATAAGTATAAATGAAAATCTTTCGGATGAAAGACGATCATTTATTTTTACGGTTTGGTATTGATAACTTACCCCAAAAGAGAATTTAAATATGGTAGGGCGCATATAGGCAAGCACAAGACTTGCTGCTGCATGGGCACCCCCTGAATTTAAAAATGTGTCTATACTCAGCCCCATTAAAAACGCCAAAATAAGCAGTAATGCTTTGTTGCCATCTACAGGGTAAAGTAATATAAATAAAATATAAGGGAAAGCGTTTATAAAGCCAAAAAGCTCTATACGGTTAAAAATAAGTACTTGTAGTGCAAGTAAAATAATAAAACGGATGCTATTTGTTATTATACTATTATTCATTTTTAGTTGCCGCTTCCAGTTGTATTATCTCTTCTCTGTCTTTGTTTTCTATAACATATACATGTCCTAGGCTTGTCATGTCATTAAATAGCCTTACGTCAAGTGTATAATAATTAGTTTCGTTATCTATATATACTTTATCTATAGTACCTATAGGTATGTTTTCAGGAAATATATCCGATCTTCCACCTGTTACAATAGTATCTCCTTTATCTACTTTAGCTAATCGAGGTACATCAGTTAGTTGCGTGTAGCCTGCATTTTTGCCATTCCATACCAAGAAGCCATAATGACCATTCTTTTTTATTTTTGCAGCTAGTTTAAATTTTAAGTTTAGTACACTTATTAAAGTAGCATAACCAGGCGATACGTTTTCTACTATACCTACTACACCAAGGTCGCTAACAACTCCCATATCGGGTTTTATACCATCTTTTGCTCCGCTATTTATAGTAAGGTAGTTTTTGTGTCTATTGTATGAATTGGATATTATTTTAGACTGTATTACGTTAAAACTGCCTACTGCGTTAGGGATTGTTACAGTCGCTAAGTCAAGAGTGTCCTTAGTATTAAAAAGTAATTTTTTTAATCGGGCATTTTCATCGGCAAGCTTTTCATTTTCGGTCTTAAGGTGCAAATACTCTTCTACATTATTTACTTGTCCATACACATAACCGCTTACAGCATTTGCCGATGATATTGTCATACTCTTATGGTATGCGTGCGACTGTATGGTAAGTGTTAACGAGATACCTAAAAGCAGCAAAAACAGTAGTAGAATACTGTTTTTAAATATAAAATTTAATATTTGCTGCATTTCTTATTTCTTTATTTTATGAGTATACTTCTAAATTTTTGAATGTTTTTAAGTGCCATTCCTGTTCCTCTTACTACTGCCCTCAATGGGTCTTCGGCAATATAAACAGGTAAATCAGTTTTTTGAGATATCCTTTTATCAAGTCCTCTAAGCATCGAGCCACCTCCTGCGAGGTATATACCAGTATTGTATATATCTGCTGCAAGTTCTGGCGGTGTTTGCGATAGCGTTTCCATTACAGCATCTTCTATACGTTGTATAGATTTGTCTAATGCTTTTGCAATTTCTCTATAAGAAACATCTACTTGCTTTGGCTTACCTGTAAGTAAGTCACGTCCTTGTACCGACATTTCTTCTGGCGGCGACTCTAGGTCTTCTAGTGCAGCACCTATCTGTATCTTTATTTTCTCGGCAGTACTTTCTCCTACAAAAAGGTTATGCTGCGTTCTCATATAATATACAATATCATTAGTGAAAACATCTCCCGCAATTTTTACCGATTTATCACATACAATACCTCCAAGTGCAATAACTGCAATCTCGGTAGTACCACCACCTATATCTACAATCATATTACCTTTTGGTTGCATAATATCTACCCCAATACCTATTGCTGCTGCCATAGGCTCATGAATAAGATATACTTCTTTGCCGTTTACTCTTTCTGCCGATTCTTTTACTGCACGCATTTCTACTTCGGTAATACCCGATGGGATACAGATAACCATGCGAAGCGCTGGTTTAAAAAGTTTCTTTTTTAAGGCAGGGATACTTTTAATAAACAAACTTATCATCTGTTCAGAAGCATCAAAGTCGGCAATAACCCCGTCTTTAAGCGGACGTATGGTTTTTATGTTTTCATGCGTTTTACCCTGCATCATACTTGCCTCTTTACCTACAGCAATTATTTTTCCCGATACTCGGTCGCGTGCTACAATAGAGGGGCTGTCTATAACAACCTTGTCGTTATGGATAATGAGGGTATTTGCGGTACCAAGGTCAATGGCAATATCCTCGGTCATGAAATCAAAAAATCCCATACTTTATTAATGTATTTAGGGTTCGTGTTTTATAAGTGTTCAGGCTTACAAAAGTACTAAAATTAATGTTTAAAATGTCTTGTTCCTGTAAATACCATTGCAACATTATTTTCGTTACAATAATTAATACTTAATTCATCTTTTATAGATCCTCCAGGCTGTATAACTGCGGTGATTCCTGCGTTTTTTGCCAATTCCACACAGTCTGGAAATGGAAAAAAAGCATCACTTGCCATAACAGCTCCGTTTAGGTCAAATTTAAAAGATACAGCTTTATCAATAGCTTGTCTTAATGCATCTACACGAGAGGTTTGTCCTGTGCCCGATGCAAAAAGTTGTTTGTTTTTTGCAAATACAATAGTGTTTGACTTAGTGTGCTTGCATATTTTAGATGCAAAAATAAGATCTTCAATCTCTTGCGCTGTAGGCGATGTTATCGTAACGGTTTTAAGTTGTTCTTTAGTATCTGTAATGTTGTCTTTATCTTGTACTAACAATCCGTTTAAACAGGTTCGTACTTGCTTAGTAGGTAGTGCTACATCATGTTGTACTAATAATATTCTATTTTTCTTTCCTTGTAATACTGCTTTCGCATCATCGTCATAATCAGGAGCTATAACCACTTCGCAGAAAAGGTTATGAATTTCTTCGGCAGTTGCTACGTCAATTTTAGTATTCGAAATTAATACACCACCAAAAGCTGATGTAGGATCGCCAGCAAGTGCATCAAGGTAAGCTTCTTTTATAGTAGCTCTTGTAGCTAGCCCGCAAGCGTTGTTATGTTTTAGTATGGCAAATGTAGGTGCATCATTTTTAAATTCCTGCATTAGGTTTACGGCCGCATCTACATCTAATAGGTTGTTGTAAGATAGCTCTTTTCCGTGTAACTTATCAAATATTTTGTCAAATTCGCCAAAGAAGAATCCTTTTTGGTGTGGGTTTTCGCCATAGCGCAATACCTGCCCGTCAGCAACACTTGCTTTGTAAAATGTGTCATCAGTATTAAAGTAATTGAATATAGCCGTGTCATAATGCGATGAGGTATGGAATGCTTTTGCAGCAAATAATTTACGCTCTTCTATTGTAGTAGCGCAATTATTTTTAGTAATTGTTTCTAAAAACAGACTATAATCGTTTACTGATGCTACTATTATGGTGTCTTTAAAATTCTTTGCAGCAGCGCGTATAAGTGAAATACCGCCAATGTCTATTTTCTCAATAATATCAGCTTCAGCTGCGCCCGAAGCTACTGTTTTTTCAAAAGGATATAAATCTACAATAACCAAATCTATCTGCGGGATGTTATATTCTTGCATCTGCTGTACATCTTGCTCATTGTCTTGACGGTTAAGAATACCACCAAAAACTTTTGGGTGTAATGTTTTTACACGCCCACCAAGTATTGAAGGGTAAGAGGTTACGTCTTCTACTGCTACAACAGGGATTCCTAAATCTTTAATAAAAGATTCTGTGCCACCTGTAGAGTAAATAGTTACATTATTTTCATGTAATTTGCGTACTATAGGTTCTAGTCCCTCTTTGCTAAATACAGATATAAGTGCTGATGAAATGGTTTTTTGTGTGCTCATTTTATGTAGTTGTGTTTAAAGATGCAAAAGTAGTTAATGCAGGCTTAACATTCAAAGAGATAACATGCATTATTTTAACCTTTTTTATTTTATTATTTGATGTTTTAGGTTTTTGCGAAAAAAATATGGAATTTTACACAAGACAAATAAATTGCTATGCTTTTATACCTACGTTTACTTAGAGAGAGTCTTGCATTTGCAATGAGTGCATTAATAAATAACAAACTCCGAACGTTACTTTCGCTATTGGGGGTTACTATTGGTATATTCTCTATTATAGCCGTGCTTGCTGCAGTAGATTCTTTAGATAAAAAAATTAAAAAAGATTTAAGTAAGGTAGATGAGAATACTATGTACCTGAAACGTTTTTCTTTTGGACCATCAGAAGTTCCGCGTTGGAAACGTGAGCAGTTTCCTGATGTGACTTATGACGAATACCAATACCTTAAAGATGCTGTGCCATTGGCAGAGTATATGGCTTTCCAGATATTTACCAAGAATGAGATGGTAAAGTATGAAGATAATTCGGTTAGTGGTATTAATATGGTTCCTGCGTCTTATGAGTTTGCTGATATTCAGAGTTTGAATATAGCAGATGGACGTTTTTATAATGAGGCCGAATCAAATTCGGGTAAAGCTGTAGCAGTAATAGGGAGAGAGGTTGCAGAGAACTTATTTGGAACACAAAATCCTATTGATAAAAAGATACGTATTTACGGTCAGCGTTTTACCGTTATTGGGGTTATAGAGAAACAAGGTGAAAGTACTTTTGGACCAAGTAATGATATTACAATTATTATCCCTGCTAATTTTATACGTAGAATGTATGGCGATAATAATAGCTTTATGACACCTGTTATTGTTATTAAACCAATGCCAGATGCCGACCCTGATGCGGTTAAGGCAGATATTACCCAGAAACTACGTTCATATAGAGGAATAAAAGCAGGCGATATAAGCAACTTTATGATTGATATACTTGCTGGTTTTACCGATATGATTGATGATATCATTGGTAAGATGAATATGATAGGCTGGATTATTAGCGGATTCTCTCTATTGGTAGGGGGCTTTGGTATTGCTAATATTATGTTTGTATCAGTAAAGGAGCGTACCAATCTTATTGGTATTCAAAAAGCACTGGGTGCTAAAAACCGTTTTATATTATTTCAGTTTTTATTCGAAGCCGTTATACTTTCTTTAATAGGGGGTATAGTAGGTATGCTTATGGTGTGGGGTATTGCTGAGGTGCTTACTAATGCACTTGATTTTGAGTTTATACTTAGTTTTGCTAATGTAATGATAGGTACAGGGTTGGCAACTTTTATAGGACTGATTTCTGGTATACTACCTGCTATCGCAGCATCTAAACTAGATCCTGTTGAGGCGATTAGAACGGGTATGTAATTCTTTCAATCGTTTAAATTTTTATGAAGCTACTCTATCTTTACTGTATATCATTTGTTTTATTATCGTGTGCTAGTAAAAAGAATACCGATGGTGATTACTTTCAAGTTTTTGATAAAAAGAGGTATGATAATTATACGTTGTATTATGGAGAAAAAGATAATGATACTTTAGTATTTATTGGAGAAAAAGATTTCATAAAAAAATGTAGAATATCTTTTAAAATGATTGATAAGAAACTTTTAAATAATAGCGTTTCAAGTCTTGAAACTACTAATTACAGCATAGCTTTCTATTATTTAATTTGGGATGTAAATCACCAGTTTTTAGTTTCTGTTGGAAGTGAAAGTCCTGGTCACAAAAATAATACTTATATAGGAACATATTATAATTATCCTTATTATATAGATGATTGTCAGGCTTTAAAATAATAAAAAATCCCGCCACTGGCGGGATTTTTGTTTTTATCGAACTGCTTGATTTTGTATCAAGTCGATGTAAAGGTTTATTTTATCTTTTAGTTCTTTTCTTGGCGTAATAAAATCAAGGAAGCCATGTTCCATTACAAACTCAGCAGTTTGGAAACCTTCTGGTAATTCTTTACCTGTAGTATCTTTTACGATACGAGGTCCTGCAAACCCAATAAGCGCACCAGGCTCTGATATGTTAATGTCACCTAGCATAGCATATGATGCTGTTGTGCCACCCGTAGTAGGATCTGTAGATAATGATATGTATGGTAAACCAGCATCAGCAAGTTGTGATAGCTTTGCAGATGTTTTAGCAAGTTGCATTAACGATATTGCTGCTTCCATCATTCTTGCACCACCAGATTTTGAAATCATCACAAATGGTAATTTGTTTTTGATAGCATGATCTATACCACGAACAATCTTTTCTCCTACTACAGCTCCCATAGATCCGCCAATGAATGCAAAATCCATACAGCATACTACAAGATCTTTTCCTTTAGATTTTCCTACAGCTGTTCGCACAGCATCTTTCAGCTTGGTTTTTTCAGTAGCTTCTTTTAGACGATCGCTATATTTCTTAGTGTCAACAAATTTTAAAGGGTCTTTTGATGTAATGTTAGCATCAAGTTCTGTAAACTCGTTATCATCAAAAAGTATAGCAAAATATTCTTTACTACCTATGCGTACATGGTAACCGTCTTCTGGGCTTACATAAAAATTTCTTTCTAGCTCCTCAGCATCTATAATTTTACCTGTAGGCGACTTGTACCATAATCCTTTAGGTACATCTTTCTTGTCTTCGGTTGGTGTCTGTATTCCTTTTTCCGTTCTCTTAAACCAAGCCATATTTATTCAATTTAATTAATAGCTGCTGGTTTATCGAGGGGTTGCCTAAATAAACCAACAGCCTCTAACTTATAGTGTGTTTACGTTATTTAGGTCTTCAAAAGCCTTTTCTAACCTTGTGTTGAAAGTAAGCTCGCCTTCACGAACCCATTTTCTTGGGTCATAATATTTTTTGTTTGGTACATCAGCACCTTCTGGGTTACCTATTTGTGTTTTTAAGTACTCTACTTTACTGCCCATGTAATCACGAACACCTTCGGTAAATGCATACTGTAGGTCAGTATCAATATTCATTTTGATAACGCCATATCCAATAGCCTCTCTTATTTCTTCAAGAGTAGAACCTGAACCACCATGGAAAACAAAATCTACAGGATTAGCTTCAGTATTGAATTTTTCCTGTACATACTCTTGCGAGTTTTTAAGAATTTTTGGTGTAAGTTTTACATTACCTGGTTTGTAAACTCCGTGTACATTACCAAAAGCAGCAGCAATAGTAATCTTGTCAGATATTTTGTTTAACTCTTCGTAAGCATAAGCTACTTCGTCAGGTTGTGTATATAGTTTAGAGCTATCAACATCAGTATTGTCAACACCATCTTCTTCACCACCAGTAATACCAAGCTCAATTTCTAGGGTCATGCCCATTTTGCTCATTCTGGTAAGGTATGTTTTACAAATTTCAATATTCTCTTCGATTGGCTCTTCAGAAAGGTCAATCATGTGCGAACTAAATAATGGTTTTCCATGCTCTTTATAGTGTGTTTCACTAGCATCAAGTAGTCCGTCTATCCAAGGCAAAAGTTTTTTTGCACAGTGGTCTGTATGTAAAATTACTGTAGCTCCGTAAGCTTCGGCAAGTGTGTGTATGTGTTTTGCTCCAGCAATAGCACCAAGTATAGCTGCTTTTTCTCCGTTGTTAGATAGTCCTTTACCAGCGTTAAATGCAGATCCTCCGTTAGAGAATTGTATGATAACAGGCGCATTAAGTTTTGCAGCTGTTTCCATTACACCGTTTATAGTACTAGATCCTGTAACGTTTATAGCTGGTAATGCAAAACCTTTCTCTTTAGCATATTTAAATATCTCTTGGACTTGGTCTCCGGTAGCTACACCGGGCTTGATGTTGTGAGCCATTATTTTTTGATTTAAGAATTAGATATACAAAAATAGTATTTTTAAGTTTAGAAAGGATAATTAATTCCGACATTGTAAACAGTGTGTGAAAAATTGTACTGCTTAAACCATCTGTCATTCACGGGTCTGCCTGGGTCATAGGTTTTAAAACCAAGATCAAGCCTTACTACAAAGAAATTAAAGTCATACCGGACTCCAAAGCCTGATCCTAATGCGAGATCACGAAAAGAACTTAATCCGTTAAAAGTGTAATCAGGGTCTTCTTGGCTGTCAAAAACATTCCATATATTACCAACATCGCCAAATATAGCACCATTTAATTGACCAAATAAATTAAAGCGCAGCTCAGCACTATATGCCATTTTTAGATTAGCTTCGTTAAAGTCATTAAGCCCGCCGCTTCTTCCTGGTCCAAGGCTATATGATTGCCATGCACGGTTATCGTTGCTACCACCTGCAAAATAACTTCGAGTAAAAGGTATAGAGTTAGAGTTACCATAAGGCAGAGCTAGCCCGAAAAAAGCACGCATTGCTAAGACTTTTCCTCTCCTTAAGTCAAAGTGTTTTATAAAATCGACTTCTCCTTTTACATACTGAGAATATTCAACATCTAAAATGGTTCTATTACCACTACTACTTCTTTTTCCATTGTCAGTAATTGCAGATAATAGTCCAAGTGTATTTCCTGCTGTTTCTATTTTTGTTTTAAAGACAAAAAAGGTCTCGTCTGTATTGTTCTCTTGATTACTGGTTGTGTAAGTAAAGTTTGTAGCTGCAATTAGGTTGTTTTCGGTAAGTCGTTTTTTTCGTTCTTCAATACTTCTTACACTTCTTTTATCTTCTGAAGATACAGCGATAGTACCATCGGTTACCTCATTAATAAAAGCACTTGTACCATTTTCAATTATTAATTGTCTGTCCTGATTCGGGTTTGTGTTTTCTACAAAATAATCAGGGTTTACAGCGCTCACATAAGTATTAGCAATATCATTTAGTTTGTCGTAAGATGAATTGTATACATTAAAATAATTTTGCGGATTTACGTTACGTACATATTGAATGTTGAATAAATCCATACTAGCTGTAACTTTTTCTTTTGGATTCCAGTTGTAATTTAAAATACCTGAGAAGTTTTCTTTATCTAAACCAATATTTTGTTGCCTACTTATACCAAAACTTACTAAGGTAGAGGGTATCATGCTTTTTGGTATAATTCCTTCCGTTTTAATAGGAAAAAAAATCCTTGGGAAGCTAAGTTTTGCATCTGCTCCGTATTCTTGAATATTAAAAAAGCTACGGTCAGCAATATCAGGATCACTAGATGAGCCTAAGTTACCTCTTACTGTAAGGTTTAAAATTTCGGCTCCACGAAATACATTTCGTATAGAAACCCCCATGCTACCTTCTAAACCTATATCTTGAATATTAGAATGGGTAACATCTGCAGAGGCAATAAATTTAAATTTTTTCCACGGGCTAAGGTAAATGTTTGTTATTAACGATTCTCCTGTTACATCAGTACTATCGGTAACATATTGTATTTTAGGATAATCAAATATCCTTAAGTTATTCATGTATTTATAAGTAAGCGATCGGGTAGAGTCGGCATACATTTCGCCAGGTAATATAAAAACAGGGTCAGTAAGTGCTTTCGCTCTATAATTAAGTTTTCCAGTACTAAATATTTTAAAACCTTTATAAGACGTGCTGTCTATTTTTTGACTTTTATCGGCTAAGTTTTTAGTATAAATATTTACCTGACTTATTTTGTATAGTTTAAAAGGTTGGGCATAAGTAGTATCTTCATTTCTTATTGTTTCATTACTAATAATAAGATCTACATTGGCTTTATAGTTTGTGTTTACAGTATCTACTACATAAGATATATTGTTAACCTCAAAGTTATAAGCACCTCTATTTTTAAAATAAGTTTTAATACGCTCTCTTTCTTCTACAAAGTCGCTCTCATTATATTGTTTATTCTTTTTTATTAAAGAGTTTTTTTGTGTAGTTTGGTATAAACTATCAAGAACAGGTGTCTCAATATAAGTGTTTATAGAGTCTACAACATAAGGCTTACCTGTAGCTACTTTATAATTTATCTGAGCTTTCTTACCTCCAAGAGTATCTATACTATAGCCTACTTTTGTGCGGAAAAAGCCTTGTTTGTAATAATATGCTAAAAGTCTGTTTGCCGATTTTCTAACCCTCACGGCATCTATAGTTACAGGTGCTTCTCCCACTTTTTTAAGAAAATTACTATAGCCTGATACCACAAATGACTTACCGAAACGCTGAACTTGTTTTTCTGATAATAGCTTTTTTAAAAAGTCATGTCGTTCTGGGTCACGGTTTAGCCACGCTTTATAAGACGAATCGGCATCGGGTTTAGCAAGATTGTATAAATGTAGTCGTAGGTTGTATCCCAATATGTTTGAATTGGGCTGTTGATACAGTTGATCCTTCAACGCATCGTCATTTTTCGACTCGCCATTTACCTCTATATTATTCTTTTCTAAGAGATGTTCGCCTTCGGGAACTCGCTTTACAACAGAACATGAGTATAAAAAGAAACCCGATAATATAAATAGTGCTATTTTTGTTGTTTTATTTCTCAAGACGGTAGTACCAAATAGTAATTCAAAAATACATTTTTTATGGTTAGTAAAAACCAAATTAAGCTAATAACGGGTTTACAGCAAAAAAAATATAGGAAACAACATAAGTTGTTTATTGCTGAGGGGATAAAGGTAGTACAGGAATTACTTAATTCCAATTTTGAATTGCAAGAACTCTATACTACACAAACCGTTTTTCAAGGTGTTACTACTGCCAAAATTATACCAGTAACTGATGCTGAGCTTAAAAAAATAAGCGCACTGACTAATCCTAATAGTTGTCTAGGTGTTTTTAAAATGCCAGAAACAAAACAAGTGACCGAAAAAGGACTAATTGTTGCACTAGATGATGTTCGCGATCCGGGTAATTTAGGCACTATAATAAGGCTTTGTGACTGGTTTGGTATAGAAAATTTAGTGTGCTCAGAGCAAAGTGTCGATTTATATAACCCAAAAGTAGTGCAGGCTACTATGGGGAGTATTGCAAGGGTAAATGTGGTGTATACTGATTTAGAAAATTATATAACCAATACTAGACTTCCTGTTTTTGGAACTTTTATGGATGGCGAAAATGTATATACTCAAAAATTACCACAAGAAGGCATTATAGTAATGGGGAACGAGGCTAATGGTATTTCAGATGCAATAGCACAAAAAGTAACGCAAAAAATAGCAATACCACGATTTGGTAAAGTACAGGAGACAGAGAGCCTTAATGTAGCTACCGCTACCGCAATACTGTTAAGCGAGTTTTGTCGTAATCTTAATGGAAGGTAAAGTTGATAAGTATAGCGCGTGTTCGCATTGCCTCTATATTACCTGTATAGGGACTGTTAGGGTCTTTGTCGCGAACAAGTTCATCTTTAAGCCCGAATACTCCACGTATAGAAGGTGAGAACTTAAAATACTCAAAATAAAGATCGACACCAAAACCAATTTCCCAGTTATTGGTCATTTTCTTCATTCTAAAAATATCATTAAGATTGTCGTCTTGCGCATTCTCATTACTTGATAAATTTAGTGTACGCGAAAAACCACCCACAAGGTATGGTCTTACATTTCCTGTTCTTTTAGCAGAGAATTTAAGTAATAAAGGGAAATGTATATAGGTAGATTTCACCTCTCTTAGTCGGTCATATTCGTCTTGTACTTCAGGGAAACTCAAGTTTCTTTGCGTATAAATCAATCCAGGCTCAAAGCGTAAATCTAAATACTCGAATAATCTTAAGTTACCTACTAGCCCAACATTAAAGCCCGTAGTTCCTTTTACCTCTACATCTACACCTGGGTCATCTTTATAATCCATTTTAAAGCCGTAGCTGTTAAAACCAAGAAAATAACCCCAGTGTACCCGTTGCTTGTCAAAATTTTCAAGATTAACAATAGGGTCTTTAGCAAAGACTTGAGTGCCAAACTGCGCGTTGCATATTAGCCCCGTAAGTAATGTTATATATAAAAACAGTTTCTTCATTTTACTTTTTTGAAGCGGAATAAATGGTAGCCACACCAAATGTTTGTGGCAAATGATGTACCTCTATAAACCCGATTTTTCTCAAAATATTGTTTAAAGCCTCACCATACGGGAAAACAGATGCCGACTCGCTTAGGTAGGCATAAGCTGACTTGTCTTTAGAGAATAATTTACCAATAGTAGGTAATATAAATTTACAATGAAAATTATATCCTTGTTTATACGGAAATTTAGTGGGTACAGAGGTTTCGAGTATTACAAAAATACCACATGGTTTTAACACTCGGAGTATTTCGGATAATCCTTTTTCTAACGTTTCGAAGTTACGAACACCAAAGGCTACGGTAATGGCATCAAAATAATTATCATCAAAAGGTAAATTCTCGCTATCAGCAAGTACCATTTGTATTTTGTTATCCATTTTGCGCTCCGCTATTTTTTTACGCCCCACATCCAGCATTCCTGCTGAGATATCAGCACCTATAATCTCGGTTGCCGATGTAGCTGTCATCAATATAGCAAGATCGCCTGTGCCTGTAGCGATATCCAGTATGGTTTGTGGTTTAGTGTCCGCTACCATTTTAAGCACTTTTTTACGCCACTTTATGTCAATACCAAACGAGATTACACGGTTAAGACCATCGTATTTCTCAGAAATAGTATCAAACATTTGGGCTACCTGCTCTTTTTTACCTAGCTCGGAGTCTTTATATGGTGTTACGTTTTTTGGCATTTTTTTATTTTGGGCAAAGATAATAGAACTTTTAATAATAACAGGCTATAAATGACGTAACCCTATAAGGCTAACATAAAATTATAAATTGTTGAAGTAAATGCTTTATCGGACTATAGTCCTGAAGGTAAGGTTAACGCGTGGGGTTTTTACCATTTTTGTAGGTGGTAGGCGGTGCAGCCAGTGGGTTTGGGTAGTGCCTTTCATGACTAACAGGCTGCCGTGTTCTAAAATTATCGATACGGCTTCTTTACTCTCTTTGTGCTTAAAAGCGAACTTGCGCGTAGCTCCAAAACTTAGTGAACCGATTGCTCCGTTTTTCTTTAAGTCTTTTTCGCCATCGCTGTGCCATGCCATGCCTTCGCTGCCATCGTGGTACAGGTTAAGCAGGCAGGAATTATAGGTTTCTCCTGTATGTTTCTGGGTTAGGGCTTTTAGTTTGGCTAATGCTGGGGTAAAGGGTAAAGCCTTTTTGGTAATATTACTATAGGTGTATTCAAAGGGTTGTTCGGCATACCATGCCACTTTGCGTTTGGTGGTTATCAACTTTCCGAAAATAATTGCTTCGTCATTTTTCCATTCAATATTATTGAGTAATTCCTCTAAGTAATGGTTAGCTTTTTCCTGCAAAAAAATACTTCCATAATAATGTACTGTACCATCATAGGGCAGGAGGTTGGTTTCTTGTGGGGATGATGGGGAGAAGAGGTTCATTATACATGAAGGAAATGAAAAAGAGTGTATGCAAAACCACTAATTAAAAATGATATAATTTGAATTTTAGTCCATCTCCAAGTTGCATTACCTAGTACTATTGATAGTTCTCTCAATTTTTTAAAATCATTTTTCCACTCATCATTTTTTTTAATTATTTCCAATGTAATTACAGGGAGTTCATGAAATAATATTTTATATAATGCCTTTGTTCTGTCTTTACAACTAATCGAACCCAAGTCGTTGCGAGGTAAGTCATCTTTTTCATATTCTTTATAATAACGTTTACGTATTAAATTTAGCCTTCGAGAAATTCTAAAATCATATAATCGTGAAAATAAAACCCCTAAACCAAAAAGGATAGATATTGATAAGGCAAAAACTGATAAGGAAAAAACTGATAAGGAAAAAAAAATGTTTGACAGTCAATATTCATTAGGTAAATATACAAGCCTGAAGATAAGCCAAGAAAAATGTTGTTAACGTTTGATAACTGATTTACAGAATGATCTCTCCACTCTTTTTGAAGTCGAGAAAATTCAAGTTCTTTATTAGATTCATTATTCATTGATTTTGTTTTTTAAATGTCCTAAACGTAAAATCAACCTTATGCTTTTCATCTTTTGGGTGGTATTCTTCATTAATAAGCTCCCATTTGTCAGTATCAATTTCAGGGAAATACGCATCGGCTTCTACTGTAGTATGCACGCGAGTCAGTTCTACTTTATCGGCTTTATCAATAGCTTGTTTATAAATTTCGCCACCGCCTATTACAAAAACCTCTTCATCCTGTGGGCAGGCAGAAAGTGCTTCATCTAGGCTATGTACTATGGTACAGCCTTCGTAGGTGTAATCTTTTTGTCGTGTAATAACTATGTTTGTGCGGTTGGGTAGTGCGCCATTCATGCTTTCCAGCGTTTTGCGCCCCATTATAATACAATGTCCTGTAGTAAGTTTTTTAAACCGTTTAAAATCGTCGGGCAAGTGCCATACCATTTGGTTGTCTTTCCCTAGAGCATTATTCTCGGCTGCCGCCGCAATAAGGGTAATTGTCATTACAGTGTAGTATTGTTATTTTCTGTAGAATTATCTATATTATCAGAAGGCTTGTTTATTTTCTTTTCAAGTTGGTCGATACGCCGTTCTTGTCGTGCTACCAGCTTATCTATTTGCTCACGCTCCCATTTTTTATTAATGAAGCTTTCGGTAACAAAAACTTTTACAAAGTGCAGTATAAATAAAAACAACCAAGCTGTTATTACCCACAAGTACCAGTTGTACACTTCCTGAACATTAAACCATTTATTTATAACAAAAAGAAAAGGGCTCACGATTAAAAACAGGATGAAATGCCGGTAAACCAGTTTTTTTTGCTTTACGCGCTTTCGGGCATATTCATATAATTCTTGTTGATCTTTATCCATGTCTTTAGTTTTAAACTAAATAAAGGTAGTGAAAAAAACTATACCGCTACTGCTCCTTTTATATGCGGGTGAGGGTCGTAATTTTCGAGTGTAAAATCTTCAAATTTAAAGTCGAAAATATCTTTTACTTGAGGGTTAAGTACCATTTTTGGTAATGGGCGCGGTTCACGGCTCAGTTGTAAATTTACTTGTTCTATATGGTTGTTGTAGATATGTGCATCGCCAAACGTATGGATAAAATCGCCTGCTTCTAGTCCGCATACCTGTGCTATCATCATGGTAAGCAATGCATAAGATGCAATATTAAAAGGTACGCCTAAAAATATATCGGCACTACGCTGGTATAACTGGCAAGATAATTTGCCATCGTTTACATAAAATTGAAAAAAAGCATGGCAGGGAGGTAGCACTACTTTACCTTCGGCAACATTATCACTAAACGATTTTGAAGTGTCAGGCAATACACTAGGATTCCAAGCCGAGATAACCATACGGCGACTATTTGGGTTGGTTTTTAGTGTTTCTATAAGTTCTGTAATCTGGTCTATTTCTTTACTATCCCAGTTACGCCATTGATGCCCATATACAGGACCAAGATTGCCATCTTCGTCAGCCCAGTCATCCCATATTTTTACGCCATTTTCTTTAAGGTACCCAATATTAGTATCGCCTTTAAGAAACCAAAGTAATTCGTGTATAATTGATTTTAAGTGTAGTTTTTTTGTAGTAACTAAAGGGAAACCTTCACTAAGGTCAAAACGCATTTGATAGCCAAAAACACTTAACGTTCCTGTACCAGTTCGGTCACCTTTTTGATTACCGTTTTCTAAAACGTGTTTTACTAAGTCGTGATATTGCTTCATGTTTCCTATGTATTTGTAAATTTGGTTTTTGCTTATTTGGGGGTAGTTGCCAAATAAACGAATGAGTAAAGAACCAAATTAGCTTTCTCTTTTAGATATCTCATCGCGAATTTTCGCCGCTTTTTCATAATCCTCATTCTGCACTGCGCCTTCTAGCATTTCGTTAAGCTCTTGTAGGCTATATTGTGAGTAGCCTTCGCCCGAAACAGTTTCGGTGCCAAATGTTTGCGGTTCAGATAATACATCATCGGTTATTATACCTTCAGCATCTCCTTCTGTAGGATTTATGTTAAGGTAAATACCTGCTTTGTCTAGAATGTTTTTGTATGTAAACATAGGCGCGTTAAAACGAAGTGCTAAAGCTATAGCATCGGATGTTCGCGCATCTATAATCTCTTCTATTTTATCTCTTTCGCAAATAACACTCGAAAAGAAAACACCATCTACTAACTTATGTATAATAACCTGCTTTACCACGATATCAAAACGATCGGCAAAGTTTTTAAAAAGGTCATGTGTTAAAGGGCGTGGAGGTTTAATTTCTTTTTCTAAAGCAATAGCTATTGATTGGGCTTCAAAAGCACCAATAACAATAGGTAATTTGCGTTCTCCATCTACTTCATTAAGGATTAATGCATAGGCGCCATTTTGAGTTTGGCTGTATGAAATTCCTTTAATCGTTAGTTTTACTAAGCTCATAATAATCTTTCCACTATAACTAAAAAAAGGCTATCCGACAAGGATAAAGCACCCTTGTTCGGATAGCCCTTTTACGGGCACAATTTATAATAAAATTATGAGTTATTTGCCTTAAATTCTTTTAATTTTTCGATCAGTTTTGGCACAACTTCAAAAGCATCGCCTACAACACCATAATCAGCTACTTTAAAGAAAGGAGCTTCTGGGTCGGTGTTGATAACTACTTTTACTTTAGATGAGTTGATACCTGCAATGTGCTGTATAGCTCCAGATATACCTATTGCGATATACAAGTTAGCAGCTACAGGCTTACCTGTTTGCCCTACGTGCTCACTGTGAGGTCTCCACCCAAGGTCAGATACTGGTTTAGAACAAGCTGTTGCTGCGCCTAGTACTGCCGCAAGGTTTTCTACCATACCCCAGTTTTCAGGGCCTTTAAGCCCACGTCCGCCAGATACTACTACCTCAGCATCGGCAATGGTTACTTTTCCTGTTACTTTTTCTACCGATTCTACGTTTACACTAAAATCATTATCGTTTAATGATGGTGCAAATTCTTCGACAGTAGGCGTTGATGTTGATTCGATGAGACCGAATGAGTTTTTACCTATAGCTAGTACTTTTACATCAGTACTAATTTCTGTTATATTAAATGCTTTGTTAGAGAACACTGTTCTTTTTACAAGGAAAGGCGAAGTGCTTTCTGGTAATGCAACTACGTTTGAAGCGAAACCTGCTTCAAGACCTACCGCTACAAGTGGTGCAGTGTATAAACTATCTGTAGTAGATGAGAATAATACAATTTTAGAAGTTTCTTTTTGTGCAGCTTGTTTTATAACATCGGCATAAGCTTTAGCATTAAATGCTTTTAGCTTATCTGAGTTTACATTTAATACTTTATCTACACCATACTCGCCAAGCGCTGCTGTGTCAGTAACGTTAATGGTAAGTGCAGTTACAGTTGTACCGGTTTCTCCGGCTATTTTTTTTGCGTATGAAGCAAGTTCGAAAGTAGTTTTTTTAAACTTTCCTTCTATTGATTCGGCATATATTAGGATTGACATAGTCTTAAATTTTTTAATGGTTTAATGTATCAATGTAACAATTGCCTCGTGATAGATTCATTGGTACATTGAAAAATAGATTCATTGGTACACTAAATTACTTTCGCTTCGTTATGCAACAAGTTTACAAGCTCGTCAAGATTATCAGGGCTTACCAGTTTTACTGCTGATTTTGCTGCAGGTTTTTCAAATTTTACAGCTTTTGTAGTATTGTCTGCTGCTACTGGTTCTACTATATTAAGTTTCTTTTGTCTTGCCTGCATAATACCTCTCATGTTAGGTATTTTAAGGTCTTTTTCTTCAACAAGCCCTTTTTGCCCACCAATAACAAGAGGTAGTTTAGTACTTAAAGTTTCTTTACCACCATCTATTTCGCGTATTGCTTTAGCATCAGTACCTTCAACGTCAAGTTTTATACAAGAGTTTACAAAATCATATCCTAAAAGAGCCGCTAGCATACCCGGAACCATACCACCATTGTAATCTAATGATTCTTTTCCTGCTATAATAAGGTCATACCCTCCGTTTTTTGCAACTTCAGCAATTTGCTTTGCTACAAAAAAACCATCGGTAGGATTAGCATTTACACGTATAGCTTCATCAGCACCTATAGCAAGTGCTTTTCTCAATGTAGCCTCAGCATCAGTTCCGCCTACGTTAACTACTGCTACGCTAGCTCCTTGTTGCTCTTTAAACCAAATTGCTCTGGTAAGACCAAATTCATCGTTCGGGTTTATTACAAACTGCACACCGTTGGTGTCAAACTCACTGTCGCTGTTTGTAAAGTTGATTTTTGAAGTAGTATCAGGCACGTGGCTGATGCAGACTAATATTTTCATTTTTATAAAGTTATAGGAGTTTATGTTTATTTGTTACGAAATTAATAAAATAATCTGAATAAAAAATTATGCACGCATATTAAATAGTGTATTTTTAAGAAAACTGCTTTAAAAATACGTGTGTGATAAAAAAACAGGCTAATATTAGTGCTTTATTGCTAGATGTTTAATTTTGGTGAGAGATTACTGTTGCTTTAGACTAATAAAAATTTTATTCTTTAGAATTCTGCCCGTTTTTATACGCAACATAGGTTTTTAATAATTCCTCGATATTTTCGGCTTTAAATTCTTTGTCTCTTATACGTTCTACCAATTCGGGAACGTCTTTAAAGTAATGAGCTGCGCTTTTTCTAAATTTGCTTTCTCGCCCAAGTACATTCGCTCCCTTTATGTCACCAGTAGTTATCATAGTGAGTATTTCTTCATCGGGGCGTAAAAAGCAAATGCTGGTTGAAGCTAACCCGATGTTATTTTTTATAGTAACTGTAATTTCCCCTTCCCCATCAATATAATAATTCTCTCCAGTTTGATAACATTTTATAACAGGGTCTGAAAATCTCAATAACGACCAGTATTTTGATTTGAAATTATGTTCGCGTGGTTTCTTCTTTGAACCATATATTGATTTTATATTTTTCCTTTCAAATATGTGTTTCCTGCCCGAGTCTGTATAATAAAGTATATACTCGATTGTATCGAAATCATACCGTATTGATTTTTCTTTCTTACTTATTCTAAATTTAATGGCGCCATCAAACATACTGTTGCTAGGTAGTTCGGCATAGCCTTCTTTTGTGCTGCCGTCTATAAACTCGATTTTAGATTTGTAGTATTTTGCAGCATTTGCAATAACCGCTACAAAAAGAAATAGGAGAGTCAAGATTTTTTTCATCAGAATTAAATTAGTTGATTTTGTATTTATATCAAAAATAGATAATTGATTTGAAATACTTTTATATTGTAGATTATTTTACGAAAATGTTTTCGTGATTTTTTTTAGTCAAATAATGTAAATTATGATGTTTTAAATGATATTATTATTGTTTGGAGATACTGAATAATAATTAAATGTTTTATTTTTGCGTTTCATTTAATACCGAAAAAGTACTTATACATGAGAACAATACAATTCAGGGAAGCTATTTGCGAAGCGATGAGCGAAGAAATGCGTCGTGATGAAGCTATATATTTAATGGGCGAAGAGGTTGCTGAGTATAACGGAGCCTATAAAGCATCTAAAGGGATGCTTGACGAATTTGGTTCTAAGAGGGTTATAGATACTCCCATTGCCGAGCTCGGTTTTGCTGGTATAGCAGTAGGTTCTGCCATGAATGGTAATAGACCTATAGTAGAGTTTATGACCTTTAACTTCTCGCTTGTTGGTATCGACCAGATTATTAATAACGCTGCTAAGATGCGTCAAATGTCAGGTGGTCAATTCCCAATGCCTATGGTGTTTCGTGGACCTACTGCATCTGCAGGACAATTAGGAGCTACACACTCACAGGCTTTTGAGAACTGGTTTGCTAATACACCAGGACTAAAAGTAGTTGTGCCATCTAATGTATATGATGCAAAAGGATTACTTAAATCTGCCATTCGCGATAATGACCCCGTTATTTTTATGGAGTCAGAACAAATGTATGGAGACAAAGGTGAAGTGCCTGAAGGAGAATATACTTTGCCACTAGGTGTTGCCGATGTAAAACGTGAAGGTAAAGATGTTACTATAGTATCGTTTGGTAAAATATTAAAAGAAGCATTTAAAGCAGCCGAAGCACTAGAGAAAGAAGGAATAAGCTGCGAAATTGTAGATTTAAGAACTATCCGTCCTATGGATCATGAAACGATTCTTAACTCTGTTAAAAAAACAAATAGATTAGTAGTATTAGAAGAGGCTTGGCCGTTTGGTAGTGTAGCTTCAGAGATCACATATATTGTTCAAGAAAGAGCTTTCGATTATTTAGATGCGCCAATACAGCGTATTACTACAGCCGATACACCTGCTCCATATTCACCTGCACTACTTAAAGAGTGGATACCTAATGCAGACGATGTAGTAAAGGCAGTTAAAAAAGTTATGTATAAATAACAAAATAAACCGTTATATTTGAAACTTCATCATACTATTATGATGAAGTTTTTGTTTATAGATATATGAAAAGAGAATTACTACTATTAGGGTTTTTACTGCTACTTGCCAACACTATTTTCGCACAAATTAAGGTGAGTGGGGTGGTGCTAGATAAAACAAACGAGCCCATACCATATGCTAACGTATATTTTAAAGCATCTAGCGAAGGTGTTATAACAGATGAAAACGGAAAGTTTTATCTGGAATCTCAAAACAATCATTCTATAATAGTAGTTTCTTTCGTGGGTTTTGCTACCGAAGAGATACCTCTTGAAAAAGCAGTTACTTATAATATGAAAGTAGTGCTTAACGATTCTCAAGAGCTTAAAGAAGTAGTATTGTACTCTGGTAAAACATCAAAAAAAAATAACCCAGCGCTAGATATTCTTCGAAAAATATGGGAACGCCGTCGTAAAAATGGTCTTAAAATGTTCGACCAATACCAATATGATAAATACGAGAAGGTAGAGTTTGACATGAATACTATAGATAGTGCTTTTATGGCGAGCAAGATATTTAGAGGTATGGAGTTTATCTTTAAACATGTAGACACATCGAGTGTTACAGGAAAAACGTACTTACCTATTTTTATAAACGAAAGCCTTAGCGAGGTATATGGAGATAATACTACTAATAGCGAAAAGGAAATACAACAAGCGAATAAGAACTCAGGGTTTAGCGATAACCAGCAAATTATAGCTTTTGTAAAAGACCTATATGCCGATTATGATATTTATAATAACTATCTCAAGTTTTTTGATAAAGACTTTGTGAGCCCGCTATCGCGTACGGGTATTAATGTGTATAACTATGTGTTGCACGATAGTACTTATATAGAAGATAAGTGGTGCTATAACATAGTGTTTTATCCGCGGCGTAAAAATGAACTTACGTTTAAAGGGAATTTTTGGGTAAACGATACCACTTTTGCCATAAAGAAAATAAGTATGGCTGCCAGTAAGGGAGCTAATATCAACTGGGTGAAAGATATTTATATAGAACAGGAATTTGATGTACTGAACGATTCGGTGTTTTTGTTAAAGCGAGACCATATGATGTCAGACTTTGCGCTGCGTAAAAAAGAAGAATCGAAAGGGGTATATGGTAAGCGTACAACGCTTTTTAGAGATTATGAATTTGATATTGAAAAGCCGAAAGATTTTTATGCTAAAGAGGTGAACTATTATAACGACTCTGTACATAAACGATCTGAAGAGTATTGGGCATATAATCGTTTCGAATCGCTAAACAAAGACGAAAAAGCGGTTTATAAAATGCTCGATACGTTAAAAACAGTACCTAAGTTTAAACGAATGTATACCCTTGTAGCTACATTAGGTAGTGGCTATTACCAGATGGGTAATTTTGATTATGGTCCTATTTTTTCAAGCTTTGGGTATAATGATGTAGAGGGATTAAGGCTTCGAACTGGAGGGCGTACCTATTTTGGGCAAAATGACCCTTGGCGTATAGAAGGTTATACCGCTTATGGTTTTAAAGATGACCAGTTTAAATATGGTGTTTCGGGAAAATGGATGGTAGACAAAAAGAAACGTATTATACTTGCTGGAGGTACGCGTCGAGATGTAGAGCAGATAGGGGTGAGTCTTACGGGTTCTACTGATGTATTGGGTAGGAGTTTTGCTTCGTCAGCATTGTTTGCTAGTGGTGACAATAGTAAACTTACTTCAGTAAACTTTAGTAACTTTTCGGTAGAGATAGAACCGCTCAAGAATGTTGTTTTTAGAGCAAATACCTCATACCGTACACTAAAGTCGGCATCATATGATACCTTTAGGCTCGATTACTTTATAGACCCTAACGACCCGTCTAAAGGGACAAAAGGTTATGTAGAGCAATTAGAATATGGCTTGCTGATAGATTATACACCAGGACGTAGAACGATAGGGTATGGTGTAGAACGATCTGATGTGGATAGTGACGATTATACGAGATTATATCTTAACTTTTCACACGGTATTGATGGTGTTACCAGTAATGATTTTAATTACAGAAAGTTACAGTTTTATTACAGGCAACCCATATTAGTAGGTGGTTTTGGGCGTTTCTTTACCACGCTAGAGGCAGGTAAAATATTTGGCGAAGTACCGCTAGGACTTATGGGGGTAATACCGGGTAACCAGTCTTACTTTATTATTCCGAATACTTATAACCTAATGAATTATTATGAATTTGTGGCAGATGAATATGTGTCGCTACACTTAGAACATAATTTTAACGGAAGGTTGTTCTCCCGTATTCCATTATTAAGAGATCTAAACCTACGAGAAATAGTAGGGGTAAAAGGAGTATATGGTACAGTGTCTGATGATAACAGGAGGCTTAATGCATCAAGCATTGATTATAGAGCGCCCGAGGATATATATTGGGAATATCATGCAGGGATAGGTAATATTTTTAGAGTATTCCGTATTGACTTTGCATGGAGAGGTAACTACCTTAACCTACCCGATGCCAATAAGTTTACTGTAAAAGGTGTCTTTGGTTTTCATTTCTAAGAATCACACAATTGATGTTTTACAAATAATAGACTAAGACTGATTGAAAGTCAATGAGTAGTATTCGTTTATTTAATATGTAAATATATTTCTCGTAGTAACTTTTCTATATGTTTCTGTAAGTCAGTTTTTTAGTTGTTGTTATTGGCATTATTTGTAATAATGATAATTAAAGTCATAAAAACCCTTATGTATATTTTGCATTAAATTTACGTGAATATGTTAATTTACTATGCCTAATAGGCTTGTAAAGACTTGCAAAACACTATTTTTGTGCTACTTTTGCAATCGCTTAATAAAAGAAATAAATATATAATATGTCTGCAGCAAACCTAAAAACATTTGATGTTCTGATAGAAATCCCAAAGGGAAGCAGGAACAAGTATGAATATGACTTCGAATTAAAAAAAATACGCTACGACAGGATGCTTTTTTCTTCTATGATGTATCCTGCCGATTATGGTTTTATTCCTGAAACTCTTGCACTTGATGGAGATCCTCTTGATGTATTAGTGTTGGTTACAGAGCCTACTTTTCCTGGTTGTGTAATGGAAGTAAAACCTATTGGTGTTTTCCATATGGCTGATGAAAAAGGACCAGATGAAAAAATTGTATGTGTGCCAGTATCAGATCCAATTTGGAACAAATTGGAAAATCTAGATGATATGAATCCACACCTATTAAAAGAGATAGAACATTTCTTCCAAGTATATAAAGATCTTGAGCAAAAGAAAGTTGATGTTGGCGGATGGGGCGATGTAAATGAAGCTCGCGAAATTATAGACAAGTGTGTAGATCGTTTTGATACTATAGAGAATAGACCAGAAGGATTGTTCAGTATTGGATAATTAGAATTTCATAATAAAATAAGGAAAAAGCAATATTCTACTAATGGGTATTGCTTTTTTTTCGTTGGTTTCGTTATATTTACAATAATTTAACAACAAACCAAACTATTATTTATGGATTCAATTATGATTTACGTGCCAGCTATAATGGCTGTACTGGGTCTTCTTTTTATGGCAATAAAAAGATCCTGGGTGTTAAAGCAGGATGCCGGAGATGGTAAAATGAAAGAAATTTCAGATCACATCTATGAAGGTGCACTTGCCTTTTTGAAAGCAGAATATAGGTTATTAACCTTTTTTGTAATAGCAGCCAGTATAGCACTTGCGGCAATTGCATATTTTGTTCCTACTACTGATATGCTTATAGTGGTGGCTTTTATTTTTGGAGCAATATTTTCGGCACTTGCTGGAAATATGGGTATGAAAATAGCAACCAAAACCAATGTTAGAACTACACAAGCAGCAAGAACCAGTTTGCCACAAGCATTAAAAGTTTCTTTTGGCGGTGGTACCGTTATGGGGCTTGGTGTTGCAGGTCTTGCCGTATTAGGACTAACAGCGTTTTTTATCTTCTTTTTTCATTATTTTATGGAAGGTGTATGGACAAATGCTGCCGATATGACAATAGTACTTGAAACACTTGCAGGTTTTTCGTTAGGAGCAGAATCTATAGCATTATTTGCCCGTGTAGGAGGTGGTATTTATACTAAAGCTGCTGATGTAGGGGCTGACCTTGTGGGTAAAGTAGAGGCAGGTATTCCTGAAGATGACCCTCGTAACCCTGCAACTATTGCAGATAATGTAGGTGATAATGTAGGTGATGTAGCAGGTATGGGTGCCGATCTTTTTGGGTCGTATGTAGCAACAGTACTTGCAGCAATGGTTTTAGGTAATTATGTACTAAGAGATATTTTAATAGACAATCCTAGCTTTACCGATGCCTTTGGAGGTATAGGACCAATATTACTACCTATGGCAATAGCAGGTTTCGGGATATTATTCTCAATAATAGGTACTATGCTAGTAAAAATAAGCAGTAATGATGCCAAAGAAGCACAGGTGCAAGGAGCCCTTAATATAGGTAATTGGGTCTCTATAGTATTGGTTGCAATTTCATGTTATTTCCTAATAAATTATATGTTGCCAAATACTATAAAAATGGAGTTTTATGGTGAAGGTGCTAAAGATATATCGTCTATCCGAGTGTTTTATGCTGCTTTGGTGGGCTTAGTAGTAGGTGGTGTTATATCATCGGTTACAGAATATTATACAGGGCTTGGTAAAAAACCAATACTTGCTATTGTACAAAAATCGAGTACTGGAGCAGGAACTAATATTATAGCAGGACTTGCTACGGGTATGATATCTACTTTCCCAACAGTACTATTATTTGCAGCTGCTATTTGGTCATCTTATGCTTTTGCAGGTTTTTATGGTGTAGCACTTGCAGCTTCGGCTATGATGGCTACAACTGCAATGCAACTTGCTATTGATGCTTTTGGACCAATATCTGACAATGCAGGTGGTATTGCCGAGATGAGTGAACTCCCTAAAGAAGTACGTACCCGTACCGATATTTTAGACTCGGTGGGGAATACTACAGCTGCAACAGGTAAAGGTTTTGCTATTGCTTCGGCTGCACTTACTTCATTAGCGTTGTTTGCTGCCTATGTTACCTTTACAGGGATAGATGGTATTAACATTTTTAAAGCACCAGTACTGGCAATGCTCTTTGTGGGTGGTATGGTGCCTGTAGTGTTCTCGGCACTTGCCATGAACTCGGTAGGTAAAGCTGCTATGGAGATGGTATATGAGGTGAGAAGACAGTTTAAAGAGATACCAGGTATTATGGAAGGCACAGGCAAGCCAGAGTATGGCAAGTGTGTAGAAATATCTACACAGGCAGCCTTGCGCGAAATGATGTTGCCAGGTGTACTTACTATAGGTTTCCCTATTGCTATTGTACTTTTAGGAATGTTTATTTATCCTGAAAATAATCAACTGGTAGCCGAAATGCTAGGTGGTTATATGGCAGGGGTAACGGTATCTGGAGTGTTATGGGCAGTATTCCAAAACAATGCGGGTGGTGCATGGGATAATGCTAAAAAATCGTTTGAGGCAGGTGTAATGATTAATGGAGAAATGACTTATAAGGGTTCTGACGCGCACAAAGCTGCGGTGACGGGCGATACGGTAGGAGATCCGTTTAAAGATACATCAGGACCATCTATGAATATATTGATAAAGCTAACGTGTCTTATAGGGCTTGTAATTGCACCAATATTAGGCGGACATGGTGCTAATGACGGTCTTGACGTGTCGCATGCTACGGTTATAGAACAACCTGTTATAATGGGGCAGGAAAGCCGTAAGGAAATATCTATTGATAGACAAAAAGATAATGACGGAAATGTAACGGCTACCGTAACAATTTCGACTTACAGTAGTAAAGAGCAGCTTAAAACTGATGAGCAAGTTTTCTCTGGTACAGAGGAAGAGGTAAATAATAAAATTACAGAGTTTAAAGATAAATTAAGCGAGTAGTAAAAGCTCTTTAGTATAAACAAACAGCCTCGCATTGCGGGGCTTTTTTTGTGTTAAGAGGATGCATGTGTTGTAATATTCAAAATAAATAAATAACTTCACTTCAAAATAAAAAGGATATCCAATTGAAAAAAATTCACCTATTTATTGTTGTTTGTACAGCAGTTTTAAGCTCATGTTCAAATGATGATTCAAACGATTCGGTTAATGCTCCATTGTCTGTGACTATTAATGGAATAGATAAATCATTTGATGAAGTTGATGTAGAAATTAGTGGAGATAGAGTTTATGTTACGGCATTAACCCCAAACCATTCTGAAACTATATCTTTTGAAACTACTATTAATTATGTTGGAGATGAAATGATCTATGAAGTAATATATAACAATGATAATGGCGTATATCGTGAAATTAGTGTAGGGGATATTTTAGATAATGTAGAAGTGAATACTGAGCATAGGCTTAAGGGAACGTTTCATGGTTCAGTTAAATCTATACTTTTGGATGGAGATAATGAAACATTTAGTTTTACTAATGGCTCTTTTGATATAGACTACTAGTTAAATATAATATTTTATAATAAGTAAAGCCTCAAAATATTTTGGGGCTTTACTTATATTGATTTTTAGATAGTTGTATTATTTTTTTTAAAACAATCCATTCAATTCCGCGTCAATTTTATTGATGATAGTACCTAAATCTTCGGGGTTATTTACAAAGTCAAGGTTATCTACGTCTAGTATTAGTAGTTTGCCTTTATCATACCCTTGTGCCCATGCTTCATAGCGCTCGTTAAGACGGCTTAGGTAATCTATCGAGATAGAGTTTTCATAATCGCGCCCTCGGCTGTGTATTTGTTTTACCAAGTTGGGTATCGAGCTGCGCAGGTAAATAAGTAAATCAGGAGCTCCTACAAAACCTTCCATTAGTTCAAACAGCGATTTGTAGTTATTAAAATCCCTGTTACTCATTAGTCCCATAGCGTGTAGGTTGGGTGCAAATATATGGGAGTCCTCATATATGGTTCTATCCTGTATAATGTTCTTTCCGCTTTCGCGTATTTGTAATATCTGGTTAAAACGGCTGTTAAGAAAGTAAATTTGTAGGTTAAACGACCATCGCTCCATTTGATGATAAAAATCATCTAAGTAAGGATTGTCAACTACATCTTCATAATGCGGTTCCCATTTAAAATGTTTAGCTAATAATTCTGTTAACGTGGTCTTTCCGGCACCAATATTTCCGGCTACAGCTATATGCATTATTCAGGTAGTGTTACGTTATATTGTATGATTTCGTTGTTGGTAAAAATAGACAAAATTTGGTCGGAATAGTAAAAATTATCAAAGCTTTTTTCAATGATTTCTATTTTTTGCAGGCTGTTTTTTTGCGGACTGTACAGGTACAGTACATCATCTTTTTCAAGTAAAATCTGCTTGTCATTAATAAATTTCACTTTCTTAAAGCTGGGTAATTGCCCCAAGGAGTTTACCTTACCAAAAACGTTTACGGCATATAGGTTATTACTATCATCTACCCAATAAAAATAATTATATCCTGACTGGTAGTATTGTAATGTCTTATTGAAAGGTGGTGTAAGGGTTTTAAAACTTTCTTTATTAATATCATATAACCCTACTTGTTGCGTGTTGGTGTCATATACCCAAAGTCTATTTTGCGATGCAAGTCCTACAGCTTCGGCAAGTAAGGGTTGTTGTAGTTGCGAAAAGTTAATGCGGGTGGTTTCGTTTAACTGATTATCTAGTAATACAGCGGTATTGAAGTTTTTATAAAATAATACGATCTGTAATGGGCTTTGTAAATCGGCACGATAAATATCGCCTAGCGAAACACTATTGTATTTTAAGTTTTTCCCGTCTTTCTGTTTTATAAATACATTGTTTTTAATGGTGTATTTCCACCCAAAAGCATCTGTACCAATGTAGCGTTCTGTACCAATAGCCACTTTAGATATTACTTTAGCAGGTATTGCCTTTTGCTGTGCTAGCAGCATTACAGGGTATAGTATAAAGAGTAGTACAAGTCGAAAATTCATATACAAATATAAGCTAACCTACTGTTTTTAGTTTATAAAAGTACTAATAACACTGTATATGATAGCACTATTGTGAAGGTTTATATATTTATACGTTCAAAAAAGCTCTTTTTGTACGATTCGCTAATTGGTATTCTAGATTCGTTAATTAGTATACGATTGCGTTGTACCGATGTAATGTACTTAAGATTTACTATATAAGAATTGTGTACTCGAATGAATGATTTTTCAGGCAATTTGCCCATCATATTCTTAAAGTTAGATAATGTAAGAATGTATTTACCATTACTCAGGTTAACTTTAAGATAGTCTTTTAGCCCTTCTATATATTTGATGTCAGATATGAATACTTTGATGCTTTCGTGTTCTGATTTGATAAATAAAAAGTCATCATTATTACTACTTTCAAACGTTGGAGGACTTGTAGTAAAAGATTGATTTGATGTTGTTTTATTAACTTTATTAAACGCTTTTAAAAAACGGATATACGATATAGGTTTTATAAGATAATCTGCAGCTTCGAGCTCAAAACCATCGATAGCAAATTGCGGATAGGCGGTGGTGAAAATAAATTGGCATTTTAGTTTTAAAGTATTTATAAACTCGATACCAGACAACAGTGGCATTTCGATATCAATAAAAATAAGATCGACACTGTTTTTATTAATAAACCCCATTGCCTCTACAGGATTGGTAAAACAATTAAGTACCTCGATGTCCGAAATAGTGTCGCAATAGTTTTTTATAACATCTATTGCCAGTGGCTCGTCATCTATTATAACTGTTTTAATTTTCATTAAGTTTTAGGTTTAAATCTACATAAAATTTATTGTCTTCTACATACGTTTTTAGGGTATGACTTTCAGGAAAATAGAGTGCTATTCTTTTAAGTGTGTTTTCCATACCAAGTCCCGAAGCCTCATCATTTTTTGGTTGCTTATTGATATCGTTAACGATAAAAAAATGTATTTCTTTTTTAGAGATATTAAATTTAATATAAATTTCGCTATTTGTAGCGGTACTTATACCATGTTTAAAAGCATTTTCTATAAACGAGATAAAAAGTAACGGAGGTATCTTTATGCCATTGGGGTTTCCTATTACCTCATATTCTATTTTATTATTTTCTGTAAGGCGGAGTTTTTGCAACTCAATATAGTTTTCTATATACAAAAGCTCTTCGTTTAGTAATACCATTTCTTTATTGGTTTCATAAAGCATATAGCGCATCAAGTCAGAAAGGTTTAGAACTGCTACAGATGTTTTATCTGACTTTTTAATAGCCAAAGAAAATATGGTATTGAGCGAATTGAAAAAGAAATGCGGGTTTAATTGCGCTTTTAAAAAGTTGAGCTCAGATATTTTTTTCTCCGTTTCAGCCACTTGTTGTTTTTTAAAGCTATCATTCCATTCTACATATATTTTAAACATTGCACTAAATGCAAGGTGTAGTATAATCATTATCACATTAGGAAAAAACCGCATAAAGAATAGTCCTCCCTCTGGTTTTTTCATTCGAGGTAGTCTCTTCTCCATTACTTCTTTCATCTCTTTATTTGGGGTGAAATGATCAAAGTAGTTTGTGAACAAAAAGGTGAAAACTACAAGTATAATAGCCGCTGCAACAAAATAATGCAACAGCTTTTTTTTTAGTAAAAATTGCGGGACTAAAACAAAATAATTAAGGTAAAATATACCGAAAGAAAAAATTGTTTTGATGAACATGTCAACAGAAAAATCACGATTTCCTACAAAATAGTTTGCTACGGGTAAAAAAAGAAACAATAGCCAGAAAAAGAAATGCAGTAAAAAAAACCTGAAAGTGATAGATTTTTTTCCGACTGTAAAATGAGTAGGGATATTTTTTAGCATTTCGTTTTTATATTTAACGCTGTCAAATCAGCTTTGGTAATAGTAGGCGATTTTTTACTTTTTATTAGCTCCTTTACAAAGCTAGCTGTTTTTGCTGCATCAATACTATCACAAAAAACTTTATTGCCCTCAATACTTGGTATATGTGCTTGGTTAATGAGTATTTTGTTGTTATGGGTTATTTTATAACCATACCCATTTTCTACAGGATATATAATACTTTTTAAATCACCTTTTTTTTTGGTATTACATGAACATAGTAGTAGCATAATAGCTATTGTTTTACAATAAAGTTTCATTGTGACTTAATTTAAAAATTAATCTTCATCGTCATATTCTTCAAAAGGTCTAAACTCATACATATCATCAAAGTAATAATTGCCATATTTACCTAAAAATATAAATGCTCTTGAATCTGTATTAAACGCTGCGCCATCTTGTCTCGGAGTGCCTTCAAAGTTAGTCTTTTCATCCCAATCATCATTAGCTGGGTCATATTCCCATACACTATTTGCATCACCACCAGCGATGTAACCATAACTGCCTATAGAGAATCCTACAGCGTTAGATCTTTCTACGGTATAATTATCATCGTCGTCTAAGTCTTTTAGTTTTGTCCATGTTTCAGTATTAGTGTCAAATACCCAAAAGTCATCAACATTTAACCCGTTAGAAGACCCTGTGCCAAAATATACATTTGTACCAATGGTAAAAGTTACACCTTCTCTTCTTTTATTACCGCCAAAACCAAACATTTCTTCCCAAGTATCAGTACTTGGGTTGTATTTCCAAAAGTCTTTTTTATCATTATCACCATCAAATCCAGATCCTACATAGCCACTTGTAGCAGAGCCAAAGCCTACTGCTGCGCGTCTTGTAGTACCACCAAAGTCGGCTATTTGCTCCCATGAGTTATCACTAGGATTATACTCATAAAAATCGCCAAGTTCATCTGTACCATTATATCCTGTACCAATGTATCCTGCATTATTTACAGAAAATCCTACGGCAGAGCTTCTGCCTTCACCAGGAAAATCAGCTTTTTGTACCCAGTAACCACCATTTATATCATATTGCCAAAAATCGTTAAGGTAATAATCGCCATCATAACCTGTTCCTGCATAGCCATAGTCGCCTATCATGAAAGATACAGCACTACTTCTAGGTGCGCCATCAAAAACAGTTCCTGTAATCCAGTTACCTAATTTGCTACTATCGTCGCTAGAGCAGCTTGTTACAAATGCTGTACATAATGCTAGACCAAAAAACAGTGTGTTATTTCTTTTTAAAAAGTGCTTTTTCATAATTTAATTAAAATTTATATTATATATAAAACCTACAGATATGTTTATATCGTTATTAAAACTTATTTCATGTTCATTGTCTTGATCATCAATAGCATCAAGACTGCTATATATATTATGTCCTACTTTAAAAGAGGCTATCCAGCTTTCGCTAGATATATAGTTGTATTCAATACCTCCTGTAACCATAACCATTTGCAATGCATTAATTTTAAATTCGGTATCCTGCCCTCCTCCCGAAGTATAAAAATAATTGTCACCTCTTATTTTAGAATAGAATCCATCAACCGCGATTTCTGATTTTATACGGTGCTTTTGGTTTATATTATACGTTAGGCTGGTTGCAGGAATACCTAGTGTATAAGACAGCTTTTCGTTTACTTTTTTACTAAAGTTTATTATTGGTAATAGTCTGTATTTGCCAAAATAACCTTTATATCCAACTCCAAAATTTAAACTGGATTTTTTATCGCTAGTTATATAGTTTGCTCCTGCAAAAAAACCAAGGTATACGTCTTTTGATGTTAGGATGTTGCCAAAATCGGCAACAACCGTGGGGGCAATAGCGGCTGTAGCGCTCCAGTTGTTGCTTATATTTTGGCTATACATTATATCTAGTTCAAGCGAATTTATATTTTCTATACCTACAGTAGTAAATGGCATATTTGTCCCTGTATATTCAAAGTTATAAGCATTAAAAGTTCCTGTATATGTAATCCTGCTATTAGATAGTTTTTGTTTATAATTTAATGTTGCATTATGGTTTACTAATGCAGTATTATTACCATCATAAAAAGCATTATAATTATACTTTATAGTGTTTACTGTTTCTTGCGAATAACTTTGTGTTGCAAATACCAATAAGAATAGAACAGTAAATAATCTCGACATAGTAACAAAATTTCAGACAAACATATCTTGATTTTAAGGTATAGGAAACATCAATATACGGTTAGGCGGTTTTTAACTACAAAACATTAAATAGCATCTATAGATTAGTTTAAGTGTGTTTATAGCCTAAAAAGGTCTTTTTATAGAGGTATATGTATAAGGCATATATATCTTTTTTTGTAGCATACTAATAGGGGTACTTTGGCTGTTTAATTTCTTATGATGAACAGATTATATAGTGTTATTTGTTGTTGTTCTATATTTATTGCACTCATGTTTGTGTCGTGTAATAACGATATAGTTGATGATGCTTATGACCCAGGCGAAGGTTTTACGGAGAGTAATGTAAGGATTGTAGTTGTTGATACCTTTGATATTAGGATGAGCACCTTTAGGTATGATAGTATAATAAATGAAGGACAAAATAGAGTTTTGGTAGGTCGATATTCTGATCCGTATTTTGGAGTAATAAAAGCTACTGCTTTTGCCGATTTTACACCTGAAACTTATAGTTTAGATGAAGAGGCTACTTTTGATAGTATTGCAGTTAGCCTAAAATATGATGGGTTTTATTATAACGACACCCTGTTACAAAAAACAATTAAAATACAAGAGCTTACCAAAGAGATTAGATATAAGAATAATGAGAGTTATTTTTATAATACTTCTGATATTGAATCGAGCAATACTATAATAGGACAAAAAACATTTTATCCTAGAATAAGCAATGACTCTATAGCAATACGACTGACTGATGCTTTTGGGCAAAATCTATTTGACAAGATACAGAGTAATATAATTAACGATCAAGAGCAATTTACCGACTATTTTAAAGGATTGAAAATAGCTCCTGACGATACTGAGGATGCTTCTATAATAGCATTTAATATTGCCGAAACCTATATAAGGATATACTATTCACTTCCAGATCAGTCAAGCTCAGAGAGTGAGTTTATGGATTTAAATTTTAGGACGAATTCGAATAAAAAATTTTTCAGCAAAATAGAAAGTGATAGAAATGGCACCCCATTAGAGAATGTAAACGGAAAGGAAAACGAAGCAACTTCTGCAAGTTTAAATGACTTAACCTATATACAATCAGGTATTGGGATAACCACTAAAGTTACTTTCCCTAATATTCGTGATGTTCGGTATATAAATAATAACAACGGTTCTATCTTTAAAGCTAATCTTAAAATAAAGCTTAATAGTGCCTACTATGATAAAAAGGTATACCCCAGTGACTCACTTTATGTATATGTACTAGATCAGAATAATGACATACTTGCCCCACTGTATAATAGTGGAGGGGATATAGTAGCTGGATATATAGATTATAGTGACGAGGAGATAAATGAAGTATACCTTTATGTACCTGTCGAAGCCTTTTTAGAAAAAGTAATTACCAATAGTACTTACCTTAATTACGGGTTAACATTTATTCCGTTACACTTCAATTCTGCAACAGAAAGACTCATTTTAAATGGCGAAAATAATAGCGATTACGAATCGAGGCTAGAATTAACTTATATTATATATGATAAATAGAATAACGGTACTGTGTTTACTGTTTTGTACTGTCAAAGTGTTTTCACAATCCAATAATCAAACAAGTTCTCCTTATTCTCTTTTTGGCTTAGGTAGGCTAAACGAAGCAGGGGTTGGTAAAACAAATGCGTTAGGCAAAAGCGGTATTGCATTTTCTAGCGAAACGGAGCTTAATAACCTTAATCCTGCATCTTATGCTGGTATTTTTAAAAACTCATTTCTCTTTGATATAGGTATAAAGGGAGAGAAAAATAATATGGCTACTATTGATGACCAAAAAAGCACAACAACGTATAATTTTTCTAATATAAGTATGGCAATAGGTCTTACAGATAAATCTGCAATAGGTTTTTCATTATCCCCATATTCTGATGTCGGTTATTTTTTGCAAGGTGTAACAGGATCAGTAGAAGGTAATGCAGACACCTACTCGAGCGATATAGAAGGCTCGGGTGGGCTTAATAATGCGATGTTAACCTATGGAAGAAAATTTAATAACAAGCTAAATTTGGGTGTTAATGCGAGTTACTATTTTGGCAATATAGAAGAAACTGAAGTAATTACTATTAATAACGATTACCTGTCTATAAACGAAAAAAGTTATTACAGAGGTATTCGTTTTGGAGTAGGAGCTCAATATAAGGTGAACGAAAAATTAGATATAGCATCAGTAATTAATCTTCCTGTATCGCTTTCAGGTAAGCAGGATAGATTGGTAAATAAGATCGTAGATTATTATAGTGCAGAGGTTGAAGATATAGGCGGTAGAAGTATATCAAGTTTTAAGCTCCCTTTAGAGTTTACTATTGGAGCAAAATATGTTTTTGCAGATGTACTTACTGTAAATGCCGATTATAAACGTTCTTTTTGGAATGCTACTGATATGGAAGATAACTTAGGGAGTTTTACAGATCAAGATTTTATAGGCGTCGGTTTTGAATATTTTAGAAATAAAAATAGATATAGTTACTTTGATCAGGTACGGTACAGGTTAGGCTTTAATGCAGATAACGGTTATCTAGAAGTGGGAGGAGCAAGAGTTAAAAATGTTGCTTTTACCTCAGGAATAGGACTACCAATTAGAGGTTCGGGGAACTCGTTTCTTAACCTGTCTTATAGCTACGGACAAAGAGGTGTTATAACAACAACACTTACCGAAGAAAAATACCATCTTTTTACAGTAAATATAAGCCTCTCAGATATTTGGTTTAAAAAAAGAAAATATGATTAATTGAGTTGATGTTAAGTTGAATAATGTTTTTTTATTTTATGTGCGGTAAATAAAGTAATGTTTATGATTTGTGAACAATTAGAGTATTTACAGATTAAATTACTTTGTTTATCGCCATTTTTTGTTACCACTAGCTCTTCTTGTTTAATTTACTACAGATTCTGAATTTTTTACGATACACCCATGTAACCAAAAGGCCTTTTAATAGTCTAACAGGTATAAAGTTTATTATTATGAAAAAAATCACAAGTTTTTTAATTGCAATTATAGCGACTATAGGCGTACAGGCTCAAGATTTTCAAGGAATGGCAGTATATGAGTCTAAAACTAGCCTTGACGAAGATATGTCAAGGTTTGGTAATAGAGAAATTACTCCAGAGATGAAAAAAATGATAGAAGAGCGTATGAAACAAATGCTCGAAAAAACATTTATACTCAACTTTGATAAAACAGCATCAATATACCAAGAAGAAGAAAAACTAGATTCACCTAATCAAGGCGGAGGCAGGATGCGAATGATGATGTCATCTATGACAGGTGGTGGAGGTAAACACTATAAAAATATAAAGGATAAAGTGTTTCTTATAGAAAAGGAAATTTTTGGGAAAGAATTTCTAGTTACCGATACATTGCCAAAAATTGTCTGGAAAATGGAAGGTGAGAGCAAGAAGATAGGAAACTATACTTGTTATAAAGCAACAGCAATAGTACCTGTAGATAAATCGAATATGATGAATTTTCGTCCTAAGAAAGGTGCAGAGCAAGAAATGGAAGCCAAAAACGAAGAGGAACAAAAGAGTACCAACTTTATGGATATGATAGAAATGCCAACAGAGAAAACAATAACGGCATGGTATGCTCCCGAAATACCTATAAGTCAAGGTCCTGAAAATTACTGGGGGCTGCCAGGACTTATACTCGAAGTATCAGACGGAAAAACAACTATGTTATGCTCTAAAGTGGTACTTAACGTAAAAGAAAAAGCAGCAATAAAAGCGCCTAAAAAAGGAGAAAAGGTAACGCAGGCAGAGTTTGAAGAAATTATGACAAAAAAAATACAAGAAATGCGTGAAATGTATCAAGGTCAAGGTGGTCGAGGTGGTCGTATGAGAGGTTAATACTCAATAATTTTCCGCTCATTTTATAATAATACTTACCAATACATAAATGCTAAATGATTAAATTCTTCACATCAATGTTACTGTTAGTATCAACAGTTTCATTTGCACAAAATATACGAATAGAAGGCACACTTAAAGACGATCAAGGTATAGGGCTTGAAATGGCTAATGTAATGGCTATAAATAAAGTTACTAATGCTATGGACTCTTATGCTATTACTAATGATGCAGGTAAATATCAATTGTCGTTAAAGCCTAATACAACCTATATTGTTAAAGCTAGTTACATTGGTTATACAACCTTTGAAGAAGAAATTACAACAGGTACTGATAATATTGTTAAAGACATTACACTTAATGAGGGGGTAGAACTTCAGGGCGTAGAGATAGTACACGAAATGCCTGTAACCATAAAAGGCGATACTATAGTATATAATTCAGACTCGTTTACAAACGGTTCTGAACGTAAGCTAGAAGATATACTTAAAAAACTACCAGGTGTTGAAGTAAATGATGATGGAGAAGTAGAGGTAGAAGGCAAGAAGGTAGGCAAGCTGATGGTAGAGGGTAAAGATTTTTTTGATGGAGATACCAAGTTAGGTGTAAAAAATATTCCTGCTGATGCAGTTAGTAAGATAGAAGTACTGCGTAATTATAGCGAAGTAGGGCAGCTTAGCGGTGTGCAAAACAATCAAGATAACCTAGCAATGAATATTAAGCTAAAAGATGGTAAAAAGAACTTTTGGTTTGGTAATATAACTGCAGGTGCCAGTATTGGTGATGGCGATCGTTATATCGCAGCGCCAAAAATATTTTACTACAACCCAGAATACACGTTCAATTTTATTGGAAACATGAATAATACAGGCGAATTACCATTAACAATGCGAGATTATTTTAATCTTACAGGTGGTTTTCGAAATGTAATGAAAAAAGGAGGTACATCATTTAATGTTGGCTCTAATAGCTTAGGACTTTCTTTAATGCGAAATAATAGAGCAAAAGAGATAGAAACTAAATTTGGTGCTGCCAATTTTAGTTATAACCCTACAAAAAGCTGGACAATTAGTGGTTTTGCTATAATTAATTCTAGTGATACAGAAATGGAAACCGTGAGTCGCACTACGTTGCTTAATACAGAAACAGGCGACCCTGAAACAATACAAGATGTAGAAGAGACATCGCAACAAACAAATGAGTTTGCTCTTGTAAAGCTTAGTTCTTCGTATAAACCAAATAAGAATTTGCAGTTTGATTATGATTTTTTACTAAAAACATCTAATCAAGAAGAAGCTAACGGTTTATTTTCGGTGGTAACACCCGAAACAGCGCAGAGTCAGAATGTTTATACCAATAAAAAGCAAAAGCCTTTTTCGTTTAACCAAAACTTGAATTTATATTACACGCTTGACGATAAGAATATATTTGCTTTTGAGGCACAACACTTATACCAAGACGAAGATCCATTGTATAGTGCTAATCTGGGCAATAACCCTTTTCCAGATGTTGCAGGTAGCGATCCTTCACTTTCATTGGGATTACTAGAAGCAGATAGGTATAATGTAAATCAAAACAGATTTGTAACTACCAATAAACTAGATGCTAAACTAGATTATTACTACATGGTTAATGCAAAAAGCAGTCTTAACCTTACGTTAGGTAATACCTATTCCTACCAAAATTTCAATTCTTCGATGTTTCAGTTGTTAGATGATGGTGATACTAATAACATGAGTGATAATACAAAAAATGATGTTAACTATGTTTTTAATGATGTTTTCCTCGGGGTGCATTATAGGTTTATAAAAGGTAAGTTTGAATTTAACCCTGGTGTTAGCTTACATAGTTATACTACCTATAACGATCAGTTAGATAATAAAGTTAGTAATAACTTTACTAGAGTGTTGCCTGATTTTTTTGCACAATTTCAGATAAAGAAAATGGAAAGATTGATATACAACTATTCTATGACTACTAGTTTTACAGATGTATCTGATTTTGCAAGAGGGCTAGTACTTAATAGTTATAAATCATTGTTTCAGGGAAACCCTAATTTAGATAACGGTTTATATCAAAATCATTCTCTTACATACTTTAAGTATAATATGTTCAACTTTACTCAACTCTACGGTAATGTAAACTATACCCGCCAGATGGATGCTATAAAAAGCCTTTCTTCTTTTAGTGGAATCAACCAGATAGGTACAGTAGCAAACTCTAATTTTGCCGATGAAAGTTTTACCGCTTCTGGAGGATATAACAGGAGTTTTGCCCGATTTTATAAAGCAGGATTTAATGCAAGTGTCGCATGGAGTAAGTTTAATAATTTTAGGAATGATGGGCAAAATACATCAGAACCTGCTACTATAGAAAATGCCGTTAGACAGGTAAACGAGCAGTTTACACAAAGCTATAAAACAAGTTTTTCTACTAATTATAAAACAGTACCTAATCTAGAAGTAGGATATTCAATTAGTATTAATGATTATGCCGACAGTAAATTTTATAACAGTAAACCATTTGCTAATATCAACTACTTTTTTTGGGATGCATTCACGGTAAAAGTTGATTATGAATACAATCATTATTACAACAGCGACAAGACATCAGATAACGAGTATGACTTTTTGAGTGCAGAGATAATGTATCGCAAAAAAGACAGTCACTGGGAATTTAAAGTGAGCGGAACAAACCTGCTTGATACCACATCACTTAATGATGATAGTTTTAATCAGTTCTCTACCTATACTTCGCGCTATACAGTACAGCCACGTTACTTACTACTAAACATAAGGTATAATTTATAAGGTTTTATTTTGACTACTTGGTTGCTTTTGGGTTTGTAAATTAAAACGCAAAATGAATTGATATAATTAATATATATTTGCGCAATAATTAAATGAAAATGAAAAAAATTATTTATTGCCTGTTTCTTACAGCAGCACTAATTACCTCATGTAGCTCTTCTGATGATTTTGAAGTAACAACACCAGATGGATTTGCTACTACACCTGTTTCTGGAGTTATATATGATGAAAGTTTTGTTATTGGTGGAGGTACATCAAGAGCTATTGAACTTAACGGTACATCAAGTCTTTACATTTATTTAGATGCAAATGTGATAGGTTGTGATTCTGAAGTTGAGAGTCCTATATGGATTTCTGTTCCTGCAACAGTAGGTACATACAGTAGATCTCAAGGAGAAATGACACTACAATTTAGAGATGTGAATAGTGATGATTTTGAGGGTTCGCTTGATGCAGAGATAGAAATAATATCTATTACAGAAACTACGGTTAAAGGTAAGGTGAAAGCAACAGGTTTTTATGAAGATGAAAATAACATCAATGGTACATTCGAAGTTATTTATTGCTCTCTATAAGGCATACTAAAATATATAAAAAGCCTGCTCTTATATAAGAGCAGGCTTTTTTATTTTCAAGAGTTTAGCTTTTTTATTAAAGTTCAAAAGCTTCTTTTACCTTATCTACATAGTCTAGTTTTTCCCAAGTAAAAAGTTCTACTTCCACTGTTTTTTGCTCACCGTTAGGAGCAGTAAACGTTTTAGTAACCGTTTCTGGCTTGCGCCCCATGTGTCCGTAAGCAGCTGTTTCACTATAAATAGGGTTTCTCAACTTCAGGCGTTGCTCTATAAAGTAAGGACGCATATCAAATAGTTGTTCTACTTTCTTGGCAATTTCACCATTAGTAAGGTTTACCTTTTTTGTACCATAAGTATCAACAAATATACCCATTGGTTTAGCTACGCCAATAGCATAGGATACTTGTACCAATATTTCATCTGCTACACCAGCAGCAACTAAGTTTTTAGCAATATGGCGTGTAGCATAGGCAGCACTTCTGTCAACTTTACTAGGGTCTTTACCAGAGAAAGCACCACCACCGTGTGCACCTTTACCACCATAAGTATCTACAATAATTTTACGACCAGTAAGCCCAGCATCGCCATGAGGACCACCAATTACAAATTTACCCGTAGGGTTAATATGGTATTGTATAGCATCATTAAACAGGTGTGCATACTGCGGATTATTTTTTATAATACGCGGTATTAATATCTCTTTAATATCTTTATCAATCTTTGCTAGCATAGTAGCCTCTTCAGCAAAATCATCATGTTGTGTAGATATAACAATAGCTTCAATTCTTACAGGCTTGTTGTCATCATCATACTCTAATGTTACTTGGCTTTTTGCATCAGGACGCAAGTAAGTAATCTCACTATTTTCACGGCGTAGTACAGCAAGTTCTTGTAATAATTTATGCGATAAATTTAATGCCAAAGGCATATAATCTTCAGTTTCATTAGTAGCATAGCCAAACATCATACCTTGGTCACCTGCTCCTTGCTCTTCTTTACTTTGTCTGTCAACACCTTGGTTAATGTCTTGCGACTGCTCATGTATAGCCGAAAGAATACCGCATGAGTTGGCATCAAACATATACTCACTTTTAGTATATCCTATTTTTTTAATAACCTCACGGGCTATTTGCTGTACATCAAGGTAGGTTTTAGATTTTACCTCTCCGGCAAGTATTACCTGTCCTGTAGTTACTAAAGTTTCGCAAGCTACTTTCGAATCGGGGTCGAAAGCTAAAAAGTTATCGATAAGTGCATCCGAAATCTGGTCAGCTATTTTATCAGGGTGTCCTTCACTCACTGATTCTGACGTAAATAAATATGCCATAATACTATTATAATTATTAAGGAGGAAAGAATAATGCAACGCTAAACTAAAGGGGAGAAGTATCCTGCTTTAGCATTTTTTATAGAGGTTGCAATCAGTACAAATCTTTCCTCAGAATTTATGTAGCAAAGGTATAAAACCTATTTCAAATAAAAAAAGCCTTCATCTGTTTTAAGATTTTATTAGTACTACTTACGAAAAGGTTATAATGTTAAAGTTTAATTTTTTTTTAGGTTTGTATTAAAATAGTTCCGAAGTTTGTTATCAGATAATAAGACAATAATGAAATTTATTACACGCCAATATAACTGTCATACCATGTGGAGTACATCCCAGGAGGTTACTATTGTTCTATTTTAAATTTTAAAATATATAAACACTAAGCCCTCCTGATATATCAGGAGGGCTTTTTTATTGAATACAACATAAAATAATATATAAAAAGAATGACAACATATTTCGCACATACAACAAACTACCGCCAAACCATGTGTATTACATGGATGCACTGGCTGTATACCTTGTTACCAAAGCGAAGAACGATTTGATTTTAGTATATAATTAATGTTCAGGCTCTTTTGGTAACTTCTCCAAAAGAGCCTTTTTTTTATCACAATACTCAACACAAAATAATAATAAAGCTATGAATACCGCACAACCCATAAACGTACTCGGCTATATAGGTAACAACAAGCAGTTTGTTGTAAAAACCCTGAATACTGATATTAGAATAAGCCAAAACTCAAAGCACCCTGAGCTAGAAGGTCCAAACCCATACGAATATATATTAGCAGGTTTTGCTGGCTGCATTAATGCCTTGGGGCAACTTGTAGCACAAGAGCAGGGCATATTATTAAGCTCATTACAGATAGAAATTACGGGGAGTTTAAATCAACAAGATGATGCTACCAATGTTAAACCTGGTTTTGGGAGTATAGAAATAAAGCTCAAGCCAGCGGCGGCAGTACCTGTAGAGGTATTACAAAAATGGCTTGCAGAGGTGCAGTTGCGTAGTCCTGTTTATAATACATTGGTTAACAATACACCCGTAAACTTAATATTGTTTAAAGAATTCGCATACAGCTGATAAGTAAGTTGGATTATAAGTTGTTTTTGTTTGTTTGTTTAGGAGAGCTGCCTTTGGGTCAGCCAAAGGCAGTTTCCTTTTAATGTTTAAAAAAGATTATCATGAATAACAGAATAAATATAGTACTCTTTGGTATAGGTAATATTGGGAGTGCCTTGATTAATAAGGTGGTAAAGAACAGGAAAAACCTTATACTTGACGAAAAACTCGATATACGATTCCCTATAATAACTAACTCAACTGTGGCTTTCTATGAGAAGGAAGGCGTAAACTACTCATGGGAAGCCAATTTTATTCAGTTTGGGATACCGTTTAAAATGGATGATGTTCTCAATTTTGTATATGCTTATGGTACAGAAAACCTTATTGCTATAGATGCTACTGCAAGCGATAGCCTGCCAAATGATTACCTCGACCTGATCCGTAGTGGTTTTAGTGTACTATCTATAAACGAGAAGTTAGCCAATCGTCCTGAGAACTTTGGTAAAGCAGTACAATTCCTTGCCGAAAGTCGTGGACTAGAGTATGAATATCTTACTACTAAAGGGAATAAAACAGTAGTAGCAGAGCAACTCTATAATGCGGTAATTAAAATAGCGGAGAAGCAGAGGGAATTTGTATAGTTTACGTTGATAATAACTTAGTTGCGTTTGCAAAAAAAAATATAAGTTTTTTTGTTTTAATTCTCGGGATTTTGTTATCGAGGATTATATTAAAAATAGTTTTATATATTTGTAAAATGAAAAAAGGGAAGCGCGAACTTCCCCTTCTTTAAGAGACGGTTTTGCAATTTGCATAGTTCTAATGAGAAACCCCGTCAATATTGCCCTCTAATGTGGGGTCTTGCAATAAAAGCTGAGTGTTGAGGTTTCTTACACCTCATCTAAGTATGGCAAATGAGACCAACTTTGACCACTCGTGTAATCTAAGCACTTCTAAATGATGTGCTTTTTTTATTTTCATTAAGATCCAACTACTTCCTTAATATCTGTTTCAGGAGCATCGTCAGATTTATATTCCTTATCAAAATCATTTCCATTAATCCATTCAGGCTTCCCCCACCAACTTAAGATTTGCTTATTTTCATATTTAACCATAACAAGCTTTTTATCTGTTCTCATGCGCCTCACAAGATTATCTATTTTTATGTTTTCGCCTTTATATTCTTCTAGTTTTTCAACAACTTCTTTTAATTTTACAGATTTGCTAAAAACATTTTCGAACAACCATAATATTTGCTTAACTGTACCTCCCTTCATTGGAAAAACGCCATTTATTGAAGAATCAAATATAACATTAGGTTTACTATCAACTACCTCACCGTACTCTGCTTGTAAGACTAATGATATTAATTCGGCTCGTTTTAAAAGCTCATGCCTTTTTCTGATCAAATCTTCTTTAGTATCCATAATGTGCTGAGATTTTTATTAGTAAAAATTTATTTTTAATTCAAAAAAATTAAATAACCTCTTGTTTCACTTTTTTCAGTGTTCTATACATTGAGACAAATATAAACAAAAAAATGAATTAAAAAACAACATGTATAATATGTAAATAGAGTTTAAGTAAAGTTTGTTTGATGTTGTTTGATGTTGTTTGATGTTGTTTTTATTTTTTTGATAGCTGTTTTCTCTTTGTTTATCAGTGATAATAAGATGTTTTAGAAGTTTAATGGATGTAATAAATATCTATTTAGCGTTAACAATTATGAGAAAATTGTTAATAACTAATACTTAATTAAATCAAGATTGAAATAAAAGGCAAAGTGGATTTATATCTAATCAGTTATTGTTTATGTCTATAACTCTAAAATTCTTATCGTAAAAGTTAAAGCATGAATTTAAAACAAATTTGCGTCATAAAAATTTATTTCCTTACTTTGCTCTGTTCTTACACAGACTGATATGTTATCACGAAAGGCAGAGGGAATAGACCCGATGAAGCCTTAGCAACCCTTTAACTTTTAAAGAAGGTGCTAAATTCTACCACAGTAATGCGGATAGATAACACACGTAATATTGCTTATCGCAATATTCTCACTCCCTTTTTTGATGACATATTTTTAGTAAACATTATAACTAAAAAGAATGTCAAAAATACACCAAGCATTAAAAAACAGAATACTCGTTCTCGACGGAGCAATGGGTACCATGTTGCAGCGCTATAAATTTAGCGAAGAAGATTTCAGGGGAGAGCGCTTTGCCGATTTCCCGCATTCATTACAAGGTAACAACGATTTACTATCGCTTACGCAACCCGAAGCTATAAAAGAAGTACACCGCAACTATTTTGAAGCGGGAGCCGATATTGTGGAAACCAATACCTTTAGCAGTACCACCATTGGTATGGCAGATTATCACATGGAACATTTGGTTTACGAACTCAATTATGAATCGGCGCGACTGGCACGCGAAGCAGCCGATGAATTTACACAAGCCAACCCAAATAAACCCCGATTTGTAGCAGGCTCAATAGGGCCTACTAATCGTACCGCCAGTATGAGTCCTGATGTTAACGACCCGGGCTTTCGTGCTATAACTTTTGATGAACTGGTTGTCGCCTATAAAGAACAAACTAAAGCTTTAATAGAAGGCGGTGTAGATATACTCTTGGTAGAAACCATATTCGACACCCTAAATGCCAAAGCAGCCCTTTTTGCAATCGAAGAGGTTAAAGAGGAGTTGGATGTCGATATTCCAATTATGGTAAGCGGTACAATAACCGATGCTTCGGGGCGTACGCTTTCGGGGCAGACGGTAGAAGCTTTTCTTATTTCTATTTCGCATATCCCGTTGTTAAGTATTGGTTTTAATTGCGCTTTAGGTGCTGACCAATTGAAACCGTATTTAAAACGACTGGCACACAATACTACACTAAATATATCGGCACACCCCAATGCGGGATTGCCTAATGCCTTTGGTGAATATGACCAAACTCCCGAGGAAATGCAACAACTCATAAAAGAGTATTTAGATGATAATTTGGTAAATATTATAGGTGGTTGTTGCGGTACTACGCCAGAGCATATCAGGCTGATAGCGGAAGTTGCTCAAAATTATAAACCACGAAAAGAATTTGTAGTATAATGGCAGCGAAAGATAAATATTTACAATTATCAGGGCTTGAGCCCTTAGTAGTAACACCTGAAAGTAACTTTATTAATGTAGGGGAGCGCACTAATGTTACGGGGTCTCGTAAGTTTTTGCGACTGATAAAAGAGGAGAAATATGAGGAAGCGCTGGATGTTGCCCGCGCTCAGGTAGAGGGCGGTGCACAGATTATTGATATCAATATGGATGAAGGAATGCTCGATGGCGTTCATGCCATGACAACCTTCCTGAACCTGATAGCAGCCGAACCTGATATTGCCCGTGTACCTGTAATGATTGATAGCTCTAAATGGGAAATTATAGAGGCAGGACTAAAAGTTACACAAGGCAAAAGCGTAGTAAATTCCATCAGCCTGAAAGAAGGTGAGGAGCTTTTTATCAGTCATGCTAAAAAAGTAAAACGCTATGGTGCAGCCGTTATCGTTATGGCTTTTGACGAAGTTGGTCAGGCAGATACCTACCAAAGGCGTATTGATATTTGTAAACGCAGTTATGATATTTTGGTTGATAAAGTGGGGTTTCCGCCACAGGATATTATTTTTGATCCGAATATTTTTCCCGTTGCTACAGGAATGGAGGAGCATCGTAAAAATGCTTTAGATTTCTTTCAGGCTACAAAATGGATACGAGAAAACCTGCCTTATGCCCATGTGAGTGGTGGGGTTAGTAATGTGTCTTTTTCTTTTCGAGGTAACGATAGAGTGAGGGAAGCAATGCACTCGGCATTTTTATACCATGCCATACAAAACGGAATGGATATGGGAATTGTAAACCCCGAAATGCTTGAGGTATATGATGCTATTGACAAAGAGTTATTACAGCATGTAGAAGATGTGCTGCTCGATAGGTGTGATGATGCTACCGAAAGACTTTTAGTATTAGCCGAAAACCTAAAAGGCAATGTGCGGGTAAATGAAAAACAAGCACAAGAGTGGCGCTCGCTACCCATACAGGAAAGACTTACCCATGCACTGGTAAAAGGTATTGATGAATTTATAGTACAAGATATAGAGGAAGCAAGGCAACAAGCAGCAAAACCTATTGAAGTTATCGAGATAAATCTTATGGCAGGTATGAATGTAGTGGGCGACCTTTTTGGTAGCGGAAAAATGTTTTTGCCACAAGTGGTTAAGTCGGCACGGGTAATGAAAAAAGCAGTGGCATATCTTTTACCATTTATTGAAGCAGAAAAAGATGGACGTTCTTCTAGTGCAGGTAAGGTATTGATGGCAACTGTAAAAGGCGATGTGCATGATATTGGTAAAAATATAGTAGCAGTAGTATTAGCGTGTAATAATTTCGAGATTATAGATTTGGGTGTGATGGTTCCGCCTGAAAAAATTATTGAAACTGCTATAAAAGAGCAAGTAGATATTATAGGACTTAGTGGTTTAATAACTCCGTCGCTTGATGAAATGGTATATCTCGCGAAAGAGATGGATAAACTAAACATCAGTATCCCTATCATGATAGGTGGGGCAACTACCTCGCGAGCACATACCGCTGTAAAAATAGCCCCCGAATACAGGGAAACTGTAGTGCATGTAAATGATGCTTCGCGGGCTGTAACTGTAGCGGGTAATCTGCTTAATGCCAATACTAAAATAGATTATAATGCAAAGTTGCGTGCCGAATATGATGAGTTGCGTGAAGGCTATCTTAGTCGTGCGCGCGATAAAGACTATCTTACTATAGCGCAGGCAAGAGCCAATAAATTACGATTATACTGGAATAATTTTATACCCTATAAGCCTGAGTTTATAGGGGTGGCAACTATCGAGCCTCAACTATCGGAATTAGTAAAATATATCGACTGGACACCATTTTTTAGAACATGGGACTTACATGGTAAATATCCCGCTATTTTAAACGATGAGGTAGTAGGAGAACAGGCACAATTGCTTTTTAAAGATGCACAAAAAATGTTGCGTAAAATAGTAAATGAAAATTGGCTACAAGCAAAAGGAGTCTATGGGATATTCCCTGCTAATCAGGTTCAGGATGATGATATTGAGGTATATAATGAAAAAGGCTCGGCAATAGCAAAATTTTTAACGCTTAGGCAACAATCGAAAAAAACTAAAGGTGCGTCGAATATCGCCTTAGCCGATTTTATAGCTCCAAAAGAATCAGGTAAGCAAGATTATATAGGAGCTTTTTGTGTTACTACGGGTTTTGGGACAGAGAAGAAAGCAAAAGAATTTGAAGCACAGCATGACGATTATAATTCAATTATGATAAAAGCGTTAGCTGATCGACTTGCTGAAGCCTTTGCAGAATATTTACACAAAGAAGTACGTAAGGAAACTTGGGGTTATGCTAAAAATGAAATATTGAGTAATGATGCATTAATTAAGGAAGAATATAAAGGTATCCGTCCTGCACCAGGCTACCCAGCGTGTCCTGACCATTTAGAGAAGAAAACAATTTGGCAATTACTTAATGTAGAGCAAAATACAGGTGTAAAACTGACAGAAAGCCTTGCTATGTGGCCAGCAGCATCGGTATCAGGGTATTATTTTGCACACCCTGAAAGTAAATACTTTGGGTTAGGGAAAATAAAACAAGACCAAATAAAAGATTATGCCAAACGAAGAAATATAACACTAGCAGAAGCCGAAAAATGGCTTAATCCTAATATATCAGAATAAGAAATGAAAGTAACCGAACATATAGAAAAAGCAAACGGAAAATCATTATTTTCTTTTGAGATATTACCGCCATTAAAAGGACAAAATATACAGTCTATTTTTGATAGTATTGATCCTTTGATGGAGTTTAATCCGCCGTTTATAGATGTAACCTATCATAGAGAAGAATACGAATATAAAGAATTGCCTAGCGGGCTATTAGAAAAGCGAATTGTAAAAAAACGCCCTGGTACGGTGGGTATTTGTGCCGCGATACAAAATAAGTATAAAGTAGATGCCATTCCGCATATACTATGTGGTGGATTTACTAAAGAGGATACCGAAAACTTCTTGATAGATCTCGATTTTTTGGGTATAGATAATGTATTGGCACTTCGTGGCGATGCCGTAAAAAGCGAAATTTATTTTAAACCTGAAAAAGAGGGGAATCAGTTTGCGAGCGATTTGGTTACTCAGATAGAAAACCTCAACAAAGGGCTATATCTTGATGAATATTTACAAAACACTTCGGCTACTAATTTTTGTATTGGTGTGGCAGGTTATCCCGAAAAGCACATGGAAGCCCCCAGTCTTGATAGTGATATTCATTTCCTAAAGCAGAAAATTAAAAATGGGGCTACTTATATAGTAACCCAAATGTTTTTTGACAATAAAAAGTTCTTCAATTTTGTAGCTAAATGCAGAGAAGAGGGTATTACCGTACCTATTATTCCAGGGTTAAAACCTATTTCTACCAGAAAGCAATTAAATCAAATACCGCATCGGTTTAAGGTTGACCTGCCTGATGAACTTATAATGGAAGTGGTGCGAGCAAAGGATAATGAAGCTGTTAGGCAAGTGGGGGTAGAATGGTGTATTGCACAAAGTAAAGAGCTGATTGCAGCAGGAATACCTGTACTGCATTATTATTCTATGGGAAAATCAGATAATATTAAAGCAGTAGCAAAGGCGGTTTTTTAAATTCTATTATATTTGCTTCATTAAGTTTATAATGAGGTATTTTCTTTATCTTTTACTGCTATTAACACAGTGTATATTTGCCCAGCAAGAGTCTGAAGGTAAATGCTTTGTTGATGCTAATTATTTCTATGGTAATGTAGTTCAGCACCGTAAGTCAATACAGCACCTGATAACAGGACATCCAGAAGGGGTTATTATCAGTTTTAACCGAAAAACTTTTGGCGAAAAACAGTGGGAGTCAGCTTACAATTACCCCGATTATGGTGTTTCGTTTCATTATGAAGATATGAAAAGTAAAGCCTTAGGAGAAATGTATGGGCTATATGGTCATTATAACTTTTATTTCCTGAAAAGAAACCTCGTGTTTCGCATAGGGCAAGGTGTAGCTTATAACACCAACCCTTATGATAAAGAAACCAATTTTAGGAACTATGCCTACGGGTCTAGCATTATGCCTACCACCTATTTTATGCTGAATTATAATAAACTTGATTTATGGCAAGGATTCGGTATACAGGCAGGTGTATCGTTTATACATCATAGTAATGGTAGTATGAAATCGCCTAACACAAGCACTAATACTTTAGCCATAAATGCAGGGCTTAATTATACTTTTAGCAGAGCTAAAAATCATATGTATATACCGAGACATCAAGATAGTATTGCTTATAAAGAGCCTGTGCGATATAACATAGCCTTTAGGGGAGGGGTTAACGAAAATGATGTTATAGGAGGAGAGAAGTATCCTTACTACGCTCTGTCTTTTTATGCAGATAAAAGATGGAGTAGAAAGAGTGCCTTTCAGTTAGGTGTCGATTTCTTTTGGCCTAAGTACTTAGAGGAGTATATAAAATTTAAATCAGTTGCTTTTCCTGAAGAAAATGTAGATCCCAATACCGATTATAGAAAAGTTGGAGTATTTGTAGGGCACGAATTATTTATAAATAAGCTATCACTCGAAACACAAGCAGGTATTTATGTATATGAGCCTTTTAAATCGACAGGGAGCCTGTACCAAAGGGTAGGAATGAAATATTATTTCAGTAAAAAAATATTTGGTGGATTTGGACTTAAAACGCATATGGCAAAAGCTGAAGTACTTGAGTTTACTATGGGTGTAAGACTATAAAATTATGAATTTAATACAACGATTTACAGTTTTAATACTTGTTTTGCAGTTGATGACGGCCTGCAATAATGACTCATCTCTTGAATGTTTTAAAGCAGCAGGAGATACTGTACATTATGATATGGCTGTAGCCGATTTTACTACCATACATATTTCGATGGGTATTGAGTTGGTTATAAAAGAGGGCACAGAGCAACGAGTAACGATACAGACAGGTGAGAATCTTAAAGAGTATATAACTACTAAAGTTGTCGATGGTGTGTTATTTGTTACTAACAATAATAACTGTAACTGGACACGTGACTATAACAATACCACAGTATATGTGACTACGCCACATCTAGAAAAAATATATTCTGCTTCGCAGTTTGCGGTAAAATCTGACGGATTGCTTACCTTTCCTTCTCTCGCGTTAGAGTCTGGCTTGTATAGCGAAACAGCATCGGGAGAATTTGAGTTGAATATAAATGCCGAAACTCTTGTTGTACAAGACGACCAGTTTACTTATTATAAAATTACAGGTAGTGTTACTAACCTTTTTGTGAAGTTTTATAATGGCGATTCTCGATTTGAAGGAAACGAACTAATTGCTCAAAAAGTAGAAGTTTTTCAGCGAAGCTCTAATGATATTATTATAAACCCGCAACTGGAAGTAAAAGGCACTATATACTCTACAGGTAACTTGGTGCTAAAAAATCAGCCACCTGTTATCGAGGTAGAACAAATGTACTCAGGGCATATAGTATATAACTAAAACTATCCTTCTTGGTTTTTAGTCATTTCTCTAAATACGGCTTCTAGATTTTTATTCTTCTGATTAAGTTGTAATGTTTTCAACCCATTATCATGCGCAAAGTCAAATAGGGCAGGGCGCATATCTTCTTCTGTAGAAAAAGTAAGCTCCCAAGTAAAATCGAAAGTGTTTTTATATGAAACAAGGTGAGGTATGCTTTTTATAAGCTGATCTTCAACCCTGTAATCAAAGGCTACTTCTATTACTTGCTCTTTTTCGTTTCTTAGGTTATTCAACTTACGATCGGTTACAATTTTCCCTTTATTAATAATAATAACTCTATCGCAAATAGCTTCTACCTCTTGCATAATGTGAGTAGATAAGAATACCGTTTTGTTTTTTCCAATGTTTTTTATCAACTCTCTTATCTCTACAAGCTGGTTAGGGTCAAGTCCTGTAGTAGGCTCGTCTAGTATTAGTACTTCTGGGTCATGTAGTAGTGCTGTAGCGAGCCCCACACGCTGACGGTACCCTTTAGAGAGTTGTCCTATTTTCTTATTTGCTTCAGGTGTTAAACCTGTAAGTTGTATAACTTCCTCAATACGAGACTTAGCTACTTTATAGACATCGGCATTAAAGGCAAGATATTCACGCACATACAAGTCGAGGTATAACGGGTTGTGCTCTGGCAAGTACCCTACAGCTTTTTGTACAGTTTTTTGTTGGCTTTTTACATCACTGCCATTTACAAGAGCCATACCTTCATCAGCGCTAATATAAGTAGTAAGTATTTTCATTAATGTCGATTTTCCTGCACCATTAGGTCCTAAGAAACCAACAATTTCACCTTTGTTTATGGTAAATGAAACAGCATCGAGCGCTTTTTGCGTTCCGTAACTTTTAGAAATATCCTTAACCTCTATCGACATAGCGTGTTTGTTTTAAACAAAAGTAGTAAGAATTCCATAATTTTGTACCATAATCTAGAAGATGGAAAATAATAGTGAGATGAGACAATGGGTAGACGACTTAAAGTTGTCGCATCCATTAGTAATAGCAGGGCCATGTAGTGCAGAGACTGAAGAGCAAGTATTAGACATAGCAAGGCAACTGAAAGATAGTGACGTAAGTATATACCGTGCAGGTATATGGAAACCCCGAACCCGACCAGGAGGTTTTGAGGGAGTAGGCGCTATAGGTTTAGGATGGCTGCAAAAGGCTAAAGCCGAAACAGGCTTATTAATGGCGGTTGAGGTGGCAAATGCTAGCCATGTAAAACTCGCTTTAGAGCATGATATTGATATACTATGGATAGGGGCACGTACTACTGTAAACCCATTTGCAGTGCAGGAAATTGCCGATGCACTGCAAGGCACAGATAAAATAGTATTGATAAAAAACCCTGTAAATCCCGATCTTGCTTTATGGCTTGGTGGAGTAGAGCGTATATATAATGCGGGCATTCGTAAATTGGGCGTAATACATAGAGGTTTTTCTACGTATGAAAAAACAAAGTACCGCAACATACCCGAATGGCAAATACCTATTGAACTACACGATCGTTTTCCTGATCTTCCTATAATATGCGATCCTTCGCACATTACAGGTAAGCGCGATATGATACAGCAGGTATCACAACAGGCTCTTAACTTGAATTATGACGGACTCATGATAGAGACGCATAATAATCCTGATAAGGCATGGAGTGATGCGGCACAACAGGTAACGCCTGAGTCTTTAAAGCAAATACTGCAAAACCTTATACTTCGCAAAAAAACGGATGAAACAGATGAGTTTAACAGCAAATTACAAAATTTAAGACTTCGTATTGATGAGTATGATGCAAAAATGATGGAAACATTAGGTAAGCGTATGCAAATAGCCGAAGATATAGGCGCACTAAAAAAAGAGAATAACGTAGCGGTTTTACAAAATAGACGTTGGAATGAAGTGCGCAAACGTATGCTTGCCATGGGGCTTGAAAAAGGACTTACAGAAGAATTTATAGACCGCCTTTTTAAAGCCATACATCAAGAAAGTATAGGACATCAAGAAAAAATTATTAATAACAGTAATGATGCTACTACTTAATTTATGGCAGCCAGTTATTGTATAAAGTGTTTATCTTTGCCGTTATGACAGGACTCGTTTATAAATCTACAGGAAGTTGGTATACCGTAAAAGCTGAAAATGGTACTTTTTATGAATGCCGTATAAAAGGTAAATTCCGTATTCAAGGTATTAAAAGTACTAATCCCGTTGCAGTAGGTGATATCGTTGATTTTGAAATTGAGGAAACTGGAGATGGCGTTGATGCTACTATTACTGTAATTCATGAACGTAAGAATTACATTATTAGAAAATCGGTAAACCTGTCTAAACAAGTGCATATTATAGCCTCTAACATTGATAAACTATTTCTTTTAGTTACTATTAATAACCCACCTACAACCACCAGCTTTATCGATCGTTTTTTGGTTACTGCCGAAGCCTATGGTATAGAGGCAGTACTTGTGTTTAATAAAATAGACACTTTTGATAGGGAGGCCGAAGACGAACAGTTGTACTTACAATATGTATACAGCAATATTGGTTACAAGTGTTTAAAAGTTTCTTCTACAGAGGGTAAGGGTATTGAAAAACTTAAAGCCGAAATGAAAGATAATGTAAGTATGTTTTCGGGTCATTCGGGTGTTGGTAAATCTACATTGGTAAATGCGTTACAGCCTTCATTGAGTCTTAAAACGAAGCAAATATCTGAACAGCACAGCCAAGGACAACATACTACAACTTTTGCCGAAATGTTTGATCTTGATTTTGGAGCAAAAATTATAGATACTCCTGGTATTCGAGGTTTTGGTATTGTCGATATAGAAAAAGATGAACTAGGCGATTACTTTCCAGAGTTTTTCGCGCTAAAAGAACAATGTAAGTTTAATAATTGCCTGCATAAAGAAGAACCCTATTGCGCCGTAAAAGATGCACTTGATGAAGATGAAATTGCTTGGTCGCGTTATCGTAGTTATATACAGATGCTAGAAGGCGATGATGAAAATTACCGTACCGATATTTATGGCGATGGTAAAAATAACGAATAATAAATGAGAGTAGTATTACAACGTGTAAGTGAAGCATCGGTAACTATAGAGAGTGATAAGGTAGCAGAGATAAATAAAGGGTTACTTATTCTATTAGGTATTGAAGATGCTGATACTAGTGAAGATATTACTTGGTTAACGGCAAAAATAAGTAAGCTTAGAATATTTAGTGACGAAAATGGTGTAATGAATCACTCGATTCAGGATATAGATGGCGATATTATTATCGTAAGTCAGTTTACACTACACGCTGCCACAAAAAAAGGTAATCGTCCGTCATACATAAAAGCAGCAAAGCCTGATGTTGCTATACCATTATATGAAGCTTTTATTGCTAAAATGGAGCAAGACTTAGATAAAAAGGTGCAAACAGGACAATTTGGAGCTGATATGAAAGTTAGTTTAATAAACGATGGCCCCGTTACAATATTAATAGATAGTAAAAACAGAGAATAAAATTTCCAGTTTTTATAAATTCCTCTATTTTTGACGAAAAATATTAACATGCTTTTAAGAATTTCAGTGTTGCTACTCTTTTTAGTTCAACAAAATTTATATTCTCAAGATAATTTATCGACATTAACGTTACCCGAAGCATTAAATGAAAATGCAAACGCAGTTGTACGTCTTGACGAGAAAATAATTAAAATATCATCGAAAAAATCGATGACTATCGAAACCAAGAGAATCGTTACTATTCTTAATGAATATGGTATGGGCTATATTGATGCAGCTGAGTTTTTTGATAATTCAACGCGCATTAAGTCTATAGAGGCTATTATTTATAATAGTTTTGGTAAAGAGATTAAGAAAATTAAGAAAAAAGACTTTAAAGAGCGTTCAGTTTCTCAAGGTTCAATAATAACAGATAACAGATTGCTATATCTTGACTATACGCCTGTACAATATCCTTTTACTGTTGTTTTTACCAGTGAAACTGAAAGTTCGAATACTGCATTTATACCGCGATGGATGCCAATGGAAGGTTGGTATGTAAGCACAGAGAAAGCAACTATTCGCATAACAAGCGACTCTGATTTAGGGTTTAAATACAAAACCTATAATTTTGATGAAGGAGTATTAAACACTACTGAAAAAGGAAATACTTTAACGCTATCAGTAGAAAACCTACCAGCATATAGACACGAGACTTATTCGCCATCATTATACAAAATATTTCCAAATGTCCTTTTTGGTCTTACTACTTTTAATCTTGAAGGAGTAGAAGGCGAAGCCATAAACTGGGAATCTTTTGGGACTTGGATGTATAATAATCTTTTGACAGGAACAGATGAACTGCCAAAAGAAACAGTTACTAAAATACAAGAATTAACAGCAAGTGCTAGTACTCCTCTAGAAAAAGCCAAAATAGTATATGAATATATGCAAAGTAAAACCCGCTATATAAGTATACAGCTTGGTATTGGCGGTTGGAAACCAATGCTTGCTAAAGATGTAGACAGATTAGGCTATGGCGATTGTAAAGCATTGACCAATTATACTAAAGCATTACTAAATGCTGCGGGTGTAGAAGCATATTATGCTGTGATATATGGCGACAGAGGAAAACGTGATATTATAGAAGATTTTGTGTCAATGCAGGGGAATCATGTTATACTTGCTGTGCCAGATAATAATGAGCTAGTGTGGTTAGAGTGTACAAGCCAACAGTTACCTTTTGGGTTTCAAGGTAATTTTACAGATGATAGAAGTGCGCTATTAGTAAAGCCAGAAAAAAGCTGCTTAGTACGAACATCAGTATATAATGCAAAAAACAATACCCAATTTGCAACAGGAGAATATTCCATAACATCCGATGGGGCTATTGCAGGAAGTATAAAAATAACTTCCGCAGGATTACAGTATAATGATAAGTATAGTTATGCAACTACTTCTCCAGATGATTTAGACAAGATGTACAAAAATCGTTTCAGTAATGTTAATAATCTTAAACTGAAGAAAGCAGAGGTTAAAAATGAAATTGATAAACACGAGTTTATAGAAGATATTGCTATTGAGGCAGATGGTTATGCTAATAAAAGTGGTAACAGGATATTGTTTGAAATAAATGTTTTTAATCAATCATCTGTTGTGCCACAGCGTTATAGAGATAGAAAACTACCGATGGAGATAAGAACAGGTTTTTATGACACGGATGAGGTAACGATACAACTACCAGAAGGTTTTACTATAGAAGCAAAACCAGATGATGTAACTATTACAGATAAATTTGGTGAGTATAAAACGGAATATACTATAGTAGAACCTAACAAAATGCTATACAAACGTTCGCTTATTATTAATGATGGACTTTATGAAACGGCTGATTATGAAAATTACCGCCTTTTTAGAGAAAAAATAGCACGTAATGATAATGCCAAAGTGGTACTTGTAAAAAATTAAACCAACCCTTATATACACTATGAAAATTCGATTGACCGCCTTATTTATTCTTGTTTTAAGTCATATTACACTACATGCACAAGAGTTTGAGTATGAACTTGGTGAAGTTACTAAAGAAGAACTAGCACAAGAGAGTCATCCTATTGATAAGGATGCTCCTGCTGCAATTTTATTCAGTAAAGCCGAAACTTACATGGTTTATTCAGAAAGAGATGGCTTTGACCTGATTACTGAGGTGGATATGAAAATTAAGATATATAATAAAGATGGTTATGACTGGGCAAATAAATCGATACGATTTTATGACCCAGGTTCTAATAGAGAAGAAGTAGATGTATCTAAGGCTTATACTTATAACTTAGAGGATGGTAGTATAAAAAGAACAAAACTAAAAAAAGAAGGAAAGTTTACAGAAGATGTAAATAAGTACTGGAAACGTGAAAAAATTGTAATGCCAGATGTAAAAGAGGGTAGTATAATAGAGTATAGATATAAAATTAAATCACCTCATATTAGCTCTTTTCCAGAATGGCGTTTTCAAGAGGGGATACCTGTAGATCACTCTAAATATGTAACTAAAATACCCGAATATTTTACTTATACCCCAAATTTTAGAGGGTATCATATGCCTAAAGTTACCCAAGGAAAAGCTAACAGAAGTATTAGTAGTACAAGTAAGCAAAGAAGAGAGAATCAAACTACTACATTTAGTACTAGTAAGATAGATTATATAGAGGCTATAACAACCTATGAGTTTGAAAACCTCCCAGCAATGAAAGAGGAAGCTTTTGTAAACAATATAGACAACTATACTGCAAGTATAGAGCATGAAATAACTATGATAAAATACCCTAATTCACCGTTAAAGTCTTTTTCGGCAACTTGGGAAGATGTAGCAAAATCTATTTATGATAATGATGATTTTGGTAATGAGTTAAAGAAAACAGGATATTTTGAAGAGGATGTAGATGCATTACTTTCAGGACTAAATACTCCGGAAGAAAAAATAAATGCGCTATATTATTATGTAAGAGATAATATGAATTGGAATGATTATTACGGATATTCATGCCAAGAGGGCGTAAGAAAAGCATATAAAGAGAAGGTAGGTAATATAGCCGATATTAACCTGATGCTTACCTCTATGCTTCGGTATGTAGGTTTAGAGGCAAACCCTGTTTTGGTTACCACCCGCTCGAGCAAAATAGCTTTATACCCTAATAGGGATGCATTTAACTACGTGATTGCAGCAGTACAACTAAATAATAAAACAATATTATTAGATGCTACATCAAAATCTGCCATGCCAAATATATTGCCTATTAGAGCCGTTAACTGGTTAGGGAGGCTTATAAAAAAAGGTGGTATTTCTAATGAAGTTACATTGTTACCTACTACACCATCTATAGAGTCTATAAGTCTTATGGCAACATTAGATACTGAAGGGAAACTAACAGGACAGTTAAAAGACCAATATTATGACTATAATGCTTATACTTTTAGAGAGCGTTATAATGGTCTAAGCGAACAGAGTCATATAGAAAAAATAGAGAAAAAATATAATGGAATTACGGTAGAAAACTATGAGATAGCTAATGCAAATATCTTTGGAAAACCTATTGAAGAACGATATGAGTTTATTCATACAAATGCTAATATCGATGTAATAGGCGATAAAATGTATATTAGCCCTATGCTTTTTCTTACTCAAAGTGAAAATCCGTTTAAACAAGAAAAGCGCGAATATCCGATAGATTTTATATATCCTCGTCAAGACAGATATATGATTAGTATAACATTACCAGAAGGATATACAGTAGAATCGGTTCCTCAAGCTGTTTCATTAGCAATGGAACAAAATATAGGTAGTTTTAATTATAATGTTATAGTTAATAATAATCGAATAATGCTAAGAGCTATGCTTGAGCTTAACTATGCATCTATACCACAAGATTTTTATCCTACGGTAAAGGACTTTTTCCAGAAAATGATAGAAAAACAAACTGAAAAAATTATTATTACTAAAAATAAATAAATGAAAAATATCTCATTATTAATAGCCTTTCTTTTATTGTCGCTAAACACTTTTGCTCAGAAATTTGAACTAGGTAAAGTAAGTGTTGATGAGTTAAAAGAAACAAGTCATAAAACAGACCCGTCAGCTCCTGCTGCAATTTTATACAAAAAAGGATTTACTCGTTTTGATTTTAATAATTCGGGAGATTGGATAATTGTTACTGATGTAGAGGTAAGGGTTAAAATCTATACTAAAGAAGGCTATAGTTATGCCAATGTAGAAGTGCCTTATTATACTAAAGGTATGGATAAAGAAGAAGTTGTATTTACAGATGCCGTTACCTATAACCTAGACGGGAACAAAATAGAAAAAACAAAACTAAAAAATGAAGGAGAGTTTAAAGAAGATTATACCGTTAATTGGCATATAAAGAAAATTACTTTACCTGCTGTAAAAGAAGGCTCTGTAATAGAATATCACTATCAAATAAGATCTCCTTTTAAAAGAAGTATTCCTACATGGTATTTTCAGGGGAAATTGCCTATTAATAATATAAAATATACTGTAAAAATACCTCAGTATTTTATTTACAATAGAATATTGAGTCCTTATATTCCGATAAAGGAAGAAGAAGATACCAGTAAAGAAACAAAGGTGTTTAGTAGTTCTAACACCAAAGGAGGCTATGGCAGAAAAAGCTCGGTACTTAAAAATGAAGTAGGTACAGTAACTTATTATGAAATAGAGAAAACATACAGTACAGAGAATGTTCCTGCATTACAAGATGAGCATTATGTAGATAATATAGAGAATTACCTTTCTTTTGTAAAGCATGAGCTTTCTAAAACTCATTTTCCTAACCAACAAGAAAAAAAGTATGCTTCGGACTGGGATGCTATTGTAAAAACAATTTATAACGATGAAAATTTTGGTAGAGAGCTTGATGAAAAAGATTATTTTGAAGATGATATAAAAACACTTATAAACGAAACAAATACTACAAGAGGTGAGCTTATTACCACTATATATAACTATGTGAGAGATAGAATGGCGTTTAATGAACAATATAGATATGAGTGTGTAGATGGTGTAAAGAAAGCCTACGAAAGTAAAACGGGAAATGTTGCCGAGATAAACTTGATGTTGGTTGCTATGTTGCGTTATGCAGGACTTAATGCCAATCCTGTATTATTAAGTACACGTGCTAACGGACATGTCTCTTTTGTTAATAGGACAGAGTTTAACTATGTTGTTGCAGGTTTAGAGTCACAAAACGGTATTATGTTTTTAGATGCTACTTCAAAAAATGGAGTACCAGGTTTATTACCAATACGAGCTCTAAATGTAACGGGAAGAGTAATAAGAGAAAACCTTTCGTCTGCACAAGTATTAGTTACTCCAGTCATAAATTCGGTAGAAAATACTGTTGTTATGGCAAACCTTAATAGCAACGGTAGCATAGATGGGCAAATAAGAGTACAGTATTTTGATTATAATGCTTATGTATTTAGAGAAGCATATCTTAATGTTAACCAGGATAACTACCTTTCAGGGTTAGAAAAAAAATTGGGTAATGCAATAGTATCTGATTATAAACTCACTAATGATAAAGAGTATGATAAACCTATTATAGAAGGTTTCTCTTTTCAAAATAATGCTGGCGCAGATGTAATAGGCGATAAAATATACCTTTCGCCAATGTTGTTCTATACAATGAAAGAAAACCCTTTTAAACAAGAAAAACGAGCCTATCCAGTAGATTTTATTTATCCACGCCAAGACAGGTATAATATTAGTATTACGATACCAGATGGTTATGAGGTAGAATCGTTACCAGAGTCAGCAACGGTAGCTATGGATGGCAATATTTGTACATTCCGTTTTAATATTGCACAAAGAGGTAATCAAATACAAATGGTAATAAATAACGATATTAATGTAGGAAGATTAAACCCAGAATACTACAGTGACTTAAAATCGTTTTTCAATGATGTTTTTGTAAAACAAAACGAGAAAATAGTACTTAAAAAAGTATAGAAAGTTAAAGCTTGTTTAAATGTATTTTAAAGTCGTTATTACTTGTTTTGTATTATTTATACACTCTAATGTTTTTGCACAGGAGTTTAAATTAGGTGAAGTGAGTAGGGAAGAGCTGGAACAGAAATCGCACCCCGATGACCCCGATGCCCCTGCTGCCATCTTGTTTCGAAGTGGTAATACCTCTTTTATATTAGATGGAGATAGAAATTTATATATGATTACAAAGGTAGACACCCGTATAAAAATTTATACAAAAGAAGGCTATGAATATGCTACAGATAAGCTTGTATATTATACGGGAGGTAGAAGAATAAGAGCGTATTATTCTAAAGCATGTACCTATAATCTTGTCAATGGCGAAATTGATAAAACAAAATTAAAAGAAGAAGGAGAGTTTGATGAAAAAATAGTTGAAGATTTTTATGCTAAAAAAATAACTCTTCCCAATGTAAAAGAAGGTAGCGTAATAGAATATAGATATACTATAAAAACGCCTTATCATACTAATATAAGAGATTGGCATTTTCAATATGACATACCGGCAAATTATGTAAGCTATAAGTCATCTATACCCTCGTGCTTTGTTTTTAATACACTCTTATATGGTTATATTGATGTAGATAAATCAGAATCTAAATTGATTCGAGGTGTTACTAAATACAATGAGTTTACAACGACATATACCGCAAAAAATGTAAAAGCCTTAAAAGAAGAAGTCTTTGTAAACAATATGGATAATTATCGCTCTACATTAAAGCATGAACTGGCATTAACGCAATTTGACGGAGAACAGGAGAAGCATTATTCAACAACATGGGAAGCAGTTGCAAAGAAAATATATGAGGATGATGATTTTGGAAAAGAATTAAAACGTGACTCTTATTTTGAAGATGATTTGTCAGTGCTTTTATCAGGTTTACAAACTCCTGAAAAGAAAATAGAGGTTGTTTTCAACTATGTTAAATCAAGAATGAATTGGAATGAAGAAAGCCGTTATTATTGTAAGGAAGGTGTAAAGAAAGCCTATGAAAACAAAGTAGGTAATGCTGCTGAAATTAACCTTATGCTTACTGCTATGCTACGTTATGCAGGATTTGATGCTAACCCAGTACTTGTGAGTACTCGTTCTAACGGTATTATTGCTTACCCTAGTATGAATGGTTTTAACTATGTGATTTCATCTGTGAGTATAAATGATACTTTAATTTTATTAGATGCGACTAGTAAATACACAGCTCTAGGTATATTACCTAAACGAGCATTAAACTGGAAAGGGAGACTGATAAAAAAGGATGGCTCTAATGCTGAAATTGACCTTTTACCTACCAAAAAATCGCTGGAATCTGTTATTATTACTGCCGATTTATCTCCCGAAGGAAATATCTTGGGGAAAACACGACATACTTATTTCGACTCTTATGCTTACAATTTCCGCGAAGCAAATAAAGATATTAATGAAGAAAACTATATTGCTGAAATTGAGAAAAATTATAATAATATTACCGTAAGCGGTTTTACTATATCAAATGTAAATGATGTGTCAAAACCGATTAATGAGCAATATAGTTTTACAAGCAGTAGTCAAGTAGAGTTTATAGGAGATAAAATATATTTTAACCCTTTACTGTTTCATACAGTTGAAGAAAATCCTTTTAAGCAAGAAAAACGTGAATATCCAATTGACTTTGTTTTTCCAGTATTACAAAAAAAAATGGTAATTATAAATCTTCCAGAAGGATACACAGTAGCATCATTGCCAGAACCCGTAAATATAGAAATGGAGCAAAACATAGGTAGATTTAAATATAATATTGCAGTTATAAATAATCAATTGCAAATCTCAACCCTGTTTTTAATAAATTATGCTAATATACATCAGGAATATTATTATACATTAAAGGATTTTTATCGTAATATGATAGAAAAACAAAATGAAAAGGTAGTACTTAAAAAAGTAAAATAATGGATATAAAAAATGCACAACAGGAAGTAGATAATTGGATAAAAGAGCATGGTGTGCGTTACTTTAACGAGCTCACCAATATGGCACAGCTTACAGAAGAGGTAGGCGAAGTGGCACGCATTATAGCACGTAGGTATGGAGAGCAAAGTGAAAAAGAGAGTGATAAAAATAAAGATTTAGGAGAAGAACTTGCTGATGTAGTGTTTGTAGTACTTTGTCTTGCCAACCAAACAGGAGTAAACCTGCAAGAAGCTTTTGATAAAAAACTTGATTTAAAAACAAAACGCGATCACGACAGGCATCATAACAACGATAAGTTGAAATAGTTTTTTACTTTTGAGGTAAATAATATCTTTTATGGATATAAAGTTAAGTTTAATAAAAGTCATACGTACTGAGAGGCTGACATTGTCAGGTAGCAAGTCTGAAACCAATAGACTTTTATTATTACAGGCACTTTTTCCAGAAATTGCTATTAAAAACATATCAGATTCTGATGATAGTACTGTAATGCAACAAGCGCTTAACAGTAGTAGCAATGTTATAGATGTACACCATGCAGGTACAACCATGCGATTTCTTACGGCCTACTATGCCATACAAGAGGGTAGGGGGGTGACTTTAACAGGTTCTAAACGGATGCAGCAACGCCCAATAGGTGTTTTGGTAGAAGCATTACGGAATTTGGGAGCTGATATAACCTATATTGAGAAAGAAGGTTACCCGCCGCTAAAAATAACAGGTAAAAAAATAACTAAAAGCAAGGTTAGTATCAATGCTAATGTAAGCAGCCAGTACATAACAGCATTATTATTAATAGCTCCAAAGTTAGAAAATGGTCTCGAAATTACTCTTCAAGGAGAAGTTACATCATTACCCTATATAAAAATGACACTTGCGTTACTTAACGAAACAGAGATTAAGGCAAGTATGGATAGAAACGTTATCAAGGTACAGCCAAAAACTAAAAACAAAATACCTATAAGTCTTATAGTGGAAAGCGACTGGAGTTCAGCTTCTTATTTTTATGCTATTGTTGCTTTGTCACCATTAGGTAGTATGTTAACGCTATCATCATTTAAAGAAAAAAGCCTTCAGGGTGATACTGCATTGGTAGATATTTATGATCATTTAGGGGTTACTACTACTTTTATTGACAATGCTATCACGTTAAGAAAAGCTAGTGTCCACGAACTATCAACTATTAATTTAGCATTGAATAATACCCCAGATATTGCCCAAACTATAGCGGTTACCTGTTTTGGTTTAGGTATAGAGTGTCATCTTACAGGGCTTCATACACTAAAAATAAAAGAAACTGACAGGCTCGAAGCACTAAAAACAGAACTCAAAAAGTTTGGCGCTAAAATTACAGTAACTCATGATAGTCTTACATTAAAAAAGTTTATGGATAGCCTACCTGTAAATAAAGAAGTTACTGTAGCCACTTATAATGATCATCGAATGGCTATGGCTTTTGCACCACTAGCATTAAAAACGCCCATTATTATTCAGGATGCCGAAGTAGTTTCTAAATCCTATCCTGCTTTTTGGGATGATCTTAAAAAGGTTGGATTTACGATTAATAGGCTGTAAAAAAAATCTGAACACTTACTTTTCATGCTACTGATGATATATTATAATAAATATATTGCAAAACACTTGACAACGCCTGCTTTACAGTAGTATATTTGCAGTCAGTTAAAATGGCGTGCTTATTCCGCTGAAATTAAACATATACACATGAAATTATCAAACTTCAATTTCAACTTGCCTAATGAATTACTTGCAGAGTTTCCTGCTGAGAGTAGAGATGAGGCACGCTTGATGGTAATAAACAGGAAAACAAAAACAATAGAGCACAAGTTGTTCAAAGATGTATTAGATTATTTTGATGAGGGCGATGTTATGGTACTTAACAATACCAAAGTATTCCCTGCACGTCTATACGGAAATAAAGAAAAGACTGGAGCGAGAATAGAAGTTTTCTTACTTAGAGAATTAAATGCCGAACAACGCCTTTGGGATGTATTAGTAGATCCAGCTAGAAAAATAAGAATTGGTAACAAACTTTATTTTGGCGAAGACGATTCATTAGTAGCAGAGGTAATAGATAATACAACATCACGCGGAAGAACATTACGTTTCTTGTATGATGGGTCTTATGAAGAGTTTAGAGCTAAACTTACAGAGCTAGGCGAAACACCTATACCAAAATATATTAGTAGAGATGTAACACCTGAAGATGCAGAACGTTACCAAACAATATATGCTAAAGAAGAAGGGGCTGTTGCAGCACCTACTGCTGGACTTCACTTTTCTAAGCACTTATTAAAAAGGCTTGAGATAAAAGGAGTCGATTTTGCAGAGGTTACATTACACGTTGGTTTAGGTACATTTAACCCTGTTGAAGTAGAAGATTTGTCTAAACATAAAATGGACTCTGAAGAACTTATCATTAACCAAGAGGCATGTGATATTGTAAATAATGCAAAATCAGCAAAGAGAAGAATATGTGCTGTAGGTACTACCTCTATGCGTGCTATGGAAAGTTCTGTTTCTTCGCAACATACTTTAAATCCTTATGTAGGATGGACTAATAAATTTATTTTCCCTCCTTACGATTTTAGTATTGCCGATTGTATGATAACAAACTTCCATACACCAAAATCTACATTGTTAATGATGATTTCTGCATTTATGGGTCACGATCTTATGCGTGAAGCCTATGATGAGGCAGTAAAAGAAAAATATCGCTTTTATACCTATGGCGATGCAATGTTAATATTGTAAGTTTTTAAAAAATTATATAAAAATCCTGCCGTAAAGGCGGGATTTTTTGTTTTATTCCTTTTTTTATTTCCTTATTTTTACATCCAACAAACAAACAACGATGGATTTTAAGAATACACGCGAATTTGCACAGCAACTTGATGCACAAGATAAACTGGCTAAGTATCGGGATGAATTTAACTTTCCGCATATAAACGGCAAGCAAGTAATTTATTTTACAGGAAACTCGTTAGGGTTACAACCCAAAAGAACAAAAGCCTATGTAGATGAGGTAATGAACGACTGGGCTAAACTTGCTGTAGAAGGACATTTTTTTGCCGATAAACCTTGGTGGGATTACCATGAGCGTTTTGCACAACCACTAAGTAAAGTAGTAGGAGCGTTGCCTAGTGAGGTTACAGTTATGAATACTCTTACGGTAAATTTACATTTGTTAATGGTTAGTTTTTATAACCCTAAACCCAATAGATATAAAATTATTTGCGAAGAAAAAGCCTTTCCTAGCGACCAGTACATGATAAAAAGTCAAGTGCATTTTCATGGATATGATCCTGATGATGCCATTATAGAAATAAAAAGACGAGATGGCGAACATAATATTCGAACAGAAGACGTATTGAATGTTATAAAAGAAGCAGGCGATGAGCTAGCACTTGTTCTTATAGGTGGAGTAAATTACTATACAGGTCAGGTTTTTGATATGGAAACGATAACCAAAGCAGGACAAGAAGCAGGAGCTTATGTAGGCTGGGATTTGGCACATGCTGCGGGTAATATACACCTTGATTTACACAAATGGAATGTAGATTTTGCTGCATGGTGTAGTTATAAATATATGAATTCAGGACCAGGTAATGCATCGGGCGCATTTGTACACGAAATGCATCATAATGATATGGATTTACCACGTTTTGCAGGTTGGTGGGGACATAATAAAGAACGCCGCTTTTTAATGGAGCCACAGTTTGATCCTGTACGTGGTGCAGATGGCTGGCAAATTAGTAACCTACCCATACTATCGCTTGCACCTTATCTAGCTTCGGTAGAAATGTTTGACGAAGTAGGTATGCCTGCATTAATACAGAAAAGAGACCATATAACCTCATATCTTGAATTTATACTACATGAAATTGATAAAGATGTAGATAGTACTTTTGAGATTATAACACCATCTAACCCTAAAGAGAGAGCCTGTCAATTATCAGTATTTTTACATGGAGAGGGTAAAGCATTATTTGATTATTTGATGGAGAATGGTGTAATAACCGACTGGAGAGAGCCAAATGTAATACGACTTGCACCAGTGCCATTATACTGCTCTTATGAAGATATGTATGAGTTTGGTCAGGTATTAAAGAAGGGAATTTTATCGCATAAATAATATAAATAAAGCCAGATAAAATATCTGGCTTTTTAATGCCTATGGACGTATTCTTTTTTTTACTAATAGTTTTTGTTGGAATATTTTTTACTTTTTCTATAATAATAGAACCTATATATACTTTCATTTTTAATAAGCCTGTATATGTTCATTTTTATCCTGTAAAAAAGCAACTAGCTATAGATGAAGTAGCTATATTGCACGAAAATTTTGTATTTTATCAGAAACTTTCACCAAAAAGGCAATCTTATTTTTGTCATAGAGTGGCTGTATTTATAGGTAATTATACTTTTGTAGGTAGAGACGGTCTAGAGGTTACCCAAGAGATGAAGCTGAAAATAGCGGCAACATCGATTATGCTTACTTTCGGGATGCGAAAGTACATACAAAATGTATTCTCGGTAGTTATAGTATATCCAGATGTGTTTTTATCTCGGAGTGGCGATTATCATAAAGGAGAATTTAACCCTTCGGCAAGGGCTGTAGTATTTTCTTGGAGCCATTTTGAAGAAGGATTAGCTTATAATAATGATAATATCAATCTTGGGTTGCATGAGTTCGCCCATGTAGTATATTTCAACTCATTAAGAAAAAGAAGGTTTGGTTCATCATCAATAGTTTATAGTGATATGTTAGATGATGTAATGCGTTATTTGGGTGACTCAAATAACAGAGAAGCATTATTGGCATCGGGTTATCTACGAGATTATGCATATACCAATAAATATGAATTTATGGCTGTATTGCTAGAGCATTTCTTTGAAACACCGGAGGAGTTAAAAGAGCAATTCCCTAAATTATATACTATTGTAAAAGTTATGATTAATTATCGTGAGGGGTAACTCAAGCGGATACATTTTTTAATATGTTTTTTATCTGCTGGTTATGCCTTTGTGTATGATAAATCAAAAAATAAACCAACTCCAGTTTAGTATAGCCTTTAAACGGATTCCAGTCAGGCAGTTCTGGTACTTCCTTTAAGGTGGCCTTTTTTAAAGCCTCCGTTATTGCCAGTCTTAACTCTTTTAGAAGAATTAAAAGTTCTTCTTTGTTATAATGTTTATCTTCAGGTAATATAAATTCTGGCGATTCCATTTTTCTACTAAAATCAAGGAATATGCTTTTAAGCTCTTCGATATTTTTATCGGCTACGCGTTCAGTAACAGGAGCCGGAGCGGTAAATAATTTATCCATTCCCGTTCCTGATTTTAAAAGATGTATACCCGTTTGCGCAGCTGTCCAGCTTCCTTCAAATGGTACCGCATTTAGTTGCGCTTCCTCAGCAGAAGAAAGCAGGGAGATGGTTTCTCCCAGTGCTTCTTCAAGTTCATTAATTATTTTTTGAAACATATTACTATTCGTTTTTGATTAATGATTGATAATCTTTTTATTCTTGAATAATACTCAAGATGTTTCCGGCAGGGTCTTTAAACCATGCAATATGTGGTCCATCACCTCTAAAGATGTTATTAGATTCTGTTTTTAGCTCTTTATAGTCATAGCTTTCAAAAATAACCCCTTTATCTTTTAATGAGGAAACAGCTTCTTCAATATCAGGTACAGGGAAGTTGAGTATGGTAAATGAAGCAGGTTCATGGTTAGGTTTAGGATAAATAATTACAGGGTTACTTTCTTTAATATAAAGCTCCAATATGCCCTCCATACCTCCCTCTTTAACAGTTAGACCAAGAACGTTAGTATAAAATTCTCGTGCTTTTACTATATCATCAACAGAAAAGCTGCTAAATGCTTTTGATTTATTTACCATAGTCTTTATTTTTAGCCTAACAAAGAGCATTTTATTACTGCTGTTGAGCGTTGAAATTAACCATCCACTGTATGCCAAATTTATCTGTAAGCATACCGAAGTAATCTCCCCAAAACATATTATCTATAGGCATAATAACTGTTCCGCCTTCTGATAAGGCTGCAAATATGCTGTCGGCTTCCTTTTTACTTTCTACACTTATACTTAAAGAGGTATTCGTCCCTCCTTTTACCTGTTCCATGTGCGATGGTACATCACTTGCCATTAAGATATTATTGCCAATAGGTAAAGCAATATGCATAATTTTTTCGCCCTCGTTTTCAGCAGGTTTATTTCCTTCCGTATCTACACAGCCATCCATTGGTACATCGGCAGGTACATCTTTAAAGCGCATTAGGGTAGAAAACTCACCGCCAAAAACGCTTTTGTAAAAATTGAAAACTTCTTCGGTGTTTCCGTTAAAGTTTAAATAAGGATTTAATACTTTCATAATGATTAATTTTTTATGGTTATTAATAAATTTATTTTCTTGTATAATGTAAAACAGTTATACCACATGTAAAAGGTTGTACTTCCATTAATGCTAGTTTTTGTGGTACACTAAGTTTTTCAAATATTGGCATACCATTACTGATGGCAGAAGGATTTACAAACAGATAGAAATTATCAATTAACCCTTGATCAATAAGCGAAGAAACAAACTCTCCACCACCGTAAACAATAATATCTCCACCATCCTCAGCTTTAAGTTTATTGATTTTTTCGGTAATATTATTATTGGTAACTACTGTATTTTTCCAGTTTTCCTGATTGCCGATAGTATTAGAAAATACTACTTTATGAGTATCAACCATTTTGTGCGAGAAATCATTTGCAGTTTCAGGATTTTCGGAAAAAGACTGCCAATGCGGAATAAAACCTTCCGCTAGTTTTCTGCCCAGTACTATTGTATCTACAGTTTCATGAAGGCTATTTACATAATTTTTAATGTCGTCCTCCCAGCCCCATTCTAGCCAGTCCATTTCACTGTTAGATCCGGCAATGTAACCATTAACCGACATTTGTACTTGTAGTTTTAGAGTCCTCATGTATTAGCTATTTTTTTCGGTTTTAAAATAAAGTAGTCTATAGAGTATTTACCACTCCCCAGTATAAATACAGGTAAACAAAGCACCATGAAAATAAAGGCGGGTATTTTATCATTAAAAGCATCATTGCCGTGCGCTATAAAATAGGCTACAACCATAGTAATAAAAACAGGTATTACAGAATAGCGTGTGGCAAAGCCAAGTAATATGAATAACCCGCAAAAGAGCTCTGCAAAAATGACCAAATGAAAAGAAAGCTCAGACCCGATACCGATGATATCGCTAAAGTTGGGCAGTATAGTATCATACATTTCAACTTTACCATAGCCAAAATGTACAAGCATACCTCCGAAAAATATTCGTAGTAAAAGATTAGCCATATTTGTACCCATTGATGAAGGTGATAATAGTTTTTTCATAATTATAAATAGTTAATGATTTGTCGTAAAAAATTACGATAAAATTATTTATATTAACTATTTACAAAATTATTTTAAATTGTTTAAGCAGAGGGTTGTTTAAAAAGTCAATTAAGAGGGGTGTTTGAGACAAAAAACTTTTTATATTTGCTTTTCTGTTTATTACTTATTGAATATCATGAAATTAGGTATATTACTTCTCAAGAATCATAGGCTGCTGAGCGTAGCCGCAATGTTAGATGTATTTGAAACAGTAAACGGTTTTTATAAAAAAGAGGGGAAGGAACATCCTTTTGTAATAGAACTCGTATGCCCGCAAGAATACAACCCTGGTAGCTATGCAGGTTATGTGCCTAAGAACACCAATAATGAGGAATGGTATGACCTTATTTTTATTCCTGCATTTAAAGGGGATATGGTTGCAGAATCGATTGAAGCAAATATGTCCTGGATACCTTGGTTACAGCAACAATATAAAAAAGGTGCGGCCATAGCAAGCTATTGTACAGGAGCTTTTTTGTTAGCAGCTACAGGCTTACTGAACGATAAACCTGCAACTACACATATCAATGCTTGGGCTTCTTTTGCCAGATTGTTTCCTAAAGTGCGAGTACAGGAAAAAGCGGTAGTGACCGAACAGGACAAGATATACACCAGTGGCGGAGCAACCAATAGTTTTCATCTGATGATGCTATTACTGGAAGTATATTGTAATAGAGAAGTAGCGATAAAGGCTGCTAAGATTTTTTCGGTAGATATGGATAGAAGTTGCCAGTTGTATTTTGGTTCGTTTGTGCCGATACACGACCATGGTGATGAGCTTGTAAAACAGGTGCAGGATGAGATTAAAAAGAATTTTAGCACTGCCACTACAATAGAAGAAATTATTACCGAAGTACCTGCAAGCAGACGAAATTTAGTAAGACGCTTTAAGCAAGTAACAGGTATAACACCGATAGAATATTTGCAAAAAACTCGTATAGAAGCTGCCAAGCAATTATTAGAAACCTCTAGATACAGTATTATGGAAGTAATGCTAGAATCAGGTTATAATGATTTAAAAGCATTTCGTTCTTTGTTTAAAAGAAATGTAGGAATGACCCCCAAAATGTACAGGGAAAAATTTAGCGGACAAGTGGTGTAATAGCTAATACTGTTTAAGCAATTCTTTTAATTGGCTGTTTTTCAATAAGCCATTGTATATACCCAGTACTTCATATTTTGAAGATAATAGTACCCAGCAAGGATAGGAGTTATTTCCCTTTGTTAGATATTCAGTTAACTCATGATATCCGTTATTTGCCCCATGTGGTATATAGTCATACTCTTTCTTGTTGAATATTATGGTTTCGGTAGTTTCTCCATTTAGCTTAATATAGTAGCAGGAGTTTTTAAGCAAGTCCTGCAACGTTACGTCTTTCTCAATTTTCTTATCCTGTATTTTACATACAGCACACCAGTCGGCATATACTTTTATGAGTATAGGCTTAGGGTTTAATGCTATTTTCTCGGGGAGTGTTTCAAAACTTATAATATATTGCTCCTGCCCGTACATAGTTACGAGTATAAGCAGGAACAATAAACAGTAAACTCTTTTCATCTTAAAATAGATTATAACGAACTCCTAAAAATACTCGTCTTCCCTGTAAAGAAGCATAATTATAGCTTGGGTCGAAGGCGTAACCGTTAGGGTTGTTTACTTCAACATTTTTATCAAAAGGGTCAAACGGACGTAGTATAGGATTATCTGGTATAAAATCTAAAATGTTTTTTATACCGCCATAAAACTCTAGTCCGTAATCAAACTTTTTTGTAGCCTGTATATTTGCGATGCAAAACCAAGGCGAATATTCTGGACGGAAATCATTTGGGAATATAGGTAATCGCATAGGGCCATACCAGTTTCCTGTCAAGTCTATACTATAATTATTGGGTAATTTATATGTTCCTACAAAAGTACCCGACCATTTTGGTGCATGTAGTTGTTGTGTGTGCTCTAATTTTCCACTATCATTTTCTTCCATCTGAAAAACATCCATATATGATATTCCTGCTAGGATTTTTAATGGAAAAGTAAAGGTAGCATCTATATTTAATGATACTCCTTGCGATATAGCATGCCCACGCAGGTTATCATAAATAATTTTATTAGGGTCACTATCAAAATCGCCTACAATTTTGTTGGTAAAGTAGGAGTAGAATCCTGTAATATCAAAATTAAGCATATAGCTATCCGTAGGCACTTTCAGCACATAGTTAAGATTACCATTAAACGAGCGTTCAGGGTTAAGTTTTTCGGCAATAACTACTTCACGTGCTCCAGTAAGTGCAGCATGGTCTTCGGTAAAAAGGTTTACTACTCTAAACCCAGTACCAAAACTGGCACGGATAGTATTATTAGTATTAGGCGCAAATTTATAAGCTACTCTTGGCGAGTGTACTGCTCCGTGGTTCTTGTCATAGTCAAAACGATATCCCCCAAGCAATTTATGCTTTTTGTTAAGAGTCCATTCATCTTGTATAAAAATACCAGGTAATGGTGTTTCGGCAGGTTTGTTACTTAATCCGTCTGCCGATGCTGTTGCAGGTGTGTTATCGTCATATATAGTGTAGCGCATAGATGCTCCTACAAGCAGGCTGTGAGCATCGTTTAAAGGTTTATCCCAGTACGTTTGTACAAAAGCTACCTGTTGGGTTGCCATATAAGGAGTGTTACCATACCATGAGTTTTGGTCGTGCCAATTATAAGAGAACTGTGTAAAAATTCGCTCAGAAGTAGGGAGCTGATATAACCCTATTAATTCGGCACGTTTGGTATAAATACTCTCACCATATATGCTGTCGCTACCGCGCCATTGTTTATCCCAGTTCATTTCGCCTCCCCAGCGGTCTTCATATACATAACGAGCTGCCACACTTGCCGCACGATTTTCTTTTCGTTCAAAATTCCATTTATTAAAGACTGATATTCGATTTTGTAGAGTTAGGTCGGTAAAATTATCACCGTTATTATCAATACGGCTGTTGTAGTTAAAATAGTTTACACCTATTAATGATGTAGCTTTTCCTGCATTTATTTTCCCAGCTACATCTACACTTAGTTCGCCCCAACTTGTTAGGAAACTGTCTGCACTTATCACGGGGGCTTTATATGGGCTTTTGGTAATTACGTTAATAATACCGCCCATAGCTTCTGAGCCGTATAGTGATGATGCAGGACCTTTTACCACCTCTATACGTTCTACCATACTGTTAGGTATTCCGTTTAGCCCATATACAGTAGATAGCGCACTTACTATAGGCATACCGTCTATCAATATCAAGGTATAAGGACCTTCCATTCCGTTAATGTGTATATCCCCTGTGTTACACACGTTACAGTTAAGTTGCGGTTGCACACCGTTTACCATTCCTACTGATTCGAACAGGCTGGCAGTAGGGTTCTTTTTAAATAGTTTAGGAGTTATGATCTCTACAGGAACAGGGCTTTCGGTTCGGCTAATCTCTTTCATCGTTCCCGTTATTACCACTTCATCTAGTGCCATGTTGTCTTCCTGTAGTTTTATATTGAGGGTTACAGGAGAAGTTGAATTTATCTTTATTTTCTTTTTTTCAGTTCTGAAACCTATAAAGTTAAAAACTACTTGATGTGTACCAAAGGGTATATTCTTTATTTCATAACTACCATTTTCATCGGCAGCTATCATGATTTTTAATTGTGGTATAGATACAGTAACTGCGGGTACAGCTTCTCCGTTACTTGTTATTTTGCCTTTAATATTTCCATTTTGAGAAAAGGCTATACCACTTATAAGTAAGATAAATATGTAATATGTTTTCATGTCTAATTTTATTATTAGTTATACAAAAGTATATATTTAGGTTTGTCTAAAAAAATATTTAAGTCATTATTTATTTTTAATAAAAATTATCATCGTATTAATACCTGCTATTAGGTAATAATTTTATCCTATAAATGTTATAGTTTTGAGATGTTCATTAACTAAAAATTACTAAACATGGAAAATGATACTTTTAGAGTAGGACTATGTATGGCTGGTGCGGTTTCTGCAGGAGCTTATACAGCAGGAGTGGTAGACTATTTGCTAGAAGCGCTCGAAGAGTGGGAAAAGCAAAAAGGAAACCCTAATGTGCCTACTCACAAAGTAGTTATACCTGTTATAGGTGGGGCTTCGGCAGGAGGCATGACGGGTGTAATTACAGCATCGGCATTAGAGGGAGAAATAAAGCCTGTACCCGTACCTGAAAAGGAAGACATATTAAAAGAACATCCTGAAAACAGGTTTTATAATGCATGGGTAGATCTTTTAGGAGAGGATATGTTTGTTCAAATGATGAATACATCTGATATTGAAAAAGGAGGCGATGTGGTAGCATTACTTAATTCTCAGTTTATAGATGAAATTGCTAATAAAATAACTAAAATAGATAATAGCAAACCTAAGCCTACACGTTCCTATTTTGAAACTCCTCTTAAAATATTTACCACACTATCTAATCTTGAAGGGTTTGACTATAATATAGATTTTAATACAGCGATAAGTAGAGAAAAATATGTAATGACAGTACATAATGATTATGCCTGCTTTGGTCTTTATGATACTCCTGAAGAGAAATTGAAAATAGAAGAGGGGTGGATTCCGCTTAATTTTAGAACAAATAAAAATGTAAACATTGCTAGAGATGCTGCTATGGCAACAGGGGCTTTCCCTATTGGTTTGGAGTCAAGAGTTTTAGAAAGAAAATCGAATGATGTACATAAAATAAATTGGCTTAAAAATTATTTTGCAAACATTCCTGATAGTACAAACGATTATAAAACCCTAAATATTGATGGGGGAATGATTAATAACGAACCTTTTGAAAAAGTAAGACAGGTACTAGATGATATAACCCAAAAACAAAATCCGGATATAAAAGATGATGATGTTGTTAAAATGAATATGGAGTATAATACATTTACCAATACTGTTTTAATGATAGACCCGTTTCCTAGTAAGGTAAAAGAAGATAGAGCCGCATTTAGTTATGAAAAAGATATGCTTTCTATTTTTGGTAAATTACTTACAGCTGTAACTAACCAAATGAAAGTTAAGGCAGAAGATTATATGCTTGCCATGAAAGATGGCTATGCTAGTCAGTTTCTAATATCGCCATCCCGTTATTTTAAGGACTCCGAAGGTAATGTAGTAGATGCTTTTGGCGAAAATGCTATTGCTTGTGGTACATTGGCAGGTTTTGGCGGGTTTATAAGTAAAGAGTTTAGAGTACACGACTATTATTTAGGACGTTTTAATTGCGAAATATTTTTGAGAGATTATTTTACTGTCCCCAAAGAGGCACTTACCGAAAATCCTATTTTTAGGAATGGTTATGCAAATGTAGATGAGGAGAGTAGAGAGCGGTTTAAATCGTTAAAAGATGATAGTTACCAGATTATACCTATTTTCTCGAAACGTAAAGAAGAAGGTTACTTCCCAATGCCTACATTTAGTAATGGCAGTAACTGGCCTGTTATTAAAGAAGAAATTATAGATAAATTAAAACCCCACGTAAAACGCAGGGTTCAAAAAGTTACTCTTAATATCGTTAAATTAAGTTTTATTAATAAAGTCTTACTCTTTATTGGTAGCAAAGTAGTCATAAACAGAATGATTACAGATAAAATAATAGGGGCTATAAAGAAATCAATGATAACTTGGAAGCTTATGGATAAAAAATAAAAGTTGTTATAAAGCTGTTATTTTTTTAAGTCCAGCAATAGTTTCAACAAGGTTATCAGATCCAAACACATAGTTGCCAGCAACAAGTACATCTGCACCTGCTGTTACTAGCTTAGCTGCATTTTTATCGCTTACACCACCGTCTATTTCAATGAGTGTAGAAGCATTGTGTTTTGTAATAATGTTTTTCAACTGACTAACTTTAGCATAGGTGTTTTCAATAAATGATTGCCCACCAAAACCAGGGTTAACACTCATTATACAAACCAAGTCGATGTCATTTATAATATCTTCTAACAGGCTTACATTAGTGTGAGGGTTTATTGCTACTCCTGCTTTCATGCCTTCGGCCTTTATAGCCTGTAGCGTACGATGTAAGTGTGTACACGCTTCAAAGTGTACTGTTAGGTTTGTAGCCCCTAGCTCTGCAAAGGTTTTAATGTACTGGTCAGGATTTACAATCATTAAGTGTACATCTATTGTTTTCTTTGCATGACGTGTAATGGCACCTAGTACTGGCATACCAAAAGAAATATTAGGCACAAAAACGCCATCCATTATATCGATATGAAACCAATCGGCTTCACTCTTATTTATCATTTCGATATCGCGCTGTAGATTAGCAAAATCTGCCGAGAGTACTGATGGGGCAATTAAAGTGTTTTTCATTGTAGTGTGTGTTTATACTGCAAAGATACTCTTTATAGTTGTAAAGTCATAAAGTAGAAAGTTGTAAAGTGCAGGAGGAAGAAACGGTTTTAAGAAAACCGAAACAGGTTACGTCAGGCTATATAAAAAGAAAAACTCCGGTAATCAGCCGGAGTTCAATCATCAATCAAAAAACGAACAGTTATTGAACTGTAAGTGCTTTATATATTTTTATTCGTTGAATTACATTATTGTGCAGCCAAAATACAAATTATAAACAAATTATAAAATTAAGAATATAATTTTTTGTGCATTTTAACGTTACCCAAGATATGTTTTAAGAATCTTGCTGCGCGAAGTATGCTTTAACCTTCTGATAGCCTTTTCTTTAATCTGACGGACACGCTCACGAGTAAGGTCAAAAGTTTCACCTATTTCTTCAAGTGTCATCGGGTGTTGGTCTCCTAAACCAAAGTAAAGTCTTACAACATCGGCTTCACGAGGTGTAAGTGTCTCTAAAGCTCTTTCTATTTCAGTACGAAGAGACTCATGAATTAGCTCACGATCAGGATTTGGCGACTCACCAGAACGAAGTACATCATATAGGTTAGAGTCTTCTCCTTCAACAAGCGGAGCATCCATAGATAGGTGACGTCCTGAGTTTTTCATACTCTCCTTAACATCGTTAACGGTCATGTCAAGTTCCTTAGCAATTTCTTCTGCCGAAGGCGCACGCTCACTACTTTGTTCCAGTAAAGCATACATTTTGTTGATCTTGTTGATAGATCCAATTTTGTTAAGCGGAAGACGAACAATACGCGACTGCTCAGCAAGTGCTTGCAATATCGATTGACGAATCCACCATACGGCATAGGATATAAATTTAAAACCACGTGTTTCATCAAAACGTTGTGCCGCTTTAATAAGTCCTAAGTTACCTTCGTTAATAAGGTCAGGAAGGGTCAATCCTTGGTTTTGATATTGTTTAGCTACCGATACTACGAAACGTAGGTTGGCTTTTGTAAGTTTTTCGAGTGCTCTCTGGTCTCCGGCTTTTATACGTTGTGCTAATTCTACCTCCTCATCTGCTGTAATTAAATCTACTTTTCCAATTTCCTGAAGGTACTTGTCTAAAGATGCAGTTTCCCTATTGGTAACCTGCTTGGTGATTTTAAGTTGTCTCATTTAAAAATCCTGACTGTTTAAGTATGTATGTGAGTAGTTATACGCAACGAAGTCAGAAAAAGTTACACGATGTAACTAAATTTTTAATTAAATGTTATTATAGTTTAATTTAAAAGCCTAAAGGTGTCTGATTTTAAACAAGTTAAAGGTGGTGATTAATTTTTTTTGTACAGTCTTATTAAAAAATAATTTTTTGTCACGGATACCCGAGATTGTTTTAGTGATTTTTATTTGATGTCGAAAAAATGCTTAGGATATAATCATCGGTGTTATTTTGCAATTGGATACACGATATACCCAGTTATCATGCTTGGCTTATATGTAAAGGCAAACCCGTTAGGAAACAAATCTGTTTAATGGATAAAATAAAAACCTGTAATTATAGAAATATAATGATAAGATTTCTATTTTTCAGAAGATTTTTTGGTAAATGTTTTTTTATAGAGAAGCAATAAGAGAAGCAAAAAAACAAGAAGCAAAATAAGTTTTCCTGCAAGGAATCCCCACCCATATTCTGTCAGTCGATCTATATCACTAATGAGTTTTGATGTTACATCAATTAGTAAAATGAATGTTATAGCAGAAATTACGAAGAATAATGTTTTTTTCAATGTTGGATAAAATTTAAGTGGGAAATTTTTAATCTCCCACTTTATAAGAATTATTTAGTAACGGTTGTAGTTGTCGGAGTATAAATACCAAATGTTATACCGGCAATAAGTCCATTAACAAAACTGTGTTTTGTTGTTACTGTATAATCAGTTGCTCCATCTGCCATATCCCTAGAATCAGATACTCCAACAGGAGCTAAGCCATAAATTACATAATGATTCCATTTTGTAACGGTAACATTACTTTGTGCCCCTTTACCTACCACAGTAGTGTAAGTATAGCAAGATGTTAAGAGCATAGATGCTGCGAAAGCTGCGGTAAAAATTTTTGTAATTTTTTCCATTGTTGTTTTATGTTTATTAATTTAAATAAAGTCAAATGTATTTTTTTTATTCTGGATTACAAAAAATTATTTATATAAGTTTTTTATTAAAAATAAAACCCCTGCTATTATTAATAGTAGGGGTCATGTGTTAGTACATAAACCTGTTAGACCCATACAAAATATGCAATTCCTTCCATACATCTGCCATTATTTCACTACCGCATACCTGCATAGCTTCTTTACTGTATTTATATAAGTCAATATTTTCCCATATTAGCTGCTTTCCCATTTCGGTTTGTTTATTAAACAAACTCCGCGCCTCATCCATAGATTCAAATTCGGTCTGCTCTAAATGATCCTCCACCCACGCTAATGCCATTTCTTCACCTGAAAGTGATTGATATTTTTCATCTTGAAAAGATTTATTATAATTTGCCTTTAACCTAAAATTTTCTCTTGCCTGATAGACTTTTATACCCAGCTCAGAATCGTACATTTTCTTATACATATCGAGAAGTGTAGTATAATACTCTTTATATTCTGTACTTGATGGGTCGTAATTAACCCTTGGCTTGTTTTGACCCTGTGAAATTGAAAAAGTTAAACAGATGAAAAAGGCTATAATATTCTTCATAATTAATTACAATTGTAAATACATAAGCGAAAATCACTCCAAGCTTGATCAATTGCAGCTTGATAGCAATTGTTCATGTCCGCCACAGCACCTGCAAAATCATCAATAGAGTCAAAATCGGACAAATCAGTAACTGACGTTGCTGCATCATAATCGGCTGCTCTGTCTGCTGCAATGCCAGCCATTGTTAAGGAATATGCGCTTCCGCAACCGCATGCATCAGTAGGTACAGGTTCAGGTTCAGTTAAGTTTAAGAATGAACCACCGATGCTCGGCTCTTTTTGAAGTTCTTTATAAAATTCAAGATTATTTATTGTAACGATTTTTTCCGACGCTAAAAGATTATCATATCCTGTTTCCGCTTCATTATAGTTAGCGAAATCGGTAATACTAATGTTAGTGTTTATCCATGATAAAAGTTTAGCTTTAGTATCTATATCTGATACCTTACCAGTAAAATTCATTTTACCAATAAAAATTTCTCTGTTCTTTTTCAATGAAATATACTCATTTGAATTTACCATTACATTGTAAAGCGAATCCAATTTGGTATTGCCACTTGAGCTTTTTAATTGAAATTTTGATGAATCTACTGTACTTGTTTCAGAATTAGTTGGTTCATTTGAACATGAAACAAATGTTAACGCAATTGTTGCGACGAATAAAAAAATGATTTTTTTCATAAAAAGTTGGATGAAATTATGCTTACTTTCAAGTTTAATGTCCTGTTTCAGCTTAGTCAGACTTAGATATATCTAAATCTAAGATAATGAAAATTTAAAAGCCTAAACCGTTAATAAATTGTTGAAAATAAAAAAAAACCTGTAACTTTTGTTACAGGTTCATATTTTGTGTTATATAAGTGTAGACTACGATTCTTTATTGGTATCGTCATTACCTTCTTCTCTACGCTCTATTTTATTATCTCTATCTCGTGAGTTTCTATCATCTCTACCGCGGTTATCTCTGCCTCTATTGTCTCTTGGGCGGTCTTCCCTTGGTCCTCTGTCTTCTCTAGGAGCTCTGTTCTCATCCCTTGGTGGGCGTGGTAACAATGCTTTTCTCGAAACTTTCTCTTTTCTTGTTTTAGGGTCTATACCTAAGTATTTAACATCAAAGACATCACCCATATTTACAACATCAGATACGTTTTCGGTACGTTCCCATGCTATTTCACTAACGTGAAGTAACACTTCGTTGCCAGGAGCGTCTGCATATTCTACTACAGCACCAAAGTCTAGCATTTTTATAACTTTTACGCTATAGGTTTCGCCAACTTGTGGTTTAAACGTAATAGAGTCAATTTTATTAAGTACTGCCTGAATTCCATCTGGGTCAGTTCCTAAAATTTCAACTTCTCCTTGTTCGTCAACCTCATTAATTACAATAGTAGTTCCTGTAGTTTTTTGAAGTTCCTGTATTACTTTTCCACCAGGACCTATAAGTGCACCAATAAATGCACCAGGTATGGTTACTTTAATAATTTTAGGAGAATGTTTTTTAACATCTACTCTTGGTTGCTCAATAACCTCAGTTAGTTTACCAAGAATATGAAGACGACCATCTCTAGCTTGTTCAAGAGCTTTCTCCATTATTTCGTAAGCAAGACCTTCAATTTTAATATCCATCTGGCAGGCAGTAATACCATCTGCTGTTCCGGTTACTTTAAAGTCCATATCGCCTAAGTGATCTTCATCACCAAGAATATCAGATAATACAGCCCAACGTCCTGTTTCTTCATCAGAAATAAGACCCATAGCAATACCAGATACAGGTTTTTTCATTTGTACACCAGCATCCATTAAAGCAAGTGTTCCTGCACATACTGTAGCCATAGAAGATGAACCGTTAGATTCTAATACTTCTGATACGATACGTATTGTATAAGGATTCTCTTCAGGAATCATGTTTTTAAGTGCACGTTGTGCAAGGTTTCCATGTCCTACTTCACGTCTAGATGTTCCTCTTAGTGGTTTTGCTTCTCCAGTAGAGAAAGGAGGGAAGTTATAGTGTAAGTAAAATTTCTCTTCTCCTTGGTCTGTAGGTAAGTCAATAATGTTAGCCTCACGCGATGTGCCTAGTGTTACTGTTGCCAGTGCTTGTGTTTCTCCTCTTGTAAAAAGAGCAGATCCGTGTACTGATGGTAAGTAATCTACTTCACACCATATAGGTCTAATCTCGTTTGTTTTTCTTCCGTCAAGACGAAGTCCAAGGTCAAGAATTACATTTCTTACTGCTTCTTTTTGTGTTTTAGAAAGATATTTACCAATAAGGTCACTATTTTCAAGTAACTCTTCTTCAGTAAAGGCTTCTTTTACCTCATCTTTAAGTAGTGAGAATTTTTCAGAACGTTCTTGTTTAGAAGAACCTTCTTTTGCTATAGCAAAATACTTATCGTAAGAAAGTTCACGTACTTTAGCATAAACTGCATCGTCATTTCTTTCCTCTTCATACGTTCTTCTTTCTTTGCCAACAGCAGCTTTTAGCTTCTCTTGTGCAGCTATCTGTAGTTTAATGGCTTCGTGGGCAAACTTAATAGCCTCTACCATTTCTAGTTCAGATATCTCTTTCATTTCACCCTCAACCATTGCGATAGACTCTGCAGAAGCCCCAATCATCATGTCAATGTCAGATTCTGCAAGTTGCACTTTGCTAGGGTTAATAATAAATTGACCGTCTACTCTTGCTACACGAACTTCAGAAATTAGTGTGCTAAATGGTGCATCTGATACTGCAAGTGCAGCAGATGCAGCAAGACCTGCAAGAGAGTCTGGCATTACAGTTTCGTCATGCGACATTAACTGTATCATTACTTGTGTTTCAGCATGGTAGTCACTTGGGAAAAGCGGACGCAATACGCGGTCTACTAAACGCATCGTTAATACCTCGCTATCACTTGGTCGTGCTTCACGCTTAAAAAAGCCTCCAGGAAAACGACCTGCGGCTGCAAATTTTTCACGGTAATCTACCGTTAATGGTAGGAAATCTACAGGGCTTGGGTTCTTTGCCGATACTACTGTAGCAAGTAACATAGCATCTCCCATGCGTACTACTACAGCACCATCAGCCTGTTTCGCAAGTTTTCCTGTTTCGATCGAGATGCTTCTTCCATCTCCCAGATCGATAACTTCTCTTGTTACGTTTGGAATCATAAATTCTAATACTTTGATTAAACAATGGGTTTAGTTGTGTTGTTGTTGTGTGTAGTTGTTTAAAACCCAATGAAAAACCAAAACTTTTTCTACATTCATCTAAAAACAAAAAGAGGCGCGCAGGCACCTCTTTTCATCTCGATTATTTTCTGATGTTCAATTCTTTGATAATCTCACGATACCTGTTGATTTCTTTTTTCTTCAGGTAGTCAAGTAGGCTTCTTCGTTTACCTACCAGCATTACAAGAGAGCGCTCTGTATTATAATCGTGACGATTTTTTTTAAGGTGCTCTGTAAGGTGGTTGATTCTGAATGTGAATAGCGCGATTTGACCTTCTGCTGAACCAGTGTTAGTAGCAGCTTTACCGTGCTTCTCGAAAATTTCTGCTTTAACTTCTTTAGTTAAGTACATGCAAATATTATTTAAATAATTATTATGTATATTCAGGATTTTCCTGATTGGCTGCAAAGATAATTATATTTTTGGTACCGGCAATACATAATAGTGTAATTGCTTTTTTATAACAATTTTGTTTTAAACACGTGTGTTTAAAACATTTTTGCTACTTCATGATTAACAAACTCAAGAAAACGCTCATCATTTTCAGTAAATGCGTCAATTATATTAGAGTCAATATCTATTTGACCAATATTTTCATTATTGGCAAAGAGCGGTACAACAATTTCAGATTTTACAGTAATACTACAAGCAATATAGTTGTCTTGTGCGCTAACATCGGGCACTACAAAGTTCTCGTTAGATACAGCTACCTGCCCACAAATACCTTTTCCAAAAGGGATAACAGTATGATCAGTAGGTTCGCCAGCATAAGGTCCTAATAGTAATTCTTCCTTATCGTCATTTTTAAAGTAAAAGCCTACCCAGTCATAATAATCTATATTATCTCTAAGCAAATGACATAGTTGTAACAACTTTTCATTGCGTAAAGTGTTAGTATGGTGTAGTATATCGGTTACTTTAGGCTTTAATTCTTCAAACGTCATCTTATTGAATTTCTTTATTACAAATGTATTTATTAAACCTCTTTTATTTTACTTATTTTTGTTAAAAATTATCTAATGAGTATTTGGCAAAAAAACCGTCCCTTTTTTCTTTTTCTTATTAAATTCGGGGTGAGTTATCTCATACTTTCAGTGATTTATTCATTGTACCTTAGTCAGTATGATGTAGATAATTTTGAGACCGATAGCATGACTACTCTTGTGGCAGAACAATCTAAAGATATTGTACAGCTAACGGGTAAAGAGGCACATATAACACCTCATTTAAAAGAAGCATCTTATGTTTTTTATGTAAATAGCGATAGTGTTGCTCGAATAGTTGAAGGTTGTAACGCCGTTAGTGTTATGATACTTTTTGCTGCTTTTATTATTGCGTTTTCTACTACTTTTAAAAGAACATCTTTATACATTATAATAGGGGTACTCATAATTCATGTTCTAAATGTAGTGCGTATAGCGTTATTAGGGCTTGGCTTTTATTATTACCCAGAGTATGAAGAGTTAATGCACGATATACTTTTTCCGCTATTTATTTATGGTGTGGTGTTTGCACTATGGGTATTGTGGGTAATGAAACTTTCAGGAAATGCAAAAAAAAATAAAGCTTAGTACTACTACTGTATTTGCAATAATAGTATTACTTATACTAATTGTGTTGGTAAGAGTTTTTCAGGAACAATTGTTTTATGATCCTTTTTTGGCTTTTTTTAAAGCAGAGTCGAAAGAGTTGCCCTTATATGACAATCTTAAACTCTTTGGAGGCATAGCATTTCGTTACTTACTTAATTCTCTATTTTCATTAGCGATAATTTATTTAGTGTTTAAGGATAGGTCGATACTAAAACTATGCTCTATTTTATATGTGTTACTGTTTTTAATATTCATAACGATATTTTTTATAGTACTAAATACAGATGAAGTTAACCTATTACTGCTATTCTATATTAGGCGTTTTTTAATACAGCCTTTGTTTTTAATTTTATTCTTGCCTGCTTTTTATTATCAAAAAAGAGTTCAGTTATAAATTTTTAACATAAATAACAGTTATATACGTTGTAAATATTTAATTTTGCGTACAATGCAATTAAAAAAGCACATAAGTTTTATTTTATCCTTCCTTATATTGGTTGCCAATATGGGGTTGGCACTTAATGTGCATTATTGTGAAGGTCAGGTTTCAGAAGTTTCTTTTGCATATAAAATTCAAGAACCATGTAATGACCACCATGCAGAAGAAGCAAAAACATGTTGTGCCTTAGCTACAGATAATCATGAAAATTGTTGCAAGAACGATCTTGTAAAATTTAAAAATAAGGCAGATAATCTTATTATTGTAAAATCGTTACAGTTAGATCTTGCTGGTTTTTATATGATACCTGAATGGAAACCTATTCAGTTTTATGGCGAAGCTCCTATAGTAAAAAAGCAAATACCTGCTTTTTATTGCGAGTCTAATGCGCCACCACTCTTTAAACTCTATTGTCGCTATACTCTATATGCCTAAGTAATGTTGTAATCTTTTATCCACATTGTGGAACAAATTATTATTAACATTATACTATTATATATGCGTAAAATATTATTAACATTATTTTTATTTACTGTTGCTTTTACACAAGCACAAGAAACCATTAGCGGGAAAATACTCGACGATCAAAAACTACCGCTGCCAGGAGCAAGTTTGTACTGGCTTAATACTACTATTGGAACATCAACTATAGAGGACGGTACTTTTACACTGCCTTATAAACCAGATTATACACAACTTGTAATAAGTTATATTGGTTTTACTACTGACACACTAAGTGTAACTTCGCCCGATTATATAACCTATACTATGAAGTCTTCAACTGGTAAGGAACTAGATGAAGTAGAGGTAACGAAAAACAGAAAAAGTTTAGAGCGGTCGTATGTAAAAACGGCTAATATATCTACTATGGGGAGTAAAGAGCTATTAAAGGCTGCTTGTTGTAATATAGCAGAAAGCTTTGAAACGAACCCTTCTATAGATGTGAATTTTTCGGATGCACTTACAGGTACACGTCAAATAAAAATGTTAGGGCTTACCAGTCCTTATTTAGTAATTAGCGAAGAAAACATACCTGCTGTACGTGGAGCATCGCAAGCCTATGGGCTTTCTTTTGTGCCAGGTACTTGGGTAGAGAGTATTCAGATAACCAAAGGAGCAGGTCCTGTGGTTAATGGTTATGAAAGCATATCAGGGCAAATAAACTATGAACTTATTAAACCTGTAAACGATATTCCGTTTTTCGTGAATGCTTATGGTTCTACAGGTGGACGATTTGAATTGAATACGCACTTTAATAAAAAAGTGTCAGACAAATGGAGTAGTAGTCTTTTTGTACATGGTAACACTCGTGTAACCAAAAACGATATGAATAATGATGGGTTTTTAGATAATCCACTAGCAAAACAGGTAAACGTAATGAACCGTTGGCAATATGTCGATGCTGAGAAAGGTTGGGTAAGTTTTATAAACGCTCGCTATATGCGTGATGAGAAACAAACAGGACAACTTGACTTTGACCCTGATAGAGATAAATTGACGACCAACTACTGGGGATCTGAAATTAATACCGATAAGTTAGATCTTTCGGCTAAACTAGGATATGTGTTTCCAGATATGCCTTTTCAGAGTGTAGGATTACAAACGGCTTATAACTGGCACAAACAAGATTCTTACTTTGGTTTAAATCAGTATGATATCGATCAGAAAAGTTTTTATTCTAATCTGATTTTTAGCTCTATCATAAGTAACACCCTTAATAAATTTTCTACAGGTATTAATTTTACGTATGACAAGTATGATGAGTTTGTGAACACTACAGACGTAGGCAGGATAGATAATTCTGTAGGTGCATTTTTTGAATATACGTATGATAATACTGATAACTTTAGCATAGTAACAGGAGGTCGTTTTGATGTACACAATCGTTTAGGAGCATTCTTTACTCCAAGAATGCACTTACGTTACAACCCATGGAACAAAGCTGTGTTACGTGCTTCGGCAGGTAGAGGAAAGCGAGCAGCTAATATATATGCTGAAAATCAAGCCTATTTTGGTAGCTCACGTCAAATGAATATCTTAAATAGCGGAGGAAAAGTATATGGTCTTGATCCAGAAATTGCTTGGAACTATGGTGTGAGCTTTATGCAAGGCTTTACATTGTTTAATAAAAACACTGAAGTTGTAGTTGATTTTTATAGAACAGATTTTCAAAACCGTGCAGTAGTAGATGTATATGCTTCTCCGCAACAAGTACAGTTCTATAATCTTGAAGGAGCATCGTCTGCTAATAGCTTACAGTTAGAACTTAATTACGAAATTACACATCATTTTAATATTCGTACGGCTTATAAATACTATGATGTAACAACAGATTATACCTCTGGTACTGCCGAAATGCCATTGCAGGCAAAGCATAGATTTTTTACTAATGTAGGTTATGAAACCCATATAATAGAAGGTGGCAAGCAGTGGAAGTTTGATTTTACGTATAACTTGCTAGGGAAACAACGTTTGCCTTACACAGGCAGTAACCCTGCCCAGGAACAAATGGGCAATTATTCTCCGTCTTTTTCGTTAATGAATGCACAGATAACGCGTACTTTTTCAAGTGTTTTTGAGGTATATGTAGGTGGAGAGAATATAGGTAACTACCGTCAGGATAAAGCTATTTTAGGAGCTAATGACCCTTTTGGTTCATATTTTGATACCTCTATAGTATATGCACCAATTTTTGGTCAAATGTATTATGCAGGATTACGATTCAAAATAAAGTAATACAGTCAATTATAAATTTTATATATTTAAAATCTTTTAATCAACATACCATGAAAAAAATATTTTTAGTAATGCTCGTTATGCTAATGGGGGTAACAATGCAGGCACAAGAAAAAAAGAAAAAGAATGCCAAATATGAAATAGGAGCTAAGGGCAATTGTGAGATGTGTAAAAAACGTATAGAGAAAGCTGCTTTTGGTGTTTCAGGCGTTAAATATGCTGCATGGCATGCTGACCATCAAGACCTTCATCTTATTATTGATGAGAATAAATGTAATGTAGATGATGTGCGTAAAGCTATAGCCAAAACAGGACATGATACTGACACTGTTAAAGCAGAAGATGTAGATTATGAGGGGCTACATGAGTGCTGCCAGTACAACAGAGGATAAAAATATATATATGCAATAAAGAGCCTCCAATATTGGAGGCTTTTTTATGATATGTTTAGTTTTAGGGTATCTTGTTTTTCTAAGAAGAAACAAAAGTCAAATAATTAAAGAATGAAGAAAATTAGAATAGTATTAGCCATTAGCGGACTAATGATCTTATTGTCAACACAAATTACTAAAGCACAAGAAATTTTTAAAGACAGAAAATTATACCTTAACGAAGATGGTAGTAACTATGTTAAGTTTACCTTTCTTACCCAAGCATGGCTAAGAAATATGCAATATAACCCAGGTACTACTATAAATGATGTAGAGCGTAGTAGCGGCACTGATATTGGTATACGTCGTTATAGAATACAAATGTACGGGCAGCTTACGGATAGGGTTTTTGCTTACGGACAGTTTGGTGAAAATAATTTTAATGCAATATCCGAAAGGAAAACAGGCTTTTTTGTACATGATGTTTATGGCGAATATGCTATAGATAAAGATAAATTATCTATGGGTATGGGGCTTTCAGCTTGGAGTGGACTTTCTCGATTTTCATCGGCATCTACAGGATCTATATTGGGTGTTGATGCTCCTTTATTTTTGCAAAGTACTAATGATGTAACGGATCAGTTTCTTAGAAAATTATCTGTTTTTGCAAAAGGTAAATTTGGTAGGTTCGATTATCGTATATCTATGGCACAGCCTATGGATATTAAAAAATCGTCAAATTACAACCCTACGATTTCAGAGGATGTAGCCAGTTTTTCATCCAACCCGCCAGAGATGCAATGGAATGGTTATTTTCAGTACCAATTTAAAGATAAAGAATCGAATATGACGCCCTATAATGCAGGCACTTATTTAGGAAAGAAAAAAGTATTTAATGTAGGGGCGGGATTTGTGTATCAAAAAGATGCTATGTGGCGTTTAAATACGACCAATGATACTATTATGAGTAATATGGTGCATCTTGCTGCCGATGTTTTTTATGATGCCCCTGTAGGAACAAATGGGCAAGCAGTGAGTGTATATAGTACTATAACACACTATGATTTCGGTAAAAATTACCTGCGTAACGCTGCCGTAATGAATCCTACTAACGGGAATAATAATCCAGATGTACTTAATGGTAGTGGTAATGGTTTCCCGATGTATGGTACGGGTACAATATTTTATTTGCAAGCAGGATATAAATTTAAAGACAATCTTATAGGTAATACTACTTTGCTGCCGTATGCTTCACTACAACATACCAATTATGATGGGTTAAACGACCCAATGGATTTTTTTGATATAGGGGTTAATTGGCTTTTGGCAGGGCATGCCTCTAAATTTACAATAGCTTATCAAAGCCGACCTGTATATAACATGGCTAAAGACAAAACAAATAGGCGAGGAGCTATAGTAGCACAATATCAAGTGTTTTTTAACTAACCTTAACTAAACAAAAAGCCCCACATAGTGGGGCTTTTTGTTTAGTTAAGGTTTATGGTTTTTATTTCAGATATTAGTTTACCATCAGGACTAATACCTTCTATTAATAATTTTATACTATTCTGTCCTGTGTGTGGGAGTTCTAATTTAAAGCCTCCCTTTTCATCTGTAGTGATGAGCGGCTCCCAGTCTATTACACCAAAGTTTTCAAAACCCTTAGTAGCAGTTGATAGGTATATGTTATTTTTAAAAGGAGTAATACGTTTAAAACCATTTTTTACTAAAAAGGATGCAGGCGAATTGTTTTTTGCCTTACTCGAATAGTCTTTTCTCATATATATCCTTATAATTCCCATTCTGTTATTTACAGAGGGTACTACAGCATGCTGATTTACATAAAACTCATCAATATCTTCGGTTTGCATATTCCATAATATGTCAAAACTAAGTACTTGCATATTATCTATATATATCATTGGGGTGGTTGCTTGTCCGTTTATAGTATTAATTGTACGCCCCGTAATACTTACAGTACCATTACTTGTTTCCACATTAAAGCCATGATAGCGGATGAGGTCTAATATATAAAAGAAACTCTTTCTTTCATCATCACCTATTTTGTATCCTCTTAATTGTGAGTTGCCAAAAGCTTTTTGATACTTTAGTTTATTAGTTGTGCCTTTTAGTTCTACTTCATCGAGAACTATAGTATTGATATCTATATGGTCGGGTAGTTCAGGTAGATCTGAGATAGTATTATTATTTTCAGTTATACTGCATTCAGTAGCTTTAGGGTTATATTGCTTATTATATACTCTATTAATATTAAAAAGCTGAGGGTAAAGTTTTACTTGCTTTTTGGTGTCGTCTTTTACTAAGAAAAAATCAAGTTTAATAGAATCGGCAAGGATAAGGTTATCTAAATAAAACTCATTTTCTTTATTGATGTCTACAGTTTCATCTATCATTCCTTCAAATGAAGTTACCTTTACTTTATACTTTTTAAGATTGCCGCTATTGTTTATTGTTCCTTTTAGTGAAAGTCCAATATCGAACGTGTGATTGCTTTTAGGCGGATTATTTTTAATATTTCTCCACTTGTATTTACTATTTTGGTTGAGTAAGAACAAATCTAACTCATATTGATTCTTTCGAGAAATAGTATTTAAATAGGCTTTTGTTTCGAATGTTTTATGATATTCTATATAAGGAGCTATAAGTAGCGAGTTATAAATATCGTTATGCTCTTTTATAGTAACAGTATTGGCTGGCAACATAGATATGCTTAAGTTCATGTTAGCATAGTTTACTTTGCCACTTAATTCTATTTTTCCATCTGTCTCTTTAGGCTTTGTTCGAACCTCTACATTTACTGTTAATTTTGGATAGATATACATAACCCTTTCGGCAAGTTCATTTAACTCGTTATCTAATATACGTATGGTGTTTAACCCCTCGAATAAGTCTAAGTTACTCATGACTACTGTCTGCTCTAAAACTTGATGTTTAAAGTCAATCTCTGTAATTATAGCCTTTTCATCTTTGTGTATTACTAAGTATAATGGTTTACCTGATAATGACGTTTGCATTAATGGGTTAATACTTGTTTTAATAATGGTTTTGTCGGGTACGGTATAGCTGTTTATCTCTAAAGAAACTCCTTTTAGCTGTGCTGGTGGTATTGTTTGTTCATATTCTTTACCCTCTATTGTAGTGATAACTTTATATTTTTTGGTTCTATCTGGAGTAAGGTTAAATTTACCGTAGCCTTGTTTATTTAGGTTAAGTTCTTTCCCTGCTTCATCATTGCCATTTACTAATATTGCCTTTGCGTTAGGTATGGGTTTATCATTACAGTCGGTTATACTTATACCTATATTGTTGTTAATTCCTTCTACCAATGTACCGCCTTCAGGGTGTAAATCTATATTTACTTTCGAATAGTTAGGAGTATTAAATAGGGAAGGGTTAATGTTTTTGTTGACAACAGTTATTTCGCCTACAAACGATTCGTCTTCGGTAAAGTTATTCATCCAGTTGGTATAAAACTGAACATAATATCGTCCTGACTTCATAGAATCGTTTAATTTAAAACTACCCGAAAAAGTTCCCATATTACCATAAAGTAACTGACTTTCTATAACATTACCTTCGTTATCTATAAGTGTGGCAAAAATATTTACGCAGGCAAAAAAAGGTGTGTTGTTTTTTCTGTGGTAGGTATAGCCTTTAAACCATACCGATTCATCGGTTAGGAAAACATCTTTATCAAAGTGTACATGAATGTTCTCTCTTTCGAGAAAAAAATAGTCGGTTAGTTTTTTAGCAATCTCATCTTTTTTGGTCGTTTGTGCAATTAAGTTATTGCTTATTAATACCAAAAAAAGCAGCACAATTTTGTGTGATAAAAGATGTTTCATTAAAGTAATTAATTGTTGGGTAATTATAACGCTAAAATAGGATTATTGTGATATATGTTTTGCGAAATTTATTTTTTTTAACAAAAAAAGCTGCTCTATTATAGAGCAGCTTTTTATTGAATTTTTATAATGCTATTACATCATGCCTGGCATACCGCCACCCATTGGCATACCGCCACCAGGGTTATCTTCTTTTAGGTCGATAAGAGCACACTCTGTAGTTAATATCATACCGGCAACAGAAGCAGCATTTTCTAATGCTACACGTGTTACTTTTTTAGGATCTATAATACCTGCCGAAAGCATGTCTACATACTCGTCAGTTTTAGCATTATATCCAAAATCAGCAGTTCCTTCAGCTACTTTTGCTACTATTACAGAGCCTTCAAGACCTGCATTCTCAACAATAGTTCTTAAAGGAGCCTCTATAGCACGAGCAACAATTTGTACACCTGTAGCTTCATCTGCATTTTCAACTTTTATGTCGGTAAGTGAAGTTTTAGCTCTTAAAAGCGCTACACCACCACCAGCAACAATACCTTCTTCTACAGCAGCTCTTGTAGCGTGTAGAGCATCGTCTACTCTGTCTTTTTTCTCTTTCATTTCTACTTCAGATGCAGCACCTACATAAAGTACAGCTACACCACCTGCAAGTTTAGCAAGACGTTCTTGTAGTTTTTCTCTATCATAGTCAGATGTAGTACTCTCCATCTGTGCTTTAATTTGGTTTACACGGTTTTTAATCATTTCCGCTTCACCTGCACCATTTACTATAGTAGTATTATCTTTATCAATAGTTACTTTTTCACAAGTACCTAGCATATCAAGCGTAGCATTCTCTAGTGTATGTCCTCTTTCTTCAGCAATAACAGTACCACCTGTAAGGATAGCGATATCTTCAAGTAATGCTTTTCTTCTGTCGCCAAATCCTGGTGCTTTAACAGCAGCAATTTTAAGCGAACCTCTAAGTTTGTTTACTACAAGTGTAGCAAGTGCTTCACCATCTACATCTTCAGCAATTATTAATAAAGGTCTTCCTGATTGTGCAACTGGTTCTAATACAGGAAGTAAATCTTTCATAGACGATACTTTTTTGTCGTATAACAAAATGTATGGTCTTTCAAGTTCCGTTTGCATTTTTTCTGAATCAGTTACAAAGTAAGCTGATAGGTAACCTCTGTCAAACTGCATTCCTTCTACAACATCTACATATGTATCAGTTCCTTTAGCTTCTTCAACAGTAATAACACCTTCTTTACCTACTTTACCAAATGCAGTAGCAATAAGTTCACCTATAGCTTCATCATTATTAGCAGAGATAGAAGCAACTTGTTTTATTTTTTCGCTAGATGTACCTACTTCTTTTGTTTGTTTAGCAAGATCTTTAACGATAGCTTCTACAGCTTTATCTATACCACGTTTCAAATCCATCGGGTTAGCCCCAGCAGCAACGTTTTTAAGTCCTTCTTTTACTATAGCTTGTGCTAATACAGTAGCGGTGGTAGTACCATCTCCTGCAAGGTCATTGGTTTTAGAGGCTACCTCTTTAACCATTTGTGCTCCCATATTTTCGAGCGTATCTTCAAGTTCTATTTCTTTAGCCACAGATACACCATCTTTTGTTACGGTTGGTGCGCCAAAAGATTTACTTATAATAACATTACGCCCTTTAGGACCAAGAGTTACTTTTACAGCATTTGCAAGAGCATCTACACCACGCTTTAAACCATCGCGTGCTTCAATATCAAATTTTATTTCTTTAGCCATTATTATTTTATTATAGTTTCAATTATTAAACTCAATTTATAGTACTGCGAAAATTTCTTCTTCTTTCATTATTAGGTAATCTTTACCTTCAAATTTAAGTTCAGTTCCTGCATACTTGCCGTATAGCACAGTATCGCCCACTTTTACAGTCATGTCGTGGTCTTTGGTTCCGTTACCAACGGCCACTACAATACCTTTTTGTGGTTTTTCTTTTGCAGTATCAGGAATAAATATTCCCGAAGCAGTTTGTGTTTCTGCAGCAACCGGTTCTATAAGTACACGGTCTGAAAGCGGTTTAATGTTTAAAGCCATATGATATTATTTTTATTGTTATTAAATGTTGCTTCTGTTTTTTCAGAAACTATGCCAATTCAGTAAACTGACAGTATGGACAAAAAAAAATGCCAGCATGTCAGTTGCCGGCATTTAATAGTATGTATGTTGTAATTTTTATTCCTGTGGAGTACCCTCTTCAGTGCCAGCAGGTGTAGTAGCACCTTGTTCTGTACTTGTAGGAGCAGGCGTAGTAGCGCTTGGTACAGCAGTCTCATCTATAAGTTTACTGTCACCTCCTGCATAGCCTCCTGAAAAGCTAAGTGTAGAAAGCAATATAAGTGCGATAAGTACTGTTGCAAGTGTCCATGTACCTTTATCTAGGAAATCATTGGTTTTTTGTACGCCACCCATTGCTTGAGATCCACCGAAACTAGATGATAGACCACCGCCTTTAGGGTTTTGTACCATGATTACCACAACAAGAAAAAAGCTTACTAATGTAATTAGTATTAAAAAGATTGAAAACTCCATTTTGGTTAATTATTATTTTGTTGTAAAATTTTAATATCTGCTATACGGTTTGCAAAGAAAACACTTTTTTCCGGATATTTCAAAATTAAAATTTCATAAGCTTGTATTGCTTTTGTGTATTTTTTTTGTTCCAGATAAACTCTTGCAAGTGTTTCGGTCATCAGGCTGCTGTTACTGCTGTCATTATTACTTGTAGATACAGGGCTTGATGTAGTGTTTTTAACGGGTGTTATTTTTGGATTCGATTCAATAAAGCGGTCTATTATATCTAACTTTGTATCTAGTCCTGACTCCTTTTCTGTTTCTGTAGGGTTTTCTTCTCGTACTATGGGTTTTAGTTGTGCGAGTTGTAACCATTCTGAAAATGAATGTGTTTCGTTTTTTGTAAACGATATTGGTTTCCCGATTTCAAGTTTTTCTATTACTTGATCTGAACCTTCATTTTTTGGTGCTGCAATTTTTTCTTGAGGTGTTGCAGTGGTGGTACTATTATTATTGGCTTCTTCAACTGTGCGTTTTATAGCCTCTTCTAGTTTGTTTACTTCTGGCTTTACCTCTTCGCTTTTTGTTACAGGTAGCTCTGTTATTGCTTTTTCTGTTTTTTCAAAATGTATTTTATCTATACTTTGAAAATTTTCAGATGTGATAAAGTCGAAAAGCACTGAGCGATCGGCGGTAAAAGCTGCCGTTTTTTTTACCTCTGTATTATAACGAAAACTATCTTGATTATAGAGCCCTTTTAAATGAATGGCACGCGCACTTTGCAGGTATGGAAACTCTGATAGGATGTTTTCCAGTTCCTGTGTTTGCCTTTCGTTTAAAGAGTAAGGCTTATTTAGTAGTGATATGTAATCTTTTGTGTTCAAATTTTAGTTTTTCAGTCGCAGTCGCAGTTATCAGTTAAGTAATATAATTTATTACTAAGGCTGAATACTGCTAACTGTAAAATTACCACTTAGCTAGTGATTCATTAAAAATGTCCTGTGTTATCCTTTCAAAAATTTCATCAAGAGCAGTATTAAGTACTTGTCCCGAAAGTAATGCATCTCCAGAGTAGTCATAGAAAAAACTGAATGGCTTTTCGAAATCGTCTTCTTCTTTTTTTCTATTAGTAAATCTTACATTTACGGTAATACTAAGTCTATTTTGTGCAGCAAGTTGGTCGGCAGTAGCGGTCATAGGAGTAATACGGAACTGTGTTATTTCTCCTTCATATACTAAGTCGCCACCAGAGTTAGTAAGGCTCAGGTTGGTTTGGTTTTGTATGAGGTTCTGCAAGCGTTGGGTAAAATCTCTTTCAATACCAGGCTCTACAATATCAGCATTGTTTTGAAAATAATTCACCTGAAAAGTATCAGCGTCAATTTTACCTGTACCAGTAAAGTTATAAACGCTGCATCCGTTTACTATAAACACTAATGTCAATACTGCTAATAGTTTTAAGTTTTTCATTATACTTCTCTTAAAGATCATATTGTTTTATTTTTCTATAAAGTGTTCTTTCAGATATGCCAAGTTCATCTGCGGCTGCTTTACGTTTTCCTTTATTGCGCTCTAATGATTTTTTTATCAGTTCTACTTCTTTTTCGTCAAGTCTTAAAGTTTCTTCTTCTTCAACTGTTTCGGCAAAAAGATAGTTACTGTCATCATCGTCATCATCATGATCTATAATAGGTTCAGCTCTGCTTACAGGTTGCGAAGGCACCATTTCTGGTCTTGCCATCTCTTCAAATTCGCTATTGTGCTCTTCTTTTGAACCGTAAATGCGTTGTATTAAATGTTTATTAGACTCCTGAACTTTGTTACTATTGCCATTTTGCATTAGTTCCATTGTTAGTTTTTTCAGGTCGTGTAGATCGCCCTTCATGTCAAACAATACCTTATATAGTATCTCTCGTTCGTTACTAAAATCGCTTTCAGGTTTTTTGTCTTTTATAATAGCAGGTAAGTTACTGCCAGCTTCAGGTAAGTAGCCACGCAATGTTCCTATGGTGATGGCTCTGTTGGTTTCTAAAACAGATATTTGTTCGGCAACATTTCGTAGCTGTCTGATGTTTCCACTCCAGCGGTATTTTAATAACAAGTGTACTGCATCATCATCTAGTTTTATGGCAGGCATTTTATATTTCTGGGCAAAATCTGATGAGAATTTACGAAACAATAAATGGATGTCGTCTTTTCGTTCTCGTAATGGTGGTAGCATAATTTCTACTGTACTAAGGCGGTAGTAAAGGTCTTCTCTAAATTTGCCTTTTTCTATAGCTTCTGCCATGTTTACATTGGTAGCTGCTACAATACGCACATTAGTTTTTTGTACTTGAGACGACCCTACTTTTATAAATTCGCCATTTTCTAGTACACGTAATAATCGTACTTGTGTAGTAAGGGGGAGTTCTCCTACTTCGTCAAGGAAGATAGTTCCACCGTTGGCTACTTCAAAATAACCTTCTCGGGTAGAAGTTGCTCCTGTAAAAGCACCTTTTTCATGTCCAAAAAGTTCACTGTCTATAGTGCCCTCGGGTATTGCACCACAGTTTACCGCAATATATTTACCATGCTTTCTGTGCGAAAGAGCATGTATTATTTTTGGTACACTCTCTTTACCTACACCACTTTCTCCAGTAACCAGTACCGAAATATCGGTAGGGGCTACCTGTATGGCTTTTTCTATAGCGCGGTTCAGTTTTTGGTCGTTTCCTATAATTTCGAAACGTTGTTTTATGGCTTGTATGCTTTCCATATTGTTTTTTCTGCCACGAATTGTGCGAATTAAATTAATCCCTACAATATTCGTTTAAATTATTATCTAACAATTCTGTTATACTAAAAGGCTTACCTGTTGTAATTAATTACTAATATCAATTCATATCGCTATACCCTATAGCTTCACCTTTTAGAGTAGCCGAGGTACAGTCGGTTATTTTTACATTTACAAATTCGCCAATCTTATAGTCGCCTTTAGGGAATACAACTGTAATACTTTGCGAGTTACTTCCGCTCCAATGAGTTTCTGATTTTTTAGACTCTTTTTCTATAAGCACTTCTACAACTTGTCCTATGAACTCTTGCGATCTTTCAAGACTGTGTTTTTGTTGCATATCTACAACTTCTTGTAAACGACGTTTTTTTACTACTTCAGGTACATCATCTTCCATTTTTCGAGCAGCCATTGTGCCTGGTCTTTCAGAATAGGCATACATATAACCAAAATTATATTTAACATACTCCATTAGTGTAAGTGTATCTTTATGGTCTTCTTCTGTTTCTGTAGGGAAACCAGTAATCATATCTTGCGATATAGAACAGTTTGGTAATATTGTTCTAATTTTATCTATAAGTGCCATATACTCTTCGCGAGTATGCTGACGGTTCATTTCTTTTAATACCCTAGTGCTACCACTTTGTACTGGTAGATGTATGTGATTGCATACATTATTATGTTTGGCAATAACATGAAATACATCTTCGTGCATATCTTGTGGGTTAGATGTAGAGAAACGAAAACGCATTTTTGGGAATGCTTGGGCAGTCATGGCAAGTAATTGTGCAAAATCTACCGCTGTCGCTTTTTGCATATCGGTAGCTTTTACAAAATCTTTTTTAAGACCACCACCATACCAAAGGTAGCTATCTACATTTTGTCCAAGTAGCGTTACTTCTTTATAGCCGCTTTTCCAAAGCTGTTCTATTTCGGCTATAATGCTTTGAGGTTCTCGGCTACGCTCTCTACCTCTAGTAAACGGTACTACACAAAACGTACACATATTATCGCATCCGCGGGTAATAGATACAAATGCTGTTATTCCGTTGCTATTGAGTCGGATAGGGGCAATATCACCATACGTTTCTTCTTTAGATAAGATAACGTTTATAGCATCGCGACCCTCATCTACTTCTTGTAGTAGGCTTGGTAAATCTTTATAAGCATCAGGACCTACTACTAGATCTACTATTTTCTCCTCTTCTAAAAATTGATTTTTAAGACGCTCAGCCATACAGCCAAGTACGCCTACTTTCATTTTAGGATTTATTTTTTTTACAGCATTATATTTTTCGAGCCTTTTTCTAATGGTTTGCTCTGCTTTATCACGAATAGAACAAGTGTTTACCAAAACAAGATCGGCTTCTTCAAGATTTTGTGTCGTGTTAAAGCCTTCATTGGTTAAAATAGAAGCAACAACTTCACTATCAGAAAAATTCATAGCACAACCATAACTTTCTATAAAAAGTTTTTTAGTGTTTTCTTTTTTCTGTTCTAAAACAAGGCTTTCTCCTTGTTTACTTTCTTCAATAATCTTTTCCATAACCTGCCTCTGTAGTGCTTTTTTGAATATGCAAAGGTACTATTTAATTTCTAAAATATGACAACTTGACATATTTGTTTAGAACGCTTTAACACCACTACCTGCTGAGGGTAAGGTGTTATATAGCCCTCTTTATGAACTGTGATTATAAGGGTATATTCTATTTAACGCTGCATTATCCTATTAATAAGGTATGAAATACATTTTATTTATAATGACAACAATAAATTATTTTTGAAGTATTGTTTTAGGGGGTGTGATTATGATTAATGTCTTGAATAATAGTGTGTTTTAAGTGTTTGTAAAAGGTTAATATTTAGCTAAAACGGTTAATTTTAAAAACATGAAAAACTAATATTTAAAAAATTCCTATACTTTTGCGACACAAAGAAACGTATGATGGCAAAGAATTTAGTGATTGTTGAGTCGCCTGCAAAGGCAAAAACCATAGAAAAATTTTTAGGGAAAGACTACCAGGTAGAGTCCAGTTATGGGCATATTGCCGATTTACCCTCTAAAGAAATAGGGGTAGATGTAACCAATGGTTTTAAACCAAAATATGAGGTGTCTCCTGATAAAAAAGCTTTGGTTAAAAAGCTTAAGGGTCTGTCTAAATCTGCCGAAATGGTTTGGTTAGCAAGTGATGAGGATCGCGAGGGGGAGGCTATTGCATGGCATCTTGCAGAAGAGTTAAAGCTTGATAAAGCAAAAACTAAACGTATTGTTTTTCATGAAATAACCAAAACGGCTATACTGAAAGCAATAGAAAACCCAAGAGATATAAATTATGACCTTGTAAATGCACAGCAAGCGCGACGTGTATTAGATAGACTTGTAGGGTACGAACTTTCGCCTGTATTATGGAAGAAGGTAAAAAGCGGACTTTCGGCGGGTAGGGTACAGTCGGTTTCTGTACGTCTTATTGTAGAGCGCGAGCGCGACATACAAAATTTTAATGCGGAAGCATCATATAGCATCACTGCTGAGTTTGCTAATGAGAAAGGGAAAACCTTTAAAGCAAAGCTACCTAAGAATTTTTCTTCAAAACAAGACGCCCAAGATTTTTTAAATAAAAATGTTGGATCTATATATAAGGTTTCAGATTTAGAAACTAAGCCGGCTAAAAAATCGCCAGCGGCACCATTTACAACATCTACACTACAACAGGAGGCTGCGCGAAAGCTATACTTGCCTGTGGGGGTAACCATGATGTTGGCACAACGCCTGTATGAAGCAGGACTTATTACTTATATGAGAACAGATAGTGTAAACTTGTCTAACGATGCAATGAATGCTGCGGAGGCTGAGATTATTAATTCATACGGTAAGGAGTTTAGTAAGCCACGTAACTATGCTACTAAGAGTAAAGGTGCTCAGGAGGCACACGAAGCGATACGTCCTACAGATATGACACGTCATACTGTGAATATAGATCGCGATCAAGCGAGGTTGTATGATTTAATCTGGAAACGTACACTAGCATCACAAATGAGTGATGCGCAGTTAGAGCGTACTAATGTAAAGATTGAAGCAAATAATCATACACAATTATTTACAGCATCTGGAGAGGTGCTTAAGTTTGAAGGTTTTCTAAAAGTATATCTTGAAGGAAGTGATGATGAAGATGTAGAGCAAGAGGGTATGTTACCAGCATTGCGAGTTAGTGAAAGATTGATAAATAATTATATAACGGCTACCGAACGCTTTAGTAGACCACCAGCCCGATATACCGAGGCAGCATTGGTGAAGAAGCTAGAAGAGCTAGGTATAGGTAGACCGTCTACTTATGCGCCTACTATATCTACTATTATTAGTAGAAATTATGTAGAGAAAGGTAGTTTTGAAGGTAAAGAGCGTAACTATATGCAGCTTGTACTGAAAGATAGTACGGTTAATGAACAGCAGCTTTCTGAAAACGTAGGTTCAGATAAAGGAAAATTAGTACCTACAGATATTGGTATTATTGTTAATGATTTCTTGGTAAGTCATTTTGATACAATTCTAGATTATAACTTTACTGCTAAAGTAGAACAGGATTTTGATGAAATAGCATCGGGTAATGAAGATTGGACAAAGATGATGAGTGATTTTTATGGTCATTTTCACCCTACAGTTCAAGATGTAGAGAAAAATGCTGATAGAGAATCAGGAGAGCGAATATTGGGTATGCATCCAGAGAGTGGTAAACCTGTAAGTGTACGACTAGGTAAATTTGGTCCTATGGCACAGATAGGTGATGCTGAAGATGAAAACAAACAGTTTGCTAGTCTTATGGCAGAGCAGAATATAGGTACGATTACCCTAGATGAGGCCTTGAGCTTGTTTTTGCTACCTAAAAACTTAGGTACATATAAAGATGAAGAGGTAGAGGTGAGTAATGGTCGTTTTGGTCCTTATGTGCGTTTTGGTAAAACATTCGTGTCGTTACCTAAAGGTGAAGACCCATTAGATGTTACTTTTGATAGGGCTAAAGAACTTATAATAGAAAAAGAAAAGGCAGACGCTCCTATTGCTACCTATAAAGAATTGCCTGTACAAAAAGGTGTAGGTCGTTTTGGTCCATTTATAAAATGGAATAGTATGTTTATAAATGTCAATAAAAAATATGACTTTGATAACCTTTCACAATCAGATATTGTAACTCTTATCGAGGAAAAAATACAGAAAGAGATTGATAAGGTAATACATAACTGGGAAGATGAAGGAATACGGGTAGAAAAAGCCCGTTGGGGTCGCTCAGTGATACTAAAAGGTAAAGTTAAGATAGAGCTCGGTAAAGATGTAGATGCTGCGGCTCTTTCGCTTGACGAGGTTAAGGCGATGATAGAGCAAAAAGCTCCAGCGAAGAAAACGGCTGCGAAGAAAACTACTACTAAAAAAGCTCCAGCTAAAAAATCAACAGTTAAAAAGAAATAATTATATATGGCTTTTGAGTTTTTAGAACCGTTAGATGATACATTTTCTGGCTATATAGAAACACTTCCAGAACAGTCGTTAGGTAAAAAAGCCCTAATGCACTTTAGCAGTGGCTTACCAGATGTTGGAGAGGTAAGTATAGCAATAATAGGTGTTTTAGACAATAGAGGAGCAGGAAATGGAGAAAATAAGTCAGTCTGTCTTAATTATATAAGAGAACAGTTTTATGCGCTTTACCCTGGTAATTGGGATAAAACAATAGTTGATTTAGGTAATATACCTGCTGGTAATACAGTGCAGGATACCTATTATGTAGTGAAAACTATTGTAGAGGAACTTGTAAAGAACAAAATAATACCACTGATAATAGGAGGATCACAGGACATAACTTACGCGATGTATCGTGGTTATGACAGGCTAGAGCAAATGGTGAATCTTGTTACTATAGATAGTAAGTTTGATTTTGGTAAAGAGAATCAAGATATATCTGCTGAGTCTTACCTTACACATATTATTGTTGATGAACCTAATAATCTGTTTAATTATAGCAATATAGGCTATCAAACCTATTTTAACTCGCAAGAAGAAATAGATTTGATAGAGAAGCTATATTTTGATGCTTATAGACTTGGAGACGTTATAGCAAACGCGACTATTGCTGAGCCAGTATTTAGGGATGCAGATATTGTAAGTCTTGATATGCAGTCAGTAAAATCAGGAGACTCAGGAAATTTTGTTAATTTTTTGCCAAATGGTTTTAATGGGAAAGAAATTTGTACTTTAGCGCGCTATGCAGGGATAAGCGATAAGGTTACGTGTTTCGGAATCTTTAATCATCAAGGTACAAAACAAGAATCTCTTTTACTGGCACAGGTACTTTGGTATTTTATCGAGGGAGTGCATTACCGCTCTAACGAATATCCTTTCGATACTAAAGATAATTATATGAAGTACATCGTTCCTATGGATGATGAGGAAGTAGTGTTTTATAAAAGTGATAAAACGGACAGATGGTGGATAGAAGTACCTTTTATAACAGGTGTTAATAATAAATTAAAAAGGAATACGTTATTACCATGTACCTACGATGATTATTTAGGTGCTTGCGATAGTGGTTTTCCTGAGCGATTATGGAAAGCGCAAAGAAAAAACATAATATAAGATTTTTGTGATAAAACAGTATTGTATTCCATTAAGTACAGAGATCTTTACTTTTATTTAAGGTTTTTTTAATAAAAAAATTGTTTTTTTGAAAATAAATAAATAGGTTTACGCCCTTAAAAATAGAATTACATTAATAACCCAAATTTATGAAGAAGTTCATTGCATTAACAGCAACTTTATCATTACTAATCAGCTGTGGTTCCAGTGACCGAGGGGAACTGGTAGGTGTTAGAGGAAAACAGTGGAGGCCTGAGAAGCCGTATGGTATGACCCTAATTCCGGGTGGCGCATACATTATGGGTAAATCAGACGATGATTTGGCTAATGTGCAGGATGCTCCTACGAAAACAGTAACTGTTCGATCTTTTTATATGGACGAAACAGAGATTACCAATAGTGAATACCGTCAATTTGTAGAGTGGGTTAAAGATTCTACAATCAGAACAAGACTTGCTATCCTTGCGGATGAAATGGGTCAGAAGCCTGGAGGTGAAGGAGGTATTGGTGAGTATGCTTTTAAAGATCAAATGGTGGAGGGAGAAGAACAGTCTCCATACGATAAGTATATGTATGATAATTATTACAGTCTTGGAGATGGTGATGATCCTTATGCAGGTAGAAAACTTAATCATCAGCCTAAATTGATACAAGATCCGCAACAATATCCTGATGAGTATTATGTGGAGGTGATGGATTCAATGTATCTTCCAGCTTCAGAGTCATACAATGGTTTGAGAACTATGGATGTTTCTAAACTTAAGTTTAAGTATTCTTGGATGGATATAGCTGCTGCAGCTAAAGATAAATCTAAAAATACAAGAGCGAAAAGAAGTAAGTATATGATTCATGAGCAAGTAGAGGTTTATCCTGATACTACTGTATGGATAAAAGATTTCTCTTACTCTTACAATGAGCCTATGCATAATGATTATTTCTGGCATCAAGCTTACGGTGAGTACCCTGTTGTAGGTGTTACTTGGGGACAGGCAAAAGCTTTTTGTGCATGGAGAACTTTATATAAAAATGCATACCAAAAAGATAAGGGCAGACAAGAAATAAACTCTTTTCGTTTACCTACAGAAGCAGAGTGGGAATACGCTGCAAGAGGTGGCTTACAATCCGCTACTTTTCCTTGGGGAGGTCCTTATGCTAAAAATGACAGAGGTTGTTTCTTAGCTAATTTCAAGCCAAATAGAGGTGATTATGCTGCTGATGGTGCACTATATACTGTAGAAGCACAATCATTTGATCCGAATGAATACAACTTATATAATATGTCTGGAAACGTAGCCGAATGGACAGACTCATCTTATGATGCTGCATCTTACGAATACGTTTCTACAATGAATCCAAACGCTCCAGATCCTTCTAATAGAAGAAAGGTTACCCGTGGAGGTTCTTGGAAAGACGTAGCTTACTTCTTACAGGTAAGTACAAGGGATTGGGAATATGCCGATTCTGCAAGAAGTTACATTGGTTTTAGAACTGTACAAGATTACATGGGTACTCAGAATACAGGAAACCAATAATTATTTTTAACCAACTCGAATTTTGAATATTTAAATTATTTAACTTAACTAAAAACTAAAATTATTTTATTATGGCACTACCTAAAAAAGTTATGAATTTTGCCTATGGTATGGGGGCAGCAGTTGTTATTATTGGAGCACTTTTCAAATTGATGCACTGGCCTGGTGCAAGTGCGATGCTTATTGCAGGACTAGGAACTGAGGCTTTCATTTTTGGACTTTCTGCTTTCGATCCTGTAGATAAAGAGTTAGACTGGTCTTTAGTATATCCTGAATTAGCAGGAGGCGACTCAAAAGGTAAAGGTGCTAAGAAAGAAAACCCTGCTGAAGCACAAGGATTACTTTCTCAGAAACTTGACAACTTATTAAAAGATGCTAAGATTGATGGTCAGCTTATGGCTAGTCTTGGTGCAAGTATTAAAAACTTCGAATCTGCGGCAAAAGGAATTGCTCCTACAGTAGACTCTATCTCTTCTCAGAAGAAATATAGCGAAGAAATGTCTATGGCAGCAGCTCAAATGGAATCGTTAAATAGCTTGTACAAAGTACAACTTGAAAGCGCATCTCGTAATGCTGAAGCTAACAAAGATATTGCTGAAAATGCAACTAAGCTACAACAAGAAATGCAGTCTATGACTAAAAATATCGCTTCATTAAACAATGTTTATGGTGGTATGTTATCTGCAATGGGTAACAAGGCCTAATTAATTAGGATTTTTATAAATAACAAAAAACTATACTAATTAGATATGGCAGGAGGAAAATTAACCCCTAGACAAAAGATGATTAACCTAATGTACTTGGTTTTCATCGCGATGCTGGCACTAAATATGTCCAAAGAGGTACTATCCGCTTTTGGATTGATGAATGAGCAATTTGAGACTGCGAATCAACAAGCAACTAAAACAAATAAAGATCTGTATGATGTACTTGCATTAAAAGCAAGTGAGTCTGCTGCTCAATATGGAGAAGCTAAAAAGATTGCAGATAAAGTTAAGACTGTTTCTGCATCTTTTACAACATACCTTGAAAACCTTAAAGGTGATATTACTAAAGGTATAGAAAAAGATGATAATGGGAAACTTCCATACGAAGCTATGGATAAGGGTGGTGTAATTGACGAAGCTTGGTTTAAAGGCGACGGTTATTCTAAAAAAGGTAGTGAGGTTATAGCAACTATCAACAAGTATAAAGCTGATATGATTGCTGCTTTTGGTAAGGATAATAAATACAATGCCCTAAAAAAGGAAATCCAAAGTAAATTCGATGTAGATGATGTAACAGATGGAGAAGGTGTAAAGCAAAAGTACCTAAGTTATCATTTTAAAGGATTTCCTGCAATTGCTTCTTTAACTAAACTTTCTGCAATGCAGAATAATGTTAAAGTTGTAGAGGCAAATGTTTATAGCGTTGCACTTGGTAAAGCCGCTATTGAGGCTACATCTATGAATAAGTACAAAGCAATCGTTATTACTGATAAATCTGCATTCTTTTCTGGTGAAAAAGTAACAGGAAAAGTAGTTTTAGGACGTTATGATGATGCTACTGTACCTACTAGAGTAGGTGTTAAAGGTGGAACTGTTACTATGGAGAATGGTCAAGCTCAATTTGAGGTTAGTGCTGGATCTGTAGGTGAACATGAATTACAAGGAGAGTTTGTTTTCCTTGAAGATGGAAAAGAAGTTGAAATCCCAATTACAGGTAATTATGCAGTAGTACCTCGCCCTAATGAGGCTACAATATCTGCTGATAAGATGAACTCTGTATATAGAGGTGTAGATAACCCAATGACAATTTCATTTGCAGGTATAGCAGATAGTGATGTTAACGCATCTGCTCCTGGTCTTAAAAAAGCAACAGGTGCTGGTAAATATAACTGGAACGTTACAACTGTGTCTGGAACAGAGGCTATTGTAAATGTAACGGGTAAACTTCCTGATGGAACATCAGTAAATTCTAAAAAGAAATTTATTGTAAGAGATATTCCTGCTCCTGCAGCTTCTATTAGAGGGAAAAGAAACTCCTCTAAAGGTCGTGCTCAAGATTTAGCAATATCTACTGTTAACGTTGAGTTTCCAGGTTTCGTATATGATGTTGATGTTGATGTAGTTTCTTTTGAACTTTATGTTCCTGGTCAACCAGGTATGATAGTTCAAGGTAATAAATTTGATGGTAAAGCTCAGTCTGCTATTAATAGAGCAAAAAGAGGTGATCAAATTCAAATAATGGCTATTAAGACAAAACTTAGAGGTGGCGGAAGCTATAGAATGCAAGATTCTAGCCCGTTTATCTGGGAAGTACAATAATATAATTAAAAGATCGTTTTTCTTTTATAGAATAAATTAAGGATATGAACAGCAAAAATTTTTTATTAGCGGCATTATTTTTTACAGGGATTGGTTCTTCAGTGGCTCAATCAAACTTGTTGAATGCAAAAACGCCAGATGAGATAGGACAGAAAACCGCTGAGCAGGAATTGTTAGATAATGACAACCCTTTACCTTACGGTTATGTAGGAGATAGAGATATTTTGTTTACTAGAAAGGTATGGGAAGTAATTGATCTTAACCAGAGAGTTAATTTTCCAATGCTTTTTCCTGTAGAAGAGAATATTGGTGATGATAGAAAATCGCTTTTCACTGTTCTTATAAATGGTATTAAGGATGCTCAACTTACCGAAGTGTATGGTGACTCTTATTTTACTGAGAAAAAGACTTTAGAAGAAATTCAAGAGAATTTTTATGTTAGTATGCTTAATAGCTATGGAGTAACTACGATGAACCAGTACCCTGGTGAAACGGAAGATGCTCTTAAGGAAAAAGGCGTGCTTACTGCCGAACATTTCGATACACAAGAGGTAACAGCTAATGATGTTGCAGCATATCGTATTGTAGGTACTTGGTATTTTGATAAAAGACAAGGTGAGCTTAAATACAGAATTCTTGGTATTTGTCCAATGGCTGTAGATGCTTTGAGTAAGTTAAGGATGGGTGAAAGTGCAGAACCTATTGAATTATTCTGGGTGTTTTATCCAGGAGCAAGAGATGTACTACACCAAGCAAAAGCATTTAATGAGAAAAACTCTGCGATGCCTATTACATTCGATCACTTGTTAAACTCAAGACGTTTTAGTGCTGTTATATACAAAGAAGAGAATGTATATGGCGACAGACTTATCAAAGAATATCTTAAAGATAATGCTCAGCTACAACTTCTAGAATCGGAACGTATAAAAGATAAAATACGTAATTTTGAACAAGATATGTGGAATTATTAATAATTCTCGTAACTATAAAAAAGAACTCTTACCCTTGTGGTAAGAGTTTTTTTATTTTTGCACTATGAAAGATTTTATAATTGTTGGCGCTGGTTTGGCAGGTATAAATTTTGCAGAGGTTTGCCGTTTAAATGGCAAATCATTTATTGTTATAAGTGATACTTCGCATAACTCTACACGTGTTGCAGCAGGAATTTATAATCCTGTTATATTAAAACGTTTCAGTTTGCCTGCCGATGCTGCAAAACATATGGCACATATAATTCCTTTTTATCAAAATATACAAGATAGATTGGGTGTGCAGTTTATGCATAATGTTCCTATGTATAGAAAGTTTGCTTCGATAGAAGAGCAGAATAATTGGTTTGAAGCTGCTGATAAGCCCGCATTAACCCCTTTTTTAGATACAGAGATTAAACACAAGAAATATCCTGCTTTACCTTCTCCTTATGGTTTTGGTAGTGTATATAATACAGGTTATATGGATACTAATGTTTTTTTAGATACGTACTGTGCCTCATTGTTAAATGATGGATTGCTGCTTAAAGATACTTTTGATTATAGTATATTACATATTGCTGAAGATTGTGTGCAGTATAAAGACATTTCCGCGAAGCATATTGTCTTTGCAGAGGGGTTTGGTATTCATGCTAACCCTTATTTTAACTATTTACCACTAGATGGTACCAAAGGAGAACTCTTACTTATAAAAGCTCCAGACTTACAGCTTGATGTGATAGTAAATGCCAGTATGTTTATTTTACCTTTTGGTAATGGTTACTATAAAGTAGGTGCCACTTATGAATGGGGTGATAAAACACAAGAGCCTACAGAAGTAGGGAAACAAGAGTTGGTAAAGAAACTAGAAGAGTTAATTACTTGCGATTACGAAATTATAGAACATCTTGCAGGAGTGCGTCCTACTGTTAAAGACAGGAAGCCTCTTATTGGGACACACCCAAAGTATTCTCGTTTACATTTGTTAAACGGGCTGGGTACAAGAGGGGTAATGTTAGGACCGCCGATGGCATTGGAATTATTTGAATCTATAGAAAAAGGAACAGAAATACCTAGAGCAATAAACCTTACTAGGTTCAAGGTTTAGGGTTTTCGTTCTTCCAGTTTTTATTGTATTTAATAAATATATTGATCCATATATTACGCGATAAACGCATAGTTATGGGCATAAATAGTACAAGTGTGCCTATTATGGCATAGAATGAAGTTTTTAGCGAAGTGTTTAGAATTACTTTTGCAATAATAAAAGCAGCAATGCTAAAGGCAACACCAAGACCATAGCTAACATACATGGCACCATAAAAGAAAGAAGGTTCAATTTTATAATGCAGACCACAATGGCTACAATTTTCGTGCATTTTATATACTTTGCTTAGATTGTATGGGTTTTTATCTAAATACATACTTTCTTGATGGCATCGAGGGCAGGTTCCTGTTAAAATACTATATAATTTGGATCCTTTTTTTAACATTTGCAAAACTATTTGGTGTAACCAAATTTACGACATAAATAAGACATAACAATAATGCTGAACATACATAATTTATCGGTTTCTTTTGGAGGAACTTATCTATTTGAAGAAGTTACTTTTAGACTTGGAGCAGGTGACAGAGTAGGGCTTGTAGGAAAGAATGGTGCAGGAAAATCGACGATGTTAAAAATCTTGTCAAAAGAGCTCGTGCCAGATTCGGGCGTTATAGCTACAGAAAAAGAAGTTAGTATTGGTTTCTTGAAACAGGATATAGATTTTGTACAAGGAAGAACAATACTTGAAGAGGCATATCAGGCATTTGAAGCAATTAAGGAAACCGAAGCAAAAATAAATGATATTAACCATTTGTTGGTTACCCGTACCGATTATGAAAGTGAAGAGTACTCTAAACTTATAGAAGATCTTAGTGACTTAACACATCATTTTGAAATATTAGGAGGTTATAATTATGTAGGAGATACAGAGAAGATACTTTTAGGGCTTGGTTTTAAGCGTGAAGATTTTGATAAACTTACTGATACTTTTTCTGGCGGATGGCGTATGCGTATAGAGCTTGCCAAGCTTTTATTACAATATAATGATATATTACTATTAGATGAGCCTACCAATCACTTAGATATAGAAAGTATCATTTGGTTAGAGCAGTTTTTAAGAAGCTATCCAGGGGTTGTTATTATTGTATCGCACGATAAGATGTTTTTGGATAACGTTACAAATCGTACTATAGAAATATCGTTAGGTAAAATATACGATTTTAATAAACCTTACTCACAATATCTTGAATTGCGTAACGAATTGCGAGAGAAACAACTTGCTACACAAAAAAATCAAGGTAAAAAAATTGAGCAAACAGAGAAGCTTATAGAAAAATTTAGAGCTAAGGCATCTAAAGCATCTATGGCACAATCGTTAATCAAGAAGCTGGACAAAGTAGAGCGTATTGAGGTAGATGAAGATGATAACTCAGTAATGAATATCTCATTTCCTATATCGATGATGCCAGGTCGTGTAGTGGTAGAAGTTGAAGATGTTACCAAAAAATATGGCAAAAAAACCATATTAAAAGATATTGATTTACTGGTAGAGCGTGGCAGTAAGATTGCTTTTGTAGGGCAAAATGGTCAAGGTAAATCTACACTTATAAAAGCGATTACAAAAGATATTGACTATACAGGCACTATTAAACTAGGGCATAATGTACAGTTGGGTTATTTTGCACAAAATCAGGCAGAGTACCTAGATGGCGAAATAACGCTTTTAGAAACTATGGAGAATGCCGCTACAGATACTAATCGTAGTAAAGTGCGCGATATGCTAGGTTCATTTCTTTTTAGAGGAGATGACGTAGAGAAAAAGGTAAAAGTACTCTCTGGAGGTGAGCGAAACCGTCTTGCATTATGTAAGTTGCTTTTACAGCCTATTAATGTTTTGGTAATGGATGAGCCAACTAACCACTTAGATATAAAATCTAAAAATGTATTGAAGGCTGCATTACAAAAATTTGAAGGTACTTTATTACTAGTATCACACGATAGAGATTTCTTGCAAGGGATGTCTAATATTGTATATGAGTTTAAAGACCAGAAAATAAGAGAATATCTGGGTGATATTAATTTTTATCTAGAGCAGCGTAATATGCAAAATATGCGCGAGGTAGAGAAAAGAGACATAATTAAAGAAGCCGCTAAAGATAATAAGCAACAACAAGTATCGTATCAAGACCAGAAGAAAAACAAGTCGTTACAAAACAAGTTATCTAAAATTGAAAGTCAGATACAACAGTTAGAAAAAGAGATTAAGCAGGATGATAAAAAGCTTGAAACAGATTATGAAAAGCTAATGGCTGATGCTACTTTCTTTGCAGCCTATGAGAATAAAAAGAAAAAACTTGACGCATATATGGAAGAATGGGAGCAAGTACATGAGGAAATAGAGAAAGTATAAAATTGTCTATATTCTATTAATAAAAATAACAACCCCGCTTTTAGCGGGGTTGTTATTTTTTAGTCAGTTTTAATATTAACTTCTTTTTTATCATCTGTAATGGTTACATTACTTTCGTTATCACCATTTTTATTTTTAACGCTCACACCATCTTCACTAATACTTACTGATGTGCCGTCTTCTTCAGCTACTGGTTCTGGTGCTGGAGGCGGAGCAGGATCTTCTACCGTAGGTGGCGTTGGTGGAGGTGTTTCTTTTTTGTCTTTACAAGAAGTAAAGAGCGCAAAAGCCATCACTCCTGATAGTAAAATCAATTTTTTCATAATATAACTGTTTGATTAGTTTTTACTAATTTAACCATTATGAATTGTAATTAGTTGTAAAATAACTCAATTTTAAGAAATCAATCCTATTTTTTTAGCGTGTAGTATCGCTTCTTCACTGTCTTTAAAGTAGCAAGTTGCTATAGATAACGATTCAATATTCTTTAGTGAATCACTCACTTTTTGCTTTTTACGTTTCCCTGTTTGTCTTATATATACAGCCTTTACAGTGACGGGAAATATTTTACAAATATTTTCATACAGGTAGGGGTCATGCTGAGAATCATCGCCCAATAGTGTGTATTTAAGATGAGGATAGAATTCTAATAGGTGCTTTATCTTGTCAAATTTATGATTATGATTTCCACGTCCTGTTACTAAAAAATCCATCAAACCCGTTTTAATATCTTTTAGTAACATTACAGCTCTGGGTAGCTCGTGTATTTTAGTAAACTTTACAATAAAACTATACAGGTTCCATTCACTGCTCGATACATAGAAGAAAGCATTTTGTTCTTCTTTAGTCTTTCTTCCAGCACTGCTCAAAGCTTGGTAAAATGGCACTACACCTTCAAATATGCGTCGAGCATTAATGTTTTTCCATAAAAGGATATATAGCTTTTTAAAAACATTGCGTGTATGCGATACTAAAAAAGTATCATCAATATCTGATATAAAGCCTAAATCGCCTTCAAAGGGTCTTATATAGGTACCATTTTCTTTTATTTCTTCGTCATTATAAAAAGTACTCACACTATAGCTAGACCAGCCGTGTTTTAAATCATTATCTAGTGGGATGCAAAATTTAAAATATCCATCTTTAAGTGTTCGGGTATGTATTTTTTTGCCATTATGCTCTAGGTAAACATCTGCATTAGCAATAGTTTGTACCATAAACATCTTTACAATAGAACGTGCATTTTTAAAACGTTTTTTTTCAAATTCGTAGCCGCTTACCGTGTTAGAGTTAAAAATATGACCAAAAACCATTAGTTCTTGTTCATTGGCATAACCGCGATAAAGTTTTAAAATAGGCTTCATTAAAAATTATGTTTTTTATAAGATATCCGAAACCACAATTTAACTAAATTTAGTCAAAAATAGAACATGGCTCAGCAAGAGATTTTTTTATTTGTAATAAACCCCATTGCTGGGGATAACGATAAATCAGATTTAATAGCAATGGTAAAAGCGTATGCCAAAGATAGCAACGTAAACCTTATTTATTATGAAACTACTGGGAAGGATGATGAAGAGGTTATAAAAAAACTGTTTACTAAACACAGTCCACAACGCATTTTAGTAGCTGGTGGCGATGGTACTATAAAAATGGTTGCCGAAGCTACTCTAGACTATGATGTTGTTATAGGAATATTGCCCGCAGGCTCAGCCAATGGCTTGTCGGTAGATCTTAACCTACCCGATACTATTGAGGCTAACCTAGAGGTGGCTTTTAAAGGAGCAGTAGAGCCTATAGATATAGTTGCTATTAATGGTATAAAGAGTCTCCATCTTAGTGATATTGGTGTTAATGCTGAGCTAATACGTAATTATGAAAATGGTAAGATTAGAGGTAAGCTTGGTTATGCTATACAGGCTCTTACTACTTTAACGAGTTTAGAAGAACCTTTTTATACTACAATTGTTGCTAATGGTAAGACTATTGAGACAGAAGCTCGTATGGTGGTTATAGCGAATGCTAATAAGTATGGTACTGGTGTAACTATAAACCCTGTAGGGAAAATAAACGATGGCAAGTTTGAAATAATTATTATTAAAAATCTTGATATATCTGTTATAGGTAAAATCCTTTCAGGAAATATAACTGTAGATGAAAATGAAGATGTAGAAATAATTTCTGCTAATAAGGCTTTGGTAACAACTAATGTTCCTGTTAGTTTTCAAATAGATGGTGAGTTTTGTGGCGAAGTAAAAGAACTTGATGTGAAAATAATGCACCATCAAATGAAGGTAGCTGTGCCACATCAAACTATTTAAAAGGACTACGTGCTTTCCATTCTACTTTTGGATCGAAATAAGAGAAAAGCTTTCCTATAAATAGATTTATAAAGGGGTTGGTATGTTTTATTATGCCATGTACTTCTTCAGCTTCAGCACCTACACTACTTTTTATTTCCATTGCCGATCGGGCAAATATTATATGTTTATATTGCTTTTTTATAGCGTAAGCGACCATGTCATAAAGCATATTTAGGTAAAGCATTTTTTCTTTTTGCACTGTTTCATCATACCCTAAGAAATAAGTATCCATATCCTTGCCGTTTTTAATAAGCGTACTAAACCCAACGAGTTTGTCATTAAGAAAGTAGCCATAAAAACGGAATTTATCTTTAAGTTCTCGTTTCATTATTTCGAAATGATTTTCAGGTAAAAAGAAGGTGTTAAATGAAGCTCTATTAGCAACAGTGTGGTACAGTTCGTTTACCCTAAGTTGTTGTGATTGTATTTCATCGGCAGTAAGTTTTCTTCTTATAACTCCTTCTTCTTTTTTTCGAGCACGTTTATATTGCGTACGGTATTTTGTATTCAGGTCAGTTAAATAGTCATTTATATCGTTCCATTCTTCCCTTATGCCGAATATCATATTAGGTTGAGTGCAAAACTTAAAATAATTTTTAAATTTAGTAGAATCAAAGTTTGGAAATTCTTTTTCATTAAAATCTTTTACTGCCAAAAGATTTATTTTTTGTCCTTTATTATTATATTCTTTTTCAACTTTTTTTAATGCTTTATGCATTAGTTGCAATGCCTCGATTTCGGTTATATCACTGGTGTGTAAATAAGCATTTTGTCCAGTAAGAGTATTATTTCCAATAAATAAAATATGCGAAGCAAATTTTTTAAACAAATACTCTCTAATACAAAAGCGACTTTTTTTATTTTTAAAGGTCGTTACATCGGCTAAGTTAATAAACTGTATTAAAGCTATACCCGAAAGTTTACCATTCTTAAATAGTCCCACAAAATGGCATTTCATGTTTTTAGGAGACGATTTTTCTAGAACACTAAGTCCCTCACGCGAAAGGAATATATTTTCGGCAGCAATAGTATCCCATTCAGTAGGGAAGTTTATAGTCGTAGTATAAAGCGTATAAGACAGGTTTGAAGTCAAAGTAGTGGTAATGAAAAATCTCCCGTAGGAGATTTAAAAATTAAAATTGTAAATATAATTATTCCCAAGCACATAATATACCTCCCATTATAGTAAAGCAAATTATCCAGTAACCACCATTTATTAGTATGTATTTTGCGCTTTTTCTTTCAAAAAGAGCATTAGTACCTATAACGGGAAGACCTAAAAATAGCCCCGTCATAAAACCATGTAGCGCACCATGCTTAAAGGTTCTAAACGCATGTCCATAGTCAGCAATAAAAGCTTCATAAGAAGGTTTAGCTACTGCCGGATTACCACCTATCATTCCTAGCGAACCAAACTGGTGTATTACAGAAAACTGAAGCACAAAAGATATCATTATTGCAAAAAGGATTGCCATACCAAATATTTTAAACATATTGGCACCTTCTGCTTTTTCTTCGGTCATGCCTGTTTCTTTCATCCATACAGTACCAAATACTTTAGGGTTATACCATATAGCTCCTACTACCATAGTAGATAGAGCAGCAACAATAACGGCTAAGAAATTCATTTCCATAATATTGATTGTTTAAGTTTGATAATGGCTAAATTATGTTTTTTTAAGATAATATTTGTTAAACATGTAAAATCTTATCTATTGATAATGAATAGCTAGAAAAATACAATTTAATTTTTCAAGATTAAATATTTAGCTCTAATTATAATCGTTCGATGTAAAGTTCATAAATTTGTAGACATGTATAGCCAAAATCCTAATGATTTAATAAAAGGGGAAGATTATTACCTAACCCCCGAAGGGTATAAAGTATTTACCGAAAAATATCACTTAAAGCGAGGGTATTGCTGCAAGAGTGGTTGTCGCCATTGCCCGTACGGATATGATAAAAAAACAGGAGAATTTAAAAAATAAACAACAACAGTAAGCAGTATCGGTTAATGATTTTAAACCGAATAATAAAGCTAAGGCTGAAAACTAGTAATATATGACATTTCAAGAACAGATACAAGAAGGAATACCACCGGTTTTACCACAACCACAAGTGTATGACCCAGCTATAAATCATGCACCAAAAAGAAAAGAGATACTAACTACGGAGGAGAAAAAATTAGCATTGCGTAACGCACTGCGTTATTTTGAACCAAAAGATCATCCCGAGCTAATAAAAGAATTTTCTGATGAGTTAGAAAAATATGGTCGTATTTATATGTATCGTTTACGTCCTGATTATAAAATGTATGCTCGCCCTATTTCAGAATATCCAGGAAAATCAGAGCAAGCTAAAGCTATCATGCTAATGATACAGAATAATTTAGATTATGCTGTAGCACAACACCCACATGAGTTAATAACTTATGGTGGTAATGGCGCAGTGTTCCAAAACTGGGCACAATATAGACTTACTATGAAATATCTTAGTGAGATGACCGATGAACAAACACTAACAATGTACTCTGGTCACCCTATGGGATTATTCCCTTCACACCCAGAAGCACCAAGAGTAGTTGTTACTAACGGTATGATGATCCCTAATTATTCTCAACCAGATGACTGGGAAAAGTTTAATGCACTAGGTGTAACCCAATACGGGCAAATGACAGCAGGTAGCTATATGTATATAGGACCTCAAGGTATTGTGCATGGTACTACCATTACAGTACTTAATGGTGGTAGAAAAATTTCTAAAAATGGAGAAGGACTAGAGGGTAAACTATTTGTTACCTCTGGGCTTGGAGGTATGAGTGGCGCGCAGCCAAAAGCAGGTAATATTGCAGGATGTATAACTGTATGTGCAGAGGTAAACCCTAAAGCAGTACACACACGTCATTCACAAGGGTGGGTAGATGAGGTCGTTAAAGATGTGGATACGCTTGTAAAAAGAGTTCGTGAGGCAAAAGCCGCTAAAGAAGTAGTATCTATAGCCTATCAAGGTAATATAGTAGATGTTTGGGAAAAGTTTGATGCAGAAGATATTTATATAGATTTAGGTAGCGATCAGACTTCGCTTCATAACCCATGGGCAGGTGGTTATTACCCTGTTGGTCTTTCTTTCGAGGAAGCAAATGATATGATGGCTAATAATCCAGAGTTGTTTAAAGAGAAAATACAAGAAACGCTACGTAGGCACGCTACTGCGATTAATAAGCATACTGCAAAGGGGACTTACTTTTTCGATTATGGTAATGCATTCTTGCTAGAAGCTTCGCGTGCTGGAGCCGATATAATGGCAGAAAATGGTATCGATTTTAAATATCCAAGTTATGTTCAGGATATTATGGGACCTATGTGTTTCGATTATGGTTTTGGTCCATTCCGTTGGGTATGTGCTTCGGGTAAACCAGAAGATTTAGCCAAAACAGATGCGATAGCATCTAAAGTGTTAGAAGAAATGGCTAAGACTGCGCCCGATGAGATAAAACAACAAATGCAGGACAACATTAAGTGGATACAAGGAGCGCAAGAAAATAAACTGGTAGTAGGTTCTCAGGCACGCATACTCTATGCCGATGCCGAAGGACGTATTGCTATTGCAAGAGCATTTAACGAAGCAATTGCAAAAGGCGAAATAGATACTGTAATACTAGGGCGCGACCACCATGATGTGAGTGGTACTGATTCTCCATATAGAGAAACTTCTAATATATACGATGGTTCTCGTTTTACAGCAGATATGGCAATACATAATGTTATTGGCGATAGTTTCCGCGGGGCTACATGGGTAAGCATCCATAACGGTGGTGGTGTAGGCTGGGGAGAGGTTGTAAATGGTGGTTTTGGTATGGTTCTTGATGGTTCTAAAGAAGCATCAAAACGCTTAGAATCAATGCTTTTCTGGGATGTAAATAATGGTATTTCGCGTAGAAGCTGGGCAAGAAATGATGAAGCTATTTTTGCAATAAAACGCGCTATGGAAAGTCAACCGTTGCTAAAAGTTACCTTACCTAATAAAGTAGATGACGCTTTATTGAGCTAATATTTATACTTAACTAAAGTTTGGTGTTAATAGATTGATGCGTTTTTATTAAAATGAAAATTGTGTTACTATGAAAAAGATAAAATTGCTATCATTACTATTTGTTACAGTTTTTATAGCTTCGTGTAGTTCTATTCGTGTGAATTCGGATTACGATGCTGCTGTAGATTTTAATCAGTATAAAACCTATGCCTTTTTTAAACAGGGTATAGATAAGGCTGAAATATCTGACCTTGATAAAAAGCGCATACTACGTGCTATAGATGCCGAAATGCAGAAGAAAGGTTTTGTAAAGAGTGATAGTCCCGATATGCTTATAAATATATTTACTCGTGCTAATGAGCAAGTAAATGTAAATAACTGGGGCTACAGCCCATGGATGTGGGGTGGTAACTATACCACTGTAAATACCTCTACACAAGGCATACTTTATATTGATATACTGGATGCTCGCAAAAAAGAATTGGTTTGGCAGGGTATAGGTACTGGTGTGTTAACCCTTGATCGCGAGAGGAAGCAAGAACGTATTAATGAATTTGTTATGGAAATAATGAAAAAATATCCTCCGCAGAAGAAACAATAATTTATTTATAATATAGTAAGCCCTTGCCAATAGCAAGGGCTTTTTTAATTCATTGAAAATTAAACATGGAGCAACACAACATCAGGAAAATTGTTTTAATTTAGCTAAAAATCAACCTTCAATAAAATAAAACGCTATGAAAAAACAATTACTTTTCCTATTACTGCTAATAACGACAGCTGCGAGTGCACAAATTGTAAATGTACCGGATGTTGCATTTAAAGAAGCATTATTATCAAATTATACAGATGCCAAAGATCTTAATGGAAATATAATTTCATTAGATGCAAATAATGATGGAGAAATACAACTTAGTGAAGCACTTAATGTAGGTGAAATTACTATTGACTTGTTTAGTTTTTTTGTGTTTTCACTTGAGGGAATCGGAAGTTTTTCAAATTTAACTAAATTATCAATTACTGAAGCCGATCAGCTTTTAGACCTGGATTTAACAGCACTTACCCAACTAACTCAGTTATCAATAAGCGATAGTAATGAGTTTGATAGTATAAACCTTAACGGTTTAAGTAATCTTGAAAATATAAATTTTAATGGATTAACAGGAGGCGGTGATAGTATGCTTGTTTTAAATGTTTCAGGAGTGAATAATCTTACACATGTCAATTTTACAGACGTGGTTTTTGATATGGATTTTAGCCAATTACCAAGTCTGGAGAGTCTAATATTGAATAATACATCAGTATATTTTGATTTGAGTGCTAACAATAATTTAAGTTATGTATCAATAACTAATCCTCAGTACGTTGATTATTTTTTGTTGGGTAATAAGCCGCTCTTAACGTATTTAAATTTAAATTTTAATGGAGGAATAGGTATTGTTAATGATATCGACCTTAGTGGATGTACTGCTTTGGATGATCTTTTTTTACGTTTTGATGAAGCTGTTGCGATAATACCTATCCCTTTCAGGACTTTAAATTTAAAAAACGGGATAAGTAACTATGATTCTTTTACGGTAATGCTTAATAATGGCAATCTTCAACCCATCTATGTATGTATTGATGAAGGAAATGAAACCCTTTTTTCCGAAACCGTTTTAAACGACCCAAATGTTTTGATTAGTTCCTATTGCAACTTTACACCAGGGGGTGATTATAATACTATAACAGGTAATTTTACCTTTGATGCCGATAATGATGGTTGTGATATAAATGACAACCTAATTAATCATACCCGTGTAGATATCACTACAGAAAACGATGAAGAATTTGCAGTATTCAGTAATAACATAGGAGAGTATAACTTTTATTGGGGAGCAGGTACATTTACCCTTTCACCAAGTATAGAAAACAATGACTGGTTTACAATAACCCCATCATCAGCTACGGTAACTTTTGAAGATGATAATAATAATATAGAAACTCAAAGCTTTTGTGTAACACCTAATGGAGAGCATCCCGATGTAGAAGTTGTTATTGTTCCTACAGAACCCGCTCAACCCGGGTTTAATGCCTCTTATAAAATAACGTATCGAAACAAAGGAAACCAAACCCTGTCAGGCAATGTTCTACTAACGTATGACGAAACAGTGTTAGATTATGTTTCTTCTACTTCTGGAGTAGGAGCAGCAACAAATACATTTGGCTGGAGTTATAGTGACCTGCAACCTTTTGAAACCAGAAATATAAACCTTACTTTAAATGTAAATGCTCCAACAGATACTCCCGCGGTTAATATAGATGATTTATTGATGTTTACAGCAAACATTACTTCAGCTACGGGCGATGAAAACCCTGATGATAATACATTTACATTGGCTCAAACGGTAGTAGGATCATTTGACCCAAATGATATTACCTGTCTTGAAGGTGAAGCTGTACATGTAAGCAAAATAGGTGATTACCTACATTATAATATCAACTTCGAGAATACGGGTACAGCACCTGCAACATTTATTGTTGTGAAAAATGAAATTAATGAGGAACAATTTGATGTTAGTACATTACAATTGATAGATGCTTCGCATAATGTAGAAACTCGTATTACAGGTAATAAAGTAGAGTTTTACTTTGGCAATATAAACCTTGCAGCTAATGGCGGAAAAGGAAATGTATTATACAAGATTAAAACACTAAATACATTGCAAGAAGATGATATTGTAATGCAAGAAGCCAATATCTATTTTGATTATAATTTCCCGATAGAAACCAACGAAGCTAATACTACGTTTGCTGTTTTAAGTAATGACGTTTTAACAAAAGACGATTCTGTAAAACTATATCCTAACCCAACTACTGATAACGTAACCATAGCAGCAAATAGTGCTATTACATCAGTACAACTATATGATGTACAAGGTAGGTTATTACATAGTAGAGTCGGTAATGAGACGAGTATTAGACTAGATGTCTCGGCACAGCCATCAGGCTTATACTTTGTTAAAATAACAACAGATAATGGTTCTAAAGTGGAGAAATTAGTTAAAGAATAAAAATTTAAGAATTATAACATACTAAGAGCAGGAAATAATGAGTTTATACTTTTATTAGATTTATTTATTACTTTTTGTTTTACTTTCTGAAAAAGCCACAGCACAAGCTGTGGCTTTTTTTATTAGTGATTAAGCATTTTTACATATTTTTCAATTTATAGTTTTTCTTAATTAAAATAAAAATATAATCATTACTGATTGTTTGCAAATCGTGAGAAATTCGTAATTTTACACTATAACAATAATGCAAAGTAATATGAGTGCAACAATAGATAGCAATCCATTATTAGATAAGTTGCCAGAGCATTTAAGGCAATTTATAAAGCCGCAAGACTATAAAGATTACACACCTATAAATCAGGCAGTGTGGCGCTATGTAATGCGTAAAAATGTAGACTATCTTAGTAAAGTTGCCCATAACTCTTACCTTGAAGGTTTAGAGAAAACAGGTATTGAAGTAGATAATATACCAAGTATGTATGGTATGAACCGCATACTTAAAGAAATTGGCTGGGCTGCCGTAGCTGTTGATGGATTTATTCCGCCGAATGCTTTTATGGAGTTTCAGGCTTATAATGTATTGGTTATCGCATCAGATATTCGCCAACTAGAGCATATAGAGTATACGCCCGCACCCGATATTATTCATGAAGGAGCAGGACACGCACCTATTATTGCTAATCCAGAATATGCTGAGTATTTACGTCGTTTTGGAGAGATAGGCTGTAAAGCAATATCATCGGCAAGAGATTACGAAATGTATGAAGCGATCCGATTATTATCAATACTAAAAGAAGCAGAGGGTACACCGCAAGATGAGATTGATGCTATTGAAAAACGAGTAGAAGACTTACAAAATGATATGGGCGAACTGTCTGAAATGGCACTTGTGCGTAACTTACATTGGTGGACAGTAGAGTATGGTCTTATCGGTACTGTTGATGACCCTAAAATATATGGTGCAGGTTTACTTTCTTCTATAGGCGAAAGTGCTTGGTGTATGACAGATAATGTGAAAAAAATGCCATATGATATAAATGCAGCTTATCAAAGTTTTGATATCACAAAGCCACAACCGCAGCTATATGTAACGCCTGATTTTGCTCATCTTAACCAAGTACTCGAAGAGTTTGCTAATAAAATGGCTTTGCGTACAGGTGGTCTTAGCGGTCTTACTAAACTAATACAGTCTAATGCTTTAGGTACTATAGAGCTTAGTACAGGTTTACAGGTTTCGGGTACATTTACTAATGTCATTCAAGATAACGGGAAGCCTATATATATACAAACTACAGGAGCTACAGCATTGTCATATAGAGAAAAAGAACTTGTAGGTCATGGTACATTGTATCATGCCGAAGGTTTTGGCAGCCCAGTTGGAAAACTAAAAGGTATTAACCTTGCTATAGAAGATATGAGTCCGAGAGATTTACAGGCTTATGATATATATGAAGGTGGTCGTGTAACATTAGAGTTTGAGGGCGGTGTAAAGGTATCAGGAGAAATTATAACTGGAACACGTAACTTACAAGGAAAAATAATTATTATCAGTTTTAAAGATTGTACTGTAACACATAACGATACAGTGTTGTTTCAGCCAGAATGGGGTATTTATGATATGGCTGTAGGTAAAAAAGTAATTGCGGCTTTTTCTGGTCCTGCCGATGTAACAAGTTTCGATCTTATTACTCATGTGCCGTCAAGCCAAACAATAAAAGCTAAGAAATCACCTGCAAGAGAAGAGCTAGAGGGGTTATATCAAAAAGTAAGAGGAATTAGAGAAGGTAAAGCAGATAATAAAGAATTGCAAAGCATATTTACCATAGTAAAACAAAATCATCCTAATGATTGGTTGTTATCAGTAGAAATTGCTGAATTGTTACAGAAAAATAATACTACCGAATTACTAAATCAGGTAATGACACATCTTGATGATGTTAAAAATAGACGTCCAGAAATTGTACATTTAGTAGATGGAGGACTCGAACTTATTTTTGAAAAAGAGAAATCACTTGATTAATCAAAAAAGGATGCTTATATAAGCATCCTTTTTTATTTTATATAAGCAGGGTTTATAATAACCCAGCTCTTTTAAGTAGTGCTTCAGGTTTTGGTTCTTGACCTCTAAAGCGTTTGTATAGCGTCATAGGGTGTTCTGTACCACCTTTACTTAGTATGTTTTCCTTAAAAGCAGTAGCTGTTGCGGTATCAAAAATTCCTTTTTCCTGAAATAATTCAAACGTATCAGCATCCAGTACTTCTGCCCATTTGTAGCTATAATAGCCCGATGAATAACCACCCTGGAATATATGACTAAAAGCAGTACTCATAGCATTTTCAGCTACATCAGGATATAACTGTGTGTTAGCAAATTGTTCTGTCTCAAATGTTTTTACATCAGTAATACTACTAGGGTCAAGACTGTGCCAACCCATATCGAGCATCCCAAAGCTAAGTTGCCTTAATGTTGCCATACCTTCTTGAAAACTTGCACTTTCTTTAATCTTTTTGATGTATTCCATCGGTATCATTTCGTCGGTTTTATAGTGGTGCGCAAATAACTCTAACGCCTCAGGCTCATAGCACCAGTTTTCCATTACTTGGCTTGGTAACTCTACAAAATCCCAATATACACTTGTTCCTGATAGGTTAGGGTAAGTTGTGTTGGCAAGCATACCATGCAATGCATGCCCGAACTCATGGAAAAGCGTTGTCACTTCGTTAAAAGTAAGTAAAGATGGTTTAGTTTCGGTAGGTTTAGTAAAGTTACAAACTATAGAAACATGAGGTCTTTCGTTAACCCCATCCTTTATATACTGAGGTTTGTAAGATGTCATCCATGCGCCATTACGTTTTCCTTTTCTTGGGAAGAAATCAGCATAAAAAACAGCGACAAGATTACCATTCTCATCTTTTACCTCATAGGTAGTTACATCTTTATGATATTTGTCAATGTCTTGTACTTCTTCAAATGTGATACCGTATAACTTACCAGCTATGGTAAAAGCACCATTAAGTACTTTCTCTAACTGGAAATAAGGTTTTAGTTTTTCATCATCAAGATTGAAAAGTTTTTGTTTTAGTTTTTCAGAGTAATATGCACTGTCCCATTTTTGAAGCTCATCAATACCATCAATCTCTTTTGCAAATGCGGTTAATTGTTCAAACTCCTTTTGAGCAGCGGGTTTTGCTTTTTCTAAAAGATCATTCGAGAAAGACTTAACCTTTTCGGGATTTTCTGCCATGCGTTCTTCTAAAACAAAATCGGCATGCGATTTATAGCCTAATAGTTGTGCGCGCCCATAACGTAGTTTTACAATCTGTAATACTATTTCCTGATTGTCGTGTTCATTATTTTGAAATCCTTTCGCGCCAAAAGCCAAAGCCATTTTTTTACGAAGCTCACGGTTATCGGCATACGTCATAAAGGGTATATAGCTTGGATAATCTAGCGTAAATACCCAACCTTCTTTCTCCATACTCTTGGCAATTTCTTGCGCCGCTTCAATAACACCTTCGGGTAAACCCGAAAGGTCTTTTTCATCCGTTATATGCAAATGAAAAGCATGAGTTTCTGCCAAAACATTTTCACCAAACTCAAGGCTTAGTTTCGAAAGTTCTTTGTCAATTTCTCTAAGCTTGGTTTTCTTACCTTCAGGTAAGTTAGCGCCATTACGCGAAAAGCTTTTATATGTTTTATCAAGTAATGTTTGCTGTTCCGTTGTCAAGTCAAGCGAGTCTTTTTTATCATATACTGCTTTCACCTTTTCAAATAATTCGGCATTTAATCGTACATCATTACCAAATTCTGATAATAATGGGGAAACCTCTTGCGCTATTTTTTGGATTTCATCATTAGTTTCAGCCGAATGTAGGTTGAAAAATATGCTAGAAGCTCTGTCTAGCATTTCACCACTAAAAGACATGGCTTCTATAGTGTTCTCAAAAGTTGGAGCTTCGGTATTATTTACAATAGCATCAATTTCTGCTTTAGCCGAAGTTATCCCTTCCTGAAAAGCAGGTAAGAAATCGTCGTTTTTTATTTTGCTAAAAGGAGCAGTGTCGTGCTTTGTAGTAAATTTTTGTGTGAGTATATTCATGTGTTTTTTACTTAGATGTTACAAAAACTATTGCTGATTTTTTAAATCTTCCGATGCTTTGTTTACAGCATTTTTAAGTTCTTGTTTGTATGCGATTATTTTTGCTTGAACGAGTTTATCATGGCTCCCTAATATTTGTGCAGCTAATATTCCTGCATTTTTAGCACCATTTAGGGCTACGGTAGCAACGGGTACTCCACCTGGCATTTGCAGTATAGAGAGTACACTATCCCATCCATCAATAGAGTTGCTGGATTTTACAGGAACACCTATAACAGGTAGTGGTGACATAGCAGCAACCATACCCGGTAGGTGAGCTGCACCACCTGCACCCGCAATAATTACCGACACTCCTCTGTTGTGTGCCTCTTTACTGTATTCATATAGCTTTTCGGGTGTACGGTGTGCCGATACAATATCCACCTCTGTATCTATTCCAAACTCTTTTAATATATCTATGGCAGCTTGCATTACCGGCATATCCGATATACTACCCATTATAACTCCTACTTTCATTTTAATTGCTAATTACTTTAATACTGTTTTTAACTTCTTCGGCTATACGCCTTGCTTCATTAATATCCTCATTCACTATGGTTACGTGTCCCATTTTCCTGAAAGGACGTGTTTGCTTCTTTCCGTATATGTGCGGAGTAACGCCGTCTTGACCTAATATTTTTTCTATATTTTCATATACTACATTACCGCTGTAACCTTCTGCACCAACAAGGTTTACCATAATACCAGCTGCTTTACTATCGGTATTACCAAGTGGTAAGTCTAATATAGCGCGCAGATGTTGTTCAAACTGCGATGTATAGCTTGCCTCTATAGAGTAGTGTCCGCTGTTGTGGGGTCTTGGTGCTACCTCGTTTACAACTATTTGGTCGTCCTCTGTTCTAAACATTTCTACAGCCAGTAATCCTACATGGTTAAATGCTTCGGAAACTTTTAAAGCGATATCTCTAGCATCTTCCGAAACAGCATCCGGTATACGTGCTGGGCAGATAACATACTCCACTTGATTGGCTTCTGGGTGAAATTCCATTTCTACCACAGGATAGGTTTTTATTTCTCCAGATGGATTACGTGTTACAATTACCGCAAGCTCATGTATAAAAGGAACCATTACTTCGGCTATGCACTGTACATCGGGTAAACCTTCAAAACTTTCTGCAGATCGAATTACTTTTACACCGTTACCATCATAACCACCCTCGGTACTTTTCCATACAAAAGGCATAAGGATTTGTTCTTCTTCAACTGCCAGCTTCAGGTCGTTTAAGTTTTCAAAACGTCTGTAGTCAGCCGTTGGTATTTTATTAGCGATGTAAAAGTCCTTCTGGTCGCCTTTGTTTTGTATTTGTTTTAAAGTAGCAGGCGATGGATATACTTTTATCCCCTCGCTTTCTAATTTTTCGAGTGCAGCTACGTTTACATGCTCTATCTCAAAAGTAAGTACATCAACTTGTTTCCCGAAGTTGTAAACGGTATCAAAATCCATCAGGCTACCCTGAAAGAATTTGTTACTACCTATTTTACAAGGAGCTTCATCACTCGGGTCGAGTACGTAGGTTTGTATATCAAATTTTCGGGTTTCGGTAAGCAGCATTTTTCCAAGTTGTCCGCCACCTAAAATTCCCAGTTTAAAATCAGAAGAAAAGTAGTTCATTTGTCGTGTTGTTGTTAGCAGTGTCAAAGATACTTAAAGCCATAAAATTTTGCTATTAAATGACAAAGTTTATAAAGTATGTTATAACGTAAGGGTAGGGTGTCAAGATGTTTTTAATAGTTTTTACTAATATGAAAATATGAAATAAGCCTACTGTAGTAAGATACTGTTGTATATTTGCGCCAAATTTATATTAGCTATGGAAAAGGGCGATGCGGATAAAAAAGAGTCAACATTCTTAAAAAAGAATCCGTCACTTAAAATCCGCGAATTTCTTTCGTTTTTAAGTATACGATTCGGGCTTATTTTTGCGCTGAACATGCAGATAACCATTGTTTTTTATTGGGTTTACCAAATAACAAACGATAAATTATCACTTGGACTAGTAGGCTTAGCAGAGGTAATACCTGCTATTGGTTTTTCACTCTTTGCAGGACATTTTGTCGATTTGATGGAGAAAAGAAAAATGGTACTAGTCTGTATTTCCGCATACATACTGCTAGGGCTAAGTCTTTTTGCGCTTACTACACCGTATGTGTTTGATGCTTTAGGGCTTAATACTACCCTTTACTTAATTTATTTTTTTGTGTTTTGCGGTGGGGTTATTCGTTCGTTTATGGGGCCTTCGGTATTTTCATTATTTGGACTTATAGTACCTCGAAAGAATTATGCTAATGCTACCAGTTGGGGTAGTATGGCATGGCAAATGGGGTCTGTAATAGGACCACTTACAGCAGGGATACTTATTGCGTTCGACGGCGTAATTGCTGGGATGCTTGCTGTGGTTATAGTAGAGGTATTGTTATTAATCCCGATACTTTCTATAAGCGTAAAGCCGATATTGAAAAAAGAAAAAGAGCCTGTATTAAAAAGCCTTACCATGGGTATACGCTTTGTGTTAAAAACACCAGAATTGTTAGGAGCACAATTACTCGATATGTTCTCGGTGCTGTTTGGTGGTGCGGTTGCATTATTGCCGGTATATCAAAAAGAAATATTACATGTAGATGAGGTGGGCTTTGGTATTCTTCGTGCTGCACCTGGTATAGGAGCATTACTTACTATGGCGATACTGGCTTTCTTACCTTTAAAAACTTATCCCGGTAGGAAGTTGTTTATGGCAGTTACAGGGTTTGCTTTGTCGATTATAATATTTGGTATTTCTACTAATTTTATACTCTCATTTTTTATGCTACTCTTTTCAGGTATGTTCGATGCTGTGAGTGTAGTGGTACGAAGCACGATACTTCAGCTTGTAACTCCAGACCATATGCGTGGGCGTGTAGCATCGGTAAATACTATGTTTATAAGCTCTTCTAACGAATTAGGTGATTTTGAAAGTGGTGTTATGGCACATTGGTTAGGTACAGTACGAGCTGTTGTAGTAGGTGGCTGCCTTACACTAGGAGTGGTTGCAGTAACTTTTTTCAGTGCACCACAGCTTCGCAGATTTGGTTTTGAAGAAGAAGAGGAAACAGATGATTAATGTTTTTTTTGCTGTCTTGCTATTTTTCGTAAAACATCTTTAGCAGTTGCTTTATAAGCAGCGGTGTGTTTAGAAAAATCAAGTTCTAGTATTGGCTGTAATTCAGGATATATCCATTCGTTACTTTTACCTAAAAGATATAGCGACTGTATGGCATATACTTTTGCAGCTACTTTTTCATCAGGATTAATTACCCAGTCAAAGCAGGCTTCCGTTATTTGTTGTAATTGCTTATCGTTTAAGAAATTAATGTCTTTAGCATGATGCTTTATAGCAAATGTACATACTTTAGCTATAGGACGTATGGCGCTATCATTTTTTAAAAGAGGTAATGTATTACAAAATTCGGTCAAATGTTCTTTAAGCCATGTAATTCTAGCTTCGCAAACTAATTCTAGTATCCAGCAGGCTTTATGGTGGTTTTTATCATTTATATCAAAAGCGATATTTATTAAATCGGGAAACAAGCCTTTGTCACTGAGTACCACCTTAGATAGCTCATCACGAATACTGCGACGTGCATTACTATTTATTATTTTGGTGTAAAAGGTAGTGTGCATAATTAAAGCAAAACTCGAAAATTACAAAAACACCTTAAATATCTCAATATTTAGCTATAATAATTTTATAAAATAAACTACAGTTTATAAAGAGCTGTACTGTAATTAGTATATTTGCAAATTATTGATAATAATTACAAGAAATTGATACAGCTTCACGATAAACACTTTGTACCTTTTATAGATGCCGCTACTATTGATGCTGCTATTGCCCGAATGGCAAAGCAAGTAGAGGATGATATGGCAGATGAAACCCCAGTTTTTGTAGGCGTGCTTAATGGTGCGTTTATGGTAGTTTCAGACTTTATGAAACATTATAAAAAACCGTGCGAAGTAAGTTTTGTAAAACTAGCTTCTTATGAGGGTACTACATCTACTAATGATGTGAAGCAACTGATAGGTCTTAATCAAAGCTTAGAAGGAAAAACCGTTGTAATAATAGAGGATATAGTAGATACAGGAAATACGGTTATAGAACTCAAAAAAATGTTTGAAGCACAAAAAGTAAAGTCGCTAAAAATAGCAACATTATTTTTTAAACCTGAAGCATATACTAAAGATGTAAAACTCGATTATATAGGGTTCGAAATCCCTAATAAATTTATAGTAGGGTTTGGGTTAGACTATGACGAGCTGGGGCGTAACTTACCCGAAGTTTACCAATTAAAATAACAAACAACAATAACAACAACAATGATTAATATCGTATTATTCGGGAAACCGGGAGCAGGAAAAGGAACACAGGCAGAATTTTTAAAAACGAAATACAACCTGACGCATATTTCTACAGGAGATGTTTTTCGATATAACCTCAAGAATGATACCCAACTAGGTAAAGAAGCTAGAGTGTTTATAGATAAAGGAGATCTTGTGCCTGACTCTATTACCATAAAAATGTTGCAGGATGAGGTAGAGAAACATACTGATACTGCAGGTTTTCTTTTTGATGGTTTTCCTAGAACGATTGCACAAGCACAGGCATTAGATGCTTTTTTAGCAACTAAAGACTGGAAAGTAACAGGTACAGTAGCACTAGAGGCAGATGACGAAATATTAATACAACGCCTTTTAGAGCGTGGTAAAACAAGCGGAAGAGTAGACGATCAAGATGAGAGTCTAATAAGAAACCGTTACCAAGAATATAATGAGAAAACAGCTCCTTTAATGGATTACTATAAAAGCCAGCATAAATTTTATGCAGTAAATGGTATAGGGTCTATTGCAGAGGTAACCGAAAGGTTGAGTTTGGTAATAGATAAGCTTAACTAAAATTTCAGCGATTGGAAATAGCCATAATATTATTCCTAATACTACTTAATGGTGTTTTCTCCATGTCGGAGATTGCACTGATTTCTGCTAGGAAAAACCGTTTAGAGTCAGCCGCAAAAAAAGGGAATACCAGCGCAATTGCTGCTTTAAATTTAGCCAACTCACCCAATAAATTTTTATCTACAGTACAAATAGGCATTACACTTATAGGTATTCTTACGGGTATTTATAGTGGTGATAAGGTAACTGGAGATGTTGAAGCATTTTTTATGCAATATGAGTTATTTACACCTTATGCAGAAAATTTGGCGGTAATAGTGGTTGTAGTGATACTAACATTTTTCTCGTTAGTACTAGGTGAGCTATTACCAAAAAGGATAGGGCTTATTTATCCTGAGGCTATAGCTAAGTTAGTAGCTTTGCCAATGAAGTATGTATCTATAGCTACAGCACCTTTTATATGGTTATTGGTTTCATCTACTGATTTCTTGATGAAAATATTTAACATTCGCCCTACGGCAGATGGTAAAGTAACCGAAGAAGAAATTAAAGCTATTATTAAAGAAGGAACAGAGGGAGGAGAAGTACAGGAAATAGAGCACGATATAATGGAGCGTGTTTTTCATATTGGCGACAGGAAAGTAAATTCGCTAATGACGCACCGAAAATCAGTAGCCTATCTTACGTTTCAATCAGATAAAGCCCGTATTAAAGAAATAATGCTTGAAGAGATGCATTCGGTTTACCCCGTGTGCGAAGATAATCTTGACGACGTAGTAGGTATGGTGTCATTAAAAGATATGTTTTCCAATTATGAAAAGCCAGGCTTTAACCTGAAGAATATAACTACAGAGCCTGTATACCTTATAGAGCATACTTCGGCATATAAAGCCTTAGAGATATTTAAAAAGACAAGAGTACATTATGCTTTTGTAACTGATGAATATGGTGTTTTCCAAGGAATTATAACACTTAACGATATACTGGAAGCACTTGTAGGAGACGCCTCTGATTTTTATGATGATGAATTTCAATTAGTAGCCAATCCAGATGGTACTTGGACGGTTGATGGGCATTACCCATTACACGACTTCTTGACCTACTTTGACTTAGATGAGCTTACAGGCGATTATGAAGTAACTACTGTAAGCGGTCTTATTATGACAGAGCTTTCCTATATACCTAAAGCGGGCGAAAAGCTGTCTTGGAATTTATATGAATTGGAAGTTCTTAAAATGGATGGCGTTAAGATTGATAAGGTAAGAGTACGGTCGATTAAAGAATAATTAAACAATATACTAAGTATGTAAAAAGTAAAGGGAGGTTTTAAAACCTCCCTTTACTTTTTTGTTTTATAGATAAGTTCATTTACTTTTCCTCTAGTACAACCTGAGCTTCAACGGCTACTTCGCTCCAAGTTTTACTAACGCCATCAGCTCCTGTGTGTAATACTTCACAGGCTTTATTAATAGACGCTATAGCATTTAACGCATCCCAATTCTCTAAATTCATTACACCTTTAAAAGTGTAGTGATTTTCTGAAGTCATCTCTTGTGTTAAAAAAATGTTGGCCGTTTTTCCATTTAATGTTACATCTATAGAGCACTTTCCGTCTTCATAAACGTTAAAAGTACCAGAGATAAATTCGGTATTTTTCATCACGCCAAAGAAAAACCCAAGTATTTTAGGGTCTCTTGTTTCTGTAGCATCATTTGTATATAAACTATTTACAGGAATTTTAAATGTAGTGCCATTTAAAGCAGCTAGAGGAGTGTCTCCTGTTGTTGTGTTGGTAATTTCAATTTTCTTAAACTCACCGCCTACAGGTACTTTATCGGTTGTTTTATAAGCTGTAAAACTAACTTTTGTAGCTTCTTTAACTAAAGAAAATTTACCAGTTGTAGTATTGTTTTCTTGGTTTTCTGTTTCAGTAGTTACTGATTTCTCTTTTTCTTGTTTACAGCTATATGTTGTGCTTAACGCTATAGCTAGGCATAAAAATGCGATTTTTTTCATGAGAATTATTATTTTCTATTTCTGCTAAATTACAATTATTTCGATACATTATTGAGCTTTAAATATGCTGTTTTATGGCTTTAAGGCATTATTAGCGAAAACGTGTACGGTGTATCTGTAATTCGTCTCAATTCGTTTCATAAAAATAATGTACTTTTGCAGGCTGAAACGTTGCATGGCAAACTTTAAAATAAAAAAATGACAGAAGGGAATTTTGTAGATTATGTAAAGATTTATATAGCCTCTGGTAAAGGAGGTAAGGGATCTACACACCTACATAGAGAAAAATTTATTGATAAAGGTGGTCCTGATGGTGGCGATGGTGGTCGTGGTGGTCATGTGTACCTTGTGGGGAATAGAGGACTATGGACACTATTTCACTTAAAATTTGCACGCCATGTAAAAGCGGGTCACGGTGGCGATGGTAGTAGTGCGCGTAGTACTGGTGCCGATGGAGAAGATAAGTATATCGAAGTACCATTGGGAACTGTAGTGCGTGATAAAGAGACCAATGAAGTGCTTTTTGAAATAACTGAAGATGGTGAAAAACGAATAGTAGCCAAAGGAGGTAAAGGGGGGTTAGGTAACTGGCATTTTCGTAGTTCTACCAACCAAACACCACGTTATGCACAGCCTGGTATACCAGGTGAGCAGTTAGATGTGATCTTAGAGCTTAAGGTGCTTGCCGATGTAGGTTTAGTAGGTTTCCCAAATGCAGGAAAATCAACACTACTTTCGGTACTTACTTCGGCTAAGCCTAAAATTGCCGATTATCCTTTTACGACACTAAAACCTAATTTAGGTATTGTGGCATATAGAGATTATAAATCATTTGTAATTGCTGATATACCAGGGATTATAGAAGGCGCAGCAGAGGGTAAAGGCTTAGGGCATTATTTTTTGAGACATATAGAGCGTAACTCTACATTATTATTTCTTGTTCCTGCTGATGCCGAAGATGTAAAGAAAGAATATGATATTCTGCTTGATGAACTTAGGCGATATAACCCAGAAATGCTTGATAAAGATAGGCTAGTGGTAGTGTCTAAAAGTGATATGCTAGATGAAGAATTAAAAGCAGAAATGAAAGCACAGCTAGATGAGGAGTTTAAAGGAATACCTTATATGTTTATTTCATCGGTAGCACAACAAGGGCTTGTCGAGTTAAAAGATAAACTTTGGCAAATGCTTAATGTATAAATGTATATTTTGAGATAAAAACAAGAAAGGCGCTGATAATGCGCCTTTCTTGTTTTTAAATTTTATAATACGTAATTATTTTACGAAATTCTCAAAAAAAGCTATCTTCGCATTACAAAAAATAAAATCTTAGAGGTGTAATTATGTAACATTTAGTTGTGTTATTATACTTATGATTTATAACTATTAACTTTATTTAGTCAGATTAATGAAAAAACTAATTTTATTCGTAACCCTGTTTGTACTGGTATTGCCAGTAAAAGCAGACGAGGGAATGTGGTTCCTGATGCATATTGAGCGTCTTAACTACAGAGATATGCAAAAAATGGGACTTCAGCTTACTCCCGATGAAATTTATAGCATAAACAACCATAGTCTTAAAGATGCTATTGTACAGTTTGATGGAGGTTGTACTGCAGAGGTTATTTCTAAAGAAGGTTTGGTTTTAACCAACCACCACTGTGGATATGATGCTATAGCAGAACTTTCTACTCCCGAAGCTAACTATCTTAAAGATGGTTTTTGGGCATCAACACGTCAAGGAGAGCTAAAACCAAGTTCATTATACGTGCGTTTCTTTGTAAGAATGGACGATGTATCTGAAAGGATGCTTAGTAAGGTAAACGACCAAATGACAGAAGCTGAAAGAGAAAGAGCTCTTAATCAAGAAATCGCCCTTATTGAAAAAGAAAATAACGAAGGCGGAAAATATACTGTTTCTGTACGTTCATTTTTTCAAGGTAATGAATATTACTATTTCGTATATCAAGATTATACAGATGTACGTTTAGTAGGTAACCCACCAGAAAGTATTGGTAAGTTTGGTGGAGATACAGATAACTGGGAGTGGCCACGCCATACAGGAGATTTCTCTATGTTCCGTATTTATGCAGATAAAGATGGTAACCCAGCAGAATATTCTACAGACAATGTGCCATTAACGCCTAAACATTACCTTCCTGTAAGTATGAAAGGTGTTCAGGAAAACGACTTTGCTATGATATTAGGTTATCCTGGACGTACTAACCGTTGGATGCCATCTGGTGGTATCGAGCAAAACGTTAAGTTTGCTTACCCTGCATGGGTAGAGGCTTCTAAGCGAGGTATGGACAAGATGAAGGTACACATGGATGAGAGTGATCAAGTACGTCTTAACTATGCATCACAATATGCACAGGTAGCTAACTACTGGAAAAATCGTCAAGGTATGATAGACGCACTTACTAAACATAAGACTGCTGAAACTAAAGCCAAAGATGAAAAGAAATTTAACAAGTGGGCAAATAAAAAAGCTAATAAAGAAAAGTATGGTAATGTTATCGCTACGATAAACAATTACTATTCTAAAACTAACGAAAAGGCACGTCATGATAATTACCTAATTGGGTTATTGCGTACTAGTACTTATGCAGTGTTACCATATAGTTTAGGTAGAGGACTTCAGGCCTATGCAAGTTCTAACGAGAATGGTCGTGCTGCTATGCTTCCTCAAATAGAAGAAGGTGTAAACGAAGCATATAAAACATTATACTTACCATTAGAAAAAGACGTGCTTGCTGCACAGCTTAACCTGTATGCAACAAAATCGTCAGGTTACCCAATAGCATCATATATTGATGAAATAGGTAAGGGAGTTGATTATGATTATACTGCTTTTGTAAACAATGCATTTGATGCTAGTATTTTTACTACTAAAGAAAAGATAATGTCATGGATACAAAATCCTGATGCAGAGGTGTTAAATAATGATCCGTTATACAAGCTATCTAATGCTATTATTACGCAGTATAGAGCTAAAACAGATGAGCAAGCACAACTTGAAGCAGATTATGCAAAAGCATTCCGTTTATTAGTACAAGGTATGCGTGAAGCTAACCCAAAAGAAAAATATTATCCAGACGCTAATAGTACACTACGTTTAACGTATGGTAAAGTAAGATCGTTGCCTGCAGATGCAAGAAACGATGCTAAGGTAAACTACTATACTACTATGCAAGGTGAGGTTGCAAAATACAAACCAAACGATCAGGAGTTTGATCTTCCTAAAAGATTGTTAGAACTGTATAACAAAAAAGATTTTGGTCAGTATGCAGATAAAGATGGATATATGCCAGTAAACTTCCTTACGGATAATGATATCACAGGAGGTAACTCAGGTTCTCCAGTACTTAATGGTAAAGGTGAGCTTATAGGTCTTGCATTTGACGGGAATATCGAAGCTATGGCAGGCGATGTTATTTTTGATAAAGATTTACAACGTACCATAAATGTTGATATTCGTTATGTACTTTGGGTTATTGACAAGTATGCAGGTGCTAAACACATTGTTGACGAAATGACACTCGTTCGTTAATTATATAATTATTAGTTCAAATTAAAAACGTTCCGCAAATTGCGGAACGTTTTTTTTATTTTCATAATCACTGGTAGTTTTGTTACTTTTGGAGAAATTAATTACAAACATGCGTACACATTTTATTGCTATAGGCGGTGCTGCCATGCATAACCTTGCATTGGCACTTCATGAAAAAGGATATAAAGTAACAGGTAGCGACGATGCTATATTTGAGCCATCGCGTACACGCTTGGATAATAAAGGTTTATTACCTGCCGAAATGGGGTGGTTTCCAGAAAAAATAACCACAGCTATAGAGGCAGTAATACTAGGTATGCATGCCAAGGCTGATAACCCTGAATTACTAAAAGCACAAGAATTAGGACTTAAAATATATTCTTATCCTGAGTTTTTATATGAGCAGTGTAAAGATAAAACACGTGTTGTAATAGGTGGGTCGCATGGTAAGACCACGATTACCAGTATGATACTTCATGTAATGCATTATCATGATATAGATGTAGATTATATGGTGGGGGCACAGCTTGAAGGATTTGATACTATGGTACGCCTTACAGCAGATAATGATTTTATTGTTTTAGAAGGTGACGAATACCTTTCATCTCCTATGGATCGCCGACCAAAATTCCATTTGTACCAGCCCAATATTGCACTGATAAGTGGTATAGCATGGGATCATATTAATGTGTTTCCTACCTATGAAAATTATGTAGAACAGTTTGATATATTTATTCAGCAGATAACCAATGGTGGTATTCTAGTTTATAACGAAAATGACCCCGAAGTAAAGCGTGTAGCCGAAGCATCGACCAATCCTATACGTAAATTGCCTTATCAAACGCCTGAATATTCGGTGCAAAATGGTGTAACCTATCTTGAAACACCCGAAGGACCAATGCCAATAGAAGTATTTGGGGCGCATAACCTTAATAATCTTGCTGGAGCAAAATGGATATGCCAAAATATGGGAGTAGATGAAGCTGATTTTTATGAGGCTATTGCCACCTTTAAAGGAGCGAGTAAGCGTCTTGAAAAAATAGCTGAAAATGGTAAGAATGTAGCCTATAAAGATTTTGCCCATTCACCAAGTAAAGTGGCAGCAACTACTAAGGCAGTAAAAGAACAGTACCCTGACCATACTCTTGTTGCTTGTCTTGAGTTGCATACTTACAGCAGCCTTAATGCCGAGTTTCTAAAGGAGTATGAAGGTGCACTAGATAGTGCCGATGTAGCAGTAGTATTCTACTCGCCAGATGCGGTAAAAATAAAGCAGCTTGAAGAGGTTACTTATGAGCAAATAGCCAAAGCCTTTAATCGAGAAGATTTAATAATTTATACGAATCCTGCGGAGTTTAAAGACTATCTTTTTAATTTAGAAAAGCAGAATAAAGGTACTGCATTACTGCTTATGAGTTCTGGTAATTATGGAGGACTTAATTTTGATGAAGTTAAAACGCTTATTTAAAAAGTATGATCAAAGTAAATTAAAAAATAAGGGAGCTATTAGCTCCCTTATTTTTTATACCTATAATGTCCTGAGAGCGTATAACTGAAAAGGCAATCTTCCAGTACTTGTCCGCTCCCTATGTTATGTACTATCATATAACGTTTCCCATCTCTTGATTTTCGGTTTATTACAATACCTATGTGGGGAAGCCTGTCATTAAGCATCCATGTCACAATGTCGCCAGGTTTATAGTCGATAGCATTTTTAGTAACAGGTATAGATGTTCCTTTTCGTGTAAAAAATGTTTGTAAGTTGGGGACACGCCTATGATCAATATTAGTATCTGTCGATTTCATTCCCCAGTTCTTAGGATATTTCAAAAAGTTAGCTTTCATATCCTCATGTACCTCTTTTTGCAAGTCAATACCCAGTTTGCGGTACGCACGTATTACTACATCGGTACATACGCCTATGTTTTTGGGGACATCGCCATTAGGGTAGGGTATCTTACGATAGCTGCCATCATAGTGTACATAATCTTTAGTAAGGCTTATTGCTGCGTCAGATAGCTTTTCTGAAAAAGTATCCTGTACGGGGCTTAATAGTAAGAATAAAAAGGGTATAATATATTTCATATCAGTTGGTTTATTATCAAAACGTAAGAATATTCATGTGTAGTATAGCTATTTTGTAAAAAAACTTATATTAGCAGTTATAGTTTAAACCTTATGGAAGAAACACAAAGTCCCTTTTCGATAAAATATTGGGCAGAAGATGATAAACCTCGTGAAAAGTTAATGCAAAAGGGCAAAGCAGCCCTTAGTGATGCCGAACTAATCGCAATACTTATTGGTTCAGGTAGCCGTAACGAAAGTGCAGTAGAACTGAGCAAACGCATACTGGCAAGTGTAGATAATAACTTGAATGCATTGGGTAAGCTTTCGTTACAACAGCTTATGCAGTTTAAAGGAATAGGAGAAGCAAAAGGTATAAGTATTGTAGCAGCAATGGAGCTGGGTCGCAGACGTAGGGAAGAGGGTGCACTCGATTTAAAGAAAATAACGTCTAGTAAGGCTGTTTTCGAGATAATGCAACCCATAATAGGCGAGTTACCCCATGAAGAATTCTGGGTTATTTATCTTAATAATTCGAATAAAGTAATTTATAAAAATCAGCTTAGTAAAGGTGGTATTACAGGTACAGTAGTAGATGTTCGTATAGTGTTTAAAACAGCGTTAGAGCAAAATGCAGTTGGGATTATTTTAGCGCATAATCATCCTTCGGGAAACTTACAGCCGAGTGATGAAGATAAAAATATAACACGTCAATTAAAAGCAGCAGGACATAGTCTTAGTATTGCTGTACTCGACCATGTAATCGTAACCGAAAAAGATTATTGTAGTTTTGCCGACGAAGGTATACTTTAACAATTATTGTGATTTTATAATCCCTGCTTTTTGAGTAACTTGCAGGGCATATAAATATTCCTGCATGATAAGCACAAGAAATATTCAGTTTTCTTACGGAAAAGAAACAGTATTCAATTTTCCCGATATAATAGCACAAAGTGGTAATACACTACTTATAACAGGTGGTTCGGGTAAAGGGAAAACTACGTTGTTACATTTGCTTGGCGGTTTACTAAAACCACAGTCGGGTGAGATATTAATTGAAGAGACCAATATTGCTACATTATCCGATAAAAAATTAGACCATTTTCGCGGAAAAAATATAGGGTTAGTATTACAACAAGCCTATTTTGTAGAATCGCTTAGTGTGGAGGAGAATGTTGTTTTGGCGTCATGGCTTGCCACAGGTAAACAAGCAACGGAAAAAGCCCGTCAAATACTAGAACAGTTGCGGCTTAAGGACCAAATGCATAAACTACCATCGCAACTCAGTATTGGGCAGCAACAGCGTGTTTCTATAGCACGTGCGCTGATAAACGAACCAAAATTACTTTTAGCAGATGAGCCAACCTCAAGCCTCGACGATGAAAATGCTTTTTTAGTTGCCGATATGCTTTCTAGTTTGGCAAAACAATATGGTACAGCATTAGTAATTGTAACGCACGACCAAAGGCTAAAAGACCGTTTTTCTAACCAAATTACCTTATCATGATTACAAAAATAGCTTGGAGAAATATTTGGTTTAAACCATTAAATACACTACTTAGTATAATATTGCTTACAGCAAGTGTAGCTATCATTACACTGCTTATACTTTTGCAGGAGCAGTTTGAAAAGAAATTTAATAGTAATATAGATGGAATCGATCTTGTGCTTGGAGCAAAAGGCAGCCCGCTACAATTAATACTCTCATCAGTATATCAAGTAGATGCTCCTACTGGTAATATCAACTATATAGAAGCTAAAAAATGGATGGATAACCCATTTGTAGAAACGGCTATACCACTTGCTTTTGGCGATAATTATAGAGGTTTCCGTATTGTGGGTACTACACCTGATTATCTTGATAAATATGGTGCAGATATAAAAGAAGGAAAAGTTTTTACTGAAAATTTTGAAGTAGTAGTAGGTAGCGCTATAGCCGAGAAAATGCAACTTAAAATAGGCGATACATTTTTTGGTTCACATGGCGATAGCGAAGAAGGGGAAGTGCATAAAAATCATGCTTATAAAGTAGTAGGTATTGCTTCTAAAACAGATAAAATTGTCGATAACCTCATATTGTGTACTATACCCAGTGTATGGGCAATGCACGACCACGAGCATACCGAAGGCGAAGCACACGACCATGATGCACATGACCATCATGATGATGAAGCCGTAACTGAAGATGTACACAATCATGACGAGCACATGCATGATGAAGATAATGCAGCACACGATCATAATCACGATGCAGTAGCTTCAGCAGACAATCACGATGACCATGACCACGAAGCAGAAGATACTCATATAAGTGAAGAAGGTAAAGAAATAACAGCCGTGTTATTGAAAATGAAAAATAAAATGGCTATTTTTTCTTGGCAACGTATTATACCTATGAATACTAAAATGCAGGCAGCATCACCTGGGCTTGAAATAAGCCGTCTATTTTCGCTATTTGGTATTGGTTTACAAGCATTACAGTATTTAGCTTATGGTATTATGCTTATATCAGGTATTAGTATATTTATCGCACTTTACAATACTTTAAAAGAAAGAAAATACGAATTTGCCCTATTGCGCGTTAATGGTGCAAGTCGTTTTCAGTTATTAGCATTAGTGCTTATAGAAAGTTTGTTGTTATGTATTACAGGCTTTTTGTTTGGAACGATTGTTGGGAGAGTAGCGTTAGTGCTTATCTCGGGTTCATCAGAAGAAGAATTTAAAATGTCGTTTAACCCCTTCGAGTTTGTTTGGGAGAAAGAAGGATATTTATTCCTGCTCACTATCTTTGTAGGTATTCTGGCAGCCGTGATTCCGGCAGTAAAAGCATATAGTTTAAACATATCAAAAACACTCGCAAATGCGTAAAACATTTTTTATTTTATCAATACTCATTATATCAGGTTTTTTTCTAACAGCCTTAAGTACTCCTCCTAGTACAACTGTGGGGCATTCATATAACAAAATTACAGCAGATGCTAGTGTGTTTGCCGATACGCTAAGTTGGAAATTATTAGGGCGCATTCAATATGAGAAAAAACCTAGTAAAGATTATCCAGAAGGGGTAATGTATCCAAAAATTAATAGCACATTAAAAACCAAGAATAAAAAACCAATAGTAATGAGTGGTTTTATTATCCCTATTGATAATAAAAACTATGCTTTGAGCAAAAATGTATTTGCATCTTGTTTTTTCTGTGGACAGGCAGGACCTGAAACTATTATGGGTATAAAATTTAAAGACCCTTCAATACGACTTAAAACCGATCAATATGTAACCTTAAAAGGAACTTTTCGTTATAACGATAATGATGTTGATGACTGGATTTATCATATAGAGAATGCTGTTATTGTAAAAGGGGACTAATGAGGATAAGTGATAAAAAGGCAGTTTTTTTTGATCTCGATCATACACTATGGGATTTTGAAAAGAATTCAGCATTGGCATTCGAAACGATACTGACTAAGCATAATGTAGGTGTCGATATCTCAGCGTTTTTAGAGCACTATGTGCCGATAAATCTCAAATATTGGAAACTGTATAGAGATGGTAAAATCACACAGCAAGAACTTCGTTACGGAAGGTTTAAAGATGCTTTTGATATTCTTGGTTTCACTATCAATAATAATCTAATTGATGTCCTTTCGGATGATTATATAAAGCATTTACCAATGTATAATTATTTGTATGAAGGAGCTGTAGATATATTAGAGTATTTAAAACCGAAATACAGTTTGCATATCATCACTAATGGTTTTCATGAGGTGCAAGATGGCAAGCTTAAAAATTCAAATATCCATCATTATTTTGAAACGGTAACCAACTCCGAGTTAGCAGGATGTAAAAAACCGCATCCTGATATTTTTGAATATGCACTAAAAGCTGCCAATGCCCAAAAACACACCAGTATAATGATAGGTGACTGTATAGAAGCAGATGTACAGGGTGCTTTAGATTACGGGCTTGATGCCATATATTTTAATGAGTTTAACAAACAAGTTCATACCTCTGTTAAACAAATAAATCATTTGCTTGATATTAAAAATTTATTATAACCAAATTATGAACAGAATCATAGTGTTGTTTTGCCTTTTACTAACATTTTCGGCTTTTTCACAAAAAAAACTAAGCGATTATAAGTACATGATTGTACCTGAAAGATTTGAATTTCAAAAAGCGACAGGTGAATATAACCTGAATCAGCTTACGAAGGGAATTTTTGAAAAGAAAGGTTTTACCGTGTTTTTATCTAGCGATATACTTCCTGAAAATTTGGCTTTTGATAGATGTAAATTATTGTATGCAAATGTGCAGGAGGAGTCGAGTATGTTTAAAACCGAATTAACTATTACTGTTAAAGACTGTTCGGGAAAAGTATTGTTTGCTACAGAAAAAGGAGTTAGTAAAGAAAAAGAAATTCAAAGAGCATATTATGAGGCACTGCGTGAAGCATCACGTTGGGTAGATACTATGGTGTATGATTATAACGGAAACACTCAAGCAAAGGTAGCTACTAATACTGCTGAATTTAAAACAGATGCCAATGTTGATGAATCTACACTCTTTGCACAGCCTATAAAAAATGGTTATCAATTAGTAGATAGTGCACCAAAGGTAGTCTTGAAGATGTATAAAACATCACACCCCGACTATTATATAGGTATTACCGAAGGTAAAAACGGAATGATTTTAAAAGATGATGGCAATTGGTTTTTTGAGTATTATCAAGATAATGAGTTGATAATAGAAAAACTGAATATAAAGTTCTAAAAAGTAACTTTTAATATCCATACTTATCTTTCCATCTGTTTTTTAAGAAATCGCGCGTGCTGTTTTCTCGACTGTTACTACCAGGGTCATAAAACTTAGTATTACTTATCTCATCGGGCAAAAACTCTTGCTCAGCAAAGTTATTCGCATAATCATGAGAGTATTTATACTCATCGCCATAGCCTAGTTCTTTCATTAACTTAGTAGGAGCATTGCGCAGGTGCAGTGGTATGGGTAAGTCACCTGTTTGTTTTACTATTTGTTGCGCTTTGTTTATCGCCATATAGCTTGCGTTACTTTTTGGAGAAGTAGCAAGGTATACTGCGCACTGACTTAATATAATTCTTGATTCGGGATATCCAATAGTCGACACTGCCTGAAAAGCATTGTTTGCCATAATAAGCGCCGTTGGGTTGGCATTACCAATGTCTTCACTTGCTAGTATTAGCATACGGCGCGCTATAAACTTTAAGTCTTCGCCACCTTCTATCATGCGTGCTAACCAATATACTGCGCCATTAGGGTCACTACCTCGCATCGATTTTATAAAAGCCGATATAATATCATAGTGTTGTTCACCTGTTTTATCATACAACACCGTGTTTTTTTGTGCTAGTTGCATTACCCGTTCATTGGTAATTTCGATAGTGTCACCCTCAGTAGCGTTTATCACTAACTCAAAAACATTAAGCAACTTTCTACCATCGCCACCAGATAGCCTTAATAGTGCTTCTGTTTCTTTTAGTATGATATTTTTTTGCTTTAAAACTTCATCCTTTTCCATTGCACGGTGCAATAAAGTCTCTAAGTCTTCGCGTGAAAATGGATTTAGTACGTAAACCTGACATCTTGACAATAAAGCAGGGATAACTTCAAAACTTGGATTTTCGGTAGTAGCACCTATAAGCGTTACCCAACCTTTTTCAACGGCTGCTAGTAGTGAATCCTGTTGCGATTTGCTAAAGCGATGAATCTCATCTATAAATAGTATAGGATTCTTAGCAGTAAACAGTCCACCACTTTGCTTTGCCTTCTCAATAACCTCCCGCACTTCTTTTACACCAGAGTTTATAGCACTCAGCACATAAAAGGGTCGTTTTGACTCTTGTGCCATAATTTGTGCTAGGGTCGTTTTTCCTGTTCCGGGAGGTCCCCAAAGGAGTAGTGAGGGAATAATGCCCTTTGCTATTTGGTGAGTTAACGAACCTTGCGGTCCTACCAAATGTTGTTGGCTAATATATTCTGATAAATGTTGCGGACGTATGCGTTCTGCTAATGGTGCTTCCATGATGTAAAATTAATCATTATGACAAAATTGCACGATATAAAAAGTGGTTAAATTCTTGACAAGTTATTATTACACTTGATATAATCTTTATACCGTGAATGATAATCGCTTTAAATTTTCTCCCTCTGTATTAGCTTGGCCACTATATTTTGTAGTGTTTCTATGGATAATATACTGGATTGATATAAAATTTCCTGTAAACTTTGCACAGTACGGTGTTTACCCAAGAACATTTAAAGGACTTAGAGGTGTACTCTTTAGTCCTTTTATACATGGTAGTTTAGAACACTTATATAATAATTCTATACCCTTATTAGTGCTCATTGCTGCATTACGTTTCTTTTATAGGAGACACGCTTTACAGGTTATTGGCTATGGTATTTTACTGTCAGGAGCTATAACATGGCTCATTGGTAGAGAGTCCTACCATATAGGGGCAAGCGGGCTTATATATGTATTGGTAAGTTTTATGTTTTTTAAAGGGATACAAACAGGCTATTACCGTTTGGTAGCATTATCACTTACTATAATAATGTTATATGGCGGTATGATATGGTATGTTTTCCCAGATATAGATAAAGGTATATCATGGGAAGGACATTTGGCAGGACTTATTACAGGTTTTATATTTTCTCGATTGTATGATGCTCCCGATTATCAAAAACCTATAGTGTATGATTGGCAAAAGCCAAATTTCAACCCAGAGGATGACCCCTTTATGAAACGATTTGACGAGAACGGTAATTTTGTAAATCCGCCACCACCCGAGCCTGAACCCGAAGAAGAAAGCATACAGCCTACTTCATCTACAATGCCTAGAGTATCTATTGTATATACTTATACTAAAAATAGTAAAGAAGAGGATAATGAAGGTGCGGAAATCTAATTGTTATACCAAAAATTTACCTTCTTTGTCGTACTGCTTCATATAAGAAAGCACCACAAGCTACTGATACATTTAATGACTGTATAGTGCCAAACATAGGTAGTTTTACTTTTTCGTCTACTATTTTAAGCACCGATGGGTTAATACCTCTATCTTCAGATCCCATTATAATTGCCAATGGCTCTTTAAAGGATATGTCATAAATCGTGTCTTCGGTTTTCTCTGTAGCAGCAATTGTTTTTATTCCTGACCCTTGCAGGTGGAAAATAGCATCTTTAATATGTTCTACTTTACAAATGGGTACATTAAACACAGCTCCAGCCGATGTTTTTACGGTATCACCATTTACAGGTGCCGAACCTTGTTTTTGAACAATAATACCATCTACACCAGTACACTCTGCAGTACGTATTATTGCACCAAAGTTGCGTGCATCAGATAGTTGATCTAATATAAGGAAAAGAGGAGTTTTACCGCTTTCCATAACCTGTTCTACAAGTGTTTCAAGGTCATGAAATTTTATAGGAGCAATAGTCGCCACAGCACCTTGATGGTTGTTGTGTGTTAGTCGGTTTAGTTTTTCAACAGGTACATAGCTAAAGTTAATGCTATTACGCTTTAGCACCTTCATCAGGTCGCGCATTAGGTCGCCCTGTGTTTCTTTTTGTATAAAAACTTTATCTATTTCTTTACCTGCCTGTATAGCCTCTATAATGGCTCTTATCCCGAATATTTGGTGCTCTTTTTCCATACGGCAAATATAGTGATTTGGCTAGTGCTTTTTATACCCTATTACACTATTTCGTTAAAAGCGTGTTTTAAAACTAATATGCACTATAGAATTAGATAATTTTATAGGAGCATCTTTAGTGCTACCGTTAGCATATATTATATTAAATAATCCATTATTTGTTAGTAGTCCGAAACCAAAACCTAATCCCAGCAAATTGTCATTAAGTCCCGATGTTTTATCCTGAAAATACCCATAGTCAGTAATAGAGTATATATATAGGTTAGGCGATAGTATATACCTATACTCTGCCATTAAAGCAGTGTATAAACTTGCCTGTAGGCTGTTTTCGTTAAAACCCCTTATAGAGTTAATGCCACCAAAGCGGAAAAGCTCATTAATTATATAAGATTTGCTATTAAGGTAAAAGGTCTCATTCTTTAGGTTTATAATATTACGCTTATTAAGATAGAGATTATGCGAAATATCAGTTTGTATAAAGTATTGGTTTGTGTTAGTTGTTTTAGTGTCTCTTGTGCCAAAACCACCTTTTAGTAAAACAGATGTTTTTTCAGGAAATAGAAAATCATCAAAACTATAACCAGTATATTCATAGGTAGAGGTGTAGAATGTGCTCGAGTAATCACTAAGTGTACTATTGTCTATGTTTTGTATATCTACAGACTCTGTTTGTTTGTAACCTAAATAAGCACGAGAGTTATAATTAAAGTAATATCCAATATTTAAGTCGGTAACGGTCGTTTGAAAAGTACTATCTTGTTTAAAAATATTCAGACTCGCTTTTATACCTATCGGGCTTTTAAAAATGTAAGGTAACTCTAAAGATGTATTAAAAGTGGTTTGTTCGTCGCCATTGTTTTTCCAGTACAGGTTAAATCGCTCTCCGGTGTTTAATACATTAATAAGTAATAGGTCTAAGTAGCCGTTAAAGCGAACATTGCCTTCATCTTGATCGTTAGAAAAGCCTATATATCCATCAAAGGTGTTTGGTTTGGCTTTCTCTAAATATACATATACCTTAGTAGTGTCTTCTTTAAATAATATCTCGGGGTATTTAATTTGATTTACAAAGCGTATAGCATTAAAATCATTATGCAGTCGCTGTAGGTTTTCCTGATTAAAAATTTTGCCTTTATACTTTCTCAATATATTACGACGTATCCCTTCGGGGAATTTTTTGTACCCTTCTAGTACAAGCCCATCAAGTGTTCGTTTTTTTTCTATTACAATTGTAAGTGAAGCATTTAAAACCTGGTCTTTCTTCTCGAGATCTATAAGTTGTAAGTTGCTTAAAGAGTATCCTTTCTTTTCTAATAAAGCCATATTACTGTTCATGAAGCTTTCGGTTTCGGCTATGGGTAGGCTAATAGTGTCTTTAGTTATGTTTAAAAGCTGTTTATGAAAATCAGATAGCTTACCTGTATATATATGTATAGTGTTTGTTTTATTTCCTATAGAAAAAGTATGATTAAAAACGGAGTCATTTACCTTGCGATAGGAGGCTTCTTTATTTTCTAGATAACCAGCTGTTAATAAGGTTTTAGATAACAGTGCGGTTTCTTCTAATATTGATTTAGCATTTTTATGAACCTTATTATAAGATATAGAGTCGATGATTTTAGTTTCGTTAACGGTATTACCCTCCACTTTTAAATAAAGGTTTTGTGCTTTTACCGAAAAGCAAAGCATAAAAAGTAAAAATATAAAGGGGAGTTTTTTCAATGCAAAAAATGTTGTCGGTAAAAATAACGTAAAAAAACCTGAAAAAATATAAACAGCACTTTATGTTGACAATTCGTTTGAAAATTAATGGGTTAAGATTTGTTTTGTTAATTATAATTTCTACATTTGCAACCCCGAAAAAAGCGGGAATTTTTAATTATAAGAAATTTTTAAAAGTAATTATGCCTACAATTCAACAATTAGTAAGAACAGGGAGAACCCAGATGACTAAGAAGAGTAAATCGGCTGCGTTAGATTCTTGTCCTCAAAGAAGGGGTGTATGTACGCGTGTTTACACGACTACACCTAAGAAACCGAATTCTGCAATGCGTAAAGTTGCAAGGGTTCGTTTGACAAATGGTAATGAAGTGAATGCTTACATACCAGGAGAAGGACATAACCTACAAGAGCACTCGATAGTATTAGTTAGGGGTGGAAGGGTTAAAGATTTACCAGGTGTTAGATACCACATTGTACGTGGTGCTCTAGATACTGCCGGCGTAAGCGGGAGGTTACAGAGAAGATCTAAATATGGTGCTAAACGACCTAAAGACAAAAAGTAATTTTTAAAGAGTTTTAAAGAAAAGACATGAGAAAAAGACAGGCTAAAAAAAGACCTCTTTTACCAGATCCAAGATTTAACGATCAGCTGGTAACGCGTTTTGTGAATAACTTAATGTGGGATGGTAAGAAATCTACTGCTTTTAAAGTGTTTTATGATGCAATTGACATCGTAGAGACTAAGAAACAAGATGAAGAAAAAACAGCATTAGAAATGTGGAAAGACGCATTAACTAATGTTATGCCTCATGTAGAGGTAAGAAGTCGTAGAGTAGGTGGAGCTACTTTTCAGATACCAATGCAGATTCGTCCAGACAGGAAAATCTCAACGGCTATGAAGTGGTTAATACTTTATGCAAGAAAAAGAAATGAGAAATCTATGGCTCAAAGATTAGCATCAGAAATTTTAGCTGCGGCTAAAGAAGAAGGTGCTGCTGTTAAAAAGAGAATGGATACTCATAAAATGGCTGAAGCAAATAAAGCGTTCTCTCACTTTAGATTTTAATTTATAAAAAAGATAAATTTTTAAGAAATAATGGCTAGAGATTTAAAATATACTAGAAACATAGGAATTGCTGCTCATATTGATGCTGGTAAAACAACAACAACAGAGCGTGTTCTTTTTTATACTGGTAAATCGCACAAAATTGGTGAGGTGCACGATGGTGCTGCAACAATGGACTGGATGGCGCAAGAGCAAGAAAGAGGTATTACAATTACATCTGCTGCTACTACTTGTACTTGGAATTTCCCAACAGAACAAGGTAAGCCGCTTCCAGAAACGCTTCCTTATCACTTTAATATTATTGATACTCCTGGACACGTTGATTTTACTGTTGAAGTAAATCGTTCGTTAAGGGTTCTTGATGGTCTTGTTTTCTTGTTTAGTGCAGTTGATGGTGTTGAGCCACAATCTGAAACAAACTGGAGGCTGGCTGATAATTATAAAGTGCCTCGTATGGGCTTTGTGAATAAAATGGACCGTCAAGGGTCTAACTTCCTTGCTGTTTGTCAGCAAGTAAGAGATATGCTAAAATCTAATGCAGTTGCAATCACTTTGCCAATTGGTGAAGAAAATGATTTTAAAGGTATTGTAGATTTAGTAAAAAATCAGGCTATTATATGGCATGATGAAACTCAAGGTGCTACATTTGATATTATTCCTATTCCTGAAGATATGAAGGAAGAGGTTCATGAATACAGAGCTGCTCTTATAGAAGCGGTTGCTGATTATGATGAAACTCTTATGGAGAAATTCTTTGAGGATGAAGATTCTATTACTGAGGAAGAGATTAATGTTGCTTTGAGAAAAGCTACTATTGATATGTCTATCATACCAATGATATGTGGTTCAGCGTTTAAAAATAAAGGTGTTCAGTTTATGCTGGATGCAGTTTGTAAATACCTTCCATCTCCAATGGATAAAGAAGGTATTGTAGGTGTTAACCCAGATACAGAAGAAGAAGAATTACGTAAGCCAGATCCTAAAGCGCCTTTTGCCGCTTTAGCATTTAAAATTGCTACTGACCCTTTTGTTGGTCGTTTAGCATTCTTTAGAGCTTATTCAGGTAGGCTTGATGCTGGTTCTTATGTATTGAATACACGTTCAGGTAACAAAGAGCGTATTTCTCGTATCTACCAGATGCATGCTAACAAGCAAAATCCAATTGAATATATTGAGGCAGGAGATATTGGTGCGGCAGTAGGATTTAAGGATATTAAAACTGGAGATACACTGTGTAATGAAAAAAATCCAATAGTATTGGAGAGTATGGATTTTCCAGATCCAGTAATTGGTATCGCTATTGAACCTAAAACTAAAGCTGACGTTGATAAAATGGGTATGGCTTTGGCTAAACTTGCAGAAGAAGATCCAACATTCCAAGTTAAAACAGATGAGGCTTCAGGTCAAACTATTATATCAGGAATGGGTGAGCTTCACCTAGACATCCTTATTGATAGAATGAGACGTGAGTTTAAAGTTGAAGTTAACCAAGGTGAGCCTCAAGTTGAATATAAAGAAGCATTTACTAAAGATGCACAGCACAGAGAAGTTTATAAGAAACAATCTGGTGGTCGTGGTAAATTTGCAGATATCGTTTTCAACATTGGTCCAGCAGACGAAGGTGTTGTTGGTCTTCAGTTTATTAACGAAGTAAAAGGTGGTAACGTTCCTAAAGAATATGTACCATCTGTAGAGAAAGGATTTAAAATGGCTATGAAAGCAGGACCTCTTGCAGGTTATGAAGTTGATAGCTTGAAAGTAACTCTTAAAGATGGATCTTTCCACCCTGTGGATTCAGATGCATTATCTTTTGAGTTGGCTGCAAAATTAGGTTATAAAGAATCTGGTCGTGCTGCTGGTGCTGTTATCCTTGAGCCTATAATGAAAATTGAAGTTATCACTCCTGAAGAAAACATGGGAGATATCGTTGGTGACCTTAATAGAAGAAGAGGTCAAGTTAGTGATATGGGTGACAGAGCTGGTGCTAAAACCATTAAAGCAAATGTTCCTTTATCAGAAATGTTTGGTTATGTAACTACATTGAGAACACTATCTTCTGGTAGAGCAACATCTACAATGGAGTTTTCTCACTATGCTGAGACGCCTTCAAACATATCAGAAGAAGTAATCAAGAAAGCTAAAGGCAACGATTAACGATTAATCTTAAAGAAAATGAGTCAGAAAATCAGAATAAAATTAAAATCATACGATCATAGTCTTGTAGATAAATCTGCAGAGAAGATCGTTAAAACGGTAAAGAGCACAGGTGCTGTTGTTACAGGTCCTATTCCTTTACCTACAAACAAAAAGATTTTTACAGTACTGCGTTCTCCGCACGTAAATAAAAAATCTAGAGAGCAGTTTGAAGTTAGTTCTTACAAAAGGCTTCTTGATATCTATAGTTCTTCTTCTAAAACTATCGACGCGCTAATGAAATTAGAGCTTCCTAGTGGTGTAGAAGTTGAGATTAAGGTATAATTATAAAAGAATTGATTTTTATAAGTTGAGTATTGAGTAATGTCTCAATACTCAACTTTTATATCTTATTCTATAAAGAGTTTTTAATAAATAGTAATTAATAATTAGTTTAATATGTCTGGGTTAATTGGAAGAAAAATCGGCATGACCAGTATTTTCGACGAAAACGGTAAAAACATACCGTGTACAGTAATCGAAGCAGGTCCTTGTGTCGTTACCCAAGTCAGAACCAATGAGGTTGACGGGTATAAAGCGTTACAACTTGGTTTCGATGACAAATCAGAAAAACATGTAGTAAAAGCGGCCGCAGGTCACTTTAAAAAAGCAGGAACTTCTGGTAAAAGAAAAGTCGTTGAATTCAAGTATTTTGAAGAAGAACATAACTTAGGAGATGTTCTAACTGTAGATTTGTTCAGTGAGGGCGAATTTGTAGATGTGCAAGGAGTATCTAAAGGTAAAGGTTTCCAAGGTGTTGTAAAACGTCATGGTTTTGGCGGTGTTGGTCAAGCAACACACGGTCAGCATAACCGATTGAGAGCTCCTGGTTCTGTTGGTGCATCATCATATCCATCAAGGGTATTTAAAGGTATGCGTATGGCAGGAAGAATGGGTGGAGAAAATGTAACAGTACAAAACCTTACAGTTTTAAAAGTTGTGGCAGAAAAAAACCTTATTGTTGTTAAGGGTGCTGTGCCAGGACATAAGAACTCGTATGTAATCATTCAGAAGTAATGGAAGTAAAAGTATTAGATATCAACGGAAAAGAAACTGGCAGAACGGTAACCCTTTCTGAATCAGTATTCGCAATTGAGCCTAACAAGCACGCTGTTTACCTTGATGTTAAGCAATACCTTGCTAACCAAAGGCAGGGTACGCATAAGGCTAAAGAAAGAGCAGAAGTAACAGGAAGTACACGTAAGATAAAGAAACAAAAAGGTACAGGTACTGCTCGTGCGGGTAGTATTAAAAATCCTTTGTTTAAAGGTGGTGGTACTATTTTTGGCCCTAGACCAAGAAGCTACTCTTTTAAGCTTAATAAAAATCTTAAGCGTCTTGCAAGAAAATCGGCGTTAGCATTAAAAGCCAAAGATTCAAACTTAGTTGTTGTAGAAGAATTTAATTTTGATGTACCAAACACTAAAAATTTCATTAATGTTTTGAATGCTTTAGGGTTAGATAATAAAAAATCTTTATTTGTGTTGGGTGATACAAATAAAAACGTATATTTGTCGTCACGCAATTTAAAAAGCACTAGTGTTATAACTCACTCAGAATTAAATACTTACGCAGTTATTCATGCGAATACTTTAGTTTTAACAGAGGCTTCATTAGGGCAGATTGTAGAAAATTTAAGCAAATAATAGCGATATGAGCATTATAATTAAGCCTATCATCACTGAAAAAATAACTAAAGACGGAGAGATTTTTAACCGTTTTGGTTTTATTGTAAACAAAAAAGCTAACAAAATCCAAATAAAAAATGCTGTTGAGGCTGCTTATGGGGTTTCTGTTGTTAATGTAAATACAATGAATTACAGGGCTGATAGATCGGTTAAATACACTAAGAGTGGTTTAATATCAGGAAAGACAAATGCTTATAAAAAAGCAGTTGTACAAGTACAAGAAGGAGAAACAATAGATTTTTACAACAATATCTAAGATAAAATGTCAGTAAGAAAATTAAAACCTATTACCCCGGGTCAGCGTTTTAGAGTTGTTAATAGCTTTGACACTATTACAACTGATAAGCCGGAGCGTTCTTTGATCGCACCGAAAAAAAACTCAGGCGGTAGAAATAGTCAAGGGAAAATGACCATGCGTTACACAGGCGGTGGTCACAAACAAAGGTATCGTATAATAGATTTTAAAAGAACCAAAGTAGGTATTCCTGCTGTGGTTAAAACTATCGAGTACGATCCAAACCGTTCAGCGTTTATTTCGTTATTGTATTACGCTGATGGAGAAAAAGCTTACATAGTCGCTCAAAACGGCTTACAAGTAGGTCAAACTGTAGTTTCAGGAGAGGATGCTGTGCCAGAAATTGGTAATGCAATGCCTTTAAGTAAAATTCCTCTAGGAACTGTTATATCTTGTATTGAGCTACGTCCAGGTCAAGGTGCTGTTATAGCTCGTAGTGCTGGTACTTTTGCTCAGTTAATGGCGAGAGATGGAAAATATGCAACAATTAAAATGCCTTCAGGAGAAACAAGGTTAATCCTTTTAACTTGTATGGCTACTATTGGTGCGGTTTCTAACTCAGATCATCAATTGGTTGTTTCTGGTAAAGCAGGTAGATCAAGATGGTTAGGTAGAAGGCCAAGAACAAGACCAGTAGCAATGAACCCGGTAGATCACCCAATGGGTGGTGGTGAAGGACGCTCTTCAGGAGGTCACCCACGTTCTAGAAAAGGACTTCCGGCAAAAGGTTACAGGACTCGTTCTAAAGTTAACCCGAGTAATAAGTATATCGTAGAACGTAGAAAGAAATAATAAGTAAGATATGGCACGTTCATTAAAGAAAGGACCTTTCGTTCACTATAAGTTAGAGAAGAAAGTTCAGGAAAATATAGAAAAGGGTAATAAAGGAGTTGTTAAGACTTGGTCTAGAGCTTCTATGATTACACCTGATTTTGTTGGGCAGACTATAGCGGTACATAACGGACGTCAATTCGTTCCAGTTTACGTTACAGAGAATATGGTAGGTCATAAACTAGGAGAATTTTCACCAACGCGCTCTTTTAGAGGTCACGCTGGTGCTAAAAATAAAGGTAAAAAATAATAAGAAGCTATGGGAGTTCGTAAAAGAGAAAGAGCAGAGCAGATAAAAGAAGCTAACAGGCAAGTAGCATTTGCCAAGCTTAATAACTGCCCAACTTCGCCCCGAAAAATGCGCATAGTTGCAGATTTGGTAAGAGGTAAAAAGGTAGAATTGGCTCTTAATATATTAAAATTCAATAGTAAAGAGGCTTCTCGCAAATTAGAAAAACTTTTGTTATCAGCTATTAATAACTGGCAACAAAAAAATAGCGAGGGTAATCTTGAAGAAGCTGGTCTTTTTATAAAAGAGATTAGAGTTGACGGTGGAGCTATGCTAAAGAGACTTAGACCAGCACCACAAGGTCGTGCTCATAGAATAAGAAAACGTTCTAATCACGTTACAATCGTGCTTGGAGCTATTAACAATAATACACAAAGCAATTAATAAACAGTATGGGACAAAAGACAAATCCAATAGGGAATCGCCTTGGTATCATCAGGGGATGGGACTCCAACTGGTATGGTGGAAATGATTACGGTGACAAACTTGCCGAAGATCATAAAATCAGAAAGTACATCCATGCCCGTTTAGCAAAAGCGAGTGTATCTAAAGTAATAATCGAGAGAACGCTTAAACTTGTAACCGTTACTATCACTACTGCCCGTCCTGGTATTATTATCGGTAAAGGTGGACAAGAGGTAGACAAGTTAAAAGAAGAACTTAAGAAAATTACTGACAAAGAGGTTCAAATCAACATCTTTGAAATTAAAAGACCTGAAATTGATGCTCACCTTGTAGGTGCAAGCGTTGCTCGTCAGATTGAAAGCAGAATCTCTTACAGGAGAGCTATCAAGATGGCAATTGCTGCCGCTATGCGTATGAATGCAGAGGGTATCAAAATTTTAATCTCAGGTCGTTTGAACGGAGCTGAAATGGCACGTTCTGAAATGTTCAAAGAAGGTAGGGTTCCTCTATCAACTTTCAGAGCTGATATTGATTATGCACTTGTAGAAGCTCATACTACTTATGGTAGAATGGGAATCAAAGTGTGGATCATGAAAGGTGAAGTTTACGGTAAGAGAGATCTTTCTCCGTTAGTAGGTATGGATAAAAAACAATCCAAATCTTCAGGATCTCAAGGAAGACCTAATTCAGGTGGACCGGGCGGAAGACCAAACCAACGCAAAAGAAAGTAATTATTTAAACTAAAGAAAAATGTTACAGCCTAAAAGAACAAAATACCGTAAGGTACAAAAAGGTAGAATGAAGGGACTGTCTCAAAGAGGACACGAACTTTCTAATGGAATGTTTGGTATAAAATCTTTAGATTCATCTTTTATTACCTCTCGTCAAATCGAGGCAGCCCGTATTGCGGCAACTCGTTTTATGAAAAGAGAAGGTCAATTGTGGATTAAAATTTTCCCGGATAAACCTATTACCAAAAAACCTCTTGAGGTACGTATGGGTAAAGGTAAAGGTGCAGTTGAATATTGGGCTGCCGTTGTTAAACCGGGTAGAATTATGTTTGAAGTAGGAGGGGTGCCAATGGCGGTAGCAAAAGAAGCTTTACGTCTAGCTGCACAAAAACTTCCTGTGAAAACTAAGTTTATTGTTGCCAGAGATTTTGAAGCATAATTAAACATTTATTATGAAACAATCAGAAATTAAAGATCTATCTGCAGCTGAGTTACAAGGTAAACTTGGTGAATTAAGAAAGACATATGCCGATCTAAAATCAGCTCATGCTATATCTCCTATCGAAAACCCATTACAGATTAGAACTGTAAGAAGGTCTATTGCGAGAGTAGCCACTGAGTTAAGCAAACGCGAATTGCAATAATTGTAGTCTAGCTGAAAAGATGGAAAAAAGAAAATTAAGAAAAGAGCGAGTAGGTGTTGTTACTAGCAACAAAATGGTAAAATCCATAGTTGTGTCTGAAACAAGAAAAGTAAAACACCCATTATACGGTAAGTTCGTGTTGAAAACAAAGAAATATGTTGCACACGACGAAACAAACGACTGTAACATTGGAGATACTGTAAGGATCATGGAAACACGTCCTTTAAGTAAATCTAAATGTTGGAGATTAGTAGAAATCATTGAAAGAGCGAAGTAATTATGGTACAACAGGAATCCAGATTAAAAGTAGCAGATAACACGGGAGCTAAAGAAGTTTTAACTATCCGTGTATTAGGAGGAACGAAACGTCGTTATGCCTCTGTTGGAGATAAAATTGTAGTTTCTATAAAAGATACAACACCTAACGGTAACGTTAAAAAAGGTACTGTATCTACTGCAGTTGTTGTACGTACCAAAAAAGAAGTGAGAAGAGCCGATGGTTCATACATTAGATTTGATGATAACGCTTGCGTATTGTTAAATGCTACTGGTGAAATGAGGGGAACTCGTGTTTTTGGTCCTGTAGCAAGAGAGCTTCGTGAAAAACAATTCATGAAAATTGTATCATTGGCACCAGAGGTGCTTTAATTGATTGAAAAATGATAAAGCTAAAGATAAAAACAGGAGACACAGTTAAAGTAATTGCTGGAGAGGACAAAGGTTCTGAAGGTAAAGTGCTTCGTGTACTTCGTGAAAAAAACAAAGCAGTAGTTGAGGGAATAAATATGGTGTCTAAACACACTAAGCCAAGCGCTAAAAACCCTCAAGGAGGCATTGTTAAGAAAGAAGCTCCAATTCATATTTCTAACCTTGCAATTGTAGATCCTAGTACTAAAGAGGCTACAAGAACTGGTGTTAGAGTAGAAGGAGATAAGAAAGTGAGATTTTCAAAAAAATCTAATCAAGTATTATAGTGATGACTTATATACCAAGATTAAAGAGTGAATATAAAGAGAGGGTAATACCTGCTCTTACGGAAGAGTTTGGCTATAAAAACGTAATGATGGTTCCTAAACTTGAAAAAATCGTTTTAAGCCGTGGAGTCGGAGCTGCTGTGTCAGACAAGAAATTGATTGATTATGCAGTAGATGAGCTTACAAAAATAACTGGACAAAAGGCTATTTCTACTATTTCTAAAAAAGACGTTGCGTCTTTCAAACTTAGAAAAGGTATGCCAATTGGTGCTAAAGTTACACTTCGTGGAGAAAGAATGTATGAATTCCTTGATAGGTTGATTACATCTGCATTACCACGTGTAAGGGATTTTGGCGGAATTAAGGCTACAGGTTTTGACGGTAGAGGTAATTATAACCTAGGTGTTACTGAGCAAATCATTTTCCCAGAAATTGATATTGATAAAGTAAACAAAATATCAGGTTTAGATATTACATTTGTAACTTCTGCAGAAACGGATAAAGAAGCGAAATCATTATTAGGAGAATTAGGATTACCTTTTAAAAAGAATTAAGATATGGCTAAAGAATCAATGAAAGCCCGTGAGGCTAAAAGAGAGGCAATGGTAGCTAAGTATGCTGAAAAAAGGAAAGCTTTATTAGAAGCTGGAGATTATGAAGGTTTACAAAAACTTCCTAAAAATGCTTCACCAGTACGTTTACACAATCGTTGCAAACTTACAGGTAGGCCAAGAGGGTATATGCGTCAATTCGGTATTTCACGTGTAACATTCCGTGAAATGGCTAATAATGGATTGATACCAGGAGTTAAAAAGTCAAGTTGGTAATTAAGTTTTAAAAGGAAAAAAAATGTACACAGATCCTATAGCAGATTTTTTGACCAGAGTTAGAAATGCAGTAAGAGCAAACCATAAAGTGGTAGAGATTCCTGCATCTAACCTGAAAAAAGAAATCACAAAGATTTTATTTGATCAAGGATATATTTTAAGTTACAAGTTTGATGATAGCTCTGTACAGGGTACAATCAAAATAGCTCTTAAGTATGATAAAGAAACTAAAGAGTCTGTAATTAAAGATATCCAGAGAATTAGTAAACCAGGTTTACGTAAATATGCAGGTTCAACTAGCCTACCAAGAATCCTTAACGGATTAGGTATTGCCATAGTATCTACATCAAAAGGTTTGATGACAGGAAAACAGGCAAAGCAACAAAATGTTGGTGGTGAAGTAATCTGTTACGTATACTAATATAAAAGACTTTATACGATGTCAAGAATAGGTAAAAATCCAGTAACAATACCAGCCGGTGTAACTGTAGAAGTTAACGGTGATGTTGTTACAGTAAAAGGTAAAAAAGGAGAGCTTAAGCAACACTTTGTAGATGTTTCTATAAAAGTTGAAGATGGGCAGGTTCTTGTAGAGAGATCATCTGATCATAAAGAAATGCGTTCTAAGCATGGCTTATACAGGTCTTTGATAAATAATATGGTTATTGGTGTTTCCGAAGGATTTACTAAACAACTTGAGTTGGTAGGAGTTGGTTACAGAGCTTCTAACCAAGGGCAGAAACTTGATCTAGCATTAGGATTCTCTCACAATATAGTTCTTGAGGTTGTTCCTGAAGTTACTGTAGAAACTGTATCAGAAAAAGGTAAAAACCCTATAGTGAAGTTAACTTCTCATGACAAACAGCTTGTAGGACAAATAGCGGCAAAAATCCGTTCGTTCCGTAAGCCTGAGCCATACAAAGGAAAAGGAGTTAAATTTGTGGGTGAAGTATTAAGAAGAAAAGCAGGTAAATCAGCTTAAAAATTAAGACTATGTCATTAAACAAATCTGAAAGAAGACAAAGAATTAAGTTCAGAATCAGAAAGATTGTAAGCGGAACTGCTGCTAGACCAAGACTTTCTGTTTTCAGAAGTAATAAAGAAATCTATGCACAGCTCATAGATGACGAAAATGGTGTAACTTTGCTGGCTGCTTCTTCTAGAGATAAAGCTATCGCAAAAGGGACTAATATAGAAACTGCTGCAGCTGTTGGAAAACTTGTTGCTGAGAAAGCTATCGAAGCAGGTGTTGATACTGTCTCTTTTGACAGAGGAGGATACCTTTATCACGGACGTGTTAAATCATTAGCTGAAGGCGCAAGAACAGCTGGACTTAAATTCTAAGAAATTATGTATCATAATTATAAAAACGTAGAACTTGTAAAACCAAGCGGACTTGAACTTAAAGATCGTTTGGTAAGTGTAAATCGTGTTACTAAAGTTACCAAGGGTGGTAGGGCTTTCGGTTTCTCTGCTATTGTAGTAGTAGGAGATGAGAATGGCGTTGTTGGCCATGGTCTTGGTAAATCTAAAGATGTATCTGAAGCTATTGCAAAAGCAGTAGAAGACGCTAAAAAGAACTTGGTAAGAATACCACTTTCTGGTCAATCTGTTCCTCATGAGCAAAAAGGTAAATTTGGTGGTGCACGTGTGCTACTAATGCCTGCTTCTCATGGTACAGGTGTTATTGCCGGTGGTGCTGTTCGTTCGGTTCTTGAGTCAGTAGGTATTCACGATGTATTATCAAAATCGCAGGGTTCATCGAATCCTCACAATGTTGTTAAAGCTACTTTTGATGCTTTACTTCAAATGAGAAGTGCTGTAAGTGTTGCAAAACAAAGAGGTATTTCTTTAGAGAAAGTATTTAAAGGTTAATTCAAGGAAATAATGGGAAAAATAAAAGTAAAACAAGTTAAGAGTAAAATCAACTGTCCTCAAACCCAGAAGCTTACTTTAGAGTCTTTGGGACTTCGTAAAATGGGGCAGGTTGTTGAGCATGATGCGACTCCTTCTATCCTTGGAATGGTAAACAAAGTTAAACACTTAGTTTCTGTAGAGGAAACTAAATAACAAATACAGTAATGGATTTAAGTAACTTACAACCGGCTGAAGGTTCAGTTCAAAGTAAAAACAAAAGAGTAGGTAGAGGCGAAGGATCCGGTAAGGGTGGTACTTCTACACGTGGGCACAAAGGTGCTAAATCACGTTCAGGTTACTCTAAGAAAATTGGTTTTGAAGGTGGACAAATGCCTTTACAAAGACGTGTGCCTAAGTTTGGTTTCAAAAACATAAACCGTAAGGAATATGCTGGAATTAACCTTGACACGCTTCAAGCTCTTGTAGACAATGGTGTTGTTACTGATACTGTAGATTTTACAGTAATGGTAGAAAATCGTTTGGCTACTAAGAATGAAATGGTAAAGATTTTGGGAAGAGGAGAGCTTAAGGCAAAACTAAAAGTAACTGCTCACAAATTTACAGCAACAGCTAAAGCGGCTATCGAAGCTGCAGGTGGCGAAGCTGTAACATTATAATCTTTATAACAATGAAGAAATTTTTCGAAGCGTTTCTCAATGTCTGGAAAATAGAGGAACTAAAAAACAGAATTTTAGTTACTTTGGGATTGTTACTTGTGTACCGTTTTGGTGCACATGTTACATTGCCAGGTATTGATGCTACAAAATTAAATAATTTATCAGATCAGACTGAACAAGGTATTGGTTGGCTTATTGATGTATTTACAGGTGGTGCGTTTTCGCAGGCATCTGTATTTGCATTGGGTATTATGCCATACATTTCAGCTTCGATTGTAGTTCAGCTTATGGGTATTGCGATACCTTACCTGCAAAAATTACAAAAAGAGGGCGAAAGTGGTACCAAGAAAATAAATCAGATTACCCGTTGGTTAACTATACTTATTACGTTGGTACAAGGTCCTGGTTATATCTATAACCTATACAATACACTTCCTAGCGAAGCGTTCTTGCTACCGTCTGATTCGTTTCCATTCCTTTTCTCATCAGTAGTAATACTTACCACAGGTACAATATTTGCTATGTGGCTTGGTGAAAAGATTACAGACAAAGGTATTGGTAATGGTATATCACTATTAATTTTGGTGGGTATTATTGCAAGAATGCCTCAAGCTTTTATACAAGAGTTTACTACTGTAGTAACAAATAACAATGGTGGTCCATTAATTTTGGTACTAGAAGTTGTTGCATGGCTACTGGTTATAATTGTTTGTATATTACTTATTATGGCTGTTCGAAGAATTCCGGTACAGTATGCAAGGCGTACAACTAGCGGTGATTATGAGCAAGACCTAATGGGGGGCAACAGGCAATGGATACCTTTAAAGCTTAATGCTTCGGGAGTTATGCCAATAATATTTGCTCAGGCTATTATGTTTATTCCTGCTGCATTAGCAGGTTTATCTAAGTCTGATACGGCTCAAACAATCACAGCACAGTTTCAAAATGTGTTCGGTTTAGCCTACAATGTTGTTTTTGCGTTATTAATTATAATTTTTACGTACTTTTACACCGCAATTACAGTACCGACCAATAAAATGGCCGATGACCTTAAACGAAGTGGAGGTTTTATACCAGGTATTAGACCAGGTGTAGAAACTGGAGATTATTTAGATAAAATCATGTCATTAATAACATTCCCTGGTTCTCTATTTCTTGCTATCATAGCTATTTTACCAGCTATAGCGGTTAGTTTTGGGGTACAATCACAATGGGCTTTGTTTTATGGCGGAACATCGTTATTAATTATGGTTGGGGTTGCAATCGATACTATTCAGCAAATAAATTCATACTTGCTTAACAAGCATTATGATGGTTTAATGAAAAGTGGTAAAAATAGAAAAGCAGTAGCTTAATAGTTTTATGGCAAAACAAGCAGCAATAGAACAAGACGGATCAATCATTGAGGCATTGTCCAATGCAATGTTTCGTGTTGAATTAGAAAATGGACACGTAGTTATAGCTCATATTTCAGGAAAGATGCGTATGCATTATATTAAATTATTACCTGGTGATAAAGTAAAACTTGAAATGAGCCCTTACGATTTATCCAAAGCAAGAATTACTTATAGATATTAAAAGCTATTAAAATGAAAGTAAGAGCATCAGTAAAGAAAAGAAGTGCCGACTGTGTTATAGTACGCAGAAAAGGCAGATTATACGTTATTAACAAAAAGAATCCTAGATTTAAACAAAGACAAGGATAATTATGGCGAGAATTGCAGGGGTAGATGTACCTAAAAACAAGAGAGGAATCATTGCTTTAACATATATCTTTGGTATTGGTAAAAGCAGAGCTACAGAGATTTTAGAAAAAGCTCAAGTTAGCGAAGATAAAAAAGTACAGGAATGGAATGATGATGAAATCAGTGCCATCCGTGAAGCAGTTTCTTACTTCAAGATTGAAGGTGAGTTACGTTCAGAAATATCTTTAAACATTAAACGTTTAATGGATATCGGATGTTACAGAGGTATTCGTCATAGAGCAGGTCTTCCTTTAAGAGGACAACGCACTAAGAATAATTCCAGAACTAGAAAAGGTAAGAGAAAAACTGTTGCCAACAAGAAAAAAGCAACTAAATAATAAGTAGTAGTATGGCTAAAGCGAATACAAAAAAACGTAAAGTTGTTGTAGAATCAACTGGCGAAGCTCACGTATCTGCAACTTTTAATAATATCATTATTTCTTTGACTAATAAGAAAGGTGAAGTTATTTCTTGGTCTTCTGCCGGAAAAATGGGCTTTAGAGGTTCTAAAAAGAATACTCCGTATGCTGCTCAAATGGCTGCCGAAGATTGTAGTAAAGTTGCTATCGAGGCTGGACTTAAGAAAGTTAAAGTTTACGTTAAAGGACCAGGGAATGGAAGAGAATCTGCCATCAGGTCTTTACATAATGGAGGAATTGAAGTTACTGAGATTATCGATGTAACTCCGTTACCACACAATGGTTGTCGTCCTCCTAAGAGAAGAAGAGTTTAATTTATTTTATAGTATAACCACAAACAGGATTTAAAGGATTATCGGAGGATATGACCTGAATTCATAATCCCCTGTTTATTAATTTTTAGAAATGGCAAGATATACTGGTCCAAAAACTAAAATTGCCCGTAAATTTGGCGAGGCAATTTTCGGAGACGATAAGTCTTTCGAAAAAAGAAATTACCCACCAGGACAACATGGTAACGCTAAGCGTAGAGGTAAAAAATCTGAATATGCTATCCAGCTTATGGAGAAGCAAAAAGCAAAATACTCTTATGGTATTCTTGAAAAACAATTCAGAAACTTATTTGAAAAAGCATCTGCTACCAAAGGAGTAACAGGTGAAGTGCTTTTACAACTTTGTGAGTCAAGACTTGATAATGTTGTTTACAGAATGGGTATTGCACCTTCAAGAAGAGCTGCAAGACAAATTGTATCTCACAGACATGTAACTGTAAATGGAGAATTGGTAAATATACCTTCTTACCATTTAAAAGCTGGAGACAAAGTAGCAGTACGCGAAAAATCTAAATCTCTTGAAGCTATCGAGCGTTCTTTATCTAATTCTGCACATGTATATGAGTGGATTACTTGGAATAACGATATAAAAGAGGGTACTTTTGTTTCAGTACCTGCCAGGATTCAAATTCCTGAAAACATCAAAGAACAACTAATCGTTGAGTTGTATAACAAATAATAATTGACATTAGTCGTAATATGGCAATATTTAATTTTCAAAAGCCCGATAAAGTTATAATGATCGATTCTACAGATTTCGTGGGGAAATTCGAATTTCGCCCATTGGAGCCTGGATATGGATTGACTGTTGGTAACGCACTTAGAAGAGTTTTGCTTTCTTCATTAGAAGGTTATGCAATTACTTCAGTACGTATTGAAGGAGTAGAACATGAATTCTCCACAATTCCCGGGGTAGTTGAAGATGTTACAGAAATGATCCTGAATTTAAAACAAGTTCGTTTTAAACGTCAAATAGAAGATGTAGATAACGAATCTGTTACTATTTCTTATACTGGAAAAGATCAGCTTACAGCAGGCGATTTCCAGAAGTTTATTTCAGGTTTTCAGGTTTTAAACCCTGATCTTGTTATCTGTAACATGGACAGCGGTATAAACCTAAACATGGAACTTACTATTGAAAAAGGTAGGGGATATGTACCGGCAGAGGAGAATAAAAAGCAAAATGCAGCAATAGGAACTATTTTTACAGATTCTATTTACACACCAGTAAAGAATGTAAAGTATACAATAGAAAACTTTCGTGTAGAGCAAAAAACTGATTATGAAAAATTAGTTTTTGAAATCATTACTGATGGTTCTATTCATCCTAAAGATGCACTTACTGAGGCAGCAAAGACACTTATTCACCACTTTATGCTGTTCTCTGATGAAAGGATAACACTTGAGGCCGATGAAATAGCACAAACAGAATCTTATGACGAAGAGTCGTTACATATGAGACAACTTCTTAAGACTAAGCTTGTAGATATGGATCTTTCTGTAAGAGCATTAAATTGTTTGAAAGCGGCTGAAGTTGATACATTAGGAGACTTAGTATCGTTCAATAAAAATGATTTAATGAAGTTCCGTAACTTTGGTAAAAAGTCACTGACTGAGCTTGATGAGCTTGTTGCAGCTAAGAGTTTACACTTCGGGATGGATTTAACGAAATATAAATTAGATAAAGAATAATCTGAATCGTAAGGATTCACATTACAGATAGCAATGAGACACGGAAAAAAATTTAATCATCTAGGCAGGCAAAGAGGGCATAGGAAATCTATGCTTGCTAATATGGCTTGCTCACTTATAGAGCACAAGCGCATCAACACTACTGTTGCTAAAGCGAAAGCATTGAAGCAATTTGTTGAGCCTTTGATTACAAAATCTAAAGAAGATACTACTCATAACAGACGTATCGTTTTTGGATACCTTAGAAATAAGTATGCTGTTACTGAACTTTTCAGAGAAGTATCTGCAAAAGTAGGCGATCGTCCAGGTGGATATACTCGTATTATTAAGCTTGGTAACCGTCTTGGTGACAACGCGGATATGGCAATGATTGAACTTGTAGATTTTAATGAACTATATAACGCTACTAAAAAAGAAGCTAAGAAAACTACACGTCGTAGTAGAGCTTCTAAAAAAGCGGATGATGCTCCTGAAACAACTGCTCCTGCAGCTGACACAGAAGAAAACAAAGAAGCTACTGAATAATCATGAAACAAGTGATTTTTCTATAATATTAAAAAAGGATAAACTGTATAGTTTATCCTTTTTTTTGAATATACTGTTTTGGTATATCTTTATGGCATGGTATATGCAAATTGTGCCAAACGTTTTTAGTAAAACAATTTTTTAAAGTAAATTTGCACGCAACACAACAACAAACTACACAAATGAAATATTCTAACAGAGATAAGGCCATACTTCTTTTGGCAGACGGCACTATATTTTATGGAAAATCTATAGGTATAGAGGGAACAGTTTTTGGCGAAGTATGTTTTAATACGGGTATGACTGGTTATCAGGAGATTTTTACAGATCCATCATACTTTGGGCAAATTATGGTTGCTTCTAATGCGCATATTGGTAACTATGGTACCAATGATGAAGAGGTTGAGGCAGATAACATAATGATTTCGGGTCTTGTATGTAAAAATTTTAGCTTTAACCATTCTAGAGTAAATTCTTCTAAAGGACTTAAAGAATATTTCGACAATCAAAATCTTGTCGCTATTTCTGATGTTGATACTAGAGCATTAGTAAGCTATATTCGTGATAACGGTGCTATGAATGCTGCTATCTCGACGGATGGTACATCTATAGAAGAGTTGCGTAAACAACTTTCAGAAGTGCCAAATATGAAAGGTCTAGAATTATCGTCTAAAGTATCTACTAAAGAACCTTACTTTGTCGGTAATCCTGATGCTAAATATAAAATATCTGCTCTCGATCTTGGTATTAAGAATAATATACTACGCAATTTAGTTGCTAGAGATTGTTACATAAAAGTATTTCCATATAATGCTAGTTATGAAGATATGAAAGGTTTTAACCCAGATGGTTACTTTTTGTCTAATGGTCCTGGCGATCCCGCTCCGCTTGTAGTGGCTCAAGAAACGGCTAAAAAAATAATAGAAAATAATAAACCTGTTTTTGGTATATGTCTTGGGCATCAAGTATTAGCACTTGCTAATGGTATAGGTACTTATAAAATGTTTAACGGGCACAGAGGGATAAATCACCCAGTGAGAAATATACTAACAGGTGAAGGTGAAATTACATCACAAAATCATGGCTTTGCAGTTGTACGTGAAGATTTAGAAAATAACCCTGATTTTGAAATTACTCATGAGCATGTGAATGATGGTACTGTTGCGGGAATGCGCATGAAGAGTAAAAATTGTTTTTCGGTACAATATCACCCCGAAGCAAGCCCTGGTCCTCATGATGCTACCTATCTTTTTGATACATTCATAGCTAATATTGAGGCAGCTAAATAAAATATATAGAAAGATTGTTTTCTATAACGTTTGCGTTTATAAGTTTTTGTAAATAAGCGAATTTGATGTTTTAAAATATTTAAATTTGTTTATTACGTAATAAAATCAACCCAAAATTAATAAAATCAAAATCATGAGTATCATTATTCAAGTACATGCAAGACAAATATTAGATTCGCGCGGAAACCCTACAATTGAAGTAGATGTTATTACAGAAAATGGAGTGCTTGGAAGAGCTGCTGTGCCTTCTGGAGCTTCTACGGGAGAACATGAAGCTGTAGAGCTTCGTGATGGTGGTAAAGCCTATATGGGCAAAGGCGTATCTAAAGCTATAGAAAATGTGAATACTACTATTGCTAGCGAGATTATTGGTACATCAGTATTCGAGCAAAATGCTATAGATAAAATGATGATTGAACTTGATGGGACTCCTAATAAATCGAAACTTGGCGCTAATGCTATTTTAGGTGTATCGCTTGCTGTAGCAAAAGCTGCTGCTAATGAGCTTGGAATGCCATTATATAGATATGTAGGTGGAGTTTCGGCTAACACGTTGCCTGTACCAATGATGAATATCATCAACGGTGGTTCGCATTCAGATGCTCCTATTGCTTTCCAAGAATTTATGATTATGCCTGTAAAAGCGCAAAACTTTACGCACGCTATGCAAATAGGTACAGAGGTTTTTCATAACCTTAAAAAAGTATTGCATGACCGTAACCTTAGTACTGCAGTAGGCGATGAAGGTGGTTTTGCACCAAACCTTGCAGGTGGCACAGAAGATGCTCTTGATACTATCAAGAAAGCTGTTGAAAATGCAGGATATAAATTTGGTGAAGAAGTAAAAATTGCTCTTGACTGTGCTTCGGCAGAGTTTTATGTAGATGGTAAATATGACTATACTAAATTTGAAGGCGATAAAGGTGTGGTAAGAACATCTAAAGAGCAGGCAGAATATCTTGCAGAGCTTACTACTAAATATCCTATAGTTTCTATTGAGGATGGTATGGATGAGAATGACTGGGATGGTTGGAAATACCTAACAGAACTTGTAGGTGATAAAATACAGCTAGTAGGTGATGATTTATTTGTTACTAACGTAGATCGTTTAAGTAAAGGTATTGCTAATGATACTGCTAACTCTATATTGATTAAGGTAAACCAAATAGGTACACTTACCGAGACTATTGCAGCAGTAAACATGGCGCATAATGCGGGTTATACATCTGTGATGTCTCACCGTTCGGGAGAGACAGAAGATAATACAATTGCTGATCTTGCTGTGGCACTAAACTGCGGGCAAATAAAAACAGGTTCGGCTTCACGTAGCGACCGTATGGCAAAATACAATCAGTTATTAAGAATTGAAGAAGAACTTGGTGATGTAGCTTACTTTCCAGGTGAAAATGCTTTTAAAGTGAAGTAATTACTAGTTTTTTAGTATCAAATATAAACTGCCCGCTATAAGCGGGCAGTTTTATTTTATAAGAAATTATAGCGATAAAGAGTAGGGTATTTGGTTTATGAAATGTTTAATGTTAAAATGCTAACAAATATCTATCTATTATGAAACAGAAATTACTCTTTACTTTATTATTCGTAGCCGTGATGGCAAATGCTCAAATTGTAAACATTCCAGATGTTAATTTTAAGAACAAGTTAGTAAATGCTGCTGTAGCTACTCCTAATGCTTATACTGCACAAGATGCAAATGGCGATTATATGGTTGTTGATATTAACAGCGACGGAGAAATACAAGAAAGCGAAGCACAAGCAGTATATAGACTTCGTTTAAATAATTCTAATATTACAGATTTAACAGGTATTCAGTATTTTACCAATTTAACACACTTGAAAGCAGACAACAATAATAATCTGACACTTTTAGATATTTCTAACATGACAAACTTATTGGATGTAAATGTTCAATACTGTGGGCTTACGTCCTTGGATGTTACGGGATGTTCAAATTTAGAGAAACTTGAATGTGGAGTAAACCAACTAACGAGTTTAGACCTTTCAGGTGCTTCTAGTTTAGAATTTTTAACTTGCTCTAATAATCAATTAACCAGTATAGATTTCTCTCCTGTAAACCTAACGTATTTTTATGCTAGTGATAATCCTTTGATTATTGTAGATCTTTCTGCACAATCTAATTTGCAAGGTTTTAGCTTATATAATTGTACTGATCTTACCACTGTTTATATTAAGAACGGTAGTGTTCAATATTTTAATAGTGAAGAGTTTGGTCAATGTGATAGTCTTGACTTTGTATGTGTTGATGATGCAGAATATGATGCAGCATACGGTAGTATATTAGCAGCAGCAGGATGGGATGATGATATGAATATCGAAGATATAGTTATTACCACTACTTGCCCTATAACAGGAGAAGAAGGTAATGCTATTACTGGTACTGTTCGTTTTGATCTTGATTCTAATGGGTGTGATACTTCGGATATAACACAGAGTTTTGTAAAGGTTACATCTATACATGATAATAATGTGAATACAATATTTACAAATTCTAATGGCTATTACAGTTTTGCTGCAGAAACAGGAGATTATAATGTTGCTCTTGATTTAAATGAAATGCCTTATTTTACTTCTACAGCAGCTCCAGTCATTAATTTTGCAGCTCTAGATGGTACCAGTATAGTACAAGATCTTTGCATTACGCCAGATGGTATACATCCAGACCTTGAAGTTGTAGCAGCTACAAATTGGAGTATGGCTCCTGGTTTTGATACAATGTTTTTTTTAATATATAAAAACAAAGGAAACCAAATGCTTGATGGTACTATTTCGTTTAGCTTTGACGATGCAGTGCTAGAGCATGTGTCTGCTATACCAGCTTATGACAATCTTACATCAGGTTTGTTGTCTTGGGATTTTGCAGATTTAGAGCCTTTTGAAACACGCCAAATTATAGTAACGCTACATTTAAATAGCCCTACAGATACACCACCTGTAAATATAGATGAGGAATTTGATTTTACTGTTTTAGGTACAATATCGCAAACGGATGACACACCAGAAGATAATGAAGTTACTTTTTCTCAAATAACTACAGGTTCTTTTGACCCTAATAATATAGTATGCCTTCAAGGGGCTTCACTTTCTCCAGATGAAATAGGTGAGTACTTGCATTATACAATTAACTTTGAAAATATAGGTACAGGAGCAGCACAGTTTGTAGTAGTTACCGATGAAATAGATGCTACAAAGTATGATGTAAATTCATTACAAGTATTAAATAGTTCTCATGCAGTTAATGCTAGCCTAGAGAATAACACAATTACATTTAGATTTGACGATATTGACTTAGCGCCAGATGCTCAGGGTAATGTTACATTTAAAATTAAATCACTTAATACAATAGCAGTAGGCGAATCTGTAATGAACGACGCTAGTATTGTATTTGATTTTAACGAAGCTATAGAAACAAATGATGCGATTACAACTTTTGAAGCTACAGCCGCAGCACAAAATTTTACAAATGCTACTGTAAGTTTATACCCTAACCCAGCAACAGATGTAGTTACAATAACTGCTAATAGTGCTATTAAAGCTATAGCTGTATATGACATACAAGGTAGGCTTTTAAGTAATGTTGAAATGAATAGTAGTACTACCAGTTTTAGTCTATCGGCTAATCCTTCAGGTGTTTATTTTGCAAAAATAACTACAGCCAACGGTACAACTACTGAGAAGATTATTAAAAAATAAGTTTTAATATATAGTTTATCAAAGCCCTGTCTTAATTAAGGCAGGGCTTTTTTTTATTGTCATTGAGTGCAAATTCTAATTCATACACCTCAAATTCTAATCAACACATTATAAATTGTGTAAAAATGATAAATTTGTTTGGTTATAACTTTTCGTTTATGAAATTATTAAAATTCCTACTGCTCTTTATTTTCATAGTCGTTGCCACGCCTGTTTTTTCGCAACAGAAGGTACTGGATAGTCTATTTGTAGCTATGAAGAATGCAACGACAGATAAGGAGAAGGTAACTTTACTTAATGAGATTGCCTCTGAATATATAGAGAACAATCCTGAAAAAATGATGGAATATGCCCAAAAGGCATTAACATTGGCGCAAAAAAAAGAGCTTAGAGTACAAGAGGCAGACTCTTGGCTTAATATAGGTAATGCTAATATTATGATGAGCCGTTACACCGATGCGCTCATGAGCTTTAGTAATTCGCAAGATATACTCGAAAAACTATTAACCGAAAATGATACTATTAATAATGCCGAAATAAAAAGTGCCTTGGCTCGGGCTTACGGTAGTATTGGTATTGTTTGTTCTGAACAGAATAATTATGCGGGAGCACTCGAGTATTATTTTAAAGCATTAAAGATATATCAGGATACAAAACAAGAAGATATTGTATCGCGTCTTTATAACAACATAGGCATTGTATATAAAACCAGTAAAGAATATGATAAAGCACTAGATTATTTTAGAAAAGCATTAGAAGTACAGCGAAAAATAGGCGATAATACATCGGCTATAACAATAACCAATATAGGTAATATATACTTGGCTCAAGATAAAAATGACAGAGCATTACAATCGTATAACGAAGCATTGTCTATTTTTAAAGAACACGAAAACAAAAGAGGGCTGGGTGAGTTGTATAACAACTTAGGTAATTATTACAGTAAAGTGGGTAATACTATAGATGCTGAAACCAATTATAAAAATGCGCTAGAAATATTTGATAGTGTTGGCGAAAAATATGGAGCTTCGGCATCGTTGGCATTTTTAGGTAATTTATACGCAGAGCAGGGCAGAAGCAGTGAAGCGTTAGATTGTTTAAAACGCTCATCTAGTATGGCAGAGGAAATAGGTGTATTAGAGCAGGTAGAAGATTCAGAGAAGAGTATTAGTCAGCTTTATGAAAAAAAGGGGAATTATAAAGATGCATTACTACATTATAAGAAATATACTATTGCAAAAGATAGTATTAATAATGCCGAGAATATAAAAAATATGGTGCGCGAGGAGATGAATTATGAAATGGAGCGCAAAGCAGCACTACAAAAAACTGAAACCGAAAAACGTGAAGCTATATATAAAGAGCAAGACAAAAGACATAAACAACAAATGCTTTTTATGGGAGTTTTAGTGCTATTGCTATTTGGGCTTGCCTTTGTAGTATATAATAGGCTTCAGCTTAAAAAGACACTTACTTTGCAACGTGATCTTGCAGAGTATGAACAGAAAGCATTGCACCTGCAAATGAATCCTCATTTTGTGTTTAATTGTTTGGGTTCTATTTCTAGTTTTATAGTACAAAATGGTACAGATTCGGCTATAAAATATTTGTCAAAATTTAGTAAACTAATGCGCCTTACACTTGAGTATTCTAAAGAGTCATTAATACCCATTGATAAAGAGATAGAGGGGTTGCAAAATTACTTAGAGTTAGAGCAACTTCGTTTTAATCAAATGTTTGATTTTTCTATTACTAAAGATCCAAATATAGAAGACGATATGGCAATGCCACCATTATTATTGCAACCTTTTGTAGAAAATGCCATCTTACATGGTATAGTGCCTAAAAAAGAAAAAGGACGCATTACTGTAGATTTTGCTTTAGCAAATGATAAATTAGTATGCACTATAATTGATGATGGTATTGGTTTTTCGAAATCAAAAGAACTGAAAGAAAACTCGGTAACAGTACATAAATCAATGGCATTAGAGATTACTAAAAAACGTCTTGAAGTTATACAGGCATTTACCTCTAGAACCTCGCAAGTAGATATAAAAGAACTACTTAATGAAAATGGAGAGCCTTCGGGGACTAAAATTATTTTAAATTTACCTATACAATACGCATCTAACTGACTATGATAACAGCACTTTTAATAGACGATGATAGTAACCTGAGAAACGGCATGAAAGGGCTGCTAAGTATGTATGCACCAGATATACATATATTAGGAGAAGCCGATAGCGTAAAAGCAGGTATAACTGCTATTGAATACCATCAGCCAGATGTTATATTTTTAGATATACAGCTTGGCGACGGGACTGGTTTTGATATACTAGAGCAGCTTACGCAAAAACGTGGTAGCATTAATGCTCATGTAGTTTTTATAACCGCTCATGAGCAGTATGCTGTAAAGGCATTTCGCTTTAGCGCACTCGATTATCTTTTAAAACCTGTTGATCCAGAAGATTTAAATGCTGTAGTTGAGAAGATAAAAAAGGTATTGAATGATAATGAGAGTTTTGCCCATATTGACCTTTTATTAGAAAACATCAGGAAAAAAGTAGATAAGTTTAAGCGTATTGCACTTTCTACCTCCGAAGGGATACACCTTTTTGAGGTGAGCGATATTATTCGTTTAGAATCACATGATAATTATACGAAGTTTTATATAAAAGACAACAAGCCAGTGCTTATATCTAAGACACTTAAAGAGTATGAGGATTTGCTCTCTGAACAGGGCTTTGAGCGTATTCATCAATCACATCTTATTAATTTAGCTTATTTAAAATCATATATCAAAAAAGACGGAGGATATGCTGTGATGGCAGACAATAGTCACCTGCCTATATCACAGCGTAAAAAAGAACGTTTACAAGAGCTACTACGAACATTATAGGTTAATTAGAGAGGCTAGTGAAAAAATAAATCACCTATATTTGATAGGTATTGCATACAAAATGAAATAGTTATGAAAAGAAAATCACTAATTATAATATTACTTATAGCTTCGGGTATTGCTCAAGCACAGATTATAGATATACCAGATCCGAATTTTAAAAATGCACTTTTAACTTCGGGTGTGGTTAAAGATGGCGATAACAATAATATAATTTTAGATAGTAACAACGATAATGAAATTCAGGAAAGTGAAGCCTTGCAAGCTGCATGGTTAGATATTTCTAACCTTAATATAACATCGTTAGACGGTATTGAATATTTTGTAAATCTTGAATTTATAAATTGTACTGCTTGCCCCATAACTGAACTAGATTTAAGTGCAGCACCTAACCTTACTAGTTTTATAGTAAACGACTGTACCGCTCTAACTTATATTAATATAAAAAATAGTACAATATTATCTTCTCCAGAACTTGTAGAAGTGAATAATGCTACAGCATTAGGTTTTGTTTGTGTAGATGAAGGAGAAGCAGCTGTTTTAGTACCTTATTTCCCAATGTTATATATAAGTACTTACTGCTCTTTTACGCCAGGTGGAGATTATAATACTATTACAGGTACTTTAACTTTTGATTTAGATGATAATGGTTGCGACACAACAGACCCAGTAAACTCTTTTGTGAAATTAAATATTACTAATGGTACAGAAAGTGAAACTGTTTTTACTAATACTTTGGGGAATTATAATTTTTATACAGAAGCAGGCGAATTTACGATAACCCCCATGTTTGAAAACAACTACTTTTTAGCTTCTCCTGGGTATGCATTGGTTAACTTTCCTATTGTAGATAACTCTGTAGCAACAGAAAATTTTTGTATTTCAGCTAGTAGTATATATAATGATATTGAAGTAGTAATGGTTCCTATAGGACAAGCACAGCCTGGGATTAATGCAAATTATAAAATAGTTTATAAAAATAAAGGTAATACAGTACTTTCGGGTGGTGTGAGTTGCGGTTGGGATGATGAGCTACTAGGGTATGTTAATATATCTCCAATGGCAGATATAATAGGAACAGGAACTTACACTTGGTATTTTAGTAACTTACAGCCCTTTGAAAGTAGAGAGATACTAATGACGCTGAATGTAAATAGCACTACCGACACTCCTTCGGTAAATATTGGTGATGTATTACCTTTTACTGCTGATGTTACAATTACAGGAGTTGATGAAATACCTTCGGATAATAACTTTTTGTTTGATCAGGTTGTAGTGGGAGCTTACCCATCAAATAGTATTATTTGTATAGAAGGAGATACAGAATCTACTGAAAATATTGGCGAATATTTACATTATGTTGTGAATTTTGAAAATACAGGTAACACCGAAGCTAATGCTGTTGTGATAAGACATGAGCTAGATGAAACAAAATTTGATATTGCCAGTTTGCAATTACTAAATAGTTCACACGAAGTAATGGCAAGGGTTGAGGGGAGTAGTATAGAGTTTATTTTTGAAAACGCTAACCTCTCGGTAGCCGATCATGGTAATATACTATTTAAAATAAAAAGCAGGTCTAACCTTATGGCTAATGATATGGTTACTAACAGTGCTAATATTTATTTTGATTATAATACTCCAGTGCAAACTAATAATGCTAACACTGTTTTTGCTACATTAAGCACTGGTGATTTCGAATTGGATAATTCAGTCTCATTATATCCTAACCCATCAAAAGATATAATCACTATAACAGCCAATACCGCTATCATGTCAGTGCAACTATATGATGTGCAAGGTAGATTGGTACAAGTAAATACAGGTAATGAGGCTAAAGAACAATTAGATATATCAGCACAACCATCGGGCTTGTATTTTGTGAAAATTACTACCGAGGATGGAGTTAAAGTAACGAAGTTGGTAAAAGAGTAATTTTATCAAGTGTTCTTTAAAAGTGTAAAAATTTTAAATAAAAAACAAAAGTCAAAGCATTACCGCATTGACTTTTGTTTTTTATCAGATATTTAACTATTTAAACAAGCGGTTTTCTTCATTAATAAAATCTAATTTATTAAATTCGCAGGAATATTATTTTAAAACCATTATAACACATCACTAATACCATGTCAAATATAGCAACATTGGAGATTGATGGCAAAAAATATGAGTTCCCTGTAGTTGTGGGAACCGAAAATGAGGTTGCCATTGATATTGATAAATTACGCGGACAAACAGGCGCGATAACATTAGACCCTGGTTATAAAAACTCGGGTTCATGTAAAAGTGAAATTACTTTTCTAGATGGCGAAAAAGGAATCCTTAGATATAGAGGATATTCTATTGAAGATTTAGCTGGAAAGTCAAATTTTATTGAAGTATCTTACTTGTTGATTTTTGGCGAGTTACCAACTGCTGCTGAACTTGATAAATTTGAAAACACTATAAGAAAATATACTCTTGTAAATGAAGAAATGAAAAACATCATAGATGGTTTTCCAAAAACAGCTCACCCTATGGGAGTGCTTGCTTCATTAACAAGTGCGCTTACTGCATTTAACCCTAAGTCGGCTGATGTAAATAACGAAAAAGAAATGTATGAGGCTGTGTGTAAAACAATGGCTAAATTTTTAGTTATTGCTACATGGACATATAGAAAAGCTAAAGGATACCCGCTTAATTATTACGATAATACTAAAGGGTATGTTGAGAACTTTATGCAATTAATGTTTGGTTTACCAACGGCACCATATACGCCAGATCCTGTAGTTGTTAATGCTTTAGATAAGTTGTTTATACTTCATGCAGATCATGAGCAAAACTGCTCTACATCTACAGTACGTATAGTAGGTTCATCTCATGCAGGTTTGTTTGCTTCTATCTCGGCAGGTGTATCAGCGCTTTGGGGACCACTACATGGTGGGGCTAACCAAGCTGTGTTAGAAATGCTAGAAGAAATTCAGGCAAATGGTGGTGATGCAGATAAGTATCTTGAAAAAGCAAAAGATAAAAACGATCCATTCCGTTTAATGGGCTTTGGACACAGAGTTTATAAAAACTTTGATCCAAGAGCTAAGATTATAAAGAAAGCAGCCGATGATGTGTTAGCTTCGCTTGGTGTAGATGATCCTATACTTGATATTGCTAAAAAACTAGAGGCCTCTGCTCTTGAAGACGAATATTTCAAATCAAGAAACCTTTACCCTAATGTAGATTTTTACTCAGGGATTATTTACAGAGCAATGGGTATCCCAACAGAAATGTTTACAGTGCTTTTTGCTATTGGTCGCCTTCCAGGTTGGATTGCACAATGGAAAGAAATGCGAGTTAACAAAGAGCCTATCGGAAGACCAAGACAGGTATATGTTGGAGAACAACTTAGAGATTTTAAAGCTGTTAACGAAAGATAGATGTATTAAAATACACAAAGTTTATATTAATCCCGATTGTTCATACAATCGGGATTTTTTTATATAATATTGATTGTTTAATGTATAAAAACAGTGTCGTTTGGCATAGTTTTATTATTGTATTTTTAAAATATAAACTAATAGGGAATGAATTGTATATTATTTAAAGGCATTTTCTATATTTGTTTAAAAGCTAAAAACGTATGTTACAATTAAATGTAAAAAATGAAACGTCTCGTTTAATGACAGTTATATTAGGTACGGCCAAGAGCAATGGACCTACGCCCGAAGAGCATGAAGCCTATGATCCTAAATCGTTAGAGCATATTAAAGCAGGAACATACCCTGTAGAGGCAGATATGGTAAAGGAAATGGAAGCGCTAAATGCTGTATTTAAAAAATATAATGTAGAGGTATATCGTCCTGAGGTTATAGAGAATTATAATCAAATATTTAGTAGGGATATAGGGTTTGTAATCGACGATATTTTTATAAAAGCCAATATATTACCAGATAGAGAAAGAGAGCTAGATGCGATACAATATATTATAGATAAAATAAACCCTTCTAAAGTGGTGCGCCCACCCGAAGAAGCACATATTGAAGGCGGTGATGTTATGCTATGGGATGATTATATTTTTATTGGTACTTATAAGGGTAGCGATTATAAAGACTATATAACTGCACGTACTAACATGGCAGGTGTAAACTTTATTAAAGAACTTTTTCCTCATAAAATAGTAAAGGAGTTTGATCTTGTAAAATCGCGAATTGAAGCAAGAGATAATGCTTTGCATTTAGACTGTTGTTTTCAGCCAGTAGGGAAAGATAAAGGGGTTATATATAAAAGTGGTTTTAGGGAAGAGGCAGATTATATGTATCTTGTAAACTTATTTGGGAAAGAAAATCTTTTCCATATAGAACGAGAAGAAATGTATAATATGAATTCAAATTTCTTTTCTATAGCTACTGATGTAGTTGTGATAGAAAAAAACTTCACAAGGCTAGAAAAATGGCTTATAGAACGTGGTTTTACTGTAGAGACAGTGCCCTATGCCGAGATTGCCAAACAAGAAGGTTTACTTCGCTGTTCTACACTACCATTAATAAGGGAATAATTATATAATACTACCAATTTAGAATAATGAAACAAATTACAAATACTATATTAATGATACGCCCTGTTGCGTTCAGAATGAATGAACAAACGGCGGTAAATAATTATTACCAAAAGGTTTTAGATAATCTTTTACCTGATACGGTAAACGTTAAGGCACAGCATGAATTTGATGCTTTTGTAGAAAAGCTTAAAGCAGTAGGTGTAAACGTTATTGTTGTTGATGATACACTCGACCCTGATACTCCAGACTCGGTATTCCCTAATAACTGGGTTTCTTTTCATGAAAATAATGACGTAGCCCTATATCCAATGTTTGCCGAGAATCGCAGACACGAACGTAGAGAAGATATACTTGACCTAATAGAAGAAAAAGGTTTTGTTATTGATAATATTGTAGATTATACATCGGCAGAAGAAGATGGATTCTTTTTAGAGGGTACTGGCAGTATAGTGCTTGATAGAGAAAACCAAAAAGCCTATTGTGCGTTGTCACCACGTGCTGATGAAGAATTATTTATAGAGTTTTGCGAAGATTTTGAATATAGCCCAATTATATTTGAAGCTTTCCAAACGGTAAACAAAGAACGTAAGCCTATATATCATACTAATGTTATGATGTGTGTAGGTACTACATTTGCTGTTATTTGTGCCGATTGTATTGATGATAAAAAGGAGCGCAAAATGGTGCTTTCTAGTTTTAAAGATGATAATAAGGAGGTTATATTGCTTACAGAAGAACAACTTAATCATTTTGCAGGTAATATGTTACAAGTAATAGGCACAAATGAAAACAGCTACTTAGTAATGAGTAACTCGGCGCACGAAAGCCTTACGCAAGATCAAATTACCAAAATAGAGAAGCATACAGAAATACTATCTGTAGGCCTAGATATTATAGAAGCTTGTGGTGGTGGTAGTGCTCGCTGTATGATGGCAGAAGTGTTTTTACCTAAGAAATAACGAAATATGCTTTCTAAAAAGACAAAATATGGACTAAAGGCTCTTATCTACATTGCTAAGCAAGGTGGAGAAGGGCCTGTTCTTATTTCAGATATTTCGGAGAAAGAAAGAATTCCTAAAAAGTTTCTTGAAACCATATTGCTCGACCTTAAAAAGTTTGGCATCTTAGGCTCTAAGAAAGGAAAGGGCGGAGGGTATTACCTTATGAAAGACCCTGAAACTATAACGATGGCTGTTCTAATACGAGTTCTTGACGGACCAATAGCAATGCTACCTTGTGTGAGCCTAAATTATTATGAACCTTGCGAAGATTGCCCTGATGAAAAAGTATGTATTTTAAATCATTTTATGGCAGAGGTTCGTGATAATACACTTAACCTGTTACAAAAGAAAACATTACATGACCTAATAACAAAGTAAAAAAATTTACGTTATTAGTCTATTAAATCCATAGACTAATAGTATATTTGAAAAATACTTATATAGTGGTTATATATACTAGTTTCATGATGATTAAAATAGCAGTTTATATATAAATTTTAAAGATTTTGTATAAAAGTCTTTTTAGTATAATACCCTATAAATTGAAATAAAATGGATAGACATAAATTAAACTATTTAAATAAAGCAATAGAAGAAATGCCTACGGATGATGCTATATCGTTTGTGTTAGATGCTATAAAAGGTAAAAAAGTATTCTCTACATCTTTTGGTATAGAAGATCAATTATTAACACATTATATAGCATCGCATGATGATGTTACTACCTTTACTCTCGATACAGGAAGGCAATTTAATGAAACTTATAAGGTTTTTCAAGATACACTTGATAAGTACCCATCTTTACTAATAGATACTTATTCTCCTGATGAAAATGATATTAAGAACTATGTTAAGAATTGTGGTATAAATGGTTTTTATGATAGTATAGAAAAACGTAAAGAGTGTTGCAGAATACGAAAAGTAAAACCATTAAAACGCGCGTTAACAGGTGCGAAACTATGGATAACAGGATTGCGAGCGGAACAATCTATGAATCGTGAAACAATGCAATTTCTAGAGTGGGACGAAACGAATCAACTTATAAAGTTTAATCCGTTATTGCATTATACTCTAAAACAAGTAGAGCATGAGGTGGGGGTATTTAATATCCCCGTAAATCCTCTTTATTATAAAGGTTACTTAAGTATTGGTTGTGCACCATGTACTCGAGCACTTTTAAAGGGTGAAGATTTTCGTGCTGGTCGCTGGTGGTGGGAAAATGGTAAGAAAGAATGTGGGTTACATATTCATTCTGATAATAATCACTAATTCTAATCACTTTATGTGATTTTATTTAAAATCAGTTTTTTTAAAATATCTAAAGTTTACAAACGTAATCCATATTGTTGTATTATGTTAGGGTAAACAGATTAGTTTGCGTTTGTATAATTAGTTTTGTTACTGCTCCCTATTGGGAGCAGTTTTTTTTTGTGCTATTTAAAATCTATTGCTTGAAGTATGTTTACAATAGAGCTACTTATGTATTGTATACCTATTGCAATAACAATAAAACCAATGATTCTTGATATTGCAACAATTCCCGATGCACCTAAAATACGCGAAAGGTAGTGAGCGCTACGCATAGTAAGAAAAATTACCAAAGCTACTGTTGCTATGGCGATACAGGTTATTACCTGCTCCTGTATTTCCTTATATTCTTGGTGTAGTGCTATAAGTAATGATATAGAACCAGGTCCTGCTAGCATAGGTATAGCTAGCGGGCTAAGAGCGATGTCGTTTCTACTTTGAGCATCACTTTCTACCTGTTTGTTGATGCCGCGTGTTTTACTGAATTTACCTGTAAGGAGCGAGAAGCCAGAGTTAACAATTATAAAACCACCTGCTATGCGAAGTGCGTCGATACTAATCCCGAAAAAAGCGAGTACATATTGTCCTACAAAAAAAGAAATAAGCAGTATTATAAAAACATTTATAGCAGCCCATAATGAAATGCGAGAACGTTCGGCTTTAGAGTCGTGCAGCGTAAGTCCTACAAAAATAGGTACAGCTCCAAGAGGGTTTATAACTGAAAAAAGCGCAGCAAAAATGTATATGAATAGCTCCATCTTATGTGTTTAATGCTGCAAAGATATTTATTTAGACTTAATATATAGCGTAAGTAAGCGGCTAATTAGGTTCTTTTAATTAGTAATAATTAAAAAGAAAGGTTCTTTTCTTGTGTTAAGAGTAAAATTCAACTAATAAATATCTGATATAAATAGATATAATGTTAAAAATTTGATTAAATTTGTTAGAAGCTGGTGTAAAAATAGGTTTGATGCAATAAAATCAATGTGTAGAAATGAATATAATAATTAAATAATTCTTAATATAATATCTTATGAAGAAATTTGTTTTCCTTTTACCCCTGCTATTACTGTTGTCTTGTAATAAAACAACACTTTTTACTCAAACCCTTGATGATTTTAATAATAACCGTTGGCAAAAAAATGAAATGAAAGTGTTTCACTTTGATGTTAAAAAAGATGTTAAAAAAGCCGATATCAAGCTAACCTTTTCACATACTTTTGACCCACAATATGAAAGGGTACCGCTTGAAGTTATAATAGAAAATCCTGATGGAACTAAAGATAATATGTTTCTTAATCTACAACTTAAAGATGCTTCAGGGGACGTAGTGTCTGATTGTGCTGGAGATATTTGTGATTTAGAAATGGGATTGAAAGAAGGGTTAACAATGCCTGCGGGTAAATATTCTATTACGGTAGAAAATAAATTTGAAGGAGAATATTTGCCTAATGTAATAGCACTTGGCATAACTGTCGAGAATAATGATTAAGTAGTTTTTAGTTTATATATAGGCAGCCTTCGGGCTGCTTTTTTTGTTAAGCTATTTGCTTAAATTATTTATATTAGCATTATGAAGTTTATTTTGTTTCTACTTTGTTCTCTACTATATGTTTCGATAGGGTATTCGCAAACTTTATCAGGATATGTGTATGATGAGAAAGAAAATTTGCCGCTTCAGGGGGCTTTTGTTTATTTAGATGGTACTACACTCTCAGCAAGTACCGATTCTTTAGGGTATTTTAAAATTATTGCAAAGCAAAAATTTAGTACTGATCTTGTAGTAAGTTATATTGGATTTAGTAATTTTAAGGTAAGTAATCCATACCAATATATTAATCCTATAAAAATACTACTACGTGAAGAGGTTACTAAGCTCGATGCGGTAGTAATTAGTAGAGAAGCAAGTCCTTTTTCGCGCGAAGAGATGCTTAAAGTATTTCGCGAAAATTTTTTAGGAACTTCCAAGGCGGCTAGATCCTGCCGAATAACAAATGAAGATGCAGTTGTTTTTCATTTCGATAAGAACTCCAATATTCTGTACGCCAAGTCGATTGAGCCTTTACAGATACGGAATAACTATTTAGAGTATAATGTACAATTTGATTTAACTGATTTTGGAATAAGATATAAAGCCATGACACTCGAAAGGTGTTATCAACGCGCGGTGTATTTTTCAGGAACTACTTCTTATAAAGATATATCAAAAGGTAATGCTGCCTATAAACAAAGAATAGAGGCATATCTTGGGTCTATACCTCATTTAATGCGAACATTGGTTTCAAATAGTTGGGTAAACCAAAAATTTAAACTTTATGTAAATGGTATGGAGGCTGATCCTCAAAAATATTTTAAAATTACCGATACACTGGGGGTTAAAAAAGTAACAGTAATACAAGGGAGTAATAAGGCTAAACCATTAAATATTAATACATCAGGAGAGACTGTTGAAGATTTAAAAAAGAAACAAGAAGCCTATCTTAAAAAACAAGGTGTTATAAACTTTACTGTGCGATATAATGGTAACGAAGAATCTTACTTTACCTGTCCTACGGGGATATTTTATGTAGATACTAATGGGCAGTATTTCCCGATATCAAATTTACGTTTTGAAGGTTATATGTCACAATTTAAAGTAGCAGATATGCTCCCTGCTGATTATAGATAGTATTTCTTAAAGTGTTATTATTGCCTTAAAATAAAAAAGTGTATCAATAGGTTTTAGTAAATTTGAGATGTAAAATAAAAAACTATGAATACAATTAAAAAAACATTAGTAATAGGAGCTTCTACAAATCCTGATCGCTATTCAAACAGAGCGGTAAAATTGCTAAAACAGCACCATCATCCTGTTCTTGCTATAGGTAATCAAGAGGGGGATATTGAAGGAGTTGTTATAGAAAAGGAACAATTGCCGTTTAAAGATATAGATACGGTAACACTTTATGTAAACCCTGTTCGTCAAAAAGAATATTACGATTATATTATAAGTTTAAATCCTAAACGCGTAGTGTTTAATCCAGGTACAGAGAACCCTGAATTTTATTCGTTATTAGAACAACACAATATATTTGTAGATATTGGCTGTACGCTGGTTATGCTCACTACAAATCAGTATTAATAATTGGTTGTTGCTTTTTACTAATAAAGAGTAATAGTATAAAGGTAATGAGTCCGTTTACAATGATAAGTTCATTGTCAAAAACATAATTACCAAACAGTATTGTCGAGTTCATACTAAGTAATAGTGTTAGTAATGGTGATGTGATGCATATAATAGGTACAAACTTGTCGTGTACTGTTTTGTTTTTAATTAATAAACCAAATGAATATAACCCAAGTAAAGGCCCATAAGTATAAGATGCTATCCTGAATATCATACTTACTACAGATGCGTCGTTTAGAGTGTTGAATATTATTATAACCAAAAACATAAGTAGCGAAAAAGATATATGTACCCAGTGGCGTGTGCGTACTACATTCGGTTTTGTTATATTTTTTGCTTTATCCATGCCTAAAAAATCGACACAAAAAGAAGTGGTAAGTGCTGTTAAAGCAGAGTCGGTAGTAGCAAAGGTAGCAGCGGTTAATCCTAATAAAAATATTACAGAAGGAATAATTGCTAAATGATTAAAGGCTATTTCAGGAAATAACAAATCGGTTCTTGGGTTGCCGAAGCTATCAGTGGGTACTGCAATACCATATTTATCAGCATAGATATAAAGCAGTGCGCCTACTCCTAAAAAAAACAGATTTATAACTACAAATATTCCTGTAAAGGAGAACATGTTTTTTTGTGCTTCACTAATATTTTTGCAACTAAGATTCTTTTGCATAAGGTCTTGATCAAGACCTACCATAGCAATAGTTACAAAAATACCACCCAGTATTTGTTTGACAAAGTGATAACGGCTACCTATAAAATTATCAAAGAAAAATATTTTAGAGTAATTACTTTCTTTAACTGTTTCAAAAGCTTCTACAAAATTAAGGTCGAGCGTATCGCAAATAAAATAGATAGTAAATAGTACTGAAGATACAAGAAAGAATGTTTGCAATGTATCGGTAATAATAATAGTTTTCAACCCTCCTTTGTAGGTGTAAGCAAAAATAAGTAATAGTGATATAAGTACTGTTGCCCAAAACGGGATTTTAAAAGCATCAAATACATAGCGTTGCAGTACTATAACGACAAGGTATAGTCTAAAAGCCGACCCTATGGTACGACTTATCAGGAATATCATAGCTGCCGTTTTGTAGCTGTAAAAACCAAGTCGCTCTTCGATATAGCTATATATCGAAGTAAGGTTAAGTTTGTAGTATAGTGGTAAGAGTACTTTAGCTATAATTATAAAACCTATAGCATTACCCAATACAAACTGAAAGTATTTAAACTGCTCACCATTGGGAGAGCCCACCTCGCCAGGTACCGATATAAAAGTAACACCAGATAACGCTGTGCCTATCATACCAAAAGCTACTAAATACCACTTGGAGTTTTTGTTGGCTTTAAAAAAAGCATCATTCCCTCCGTCTTTACCACTAACTAGTCTTGATATTACAATGAGTAATCCAAAATAAGCAATAATAATAGCGAGTATAGTTTCTGGTTTCATAGTATTTAGATTAAACACAAAGCAACTAAAAATTTTCGCAAAAAACTATAGTTGTGTTATTTTGAATGCATATAATCGGGTTAGTGTCTTCACTTTATTATCTTTGTGGAACTATGGAAATGTCTTCTAAATTACTGGAAAAAGCGGTAGCCGAAATATCGCAATTACCTGGCATAGGCAAGCGCACCGCATTACGGCTTGCTTTGCACTTGTTAAAACAACCCCCCGAACAATCGCAACACTTAGCAGAAGCCCTGAAAAAAATGAGGGAAGAAATTAAGTTTTGTAATCAATGCCACAATATATCAGATAATGATGTTTGTGAATTGTGTGCTAACCCGTTGCGCGATAAAACTATTATTTGCGTAGTTGAAGATGTGAGAGATGTAATGGCAATAGAGAATACAGGGCTTTTTAAAGGGCAATATCATGTGTTGGGTGGTAAAATATCGCCTATAGATGGTGTTGGTCCAAGTCAGCTCACAATCAGTTCTTTAGTGGCAAAGGTAAAAGCGGGAGATGTTAAAGAACTTATCTTTGCACTTAGCTCTACTATGGAGGGTGATACTACCAATTTTTATATCTATAAACAAATAAAAGATTGCAATGTTGTAACCTCTGCTATAGCAAGAGGCATTGCTGTGGGCGATGAGCTTGAATTTGCTGATGAGGTAACTTTAGGTAGGAGTATTATACAAAGAGTTCCTTTTGAAAACTCTTTTAAGAATAATTGATATATTTTATATAAATGAATATATTTTCTTGTTAAATAGATGTCATTTAAATGTTATCTGTAATCGTTAAAAAAATGATATAGTATTTATATAAATAATATTATGTTAAAATATAAGTACATATATTTGTAGCTTGAATTTTTGATAAATGTAAAATTTAACATTAATAATGGGTAATATGGTTGATAAGAAAATCCTTATAACTGGAGGAGCAGGATTCATAGGTTCTAACTTATGTGACTATTTTATAAGTAAGAAATATAAAGTAGTTTGTTTAGATAATTTTGCTACTGGATACAGGAAAAATATAGAAAAACATTTATCCAATCCTGATTTTACACTTATTGAAGGCGATATACGCAATTTAGCAGATTGTCAAAAAGCTGTTGTAGGAGCCGATTATGTACTTCACCAAGCAGCATTAGGTTCTGTGCCACGTTCTATAAAAGATCCTGCTACAAGTAATGATGTTAATGTAGGTGGTTTTATGAATATGCTTTTGGCCGCTAGAGATGCAGGCGTAAAGCGATTTGTATATGCAGCAAGTTCTTCTACTTATGGTGATTCTGAATCTTTACCGAAAGTTGAAGATGTGATAGGAAAACCACTTTCTCCTTATGCTGTTACTAAATATGTTAATGAACTTTATGCTGATGTTTTTAGTAAAACATATGGTATAGAAACTATCGGACTTAGATACTTTAATGTTTTTGGAAGAAGACAAGACCCTAATGGGGCTTATGCGGCTGTGATACCTAAGTTTGTAATGCAGTTCATGGATCATGAAAGTCCTGTGATAAACGGAGATGGGAATTACTCTAGGGATTTTACTTATATTGATAACGTTATTCATATGAATGAGTTAGCAATGACTACAAATAATCCTGAAGCTATAAATACGGTATATAATACCGCTTATGGAGACAGGACTACTTTAAATGATCTTATTGGATATTTAAAAGAGTTTTTGTCAAAATATGATTCTGAAATTGGTAATGTAAATGTAATACATGGACCTAATCGTGCAGGAGATATACCTCACTCGCTTGCCAGTATAGATAAAGCTAAGCAACTGCTTGGTTATAATCCTCAATACTCTATTAAGCAAGGTCTTGAACAGGCTGTTGAATGGTATTGGGCAAATCTAAAATAATTTATAAGTAATCGTTTAATTGTAGATATTTAATGAAAATAGCAGTAATAGGATTAGGATATGTAGGGTTGCCATTGGCAAGATTATTCGCAACAAAATACCCTGTAGTAGGATTTGATATTAATCAGCCTAGAGTTGATGAATTAAACTCGGGTGTAGATAGTACACTTGAAGTAGAAAATGATCTTTTAAAATCAGTGTTAGTTGATACTCCTGCGCAAGAGGTAGGGCTTTATTGTAGCACCAATTTAGATGATATTAAAAATTGTGATTACTATGTAGTTACTGTTCCTACTCCAGTTGATAAGAATAACCGACCTGATCTTACTCCTTTATACAAGTCTAGCGAAACAGTAGGTAAGGTTCTTAAAAAAGGAGATATTGTTATTTATGAATCTACGGTATATCCTGGTGTTACTGAGGAAGAGTGTATTCCTGTATTAGAGCGCGTTAGCGGTCTTAAGTTTAATGAGGATTTCTTTGCAGGATACTCTCCTGAAAGAATAAACCCAGGAGATAAAGAGCATACAGTAGAAAAAATACTAAAAGTTACCGCTGGCTCTACTCCAGAAGTAGGAGAGAAGGTAAATGATTTATATAAATCGGTAATTACTGCGGGTACACACCTTGCACCTACCATTAGGGTTGCCGAAGCTGCCAAAGTGATAGAGAACTCTCAACGAGATATTAATATTGCTTTTGTAAACGAGTTAGCCAAAATTTTTAACTGTATGGGTATTGATACCCATGCGGTACTTGAAGCTGCGGGAACAAAATGGAATTTCCTTCCTTTTAAACCAGGATTAGTAGGAGGTCACTGTATAGGTGTAGATCCATATTACCTTGCCCAAAAGGCACAAGAAGTTGGCTATCACCCAGAGATAATTCTTGCAGGCAGAAGGCTGAATGATAGTATGGGCGACTATGTTGCATCTCAGGTTGTAAAGCTCATGATAAAAAAAGGAGTTATAGTAAATGGCTCTAGCTTACTAATGTTAGGGATAACTTTTAAAGAGAATTGTCCTGATGTGCGTAACACTAAAATTGTAGATGTTATTAAAGCACTAAAAGAATACGGTATTACGGTTACTATATTCGATCCTTGGGCGAGTAGCTCTGAAGTTGAACATGAATATGGATTAACAACGGTAAGTGAAATTCCAAGTGATAAGTTTGATGCAATAGTACTTGGGGTATCGCACAAAGAATTTACTACGATGGATTTTAATGCCGTTAAAAAAGAAAATAGTGTAGTGTATGATGTTAAAGGTGTTTTAGGTGCTGTAGCAGACGGCAGGTTATAATACATATACTCATTTGAACAAGGAAATAAAATGAAGATAAAAAATATTTGTTGTATAGGGGCAGGATATGTAGGTGGACCTACAATGGCTGTTATAGCTCATAAATGTCCAGATATTAAAGTTACTATTGTAGATCTTAATGCACAGCGTATAGCCGATTGGAATGATGAAAACACAGATAATTTGCCTGTGTATGAGCCAGGGCTTGATGAGATCGTTCTTTCGGCAAGAGGTAAAAATTTGTTTTTTTCTACTGATGTAGAAAAAGCTATAGATGAAGCAGAAATGATATTTATATCAGTTAATACTCCTACAAAAACCTATGGTTTAGGTAAGGGTATGGCTGCCGATTTAAAATATATAGAGCTTTGTGCTAGACAAATTGCCTCTGTAGCAAAAGATAATAAGATTGTAGTCGAAAAATCTACGCTACCCGTAAGGACTGCCGAAGCAATTAAAAATATATTAGATAATACAGGTAATGGTGTAGAATTTCAAATACTCTCTAACCCTGAGTTTTTAGCAGAGGGAACGGCTATTGATGACTTATTAAGTCCAGATAGAGTTTTAATAGGTGGTGGTACTGATGCGAAAGGACAAGAGGCTATAGATGCACTTGTAGATGTATATGCTAACTGGATACCTAAAGAGAGAATACTTACTACTAATGTATGGTCGTCAGAGCTTTCTAAACTTACTGCTAATGCATTCTTAGCACAGCGAGTATCCTCTATAAACGCAATGTCTGAACTTTGTGAGAAAACAGGAGCAGATGTAAATGAAGTGGCGCGAGCTATAGGTATGGATAGTCGTATAGGACCTAAGTTCCTGAAATCTTCAGTAGGTTTTGGAGGTTCTTGCTTTCAAAAAGATATTCTTAACTTGGTTTATATTGCAAAATCGTATGGTCTTAATGAAGTTGCTGATTATTGGGAACAGGTAATTATAATGAATGATCACCAGAAAAGACGTTTTGCAGCAAATATTGTAAAAACACTTTATAATACTGTTTCTGGTAAAAAGATAGCTTTTCTTGGTTGGGCATTTAAAAAAGATACTAATGATACTAGAGAGTCGGCTGCGATATATGTTGCTGATGATTTGCTATTCGAGCAAGCTAATATTGCCGTATATGACCCAAAAGTAGAAGATAAAACTATATTTAAAGATCTTGATTATTTAGCAACAAGAAAACCAGAAGAAAATAAAGAAGGTGTAACTATTTTTCAAGACCCATATGAAGCTTGTAAAGATGCTCATGCTATAGCAATATTGACAGAGTGGGATGAGTTTAAAGATTATGATTGGGATAGAATATATAATAACATGAAAAAACCTGCTTTTGTTTTTGACGGAAGAAATGTTCTTGATGTTGAAAAAATGAGAAGTAAAGGTTTTGTTTTTAGTTCTATAGGTAAATAGATAAAAGATACTCTGTAAATTTAGAGTAGGAATAACATAGTAGTTTTAATACGATTAATATACAATTATGAAAATATTAGTAACCGGTGCAGCGGGTTTTATAGGGTATCATCTTTCTGAAAAACTATTGTCATTAGGTCATACTGTAGTAGGGTTAGATAATATTAATGATTACTACGATGTTAACCTAAAACTAGCTCGATTAAAACAATTAGGTGTAGAACAAGTAGATTATAACGTACTGATTTCAAGTACTACTCATAATAATGAATTTAAGTTTATAAAGCTAAATCTAGAAGATAGAGAGGCAATAAACAAATTATTTGAAACAGAACAGTTTGACAGCATCTGTAATTTAGCTGCTCAAGCAGGTGTGCGTTACAGTATCGAGAATCCGCATGCATATATAGAAAGTAATGTTGTAGGTTTTATAAATATTCTAGAGGCTTGTCGTAATTATAATGTAAAGAAGCTTGTATATGCAAGTAGTTCTAGTGTTTATGGTTTAAATGATAAGATTCCTTTTTCTACAGATGATAATGTAGATAATCCTATAAGTCTTTATGCGGCTACTAAAAAGAGTAATGAGCTTATGGCGCATACTTATAGCCATTTATTTGGTATAAAAACTATAGGGCTTCGTTTCTTTACAGTATATGGTCCGTGGGGTAGACCCGATATGGCTATGTTCTTATTTACTGATGCTGTTTTTAATGATAAGCCTATAAAAGTATTTAACGAAGGTAATTTATCGCGTGATTTTACTTACATTGATGATATTGTTGAAGGGGTGGTTGCAACACTACTTCAAGAAAATAATGAAGATTCGTTGTTGTATGAGTTGTATAATATAGGTAATAGTCAGCCAGTTAAACTGATGGATTTTATCTCTGAAATAGAAAAAGCAACAGGTAAAATAGTAGCTAAAAATTATTTACCAATGCAGCCTGGCGATGTTGAGAAAACATGGGCAGATACTAGTGAACTTGAAAAAACCTTCGGTTATAAGCCTTCTACAAGTATAGAGGTAGGGGTTAAAGAGTTTGTAAATTGGTATAGAAGTTATTATAATATCTAAAAAATACTATAGAACAGCTATTGTTAATATTTTGTTAAAGTTGTTTTAGTAAAAAGGTGTCAAAGTATTGCTTTATATCCTTTATATTTGCAGCTTAGTTTTTTTGATTAGCTGTGTTTAGTAGTTTTAAAATTCGTTCATAAAATTAAATAACATATAAATAGTAGCACTTAATGAAGCAGATATACAATACAGCAATACAAGCAAGTATTGAAGCAGGAGAAGCAATAATGAAAATCTATGAAAAAGATTTTGAAGTTGCTTATAAGGAAGATGCTTCACCACTTACAGAAGCAGATAGTGCTGCTAATGCTATTATAATGAATTATTTGTCTTCTACTAATACTCCTATAATTAGTGAAGAAAATAAACAATTACCTTTTAATGAGCGTAAAGACTGGACTTCTTGCTGGATAGTAGATCCTCTTGATGGAACTAAGGAGTTTATAAAGAAAAACGGAGAGTTTACTGTAAATATTGCATTAGTTACCAACGGTATACCTCAGTTTGGTGTTATATATGTGCCAGCTGTAAAAACATTATACTATGGAGACATTGCCACAGGGAAATCATATAGAGCAGTGCTTAAGAATGTAGATGATACTATAGATAGTATTATAGAGTATGCCGAAGAGATTAAACCTACTGCAGATGATAATAAACTAAGAGTTGTAGGTAGCCGATCGCATATGAGTCAAGATACTCAAGATTTTGTTGATAGTCTTAAAGAAAATACAACTAAAGAAATAGAAATAGTATCTAAAGGAAGTTCTTTAAAGTTTTGTCTTGTTGCAGAGGGTAAAGCAGATGTATATCCTCGTTTTGCACCAACCATGGAGTGGGATACAGCAGCAGGTCAGGCAATTTGTAAAGCAGTAGGTTTATCTGTTATAGATAATACTACTAAAAAAGAAATGGTATATAATAAAGAAAACTTATTAAACCCTTATTTCTTGGTTTCTTTATGAGAGACGGCTCGTACAAACGACATATAGCTAAGACTATAACTTGGCGTGTAGTAGGAACAATTGACACTATGATATTGGCATGGCTTATCTCTGGAGACCCTATGATAGGTTTACAGGTAGGTTTTGCAGAAGTAGTTACAAAAATGATATTATACTACATACATGAGCGTGTGTGGTTTAAAGTAAACCTCTCTAAAGGAGGTAAAATATTAGAAAGTAGAAAAAGACATATAGCCAAAGCAGTAACTTGGCGTTTTTTCGGAACGATTGATACTATGTTATTGGCATGGTTTATATCAGGTAACCCACTAATAGGTATGAAAATTGGTCTTGCCGAAGTGGTTACAAAAATGGTTTTATATTACGTACACGAACGCATTTGGTACAGGACAAATTTTGGATTATCTCAACGTGAAAAAAAATGAGTAATAATAATATCATAGAGCACGATTATTTTGTTTGCAAATCAAAACGCAATCAAAAAAATAAGCACAACTCTTTTGTAATTTGGTTTACTGGACTATCAGGTTCAGGAAAATCAACTATTGCAAATAAAGTAGAAGAGTATTTGTTTGACAATGGTATACAAACATATACCCTTGATGGCGATAATATTCGTATGGGTATTAACAAGGGGTTAGGCTTTAATGAAGAAGATCGTAATGAAAACCTAAGGAGAATTGCAGAAATTGCGAAACTTTTTGTAGATGCGGGTATGGTTACTATTGCGGCTTTTGTATCGCCATTAGAAAAAGATAGAGAATTGGTAAAAGACATTATTGGGGCTGATAATTTTGTAGAAGTTTTTGTACATACAAGCCTCAAAGAATGTGAAAATAGAGATGTTAAAGGGTTATATAAGAAAGCAAGAGCTGGTGAAATTAAAAACTTTACTGGTATTAATGCTCCCTATGAAAAGCCAACAACTCCTGATGTTTTAATAGAAACAGAAAAGGAGAATATAGAAGCGGCTATAGAAAAAGTAGTTACATTTGTAAAGCATAAATTAGAACTTTAAAGTTATGAGTAAATATTATCTAAATTATTTAGATGAATTAGAGTCTGAAGCTATCTTTATTCTAAGAGAAGTATGGGCACAATTTCAAAACCCGGTAATACTATTCTCCGGAGGTAAAGATTCGATTGTGGTTACACATTTGGCTCAAAAAGCCTTTTATCCTGCAAAAATTCCTTTTGCATTACTGCATGTAGATACAGGTCATAATTTTCCCGAAACAATTAAGTTTCGTGATGATTTGGTAAAAAATATGGGTGTACAGCTTTTAGTAGGTTCTGTACAGGAAGCCATAGATACTGGTAGGGTAGCTGAGGAAAGGGGTAAAAATGCAACTCGTAATACATTACAAATTACAACTTTGCTAGATGCAATAGAAAATAATAAAGTTGATTGTGCCATTGGTGGAGGTCGTCGTGATGAAGAAAAGGCTAGAGCTAAAGAGCGTTTCTTTTCTCATAGAGATGAGTTTGGACAATGGGATCCTAAAAACCAAAGACCTGAATTATGGAACTTGTTAAACGGTAAACATTTTCAGGGCGAACATTTTAGAGCATTCCCAATAAGTAATTGGACTGAAATGGATGTTTGGAATTATATAAAAAGAGAAAACATATCAATACCGTCATTATATTTTGCTCATGAGCGCGAAGTAGTGTGGCGTAATAACTCATGGATACCAAATTCTGAATTTTTAAAGATAGAGCCGAATGAAGAGGTAATTACTAAAAAAATTCGTTTTAGAACTTTAGGAGATATCACCATAACAGGAGGTATAGAATCTGAAGCAGATACACTAGGCAAAATTGTAGATGAAGTATCTACTATGCGCCATACTGAGAGAGGTAACCGTTCGGATGATAAGCGTTCGGAGTCTGCGATGGAAGACAGAAAAAGAGAAGGGTATTTTTAAGAAAGTTATTTTTCTTAAATACTCGACTTAGCAGCAAATTTATAATGACTAATGAATTAAACGAATAGACGAATGCAAATCAATAACAATCAATTATTACGATTTACTACCGCAGGAAGTGTTGACGATGGTAAAAGTACCCTTATAGGTCGATTACTATATGATTCCAAATCTATATTTGAAGACCAGCTAGAAGCTATTGAAGAAACTAGTAAACGAAAAGGACTAGGGACTGTAGATTTGGCTCTTTTTACTGATGGACTTAGAGATGAGCGTGAGCAAGGTATTACCATTGATGTAGCTTATCGTTATTTTACTACTCCAAAAAGAAAATTTATTATTGCAGATACTCCAGGGCATATTCAATATACACGAAATATGGTTACTGGTGCATCTACAGCTAATGCTGCAATTATATTAATTGATGCTAGACATGGAGTAATAGAGCAAACAAAAAGACATGCTTTTATAGCATCTTTATTACAAATTCCGCACATTATAGTATGTGTGAATAAAATGGATCTAGTTGAATATTCTGAAACAACATACAATGATATTGTAACTCACTTTGAAGAGTTTTCTTCTAAGCTAGCTGTAAAAGATGTTCGCTTTATACCTATTAGCGCTTTAAATGGTGATAATGTGGTAAACCGCTCAGAATCTATGGACTGGTATCAAGGTTCTCCTTTACTTCATGTGCTAGAAACCTTGCATATAAGTAGTGATATTAATAAAATTGATGCTCGTTTTGCAATACAAACAGTAATTAGACCACAGCGTGAAGGATTTATAGACTATAGAGGATATGCTGGTAGAATTAGTAGCGGAATTTATCGCGTGGGTGATGAAGTTGTTGTACTTCCATCAGGGTTTACTTCTAAAATCAAATCTATAAATGCAGGAGATAAAGAGATAGAAGAGGCTTATGCTCCTATGTCTGTAGCTATGACGCTAGAAAATGATATTGATGCGAGTAGAGGAAACATGATTGTAAAGAAAAACAATCAGCCCGAAATGATGCAAGAGTTTGATGTTATGATGTGTTGGTTGCATAATAATACTGTAAGACCAGGCGCTAAGTATATATTAGTGCATACATCTAACGAGCAACGCGCTATAATAAAAGAGGTAGTTTATAAAATAGATATTAATACCTACGAAAGAAATACAGAAGATAAGAATCTTGCTATGAACGATATTGCAAGAATAAAAATACGATCTGCGCAAAACATTATGCTAGACCCGTATCGCGATAATCGTACTACTGGTAGCGTTATCCTTATAGAAGAGGGAACTAATGAAACAGTAGCTGCCGGCATGATTGTCGGATAATTATGAGCAAGGAAGTTGGAAATAAGACGAAAAAAGGACTTTTTTGGGATTTAGCCGGAAGTTTTTTCAGGCAATTTGCGTCTGTTTTTATATCTATCATATTAGCTAGGCTTCTCTCTCCTGAAGAGTTTGGAGTTGTAGGAATGGCACTTGTTTTTGTTAGTATTACTGAAGTTTTTGTAGATATTGGTTTTACTAGTGGGCTTATACAAAGGAAAGAAGTAAAAGACATTGCTTACTCATCTATCTTTTATGTCAATCTAGTGATTAGTATTATACTTTCATTATTAATAATATTGATAGCCCCTTATGTTGCCGATTTTTATGAAGAACCCAAAGTAGGTACTGTTTTAGTATACTTGGCACTCATACCGCCTATTGCTGCATTTGGTCGTGTACAATCTACCATTCTTACTAAAAGGATGGATTTTAAAAGTTTGTCCATAAGAAATATTGTAGCAACTGTTGTAGGTGGTATTGCAGGTGTTACTGGTGCTTTATTAGGCATGGGGGTTTATAGTCTTGTATTGCTACAAATATTTACTGTTTTGGCATCTACTATACTATTATGGTCTTCTACAGGATGGCGACCAAAATGGGAGTTTTCTAGATCAGAGGTACGTTCCTTATTAGGTTATTCTAGTTATGTTTTTTTCGATCAGGCACTCCGACAAATTTTTAATAAAATAGATACTATATTTATTGGTAAAGTATTCTCTACTGCTACGCTTGGTTTTTATTCGCGTGCAGAATCATTAAAGGGACAAATAGATACTTATACTACAAATAGTTTGCGAAAGGTAATGTTTCCGGCTTTGAGTGCCTTACAGGACAATCAGCAAAGCTTTGCAAAAGCCTATCATAGAGCTTTTAATATTGTAACGGGTGTAATAGTGTTATTAGTAGGTCCTATTTATTTTTTATCAGAAGAAATAATAATTGGACTTTTAGGAGCAAAATGGCGTCCCAGTATAATATTTTTTCAAATACTGCTTTTTGCGACACTTACCAGCCCCCATATTGGTATGATGGCACAGGCTGTTTTGGCGAAAGGGTATTCTAAATTGAAGTTTAATATAGGTTTAATACAACGTTTTTTGAAACTTACACCAATAGTATTCGGACTTTGGTTTGGAGTAGTAGAGTTTTCAATGGCAGTTGTGGGGGCTTCAACAACAGTGTTTTTTGTATATTCATATGTAGTTCACAAGAAACTTCATTTGAGTTTTGGTAAACAGATGAAAGATTTCTTTATACCTAATATTTTATTTCTTGTATTTATTGTGATTTTTCATTTATTCGGAGAGTATATAAGTTCTTGGGTCTATGCTCCTTTATTCTTTATATGTAATATAATTTTCCTTAGATTATTAAAGCATGAAAGCTATTATGTTATTCAAGATACTTTTAAAACAGTAACCCAAAAAATATCAAAATTTAAACGATAAGAAATTATGGCATTATCTATATCTAGAACCAAATTAAACGGCCTTGTTAAGGTTAGCGGCGCAAAAAACAGTTCACTTCGTTTACTTGCAGCCTCTCTTTTATCAGAGGATACACTGTATTTAACAAATTTTCCAAATGGGCTTCTTGATGTACAGGTTCATTTAAAAATGCTTGAAGCATTAGGTAAGGTAGTAGTTTCTGCTGGCGACACTGTATCTATAAGTAAGGGTAAAGAAAATATAAAAACACAGCTTATTTGGGATGAGCGTTCTATACGAAATACACTTTTAATATTAGGTGCTCTTACAGCTCGTTATGGTGAAGGAAAAGTACCATTGCCAGGAGGGTGTAAACTAGGAGAAAGAAAATATGATTTACACGTTATGCTACTTGAAAAACTTGGAGCAGAAGTATGGGAAGAAGGTGATTACCTTTGTGCAAAAGCAAAAGGAGGAAGACTTATTGCTAACGAAATACATTTACCTATGCGCTCTACTGGAGCAACAGAGAATACTATTATAGCATCTTCTCTGGCAAAAGGTAAAACTGTTTTATACAACCCGCATATCCGTCCTGAAATTATGGACTTGATAGCAATGCTAAATAAAATGGGCGCCAAGATTAAGGTGTTTGGACAACGTTCTATAGAAATAGAAGGTGTAGATTGTTTATCAGGTACAACACATGCTGTTATTCCGGATAATATGGAGGCTTTAACTTGGGCCATAGGCTCGGTTATTACTAATGGTGAGGTAGAAATAGAAAATTTCCCATACGAACATCTTGAAGTACCATTGGTATATTTAAGAGAAAGCGGTATGAAATTTTATCGTGGCGAAACCAGTCTTATTGTTAAAGGTGGGACAGCTTACCCTGTAGAGATAAGCACAGGTCCTTACCCAGGTATCAATTCAGATATGCAGCCTCTATTTGCAGTATATGGAGCAATGTCTAAAGGAGAAACAAAAATTGTCGATTTACGTTTCCCCGGTAGGTATGCTTATGCCGAAGAATTGGCAAAACTTGGTGTTGACTCTAAAGTGGTTGGCGATATGTTAGTAATCAACGGCGGTAATCCGCTACACGGAGGTACTGTTAAGGCTCTCGATTTGCGTGCGGGTATTGCACTATTACTTGCAGGGATGACTACAGATGAAGAAGTTATTATTGAAGACGACTGGCAAATATACAGAGGTTACGAAAACCTTGAGGAAAAATTGAAAAACTTAAAATAACAGCATTTTGGGGCTATTAAAGCAGATTAACAACGATTTACACCACTGTGGTGCAAGAGGCATCCACCGTAAGGCATTAACGTTTCTGTTTAATGTGTCTTTCAGGCTTACCATGAATTACAGGCTTGGCTATTATTTAGCCAAGCGAAGAAATGTTATTGTTAATATCATACTGTTGCATTTAAAAAGAAGACAACTTGTAAGGTATGGTTGTGATATTTCTTATCAGGCAGTAATAGGAAAAAACGTTAGCTTTCCGCACCCCATAGGTATTGTTATTGGCGTTGGTTCAGTAATTGAAGATAATGTAATGATATGGCAAAATGTTACTTTGGGTAGCAAAGGAGCCGAAACTAAGGCTTACCCTCACATTAAATCTAATGTAAAGATTTTTAGTGCGGCTCAAATATTAGGAAGTGTCATAGTGGGCGAAAATTCTAGAATAGGAGCATTTTCATTAGTTTTAAAAAATGTTCCCGATAACTCAACAGCAGTAGGTATTCCTGCACAAATAAAATAGATAGATAATATGGTTCCAAATTTTATTTTAGCCGGCGCTATGAAAAGCGGCACAACTTTTTTGCATAATCTGCTTGAAAATCATCCTCAAATATTGATCATCGATAGGGATATGGATTATGCCTATTTTGATGACGACAGGATTTACAAACGAGGTAAGGAATGGTACCTGAGCTTGTTTGAAAAGGTACTTAAGGATAAAGAAGAAGATACAATTATAGGGCAAACTTCGGCAGATTGCAACTTCAACCCTGGGAGTATACAAAGAATTCTAGATCATAACCCTGATACAAAGCTGATTTTTGTATTGCGACACCCAATTGATCGTGCATATTCACTGTATTGGCATCAGTATGGTATGGGAAGGGAATACAGAAAATTTGAGTATGCCATAAAAATTGAGCCTACTTTAATTACCAAATCCTATCATAACTTTAAGCACTACTCTTACATAGAGCGTAGTAGGTATAATAGTCAGTTTAAAGAGATAATAAAACTAGTTCCTGCAGAAAATTTGCTTTTCATGGATTTTGAATCTCTTGTTAAAGAGCCTCTTGCAACTACAAATATTGTTCTTGAATTTTTAGGAGCAAATAAAGTTGATGACTTAAAAAAACTTAACTTTACTGAGTTGCCAAGAAATCCTGCGAAAATACCTACGAGTCACGTAGTGGTGGTACTTTCAGTATTTATGCAAAATATGGGTATGATAAGAATAGGAAGGAGAATCCTGAATTTATTCAGGAAAGAGTCAAGACCACCAAAATTGAATGAAGATACCCGCAAACTTTTAGAACTTGAATTGAAAGATGATATCTTATTTTTTGAAAAGGTAAAATCTGATTTTGTATCCAAAATCAAGACTACTAAAATTTAAATACTACATAAAGTGAAAATAGAGAACAATTTCGACCTAACCAATTATAACAGCTATAAAATAAAGGCAGCATGCAACAGGGCTTTTTTTCCTGCCAATGAAGCAGATTTTATAGAGATATTTAAAAATTCAGGTCTTGATAACAAGGTAATCATAGGTGGTGGCTATAACATAATATTTTCTAAAGATCACTACGAGGAAGATTTTATAATGCTTGGTGAAAACTATTCATCTATAACTCTTGAACCAGATAATGTAGTGGTTTGCGAAGCAGGAGTAAGTACTATAGTACTTACTGAGTTTGCTCTTACAAATTCATTATCAGGCGTAGAGATATTTTATGATATACCCAGTTCACTAGGAGGTGCAGTTGTTATGAATGCTGGTGCAAGTGGAGAGGAAATCAAAGATATTTTGGTAAAAGTAAGATATCTCGATCTTACCGATATGAAGGTAAAGGAGATTAATAAAGAAGATATTGGTTATGAATACAGGAACAGCCTTTTTCAGAGAGAAACCAATAAAGTCGTATTAAAAGTATGGCTACAGCTCCATCCCAAAAATGCAGATGAAATTAAGGATAAAATGGAAACAGTTAAGGAAGCCCGATGGGCAAAACAGCCCAAAGAGCATCCGAATGCAGGTAGTGTTTTTAAAAGACCTCCAGGGCACTATGTTGGGCCTATGATTGATGAATTGAAACTAAAAGGTTTTAGAATAGGTGGTGCAGAGGTGTCTAAAAAACATGGTGGATTTATTGTAAATGTTGATAATGCTACTGGTATGGATATTATTAATGTTATAAAACACGTTCAGGCAATGGTTAAAGAAAGATTTGGTGTAGACCTTGAAATAGAACAACGAATTATTTAATTATGAATATACTTTTCTTAATATCAAATGATGGAGGAAACGGCGCTGGAGGTCATTATAATTCATTAAACCAAGTTAGCCGTGAAATGGCAAAACAGCATAATGTTAAGATTCTTACTTTGGGTTCTTCTACCAGTCCTGTTGTTGCAAGTAACCCTCTTTTTGTAAAACATATAAGAATTAATAAAGGATTAAAGGGACTTTCAGGTCTTAATGCAGAAATTAAAGAAATAAAAAAAACCTTTGTTCCAGGTGTAGTACACTGTTTTGATACTAATTCATTAAATAGAGCACTTTTACTTCCGAGTCTAAAAAAATATCCTATAGTATTAAACAAGTGTGGAGGAAAAAATCCTTTAAAATCTAATTATCAGCATGCAGATGCTATTGTGGTTTTTAGTACAGAAAATCAAGATTGGTTCCTTAATAATACGAACTATAATAATGATGATATTTTTTTAATACCTAATAGAGTAAGAAAGCTTGAGCTACTTGATGAAAAATTAAGGCAAGAAACTAAAGATACAAATAAAATTACTTTTGTAAGAATAAGCCGTCTTGGAGGTGCTTATGAGCATACATTGCTATCTGCCTTCAATTTGATTGAAGAACTTATGAAAAATTACCCTGTAGAACTTGTTGTAATAGGTAGAATACAGAATAAAGAAAGATATACCAAACTTAAAAAAGAAGCTGAAGATAGAAAACTACCTGTGAAATTTATAACAGATGAAAGAGCAATAAAAGGATCTGATTTTTTATATTTAGCAGATTTTGTGGTAGGTACTGGTAGAAGTTTTATGGAGGCTACTTCTTTAGGGATACCATCATTAGCTCCAGCATCTAATACGGATTATCCTATTTTAATAAATACAGACAATTTTCAGGATTTCTTTAAAAATAATTTCTCAGAACGTAATGTAGCTAATGATAAATCGTTAAACGAAAATTTTTCTAATATAGAGAGACTTATTAAAGACAAGCATAAATATATAAAATCTCAGGAAGAGACTATTGCACTGTTTAATGATTACTTTGGTACCGAGGGAATATTACCTAAGTATGATTGTGCGTATTCCTATGCAGCTAATAAAAAGATAAATAGGACATCGCTTATTATTAATAATTTAAATTACATAGTTAAGTATTTATTAGGTAAATAAAGAAAGACCCCATCCTATAATGAAGGAAAATCAAACTAAAGGACTATCAATTTTATTGCTTTTTATTTCTCCATTACTGGGACTGTTTTGTGGTATAAAATACTTATCATGGAAGAACAGAAAGTTAATCATTATTTTATTTTTTATAATGTATGGTTCTTTGCTTCAATATGGTGAAGGATCTGATGCTGCGGCATATGTGCGACTTTTGGATGGTTATGCTCAGATGTCATTATCTGATTTTTTTATAAGACTGAAACAAATTATACTGTTAGACCCTTTACCTGATTCTCCTAATGATGTCTATGTTCATACTCTTGCCTTTTTCACAAGTAGTATTATGCAAGCGAAGTTTCTTTTTTTTCCTATAGTAGCTGGTATATATGGTTATTTCTACGTAATGGCAATGTCAAAAATACTTGTTTGGGAGAAGCATAAACATTTAACAATTGGGTTACTATTTATAATTCTATTATTTATAATTCATAGAAGTGTTACTAGTTTTCAAACAGTTAGAACATGGACAGGTATGTGGGTGTTGTTTAATGGAGTTTTAGGATATCATCAAACAAAGAACAAAAAGTATTTGTTATTAATGTTATGCACTCCGCTAATTCACTTTGCTTATTTTATAATTTCATTGCCTGCTTTTATAGCAATTTACTACAAGAGAGTCTCGTTTTTAGTGATAATAGGAATATATTTTCTTTCTTTTTTGGGCAGTATAAATGGAGGAGGGGCTATAGATATTGCAAAAGATAACTCATTAGCAAAAGAGAAAATGTCTTCATATTATAGAGAAAATCAATACGGAGAATCTATTGACCCAATAATGGTGCTACGAGAAAAAACACAATCAGTTTGGTATGCTAGATATGGGAAGACAGATTCAGTATATTATGGCGGACAGGCTTTTACGTTTTTTATAATCTTAGCAGGTTTTTATAGAAAAATGAAACCCATTGAACTAGCTCTTTTTGCTACAGGACTTCTTACTGCATCATTGGCGAATTTTGGTTCTTTTTCTTATGCTTTTTACAGTAGAACAATGGCAAATGCTGTGATTTATATTTTAGCTACGGTTACTTTAATGGCTATTAGAGGAGCTTTTGATAAAGGGATAGTTAGGAAATATGAAACAATAAATTTTTTTAAGTGGGTATGTATTTTAGTTTTTGTTCCTAAAATAGTTTATTTCATAGCAGATTTTCTTGTACGAACAAGTATATTTATTGTAGGACTGCCTTTTGTAGGCTGGATAGACGAAAACCTTAATGAATCTATACGTGGAACTATAGGCGAATTCCTTTAATTAAATAAAACGATATGTTAGCAAAATTAGTAAAGAATCTATCAAGTTTACCGGGTTGGCGTAGTAATAGAAAAATTGTTGTTATAGAAAGTGATGATTGGGGTAGTATCAGGATGTCATCTTCAAAAGCCTATCAAGACTTGGTTAGCGCGGGTGTTACAATGGGTGAGGGCGTAGGAGTAAGGTATAATAAGTATGATACTTTTGCCTCTAAAGAAGATTTATCGTTTTTATATGAAACCTTAAATAGTGTTAAGGATAAAAATGGACATGCTACAAAAATGACAGCTATATGTCTTTCGGCTAACCCTGATTTTGATAAGATAAAAGAGAATGGTTTTAATAATTACTATTATGAGCCATTTACCAAGACTTTAGAAAAATATAATATAGAAAATACATTGCCTCTTTGGAATGAGGGTTATAATTCTAATATTTTTGTACCTGAGTTTCATGGTCGTGAACATTTAAATATATACGCTTGGTTAAGAGCGTTACAGGCAGGAGATAAAGAAGCTTTATTAGCTTTTGACCACGGGGTGTGGGGATATAACAGAAAAAAAGGAATTGATTTTCAAGCAACTTTTGATCTAGAGTATGCTAGTGATCTTGAAGGTCAAAAAGAAGCTGTTAAAGATGGATTAAGACTTTTTGAAGAGTTGCACGGGCGTAAAGCCACATTTTTTGTACCACCTAATGGGCCTATAAATAATCAACTTGAAAAAGTTGCCGCTGATGGGGGGATAACATATATGTCATCACCCAAGATACAAAAAGAAGTACTTGGTGAGGGCAAAATAAAAAAGCACTTTAGATACATAGGAAAGAAAAATGAACACAATCAGACCTATATAACCCGTAATGTTTTTTTTGAACCTTCAAAATTGTTAAAAGATGAGATTAATTCTTGCCTTTCACAAATTGAGATTGCTTTTAAATGGAAGAAACCAGCGGTTATAAGTTCTCATAGGGTAAATTATATTGGAGGACTAGAGGTTTCAAACCGAGATAATGGTTTAAATCAATTACGAAAACTTTTAAAAGCGATTGTTAAAAAATGGCCTGATGTGGAGTTTATGACTTCAACGGAACTAGGGCAATTAATTAATAAAAAATAATGATAGGAAGGGTAAAGTCTATTATAGGACGAAAAATAGTTAATATTCTAGGTTGGAAAACCGATCGAAAAATTATTGTAATAGAAAGCGATGACTGGGGTGGTATTTCTATGCCCTCTAAAGAAGCTTATGAAACTTTACTTAAGAATGATATTAAAGTAAATACAAACCCTTACTCAAGATATGATAGCCTTGCCAGCGAGCAGGATTTAGAAGCGCTTTTCGAGGTGCTATTAAAATATAAAGACAGTAATGGTAATCCGCCTGTAATTACCGCCAATACAAATGTAGCAAACCCTGACTTTAAAAAAATAAAAGAGTCGGGTTTTAAAGAATATCATTATGAACCTTTTACAGAGACTTTAAAAAGATATCCAAAACATACTAATTCTTTTAATTTGTGGAAAGAAGGAATTAATCAAAAAATTTTTATACCACAGTTTCACGGACGTGAGCACCTTAATGCTCAACTTTGGTTAAATGAGTTAAAGGAAGGAAAAAATAAAAAATTACAACTTGCATTCGATTTAGAATGTTTCAATCTTTCTAAAGATGCATTTTTAGATAATAGTAAGATATACAATACTGCTTTTTACCCTAGTAATGAGCATGAAAGGAAAAGTATGTTTTCAGCTATCCCGTCTGGATTAAAATTATTTGAAGATATAATAGGTTATAAGGCTACTTCTTTTATAGGGACAGGTTATTTTTGGAATCGTGAAATTGAAAAAATACTTCAGGAAAACGGAGTAATGTCGCTTCAAGGATTACCAATACAAAAAGAACCACGCCTTAATGGTGAAAAACATACTAAAAGATATAACTATACAGGGAAAATAAACCAGCATAAGCAAGTTTTTCTAGTGAGAAACACCTTTTTTGAACCTACTTTGAAACAGAATATAGATACTGTTAATGATTGTATAGAAAGAATAGAAGTAGCCTTTGCAAATAAAACACCAGCAATTATATCTTCTCACAGATTGAATTTCATAGGATATATTGATGAGCAAAATCGTACAGATAACCTTATTATGCTTAATGCTTTATTGAAAAAAATAGTGCAATTATGGCCTGATGTAGAGTTTATGTCATCAGATCAGCTTGCCAAAATTATAAACACAAAAAAGGATGGATAAGAAACAAAATCCAATAAGGACAGTTGTACATGTAATGGGGTACGACTCTAAAAAATTTGGAGGTTTAGAGCGTTATATATTAGACCTTTCAAAAGCTGGAGCACCAAAAGGGATTAAAATTGTCGTTGTTTATAATCAAAAACCAAAATCAGTTGAGTTTTTAAAGCAGCTTGAAGATAATAATATTAAATATTATATAGCTAATGCATTAAGTACTGTAGCTTTTTTTAAGGCTTTTTATAGAATTGTAAGAACTCATAAGCCTATTATTATACACTCTCATTTTCAGCCTTTATTCCCAAGTTTATATGGTTATTTGTTTGGCTGTAAACACCGGTGGAATAATGTTCGACTTATGCTTGTAGATAAAGATATTAAAGAAGCACAATATAAAAATCAGCTAAAAAAATCAACTAGAGTATATAGAGCTCTTATAAATATGTTTACAACACGTTTTTTTTCAGTGTCTAATGCTGTAAATAAACAATATACTGAAATTTATCCTAATCATGCGCATAAATTTGAAGTACTATATAATGGAGGGAAAATAAACTCATTTGATAAAGAGGCTTCACGATCTAAACTTGGTTTTAAGTCTGATGTAGTTTATATATGTTGTATTGCCTTTGCTTCAAAAACTAAAGGTATAGATATTTTAATAGATGCTGTACACGAGCTTAATAAGAAGGGAATAGAAAAACAGTTTATACTCTGTTTAATAGGGCTTATGGAGGGGAGCGAAGTTACGGTTCAAATTGAATCTAAAATTGAATTATATGGTTTAGATCAGTTAGTTAAGAACTTTGGTATTATTAATAATGTTCCTGAGGTATTACCTGCTATGGATATTTTTGTACAACCATCTAGATCAGAGAGTTTATCTAACTCTATTATTGAATCAGGGTTTGCAGGTGTTCCAGCAATAGGGTCAAATGTAGGGGGGATACCTGAAGTTATTATTGATAACGAAACAGGAATGCTTTTTCCTGTAGGAGATGTTCATGAACTTGCTACTAAACTTGAATTGCTGATAAAAGACGATAGGCTGAGGGTAACAATGGGGCAAAAGTCTAAACAGCATAAAACAAATGATTTTTTAATGTCAGATAAGATTAATAAACTTGTCGATTACTATATTTCAATATAATATAACTATAATATAACTATGTCTAAACTAAAAGTATGTTTTTTAATACCTTCTGTAAGATCAGGAGGAATAGAAACTGATTTACTCCGCTTTCTTAACTATCAGGACAATGCAAATGCAATAGATGCAACTATTTTGGTAAGGAATAAATCTAAGGCAGAGTTGTATGATGCATATAAAGCAACAGGAGCAAATTTGGTTTTTAAACCTCTGGGGTATTTTAATCTTTCAAATATGCTTTGGTATTATCGCTTTTTCAAAAAAGTGAAATTTGATACCGTATGTGATTTTAATGCAAACTTTGCTGGGCTACCTATGTTTTTAAGTAAACTTGCAGGTATAAAAAAACGAATTGCTTTTTATAAGCAAGGTAGCGATCATTTTAAAAAATCAGCATTACGAATAGCTTATAATAATCTTATGAATAGATTAGTATATAAATATAGCACGTTTATATATGCAAATTCTTCTTCGGGACTTGAATTTTTCTTTCCTAATGAATACCCGAAGGATACCCGATTTAAGGTTATTAAAAATGGTGTTAATGTTGACGATTTTTTAGATACAAATGAAAGTAAAAAAGATCTAAGAAAAAGATTAGGGTTGCCTGAAGATAGATTTGTTATAGGACATACAGGGAGATTTACAGAAGCAAAGAATCAATTTTTTCTATTAGATGTTGCTGCTAAGTTGATAGCCAAGGATAAAGATATTTATTTTGTTCTTATAGGTAATGATACAGATCAATTATTACCCTATATTAATAAGTTAGGGATTAATGATAATGTTAACGTTTTTGGATATAAAAATAATATTCCAGAATACTTAAAAACTTTTGATTTATTCTTTTTTCCATCAGTTACAGAGGGGCTACCCAATGCACTTATAGAAGCAATGATATCGGGTTTACCTATTGCAGTATCAAATATTCCTTCTCTTGTAGAGTGTTTACCGAGTGATAGGCACGGTTGTTTGATAGATCCATATAATGTAGATAGTACTGTTGAAAAAATAATAGAAATTAAGAAAAACCCTGAAAATTATGTTTACCAGAAATTTGCTATTGAGAACTTTGATGCTGAAGTTCAGTTCGGTGAATTTATGGAAAATTTGTAAAGCTATACTTTATGAAAAAAGTTTTATTTATTCATGACGGTCCTCGTTGGAAGGACTCTGAAGGAACACAATACGGAACTGGTACAGATGCTGATATGTATAATAGATATCTTTATCTTGGTGATAAAGTTGAATTTGTAATGCGTGTTTTTAAAACAGACGATACTTCAAGTTTACTTAATCTTAATAATATAGGTTTGTATGTTAATGAAATAGTGCCATTTAATAGACCTAGTTTGTTAAAAAATTATTTTAAAAGTAAAAAAGAAATTATACGCAATGTAGAGTCGGCAGATATGCTTGTTGTTAGGCTACCAAGTACAATTGGGTCTGTAGCTGTAGCACATGCAAAGAAAATAAATAAGCCATATCTTGTAGAGGTTGTAGTATGTCCATGGGATACATTAAGAAATCATGGACTTTTAGGAAAATTATATGCTCCATTTTCAAGAAATAAATTAAAAAAACTGGTTGCAGAAGCTCCATTCGCATTATATGTTACTAAGTTCTTTTTGCAAGGTCGTTATCCTTCAAAGTATGAATCAGCAGGCATTTCGGATGTTATTTTGAGGGATCTTCCTGAAGAATACCATAAAGATGGTTATTATGAAAATTTTAGTAAAGATAAAAAGATAACATTTACGACTCTTGGAGGGGTTAACCTTGTTCATAAAGGGCATCAATATGTTTTAGAGGCTATGGTAACCTTGGTTAAAGAAGGATATAATGTTCATTATAACATTGTAGGCGGCGGCGATAATACCCGGCTTCTTAATATGGCAAAAACACTTGGTCTTGAAGATAGAGTCACTTTTCCAGGTAAAATACCTCATGAAAAAATCTTTGGAATTTTAGAAAAAACGGATTTATACATTCAACCTAGTGATGCAGAGGGTTTACCTCGAGCTTTAATAGAAGCAATGAGTAGAGGGTGTGCTGCTATAGGATCTAATGTTGCTGGAATACCTGAGCTTTTAGATGATAGTGCTATTTTTAAGAAAAAAGATGTTATAGATTTAACGAATAAGATTAAAGATATTTTAGATAAAGACACTCTTATTTCTCAGAGTAAGAAAAACTATAAATTAGCAAAAGAATATAGTTTTGAAAATCTAGAGATTAGAAGAAAAGCATTTTTTGATAAATTCTTAAATAGTATTGATGAAAAATAAAATTTTAGTTGTTCCAGGTAATACAGATTTAAATAGAGGAGATCAGGCACTAGTTTGGGAATCAATAAGGGTTTTTGAGGATGTATTGCCTAACCTGCAGGTTTATTTATACGAATCAGGAGCCAATGAAGAAGAGAAAATGCTCCAAAAAGGGCAGTCATTAGGTTTAGGCTATGAGTTTATACCAAGGATATTACAACACCCTCGTGTTAAAGGAAAAAGTACAACTAAAGAGATAAAATATAGCAAATTTGTATATGTAAAATGGGGCTTTAATGCTATTACTGACCTTATTAGTACATTAATGCTATCGTCTCGTTTTTCGCTTTTCAATAAGATAGGGAAATCAACATTATCAAAAGAACAGAAAAAGTCTTTAGAATTATTTCCTCAACTATCGGCACTTGTAGTAAAGGGTGGAGGTTTCTTACATAGCTACGGTAAGATCTACGACGCTTATGTAATGTATTACTTTTTGTTCGATTTAATGTTGGCACACCGCTATAAAGTAAAAACAATAATATTACCTAATTCTATAGGTCCATTAAAAAATAGCCTAGCAAAGCGTTTAGTTAAACGCGTTATAGCAAAGTCATCATATATATCAGTTCGTGAAGATGTCTCTAAAAAATTCTTGAAGACAGAGCTAAATATGGATGTACCTACTGTGCCTGATTTAGGTTTTTTCCTAAAAGGATCAGATGATGATTTTGAAGGCTATTTAGCAGAAAGAGGTTTTGATAAAACCAAAAAAAATATAGCAATTACATTAAGACCTTATCGTTTTGACGGATATGCTAATGCTGATGAACTTTATGCAAACTATCTTAATGAAATAGCTAAGTTTATAGGTACTCAGGTAAATAGAGGGTACAATATAAGTTTGGTAGCGCATACCTTAGGGCCAAGCGCTCATGAAGATGATAGATTAGCATTAAAAGATGTATATAATGCTATTAGTGAAGATGTAAAGAAAAATGTAATTTATCTAGAAGATTTTGGACTTAACTCACGTCAAATGCAAAAGATGTATTCCTATTATGACATACTGGTAGGTACAAGGTTTCATTCAGTGATATTTGCATTAAACGAAAAAACACCTTCATTAGCTATTGCTTATGGTGGTAATAAGAGCTACGGTATTATGCGCGATATAGGCGTTCCAGATTTTGTATTAGGTATAGAGGCAGTATCATCAGATAAACTGAATGAAATGGTTGAAAAACTTGAGATTGAGAGAGAAGATTATCTTGAAAAGATAACTCAGTACCAGGTAAAGTTGGTTAAAGAAAGAGAAGATCTTGTAAAGAACTTAAAAGAAATATTCTAATGAAAAAAGTTTTATTTGTAGCTAACATACATAAGCACTTTAGGGCTTTTCATATTCCTTACATAGAGTATTTAAAAAGTGAAGGTTATGAGGTGCATGTTGCTGCAAATGATCCTGACACTAAGATTCCTGAGGCAGACAAACAATATAATTTACCTATAAATCGTAATCCTTTTTCTAATAATAACATAAAGGCTACAAAGCAGTTAAAAGAGATAATAGCCATAGAGAAGTATAGCCTTATACACTGTCACACCGCTATGGGCTCTGTAGTGGCAAGGCTTGCAGCAAAAAAAATTAGAAAAAAGGGCATGTTAAAAGTGTTATATACAGCACATGGCTTCCATTTTTATAAAGGTTCTCCGAAGTTATACTGGAACATATATTATCCTATGGAGAAGTATCTTGCTAAGTATACAGATGGCCTTATAACTATAAATGAAGAGGACTATAATGTTGTTGTTAATAATAAATTTAAAGCAGTAAATGCTTTTAAAACAGCTGGGGTAGGTATAAACTCTCAAAAGTTTAAAGGTTTGTCTTTAGATGGGGGAGATGCTATCCGCGAGAAGAACGGTTATGATAAAGACACATTTTTAATAATATATATTGCAGAATTCATAACCAGAAAAGACCATAAATTTATTCTTGAAGCAATACCTTTGTTAAAAGAGAAAATAAACAATTTTAAGTTTGTTTTTGCAGGTCGTGGTATATTGAAAGATGAAATGGAAGAGATGGCAACCAATCAAGGATTAACTGATAATGTTGATTTTTTAGGATTTAGAAAAGATATTGGCGAACTTATAATAATGTCAGATATTGGAGTTTCTGTAAGTAGACAAGAGGGCTTACCTATGAATGTAGCCGAAGAAATGTTTGCTAAGAAACCAGTAGTTGCTACAAAGATAAGAGGTCATGTAGATTTGATAAATCATGGAGAAAGTGGATTTTTATTTAATAGAGGTGATCATCAAGAATTTGTAAATCAAATTACAGACTTGTATAAAAATAAAGAACTTTGTAAGACAATGTCGGAAAACGCAAAGATAAAAGCAGAAAAATTTGAGTTGGCTAATTGCCTCGAAGAAATGAAATTAATATATAAAAAGTTTCTATAATGTTGTATTCAGGATTTTTAAAACCTTTATCAGATTTTCTTATAGCATTTATAGTGCTTCTTCTACTGTCGCCAGTTCTATTGTTACTGATTATATTGCTTGCTTTTTTTAATAAAGGCAGTGTTTTCTTTTTTCAGGAACGCCCAGGTAAAAAAGGGAGGATATTTAAGGTTATAAAGTTCAAAACCATGAACGACAAGAAAGGTGCTGACGGTAAATTACTACCAGATGCCGATCGTATTACTAAAGTAGGAAGCTTTGTGAGAACCACATCTTTAGATGAACTCCCACAACTTATTAATGTAGTAAAAGGAGACATGAGCCTAGTAGGGCCAAGACCATTATTAGTAAAATATCTACCGCTTTATAATGCAAAACAAGCCAGAAGACATGAGGTAAAGCCAGGTATTACAGGTTGGGCTCAGGTAAATGGCAGGAATGCCATATCGTGGGAACAAAAATTTGAATTAGATGTACACTATGTAGATAACCTTTCTTTGGGGTTAGATATTAAAATTATATATTTAACCGTGTTAAAAGTTATTAAAAGGAGCGATATAAATACCGAAGGGGTAGCTACTACAATACCTTTTACAGGAACTAAAGATTCAGAATAAAACTTAAATAAATCAAACAATGGAAAATAAATTTATTGAAGCTCTAAAGGAAGCATTAGAAATGGAAGACCAAGAAATTAACTTTGATGATAATTTTAGAGATTATGATACTTGGGATTCGTTGAGTAGACTTTCACTTATTGCAGTTTTAGATGAAGAGTTTGAAGTGCAGATTGAAGATGCAAAATTTGAAAAACTAATTACAGTAAAAGATTTATACGAAGCTGTAGTTGAAAATAAATAATTATGGCTTTACTGGAATTTAATAATATAGGTATCAAAGGTATTGCTGGAGCAGTGCCTAAAACGGTTATTAATAATTATGAATATACCAAATATTTTCCGGCAGAAGATGTAAAAGATATTGTAGATAAAACAGGAATATATGAACGCAGGTTTGCAGATGATGCCACTTGTGCATCTGATTTATGTTATCATGCTGCCGAAAAACTTATATCAGATTTAGCTATAGATAAATCGGAAATAGACCTTGTAGTTTTTGTTTCACAAACGGGAGATTACCGTATGCCTGCAACATCAATAATTTTGCAAGACAGACTAGGGCTTGGTAAAAACACAATAGCTTTTGATGTAAATTTGGGCTGTTCGGGTTTTATTTACGGTATGTCTATAGTATATAATTTTGTGCAACAATCAGGTATAAGAAAAGCTCTTTTATTGGATGGCGAAACACGCTCTAAAGTATATAGCGCTAAGGATAGAAAAACAGCTTTCTTGTTTGGCGATGGTGGTATTGCTGCTCTTATAGAAAAAGGTGAACAATACGGACAAAGCTGGTTTTCACTTAACTCTGATGGAGGTAGATCATCTTTAATAAAAATGGATGCAGGTGGTTACCGTAACCCAAGTACTCCTGAAACATTAGCGGAAAAAGTAGTAGATGAGCACGGTAATATTCGTTCTGATGAGCATGGATACATGAATGGTGCTGATGTGTTTAATTTTGTGCTTGCCGAAATACCTAAAGACATTAAAAAGACATTTAAATTTGCTGAGAAAACTACGGCAGATCCTGATTTTTTTGTGTTTCATCAGGCAAATAAATATATGAATGATTATTTACAAAAGAAACTAAAGCTGGAAGATGAAAAAGTACCTGCTTCGGTTTCAAAATTTGGTAATACATCATCAGTATCTATACCCTTAACGATAGTCTCAGAGTTACAAGGTAAGCTCGAAGGGGATAAAGAACTGTTTCTTTGCGGATTTGGTGTAGGTATGTCTTGGGCTTCAGCTATTATAAAAACCAACGATTGCTATATAAGTGATTTAGTAGAGATATGATTCAATCAGAAATAAATGCCTTTGCATTACAAGGCAAAACTATTGTTGTAACAGGTGCTACATCGGGCATAGGCAAGCAAATAGCCATACTATGTAGTGGCCTTGGTGCATCGCTTATCTTATTAGGGCGTAATACCGAAAGGTTAAACGAAACTATGTCATCTTTACATGAGCCAGATAATCATTTGGCATATGAAATTGATATCAATAATTATGATGCGGTTGCAGATATAATTAAAGATGCAGTTGCAAAGAAAGGTAAACTTAATGGTTTGGTAAATTGTGCAGGAGTTTCTCCTACAATGCCTTTTCGTACCACATCGACAACTAAAATGGAAGAAGTCTTTGCTACTAATGTTATTGCTGCTATGAACCTTACAAAACTAGTTTGTAAGCCTGCAAATATGATTAGTGAAGGAGGGAGTGTTGTGTTTATAGCCTCTGTAATGGGAACAGTAGGCGAAGTGGGGAAATCGTTATATGGTATGAGTAAAGGTGCGCTTATAGCGGGAGCGAAATCGATGGCTATAGAGTATGCAGCTAAAAATATTCGATTTAATACCATATCACCAGGTGTAGTAGTAACGCCAATGTCAATGTCATCAGAATATAGTAAGGATTCTGACAAATTAGATTTTGTAACAAAATTGCACCCGTTAGGATTAGGTATGCCACAAGATATTGCACAGGCTACTGTATTTTTGCTCTCAGGGGCTTCTCGATGGATAACAGGAGTGGATTTAAAAATAGATGGAGGATATACTGCTAAATAAACGATGTTTTAGTTAATTAATATAATAAAATGGAGCAAATAATAATTATAGGTGCTGGTGGACATGCTGCAGAAATAGATGAGTATTTAACGCATACCAACTCATTAACCGGTGAAGTAAAATATAAAGTAATAGGCTTTATTGATGATAATGCTGCGAGTTATCAGGTATATAAATTCTCTGCACCATACTTAGGTTCTATAAAAGACCACGTAATTAATGAAAATTGCTCATATATAATGGGTATTGCTAATTTAAAGTTTAGGAAAATTATAACTGAGAATTTTCTTGAAAAAGAAGCGAACTTTTTAACATTTATACATCCATTAGCTTATGTTTCTCCGTCTTCTAAAATAGGAGAGGGTGTAGTAATAGCACCTTATGTAAATATAGGTCCTAATGTTGTTGTAGGCAATTTTACTTTAATAAACTCAAGAGCCAGTATGGGGCACGATAGTAAAATAGGTACTTTTAACTTTATTAGTCCCAATGTTTGTTTTTCTGGTTTTACTACCGTTGGCGACGAAAATTTATTCGGTATCAATTCGGCATCAATACCTCAAATAACTATTGGTAACAGAAATAAAATTGCTGCGGGTATGGTTGTAGAACGTAATATAGACGACGATACTACTTATTTCCACAGATTTAAAGAGAAAGTACTTGCTATACCAAAAGTATAGATTGTTCTTGCAATAATATTGCTGAATTAATAATACAATGTTAATATTAGAGAGTCTAAGCCTGTATATATTCATAAAATATTAAAACAAATATTTATAAATAACATAAGGATTTCGACTACATTTGTAAAGAAAATAATTACATTATAAATGGAATTAAGTAAAATATGGCTTTCATCTCCGCATATGGGAGGTAAAGAAGAGGTATATGTTAAAGAGGCTTTTGATACAAATTGGGTAGCTCCATTAGGGCCTAATGTTAATGGCTTTGAAAATGATATTGAAAACTATCTTGAAAAAGAAGTATATGTAGGGGCTTTGAGCTCAGGTACTGCAGCACTACATATTAGTTTAGTTTTATTAGGTGTACAGCCTGGCGATGAGGTTATATGCCAGAGTATGACTTTTTCAGCCTCTGCAAATCCTATAATGTATTTAGGAGCTACACCTATTTTTGTTGACAGTGAGACTGAAACTTGGAATATTTGCCCAGATGCTCTTGAAGATGCTATTAAAGATAGAATAGCTAAAGGTAAAAAGCCCAAAGCTATTATCGCGGTACATTTATATGGTATGCCTTTTAAGGCAGATGAAATTTTAAAGATTTCACAAAAATATGAAATACCTATTGTAGAAGATAGTGCCGAAGCTCTAGGAAGTACTTATAAAGGACAAAAATGTGGAACTTTTGGCGATATTGGCGTATTATCATTCAACGGAAATAAAATTATAACTACTTCGGGAGGTGGTGCACTTGTAACAGCTAAAAAGGAGTGGAAGGATAAAGCTGTTTTTTTATCTACACAAGCAAGAGATAATGCACCTCATTATCAGCACAGTGAAGTAGGTTACAATTATAGAATGAGTAATATATGTGCGGGTATTGGGCGAGGACAAATGGAAGTATTAGACTCACATATCGCAAAAAGAAGAAGTATGAACGATTTTTATACTGATTTGCTTAGGGATAATGATGCTATAACTGTTTTTAAAGAACCTAATGAAGACTATTTTTCTAATCATTGGCTAAGTGCTATTTTGGTGAATCCAGAAAAAGCTAATGGTCGTACACGAGAGGATTTACGACTTAGTTTAGAGGGTAAGAATATAGAGTCTAGACCATTATGGAAACCGATGCATATGCAGCCTGTTTTTGAGAAGTTCCCTTTCTATGGAAGTAATGTGTCTGAAACGCTATTCGAAGACGGTTTATGTTTACCATCGGGTTCTAATTTAACATCAGAAGATAAAACAAGAATAAAAGATTCGATACAATCTTTCTTTTAATGAATGTTGAGTTTTTGTTAAAAAGTTATATATTTATCAATGTTTTTTAAATTAATAGGCTTAGTTAAACCAAAGATGTAGTGGAGAAGAAGTTTAAAAAAAATATGTTTAATGCTGTTGATAGTGCATTTAATAATACAGGGGTCTGGAAGGTTTTTGATAATTTAGGCTATTTGCCAAGATGGATTATTCTTGTAATAGATTTATTTGTTATTACAGTTACAGGTATTCTATCATATGTTTTAATACATAGAACTGGGGTGTTATATATTAATCCTAAGTTATATATTGTAAGTATTCCTGTCTACTTATTTATCAGCTTTGTTACATTTCGTGTTTTTAGAACTTACTCAGGTATTATTAGGCATTCATCTTATATAGATGCTGTAAAAATATTTTTTTCACAATTTACTGCAGCATTTCTATTGCTTGCTTTTAATAGTGTTTATAAATCACTTACTGACGATTTACTGTTCCTAAACATAGGAATACTTATTAATGCTGTTTTTTCTTTTGCTAGCCTTTTCCTATACAGGGTTTTAATAAAGCAATTCTTCGAAAATTATTTAAATCAAACTAAGAAACAACACCTTGCCAAAGCAATTATTTATGGTACTGATGCTAATGCCATTGCTGTAGCAAACGCTTTAAAGTCAGAGGTTCCCGGAAGGTTTAAATTAGTAGGTTTTATTGATAAATACAGTCAAAATAAATCAAAAATGATTTTAGGGCTGCCTATTCTTCAACATAAAAAAAAGACATCTACTCTTATGCGTGTCTTTGGGGCACAAGCGCTTATCATTGCAGATAAAAGTCTAACTAAAGATGAAAAGCTAGCTATTGTAGATGAGTGCCTTGAGTTTAACTATAAGGTATATACTGTTCCTTTGGTTTCTGATTGGGAAGATCAAAAAGAAATATCAAAAAAAATAAAGAATTTCCAAATTCAGGATTTATTAGAGCGAAAGCCTATTGTGCTTGATAACAATTCTATATCTAACCAATTGAAAGGTAAAAAGGTATTGATAACAGGTGCTGCAGGTTCTATAGGTAGTGAAATTGTACGACAGGTAATTCAGTTTAATCCGCAATGCGTTATTATGCTAGATCAAGCCGAAACACCATTACATCACCTTGGTCTTGAAATATGTAAAATTGAAGCTAAAACAAAATTAGTTCCTATAATTGGAGATGTTAAGAATAGCGCTGAGCTTGATGAGGTTTTCAAGACCTATAAACCAGATGTAGTTTACCATGCGGCAGCATACAAACATGTTCCGCTTATGGAAGGCAATCCGTCTCAGGCTATATTTGTAAATGTTTTAGGGACTAAAAATGTAGCAGATCTTGCTTGTAAATATAATGTTGATAGTTTTGTAATGGTATCTACTGATAAGGCTGTTAACCCTAGTAATGTAATGGGAGCAAGTAAAAGAATAGCTGAAAAATATGTACAAGCGCTACATAATAAATTACTTGCAGAAGGTAAGAGTGATACAAAATTTATCACTACACGTTTTGGTAATGTATTAGGTTCTAACGGGTCTGTTGTGCCTTTATTTACTAAACAGATAGAAAATGGAGGTCCTATAACGCTTACACATCCCGATATTATAAGATACTTTATGACCATACCTGAAGCTTGCCAACTTGTACTAGAGGCGGGGGCTATGGGTAAAGGAGGCGAAATTTATATTTTTGATATGGGCAAGCCAGTAAAAATTATAGATCTTGCTAAGAAAATGATTAGACTCGCTGGTTTTATACCAGATAAAGATATAATGATAAAGATTGTAGGGCTTAGACCAGGTGAGAAGCTTTATGAAGAGTTACTTAATGACACATCTAAGACACTACCCACTCATCACGAAAAAATAATGATTGCACAGGAAGTATATGATGATTTTTCTCGTTTAGAAGATCTTACTAATGATTTAGTGCAATGTGCATCAGGATACTCAGGTATAGAAGTTGTATCTAAGATGAAAGAAATTGTCCCAGAGTTTAAGAGTATGAACTCAAGCTTTCAATCGTTGGATAAGAGTACAGTAGACTAACGATTTTTTTATATTAAAGTAATATATCTTAATAATAAAAAATTATCTTTGCCCAAATATTCTTACTTATTTATAGGTTAAGTGCCTAAATGTTCAATAAGATTTTTCATGATAAAAAAAGCAATAGTTTTTCTTACTATATTACTTGTGTTTAGTTCGTGTGTATCTAACAAGAAAATTATTTATTTTAATAATACGTCAGGTACAGAAAATAGAAATGAAGACGATACATTAAAGTATGCTAATGTTTTACAGCCAGATGACAAAGTTATGGTTATGGTTACTGCTGATGAGCCATCGCTTGCCGCACCATTTAATCTTGTTTACCTTAATATACAAAGTAACCAAATGACTAATGTTAATAACAATGATGCATTAACTAGTTATTTGATAGATCAGGACGGATATGTTGATTTTGCAGGTATCGGAAAAATAAAATTATCTGGATTAACACGTATAGAAGCAGAAGCGAGCATTAAAAAGTTATTAGAAAAACAGCTTACTAATCCAGTTGTAAATTTACGAGTTATAAACTTTAAAGTTTCTGTTATAGGAGAGGTTGCTGCGCCTGGTTCTGTTAAAGTTGATGGAGATAGAATTACAATTCTTGAAGCCTTAAGCATGGCAGGAGATATGACTATATATGGAAAACGAAAAGAAGTAGTTGTTATAAGGGAAGATAATGGAGTAAAATCAATAAATACAGTTGATATTACAGATTCTACTATTATTGATAGCCCTTTTTATTACTTAAACCATAATGATGTGGTATATGTAAAACCTAATAAAACAAGAGTAAACTCATCTGTGATAGGACCTAACCTAACGGTTGCTATATCTGCAGTTTCATTACTTGTTACTATAATTGCTTTAAGCACAAGATAATAATATAAATGCAACAAGATAATAATTATAAAGAAGATTTAGATTCAGGTTTTAATCTTAAGGAGACTTTTTTTAGATATCTACGAAAATGGCCTTGGTTTTTAATTGGTGTACTATCATTTTTCTTACTAGCTTTTCTTTATTTACGATATAGTGTTCCTAAATATAGTGCATCTGCTACAATTATGGTAAAAGATGATAAAAAAGGAGGGATGGTTTCTGATCTTGCTTCTTTGAGCGAGATGGACATGATGGGGGGTGTTAAAAGTACTGTTGATAATGAAATTGAAATTATAAAATCTCGAACAATTATAGAGTCAGCTGTAAGAGATCTTGACCTAAATGTACGTTATATAAGAAAAGGAACAGTTAAAGCTGTCGATTTATATAAAAAATCACCTATAAAAGTTGTTCTTTCTGATGAAGATCTTATTACTAATAGCTCTAAATTTAGAGTATTATATAAAGGAGATAATAATTATACCCTTTTTGATGCTGAAGACAATAAATTGGGGACATATAAATTCGGACAGGTTGTAAAACATAAAAATGGAGATTTTACAATACTTAATCAAGACTCAGATAATTCAGGTTTTGATATAAACTTTTCTATATCTCCTATACTTAGCGTAACGCAGAGTTATAAAAGTAAGCTTAATGTAAAACTTGTAGATAGAACCAGTGTTGTACAATTATCAATTGTAGATCCTGTAAAAATCAGAGCCGAGGATTTCTTAAATACTGTAATAGCTAATTATAATGAAGATGCTAAGCGAGATAAAGGCGAGGTTTTTAAAAACACAGCTGAGTTTATCAATCGCCGTATTGAGCTTATAATGGATGAGTTAGGTGATGTAGAAGAGGAGGGCGAACAATATAAAAAAGATAAAGGGCTTACAGATATAGTTTCTGAGGGAAGTCTTTTTCTTCAAAATGCATCAGAGTTCGAAAAAAGTTTTATAGAAACCGAAACTCAATTGCGCATCGTTAAATCATTAAAAGAGAATGTCCTAGAATCATCTAATACAGATCTTATTCCGGCTAATATATTAGCTCCAACTGCGGTAGATGCTACATCGGCATCATCGCTAATAGACGAGTATAATACATTGATGCTTCGAAAAAATAAGATAAAATTAGGGGCTACTGAAGAAAATAAGCAACTTATTAATATAAATGTTCAACTTACAGCGCTTAAAGAGAACATAGTAGCTAACTTAGATAGACTTAATAATACACTCCAAATAAGGAAGCAAGACCTTAACTTACAACAAAGAAAAGTGTTAGGTAAAATTGCAGAGATACCTACTCAAGAAAGAGAGTATAAATCAATTTCACGTCAACAAAATTTAAAGGAAGCTATTTTTGTATATTTATTACAAAAGAGAGAAGAGACAGCAATATCACTTGCATCTACTACTTATAACGCTAAAATAATAGATCCTGCCTTATCTTCAGATGTGCCAGTATCTCCTAAGAGAAGATTAATATATATAACAGCAATTTTAGTAGGTCTTATTATCCCATTTAGTATAATATATTTACGAGACCTTTTAGATACTAAATTACATGGTTATCGCGATCTTAAACATTTACCTGTACCCTTTTTGGGTGATGTTCCAAGAACTGAGTCTAGTAATGAGTTGATAAGCCTTAATAGTAGATCTAGTACGGCAGAATCCTTAAGAATAGTAAGGACTAACCTTGAGTTTATGTTAAGTCAAGTACCCGAAGGTGTTGCAAAAACTATATTTGTAACATCTACAGTACCAAAGGAGGGGAAAACATTTATATCTGTAAATCTGGCTACAACTATTGCGTTGTCAGGAAAGAAAGTTATGCTAATAGGTATGGATATTAGAAACCCTAAATTAGATGAATATATTGATTTGCCTTCAAAAGGGTTGAGTAACTATATCTCTACTACTGGTACTACTCTTGAAAGTTATATTGTTAAGCAAACAGGGTTTGATAACTTTGATGTATTACCTCCAGGTATTATACCACCTAATCCTGCTGAATTACTTATGAGTTCAAAAATTGGAGAGTTATTTAATAGATTGAAATCAGAATATGATTACATAATTGTAGATACTGCTCCAGTAAGCTTAGTTACTGATACACTTATTATTGCTAAATATGCACATTCAGTAGTATATGTCGCGAGAGATGGCTATTTAGATAAGCAAATGCTTACAATACCTGAAAGACTATACGAAGATAAGAAATTACCAAATATGGCAATATTACTGAATGATACTAACCAAAAAAGTGGTTATGGCTACGGTTATGGTTATGGCTACGGTTATGGCTATGGTTACGGTTATGGACCTGAGGTTAAAAACCGATCGTTACTAGACAAAATTTTAGGACGAAATAAATAGAATTTGATTCCTTTATTGATAAATAAAAACTCCGATTTTAAAATTTAAAATCGGAGTTTTTGTTTAATGCCTTTTCTAGGTTTGAATATTTTTTTAGTAGAATAGGATTTTTTAAAGATTCTGTATGGCGGGTATGATGCGCATCAGAGCCTGCGTAATCAATCATATCTTCATCAAGAAGCATTTTACTTATGTCAAGAACTTGCTTACCATAATAACCCGTAACAGATAATAGGTTGATTTGAAATAAGCACCCTGCTTTTTTAAGCTTTTTGTAGGCATCTAAGTTTTTATAATAAAAAATATACCGTTCAGGGTGTGCCAGTATTGGTTTGTACCCCGCAAGTTGTAATTCAAATAATATATCAAACAATTGCATTGGTGGGTTTAGGTAAGACATTTCTACCAACACATAGTTATCTTTCAAAGTTAATAATTGTTCCGATTTGAATAGCGACATAAAAGTATCGTCCATTAAATATTCGGCCGCAGCTTTAAAGGGTACAGTAATGTTATTCTTTATTTGGCTTTGTAATGCTTTTTTTTCTATAGTTTTAATGCCTTTGGTAGTATTATTCCATACACCTGTTAATACGTGTGGGGTGGTTATAAACTGACTAAAGCCGTAACCCATTAACGTGTTTATTAATCTATTAGAATCTTCCTCATCTTTAGCACCATCATCTATGCCAGGTAATAGGTGCGAGTGAATATCTATGTATCCATCAGGAATAAGATCGGTAAGTCGGGTTTTGGGTTTATTAAAGAAAATCAAAATACCAGTTTTAAATTATATCATACAAAAGTAAAGCAAAACAGTTATTTATAATTGAATTTTATGCTGATTTAAGCTGTTGATTTTTATTCTCTTTAATAACACGTATAAGCACTAAAGCATGTAAGATAATAATGGGCAGCATGATTAAGAGATGAGGCTTATTAAGCATGTAAATTACGTACAATAGTAATAGTGCCACGCAAATGTATGTTGTAACTTGCATACCCTTTGTTTTATTGGCTATACTAAAGAAGGCTAATAATATAAACAACGGATTAATTAGTAACGTGTTATAGTTTTGTGTTATTTCATTATGAAAAGAGTAGAAACCTACGGTTAAAAAAAAGATGCCTAGTAGACCAGTTATAATCATATAAGATAATCTTACAGTTCTGTTTTTGGTAAAATACATTAGTAAAATCATTACAAAAGCAAAGCTGTAAAAGTTATTCCATAAAGAGCTTTCTTGTTGCTCGTTTTTTTCTTCTACTACTGTAACAGTATTCTTTGCTAATGGTTTACCATTTATTGTAGTGTTTTCTATCCCTTCTTTTAATTCTAAAGGTAAAAAGAGCTTATCAGATGTTTTATCTGTTTTATGACCAAAAATTAAATTGATACCCAGTTTTTCATAAAAATGATCATCAAGATAACCGTATAATATTTCGCGATTGGTTTTACCCTTATCTACTGTTTCCATAGATATTTTGCCATCAATATTGTCGGTAATAATATCAGCAACCATAGTTGTACAATTACGATCTATAAATTTATAGGTATAAAAACGCCTGTCTGATAGTAGTATGTCGCTTAGCTCATTGGCAATATTTTGTTTTTGCGTAGCGTTTAAAAATAGTTCTTGCTCATATACAGATCTTTCATAATAAATATATTCTGCTATAAAATCATTATACGAACCTATAGATACAAAATATTGTAAATCGCCTTTTATGAATTTTAGATAGAAATTAGGAGTACTAAAATCGAATGACCCAAAATTATAAACAACATCCATTCCTCTATTTGGGTCGGCTACTCTAATAGCCGTATGTCCAAAAACAGAATATAACTCTTCACCAGTTCCACAGGTTAATAGTGTTATTTTTGCTTGCTCCGAAAGTGGAATTTGAGCAAAAGCTTTTGGTAAGAATAAAAAAGATAGAAGTAAAACGAATACAATTTTAAGACTTCGCATCAGGATTTGGTTTTTAGCGTATAAAGTTACCCAAATCTACTTTAAGAGAAAAAATATTTGAATAAAGAGCTGCACTTTGATCGCCAATATCTGTAAGGGCATAATCTATAGATATACCTTTATATTTAAATCCTAATCCTATATTAGGCTGAAAGCTCAATTTTTCGGAATTATCTATTTGAGTAATGGTCTGAAAGTTACCTACACCGCCTCTTAAAAAGACAACATCAATATATCCGAACTCAAAACCAAGAGCGGGGTCTATACTTACCACTTCGGTAGAAATGATATCTTGAGTTTGTGCAAAGCGCATATTCAAATTAGCAGCAGCCAAAATACTGTAGTCATAACGTATTAGGAATTTTTTTGCAAAACCTAGCTGCGCTTTGGGTAATGTTATTTCGGTAGTTTCGGGCAATTCCTGATTCTCACCAGGTACAGCATCACGAATGGTAGCATACTCTTCTTCATCAATACTCCATACATTATATGTTGTGGTTATATCGCGAAGCATTAATCCTATTTTCCATTCGTTTTTGGTTTGATATTGTATGCCAATATCAAAACCAAAGCCCCATGAGTTAGCAAAATCACCAATTACTCGGCGTATTACTTTTGCATTAACGCCATAGTTTAAACCATCTAGTGGTAATGAGCGTGCATAAGATAGTGTAACGCCATAATCGGCTGTAGAGAAAAGGCTAATTCTATTGTAATCAATATTACCTTCACTGTCTATAAGTTGTGTAGTGTTTAAGATGTCATCTACTCCAAAGCGTATTACTGACATACCAAATGCAGAGCGTTCATCTATAGGCATAGCAAAGCCAGCATAATCATACTGTGCTATATTAGCAAAGTAGCTGGCGTGCATTAATGCAAACTGCTTATCTTTTACTTGCATTAGTCCTGCTGGGTTCCAGTATCCTGAGTTTACATCGGCTGTATGCGCTGTAACGGCGTTACTCATGCCTAATGCGGCTGCATCTACACCTATGTTCATAAATTCATTAGAATACTTTGCAACAGACTGTGCGTAAGTATAAAATGATAAAAAAAGTGATATAATTAATAGAAACTTTCTCAACGCTGTTATTTTGTGCAAAGATTACATAAAAATCTCAATTACTAAACTCTAATTCAATTAACTTATTGTGTTAACTTTGTCCATATAAAAAATATAAACCATGTCTGTTCTCAAACAAGTACCTAATTTTATTACGTTACTAAACCTTACTGCCGGACTTATAGCCCTTGTGTATGCTTTTGACACCAACTTACAAATGGCATTTATATGGGTATGTATAGGTATATTTTTAGATTTTTGGGATGGTTTTTTTGCCCGCATCCTAAAAGCACAAAGTGCCATTGGGTTGCAGCTTGATTCACTTGCCGACATGGTAACAAGTGGAGTAGTGCCTGGTGTGGTTATGTATAAACTGCTAGAAAACATACAAGAACTGCATGAAGATTACAATTTAAGTGCCGACAATTATTATCTAGGCATGTTGCCTTATGTAGGTTTTATAATTACACTTGCATCATGTTATAGATTAGCAAAGTTTAATGTTGATACACGACAAACAGAATCTTTTATAGGGTTGCCTACTCCTGCAAATGCATTATTTATATTGAGTTTGCCAGTAATATTAAACCATTCTGACGGCTCAGGGTTTGTGTTCGAAACGCTTAGTAACCCTTATGTGCTTATAGGAATTAGTTTGCTTAGTGCTTTTATGCTGAATGCAGAGATACCGCTCTTTTCATTAAAAATAAAACACTTTAACTGGGCTACCAATAAAATACAAATCATATTCCTTGTGTTTTCAGTATTGTTACTGTTCTTCTTTCAATATTTAGGGATACCGCTTATTATACTTTCGTATGTGATTTTTTCTTTTATTAATAATAAATTCATAAAGAAACCTGCTCAGTAAATGAAGCGTTCTGCGCCGCCAAAAAAAATAGTTCCGCCAAAAAAAGCTCAAGTAAAAAGAAAGCCTGTAAAGAAAAAGAAACCTTCTTCTGTTTGGGTAAAGGTTAAATGGTGGTCGATTATTTTATTAGTTACAACAATATTGATTGCAGGATATCAATATCGTAATGGTTTATTGTACTATCTCGGTTTTAAAACGGATAGACACATAAAAACACTAACTAAAGAAGAGCGTAAACTTGCTGATCTTCGTATTTATGAAATTGTAGGACGTCATAAAGATAAAATATTCGGTATCGATGTTTCGGAGTACCAAGGTATGATAGACTGGAATGAGCTACAAAAAGCCGAAGAGGAATTTCCTTTACATTTCATATTTATACGTGCTACGGCGGGTAAAGACAAAACAGACAATAAGTTCAAAAAGAACTGGAGGCATAGTAAAGAAAACGGCTACTTGCGCGGAGCATATCACTACTACCGTCCTGACGAAAACTCCATTCTACAAGCAGATAATTTTATTAAGACTGTAAAGCTTGCCAAAGGCGATTTGCCACCAGTACTGGATATTGAGAGAATGCCTAAAGCTCAAAGTATGGAAAGCCTTAAATTAGGTTTACAACGATGGCTAGATAGGGTAGAGCAGCACTATGGTGTTAAACCTATTATATATAGTGGAGAGAGTTTTTATACTGATTTCCTGAAAAAAGAATTTACTGACTATAGTTTATGGATAGCCAACTATAGTTTTTTTAAAGAAGAGATAAGGAAAGAATGGTTGTTTTGGCAATTTACCGATAAAGCCCAAATAAAAGGTATTGAAGGTAATGTTGATGTAAATATTTATAATGGTAATTTAGAGGAGCTAATAGAGTTGGTTATTTCTGAAAAATAAATAGGGTTGTATTAACCTATTTTTATTATTTTTAGACTCTTAAATTTATTTTATATGGGTTACAGGATTTTATTTTTATTTTTTACTTTCGTTTTTTTTAGTTGTGCTTCTACAACTTCTTCAAGCTCAAAAGTTGTAGATGATGATTATGGATATTCCGAAAATAATCCAATAAAAGTTGGCGGACCTTCAAACGGACCTGCTAATGAAAGAAAGTATTTATATAGCCTTACAGGATTAAATGGTGAGCAGGTTACTTTTGTTAGGAAAGGTAGTTGTTGTCATTTTGAGAGCAAAAATGCTTTTGGATTAGGGCTGCTTGATGTTTATGAAGTTCAAATTAAGGGTGATACGGTAAAGAAAACACTTTATTTAAATATGTACGATAAAGATAAACTTTATGCTCCAAAAGGATTTTTGATGAAAAAGTAAAGACTATATTTCATTTTTCACTTCAGCTTCCTCAACATTTTTTTGGAAATCTAGTTTCTTTTTACGCAGTTCAAAGTTTTGTCCTAAATATACTTTTCGCACCATTTCATCTTCTACCAGTTCTTCAGGCTTACCTGCTTTAAGGATACCGCCCTCAAACATTAGGTAGGTTTTATCTGTAATGGCTAGTGTTTCTTGTACATTGTGGTCGGTAATAAGAATACCAATGTTTTTGTTTTTAAGTTGTGCCACAATACGCTGAATATCCTCTACAGCTACGGGGTCAACCCCTGCAAAAGGTTCATCAAGCAGAATAAATTTTGGGTCTGTGGCAAGTGCGCGTGCTATCTCGGTTCTTCTACGCTCACCTCCCGATAGTAGGTCACCACGATTAGTGCGTATGTGTTCTAGCGAAAACTCATCAATAAGTGATTCCATTTTGGCTTCTTGTTCTTTCTTAGATAGTTTGGTAAGCTGTAATACGCTCATTATATTATCTTCAATACTTAACTTTCTAAAAACAGAAGCTTCTTGTGCTAGGTAGCCAATACCGTTTTGGGCACGTTTGTACATCGGGAAATTAGTAATCTCCATATCATCAAGGTAAATATTACCACTATTAGGTTTTACCAGCCCTACTATCATGTAAAAAGAAGTAGTTTTACCAGCCCCATTAGGACCTAGTAAACCTACAATCTCTCCTTGTTCTACCTGTACCGAAATGCCTTTTACAACACTACGACCTTTATATGTCTTTACTAAATTATCTGCTCTTAAAATCATAGTTGTATAAGGTTTATTACCGCTATCTTATTTAGCATTATTTTCTAATGCTTCCCAAAATTCATAAGCTCTTCTTAGGTGTGGTACCACAATAGTACCACCTACAAGTGTTGCTATGCTAAGGGCTTCCATAACTTGTTCTTTACTCAATCCTTCTTTATGGCAGGTCTCTAAATGATATTTAATGCAATCATCACAACGCAATACTGCCAATGCTGTAAGTCCCAGTAGTTCTTTGGTTTTCACATCAAGTGCACCCTCCATGTAGGCATTAGTATCAAGATTAAAGATACGTTTAATAATTTTATTATTATCAGTGAGTAGCTTGTCATTCATTTTCTGACGGTACTCATTAAATTCTTCTACTATATCAGCCATATATTATTGTTTATTAGCTCTTTTTTCCATTCTTGTTGCTATAATGATGCTTAGTTCATATAGTAGCATTAAGGGTATAGTAACAATTATTTGGCTTACTACATCAGGTGGTGTTACTACGGCAGCGACCAAAAGCATAATAACATAAGCATATCGTCTTGTGCTTTTCATTGTAGCGGCACTAACCAGTCCTACTTTAGACAGGAAATACATTATTATAGGCAGCTCAAAAATCAAGCCACATGATATAGCTGTAGTTTTTATAATACTAAGATAAGATTGTAGGTCAATATCATTTTTAACCACGCTACTTATTTGATAATTTCCTAAAAAGTTAAGCGATAGTGGTGTAATAATGTAGTAACCAAACAGTATCCCTGAAAAGAAAAGTACTGAAGTAGAGAAAAGAAATGCTACAGCATATTTTCGCTCAGTGTCATATAATGCGGGACGTATAAATTTCCAAAACTCCCATAATATGATAGGGAAACCCAGTATGAAACCTGCTGCTATAGATGTCCATATATCAGTAGAAAACTGCCCATCCATAGTACGACTTTGTATCTCGAACGGTAGTTTTTCCATGCAAAAACTTTTATCAAGACCATAGGTGTTTGCTAAGTCGCAAAAGAAACGATAGGTAACAAAGTCACCATTTATAGGCGCAAATATAATTTCGTCGAAAATAAAACTACTAAAAGCAAAAGCAATTGATCCACAAACTATTATAGCTAGTGTGCTTCTTACTAATAACCAGCGCAACTCTTCCAAATGATCTATGAAAGACATTTCGCTTGGACTTTTCTTTTCTTTTTTTGCCATTTTTGTTTAGATAATTCCTTCTTTTAGTATATCGTGTAGGTGTAGTATGCCTTTATAGACACCATCATCTGCTACAACAAGCTGTGTAATAGCGAAGTTTTCCATAGTGTTAAGGGCTTCTGTTGCCATTGCAGTTGTTTTTATTGTCTTTGGGTTTTTTGTCATAATATCGGCAGCGGTAACACCTGCAATATTATCTCTATCGTTAAGCATTCGCCTTATATCGCCATCGGTAATAATACCTATTATTTTTTCATTGTCAATTACTGCTGTAACACCCAGTCTTTTTTCAGATATTTCTACAATTGCTTTTTTAATGCTGCAATCTGGGCTTACTTGTGGTTTATTGATGTCGTCTAGCATATCGCCTACGCGTAGTAGTAGTTTTTTACCTAATGCACCACCAGGGTGGTATAATGCGAAATCTTCACTTTTAAACTCCCTGAGCTCCATAAGGCATACGGCAAGCGCATCACCCAGTACTAGTTGTGCTGTAGTACTGTTAGTAGGAGCAAGATTGTTGGGGCAAGATTCTGTTTCTACATGTGCATGTAAAACATAATCTGATTGTTTGGCTAAAAAAGAATCTTTATTAGCTGTCATCCCTATTAAGATGTTGCTATAACGCTTTAATAGCGGAGCAAGTACTTTTATTTCTGGGCTATTACCACTTTTAGAAATACATATAACCACATCGCCAGGCTGTACCATACCCAAATCGCCGTGTATGGCTTCAGATGCGTGTAAGAAAAGCGATGGAGTACCCGTAGAGTTTAATGTTGCTACTATTTTAGAGGCTATTATAGCACTCTTGCCTATTCCTGTAACCACAACACGACCTTTACTGTTGTAAATAGCCTCTGTGGTTTTAACAAAATCATTATCTAGGTACTGTACTAAGGCGGCAATGCTCTCACTCTCAGAAAGTATTGTTCTTTTGGCAGAAGCCAATATTGTATCTGTATTTATCAAACTTTGTAAATGTTTAAAAAGTTGTGCGTATTAAAGATTTTTGTATCTTTAGGTTCTGCAAATTTATGTAAATTACTATTAATAAATAATGAAATCAACCGAAATTGACTTATACAAAGAGTTAAAAAAGTATTTTGGTTTTAACAAATTTAAAGGCCTTCAAGAGGATGTTGTTACAAGTATAATTTCTGGTAACAACACATTTGTTATCATGCCTACAGGCGGTGGGAAGTCATTGTGTTATCAGTTACCTGCGCTTGTGTTAAATGGTACAGCTATTGTAGTTTCGCCTCTTATTGCTCTTATGAAGAATCAGGTAGATGCTATTCGTAGCCTTTCTTCAGAATCTGGGGTAGCCCATGTTCTAAATTCGTCACTTACCAAAACCGAAATAAATCAAGTTAAGACCGATATAACATCAGGACTCACAAAACTTTTATACGTTGCTCCAGAGTCGCTTACCAAAGAAGAGTATGTTAATTTTCTAAAGGGGGTTGATATTTCTTTTGTAGCTATAGATGAGGCGCATTGTATATCTGAATGGGGGCACGATTTCCGACCAGAGTATCGTAATTTGAGGAGCATAATAAAGCAACTAGGCGACGTACCAGTAATAGGACTTACAGCCACTGCAACCCCTAAAGTACAAGAAGATATTCTTAAAAATCTTGATATGTCTGATGCCAATACCTTTAAGGCATCGTTTAATAGACCTAATCTCTACTATGAAATACGTACAAAGACAAAGAATGTAGAGAGTGATATTATCCGTTTTATAAGGCAACACAAAGGCAAATCAGGAGTTATATACTGTCTTAGTCGTAAAAAAGTTGAAGAGGTAGCACAGGTATTACAGGTAAATGGTATTAGTGCTGTGCCATATCATGCAGGTTTAGATGGTAAAACACGAGCCAAGCATCAAGATATGTTCCTTATGGAAGATGTAGATGTAGTAGTAGCAACTATAGCCTTTGGTATGGGTATAGATAAACCAGATGTTCGTTTTGTAATTCACCATGATATACCTAAGTCGCTCGAAAGTTACTATCAAGAAACAGGACGTGCAGGACGTGATGGTGGCGAAGGGCATTGTTTGGCTTATTATGCATATAAAGATATTGAGAAGCTCGAAAAATTCATGTCAGGTAAACCTGTAGCCGAACAAGAGATAGGATATGCTTTACTTCAAGAAGTTGTAGCATATGCTGAAACATCGATGTCGCGTCGAAAATTCCTGTTGCATTACTTCGGAGAAGAATTTGATGACGAAACAGGCGAGGGTGCCGATATGGATGATAATGTTCGTAATCCTAAAAACAAAGTAGAAGCTAAAGATCAAGTGGTAACCTTGCTAGAAACTGTTAAGGGTACACGTCAGCTATATAAATCTAAAGAAATTATATTTACACTTTTAGGTAAAGTAAATGCGGTTATAAAATCACATAAAACAGATGCTCAACCTTTCTTTGGTAAGGGTGTGGGTTTTGACGAGAAATACTGGATGGCACTCATACGTCAAGTTTTAGTAGCAGGATACCTTTCTAAAGATATAGAATCGTATGGTGTTATAAAAATAACCCCCGAAGGAGAAGCATTTATAGAAAATCCAGAGTCATTCATGATGAGTGAAGATCATGACTATGGTGGAAGTGATGAAGGAACTGTAGTTACCACATCAAAACCTTCGGCTGTGTTAGATGAGGTACTCATTGGTATGTTGAAAGATCTTCGTAAAAAGGTAGCTAAAAAACTAGGTGTACCTCCATTTGTAGTATTTCAAGACCCTTCTCTTGAAGATATGGCGCTTAAATACCCTGTAACCGTAGAAGAAATAGGAAGTGTGCACGGTGTGGGTGAAGGTAAAGCCAAGAAATATGGTAAAGAATTTGCCGAGCTTATAGCACAATATGTAGCAGATAATGACATTATGCGTCCTGATGATCTTGTAGTAAAATCTACAGGGGCAAACTCTGGACTTAAACTATATATTATTCAGAATATAGACAGAAAGTTGTCTTTAAATGATATTTCTAAAGCAAAAGGACTAGATATGGAAGGTTTGCTAAAAGAAATGGAACAAATAGTATATTCTGGTACGCGACTAAATATAAAATACTGGATAGATGAAATATTAGACGAAGACCAACAAGAAGAAATTCAGGATTACTTCATGGAATCGGAATCAGATAATATAAAAGCCGCTCTTTCTGAGTTTGATGGTGACTATGATACTGAAGAGCTTCGACTAATGCGTATTAAATTTATTAGTGAAGTGGCGAATTAATTCTCAGTATTCAGTCATAATAAGAGTATTAAAAAAACAGGAAAAGCTCAATAAGTAAATACTTATTGAGCTTTTCCTGTTTTTTGCGCCATTTACTATCATGATTACTCACCATACAATTCTCCTCTATGCGGTTTTAGAGCATCACGTACGGGTATCATAAAATCATCAGTTACTACTATCCATGCAATAGCATGCATATCATTTATATTATCAAAACCTGTAATATTTAATGGTAGCTTTTCTATTGCGATATATTCTTTAAGGTGTATTTCATGATGTTCTGCCGTTTTTGCCGAGGCAGGACCTCGAAAATCCCATATTAGTTTTATTTTTCTCATGTTTAGGTAAAAGTTTAAAGACGTAAAGTTATAAACTTTGTGAGCAAAATAAATATCTTTGGAGTAAAGACATTATTTATGAAATATACTTACTATTTAGTTTTATTGGTTACAACTGTTACTTTTTCTCAAGAATTAACTTTAGAGCGTGCCAATGGTCTTGCAGGTTTACCATTAAAGTGTTTACAACAAGAATACCCTAATAAGCTAAGTCAGTTACTTGCAGATTCTACCGAAATAGCTAACCCTAAAGCATTACACCCTGCTTTTTATGGTTGTTTCGACTGGCACTCTTCAGTCCACGGGCATTGGAGCTTGGTGTATCTGTTAAAGCATTTTCCTGATCTTGATAGGAGAGAGGAAGCTATTCTTAAACTAAAAATAAATTTATCTAAAGAGAATATTGCACAGGAAATAGCCTACCTGAATAAAAAACACAATAAATCATACGAGCGTACCTATGGCTGGGCTTGGTTATTAAAATTACAGCAAGAATTAGACGCCTATAATGAACCTTTTGCTAAAGAAATGGCTGCCAATTTACAACCATTAACTACTATAATTGCTGAACGCTATATTGAATTTTTACCGAAGCTAAACTATCCGTTACGTGTTGGGACACATACCAATACTGCTTTCGGGATGTCATTCGCGTGGGATTATGCTGTTCATGCTAAAAACACAGCCTTGCAAAACAGTATCAGAGAGAATACTTTAAGACTGTTTAAAAATGATATAGATTGCCCTTTTGAATGGGAACCTAGCGGTACTGATTTTCTTTCGCCATGTATGGAAGAAATAGGCATTATGCAACGAATATTACCTGAAAAGGAGTTCCTGAAATGGTTGAAAGATTTTGCTCCTTCTCTTTTTAATAAAAAGTATACATGGGAACCTGGTAAAGTATCGGACAGGAGTGATGGACATTTGGTACACCTTGACGGGCTTAATTTTAGTCGTGCATGGAATTTTTATCGTCTTGCTAAGCAATATCCAAAACAATTAGGGCATTTAAAACCTCTTGCCGATAAACACCTTATGCACTCGTTACCTGCTATAGTAGATGGAGATTATGCGGGCGAACATTGGTTGGCAAGTTTTGCACTACATACTTTTGAAGAGAAGCAAGACATTAGCCAATAGTTAACAGTCAATAATCATTAAAAAAATATTTACTTTTGCGCCATGCCAAGAGAACTCCAAATACAAGTTGCGCCAGAGGTTGCTGCACAAATGCCATTGCTTATAGCTCATGTTGCTAAGTTGATGCATAGTAGTCCGAATGAAATAAATCATTTGGTAATATTAAAGCGGTCTATAGATGCACGTCAAAAGACGGTTAAAATAAACCTGAAAGTAGCGGTATATTATAATGAAGAATATACAGAGACAACTATACCGTTACCAGAATATAACGATGTGAGAAATGCTCGTGAGGTAATTATTATAGGAGCAGGTCCTGCAGGGTTATTCGCGGCATTACAGTTGATAGAACTGGGTGTAAAACCCATTGTTTTAGAACGTGGTAAAGATGTTCAGGCACGTCGTCGTGATCTTAAAGCTATTAACCGCGACCATATTGTAAACGGTGACTCTAACTACTGCTATGGCGAAGGCGGTGCAGGCACATACTCTGACGGTAAATTGTATACTCGTTCTAAAAAGCGTGGCGATGTCGATAGAATACTCAGGCTGTTTGTAGCCTTTGGTGCTTCGCCCGATATATTGGTAGAAGCACATCCGCATATTGGCACAAATAAACTTCCAGATATTATTAAAGCCATCCGCGAAAAGATAATAGAATATGGAGGACAAGTATTATTTGATACTCGTGTTACAGATATTTTAGTAAAAAGTAATACAGTAACAGGTATTACCACTCAAAATGGCGATACTATAAAAGCAGATAAAATAATTCTTGCCACAGGACATTCGGCTCGTGATATATTTGAATTATTAGATAGAAAGAAGATATATATAGAAGCTAAGCCTTTTGCATTGGGTGTTCGAGCAGAGCATCCGCAAAGTCTTATAGATAGTATCCAATATAGTTGTGATATTACTACGGGTAGGGGCGACTACTTACCACCATCTCCTTACTCTATTGTAAAACAAGTAGGAGGCAGAGGGATGTATTCTTTTTGTATGTGCCCTGGTGGAGTTATAGCACCTTGTGCCACTAGTGAAGGTGAGGTAGTAACCAATGGCTGGTCACCATCTAAGCGGGATCAAGAAACTGCTAACTCAGGTATTGTAGTAGAGTTAAAGCTCGAAGATTTTAAACCATTTGCCAAGTTTGGAGCATTAGCGGGTATGGAATTCCAAAAAGCGATTGAACAAAAGGCTTGGCATTTGGCAGGCGAAACACAGCGAGTACCCGCACAACGCATGGTCGATTTTACACAAAGTAAAATATCTACAGATATTCCTAAAACATCTTATGTACCAGGGACTACTTCGGTAGAATTAGGACAGGTATTCCCTAATTTTATAACCCAAACATTACGAGAAGGTTTTATTGAGTTTGGTAAATCGATGCGTGGTTACCTTACTAACGAAGCGATATTACACGCACCCGAATCGAGAACTTCATCGCCTGTGCGTATTCCTCGTGACCACGAAACCTTAGAGCATGTACAAATAAAAGGGTTATATCCTTGTGGCGAAGGGGCGGGCTATGCAGGAGGTATTATTTCGGCAGCCATAGATGGTGAGAAGTGTGCATTGAAATGTATTTAATATTTTAGATATGTTGTTGGTATATCTCTTGTTAAGTTTCTGAACTTTCAAAATTTTTGAACGATAATTAACAGATGTTAAACATGCTGTTGCTTTGTTGTTTAGTAAATTTGTTGAACAAAATACTACTACTATGGCAACAAAAAAAATAAAAACTCCGACTAAATCAGATATTATAACTAAATATACCGACTATTGCCTCATGAATGGCAGTAGCCCTGCTACGGTATATAAGTTTGCTAAAGATAATGGTTTTGAAGAGGCAGATTTTTATGCTTTTTTCAGTTCTTTCGAAATGTTAGAGCATCAGTATTTTACCGAGATGTTTACATACACACTCGAAATGCTGGAACAATCGCCTAATTATGTAGCGTATGATGGCACACAAAAGCTATCTGCTTTTTATTTTACGTTTTTTGAACTGTCAACAGCCAATAGAAGTTTTATAATGTATTTAATGGGAGATGGAAATTCGCGAATGCGCAATTTGCTAAAATTGAAAGAGCTTCGTAATGTGTTTACAGATTATGCTGCGGAGGTTTTAGAAAAGCCATTAAATGTTGATAATGAACGTGCTGATAAAGCACAGAGTAAAGCACTTAAAGAAGGTGCGTGGTTACAGTTTTTATCTATATTTAAGTTTTGGATGGATGATGTTTCTCCTTCGTTTGAAAAAACAGATATTTTTATAGAAAAATCAGTTAAAGCATCATCAGACTTAGTGTATAACACACCACTTCAAAGCTTGTTTGATTTGGGTAAGTTCATTTGGAAAGAAAAATTCACCGCTTAAACTCTTATTATGAAAAGATTAGACTCTATACCCACCAATAAAATTGAGCGGGTAACAAAACTTGTATCTACAGGTGTAAAAATAGGCGGGAATTACCTTAAATATTATGGGCAAAAAATGGTAAATCCAGAGCTTACTAAAGATGGTTTGCATGAAGATAATGCTACTGATATTTATGATGGTTTAAAAGAGCTGAAAGGTAGTGCGCTAAAAGTAGCACAGATGCTTAGCATGGAGAAAAACCTGCTACCGCAGAGTTATGTTGAGAAATTTTCGCTAAGTCAGTTTTCTGTACCACCGCTTTCGCCACCTTTGGTAATGAAAACGTTCAAAAAGTATTTTGGTGTAGAGCCATACGTACTTTTTGATGAGTTTGACTCAGAGAGCATCAATGCGGCAAGTATAGGGCAGGTGCATAAAGCTAAAAAAAATGGTAAAGACCTCGCTGTAAAAATCCAGTACCCTGGAGTACGTGATAGTATAGGTACAGATATCGCAATGGTAAAACCTATTGCCTTACGTATGTTTAACCTGAAAGGGACTAGCGATGAGTATTTTCAAGAGGTGGAAGACAAATTGATGGAAGAAACGGATTATACACTTGAGTTACAGCAAAGCGAAATTGTGCGTGAAGCTTGTTCCAATCTAGATAATATCATTTTCCCTAAATACTATCCTGAATTATCATGCGAGAAAATAATTACGATGGACTGGATGCAAGGTAAACACCTTTCAGAATGGTGTAAAGAAGAACATTCGCAAGAAGAGCGTAATAAAGTAGGGCAGGCATTATATGATTTTTATATGTATCAAATACACGTGTTACATAAATTTCATGCCGATCCGCATCCTGGTAATTTCTTGGTAGATGAAAATGCACAACTAATAGCTATAGACTTTGGTTGTATGAAAGAACTGCCAAAAGCGTTTTATACGCCTTACTTTGAGTTGATACAACCCGAAACATTGGATAACGATACTTTGTTTACAGAAAAATTAATAGAGCTGGATGTTTTAAAAACTGATGACACCCCCAAAGAGTATGAGTACTTTAAGGCTTTATTTCATGAATTGCTTACTGTATTTGTAGAGCCATACCGTCATGATCATTTCGATTTTTCACAAGAGATATTCAGTGAAGCCATTGCAGGTTTAAGCGATAGGTTTGCTAACGATAAGAATATTAGAAAAATGAATACAAATCGCGGTAGCAAACACTTTATTTATGTAAACAGAACATTCTTTGGGCTGTATAGTTTATTATTTGATATAAAAGCAAATGTAGCGATTCGTGGGTTTGAAAAATACCTCAAGTAAAGGAAACAAGTCCTATTTGCCATCAAGAACCTGCTCTGTTTGCGAGTGTGAGTTTACTTGGCGAGAAAAGTGAGCAAAAAACTGGGATGATGTAAAATATTGGAGTGATAATTGCCGTAATAAGTAATCTTTATTTTTTTAGAATTTTATATTGATTAAAGACCCGTAAAAAGCGGGTCTTGTTTTTTTTCAAAGAAGATGTTGGTACTATTTTCGCAATATGTTTTATTTTTTATTCTATAAGAAAGGTTAAGAATATATCTCCTGTATTTCCACAAATAATTTCTTATTTTTGAGAGCTATAAGCATATTTATGACAGAAGAAAAAGTAATATTAGTAAACGAAAAGGATGAGCAAATAGGGCTTATGCCCAAAATGGAAGCTCATGAAAAAGCATTGCTACACCGTGCATTTTCGGTATTTATACTCAACTCTAAAAATGAGATAATGTTACAACAGCGTGCAGCGCAAAAATACCATTCGCCATTATTGTGGACTAATACTACATGTAGTCATCAACGAGAAGGAGAAACCAATTTGCAGGCGGGTAACCGTAGGTTGATGGAAGAGATGGGTATAAAAGCTGAACTGAAAGAACTATTTTCATTTATTTATAAAGCTCCTTTTGATAATGGGCTTACAGAGCATGAATTTGACCACGTAATGATAGGTTATTATAACGATGAGCCTAACATTAATAAAGAAGAAGCCGAAAGCTGGAAATGGATGGGTATAGGAGCTGTAAAAGATGATATGAAGATCAATCCTGATATTTATACCGCTTGGTTTAAAATAATATTTGATGAGTTTTATCATTATCTAGAAGAACATAAAAGCCCATTATGTAACGAAGGGGGAACCCCGATTCAATAAGATTGATATGAAAGTAACTGTTAGTAGGAAAGCCCATTTTAATGCAGCACACCGCTTATACCGTCCTGACTGGGCAGAGGAGCGTAATGATGCTGTTTTCGGGAAGTGCAATAACCCTAACTTTCATGGTCATAATTATGACCTTATTGTAAGTGTAACGGGCGATATAGACCCCGATACTGGTTATGTGATTGATATAAAAGTCCTAAAAGATATCATTAAAGAAGAAGTAGAAGATGCTTTCGATCATAAAAACCTTAACCTAGATGTTCCTGAGTTTGCAGATTTAAATCCTACTGCCGAGAATATTGTTGTGGTAATTTGGAATAAAATCAGAAAGCGAATAGCTAATACTATGGCATTAGAAGTAGTGCTTTATGAAACCCCACGAAATTTTGTAACCTATAAAGGAGAATAATATGGAATTGTATCCGTTGATTTTTGAACCAATCCTAAAAGACAGGATATGGGGAGGTACTAAACTAAAAAATGATTTAGGTAAAAACATACCTACTGAGACTACAGGTGAGAGTTGGGAGCTGTCAGATGTTGCTGGCGATGTAAGCGTAGTAAAAAATGGTACTTATGAGGGGAAACCATTAACCGAATTAATGAATACCTACCCCGAAGCTCTTCTAGGTAGCAAAGTATATCAGCAATATGGTGCTCAGTTTCCGTTATTATTTAAATTTCTTGATGCACGTAGCGATCTTTCTATACAAGTACACCCTAATGATGAGCTGGCAAAAGAACGTCATGACTCTTTCGGTAAAACCGAAATGTGGTATATAATGCAGGCAGATGAAGGTGCAAGAATAATCGTAGGTTTCAAAGAAAAATCGAGTCCTGAAGAATATTTAGAACATCTCGAAAATAAAAACCTTATTGAGATATTAAATGAAGTTCCTGTAAAAGCGGGTGATGTTTTCTTTTTAGAAACAGGAACAATACACGCCATAGGTACAGGTATTGTTATAGCCGAGATACAGCAGACTAGCGATATTACCTATCGTATTTATGACTGGGACAGGGTAGATGCAAATGGTAAATCGCGCGAACTGCACGTAGAGCAGGCTCTTGATGCTATGAATTATAATACTACAGATACTAAAAAAGAATATACTAAAGTACTTAACACTTCTAATATAGCAGTAGACTGCCCTTATTTTACCACAGCTTATTTACCGCTTACAGGTGAGGCTAATGTAGATAAAGAAGGTAGTAGTTTTACCGTTTATATTTGTACTGAGGGTGATTATACCCTTACGGCTAACGGAACACAGTACAGCTTTAAAAAGGGTGATACGATACTTATTCCTGCTGGATTAAAGCAATATTCGCTTTCAGGTAAAGCAACATTATTAGAAATATATATTTCATAATAGCTTTACTTAACGGAATAGTTGTAATTTTGTACCGAAATTTTAATAAAAACAGAAAATGGCAAGCGTAAAAGATTTAAAAAAGGATATTAACTTCGTATTAGGAGACATTATTGAAGCAATTTACATTTGGGAGATGACCACTACGGGAAAACCAACAAAAGAATCAGAAGCTTTAATAGATGAAGCTATTGCAACTTTTGATAGTCTTATCAAAAAAGTGAACCAAAAAGATGTGGAGAATAAAAAAGCACATTTTAAGCAAATAAACCAAGAATTGGAACAGTCTGCTATACAGCTTGTTGAAAAAGTGAACACACTTTAATCAAAAATAAGTTGTAAAAAACTTATAATTTTTTTTGGAAGTTTGGGTTTGAGTCTTATATTTGCACCCGAATTGAGACGCCGATGTAGCTCAGCTGGCTAGAGCAGCTGATTTGTAATCAGCAGGTCGTGGGTTCGAGTCCCTCTATCGGCTCAATAAATAAAAAAACGCTTCAGGAAACTGAAGCGTTTTTTGTTTGCTTTATATTTTACTTATTTAACCGAATTAGCTTCTTCTGCTTTTATACCCTTTACATATTTAGTAAGCATTTTACCGTAGTATGATTTTGCTACTTCGGGAGTCATACTTTTTTGTATTGTATCAAGATATATAACGTTGGCATCATATATTTCCGATAATGCTAGGTAAGGACCTAAGTCATACTTGGCATGGTTAAGTGCATAGTTTACTGTAAATAGATAGCGTCTTTTTGTAGTCTGATCCATTTTTTGCGAAATGCTATCAAGTTGAACAGTATTATTTTCCTGAGTTGCTTTTACATTCTGCTCTATAAGGTCTAGGTTGTCGTTTGTAAAGCGTTTTTTCATTTTAAGAAACTCTTCATACATTTTTTGATTTTCAGAGCCTGTAATCGTAGCTTTTGCGAAAAACTCATCGTTAGTAGTCTCTATAGTCATTTCACCTGGTTCAGCAAAAAATGGCAGACTGTTATCTACCGAGTTTGTTTGCCCTCTATCTAAAAACAGGTATAACATTTCGGGAGAGTCTAGTTTTAAATGGCTCTCAAAAGATGAATTCCCGTTGATTATAATAGAATCCATTGTTACAAGAGCTGTATCTCTTACGTGCTGTATGTACAGTTTACCTTGTTTTAAACCTTTTACAGTTCCTGTAATGTGTAGGTTAGTGTCACCATGATCTTTTTTATTACAGGCAATAAGCAATAATAGAGTAATAAATAGCGATAAAATTCTTTTCATATACGTGTGAGTGTTATTTTAAAATTCTGGCAAAGTAATGAAAATTATAGTTTATGTTATAGGTGTTAAAATAAAAAAGCTGCCTAATGGCAGCTTTTTTATCTATAGATATTATTTTTAGTTAACTAAAAGTTTTTTAGTATGTTTTATACCTGTATTGGTAATAACATCTACAAAGTAAGTTCCTTTAGCAAATGCCGAAGTATTAATATGTAGATTGTTACTTACTACGCTACTACTATTAAATATTAGTTTTCCTGTTAGGTCATAAACTTTTACTGAATTAATAATATTAGTAGTATTGCTCAAAGCAATAGTTACAGCATTGTTGGCAGGGTTAGGGTATATAGTAAAGTTACCTAGCTCAAAAGTATCTGTACTTGCTGTTGCTTGAACAAAATGTGTTTCAAAAGTATTAGTTTCTACAACTTCATTAAAGTCAAAATAAATTCCTGCACCATTTGGTATCATATCACCAAGAGCAAACCCAGGTAATGGCTTAACTCTAAAATAAACATAGCCATTGCTGCCTGCTTCATCGTCTTGTTCTGCAGGTAGTTGAATATTATCAAAAGTCCATGTAAGCTCATTACCATCTTTTTCCATAACATAGTTGTGGCTAGAGCGTATCATCTCTACTGTACTTTCATCAAGCTGATCATTTAATACATCTTCTACTCTTACATTTATAGCACTGGCTGTACCCATGTTTTGGAAACGAATGGTGTAATATAGATAGTCGTTATTGTCAAATTCAGAGATTAAAACATCTCGACCTCTTGATTCCATTTTATCATTAGGATCATAAGATCCAACTACGATATCATTATTAACAGATGTATTATTATCAAGTGTCATATCATCCACTTCAGAAGTTATAATAGCTGTATTGGTAACTACTTCTCCTAACTCTGTTTCTACTGGCACATATAGTGTTACAGGAAAAGTAACGGTTTCATAGGGCGCAAGGTTCGTGAAGTTGTAAGTAAAGCTCACATCAGTAAGATCAGTTACTGTTTCGCCTACATTAGTTATAGTAAGCGGGGCATCGGCTGTAAAAGTAACACTACCTTCTGCAACACTTGCAGGGCTAAGGTTAGCATAAACAACATTTACATTATGTTCAAATCCAGGTCGTGGTTGCTGTACAGGAATAATATAAACAGCAAGATCACTGTAAGGTTGTACCACTGTTACAGGAAAGTAATATGTAGTTACAGTTTCTCCTGCTATTACTGCAATATCTTCATAATAAGACGTGGTTACAGAAAAGTAAGGAGCATATAATGGTAGTACATCAAAACCTATATCATAAGTATTAGCCGCTTCGGGGTCATAAATAAAATAATTTCCGGTTGGTGTAGTAACATTATGTACTACGCCATCATTATTAATTTCATAGTTAAAATTACCAAGATTAAAGTTTAACTCGTTACTATCTTTAACTCCATTTTCATTAGTATCTATAAATGTTGTTAGTTGAATACCAGTACAATCTATAGCTCCTGTAGTTTCTTCTTCTATATCAATAGTAATAAGTCCTGCTTGATTAGAAAAGTTAGTAACCATCATTATGTAATATTCTCCTGCTTGTGCATTGGGTATGGTTGCTGTTTCTGTTGCTGCTGCCGAATAGCTGCAATCTATAATATGATCTAAGTCTAAATTATTACAAGACTCTGCCAATGAGCTAAAAGGACCATAACAGATAAAATCAATATCAATAGGGTTTCCTTCAAAGCTTTCTTGACTAAGAAAAAAACTAAGCACTCCATCATCACTAACAGGGATATAAAACCAATATGGGTTTGGTTCATTACCCAAACACCCATATTCAGGACCTGGCATAGCAGGATCAGAATTGATAGTATTAATAAAAGGATTGCCTAGCGCACCACAGAGTGCTTGGGCGTCAGAACACAAAGTGTTGTTGTTTTGAGCATATGTAATACTCATAAACGTCATCGCAAAAAGTAATAATAATTTTTTCATAGCATGTTTTTTTTGCAATATAGTCTGTATATTAAATATTTACAAGTTAAATTTAACGAATTTTCTTATTACTTTTTATGATAATCGTTCTCATAAAAAAGGCTGCCTAATGGCAGCCTTTCGCTTTTTCTGTTTTAAAATATAGTTTTGTTATTTTACTTGTTTAAGTATCCATACCGAAATTTCATTTAGTGCAGAAGGTGCTATAGTTTGCTCTATACTACCATACTCTGAAGGTGAACCTGTACTGCTTTCTTGAAATAAGTGATTAAGCCCTGATAATTGTTTAGTGGTTACTTTTTTATTACCACTTTTTTCGGCAGCTCTTTTTATAGCGTCAAGATTAGCAATAGCTGCAACCTGTAAATCTTTATCTCCGTTTAGCGCCAATATAGGGCATTGTACTTTTTCTAATGCAGTAGTAGGATTATAACGTATAAAGTTAGTGTACCAAGGCGAAGAAAGCTCTGCTACTTGCATATTAATATATTGAGTAACCTGCTCGTTAGAAATCCCTTTAGAAATAAAAAGAGGCTTTAGTTCACTATTAAATACATTATATAGCTTCGTTTTTATTTCTGTTAGCGGTATATCTTCTTTTATTACATCATATATTTTACGATTAATATTGCCCAGATTTGTAAGTTCTTCTTCAGGCATTCCGTTTGCTTTGCCTAACAAATAGTTTTGCAACATCATTAATTCATCACCAGGTATTGCAGTTCCTGCCATTAATACTATAAAAGCTACATCTTTATTTGCATTTGCTACCATAGGGGCAATAGTTCCTCCTTCGCTATGCCCTATAAGTCCTACTTTTCTTTTATTTATTGAGGGTAACGATTGCAAGTAGGTAAAAGCTGCTGTAGCATCTGTAGCAAAATCATTAGTGGTAGAACCTTCAAATGTACCGCCCGAAGTAGCTACACCTCTGTCGTCATAGCGTAATACAGCAATGCCATTTCTTGTTAAGAAGTCAGATAATACTAAAAAAGGTTTGTGCCCTAATAGTTCCTCATCACGATTTTGTGGTCCGCTGCCACTTATAAGCACTACCGCAGGAAAGTTACCTTCTTTTTTAGGCATAGTTAGTGTTCCTGCAAGGGTTATACCTGCTTTTTCGTTTTTAAATGTAACCTCTTCGCTATAATATGGATATGGTTTTACAGGTTCTTGTGGTCTTTTAGGCTTTTCAGTTTTTATTTCTTCTCGGCCTAAATTAAGTGGTATTGGGTAATTGTTTTGTGTAAATGTACCTACAAAACCATTGTTTTCATACACGCCTTTATACTCTCCATTTATTGCGGGTATGGTAAAGCTCATTTCTTTACCATCAAATAACACATTCTCTGTAGGTATGCCCATTGTACCTTGGTCTGGGCTATCCATAGTAGCTGTAAAGCCTTTTTCAGATTGTTCTACGTGTACAGTTATACGCAGTTTTCCTCCAGGAAAAGTAAGTAGTCCATACCATGTGCCTTTAATATCTTGGGCAAATAACCCTGTAGTGATAAGTAAAGCGAATAGTGTAATGATTTTTTTCATGAAAAATAATTTTGTATCAAATATACTTAGTTTATTCTACTATTAAAAAAGCTCCTTTATAAGGAGCTTACTATTAAAATTTCTTATTTATGTAATATTTAGTATCTACATCATCATCTTGTATGGGATTAAATTTTTGCGGTTTTTGTTTTACTTTTTTTGTAGCGACTTTTTTCTTCCATAACTCAAAATTTTCTGCGGGTAATCTCTCACGCATAATTTCGGTTACTTCTTTTTCAGATAAACTAAACTCTTTTTTTATTTTTTGGAAGGCTTTTTTTTCTTCCTGAGCCATTGTTACAATTTTGTCAATTGCTTCTTTTCCCAATTCTACACGGTTACTCTTTTTCATCAGATGAAAAATTTTTTTCAGATATTAATTAGTAATATTTACGATTTGTACAATCAATATTACTAAAAAAAATTAATTGCTCCTCAAAAAATAACATTTTTTTTAAACTTTTAATAGATAGCAAGATATGTAGCTGTTTTACGAGCTATATTATGAATATAAAGAAATGTTTACGTTATATTTTTTTTACGACGTGTATTAATATTCATTACTATAATTGCTGTAATAATTAAGGCAATACCCACCCATTGTAAAGCAGTAACCTTTTCACTTAAAATTATAAAAGCCATCATTACCGATACTGGTAATTCTAACGATGATACAATACTACCCAAGCCAAGCCCTGTGTGCGGAAACCCTGCATTCATTAATATAGGCGGAATGATAGTCCCGAATAGTGAAAGTACAATACCCCACCTTAAAAAGATAGCGACGTTAAAAGTTCCTGTCCAAGTATAAGCAGCAAAAGCAAATACTATAACGGCTCCGCCTAATAGCATAAATAAACTACGTTGTGTAGATGATAAGTGTAATGCAACTCTGTTTGAAGTAAACATAGTGGTAGTAAAAGATGCTGCTGCAAGTAACCCCCAGCCGATGCCTCGCCAGTCGGGGAGTGTGCTACTTTCTATAAGGTTAGTAGCAAGCGCTGTACCTGTAAGTACTATAAGTACAGCAATTACTTTTCGTCCCGAGGGTAACTTTTTGGTTAATAATGACTCTAGTACTACCCCCATCCATACGGTTTGCATAAGCATTACAATACCTATAGATACAGGTATATATCGAACGGCTAGATAATAAAATAGACTGGTAAAGCCCAATGAAGTACCAGCAAGCATAAGCTGTTTTACATCTTTACTTTTTGCTTTAACTACAGTAGTACCATTACGCTTTTTCTGGAAAGCATTAATAAGTAGCATACCTAGTATACCCAGTATAAATTGCGATGAGGTAACCTCGGCAGTAGTATAGCCTTCTTGGTAAGCAAGTTTTACAAATGTAGCAAGCATACCATAGCTGGTAGCACCAAGCCCTACTAAGAAAACACCTTTAAGTATATTGTTTTGTGACATTTTTTCAAATTTAAAAAGCGGGCAAATATAGGGTAATGTAGGCTACCTAAAAAACGAGTTACTATTATTTAAGAAATTAATAGCATACTAAGTTAACTGCTTTTATAGTTATAATGTAATACTTTATGTATTAACTATATGATACGAATAACTATTCTACTACTTTTCAGTTTTTTTAGCTGTGCCGATGCCAATAAAAAAGAAACGAATCAACCAATTGTCGAGAAAGACTATTCGACAACTCATGCCGAAGCACTCACATTTTGTAAGGCTAATAATTTTTGTGCCGACTATTATTTTTTGATAGATATGAGTATTCACTCGGGTAAGAATCGCTTTTATACATACAGTTTTAAAGAAAATAAGATTGTAGACAAAAAACTAGTTACACACGGTAGTTGTGATGCCTATGAACCTAATAGTACTAAATATCAAAAAGCGAAATATAGTAATCGTGCCGAGAGTCATTGTTCTAGTAAGGGAAAATATAAAATAGGCAAACGCGATTATAGTTCATGGGGTATTAATGTAAAGTATTGGCTGCACGGACTAGAAGAAAGTAATAGTAATGCTAAGGATAGGGTAGTAGTACTACATTCTTGGGATGCTGTTGCTGATGTTGAAATTTATCCTACATACAGCCCATTAAGCTGGGGTTGTCCTGCGGTGTCAAATAATTTTATGAAACAACTTGATGCAAAGCTAAAGCAAACTGATAAACCTGTACTGCTTTGGATAATAGATTAAAAAATCCCTTTTAGCGCTAAGTTTGTAATGCCTATTTGAGTGGGGTCAAAACTAAATTTGTCTTTTAATAACGAAGCATATACACTCCTGAAATCAATTTGATGAATAAGATCGCCATTGTTGTCGAGGTTTAATAAATCAGGATTAGAACCAATGTTTCTCCCCTTGTTTCTTCCTCCAATAATAAACATTGGTGCAGCCGTACCATGATCAGTCCCTTTACCATTATCTTGTACTCTTCGTCCGAATTCTGAAAAGATAACAATAGTAACATTATTTAATTTACCCGATGCTTTCATGTCTTTATAAAAAGTATATACGGCATCATTAACATCTTCGAGCCGGTTAGCATGTTCTGATTTTTGGTTGCTGTGTGTATCAAAACCACTAAGTGAAGTATAGTATACTTTCGAATTAAGTCCGCCTCGTATCAGTTTTGCCATCCACTCCATATTTTTTGCTAGTTTAGAATCAGGATAGATCACATCGGTAGCTGTTGCTTTTCCTAAAGCCTTTTCTAACTCTTCCGCACCATCAACAACTGAACCTGCAATTTTTCGGACAAAGTCTAATTGCGGATTATCAGATAATTTAATATTTACCTCACTACTGTATGTTTTTAAAGTATTTGGGTTCTGTATAGTAAGCGCATTAGGTTCTATTCCTTTTAGGGCAAGGTTATCAATATTATCAAAATTGATCCCCCCTGTAGCATGATAGTCTTTATAGTGATGATCTAAAAAACGACCTAACCAACCATTGTTAGTATATTTATTAGAATCGGTAGCGGTTTGCCATATTTCCTGACTACGAAAGTGGGAACGGTTAGGCTCAGGATACCCTACATTTTGTACTACAGTAAGGTCTCCCTTTTGTTGTATATCAGCAAACCCCGATAGCTTGGGATGGAATCCCATACCGCCCGAACCACTAATAATATCACTTTTGGTAATACCTATCGCGGGGCGAAACTTATAATATAATTCATCCTGATAAGGTATATAAGTATTAAGCCCATCATTGCCCCCTTCGAGCTGAATGAAAACAAGGCAGTTGTCGGCATTGGTAACGTTATCTTGTAAGGCATAATTATATAAAAAATCAGGCACCATGAGCAAACCACCGGTACATGTACCTGTAAGTTTAAAGAAGTTTCTTCTGTTCATCATTCCTCTTTTTTAAATTAATTGAAATTCGGGTGTTTTTACCATATAGTTAAAAAGTCTGAGTACACCGTTATCAGCTCCTTTGCTCGTGGGGTCAAAATCATATTTCAAGATGCTTTCAAAGTTTTCTTGCGTTATGGTATCAGTATCAAATAGGAGCCTGTCTTTTAGTTCTGTTATTACTTCTTTGCTTTTATTGTTATGATTCCACTCTATAGTTATATCAAAAGTACTAGTATAAGGCTCGTCACTTTTTCTGACAGATCGTAACATTTTTTCACTAAAGTTTTTACCATTACAGTATAAGTTGGCAATTCGGTTGCGTTGTAGATACAATTGTGCCGTTAACCAATAGTTACCGCCGCTCCATCCTTTTACATTAGGCTGGTTAAACAAGTCCATGCCTTGCTGTCTTATAAATAAAGCAGTAAGCTTGTGGTTTTGTTCTTTTATGTTCAGTTCGTGATATAACTGAATTACATAAGTTAATGGGTCTTTTATTTTAGAGCCTGCTGTGGACTTGTCAAATTCTTCTGTAACTATTTTAGTTAATAATGGTTCAATTTCATAATCCTGTTCCCGTAGGTAATCACCATAATATTTTACTAGCTCTTCGGGCGGATTATCATAAATAAACCATTTAAGCAGTTTACGTGTTATAAAATAGGGGGCGCTTTTTTGTTTAAAAATAATATCAACCATTTCGTCGCTTTTAAACACGCCTTTTTCTCCAAAATAAGTAAATGGTTCGTCATCCTGAAATGCAGTACGGTAATAACCGCCCTCATTTCCTGCAACCAAACCTGCAAGTCCGTGCGCACCATTTTTAATATCGGTTTCGGTATAGTTACCTTCGCCGAGTGTAAAAAGTTCCAGTAGTTCACGACTCAGGTTTTCATTAAAGCCTTTATTGGTGTTTTTATTATTATCTAAATAAATTATCATTGCATTGGTACGCAATATTTGTTTGGTAATTTCCCTGAAGTTGCCAAAGGCATTTTCGCGCAAAAGCGTGTTGTGACTATACAGCCAGTAGTTTATTTTTACTTTTTTGTAAGTGGTTACATAATGATTGTGCCAAAATAAGGTCATCTTTTCCCTAAGCGGATATTCTTCTGTAGCCATTTTGTTTATCCACCATGATTTAAGGTCAAAAAATATCTTTTTTTCCTTTTCACGTCTTGCTCTAGCTTTTGTAACATCATTTTTTATTGATTGCCTTACTGCTTTTACTTCCTTAAGTGTCTTGGGTGAACCCTCAAAGAAATCGGGTAGGGTAATGTCTGGTTTTGTAGCGAAGGCATTTTGCAGAAATGTATTAATACCCTGCTCTTTTATAGTTTGTGCCTGCTTACCGCTAAATCCTAGTCGTAATGACCATAGTGTGTTTACGTCCATAACAATACCTTTTTATTTAGTTATTAATACACCTATGTTAGTTAGATATTTAATAACGAAAAAGGTTTAGTATAAGTATTTATTTTTCGGTCTTTTTGTTGGCCTCTTCTATAAGGTCGCTGAGGTGTATTTGTAATGCACGTACCGATATGCTTATTTCCCAAAACGAAACTGCAAGCGATACCAGCATGAGCAACAAACTAAGCCCGAACATATACATTGCCCATGTTTGTATATCGAAGAAAAGCAGCGTGAGCGCAAATACAGAAAAAAACAGACTTAGCACCCCATACATTTGCATGTGCCGAATGAGCGTTAGGCGCAGGTTAAGGTTTTTAATTTCGAGGAGTATGCTTTTGGTTTGGTTTTCTTCGTAGTTCTTTTTTAGCCCGCGCACTATGCCTGCTATGGTAAGGAAACGATTTGTATAGGCAAGCAGTATTAATGATGTTGCCGAAAACAGTAAAGCAGGGGTTTCGAGGGATAGTTGCATCAGGTATAAATTGTATTATAAAAATATTTTTTTTTAAAGAATTATTGACTAAAAAGGGTTATTTATTAACTGTACAATATTAACTATAAATAGAGTTAGTGTAATGAATAAAAAATAAAAACCCCTATATGAAATTTCATTATAGATAGATTTTTTGTATAATTTTTTTCGACTATTTAATACTAGAAATAGAAAAATGATTAATCCTATCAATGAGAAAAATAATAAAAAAATACTACCAGGTAAGTCCATGGCTTTAAAAGTTATTGCGAAACAACAAAATGAAAATAAGAAGCTTACGAGTATAGAAAAACCAATTCTTTGTGATGAGAATTCTTTGATTGTATTTTTTTTGATAAATCTTATTGTGTTCAAGCGGTTTATTAAAAAAAAGGAGAAGATGAGATAGAAAGCACAAAGGAGAATACCTGTTACTGGTAGTAATAAGAAATTTATATTATATACGTATGTTAGAAATGTAAAAAGAATAAAAAGTAGCCATAAAGTCTTTTCAAAATGTTTAATCATACTATAAATTCTATGAGTTTAGTCTATCAAATATAAACAAAAAAACCTGTAGCTCTCACTACAGGTTCTTTATCTATACTCTATTATCCAACGTTCTTATTTTATTAAATCAAAGCTACGTTTTACAAAGGCAGTAAGTTCTTCACCTTTTAGTAGGTTTTGGCTTAGTTTGGCAAGGTCTAGTGCTTGTTTTACTAATGCTTCTTTTTGCGCTTTGTCTTCGGTATGCAGTATGTTGTTGGTAAGCTCATGGTTGGTGTTTACCACAAGGTTATACATTTCTGGCATGTTGCCCATACCAAACATACCTCCGCCACCGCTTTGGCTCATTTCTTTCATACGTCGCATAAACTCCGGCTGTGTAATTCGGAATGGTGCAGCGTTGCTGTCCATCGCTTCAAGTTGTACCGTGTAAGTGGTTTTAGGTACTATTTCTTCTAGCGTAGTTTTTAGTGTTTCTTTTTCTTCTTCGCTAAGTTTAGAGATTTGCTCTTCGTCTTTATTGATAAGCTTGTCTACATGGTCAGAGTCTACACGAACAAAAGTTAGGTTCTCATTATCTGCCTCTAGTTTTTGTATCAGGTGCGATATAATAGGAGAGTCTAATAGTAGTATTTCATAGCCTTTCTCTTGTGCTTCGGCAATATAACTATGTTGTGCATCTTTATTACCTGCATATAGCACTACTAACTTACCATCTTTATCTGTTTGGTTAGCTTTTAGGTTTTCTTTAAGTTCTTCTAGTGTGTAGTACTTGTCATCTACTGTTGGGTAAAGTACAAATGCACCTGCCTTTTCGTAGAATTTAGGTTCGCTAAGCATACCATACTCTAATACAATTTTAATATCGTTCCATTTCTTCTCGAAATCCTCACGATTTTCTGTAAATAACGATTTTAGTTTATCGGCTACTTTACGAGTAATGTAGTTTGATATTTTCTTAACAGCACCATCTGCTTGCAGGTACGAACGTGATACGTTTAACGGAATGTCTGGGCTATCAATAACACCACGTAACATAGTCAAGAATTCAGGAACGATACCTTCTACATTATCAGTAACGAATACTTGGTTTTGGTATAGCTGAATTTTATCTTTCTGTACTTGTAAGTCAGATGATAATTTAGGGAAGTATAATATACCTGTCAGGTTAAACGGATAGTCTACATTCAGGTGGATGTTAAATAATGGCTCTTCGAACTGCATTGGGTACAATTCACGGTAGAAACCTTTATAGTCTTCCTCGTTAAGTTCGCTTGGTTGTTTTGTCCATGCAGGGTTAGGGTTATTGATGAAGTTATCTACCTCAATAGTCTCTTCTTTATAATCCTCAGGAGCATCTTCTGGTTTTGGTAACGTTTCTGTACGAGTACCAAATTTAATAGCTACTGGCATAAACTTGTTGTACTTATTTAACAACTCGCTAATGCGCGATTCTTCAAGAAACTCAGTAGAATCTTCGGCAATGTGAAGGATAATCTCAGTACCACGTTCGGTTTTATCAGATGGTTCCAGCGTAAACTCTGGGCTACCATCACACGTCCAGTGTACTGCAGGTTCATCTTTATGTGACTTAGTAATAATTTCTACTTTCTCAGCAACCATAAATGCCGAGTAGAATCCAAGACCAAAATGTCCTATAATACCTGAATCTTTGGCAGAGTCTTTATATTTTTCTAAAAATTCTTCAGCACCCGAGAAAGCAACTTGGTTAATGTATTTTTCTACTTCTTCACTTGTCATACCAAGACCTTGGTCGATAATGTGTAGTTTTTTACCTTCTTTATCTACTTTTACTTCGATAACTGGGTTACCATATTCGGTACTACTTTCGCCAATGTTGGTAAGATGCTTTAGTTTTAGTGTTGCATCGGTGGCATTAGATACTAACTCACGTAAAAAGATTTCGTGATCACTGTATAAGAATTTCTTGATTAAGGGAAATATGTTCTCTACCGAAACATTAATTTTTCCTGTTGACATAGTATTATTGTTTTTAGTATTATTGTTTGATGCTTTTATCTTGTCAAATAAGATACCAACCCACTTGTGATGACAAATTGGCATTTTTTTGTCAGGTTCATATTTTTATCGCATTATTTTTTTGAGTGTATAATAATAGATTGCGACTGCTATAATTCTTGTTAAAATTATAAGAAGGACTTTGTAAAGTAAGCTATATTCTTAGTAACTTTATTCGCTTAAACAAATAGTAGAAAAACAAACCACTAATTTTTTATATTATGAAAAAAATATTCTTTTTAAGTATACTTATGGTCTTACTAGTTTCTTGCGGATCGCTAGACCAAAAATCGCAAACAGGACTAAAAGGTGACTGGACAGTAACTAAAGTTTCTTACCCAGGTTCGGAATATATTAAGGTGAATTCTTTTGATATTGCCGATTCTAAATGTTTTGAAGGTAGTTCTTGGAGCTTTGTTTCTAATAACAATAAAGGAAATATGAGTATTGCAAAAGGCGGATGCCCTACTTTTAGTAGTCCTATTATATGGACGGTTACTAAAGAGGGTAATTTTACTTTAAAAATAACCGAAGGCGAAAAAGGAAAAAGAGTAACACAGGGGTATTATCTTAAGATGAGAAACCAAACCGAAAGTAGTTTTCAGCTTGTAGATAATGTAAATGTAGGAGGAAATACGGTTGAGGTAGTTTATTCCTTTCAGAAAATATAATAGCGAACTAAAAAATATAGAACAAAAATAATTAAGGATATGAAAACGACAAAAATTTATTTACTAGCCCTTGCATTTATACTAAGTATAAGTATTAGCTCATGTGAAGCAGTTAAAAATACAAATAATACGCAACGAGGTGCGGGTATAGGCGCAGCTTCGGGTGCTGTAATAGGAGGTATATTAGGTAATAATCTGGGTAAAGGTGGTAATACTGCACTTGGTGCTATTATAGGCGGAGTTGTAGGTGGTACTGTAGGTGGAGTTATTGGTAATAAAATGGACAAGCAGGCTCAAAAAATTGAAGAGTCACTACCAGGTGCTGAGGTAGAAAGAGTAGGTGAGGGTATAAAACTAACGCTGGGTGAAAACTCGGTACGATTTGATACTAATAAATCGAGCCTTACGGCTACTGCAAAACAAAATCTTGATAAACTGGTAACAGTGTTTAATGAATACCCTGATACTAACATCCAAATTTTTGGTTATACAGATAGTACTGGTGCTGTAGATTATAATTTAAAACTTTCAGAGCAAAGAGCACAATCAGTAAAAAGCTATTTATCAAGCAAAGGGCTTAGCGCTTCACGATTTACTACAATAGGTAGAGGTATCGAAGACCCTGTAGCAACAAATGAAACAGCAGAAGGAAGAAGCCAAAACAGACGTGTAGAGTTTGCTATTACAGCAAATGAACAAATGATACAAGATGCCCAAAAAGAGGCAAAACAATAGATTACTATTTTTAGATAAAATATAAAAGAGGCAGCTATTATAGCTGCCTCTTTCTATGGGATTTTCAGGATAATATCCTTTTTTAATTCCAGTCAGTACCGTTTTTGTTTTTACCAAAATAGTATGTCACCCCTAGCGATACATTTACAATAGTACCTGTAAATGCATTATTAGTTGGTCTTCCTTCAGGATAAGTACCATCAAAATCATAATGTTGTGAAAAATTAAGAATTAATGATGTATCTAGCGTTAGCGCAAAACTATCACTAATATAAAATTGAGGTGTTACACCAAGTATAACATTCCCAATTTTATCAGCATCCGAATCGCTGTTTATAGATTTTAATGATGAATAACCTATACCACCATGAGCTAACATATTAATATAACCATTAGCATAATCAGTAATAGCGATGGCTCTTCCTAAGTTATAGACCCCCTGAACAGAATATCGTTTATAATCAGTACCTAGTTCAGGATTATTACCTGTTCTAAATTTGTCAGCACCAAAATCAAATTTTATTCCCCAGTATTCATCTACCATGTACCTGAAGCCAACTTCAAAATGAGAAACTTCTGTTATGCCAGGAGCTCCCGATATACCTAAACCGTAACCAGCTTCAAGAGAATATTGGTCAAGTTTTTTTTGTGCGTTAGTACTAAAGCAAAGCGATAAGAATAGTACAAGTAAAATAATCTTTTTCATCTTAATATTTTTTTAGAGTGTAAAACTTTACTAAACATAAAGTAACTTACAAAATTATTAAAAATTTGATAGATTAATGAAAGAAATGTAATTTTTAAGCTGAAATGTAATTTTTTTCTTCGAAATAAGCGTTGAAAAATTTATTTTACAAAATAAAATAATCTTTTTCTTATAAATTCATGAATTAGATGAAAAAGAGATTACTTATTAATAATATCCTTCTTTTTTTTATTAAAGTAGATTTAATCTTTAGTAGTAATTGAATACTTTTGTTGAATAATTACTTCCGCCACATGCTTGCAGTTAAAAACATATCTTTCGGGTATACTGACACCCAAATTATACACCATATAAATTTTTCAATCACAACAGGGCAAAATATTGCTATTATTGGTGAGAGTGGTTGCGGGAAAAGCACCTTGTTAAAACTAATATATGGTTTGCACGACCTCGACGAAGGAACAATATTATACAAAAATAACCCCATATTAGGACCAAAATTTAATCTTGTTCCAGGGATGCCGTATATGAAATATCTAGCGCAAGATTTCGATTTGATGCCATATATAACAGCAGCCGAAAATGTAGGTAAATATCTTTCTAATATTTACCCTAAAGAAAAACAACAACGTGTACATGAGCTTCTTGAAATAGTAGAAATGACAGCATTTGCCGATGTAAAAGCACAACACCTTAGTGGTGGGCAACAACAACGTATAGCATTGGCTAAAGCATTAGCACTAGAGCCCGAAGTATTATTACTAGACGAACCCTTTAGTCATATAGATAACTTTAGGAAAAATGCATTGAGACGCAATTTGTTTTCATATTTAAAACAAAAAGGGATTATATGTATTGTTGCTACTCATGATAGTAGTGATGCACTTTCTTTTGCAGATGAAACTATTGTTATTAAAGAAGGAAGACTACTGCACAAAGAACCTTCTAAAGAAATATATTATAATCCTATAGATAAGTATACTGCATCATTATTTGGTGAAGTAAACGAAATAAAGCTGGAACAGCTTACACTTACTCAAAAAACAGATGAAACTGTACTTATATACCCACACCAACTTAAAGTTGAAGAAGACGCTCCTTTAAAGGTTGTGGTAAAACAATGTTACTTTAAAGGTGGTCATTACCTTGTTAAGTCGGCATTGGGTAGGCAGGTTGTCTTTTTTGAACACCATACAGCACTTCCTATAGATAAAGAGATTGCCTTGGCGGTAAATAGGAATGCTTTTGGGTAAGTAGACAAATTACAGAAAGTCAAATTAATAAGATAAATAGCTTTTTAATTTTAAGGAATGTTTATTTTTACAACCTTGTTTTTATTAAAATAACAGTTTATGTATAATTCAAAAATATCTGGTCTAGGTTATTATGTCCCTGAAAATGTTGTTACTAATAATGATCTTTCCAGAATTATGGAAACTAATGACGAATGGATTCAGGAGCGGACTGGTATAAAAGAACGAAGACATGTAGTAAAAGGCGATGGCGATACCACCACTACTATGGGGGTAAAAGCTGCCAAAGTAGCTATAGAGCGTTCTGGGCTAGATAAAGATGATATAGATTTTATAGTATTTGCTACCCTTAGCCCTGATTATTATTTCCCTGGTCCTGGCGTTTTAGTACAAAGAGACCTTGGGTTAAAAAGAACAATAGGCGCACTTGATGTGCGTAACCAATGTTCGGGTTTTATATATGCATTATCTGTAGCAGACCAGTTTATAAAAACGGGAATGTATAAAAATATATTAGTTATAGGTTCGGAGTTACACTCTACAGGGCTCGATATGACCACTAGAGGACGCTCTGTGTCAGTAATATTTGGCGATGGAGCAGGTGCAGCAGTATTATCTCGATCAGAAGATAGCAATAAGGGTATATTATCTACACACTTACATTCTGAAGGACAACATGCAGAAGAATTATCACTAATAGCACCTGGTATGGGTAAGCGTTGGGTTACTGATATTATTGCTGATAACGACCCTAATGATGAGAGTTATTACCCGTATATGAATGGGCAGTTTGTGTTTAAAAATGCTGTAGTACGTTTTAGTGAGGTAATTAAAGAAGGTTTAAAAGCTAATAACTTACAAGTATCAGATATTGATATGCTAGTACCTCATCAAGCAAATTTGAGAATATCACAATTCATTCAACAGAAGTTTGGTTTGAATGACAACCAAGTATATAACAATATCATGAAATATGGTAATACCACAGCAGCTTCAATACCTATTGCTTTAACCGAAGCATGGGAACAAGGCAAAATAAAAGAAGGCGATACTGTAGTGCTTGCTGCTTTTGGTAGTGGCTTTACATGGGGTAGTGCTATTATAAAGTGGTAAAAAATAAAGCTAGTATATTCAACATTACTATAAAAAAGCTACTCTGTAAAGAGTAGCTTTTTTTTGTATATTTCAATAATGAAACGAAGAAATATGATTTGGTTTTTAGTAATGCTCTTACCCGTTGGTTTAACTGCTTATTATTTTTATCCCGAAAAGAAATTACCTCAGGGGAGGGTTGTAGATAAAGTGGTTGTTTATAAAGGTAAACGACAAATGGAAGCCTATTTGGGAGATGAACTACTAAAGACATATACTATTTCGTTAGGTAAAAACCCTATAGGGCATAAACAATATGAAGGCGATAATAAAACACCCGAAGGCACTTATGATATAAATGACCGTAACCCGAATAGTGGTTACCATAAAAACTTGGGAGTGTCTTATCCCAATGATAAAGATATCGCATTTGCCGAAAAAAGGAGAAAGTCAGCAGGGGGAGCAATCAAGATACACGGGTTGCCCAATAGTAAAGGTTATATTGGTAAATTTCACCGATGGAAAGACTGGACAGCAGGCTGCATAGCGGTAACCAATGAAGAAGTTGACGAGCTATATAAGGCGGTAAAACAAAATGCAATTATTGAGATTTATCCCTAATTGCATTTAGTATAAAAAACAAACCCTCACGATCTCCACCGTGAGGGTTCAACTAACTAAACTTAAATATGAAAAATATTCCTGATTGATGGAATCAAATTAATTAAAACATTCCTCCGCCGGATTGTTTTGTGTTATCATCACGTTGCTTGCGTTGCATAGCTCTGTTCTTCCCTCCGCCAAACCTGTAGTTAAGTCCGAAATATACCGAGCGGCTTTCCCAACGGAATTCACCATTTTGCGGAAACGGGTTTTTAGAATCGAAACCATAGCGCATCGTGTTAAACATATCGTTAAAACGCAGACTTAACGACATCTTGTTGTCCAGTAGCGTATATCGCGCTCCTGAATCTATTTTATACATTTCTTTTGTATTGTTTTGTACACCATCTACACCGCCTCTATAAAAGCCAAATAGTAAAAAACTAAGTCTTTCATTTGCTTTAAAATTACTATTAAGTCTAGCATTTATAGCAGCAACATCTACCTCTTTAATAATAGATTCATACTCGCTTGTAGTACCATCTACAAGTACAGATACAACACCTTTTTGAGATATGCTCGAAAAATCTACTGCAGGCTGTATATTCCACCATTTTGTAATTTTATAATTAGCAGATACCTCAAATCCAAATGCAGTGTTTTTGTCAAAATTGCCAAAGCTCATAATTTGGTCTTGTGTATTTTCGGTAGTTTCGTCAGGGTACAGTATTCTGCTTATCTCGTCGTTTATCAGTCTATAAAACACTCCAGCAGTGATTGATGAACCTTGTTCTAGCATTTTAGTGTAATTTACCTCTACCGAGTTGGTAAACTGCGGTCTCAGGTATTGATTACCTAACGATGTAACAAGCGGTGTAGAGAACTCTCTAACAGGTTTAGTTTGTTGCAGGCTCGGTCTGTCTACACGACGGCTATAGCTTACTTGAAACATGTTTTTTTCGTCAAGCGTATAGGTTAAGTATGCCGAAGGATATACGGTAAGATAATCATCATTAAATTTAGCATCCCCTCTATTAAAATTAGCTTCTACTTTATAGCTTTCAAAACGTGCTCCTAACTGGTAACTAAATTTATTGAATTTTTGCCCGAATGTAGCATAAGCCGAGTAGATATTTACATCATACGTATAATTTGAATTTTGTAGTGCTGGGTTGGTTACATTTGGGTTGGTGGTAGTATAATCGTTTTCAGAGCCTATTATTCTTGCCTCTGCACCCAGTTCTAATTTCGATTTTTCGTTTAACGGATTTACATAATCTAAGTTAAGCGTAATGTTTTCTCCGTCGTCTTCTATTTCGTCATTGTACACGGTTGTTACATCGCCTACGGTAGTGTTAAAGCTGGCATCTTGCGAGTTTGAAGAATCGTTATAGTTACCTTCAAAGTCTAATGAGTGCCCTTCTTCGTTAAATTTATGTTTATAAGCTAAGTTGTAGGTGTTGTTTTTGTTGTCAGTATCATAAATCGCCAACTGGTCGGTATTTGTAAATACAGATCCTTCTGGGTATGCTATAGTAATACCTACATTACCTAAACCTTCTCCGTAATTCTGGTTGGTGTATATTGATAGTGTATTTTTATCATTTATATAATAATCCATGCCCAGTTTAGCCAAAAAACCATCATTGTCATTATTAATGTCAAATACTTGACTAGAGTTAATATCTTCTCGGTTTACATTACCATCATTAAAATACTTGCCTGTATTTGAACCTAAATTAGTAAAGAAATTTACTTTACCTGTACGATAATTCATATCGACAGAGTTATTAAATTTAGGTGTTTCACCAAAGGTAACACCAGCATTAAAGCTACCGTTAAAACCATCGTTTGCATTTTTATGCAGTACGATATTAATAATACCCGACATCCCTTCGGGGTTATACTTTGCACTTGGGTTAGTTATCAATTCTATTTTTTTAATAGAGGTAGAGGGTATTTGTTTTAATAATTGAGCAGGGCTCATATTAGTAGGTCTGCCATCTACCAGTACTCTTACATTTTGATTTCCACGCAGCGAAATATTACCATCTTGATCTACATTAACCGATGGTATATTATTCATGATTTCCGATGCTGTACCACCTGCTGTGGTAAGGTCGCGACCTACAGTAATAACCTTACGGTCTATTTTTTGCTCTATAGTAGAAATTTCTTTTACAATTTCTACTTCATTTAGTTCTGTCGCCGTTTCTTCTAAAACGATGCTACCAAGATTTATATTTGTTTTGCTATCGTTAAAGTTAGCCGTGAAGGTTTGGGTTTTATACCCCATAAACTGTATATCGACACTATAGTTTTTAAAAGGAAGATTTTTAATAGTAAACTCGCCATTATCATCAGTAATACCACCTGTAACCACATTGCTGCCTTCTTTTACAACTATGCTTACATAAGGTAATGGCTCTGTAGTTGTTTTGTCGATAACTTTACCTGATAGACTACCTGGATTTTGAGCATACGCAGTGGCTAAGCTCCCAAGTAGGAACAGTAATAATAACTTAAAATTCATGATTGATTTTGATTGATGATTGTTGTAGCTGCAATGCAAGCTACTTTTGTAATACTATTTGTTTTTTAATTGATGATTGATACTAATAAGACAACTATAACAGTAATTTGTTACAACAAAATGTAAAAATATTTTTTATACTTGTTTTTAAGGATTAATGATGTTTTTAAAGCTGCTCTTTTCAAGGCTTTACTAAAATATGTTTATCTTTGCACGCTTAAAAAAGAATATAAAAATGGCATTATCACAAATTTTAACTTCCCACATTGAGACCGCGGTTACCGCTTTATTTGGTATAACTTTAGAAAAAGTAGAGCTACAAGGTACCCGTCGGGAATTTGAAGGTGATATTACTATGGTTATATTTCCCTTATTGAAACAGATAAAGGGTAACCCTGTAGAGCTTGGTAACAAAATAGGCGAGTATCTTACTGAGCATTCTGATATTGTAGAAGGTTTTAACGTGGTTAAAGGATTTCTTAATATTGTAATTTCAGATGCTTATTATGTCAACTTCTTTAATGATATAAAAAGCAATGAAAGTTTTGGGTTTATCGAGCCAGAGCTAGATGGTAAAGCCATGATGGTAGAGTACGCTTCGCCTAATACTAATAAACCACTTCACTTAGGGCACGTGCGTAATGTGTTACTTGGTTATTCGGTAGCCGAGATTATAAAAGCATCGGGTAAAAAAGTATATAAAACCCAAATTATTAACGATAGGGGTATTCACATCTGTAAGTCCATGTTAGCTTGGCAAAAGTTTGGTAATGGTGAAACACCTGAAACAAATGGACTGAAAGGTGATAAACTGGTGGGGAACTATTATGTGGCTTTTGATAAAGCATATAAACAGGAAATAGACCAGTTGAAAGCTGAAGGTAAAACAGAAGAAGAAGCTAAGAAAAATGCGCCTATACTTCTTGAAGCACAAGAGATGCTTCGTAAATGGGAGGCAGGCGATGCTGAGGTTGTAGCCCTTTGGGAAACTATGAATGGCTGGGTATATAAAGGTTTTGAAGAGACCTATGCAAATATTGGTGTTAACTTTGATAGCTATTACTACGAAAGTAACACCTACTTGTTAGGTAAAGACGTTGTAGCAGACGGACTAGCAAAAGGTGTGTTTGAAAAAGACCCTGATGGTTCAGTTTGGATAGACCTTACTGAGGACGGGCTTGACCGTAAAATAGTACTGCGTTCAGATGGTACTGCGGTATATATGACACAAGATATAGGTACAGCAATACAAAGGGTAAAAGATTTTCCCGATGTAGGCGGTATGGTATATACGGTAGGTAACGAACAGGACTATCACTTTAAAGTATTGTTCCTAATACTTAAAAAACTTGGCTTTGACTGGGCAGATAGCCTATACCACTTGTCTTACGGAATGGTAGATTTACCATCGGGTAAAATGAAAAGCCGTGAGGGTACAGTAGTAGATGCTGATGACTTGATGACCGAAATGACCGATACAGCTCAAAAAATATCAGAAGAGTTAGGTAAGCTTGACGATTATTCGGAAGAAGAAAAAACAAGACTGTATAAGATTATAGGTCTTGGTGCGTTAAAATATTATATACTAAAAGTAGATCCTAAAAAACGAATACTGTTCGACCCTAAAGAGTCGGTAGATTTTGCAGGAAATACAGGTCCTTTTATACAATATACCTATGCAAGGATACAGTCATTGGTACGTAGAGCCGATTTTGATTATTCAATAACATTACAGTTAGAAGATGTAACTCTACATGAAAAAGAAAAAGAGTTATTAAAACAGTTGGCACAGTACCCAGATGTAGTGCAAAATGCAGCAGCAGGACATAGCCCCGCTTTAATAGCTAACTATACTTACGATTTGGTTAAGGAGTATAACTCTTTTTATCAAAGTGTACCCGTATTAGGTACAGAAGTAATGAATGAAAAGATTTTCCGTATACAGCTCTCTAAAAAAGTAGGCGATACTATAAAATCTGCTTTTAGCCTGTTGGGTATTGATGTACCAGAACGAATGTAATAAACCACAATTTTTGTGAATCATAACAAGCCTTATTTTTATCAGTCGTTTGCAATTATAGTATTGTCTATAATTGCATTCTTGATATTTAAGCAGTTTTTACCTCGAAAAATTTTCCCTGAAGCGGTTGTTGCCTCTGACAATATAGTAGTAGATAGCCTTGCCCTCGAAGCAATACAGGCTGTAGATACTATTGCTACCGTTGCAGTAGAAGATACGCTACCAGATAAGAAAGTAGTATTTAAAAAACAGAAAGGCATACAGTACCCCTCTGAAAATTTTGACGATTATAAGGGGTATCAACACCTTATGGCTTTTTATGAAAAGTTATTACAGCTTGAAACGAAAGAAGAAGGTAAAGTACGTATAGCTTATTTTGGCGACTCGATGACAGATGGCGATTTGATTGTGAGTGATTTAAGATCTAAATTTCAAGATCGTTTTGGAGGCGAAGGTGTAGGTTTTGTTACTATAGTATCAGAGTCGGCTACTGCAAGAGCTACCATAAAGCATGAGTTTTCTAACAATTGGAAAACAATTTCTTATCTTAATGTAAAACATCCTGAAAGTCCATATGGCGTTAGCGGACAAGTATTTTTTACAAAGCATGATACTGTAAATCCTATTTGGGTAAAATATAGAGCTAACCGCTTTAAAAATCTTTTGTCGCTAAATAACCCTACACTGTTTTACGGTAAATCTAATAATAGAGAAGGGAAAGTGTCAGTTATAACAGGTAAAGACACTATAGTTAAATCATTAGAGGGTAAAAAAACACTTAATACAGTAGCCGTTTCGCCTTATGACCTTAAAGCTTTTAGAGCCGAATTTACAGCAACTGATTCAATACCCTTTTACGGGTTTAATTTTGATGATGGTAGAGGTGTACATATAGATAATTTTTCGAGTAGAGGTAATTCCGGGTTGCCAATATCTATATTCAATACCAGTCTAATGCAAGCATTTAACAAAGAGTTAGATTATGACCTTGTAGTATTACATTATGGTGCAAACGTTCTAAACTATGGTACATACAATTACAATTGGTACGAAAAGCGAATGAAAAAGGTTGTAAAGCATATAAGAGAATGTTTTCCTGGTGTGGCAATACTAATTGTTTCTACAGCAGATAAATCGACAAAGTATGATATGGAAATGAAAACGGATAGTGCTGTTGTGCCATTAGCTTTGTCGCAAAAACGTTATGCTGTACAATCTGATGCGGCATTTGTAAATCTATATTTATTAATGGGAGGCGAAGGCTCTATGGTAAAATGGGTAGAAGAAGTACCCGCACTAGCCAATAAAGATTATACGCACTTTAATTATCGCGGCTCGCAGAAAATAGGGACACTTATTTACAGTCAAATGAATCAAGGGTATGAGCAGTATAAAAAAATGAAAGGGATAACACAAATGATGTCAAAAATGCCTATTGTTATAAAAAAAGATTCTTTAAAACGTAAAACCGATTCTACTCATGCTGAATAAATTACTCAGTATCTTTTTTTCTATTGTTTGTGCAAGTACATGTGCTCAGGTTGATACTACCGAAGTGGTTATTGACAGTATTGTTATTGATACGGTAGCTATTGCTCCTGTTGGTAATAGTATTACTAATGATACTGTAATGAAAGCATTTTTCGAGAAGTTAAAAGTGTTGGAAGAGCAAAAATCAGGTAAAATAAATATTGTACATATAGGCGACTCGCACATTCAGGCAGACATCATAAGCGGTAGAATACGCAAAAATTTACAAGAACGTTTTGGTAATGCTGGTGTAGGTTTTTCATTTCCGCATAGGCTAGCACGTACTAATGGTAGCTCATATATTAAATATAACTCTAATGCTACATGGGCTAATCGTCGTAATATTTACCCTGTAGAAGAGGGTATAGTAGTGGGGCTAAGCGGTATTGCCTTTACTACTACCGATGATTTTGTTATAGAAGCGCAAGTGCGCGATACAGGTTATACATTTAATACCATAAAAATTATAACACCATACAACGCTCCTCTTTTTGATATTGCCACGAGTTCTAAAACTATTGTGTTAGAATCGAGTGTGCCAAAAAAGATAACCCATAAAATAAAAAGTGGTGAAGCACTATCTATTATTGCACAGAAATATGGTACAACAGTTTCGGCTATAAAAAAACTAAATGGTTTACGCTCTAATAACATACGAGCAGGTAAAACGTTACAAATACCTACAGGCGAAATGGAAAAACAGGAAATAAAGCGTTCAGAGTTTATTCCATTGCCAATTGCTACCGATTCACTTTCGCATTATTACCATAGTGAAGAGGTTTTGTCTAAAATATACCTTTTGCCTAATAAAGAAGCCAAAGCGTATAATCTTAATGGATTGATACTCGAAAAAGATACACCAGGCATTATTTACCACAGTATAGGTGTTAATGGTGCTAAAACGGTAGATTATAATAAATATCCGTTGTTTTTTGAACAATTACAAGCTTTAAGCCCAGACCTTGTTATTGTATCGCTGGGTACAAATGAATCTTTTGATAAAATGGAGGTAGCAGAGTATATAGCACAATTAAATATATTTATTGAAAATATACGGGCTAAAAATCCCAAAGCCTGCATCTTGATAATGACACCACCACCATCGCTATTTAAACGAAAATACCCTAATACATTTGTAGCAGCTTATGCTGAAAATATCCTAATGCAAGAAATTGATAAAAACTATGCTACTTGGGATATGTTTTCTGAACTTGGTGGGCTATATGATGTAAACAAAAATGCTGCAAAAGGTTGGATGTCATCAGATAGAGTACACTATTCAGTACAAGGGTATGAAAAGCAAGGGGTTTTATTTACTGAAGCGCTTATAAATGCATATAATAACTTTAAAAACAATCGCGAGTAATGTGGAATGATATTTTGCCACATATAAATTGGCAGGATGTACAACAGTGGTTTACTTATGACCCTAAAAGACCCTTATTGTTTAATTCGGGTTTGTTTCTTGGGTTCTTTATTGTGTTTTACGCGCTCTATATTTCGCTAAAGAAAACATTTCATGCTCGTATTTTTTATGTAATATGTTTTTCACTTTTCTTTTACTACAAGTCTAGTGGAATGTATTTCTTATTACTAATGTTTACTTCTACATTAGATTATACACTAAGTTATTTTTTGTATCGCGAAACTCGCCTATTGCAACGAAAATTATATGTACTATTTAGTATAGTAATTAATCTCTCTTTGTTGGGCTATTTTAAATATACTAATTTTTTAATAGGTACATATAACGACTTATTTAGTGGAGATTTTACATTATCTAACGTAATTCTTCCTGTAGGTATTTCATTTTATACTTTTCAATCTATTAGTTATACCGTAGAGATTTACCGTAAAGAGATAACGCCTGCCAAGAGTTTTCCGGATTACTTATTTTTCGTGTCGTTTTTTCCGCAGCTTGTAGCAGGACCCATAGTGCGAGCAAAAGATTTTATCCCAAAAATTTATGAAAAGCTAACAATAACAAGACAAGAGGTAAATTATGGTTTATTTCTTATTGTAGGGGGGCTTATCAAAAAAGCGATAATCTCCGATTATATTTCTGTCAACTTTGTAGATAGGGTTTTTGATGCGCCTAATAGTTATACTGCTTTCGAGAACTTAATGGCAGTATATGGCTATAGCATACAAATATATTGTGACTTTTCGGGCTATAGTGATATGGCTATTGGTATAGCGTTATTGCTTGGTTTCGAACTTCCACCCAATTTTCGTACCCCTTATAAATCGGCAAGTATAACCGAGTTTTGGCGTAGGTGGCACATATCGTTATCTACTTGGCTTAAAGATTTTCTTTACATCTCGGTAGGGGGTAATCGTCGAGGTTCTTTTGCAGGATTTTTGTTCCCTGTTTTGTTTTTTATAGCTACAATGACTTGGGGTGTAGTGCAACTAGATGTTAGCCATTGGCCGCTTATTATAAGTAGTAGTGCATTAGTATTATTTATACTATCATTTTTATTAGCTAAAGATAAACAAAGAACAATGGTAACTAATGTAAACTTAATGACTACTATGTTGTTAGGTGGGTTATGGCATGGTCCTAGTCTTCGTTTTATTGTATGGGGAGCATTGCACGGTATGGGGCTTGCGGTACATAAAATAGTTACAGAGTTTTTCCCAGCATCAAAAGGCAATAAAACAATATTTAGTGCATTATGTAAATTTATAGCTGTAGTGATAACCTTCCATTTTGTAGCATTTTGTTGGATATTTTTCAGAGCCAAAGATTTTACCCTTGCGCTTGATGTAATACATAACATTGGTAAGGTAACATTTGACCCTGAGCAATGGAAAACAATAATTATGGGGTATAAAAATGTGTTTTTATTAATACTTATTGGGTATATATGGCACTTTACACCCGATAGTATAATTAATACCTTACGCCAAGCATTCAATAAAACCCCATTGGTAATGAAAGCAATACTACTTGGTTTTGTTTTTTGGATGGTATATGCAACTGCTTCGGCTGAAGCACAACCATTTATTTATTTTCAGTTTTAAATATAACAATTTTAAATAATTTAGTTTTTTTTTATTGATAGTTTAATTTTAGAGGTTTTATAAAGAGTAATGATTGAAAAAAATCTTAAATTACGCCTTCAAACTATTTAAACTATGAAAAAAACACTACTACAACTAACTTTATTTGTATCGCTTTTTGTTGGTTCGACTGCTTTAGCACAAGATCCGTACAGCCTTAATGTATTTGACCAAGCCGTTTATTATGGCATGTATGAAGGTACTGTAGATGAACCCGTTCCTGAAGGGGCTATAAGAAATAGCAATTCATCTTATGGTAAAATGCTTACCGAAGAGCAACTGAACTCTTTTGGTAATACACTAACTATGACAGTTACTCTTAATCCTCTTTGTGATAATTATGACAGGATAGGTAATGTAAACTTGGTATTGGTTCCTAAAGGACAAACATCATACGTTTATGGAGAAGTAGGAAGATTAGAAATAGGTCGTTTTATTACTCCTTTTATGGATAAAAACGTAACTGATCCTAATGCCGTTCCTTATGTATATGAATTAGATCATCTTACAAAATTGTTTCATAATGAAGCTATTACAGACGATTTTGATTTTTGGGTAGAACTTGAGGTATATGGTTACCAAGGTGGTCCTGGTCAAGGTGGAGCTGCGGTAGAAATTGATGGTTGTGAAGACAGAAATGATGTGTATATGGGCTCTTTAGATTTTACTTCTACTTTTGACGATAGTGTTGATAATACAGATAACTATGTAATATCTTTATCGCATAAATATGAATTAAAAAATTATACGTTTGACGGAACTGATGTTTTAGGACAAACTGTAAAAACATTTAGTTTTACACTAGAGCAAGATGTTTCTAACGTAAAACTTTATCTTATAACCTCAAACCACGGTTCTAATAATGGTGGTGAGGAGTACATTAGACGTAATCATTTTGTATATTTTGACGATGCACAAGTGCTAACCTATAAACCAGGTGGTGTTTCTTGTGTGCCTTATAGATATTATAATACACAACCAAGTTGTATTTATATTGACTGTGGAGCTAATCCTCAGGTTTATAGACCCGATACTGATGCAGCATGGGCTTGGAATAACTGGTGTCCAGGGGATAAAATCCCTAATCGTGTTGTAGAGCTTGGAGATCTTAGTGCAGGAGAGCACAGTTTTAGAATAGAGGTTCCAGATGCACAATTTGCCGATAATCAAGGGTATTTCCCAACGTCAGTATACTTGCAAGGTGAAGCACCAATGCTTAGTACTACTGATTTTGATATGGCATCTTTTAGTGTTTCTCCTAACCCTGTTGTAGATGTTGTTACTATAAATACTACTGATAATGCAATGGTAAAAAGAGTAAGTGTTACTAATACTTTAGGGCAAACAGTATATACAGGAACTACAAATAGTGCTGATCTTTCTACATTGCAAAGCGGTGTATATATTATAACAGCAGAATTTAATAATGGTATTACAGCTACAAGAAAAATTGTTAAGAAGTAGAAAAAATGTTTAGCTAATTTTATTAAAATCCGTCACAATCGTGGCGGATTTTTTTATGCTACTAATATAATTATATTAGTAATTATTACAGTTGTTATAATAAGATATAGGCAACTAAAAACTAAGTTTTATTAAAGCATTAGGAGTGCGCTCTAGTGCATAGGTGTTTACTACCTCAATATCATCATTGGCATTAATACGGTAATAGCGATTAATGATATTTTTACGATTAAAAATATTAAGTATCGACAGCCCAAATTGCATTTGTACTTTAGGGTTTATATCCCAGCGGTAAGAAGCAGAAAAATTCACTTGCAAAAAATCATTTAGATTATCAGTATTAGGGTATTCATATAATATAGATGGGTTTCCATTATTATCATATATAGGTATATTGAGCAGTGGTTGTGTTACTGGTTTACCTGTAAACCACTTAGACCCTAATGCAATTTTAAAGTTATTCCATTCGTATATAGCTGCTGTATTTATACTATGATTTATTTCAAAGTTGTTGCTAAACTTTATGGGTTCTATATCTTCAAAGCGGTATTTATTATTGTTCCAAGTATAGCTTAACCATGCATAAAAATTACGATATTGTTTTTGTATTAAAAATTCAGTGCCATATACACTATAATTACCTGTAGACTCTACTTGTTCTAGTTGATTTTGAAAAGCCTGACTATAAGTAGTAATGCCATTTACTCTTTTATAAAAATTATCTATAGCTACAAGCCATCCCTTGTCTTTATAAGTTATTCCTGCAGAAACTTGGCTACTGTGTTGTATTGGTACATCAATATCATTAGCGAGTACCCATCGTTTGTTTTCTATTCCCAAAAAATCAGCTTGTAGTTCTACTATCTGTGTTGTAGTTTGGCTCTTCAGTTCGGCAAGTATTTCCATTTGCCAAGTATCGTTCATTTTATAATTAAATTGTAGGCGTGGTTCCATATATATGGCTCTTAGCTGTTCAATATAGTTAAAGCGTAATCCTGTTCGTACATACACTTTTTCTTGTTCGGGGTTATATTCTATTTCACCAATTATTGCATGTGTGCGTAAAACTTGGTTAGTGCTTCGCACTGATTCAGGATTACTCATTACATCTATATTCTCTACTTTCAATTGATCAAGTTGGTAGCCACTATGTAGCTTATACATATTGGTTAGCATATTAACATTGCTATACCGAAAACCATAGGCCTGTATTTTATTTTCCTGTTTTATAGTCTCTTCTGTCTCTAAGGCTCTATTAGTTCCATCTACATCATAAAAAGAGCCGTAAATACTAAAATTACTACTATTGTTTTCATTCCACTTGGTCTCCCAGCCCGCGGCTACACCAAGAGTCTGTTGATTTAAGCTACTAAGGGTGGTTATTATATTTGTAGCATTTACAGTACCTTGTGTAAAATCTAAACTATTATCTATACCTATCAGATGTAGGTATACATCATGTTTATCATTTATTTTTTGATGGTATTGTCCTGTAAAATCATAAAAATAAAATTCTTTATCACTTTTATAATTTACATCAGTACTATTAGCAAGTTCTGTAACTATAGTGTTTTGAAATATTCGTTGTGAATATTTTGTATAAGTAGGGAAGTCAAGTGCATCTGTAAAAGAACGACGAGCCGAGAGTTCAATATTTGCTTTTTCTGAAATTTTTAATTTAGTATAAAAATCTGCATTTATCATATTACTACCAATACTTGTATTTCCGTTTTCGATGTTTGATGTTTTAGAAGAGATATCAACCACACTCGAAACGCTTTCGCCATAAAATGCCGAAGTACCATTTTTGGCAATTTTTATGTTATATGCAATATTGGGGTTGATGGCAGAAATTAGCCCGAAAAAATGACCAGTTTGAAAAAGGCGTATACCATTCCACATAAAAAGATTTTGGTCGTGTGTACCTCCTCTTACATTAATATTAGAAACTGTCTCATCTATACTAGTTATACCTGGCAATTGTTGCATAGCAAGCAGTACGTCTGGTTCTATAAGTCCAGGAAGAATACCAAATTTTTTAGGGATAATATTAAAGCTTCCGTCTTTTTTCTTAGAGATACCTGTAGTAAGGTAACGCTCTGTAATAATTTCTTTTAGTTCTAATGGGGCTATTTGTAGCTTTATATTAAGACAATCGCCTGTATATTCGGATATTGATATGCTTACAGGTTTATAGCCTAGATGACCTACATAAATTTTTTCGGGTAATGAAGAGGTGTTTAATTCAAAATAGCCATCTATTCCCGCTACAATACTTTTATTATCGCTTATTTGAATAGAGGCATTTTCTATTATATATCCATACTCATCGGTAATGTAGGCACAGAATTTTTTATTTTGAATTCTAGTGCCTTTATATAATACTATATATTCTCCGTTTTCTTTATAAGTAAGCCCTGTACGATTGGTTATATAAACCAACTTTGCCCGAAGCGGCATAGAAGCTTCGGGCAAAGTTAGAGTGTGTTGAAAAATATCTTTTTCAGCATAATTAAATTTCACATTATGTTGTACTGCAATGGTATCGAGTACCTGTCTTAAAGCAATAAGTTGCTGTCCGTCCTGCCCAAAGGTTTTGGGGGCGAAAAAGAGAATAGATATTAAAAGTAATAAACACTTTATGTTTAATCTCATTCAGAGGTTAATACGATTCTATTACCTGATTTTTCTGCTTTTAAATGATATATACTCGTTATATTATCAAGAGCTGTATCTAAGTCATTCATTGGTAATGCACCATTAAAAGGACTATCAATATTTTCAGGTAGACTTATTGTTATATTATATTGACGTTCCATTTCTGCAATTACATTAGCAAGACTCTCCTTATGGAAATATACTTCATAGTTAATCCAGCTTGGTTCTGCGTTTTCTTCAAGCGGAATGTTTAGGTTCTTGCCATTTTCAAATATAGCACTTTGCCCTGGGGTTAGCAGTATCTCTTTACCATTACTTTTTACCATTACCTTGCCTTCAAAACAGGTAACATCAAAACGGTCTTCGCGCGCTTTTACATTAAACTGTGTTCCTACTACGGTTACAGTTCCTAAACTGGTAACAACATCAAATTTTTTACCTTTAGCAACTTTAAAAAATGCTTCGCCTTCAAGTTCTATTTTACGGTTGTTATCCCAGTTCCATGTTTTAAACTCAGCCTTAGAATCTGCATTTAGTACTACCGATGAATTATCGGGTAATAAAAATTCAGTACGCGTCCCTGCTTCTGCTATCGTGTTAGTAGTATGTGTAGTGTAGAAAAAATAAGATACTCCTAAAGTTACTACTAATACAGCAGCAATTTTAGCTATCCAAGGTGTTAATTTTATTACCTTATTTTTCTTGTCCTTATTACGTATAACATTTTGGTAAATATGATCTACATCAGTATCAGGTGCAGCTAATGCTCCTGAATATTCTTTAATTTTACGATATGTTTCAAAGCCAGGCAACGCTTCAAACTCCTGTAACTCTCTCTCGGTCATCCTACCATCAAGCCATTTTGCCAGTTTTATATCATCTTTCATTATTCCTCGTTTTTATATATAACAGTTATACTGTCATTTTCCCTACCTCATATTTTCAATTTCTTTTCGCAACTCTACTAGTGCACCATGAATTCTTTTTTCTACAGCTTTAATACTAATACCAAGTATTTCGGCTATTTCATGATATTTCTTTCCATCTATACGGTGTAACAAAAAAGCAGTTCGTTGCGCTTCGGTAAGTCCATCAATAGCTTTTTGTAGTTTCACTTTAAATTGCTCTTCTTCCATTAAAAACTCAGGGTCTTGCCCATCAGTATATACATGGGTGTTTTTTTTCACATACTGTAATACAACCTTTTGGTGAGCAATATGATTAAGCGATGTATTGTTGGCTACGGTATATAAAAAAGACTTTGCTTTTTCTGGTGGCACATCGGCACAGTTTTGCCATAGCTTTATAAAAGCCTCTTGGGTAACATCATCTGCTTGTTCCTCATTACCGAATTTGTAAAAAAGATAGTTGCGAAGTGATTTTGCATGATCCTTAAAAAAACTGGAAAATGTAATTTCTTCACAAATACCTGAAAGCGAAGTTTTTTTCATTTTGGCGTATAAAAGTGGGTGTTAAATTATGAATTTTTTTTAAACCGATATAATTATGATGTTTTTTAACATGAAATATGATAATATAAACATTTTTAGTATTAAATCTTAAATGTTAAAATTTTGTTAACAAGGTAGGGAGGTTTATTACTTGGATGTTATTAATAATACACAGGACATTTTAAAGTCCTTGAGTATTTTGAAATTGAAATATAGTGCCTCATGTAGGCTTACAATACTATGAAAAAGAAATGCTAGTTTCTTTATCCCTGGAACAAAAACCAACTGTAACAGTTGGTTTTTACCCAGGTGATACTAAAAAGCTTAAGATTTAGCTTTCTTTTACAATGAATATTAATTTGATACTGTTATCACCTTGCCGAAGAGCCAATCCATAAGCTATCTCGGTTTAGTTATCCGTTTCGGCAGGGCATACAGTAAAATAAAAAGTACTTAAAGAATATATTGAATAGTTGTGTTTTTTTTAAATATTCAGGTTTTTTCCGAGAGAAAAGCCGGCTCTTTCCCGGAGTCGGTTTTTTTATTTCCATAACTCTGCTAACTTACATATCAAATTATTAAATTTGCAGTTCTATAAAAGAAACTCTCGATTTTTATGTTCGAAAATTTAAGCGATAAATTAGACAAAGCCTTACACATATTAAAAGGTCACGGTAAAATTACCGAAGTAAATGTTGCCGATACTCTAAAAGAAGTACGTCGTGCATTACTCGATGCCGATGTTAACTTTAAAATAGCCAAAGAGTTTACCAATAGGGTAAAAGAAAAAGCACTTGGTCAGGATGTACTTACTACATTACAACCAGGGCAGCTAATGGTAAAGTTAGTAAAAGATGAACTTACCGAACTGATGGGGGGTGATGCAGAAGGCATAAACCTATCGGGTAATCCATCAGTAATATTAATGTCAGGTTTGCAAGGTTCGGGTAAAACCACCTTTTCTGGTAAACTTGCTAATTTTCTAAAAACTAAGAAAAATAAGAAACCATTATTAGTAGCCTGTGATATATACCGTCCTGCGGCTATTAATCAGCTACACGTAGTGGGAGATCAAGTAGGAGTAGAGGTATATTCCGAAGAAGGAAATCGTAACCCTGTTGAGATTGCACAAAATGCAATTAAGCATGCTAAGGCAAACGGCTTTAATGTAGTTATTGTCGATACTGCGGGTCGTCTTGCTGTCGATGAGGAGATGATGAAAGAAATTGCCAATGTGCATAAAGCTATACAACCACAGGAAACCCTATTTGTAGTAGACGCTATGACGGGGCAAGATGCAGTGAATACTGCTAAGGCATTTAACGACAGGTTAGACTTTGATGGTGTTATCCTTACAAAACTTGATGGAGATACACGAGGTGGTGCAGCTATTTCAATTAAATCGGTAGTAGATAAACCTATCAAGTTTATAGGTACAGGCGAAAAAATGGAAGCGATAGACGTGTTCTATCCTAACCGTATGGCAGAGCGTATTCTTGGTATGGGTGACGTTGTGTCGCTTGTAGAGAGAGCGCAGGAACAATATGATGAAGAAGAAGCACGTAAACTACAGAAGAAAATTGCCAAGAATGAGTTTGGTTTCGATGATTTTCTTTCGCAGATACAGCAGGTTAAAAAAATGGGTAACATGAAAGACCTTGTAGGTATGATACCTGGTGCTGGTAAAGCTCTTAAAGATGTAGAGATAGAAGATGATGCTTTTAAGCATATAGAAGCTATTATACACTCTATGACACCTGTAGAACGTACAAGACCATCAGTTTTAGATGCAAAACGAAAATCACGTATTGCAAAAGGATCGGGTACTTCTGTGCAACAAGTAAACCAACTACTGAAGCAGTTTGACCAAATGAGTAAAATGATGAAGATGATGCAGGGTGGTGGAGCTAAAAACATGATGCGAATGATGGGCGGAATGAAAGGCATGAAACCATAACAACAACATATTTATATAAAGACGCGGTTTAACCGCGTCTTTTTTAATTAACTACTATTCTAAACACTAAATACACATCACACTATGCAATTACTCGATGGTAAAAAGACCTCGAACGATATCAAGAATGAGATCGCTGCCGAGGTAGAAAAAATGAAACAAAACGGGGAGAAAGTTCCTCATCTTGCTGCGGTTATAGTAGGTAATGATGGTGCGAGCCTTACCTACGTGGGTAGTAAAGTAAAGGCTTGCGAGCGTGTAGGCTTTGAGTCGACACTCGTAAAAATGCCAAGTACAACATCAGAAATGGAGCTACTCAAAAAAATTGAGGAACTAAACCAAAATGATGACATTGATGGTTTTATAGTACAGTTACCTTTGCCAGACCAGATAGATACTCAAAAAGTTATTGAGGCTATAGACCCAAGTAAAGATGTAGACGGTTTCCACCCTGAGAACTTTGGTAAAATGGCGTTAGATATGACAACCTTTATCCCAGCTACACCATTTGGTATATTAGAGCTGCTAGAGCGTTATAATGTAGAAACTGCGGGTAAGCATACCGTAGTTATTGGTCGTAGTCACATTGTAGGTAGACCCATGAGTATATTAATGGGGCGTAAAGGTTTCCCAGGTAATAGTACGGTAACCCTAACACATAGCCATACTAAAAACATTAACCAGATAACTACTCAAGCCGATATTATTATTACAGCACTTGGAGTACCTAACTACCTGAAAGCAGAAATGATAAAAGATGATGCAGTAGTAATTGATGTGGGTATTACACGTGTTGCTGATGATACAACTGAGAAAGGATACAGAATAACAGGTGATGTAGATTTTGAAAACGTAAGTAAAAAAGCATCATTTATTACTCCAGTTCCGGGTGGTGTAGGACCTATGACGATTGCTATGTTGCTTAAAAATACATTACTAGCACGAGAGCAACGTAAGTTTAAAAAATAAATTTTTATTTATACTTATAATAATATAAAAGCCCCGCATCTGCGGGGCTTTTCAATTTAAGAGTGAGAATAGAATTAAGATTTAAAAATCAGTAGCTTTGCTTACTGTTTTCCATGCTTCAACTTCATTATGTAGCGAAGTATTTTTATCCTGAGCCATTTTCAGTGCGTCACTACCTAAAAATAGGTATAATGGTGCATTGTCTATACCTGCTGTTTTAATAATTTCGGCTACACCTTTTACAGGGTCTCCTTGTTGGTTACCGTTAATTTTATTTTCATGCATAGCCTGAATTTCGCGAACTTCTTTGTACTCTTCCATTTGTGTAGCAGCAATAACAAGCGAATCAGATTCCAAGAAATTAGTCCTGAAATAACCAGGTAATACAATAGTAGCCTTAATACCAAAAGGTTTTCCTTCTACCGCTAAAGCTTCGGTAAAACCTACTACTGCAAATTTGGTAGCACAGTAAATTCCGAACCCAGGGAAACTACCTGTAATTCCTGCAACTGATGAAAAGTTGAAAATATGCCCTGACTGCTGTTTGCGCAAATGTGGCATTACTTGCCGTATTACATTAAGCGAACCAAATACATTTACATCAAAGTTTTGTCTTGCTTCTTTATCACTAAGCTCTTCAAGGCTTCCCGCAATACCATATCCTGCATTGTTCACTACATAATCTATTCTGCCAAATTTGTCTATAGTTTCAGTGATAGCATTGGCTACGCTTTGCTCATCAATAAGGTTAACTTCCAATGGTAGGAAGTTAGTATCTTTCGTATTGGTAGCATCTTTTAGTTGTGATATACTACGCGAAGTAGCAGTAACTGCATCGCCTTTTGCTAATAGTTGCTTTACAAACTCTAACCCAAATCCTTTAGAAGCCCCCGTAATAAACCATACTTTTTGTACTGTTTGATTTTTCATACTATTTGATTTTTTTATTTATACAAATGTATGATGGTAATAAGGAGGCATAATTACTAGATGTAAACCAATTATTACGAAATTCAAACACTTCTGTAATGAGAAGGGATGGTGGAGGTTTGTTTTTTAAAGAAATTATTAAAATGTGCAGCCTCCTCAAAGCCAAGACTACGACCTATTTCCGATATATTCCAGTCAGTATGTTTAAGTAATGCTTTTGCTTCGGCAATAATACGTTCGCCTATTAATACTGTTGTTGTTTTTCCTGTAGTATGTTTTACAGCACGGTTCAGGTGGTTTACATGTATAGACAAACTAGTTGCAAAATCGCTAGCCGATCGCATAGTAAAACGTTGAGCAGGTGTTTCTATAGGAAATTGTCTCTCTAGTAATTCTTTAAATATAGCTGTTGTTCGAGAATTGGCATTAGGGTGTTCATACAAGTTTTCGGCAGGCTCTGTTTTTAAAGCAAGATGTATAATCTCATTAAGGTAACTTCTAAGTAAGTCATATTTAAAAGTATAGTCAGAGTTAATCTCGGTGAGCATTTTTTCAAAAGTAGCCATAACAGCATCTTCTTGAGTTTTATTAAGAATATAAGAAGGTTTACTACCTACAGTAAACATTGGTAGCTCATTTAAAGCGCCACGCATTCCTTCGGTAAAAAACGACTCTGTGAAGATGCAAAAACAACCCGTAGTATCTCCCGAAATGGTTTCCCAAGTATAAGGCACTTGTGGATTAAAAAACATTAAAGTAGTACCCGATATCTCAATACTTTTATCAGCATAATGATAAAGAATATTGCCTCTTATAAGACTTATTTTGTAATAATCTCTACGGGTATATTTTACCTGTTTTCCTGGTAACAAACAATCTTCGAGACGGAAAACGTTAAAATGTCCTATACCATTACTAATATTTTGGGGAGTGTCGCTATTGGTTATATTATCAGTATAAAACTGGGTGAGTGTTTCTGGTTTCATAGTCTGTTATTACAAAATTCAATCAAAGGTAATAAAAAAAGCTAGCAGTTATTGCTAGCTTAAGAATATGCTTTTTACTACAGGTTAATTATTTCTATTCCGATTATTGTTCCTCTTATTCCAATTGGTATTATTATTTGCTCCGCGTGGTCGTGTGGACTGTGCTTTGGGTAGGCTTGCTTCTTCAGTTTTACTACTAGGCTCTATAAGTGCATTAAGCTCTTTAATTTCGGCGGGAGTAAGATCACGATAACGTCCCACAGGTACATCTAACGATATATTGATGATACGAATACGCTTTAATGCTATAACCTCATAGCCTAAGTATTCACACATACGTCTAATCTGTCTATTAAGTCCTTGCGTCAGTATAATCTTAAAAATATATTTGCTAACCTGCTCTACCTTACATTTACGTGTAACGGTATCGAGTATAGGAATACCACCACCCATGCGCTGAATAAATCTGTCGGTAATGGGTTTATCTACGGTAACAATATATTCTTTTTCGTGATTATTACGGGCACGTAGTATTTTGTTTACAATATCGCCATCGTCGGTCATAAATATTAAACCCTCACTGGCTTTATCAAGTCGCCCGATAGGGAAAATTCGGGTAGGGTAGTTAATATAATCTACAATGTTGTTTCTAACGTCAAGATTAGTAGTACACTCTATACCTGCAGGCTTATTAAAAGCAAGATAGGTTAGCTTCCCCGTTTTTTCGAGTATCAGTTTCCCATCAATGCGCACTTCATCTTCTATACTTACTTTAGTTCCCATTTCAGGAACTACGCCGTTTATAGTAACGCGACCTTCTTCTACAAGTTTGTCTGCTTCCCTACGCGAGCAGTAGCCCGTTTCCGATATAAATTTATTAAGACGTTTAAGTTCTTGTTCCATGCTGCAAAAATAAACATTTTAAAATATAATTTTAGTTAATATATATTGAAGAATAAGGGCACCCAATATCGAGGTTAAAAGGAGAATATCCTGTGATTTTTAAATTTACTTCAGGGTCAATGATAGCTTTAATATTATCAGCAGCTATATCAGGGTTTAAATCTATAATAATTATCTCATTAATATTATAACAAACTAGCCCTACAGTTTGAAGTAATTCAGCATCTAGAGGACTCATTGATAATCCATAAATTATTAATGTATTAGTCTTTTCAAGTATCGTAATAAATGATGAATGTTTTTTTCCAAAAAAAATTTCTTGTTCCTTATTCCGATAATTCTCCTGAGTCATTTCGGTAGGTAGATAAATATCAGAATCAATATTTCCATGAATATATAAACATGGTATTTTATTTGTTTTATCCTCTAAATGACAAATTCTATTTATTTCATTTTCTATTACAGTATCCCAGTTTGTAGAAACTAAGTATGTTTCATTATTACTTACTGTTATAAATTTTCTAATTATTTTTTGAAACTCAGGTCTAGCATTTATTTTTGATTGCTCTTGAGCACTTCTCAATTTTTGGCATATTAGGTTTTTTAAAAAATCAATATTACTTAATGTTAATTTTAAATCCTGTTTTGCTTGTGGATGTTCAATTTGAGAATAACATCTCGCTAGATGTATTAATTTCGCGAAAAAAGCATTTGCGTTATTTGCTGAGATATTTTTATTAATCTCTTTTATTGCATCAACGACAGGAGTCCATGCATTTTCTATAGCTCCAGCCCCTACAAGTAATATTATTTTCTTCTTTTCCATATTCCTGTAAATATACTCAAAATCCTTTCTCAGTATAAATCACAAAAATATGCGCTACTTTTGCAGTCTTAAATTATATGCGCTTTGAGTACTAAACTTTTTTTAATAACACCGCCTTTTACACAGCTTAACACGCCTTATCCCGCTACGGCATACTTGAAAGGTTTCCTGAATACCAAAGGCATTGCCAGCGCGCAAGCCGACTTGGGTATTGATGTTATTAATAAACTATTCTCAAAACAAGGACTTACCGATTTATTTTCGCGTATTGAAACTGATACAGAAGATGGTTTTTCTGAAAACGCACAACGTATTATTGCTCTTAAAGAAGAGTATTTAAAAACGATAGATTCAGTTATGCTATTTTTACAAGGGAAAAACCCTACGTTGTCACATCTTATCTGTCAGGAAGATTTCTTGCCCGAAGCCTCTCGTTTTGCACAACTCGACGAACTTGATTGGGCTTTTGGTACTATGGGTACACAGGACAGGGCAAAGCACCTTGCTACATTGTACCTTGAAGACATTTCGGATCTAATTGTCGAGTGTGCCGACCCGCATTTTGGTTTTAGTCGTTATGCTGAAAGACTAGGGCGTTCGGCTAACTCATTTGATGAGCTATACGAGAGCCTGCAACAGCCTTATACTTATATTGATGAATTACTTATAGATTTATTACATCAGCGAATGGAAGAAGAGCAACCTAGTTTGGTTTGTTTTTCGGTGCCATTTCCTGGTAATTTGTATGCGGCATTTAGGAGTGCACAGTATATAAAAGCGAATTTCCCAAAGGTGAAAATTGCTATGGGTGGCGGTTTCCCGAATACCGAATTACGTTCACTTAGTGATGTACGGGTAATGGCGTTTTTCGACTTTATAACACTAGATGATGGCGAAGCACCCATTGAGTGCTTAGTCGAGCATATAGAGGGTAGGAGGGAACTTACTCAGCTGAAGCGAGCTTTTGTTTTACAAGGTGATAAAGTAACTTATATAGATAACGCCAATAAACCTGATTATAAACAAGCGCAAGTAGGTACGCCCGATTATACAGGGTTACCGCTGGATAGTTATATCTCGGTTATTGAAATAGTAAACCCGATGCACCGTATGTGGAGCGATGGGCGTTGGAATAAACTTACTATGGCACATGGTTGTTATTGGGGTAAGTGTACATTTTGCGATATATCGCTCGATTATATTAAAATATACGAACCTGTTGCTGCAAAATTGCTTGTTGACCGTATGGAAGAATTGACAGCGCAAACAGGTCAAAACGGTTTCCATTTTGTAGATGAAGCTGCGCCACCTGCTTTGATGCGGGAAGTCGCTTTAGAGATTGTAAGACGTAAACTTGCGGTGACATGGTGGACTAACATCCGCTTTGAAAAAAGTTTTACTGCCGACCTTTGCCGATTACTAAAAGCATCAGGGTGTATTGCCGTATCAGGAGGATTGGAAGTCGCTTCGGACAGATTACTAGACTTAATACAAAAAGGGGTAACAGTAGCTCAGGTAGCGCGGGTAACCCGCAATTTTACCGAAGCAGGCATAATGGTGCATGCTTACCTGATGTATGGTTTCCCTACACAAACGGCACAGGAAACGATAGATTCGCTCGAAATGGTACGCCAAATGTTTGAAACAGGTGTGTTACAATCTGGGTTTTGGCATCAGTTCGCTATGACAGCACATAGCCCTGTTGGGTTATATCCTGAAAAATTCAATGTAGTTAAAGAGAGTGATATTGTAGGTAGTTTTGCCAATAATGATATTGTCCATATTGATAAAACAGGAACTAATCATGATAAGTTTAGCTTTGGGTTAAAAAAGTCACTTTTTAATTTTATGCATGGTATTTGTTTTGATTATCCGTTACAGGATTGGTTTGAGTTTAAAGTGCCACGTACTAAAATTGACCCTGATTATATATATAATGTATTGCAGGAAGAAACTGAGTTTACTGTAAAGCCTACCGCAAAGTTGGTATGGATGGGAGGTAAGCCTGCTGTTTCGCATTTTACGAAAACAAAAAAAGGACAGACCTATGCGGTATCGTCCTTAACGTTTCATGATAAAAAGGAATCATATACTATACAGTTATCACAAGAACAAGAACAATGGTTAATGCCCTTTTTAGAAAATACTGCTAGTAAACCTGTTACATTTGCACAGGCAAAACAAAGCTATGAAGTGAATTGTAGTGAAGACTTTGAGCTATTTTGGTATAGTAAGCCTATAAATACCTTGCGTGATTTTGGGTTGTTAGTACTCTAATATTTTCTGTCATCTATCATCTCCTGATATTTTTCAGCTTGTTCTTTTGATAATAGTTTGAATATCTCTTTATCTATTTTTTCGCTCACGTCTTTTCCTTTCTGTATTTTAGCATCCCTTGGTATATCCTGTTCTGCAATGCCCATTATTTCATCTTTGTTATCGTTGTAAATAACAGTAATAGCTGCTTTCTGAAAATCATCTAGTTTTAGTTTCTTGTCGAGTTGCTTTACTGTTTCCTCAACAATATCTATTTTTCTATTTAACTTTTCTTTATTTCTGGTTCTCGGTGCACTTCTTTGTCGATCTATAGTACGATCAACTCCCGCACCTGTACCATTGTAAGGGTCATAGTACTGAGCAAAAGCAGTACCCGAACCCATAAGGAAAGTAAAGAGTAGTAAAAGGTTTTTTATAGTTTTCATAAAAGTAATGTATTATGCTAGAATCAAAATTACAATAAAAATGCCAAAGTTTCCTTTGGCATTGGTTTAAGTTCTATTCAGTAACGGGAGTGCCATATAAGTCAAACTCGGTAGCGTCGGTAATTTTTATGTTTACAAATTCGCCTGTTTTTAGGTAAGTTGTTGTAGCGTCTATCAGAACTTCGTTATCTACATCAGGACTGTCAAATTCGGTACGACCCACAAAATGATTACCTTCTTTTCTGTCGATAATACAACGGAACGTTTCGCCTATTTTTTCTTGATTCAGTTCCCATGATATTTGCGACTGTATTTCCATAATCTCGTTAGCACGCTGTTGTTTTACTTCAGCAGGAACATCATCTACAAGATTATAAGCGTGAGTGTTTTCTTCATGCGAATAGGTAAAGCAACCCAAACGTTCAAAACGCATTTCCTCTACCCACTTTTTCAGGGTTTGGTAATCTTCTTCTGTTTCACCAGGGTAACCTACAATAAGTGTAGTACGTATCGTCATGCCTGGTACAGCCTCACGGAATTGTTTTAACAACTTAGTTGTTTTTTCTTGCGTAGTACCACGACGCATCGATTTTAATACGTTATCAGCAATATGTTGTAAAGGAATATCTATATAATTACACACCTTAGGTTGGCGGTTCATTACATCTAGTACATCTACAGGGAAACCTGTAGGGAATGCATAATGCAGACGTATCCACTCTATACCTTCAACTTTTACTAAGTTTTCAAGTAGTTCGGCAAGATTACGTTTTTTATAAAGGTCAAGACCATAATAAGTAAGGTCTTGTGCTATAAGTATCAATTCTTTAACACCGTTACGCGCTAATCCTTCGGCTTCTTTAACCAGTTTTTCTATCGGTTGGGATACGTGTTTACCACGCATAAGTGGTATGGCACAAAAACTACACGGACGGTCGCAACCTTCGGCAATTTTTAAATATGCATAATTTTTTGGGGTAGTGGTAAGCCTTTCGCCTAAAAGTTCGTGCTTATAGTCAGCACCAAGCGCTTTAAGTAAAAGAGGCAGCTCAGTAGTACCGAAATACTGATCTATATTAGGTATTTCTTTTTCTAAATCGGGTTTATAGCGTTCAGAAAGACATCCTGTAACAAATACTTTATCTACCAGTCCTTGGTCTTTTTTGTCAGCATAATTCAATATCATGTTTACCGACTCTTCCTTTGCATTGTCTATAAAACCACAAGTGTTTATCACGATGATGTTTCCTTCTTCCTCAGCAGGAGCTTCGTGGGTAACCTCTTTACCGCTGGCTTTCAGTTGCCCCATCAGTACTTCGCTGTCATACACGTTTTTGGAACACCCAAGGGTTATTACATTTATCTTATTCTTCTTTAACGATTTGGTTCTCATGTAGTTGAAAATTGGAGTGCAAAATTACGCTTTTTATTGATAATGAGCAGGGTATGAGGGGTAAAATTTAGTTATACAATTTTTTAGAAATATTTATGAAAAAGTAAGAGTACTTGTAAATAAATAATTACTCTTCTTTATATTTGTTAAAAATTACTTTATGTCATTTTATATAATGAGTGATACTTTACCAAACTGGACAGAGGTAGCTCAATTTATTATTGGTTCTATAGGTATGGGTGTTGCATTATGGACATTAATTAAATTGGTATCACGAGATAAACAAAGAGAATCTGAAATTGCTAGCTTGTCTTTAATAGCCTCTAAATTAGAAGAATTACAAGAGGTAAATCAAAAACGATATGTAGAAAGTAAAAATCCACAATTGGAAATTAGATGTGATAGGGATTATGAACTTGGAGGTCATTATTTTCTATATTTTAAAAACTTAAATAATAATGGGAAAATAACCAAGTTCTTAAAGTCTGACTATAAGGGAGGTATGGTCAGTAGAATATCTAATTTGGGTAAAGAACAAGAATTTGCATTCTCTATTACCGCTCCTAAAAAAGGAGAAACATTAACAATTTTCATGACCTATATTATAGAGGATACTCATGAGTTTCAACAAGAATTATTTATATACTATTATCAAGATAAATTAATAGTTAGACCATTAACAATAGAACTTATGATTAAAAATAATAATATGTAGTATATCTGTCCGTTTTAACTATTTCAAAAAAGCCATTCTGAATTAGGAATGGCTTTTTTGAAATATAGTAAGACGAAAAAATAATTACAAATCGAGCGTGTAAGAAAGCGTTACATTATTGTTAGTGCTTTTTACACGGGCAGCATCGGTAAGTCCTGTGCTAAAAAACTGTACATCCATTTTACGTTGGTACCAAGAGTAAGCTAGGTCGAGCCTTGAGTTGCCAAAGGCAAAGCCAAGCCCGCCAGAATAGCCTGTAAGATCGCCTACAGTTGTACCATTTTTATACGGACTTTCAGAATAACGGTAACCACCTCTCAGACTTACGTTTTTAATGCGATATTCTGCACCTACACGCAGTTCGCCTGCCATACCTAATGTGTTACTAAGTTCGGTGTTAATAGCTTCGTAACCATTGGTTACAAATTCGGTATTGCCATAATCTTTAATAGAGTAGTCAGCACTTAATAGTCCATTTTTGCCAAATACATAGGCAAGACTACCCGTCCATTTAGAAGGCGTTTTTAATGTATAATCATCTAATATAAAGGTAAGGTAAGGGTTTACCACAACAGTACCATTTCCTGTTCCAGATGATACTACATTTTGCCTTATTTCATCTTGCAGTCGCAACCATGTTGGCGATTCATAAGCAATACCAGCTCTTAGTTGTTCGGTTACTTTTACAATAGTTCCTAAGTTGAAAGATACTCCGCCACCATAGGTATAACGTTCATTATTAAATCGGATAGCATTAAGCCCCGAAGGGGTATTGGCATCTTCATAAAAACTGGTTGTTTTTATATAATCTGTAAAGTGAATATTAATATTTGCCCCTACATATATTCTCTTCTTTAACTGCGCGCCAAAGTTTAGTGCTACTTTACCGTGAAAGCCCGTAGTGTTGAGTTGGTCTTCCTGATAAAAGTTATTTGCACTAGTATCATAACTAGATACATAAGCGGTGTTGTTAGCGGCTTGACTAACAGGGTCAAATATATAGGCATTATAACCTAAAAAAGCCTGCTGTTGCGAGAAATTAAGTTCTTCTAGATAACTGTTTTCTATTGTTCCTAAAGATGTTCCGTTGGCATAATTAAGAAAATAACGATCTATTGAATTTGTAGGGTTTGTACCCCGAGAATAAATATTGTTATCAAAATTATTGATATTATCGTAATTGAATGCTAATGCAAACTTGTTCATAAAAGCATCTTCGTTTGTGTTGTTAAAAACAAAAACAGCTCCCATTTGGTTTAAGTCAAAAGCATTATCATTTTTTTTTGTTTGTGTGCCAAAATAACTTGAGGTGTTACTTGTGTTGTAGCTAGATAGTGAAACAGTACCCGAATTGTAGCTAAAAATTGCAGAGCCAGCAGGGTTAACCATTATAGCCGAAGGGTCGCCACCCAACGCACCAAAGGCACCACCCATAGCACGAAAACGTGCCGAACCTGTTAAATTATCCATTGCATAACGAACACCATCTGCTGCTGAATTCAAATCGCGTTGTGCATATGAACTTACTGCTGCAAGGCTAAATGCAGCTAATAGTATATTTTTCATAACCTTATTTTTTCTTTAAAAGCTTTATGTTGTTTATATACAAAATAAGTAAAGCTTGATTTTTTTAACCTCTTCTACCACCACTGCTACGAGAGCCGCCACGAGAACCTCCGCCAGATGATCTACCTCCGCCAAAACTACCTGAGCTTCTTGAAGGGCTTACAGTGCTACTTCTAGAGGGAGAACTACTTCTTGTGCTGCTTCTAGAAGGCGAGCTACTTCTAGTGCTACGTGATGGAGAATAATTTCTATTATTATTGTTTCTTGAAGAGTTGTTGTAAATACTTCGGCTACTATTTCTATTAGTAGAAGTATTATAGCGTGAATTACCTTGTGTTCTTCTTACGCTATTGGTGTTTGTAGCTCTTCGAGAGCTATTTGTAGTAGTGCTTCTTCTGCTTGAGTTGTAATTTGCAGTTCTACTAGCGCTACGACGATTATTGTAATACTGATTTCTACCTCCAGCATAATAGTTACTAGATCTATTTCCGTAATAATGGTTATTGCCATAATAGTAGTTGTTGCCCCAACCATTATAACCCCATCCGCCACCATAGTAGCCTCCATAATAAGGATAGTTCCAGTTGTTCCAGCCCCAGCCACCGTAGCCCCAGCCACCATAACCCCAACCTAAACCTATACTCCAGCCTGAACCATACCAACCATTATTCCATCCGCCATAGTAGCCTCCATAATAAGGGTAATTCCAGTTATTCCAGCCGCCATAACCGTAGCCTCCGTAAACATTTACAACTACATTATCAGTTTGCTCGCCCCAACCCGGATATGCATTATAGTCGTCATATGTAGTATAACTATCACCTTCTTGTACTGTAAGGGAATCTTCTTCATACGAGTTGTATTCTTCTACATCTGTAAAAGCTGTTCCAGGGTATTGGTTTTGAAGTGACTTGAAATAAGTTGTATAATTCATGTTTTGCCCCGATACATCGCCATCACGATATTCATCGACATTACCATCATTATAAGTATATACGGGTTCATTGTTCTCATCATGAGGAACTGAGCCATATATTCCATCATTACTATAAGTCGAATTATTTTGGTATGAGCTGCATGAAGTTACGGCAAGCCCTAAGATACTCAACACTGAGTATAAGGAGATTTGACGTAGTTTGTAGTAATTAGTTTTCATATCTCTGCATTTTTTTTATTGTTGGGCTTTGCAAAATGGTTATTTTTGCCAAACGATTTCTACTAAATAAATATAAACAATATTTGTGCCAATCTAAATAAAAATGAGTAAGAACTTAACTAAACGGTCAGAAGATTATTCCAAATGGTATAATGAACTGGTTGTAAAAGCAGACCTTGCTGAAAACTCGGGAGTAAGGGGATGTATGGTAATAAAACCATATGGCTATGCAATTTGGGAAAAAATGCAGGCAGAGTTAGACAGGATGTTTAAGGAAACAGGACACCAAAATGCCTATTTCCCGTTGTTTATACCCAAATCATATTTTAGCAAAGAGGCAAGCCATGTAGATGGTTTTGCTAAAGAGTGTGCTGTAGTTACTCATTATAGGCTAAGAACTGCTGCAGATGGTAAGACAATAGAAGTAGACCCTGATGCTAAACTAGAAGAGGAGCTTATAGTGCGCCCAACTTCTGAAACTATTATATGGGATACTTATAAAGGATGGATACAATCGTATCGTGATTTACCATTGCTTATAAATCAATGGGCAAATGTGGTGCGCTGGGAGATGAGGACTAGACTGTTTTTACGTACAGCAGAGTTTCTTTGGCAAGAAGGGCATACAGCTCATGCTACAGAAAAAGAAGCTGTTGCTGAAGCAGAACAAATGATGAATGTATATGCAGATTTTGCTGAAAACTTTATGGCAATACCGGTTATAAAAGGTGTAAAAACGGCTAATGAACGTTTTGCAGGAGCAATAGAAACTTATTGTATAGAAGCCTTAATGCAAGATGGTAAGGCTTTACAGGCAGGAACATCGCATTTTTTAGGTCAAAATTTTGCAAAAGCTTTTGATGTAAAATTTGCAAATAAAGAAGGTAAGCAAGAACATGTGTGGGCTACTTCATGGGGGGTATCTACCCGATTGATGGGAGCACTTGTAATGACACACTCTGATGATAACGGACTAGTGTTACCACCAAACCTTGCGCCAATACAAGTTGTTATTGTACCAATATACAGAAACGATGAGCAGTTTGATGCAGTATCTGATGCAGCAAATGAATTGATGGCTAAGCTGAGAAAGCTTAATATATCAGTTAAATATGATAATAGAGATACACATAAGCCAGGCTTTAAGTTTAATGAATATGAACTTAAAGGCGTGCCAGTACGTATAGGACTTGGTCCAAAAGATTTAGAGAATGGCACATTTGAAGTTGCCCGTAGAGATACACTAACGAAAGAAATTGTTAGTAATACAGATATTGTTACCTATATACAAGATTTGCTTGAAGAAATACAAACAAACTTATACGCCAAAGCACAAACCTATAGAGATTCACACATTACGGAGGTAAATAGTTTTGATGAATTTAAAGAGGTTTTAGAGAACAAAGGAGGCTTTATATCAGCTCATTGGGATGGTACTCCAGAAACGGAAGATAAGATAAAAGATCTTACTAAAGCGACCATAAGATGTATTACTTTAGACAGGAAAGAAGAGGCTGGAGCATGTGTGTTAACAGGCAATCCGTCTGTTGGTAGAGTGCTATTTGCAAAGGCTTATTAATTTTTTTTATTTTTTTTGTTTCGACTATTGCGTAACTAAAAAATAGTTGTATTTTTGCATCCGCATTAGAGAAACAAAATGGCCCGTTCGTCTATCGGTTAGGACGCCAGGTTTTCATCCTGGTAAGGGGGGTTCGATTCCCCCACGGGCTACAAAAATAGAAGTTGAAGGAATTTTGAATAATCACCAAGACTTCAGGAACATTTAATGGTCCGTTCGTCTAGGGGTTAGGACGCCAGGTTTTCATCCTGGTAACAGGGGTTCGATTCCCCTACGGACTACAAAAAAGAATAATTTAAGACATTTAAGATAAAAGAAAATGGCAAATCATAAGTCAGCTTTAAAAAGAATAAGAACTAGCGAAAAGAAAAGAGTGTTGAACAAGTATCAGCACAAAACTACTCGTAATGCGATTAAAGCTATACGTGTAGCTACAGATAAAAATGAAGCTTCAGAGAAACTTTCTGGTGTTATCTCTATGATTGATAAATTAGCGAAGAAGAATATTATTCACGCTAACAAGGCTTCTAACCTTAAATCAAAACTTACTAAGCACGTAGCAGCGCTTTAATAAGCAAACTAGTGTTCATAATATTTTTAGCTCCCATTTTTGGGGGCTTTTTTTGTTACTATAATATTCTCTTTACTGCCTTTTTTATTTTACTTTAAAAAAAATCAATTTTTTTAAAGTAAAATAGTACTTCATTCGTCTTCTATAGTATATAGCAAGCAAAACCAAAATGCCGAGAAAAAGAAAACATGTTACATCAGAGATAATTAAAGAATTTAGTTCTCAATTATCTGGTTTTGTTATCGGCAGAGTAAACCGCCATGAAGATGCTCAGGATGTAATACAAGATGTATGGTATCAGCTAAGCAGGCTTACTAATCTAGATGAGTTAGAAAACATAAGTGCATGGCTATATCGGGTTGCAAGAAATAAGATTACAGACCTATATCGTAAAAAATCGGATGTATTACTTGAAGATTACACTTATGAAACAGAAGAAGATGAAGTAGAGATAAGAGATATTTTACTGCTAGATACTACAAATGATCCTGAATTGACTTTGTTTAAACAAATTTTTTGGGACGCACTTTTAAAAGCATTAAATGAGTTGCCAGAAAAACAACGACAAGTATTTATACTTAATGAAATAGAAGGGGTAACGTTGCAGGAAATAGCTACAACACAGCAGGAGAATATAAAAACAATTATAAGTCGTAAAACCTATGCTGTGAAACACTTGCGAAAACGATTGTTAAATTTATATAATGATTTAAACTAATATAAAAATGGATAAAGAGATAAACAAAAAAATTAAAAGACGAAAAAAATTAAAAATGCTTTTAATGATTCCTTTTGTGCTGGCACTTATATTTGGTCTGTCGGCTGTAGTAATGTTACTATGGAATAATATTTTACCTGAGGTTATTGGTGTTAAGCAAGTAAGTTACTGGCAAGCTTTAGGTTTACTGTTGCTTTCCAAAATATTATTTGGAGGACTTGGCTCTGATGATAGATTTAAATCAGATAAAAAATCACGAAAAAAAAGAGCAATGCGAAAAAAGCTGAAAGGGATGAGTGAAGAAGAACTTTCAAAATTTCGTGAGGAATGGCAAAAACGCTGCTAACATTCATCAATCAATCAATCAATAACTGTTATTTTAATTGAAGCCCTCTTTAGGGCTTTTTTTGTTAAATGGTTTTTATTTTTTGTTTTTCTTTTCGTTAGCTTCCTTTATATCATCTGTGTCAGGCTGCATTACTTCTTTATCACTTGTGTCTTGTGGTTCATACTGTATTTCGATAAATATCGGAAAATGATCAGAACCATAGCTATCTAACCTTTTTATTTTATTGAGTTTAAAGGCAGGAGAAATGAAAGCATGATCTAAAGGGAAACGCAAAAAAGGATAACGTGCATGAAATGAGTTAAAAAAACCTCTACCACGTCTTGGGTCGAGTAGCCCACTCATTTTTAAAAAAAGACTTGTGGTATGGCTCCAAGCTACATCATTTAAATCACCAATTACTATTACAGGTTTGTCTTGTTCTTTAACAATATCAGCTATTAACAATAATTCTTTATCTCGCTCTGTAGATCGTTCGTTTTCGGTAGGAGAAGGAGGGGTAGGGTGAATGCCATATAGCATTACTGTTGCTCCACTTTTTAAAATTAGTTTAGTATGTATAGAAGGTATATCATTTTCTACTATAAATTTAACTTTACTATCAGTTAATTCGAGCTTAGAATATAAGAGCATACCATAAGTGTTTTCTTGTGGTACTTTTATATGATAAGGATACTTTTCATTAAGTTCATCAGTACCTTCTTTCCATGTATTATTTGTTTCTAATAAAAATACTACATCAGGGTTTGCTTTGTATATTTCTTTAAGGCAACCTTTTGTATTAGTATTGTATTGGTACACGTTACTAATCATGATACTGATACTTTGTTCAGGCTTACTTGAGGCAGATTTATGTACTTGCTTTTTACCTGCTATAGTAAAAGGTAGTATTTGGTATATTAAGTATAGTATATTGCTACTTATTAGGGTGGTTAATACCCAATACAATATACTTTTCTCTTTGTATAATAAGACTATTAATACAAGGCAAAATATAGATAGTGTGAGTTTCTGTAAACGCGGATAATCGAAAACGCGAAATACCCAATAATCATTTCGGATTAAAGATAGTACTGTAAACAGTAGTAGCGTTCCAGTTAGAATAATAAGAAACGTATTCAAAATATATCGTATTAGTTGATAGGTACAAATATAGTACAGCTATAGTCAATTGGTGCTTTTATGTTATAACTTAACTTTCTAGTTTACACCATCTTTCTTTCTATATTAATAGGTAGTCGTGTTAATAACTCATAGTTAAGTTGATTGCTCATTTCTCCAAATGAAGCTACACTAACTTCATGTCCTCCTTGCATACCTATTAGTATTACGGTATCGTTTATTTTTACATCACTCATATTAGTTACATCTATGGCTATACAGTTCATGTTTACCATACCTACTACTGGCGCTCTACGCCCGTTTATTAATACAATACCGGTGTTACTAAGGCTTCTGCTAAAACCGTGCGCATATCCTACAGGAACGATCGCTAAAAGCATTGTTTGGTGTGAAAAGAAAGTAGCCCCATAACCGATGAATTCTCCCGGAGGGACTTCTTTAATACTCATAATGGTGCTTTCCCAACTTAGTATTCGCTTTAGGGGTGACTCCTCTACATTATACTTGTTAAGGTACTCTATCAAAACTTCAGGACCCGACCAAAAACCATATTGCATAATACCTATCCTTATCATATCATAATGCATATCGGGCAGTCGAACTGCTGCTGCTGAGCAACAAGTATGAATAATTTCGGGCATTATCCCAGCTTCTTTAAAAACTTTAAGAGCCTTTTTAAAACTAATTTTTTGCTTTTTTACGCGTACATAGTTAGCAATACTTTCTGCTCCTGCAAAGTGCATGCACAGTCCTTTAAATACTAATGTATCAGTATTATTTTTTAGATGAGTTATTAATTCTGGTATAGTACTCTGTTCAAAACCGGTACGGTACATACCTGTTTCTATTTCTATATGTATTAATGCTTTTTTATTCAGCTTTGCAGCGGTATTAATAGCTGTTGCTAAACGTTCCATTGTAAATACGTAAAACTCAATATCTTTCTCTATAGCCCACTCAATATCATCATCGTCAAGTGACCCCATTATCATTATTGTACTACTGGGCGAAGCAACCTCATATACTTCATAGGCTTCACCTGCATTAAATACAGCAAAGTGATTAACGCCACAGGCTTCTGCCATAGGTACATATGCAGTTATACCATGCCCATAGGCATTACCTTTTACAACTGCGCTTATTTGTTTGCCTTTAAAAAAACTTCTTAAAAATTCCCAATTAGATTGTAGAGCCGTTTGGTTAAGTTTTATTACTGATGATGCTTTCATTATTGTTGCGCCTCTTTTTGTATGGTTGTAAACATTGTAATACCTGTTGTTGTAATTTCGTCAGGATAATCATAAGCAGGGTGGTGGAGTGGGAAACACTTTTCGCCAGAGCCAATACCAAACATAGCCCCAGGATAAATGTTGGTAAAAATTCCAAAGTCTTCTCCAAACCTAAATCCGTCGGCTATTCCCTCATATTCTAGCTTTGCAACATTCGCAGCTTTGTGTATTATATTTACAGCATCAGGATGATTTTGGTTCGATTCAAAAGGCTCAATTACTTCAAAAGTAACCTCAAGTTCTTCCTTTTTAGCAATTTCAGTGGCCATATTTCTCATCACACCCATCACTTTATTAAGCCTTTCATTATTATCAGCACGAACTGTTAAATGTACAGAGCCTTCACCTGCTGATATACCATAGGCTTTCTCACCCATTTCCATATGCACAGGCGTTACTGTTATATAGGCGGGCTTTTCTTCTGCATTGAGTGATAGAGCATTTAACATATATTCGCTTATTGCTCCTGCGGGGTTTCTTCCATTCCAAGGTTCAGCAGCATGTGCAGTATATCCTTTAAAATAAGCTGCAAGACTCACTACGCTAGATGTAAAGCTTCCTGTTTTGCATACTATGTTATGCTTTTTAAAACCAGGTAAGTTATGTAATGCAAAAACCATATCGATATTCAGGTTTTTCAATGTACCATCAGCTACAACATTACGTGCGCCCCAACCGTTTTCTTCGGCAGGCTGAAACAGAAGGTACACATTCCCTTTTTCAGGTCGTTGTGCTGCATAGTGCTGGGCAACACCATACATAATGGTAGCGTGTCCGTCATGTCCGCATTTATGCGATACTCCTGTAATTGTCGATTTATATTCAGTAGTTATGGTTTCCTCTATGGGTAAAGCATCTATATCAGCGCGTAATAATATGTTTTTCCCAAAGTTTTTCCCAATAAAACTAACCAAAATACCAGTGTTAGCTGTTTTCTCTATTTTATCAGCATTTAGTTTATTTAAAAGCGATAGTAAATATTTTTGGGTTTCAAATTCGTTTTGTGATACTTCGGGGTTTTGATGCAAGTAATGCCTCAGGGTGGTGAGTTCCTCCATGATTATTTTTAATTTTTATAATGATACAAAAAAAACAGGAGGTAGAAAAATGAGATAGTATGGCTTTTTTAATGTCTCACTGTATAAAAAAAGCTATAGTATATTAATTAATATACTATAGCTTTTTGTGACCACGATGGGATTCGAACCCATACGCCTTGCAGCACCACCCCCTCAAGATGGCGAGTCTACCAATTTCTCCACGTGGCCATTATTACTTTAAATAAAAAAAGTTAAGCATGTATAATGACAGCTTAACTTTTTTTTGTGACCCGACTGGGGCTCGAACCCAGGACCCCATCATTAAAAGTGATGTGCTCTACCAACTGAGCTATCGAGTCGTGCATTAGGTAATGAAAAAGGTCTTATTAGTGACCCGACTGGGGCTCGAACCCAGGACCCCATCATTAAAAGTGATGTGCTCTACCAACTGAGCTATCGAGTCGTGTTTCATTCCCTGAATGCGGGTGCAAATATACGGATGTATTATTTATTATTCAAAGCCATTTTGTTATAAATTTGAGTTTTTTTTTACTAAAATTGTTTAACGACTTAATATATAGTGGATTATTATATGAAAAAAATTATTTTATGTGGATATATGGCTTCTGGTAAGACCACAATAGCGCGTTTACTGGCTCAGGCTTCGGGTATTACCTACCTAGATCTTGACGAAGTTATCGAGCAACAGACAGGAAAAACAATTCCACAGCTTTTTTTAGAGGGCGGAGAAATACAATTTCGGAAAAAAGAGCACATAGCATTAAAAGAAATTGTAAACAAAAATGAAAGTTTTATTTTAAGTCTTGGCGGTGGCACACCTTGCTACGCTAATAATCATGAGTTTTTACAAAGGGATGATGTACTATCTATATATTTAAAAACATCAATAAAAGAAGTTGTAAGTCGTATAGAGACGCAGTCTAACGAAAGACCCATGCTTAATAATTTAAGGGGGGAAGAGCTAGAAGAGTTTGTAGCCAAACATTTGTTTGATCGTAGTTATTACTATATGCAGGCAAAGCATAGGGTAGCTACAGATGATAAAAGCCTTGAAGCTATTGTTAATGAAATAATGAGCTTACTTTAGCTAAGACAAGCATAAGCTTCGTTATCTGTAAATACTACTTTTATATGCTCTTTTAAAGATGTAGATAAAGACAGTCCTTTAAAATCAGCTTTTACTGGGTATTGCTTGTGGTTACGGTCTACTAAAACAGCTGTTTTAAATTTCTTGAGTGGTACATCAAGAAAATGTTTCACACCATATATAAGTGTAGTACCAGAATTTAGTACATCATCTACCAAAACGAGTGCTTTATTAGTATATTCTTCTGGCGTTAATGATGTTTGTACACCATCAAGCGGTTGCTGTTTGTTTATTTTTACCTCGCACAAAGTTATTTTTAGGTCAGAAATTTTTTCGAGGGCAGTAGCTAGTTTCTGCGCAAAAATGTAACCATTACTCGCTATTCCTGCAAGTACCACTTCTTTTTCATCTACAAATGTTTCGTATATCTGGTAAGCCATACGAGTTGTTTTATGTTCTATTTCCTGCTGAGTAAGTATGATGTGGCTCATTATGTTATAACGTTATTTTTTCTCAAAGATAAAAAAGAGTTCTTTACCTTCTCTTGGTTTAATAGAATTATAGGCTGTTTCTATGATGCGGATATTAAATAGACCTTTAAAGGTAGCTATATACTCTTCAGTATTACCGCCAAATGGAGGACCTTTCTCTGTAAGCGGAAATTGAAATAACAGCCCTACAAGTTTTCCATTGGGAGCTAAAAGACTATGCATTTTTTCGGCATATTGTTTCCTTAAAGAAGGGTCGAGGGCACAAAAGAAAGTTTGCTCTATTATCAAGTCATACAGACCTTCATGTTTAAAGAAATCATCAAGAATTAAGTGCTTAGTGTCAAGCTCAGGAAGTCTTTTTTGTATATTTTCTAACGGAGAAGGAGCAATATCTAGTACATAGCTATTGTAGAATGCCTGATGAATTAAGTGTTCAAATTCATGACCGTTACCTGCTCCTGGTATAAGTATTTTTAAAGACTTATCGGTAAGTTGGTTGATATATTCTTTTATAGGCGGTGTAATTTTGCCCATATCCCACGGAGCAGAATCATTAAGATAACGCTCTTCCCAGTATTTTTTATCAAATGTTGTCATCAGCATCAATGTCTAAAGTGTCACTAGAATAATCATCAATATCCCTACGGTCTTTTTTAGTGGGTCTGCCGCTTCCTTTTGCTCTATAATGGTCTTTGGATAGCCTGAGTAGTTTCAGGTGCTCAAAGGCTTCGGCAGGCGTTTCATCCTTACGGTAAATATCTACCAGTTTAGGACCTACACGATTTGCAGGAATATCTAACACGGTTAGTTTATAGTTAATTTGATCGCGGCGAACCGTTATTTTATCGGTAGGGAAAACCTCCCGCGAGGGTTTTACCTGCTGTCCGTTTACAGCTATGTGCCCTTTCTTACAGGCTTCGGTAGCTATATTGCGTGTTTTATAGTAACGCACACACCATAAATATTTATCAATCCTCATACTAATTCTTAAAAATCATTGTTATAGCTGTACAAAAATAAAGGAAAATTGTATCTTGCGCCATTAAAATAAAAATTAAAATGAATAGATTTTTAAAGGCTTCTAGCCTGCTTTTACTGATTACATTTTTTATTGCTTGTAAAAAAGATGATGGTGCCTCTATAGAGCCACCAAGAGACTATGCAGAGCAGTATGTGGTTGAAAAAGCAGAAATAGAAGATTATTTGAGAACTCACTATATTGCAAGTGTTGATGAAGATTTTAATGTAGACTTGCAGGAAATACCTACAGATGGCGATCAAGTTTCTATTTGGGATCAAACAGAATACCCGTTACAAAGCAAAATAGTAACTCTTGATGATGTTGATTTTACATTATATTACTTAGTGTTACTACAAGGGGTAGGAGAATCGCCAACGAGAGCTGACGGAGTACGTGTAGCATATAGAGGTACTACACTCGACGCAACACAGTTTGACTATAACCCTTATCCTGAAACCTATCCTTCACTTGCAGGAACAATACTAGGGTGGCAAGAAATTATACCACTTTTTAATACGGGTACTTATGTAGATGTGCCTGATAGTCCAGATCCAGCTTATTTTGAAGATTATGGTGCGGGTGTAATGTTTTTACCATCAGCTTATGGGTATTACGAGCTCGCTCAAGTAAATATTCCAGCATACAGCCCACTTATTTTTAACTTTAAGTTATATGATTTGAACTATGTAGATAGTGATGGTGATGGGATATTGAATAAAGATGAAACAGAAAATGGTATTGATATAAATGATTATGATACTGATGGCGATGATGCTCCAAATTATCTTGATATTGACGATGATGGCGATGGTTACTCTACTCGTTATGAGATAACAATATCTGGTACTAATGATGTGTATGATTTTGAAGATATACCGACTTGCGATGGTGGTACTATTAAAAAACATTTAGATCCGAATTGCTTTTAAATCAATAAAATTGAAAAATAAAAAAAGCCTGTTCATATATGAACGGGCTTTTTTTGTTACCATAAATTGTTGTTGAGAATTTCTTCTGTATTTAAATCATTTCGGAATTTACCAATTCTGATTCGGGTTACAATACTGTCTTTAATCTTAAATAAAGCGGTACGATTATCTTTTTTGTATATAATAGTACTATCTACTTTTGTAAAATTATTTCCAAAGTTTTTAATTACATCTTTATAATGCATACCTACTTTAACTTGATTATCATATATGTATATTTCTTCTCCAGATAAGTAAATATCCATAAATTCTTCTGTATCTGTTCCATAATGATACGGGTCTACAGAATCATAAACAATTAACATACCCTGAAGTTCCGACTGTTTTAATCGCTCTTGTTCTTTAGGGTATTTAATCAGAGTATAGTGTACAAAATTTTTATTTTTTTTATTTCTAGGGTAAATCTGTGTTTCTACTTTTGGCATGAATCCGCTTGTAACATCATCTAGCTGAAACTGTATGTTTTTTACATCAACATCATTATCAAGTAATGAATATTCTAGTTTAGTAGAGATAATAGTGTCTTTTTTTAAGACAAACTCTTCCTTTCTTTGAGGTTCTTTGGGAATAGTTTTCTTTTCAATATTCTCTTTACAGGAATAAAAAAGTAGAGATATGGATAGGGTTATAAAAAAGGTTTTCTTCATGAATAATTTGATTTTTATAAATAAAAAAAAATCCCAACCTTTCGATTGGGATTTTAAATATAGTAAATAAAACGATTACTTTCTTTTTACCACTTTTTCAACAGCAGCAATAATAGCATCGCTATTCAATTTGTATTTTTCCATTAGTTGTGCAGGCGTTCCGCTTTCTCCAAAACTATCTTGTACTGCAACAAACTCTTGCGGAGCAGGATTGTTAAGAGTCAATGTGCGTGCCACACTCTCACCAAGACCACCTAATATATTATGTTCTTCGGCAGTAACCACACAACCTGTTTTACCAACAGATTTTAATATCATTTCCTCATCAAGAGGTTTAATGGTATGTATGTTTATAACTTCGGCAGAGATACCTTTAGCTTCCAGAGCTTCGGCAGCAACAAGTGCTTCCCATACTAGGTGACCTGTAGCAACTATAGTAACATCAGTACCTTCGTTAAGCATAACCCCTTTACCAATTTTAAACTCACCATTTTCAGGTGTAAAGTTTGGTACAGATGGGCGACCGAAACGTAAGTAAACAGGACCATTATGTTCTGCAATAGCAATGGTAGCTGCTTTGGTTTGGTTATAATCGCAGGTATTAATAACCGTCATGCCCGGAAGCATTTTCATTAACCCTATGTCTTCTAGTATTTGGTGAGTAGCACCATCTTCGCCTAGCGTAAGCCCAGCGTGCGATGCACATATTTTTACATTTTTATCGCTATAAGCAACAGATTGGCGTATTTGGTCATAAACCCTTCCTGTAGAAAAGTTAGCAAAAGTACCCGTAAATGGTATTTTACCACCAATAGTCATACCTGCAGCCATACCTATCATATTAGCTTCGGCAATACCTACCTGAAAGAAACGCTCTGGGTGATTCTTTTTAAAATCATCCATTTTAAGCGAACCAATAAGGTCGGCACAAAGTGCTACTACATTTTCGTTAGTTTTACCCAGTTCGGTAAGTCCTGCTCCAAAACCAGAGCGTGTATCTTTATTTCCTGTATTTGTATATTTCGTCATGATGTTCTAATAATTAATAGTCCCCTAAAGTTTCTGCATTTTGTGCTAATGCTTTTTCAAGTTGCTCATCGTTAGGAGCTTTACCGTGCCAAGCGTGAGTATGCATCATAAAATCGACACCATTACCCATCTCAGTATATAACAATACACAAACAGGCTTTCCTTTTCCAGTTTTGGCTTTCGCTTCGGTCATACCTGCTATAATAGCCTCTATGTTATTACCTTCTTTAATTTCTAGCACGTCCCATCCAAAAGCTTCAAATTTTGCTTTAAGGCTACCCATTGGTAAAACCTCGTCGGTAGGACCATCAATTTGTTTACCATTAAGGTCTATGGTCGATATAAGGTTATCTACTTTGTAAGCCGACGCATACATAATAGCCTCCCAGTTTTGTCCTTCTTGTAACTCACCATCACCATGTAGGCTATATACAAGGCTATCTTCACCATTAAGTTTTTTGGTTTGTGCAGCACCAAGTGCTACGCTCATACCTTGCCCCAGTGAACCCGATGCCATACGAATGCCTGGTAAACCTTCGTGCGTAGTAGGGTGACCTTGTAGTCTTGAGTTTAGTAAACGGAAAGTAGCTAGTTCGCTTACAGGGAAGTAACCACTACGTGCTAGTACGCTATAGAATACAGGAGAGATGTGTCCGTTAGAAAGGAAAAATAAATCTTCATTTATTCCATCCATATCAAAACCTTCTTTGCGCTCCATTAAATTTTGGTAAAGTGTTACCAAAAATTCAGTACAGCCGAGTGAGCCACCTGGGTGACCTGAGTTTACGGCATGCACCATACGAAGAATATCTCTTCTTACCTGAGTAGTTAAATCGTTAAGTTGTTGTGTATTAGGTTTCATTTGTAGAAATTAGTTAAACAGGTGCAAAAGTACTCCTAATTTTTATGAGGGGCAAATTAATTGTTTTAGATAATTTATCTATTGATAGTTCTTTGACTGAGTTTTTGGAGCTTTAAAGTTCTTCTGTCAGGTAATACTTCAAATGAAAGTACCTTATATATGGTTTCCGTTTTTAAGCTTTTTGTAATGATGTAGGTAATTGAGTCTTTCTCTTTAATCTTAACTCTATAATAATCATCACGTGTTATAACTCTTACACTGCTAATTGTATTACAAGTATTAATGTCATTAATGTAAAAACGATTTTTTTTGTAGAAATCCCAAGTCACAAATTTACAGCCAACTGAAGGAGAACCAATCTTATTAATGAGAATAATAGTGTCAGATTTATAGTAGGTGCTGTCAATATTATTAGTTTCCCAATAACCACTCCAATCATTCCAATCGTTATAATCTTTATATCTAATACTTTTCTTGAAAGAATTTTTCAGTATCCTTTTTGTAATTTTATCAGATTGAGAATAGGTTAGGGATGAGCGGAATATAAAAAAGGTGATGAATAGTAATTTCATATGTATGGAGTTTAAAAAACGAATATAATCAAATTGTTATTTACTGTTCAACTTTATCTAATAGCTACAATCTATATTCTCAAATCTAAAATGTATCTTTGCAGGCTGTAAAAGAGAGCTATGAAATTTGATTTATTTACAAAAGACCCACAAAGCAAAGCAAGAGCAGGAGCTATAACTACTGATCACGGAGTTATAGAAACGCCTATATTTATGCCAGTGGGCACGGTAGCCTCGGTAAAAGGGGTACACCAACGTGAACTTAGAGATGACATAAACCCTGATATAATTTTAGGAAATACCTACCACCTGTACTTGCGTCCGCAAACGGAAATACTAGAAAAAGCGGGAGGGCTTCATAAATTTATGAATTGGGACAGACCCATACTTACCGATAGTGGCGGGTATCAGGTATATTCACTTTCGGCAAGCCGAAAGATTAAAGAAGAAGGCGTAAAGTTTAAATCGCATATAGATGGTTCATACCATTTCTTTTCACCTGAAAACGTGATGGAAATTCAGCGTACCATTGGTGCTGATATTATCATGGCATTTGATGAGTGTACACCTTACCCGTGCGATTATCGCTATGCCAAACGCTCGATGCACATGACGCATCGTTGGCTAGACAGGTGTATTACGCATCTGGACAAACTGCCTTATAAATATGGGTACAGTCAAGCTTTTTTCCCGATAGTGCAGGGGAGTACCTATACTGATTTACGACAGCAATCGGCAGAGTATATTGCCAATGCTGGAGCAGTAGGGAATGCCATCGGCGGATTATCTGTAGGAGAACCTGCCGAAGAAATGTATGCTATGACGGATGTAGTATGTAGTATACTGCCAGAAGACAAGCCTCGTTACCTTATGGGAGTAGGTACACCCATAAATATATTAGAGAACATTGCATTGGGCGTCGATATGTTCGACTGTGTTATGCCTACGCGTAATGCGCGTAACGGTATGTTGTTTACGGCTAACGGTACTATCAATATAAAAAATAAAAAATGGGAGGACGATTTTTCTCCTATTGACGAAATGGGCATAACCTTTGTAGACACAGAGTACTCAAAAGCCTATCTGCGACATCTTTTTGCTGCTAACGAATATTTGGGTAAACAAATAGCCACGATACACAATCTTGGTTTTTATATGTGGTTGGTTCGTGAAGCAAGAAAGCATATATTAGCAGGAGATTTCCGTGAGTGGAAAGATATGATGGTGAAAAATATGAACCAGAGGTTATAATTATATTTAAGTAAAAGCCTAGTGAAAATAATAGACTGGTATATCCTGAAACGATACTTAGCCACATTTTTTGTAATGTTGCTACTTTTTATTCCTATAGGTATAGTAATAGATGTATCAGAAAAAATAAATAGGATACTCGAAAATAAAGTTCCGTTTATACAGGTTGCATTATATTATGCTGACTTTACCATTTATTTTGCCAACCTTCTTTTTCCTATTTTTCTTTTTCTGTCTGTTATATGGTTTACTTCTAAACTAGCTAATAATACCGAGATTATAGCCATATTAAGTTCGGGTATATCATTTAACCGTTTCTTAAGACCTTATATTATAGGTGCTACCATGATATCGTTATTAGCCTTATTAATGGGGTTCTTTTTTGTGCCAAAAGCCAGTAAAGGCTTTAATGATTTTAGGTATAAGTATCTTAGCCGTAAAGAAATAAGGAAGAGTCAGGAAGTGTATAAACAAATAAGTCCTGACGAGCAGATATATGTAAGTAGCTTTGATTACGTGCGAAAAAGAGGTTATAACTTTAATCTCGAAAAGTTTGAGGATAATGAGATGTTGTATAAAATTAGTGCAACGTCTATAAAATGGAATCCTGAAGATAGTACCTATACATTACAAGGATATAACAAAAGAACAATAGGGGAACTAAATGATACATTTGAGTCTGCTACAGAAAAGAAGTTCAAATTTAATTTTGAACCAGACGATCTTACTCCTGTTGTATATATAGCAGAGACCATGACACTGGGCGAGCTAAACCGTTTTATAGAAAAAGAACGGGCAAGTGGTTCGGCTAATATTAATACTTATCTTGTTGTTAAGTATAAGAAATACAGTATACCTATTTCGGCATTTATCCTTACAATTATTGCCGTTGCTGTTTCATCTATGAAACGTAGGGGGGGTATGGGGGTAAACCTTGCTATGGGTATAGGGCTTGCCTTTACCTATATTTTCTTTGATAAGGTTTTTGGTACTATGGCAGAGAAGTCTAGTATTCCGCCGCTTATCGCAGTGTGGTTCCCTAACATTACATTCGGCATACTTGCCATTTTCCTATTAAGAAATGCCAAAAGATAACATAAAAAGTTACCTACAGCTCCATTTTATAGTATTTATATGGGGGTTTACCGCCGTTATAGGCGCATTAATATCGCTTGATGCCTTGCCGCTAGTATGGTTTAGGATGTCTATTGCGGTACTCATTATTTTGCTTTATATGCTTATAAAGCGCATGCCTCTTAAAATACCGCCCAAAACATTAGTAGGCTTTTTAATAGCAGGTTTAATCATAGCATTGCATTGGCTTACGTTTTTTAAAGCCATAAAAGTCTCTAATGTTTCAGTAACGTTGGCTTGCCTTAGCACAGGAGCATTCTTTACATCACTATTAGAGCCCATTTTCTTTAAGCGTAAAGTAATATGGTATGAGGTTTTATTTGGGTTGTTTGTAGTAGGTGGTCTTTACCTTATTTTTCGTTTTGAGGGCGATTATATGTATGGTATAGTATTAGCGCTTACTTCGGCATTTTTATCGGCTTGTTTTTCTACTATTAACGGTATTTATGCCAAGCAATATAATTCATCAGTAGTATCCTTGTATGAACTTTTTGGAGGCGTTCTTTTTCTATCCCTATACTTATTATTTACAGGGAGTTTTACAGCTGATTTTTTTATAGTCTCAATGTCCGACTGGCTTTGGCTTTTCGTTTTAGGTTCTATATGCACAGCGTATGCTTTTATCGTATCGGTAGATATAATGAAGTTTTTAAGCCCTTATACAGTAATGCTTACTATAAATTTAGAACCTGTATATGGGATTATTCTCGCATTAATAGTATTTAATGAGAAAGAAAAGATGAGTTGGACATTTTATGTAGGGGCTGCAATAATAATAACAATGGTGATTCTCAACGGAATACTTAAAAAATATATTAAAACTGAAAAGTAAATGGCTAGGATTTGTTTTTATCTAATCTTAAACTTTTATCTTTGTAGTTCGAACCAAAAGTAAAATTCTGTCGGAATTATGGAATATTTAGATTTTGAATTACCTATTAAAGAGCTTGAAGACCAGCTCGATAAATGTACCGTTATAGGTCAGGAATCGGATGTTGATGTATCTAATACATGCAAACAAATCGAGAAAAAACTAGAAGAAACTAAGAAAAAGATATATAAGAACCTTACTGCTTGGCAGAGAGTTCAGCTTTCTAGACATCCAAGTAGACCATATACCATGGATCATGTAAAGGCGCTTATGGGAGATACTTTCTTAGAACTTTTTGGCGACAGGGGCTTTAAAGATGATAAAGCCATGATAGGTGGGCTTGGTAAAATAGGCGGTCAGTCGTTTATGGTTATCGGTCAGCAAAAAGGATATAATACCAAAACAAGGCAGTACCGTAACTTTGGTATGGCTAACCCAGAAGGATATCGTAAAGCTTTGCGCCTTATGAAAATGGCAGAAAAGTTTGGTATCCCTGTTATTACGCTTGTAGATACTCCTGGAGCATATCCTGGTCTTGAAGCTGAAGAGCGCGGACAAGGAGAAGCTATTGCTAGAAATATATTTGAAATGGTACGTTTAAAAGTACCTGTTATTACCATTATTATTGGCGAAGGTGCATCGGGTGGTGCATTAGGTATAGGTGTGGGCGATAAAGTATTTATGCTTGAAAATACATGGTACTCTGTTATCTCTCCTGAATCTTGCTCATCAATATTATGGAGAAGTTGGGAATTTAAAGAACAAGCAGCCGAAGCATTGAAGCTGACTTCTTTTGATATGAAGAAACAAAAATTGATTGATGATATTATTCCAGAACCACTTGGTGGTGCTCATTATGACAGAGCAACTACCTTTAAAAGTATGGAGAAATACATCTTGAAAGCCTATAATGAATTAAAAGACTTATCAACAACCGATTTATTATCAAAAAGGATGGATAAGTATAGTAATATGGGCGAATATAAAGAATAGTAAGCCATTTCGGGAAAATACATCCGAAGCCTTACAGCTTCGGATTTTTTTTGACTTATTAACAGTTAAGGGGTGGTTTATCAACACTTTATCAACACATCTGCCTTAACAATTTCTTAAACTACCCTTTTCAATTTTAACTACTTTAGCATAATGGAAAATATCAGAAATATGAACCCGGTAAGAGTTGATAAGTCAACAATTATCAACCTTGAGAAAGGAAAATTGCCCCCACAGGCTCTCGATTTAGAAGAGGCTGTTTTAGGAGCAATGATGATCGACAAAAAGGGGGTTGATGAAGTTATCGATATTCTTCAACCCGATGCTTTCTATAAAGATGCCCACAAACACATTTATGAGGCTATTGTAGAGCTTTTTAATGACACACAACCCATAGACTTGTTAACTGTATCGGCACAGCTTAAAAAAATGGCTAAGCTAGAGTTGGCAGGGGGAGATTTTTATTTAATACAACTTACGCAAAAGATATCATCTTCTGCACATATTGAGTTTCACTCAAGAATTATACTACAAAAATTTATACAGCGTAGTCTTATAAAGATTTCGAGTGAAATTATAGAGGAGTCGTATGATGAAACTACTGATGTTTTTGACCTGCTAGATAAAGCTGAATCTAAATTATATGAAGTAACACAAGGTAATATCAAGCGAAGCTCAGAAACAGCACAGAGTCTTGTAATACAGGCTAAAAAACGTATTGAAGAAATAGCAGGTAAAGAGGGTTTAAGTGGTGTTGCTACAGGTTTTAATGACTTAGATAAACTAACTTCTGGTTGGCAGCCTAGTGACTTGATTATTATAGCAGCACGACCAGGTATGGGTAAAACAGCTTTTGTACTTTCTATGGCACGTAACATTGCTATAGATTCTGGGCATCCAGTGGCATTGTTCTCGCTAGAGATGTCATCAGTACAGTTAATTACCCGTTTGATATCGAGTGAAACAGGGTTACCATCAGAGAAATTGCGTACCGGTAAACTTGAAAAGCACGAATGGGAGCAGTTGAGTATAAAAGTAAAAGATTTAGAAAAAGCACCACTTTATATAGATGATACCCCATCACTTTCTATATTCGACCTTAGAGCAAAAGCACGAAGACTTGCTTCGCAATATGGTATAAGGCTTATTGTAATTGATTACTTGCAGTTAATGACTGCTGGTGGTAACGGTAAGAACGGTGGTAACAGGGAACAAGAAATATCTACTATTTCTCGAAACCTGAAAGCATTGGCAAAAGAACTTAACGTTCCAGTTATTGCACTATCACAGTTATCGCGTGCAGTAGAAACGCGTGGTTCGAGTAAAAGACCATTGCTATCAGATTTAAGGGAATCTGGAGCGATAGAACAAGATGCAGATATTGTGTCGTTTATTTATCGTCCTGAATATTATAAAATTGATGAATGGGATGACGAAGAACGTTCGCCAACACAAGGACAAGCTGAGTTTATAGTAGCCAAGCACCGTAATGGTGGTCTTGATAATATTAGGCTTAAGTTTATTGGTAGTCTTGGTAAGTTTGATAATCTTGACGATTTTAGTTCGCCATTTGATGAGTTACCTTCGAGTATGAATGACAATAGTGCCTTTATAACTAAAAATCTACCTTCGGCAAATGATGCTTTCGGGAGTAATATGAATAGTGGTGGTAATGATGGCGATGTGCCGTTTTAATAATAATATTTTAAAAGAATGACTATGAACGATAATAATGATGTGCAGGTAATAACAGAAGAAATACGTGAAATAGCCGTTTTTGGCGCTGAGGTTATTACTTTTAAATAATACATTTTTACAGAAAGTAAAAAGCGTATCAGTTAACTAGACTGATACGCTTTTTTTGTGAATGGAGAATTATGATTAATTTACTTATGCTTTTGTCATTTCTTTCTCTGCTATAAGTTGTTCAGCTTCTGCAATAGCGGTTACTGTTTTTATAACAGAGTCTGGTGTTACAGAGATACTATCGATACCTAAACTTACTAGAAACTGTGCAAAATCTGGAAAATCTGAAGGTCCTTGCCCGCAAATACCCACTTTTACACCTGCTTTTTTAGCCGTAGTAATAAGCATTTCTAGCATTCGTTTTACTGCGGGGTTACGCTCATCATAAAGATGTGCTACTAAAGATGAATCTCTATCCAGACCAAGTGTAAGCTGAGTAAGATCGTTACTACCTATAGAGAAACCATCAATATGTTCTGCAAACTCAGCAGCCATAAGTATGTTAGACGGTACTTCTGCCATAAGGAATAGTTCTAGTTCATGCTCTCCACGCACTAGTCCGTACTCTTTCATTACTTCTGTTACTCGTAGTAGCTCTTCTACCGTACGGCAGAAAGGTATCATAACCGTTACGTTTTTAAGTCCCATTTCTTCACGCACTTTTTTAATAGCGCGACACTCTAAACCAAAAGCTTCTTTATATGCCTCAGAGTAATAGCGCGATGCACCACGCCAACCTATCATTGGATTTTCTTCTTTTGGCTCATAATATTTACCCCCAAGTAAGTTGTAGTATTCGTTAGTTTTAAAATCAGAAAAACGTACTATAGTTTTATTAGGGTAGAAAGAAGCAGCAATTTTAGCAACACCATCGGCTAGCTTATCTATAAAGAAAGTTTCTTCATCAGGATAACCTGTTATTTTCTTTTCTATCTCAGCCGTAAGTTCCGCATCGTTAAGTTTACGGTGATTCATTAATGCTAACGGGTGTACCTCAATATAATTATTAATAATAAACTCTTCGCGAGCAAGACCTACACCTTTATTAGGCAAATGAGAGAATTGGAATGCCATACCTGGCGAAGCCACATTTAGCATAATATCAGTTTTTACTTTTGGTAAAAGGCTAAGGTCATGTTCTTTTTCAGTATAGTTTACTTCACCTTCATAAACGTATCCCTTATCACCTTCGGCACAAGAAGCAGTTACCATCATTCCTTCTTTTATCACTTCGGTAGCATTGCCACAACCTACAATAGCAGGAATTCCCATTTCACGTGCTATAATAGCAGCATGACAAGTACGTCCCCCTTTATTGGTAATAATAGCCGAAGCCATTTTCATAATAGGTTCCCAGTCAGGGTCGGTCATTTCGGTTACTAATACAGATCCTGGAGTAAACACATGTCCTTCAGTAACCCTTTTATCCATAGAGAATATAATATTGGCTTTACCACTACCTATTTTGTCTCCTACGGCTACACCCTTGGTAATTATTTTTTCATGGCGAGTTTCGTCTTCCATTATATATTCGGTAATGGTAGTAATCTGCTCTTTTTGAGAGTGTATAGTTTCGGGTCTTGCTTGTACTATAAATAACTCTTTAGTCAATCCATCTATAGCCCACTCTACATCCATAGGAGTCCATTTGTCTCTTATTTTAGTATAATAATCTTCAATAATAACCACCCATTGGGCTAGTTTGATAACATTATGTTGGTCAAGGCAAAAACGTGAGCGGAATTTTTCTTCCGTAGGGATTATTTTAACCCTTTCGTCACCACCCTCGCCATATATCATCATTTTATCTTTGTTGCCCAGTTTTTTTTCGATTACTGATTCGTAACCTTCTTTTAACAAAGGTTTAAATACTATAAATTCGTCTGGAGATATAGCACCTTGCACCAGCATTTCGCCAAGTCCATATGTACCATTTATCACTACAGCATCTTTAAAACCACTTTCGGTATCTATAGAGAAAGCAACACCTGATGTTCCTAAATCACTACGCACCATTTTTTGTACACATACCGATAATCCAAGTTCTAATAAATCATAACCAAAACGATGCCTGTAGCTAATTGCTCTATCAGTAAATAATGAAGCAAAGCATTTTCTTATACTGTCCATTAATGTTTGCGCACCGCGAACATTTAAGTACGATTCTTGTTGTCCTGCAAACGAAGCATCTGGTAAATCTTCGGCAGTAGCCGAGCTTCGTACAGCAACATCGGTCATTTCTTGACCATATTGTTGTGATAGTTTTTCATAACGTTCAGCAATTTCAATACTCATTGCTTCAGGAAATTTACCATTTAAAAACGCCTGTCTAATATGCATACCACCTCTGCGTAAAGACTCTATATCATCATAATCAATAGCATCTACTGTCTCAGTAACGGTTTTGTCTAGCGAATTATGTTTTAAAAAAGCTTTGTATGCAGCTACCGTAACCACAAAACCATCGGGAATATTTACCCCAAGGTTTGTAAGATTCTGAAGCATTTCTCCTAAAGAGGCATTCTTACCACCAACGCGGTGGAGGTCATTAATACCTACATTTTTTAATAATAGTGTAAAACCCATAGTGTGTTGTAGTTGTTAAATAGTTATTAGAATGCACTATAAAACACATTCTGTTAAAGAAAATGCAAATGTATGCTGTTTTTAATGTTAACGAAAACGTTTTAGTTTAGTTTTTTATTAAAAAATTCGCAATATTAATCTAGTTTATAATAGGGAATGTGTTTTTATTGTAAATTAAAAATAAAAGGTGTCTATATAAGTTATTATTAAAGACGAATCATTTGTTTATCTTTGGGTTTAAAATTGTTACTAATGCGTTTAAAAACGATATATATAGTTCTACTTCTTGTTTTTTCATTTACTGCAAAAGCATCAATGATTTTACTACCTATGGATGAAACATCTCAGGTAAATCATTTAAAAGCATATGGTATTACATACTGGACACTTGATAAAAACTATAAGGCAAGCTGGCTGCTCAATTATAGAGGAGGCTCTTTTTTATTACCCGATACCGAAGAGATAAGGCGTGAATGCCAAATACGTGGCGTTAGCTTCGAAATACTAAGCGATGCCGAAGCGAATGGTATATTAGACGAGATAAGCAGTCCGTCACAAAACATGGAAACGGTAATACTAGAAAAAGCTCCTAAAATTGCGGTTTACTCACCGCCAGGCAAACAACCTTGGGATGACGCTGTTACAATGGTGCTTACGTATGCCGAAATTCCGTTTACTACTATATATGATGAAGAGGTATTAAACGATGCACTTTTATTATATGATTGGTTACACTTACATCATGAAGATTTCACAGGGCAATATGGTAAGTTTTTTGGAGCATACCGCAATGCACCTTGGTATATGCAGCACAAAAAAGAAGCCGAGGATCTTGCTGCAAGACTAGGTTATAACAAAGTATCGGAAGAAAAAATGGCTGTTGCCGATAAAATACGCGACTATGTTATAGGAGGTGGTTTTATGTTTGCTATGTGCTCGGCTACCGATAGTTTTGATATTGCACTGTCTGCCGAAGGTGTAGATATTTGCGAACCAATGTTTGATGGTGATGCAAGTGATGCAAACTATCAATCGAGAATAGACTATAATAATTCATTTGCTTTTAAAGATTTTATATTAGAGCGTAACCCTATGGCTTATGAGTTCTCAGATATTGACACTACTGGGGACAGACGCATATTACCAGATAATGACTATTTTACTTTAATGGAATACTCTGCCAAGTGGGATCCTATTCCTACTATGTTATGCCAAAACCATACTCAACTTGTAAAAGGCTTTATGGGACAAACCACAGCCTTTAGAGGTGATAAGGTAAAATCAAACATATTAGTAATGGGAGAAAATAAACAGAATAACGAAGCGCGCTACATACATGGAACAAAAGGTAAAGGGATGTTTACTTTTTATGGAGGTCACGACCCTGAAGATTATCAGCATAGAGTAGGAGATGCACCAACGGTATTAGATTTACATCCTAACTCTCCTGGATATAGATTAATACTTAATAATGTGCTTTTTCCTGCTGCAAGAAAGAAGAAATTGAAAACCTAATAGAAGCTTCGATTACTGCTTTACCGTTACAGGTATCTCTCCGTATACATAACGTCCACCTATTTTTTCTATATTTACATTTACGTCGAGGTCGTCATTTGTACTAATCCTAACTAAATTAACATCCATTGGTGTAGTAGTATTTACAGTTACATTAATACTCCCATCTTCATTAACAGGCACTACTGCATAGTTACTGTTTAAAGGTGTAGCTTTTTCAGAACCGTTAGCATAAGCTTTGGGTATAATGTCAATTTTTTCAAGAATATTGACAATTAAACAGGCAGCAATAACAGTAAGAATAATTTTAGTATAACGGTCGGTTTTCATAATTATAAGTTTAAGTGTTTATTGCTAAAAATACTAAAAATCAGTTATATGTGCGTACTAATTCTTTATATTTGGTAAAAGTGCATCCATGAAAAAGATACTAATTATAATAACCTGCTTATTTGTACAGCTTACGAATGCTCAAAGCGATTACCCAGTACCGCCATTAAAAGCTAATAACCTTTTTTATATACAACATAGTAATAACCATAATACTTATGTATATGACGCAGATATTAAAAACGGAAAATTAGACGATAAAGGGCCTGTAATTGTATATCGTATTGTTTATACCAAAGGTGGTATTAAAGAAGATCTAACCGTGATACAGCGAAAAATGGCTTATGGAGTAGAGCTTGATAAAACTTCTGAGAAATCGTGTACATTTACCTTGGCAGCCTACCCACAAAAAAAGTTGGTATTAGAGGTAGATAAAAATAAAGAACCCTATGTAACTGTAAGTGTTAACGGTAAGAGTATTATTCTAAAAAAAATGTTTTTGTTTACTAATAAAACGGGAACTAAAGTTGATTATATTGACTTTTACGGAAAAGATAAATTGAAAGGAAAAGATATTGTAGAACGATTTTACCCTTCATAATATTAAAAAGTCACTTTTAGTATAGTTGTTATAAAAAACAACAAACCCGCTCATTGAGCGGGTTTGTTTATAAGTAAGAAATAAATATATTGTTTTTATAAAACGTTTTTATTTAACCTGGTTTACAATTGCAGTAAACGCTTCTGGGTGGTTCATTGCAAGGTCGGCAAGAACTTTACGGTTCAATTCGATACCTGCACCTTTTACTTTACCCATAAATTGAGAATAGTTCATTCCATGAAGTCTTGCACCAGCGTTAATACGCATAATCCATAAAGCGCGGAAGTTTCTCTTTTTTTGTTTTCTGTCACGGTAAGCATAAACCATTGCTTTTTCTACCGCATTTTTGGCTACTGTCCAAACGTTTTTACGTCTTCCAAAGTATCCTTTGGCTTGCTTCAACACTCTTTTTCTACGTGCTCTTGAAGCTACTGAATTTACTGATCTTGGCATAATTTTCTTTTGTTTTTGTAGCAGGCGTTCTGTTATTTACAGAAACTTAATAGGCCATACTCCAGGGTTATTAATTTAGTTAACCGAAATAGCTATTATCTTAACAATAATTGCTGTTTGATACTCTTCTCATCTGTTTTGTGAACCAAAGTTGAATGAGTAAGGGCAAGCTTACGCTTCTTACTTTTCTTAGTCAGGATGTGACTTTTAAAAGCGTGCTTTCTTTTGATTTTTCCAGAGCCTGTAACTTTAAAGCGTTTCTTGGCACTAGATTTAGTTTTCATTTTAGGCATTTTCTTCCTGTATTTAATTTATTCTTACTTACTTATTTTTAGTCGTAAATTTTTAAAGAATAATATTGTTGACTTTACAACTTTCGACTTTAAAAACTTTATGACTTTTCTTATTTCTTTTTCTTAGGAGCGATAAACATAATCATTCTTTTACCTTCAAGAACTGGCATAGCTTCTACTTTTCCATACTCTTCTAAGTCTTGTGCAAGTCTAAGAAGTAATATCTGTCCTTGTTCTTTATAGATGATAGAACGTCCTTTAAAAAATACAAATGCTTTAAGTTTAGATCCCTCTTTAAGGAACTTTTCAGCATTTTTTCTCTTAAATTCATAATCATGCTCATCCGTTTGCGGTCCGAAACGAATTTCTTTAACCGTAATCTGTGTAGATTTTGCCTTTAGCATCTTCTCTCGTTTCTTTTGCTCGTAAAGAAACTTCTTATAATCCATTATTTTACATACAGGAGGTGTAGCATTAGGGGAAATTTCCACTAAGTCAAACTCTTGCTGTTCGGCCATTCGTAGGGCTTCCGATGTTTTATACACTCCGGTTTCTACGTTTTCTCCCACAAGCCTCACTTCAGGTACTCGGATGGCATTATTAGTCCTGTGTGCGTCTTTCTTTTCTACTCGAGGTTGGTAACCTCTGTTGTTTCTTATAGCTATGGCTTTAAAATTTTAAATTAAACTTATTTAAAAAGGCTTTAATGTTTTATTAACCTCTTCCGCTACTACGGAAGCAAATTCCTCTATTGTCATACTTTGGTTCGACTTACCTGCATCGCCATGACGACGTACAGAAATCGTTCCATTCTTCTCTTCTTCCTCACCAACTATCAGCATAAACGGCAGTTTCTGTACTTCAGCTTCGCGAATTTTTTTGCCAATAGTCTCGTTTCGGTTATCAATTAGGGCGCGAATTTCGTGATTTTCCAGCAATTCTAAAACTTTTTTAGCATAATTTTCATATTTCTCACTAAGAGACAGTATGATAGCTTGCTCTGGCATTAGCCAAAGCGGGAAGTTTCCGCCTGTATTTTCTAGTAATATCGCGATAAATCGTTCCATAGAACCAAATGGTGCACGGTGAATCATAATTGGTCGATGCAACTCATTATCAGAACCTTTATAGGTCAAGTCAAATCGTTCTGGTAGGTTATAATCTACCTGAATAGTACCCAATTGCCACTGCCGACCCAACGCATCCTTAACCATAAAGTCAAGTTTAGGGCCATAAAAAGCAGCTTCACCATATTCTACAACCGTATTAAGCCCTTTGTCTTTAGCAGCATTAATAATCGCATTTTCTGCTTTTTCCCAGTTTTCGTCAGATCCGATGTATTTATCTCTGTTCTCTTTATCGCGAAGCGATACTTGCGCGCTAAAGTTATCAAAACCAAGCGAACCGAATACATACAGTACTAAGTCAATTACTTTTTTGAATTCCTCGTCAAGCTGATCTGGCGTACAGAATATGTGAGCATCATCTTGAGTAAAGCCACGTACACGTGTTAAACCATGTAACTCACCACTTTGCTCATAACGATATACGGTACCAAACTCTGCATAACGCTTTGGTAAATCTTTATACGACCAAGGTTTACTGTTATATATCTCGCAGTGGTGCGGACAGTTCATCGGTTTTAGCAAAAACTCCTCACCTTCGTTTGGCGTGTGTATTGGCTGAAAACTATCAGCACCATACTTAGCATAGTGTCCTGATGTTACATATAATTCTTTTTGCCCAATGTGCGGTGTTACCACCTGCTCATATCCGGCTTTCTTTTGTGCTTTCTTTAAAAACTGCTCTAGGCGATCGCGTAGTGCAGCTCCTTTTGGCAGCCATAATGGCAGTCCTTGACCTACTTTTTGCGAAAAAGTAAACAACTCTAATTCTTTACCCAGTTTACGGTGGTCGCGACGTTTTGCCTCTTCCAGTAGTTCTAGGTACTCTTTTAAATCTTTTTGTTTCGGGAACGAGATACCATACACACGTGTAAGTTGTTTGTTCTTCTCGTCGCCACGCCAGTAAGCCCCTGCTACGCTCATTACCTTCATTGCCTTGATGATACCCGTGTTCGGGATGTGTCCACCACGACAAAGGTCGGTAAAGGTGCTGTGGTCGCAAAACGTGATAGTACCATCTTCCAGGTTTTCTATCAGTTCTACTTTATAAGGGTTATCCTCTTTTTTATACATTTCTAATGCTTCGGCTTTGGTAACCGAACGCATAGTAAACTCATGTTTTTCGCGCGCTATGGCAAGTACTTTATCTTCTATGGCTTTAAAATCTTTATCGCCCACTACATGGTCGCCAAAATCTACGTCATAATAAAAACCATTCTCTATGGCAGGACCAATAGTAAGCTTAACGCCTGGGTAAAGCTCCTGTAATGCTTGTGCCAAAACGTGCGAAGAGGAGTGCCAAAAAGCCTTTTTACCCTCTTTGTCATTCCATGTATATAATATTAGCGAACCGTCCGTCGTCAAAGGGGTCTTGGTTTCAACAGTTGTACCATTAAAGGAAGCCGAAATAATATTTCTTGCTAAACCTTCACTAATGCTCATGGCAACATCGTGGGGCGATACCCCAGCGTTGAATTCTTTGACCGAACCGTCCGGTAATGTAATATGTATCATTATTAAAATTTTATGGATAGCAAAGATAGGGGATTAGGGGGAGTAGTGCAATAGGAAATTATCGATAGATTTATTTTAATGAGATACTTTTTTATGCTGAATTTTTTTGGTTTTCTCCCATCATCATATTAAAATGTCCTTCATGATCAGTATGAATAAATATATTTTTAAAAACAGTAAAATAATTTTCAATTATAACATCTTGTTTTTCTATAAATAAGTCATCAGGAATAGTATGTGACCCGTCATTTATCCAGCTAATTAGAGATTTGCAGATTTCTTTTTCTTCCAAATTACTAAACTTATTAATCAAATCATCATTACCATACTTTCCTAATAATTTAAAATAGTTTTCTATGATTCTTCTCATTGTGTTTTGAATGGAGATGTTAGAACTTTTATCCCTGTTTTTTATTTCCTCCCATAACAGACCATAGGATGTTTCAATAGGGTTTTTCATTTCAAAACTTTGAATTAAAGAAGATTTATCTTTCTTTCTTAAAACCCAAAAATGTGTGTGCTTGCATTTTTCTGTTCTTCCATCAATAAAAGAAACCTCTTTATGAAAATACACATTATGTGTTAAAAGAATAAGTTGCTTGATATTAGAATTATCGTCTTTAATTTTTTTAATTATCTCTTTTAATAGTGAGCTAACAATAAATAAAACATTACTGTCTAAGCTTGATATAGGATCATCAATAACAAGAATTCTATCTTCTGTAATATTCTCCTTAGAGATACTTCCTTTGCATAATTGTAAAAAGTATAGAAATGTTATGAAGGTTATTTCTCCTTCACTTAATGTTGACTCCGCTAAGATTCCATTTTCTCTTTGTATTTGATAATGATTGCTGTCAATGCTTGAAGGGACTATATGGAAATTTAAAAACCCAAAAGATGTAAGAGTTCTGTTTATTTCATCAATAGTTGGCTGAACACTTGTAATATTTTTGGTACCTTCAATTATTTCGTTATTTAAATCTCTTATTTTCGATTTTAATTCATCAATTTGTAAATTCAGAGTATTAATACCACCCGTAATTCCTGTCGTTTTCTTTGTATAATTATCTATAGATGTTTTATTTTCTTCTACTAAGTATTTCCAAATGCATGATATTAGTTTATCTTTTTCTCTTGTGAGATTATTAATTATTTTATTATGGTTGTCGATTTCTTTATTACAATTTCTAAGTTCTTGTTCTATAACTTTTAATTGTTCTTCAATCGATTGTAGGGTAATAGATCTACTAGGCTCTTTTTCTTTGTTGGAAATTAATTCTTTATTTATGTTTAGTTGGCTTTCTAACGTTTTTAAATGTGCAGAGAAACTTTGCATACTTAATTTTGTGTTCGGATTGTTTTTTTCAGTTGATTCAATTTGATATAATTCGCCTAAAATGTTGTTGGATAACCTTATGTAATTTTGATAGTTATTATTTAAAAGGGTTATATCGTCCATAAAAGACTTGTCAAAATACTCTTCTAACTGTAATTTGAAACTGTCAGAAATAGTTTCTTGTTGGCAAAAAGGGCATATGTTATCATCTTTTAAATAGCTTCTCCCTTCATTTACCCAATCATTTATATTTAGTTTTTGAATTAGTTTAGCTATATCTACATCTGATTTACCAATTATTTTTTTATTCCAGATAACATCATTATTTATATTTAATAAATCTTGATAATTAGGAATAGATAAGCTTACATATAGCTCTATTTTGCTGTCAAATATGGTTTTAGATTTAGATACTAATTCTTCTTTAGTAAGCATAGGAGATATGTTATCCCCAAACTCTCTAAGTACTTTAGTGCTAAAAGCCTCTTTTCTCATAAAACCTGTAAAAGCAGGTTTGAAATTATCTTCATACTTTTTATATGCTATATTCCATATATCTTCTTTGAATTGCTTCTGTTCGTTTTGTAGAGTTTTATTTCGTGTTTTACGCAAATCAAGTTTCTGAGTCAATTCAGATTTAAGTTCTTCAAGTTCTACTTTCTTTTTATCAATATTCTCTATTTCTTCTTGAGTAGCTTGACCAATAGTAAACACTCCATTTATTTCACTATTGGTAAAATTTTGGTCTCTAAAACTTTTATTATAAACTAATGTTCTATATGGAGTATCATTTGTCCACTTTATTTCACAATCATTATAATTTGAATTTTTTGGATTATGTAAAAAGTTGCTTATTGTTGTTTTTCCGCTTCCATTTGCACCATAAATGAAATTGATTTTTTTGAGATTACTTATGGTAATACCGTTATTGTCATAAGTAGCAGTGTTTTTTAAGGTAATTGATTGAATCATAGTTGGATGATTTGTTAAAACACTAAATTACTTTTAATTTTGGATAAATTTAAAGATTAACTAAAATATAAAATCCGCTGTAAAGCGGATTTCATATTTTAATGATCGTCGTTATGATCTTCATGTTCATCATCGTGTGTATCGCCACCGCTATCATTACGTATTTCGGTATGACGAATTTCGCCTCCTGTAGTCGCTGCGTTACTACCTAAAAATAATACTACAAGGCTAAATACTATAGTTACTATACTTATAGCGCTGCTAAAAGTTTTTCTTTTTATGTTTGCCCATAGTCCTAGTAATGCTAATCCGCCAAGCAGGTAAGAGCACAGTATAAATGTTTCGGCAACCTCTTCATGTTCGTGTATAATGTGATGGTCGGCAATATTTAAGTGTTCTACAACTTCTTCGGCACCTTCGCCCGATACAGCAGCAGGAATGGTACATAAAGCACCCAATATAAATATACAATAGGCGGTACGCTTTACAACTGCCGAGCGCGTAATGAAACCGCCAAGCATAACAAGCAAGCCAACAATAGGGATAATAATAGGTAAATGGTTCACCGCAAGGTGAAAATGTGCATCGTTCATAATAACTGTTTTTTGAAAGCATAAAAGTAGGAATTTTATGCTTTACGGTATATAATAAATTAGGAAATAAGTAATATTTATAAATAAGGTATAGTGCTTCGTTCCTCAATATGATAAACGTATAATCTATACTTTAAATATAGTATCGGGATTTTCTAAGTTATCCAGCTTTTGTATATACTCATCGTCAAGCAAGCTCAGCCCGTATTGGTAAGAAGCATTCATCCACCCAAACCCCGATTTGGTAATGTAGGCAAACTCAGTCCCTACGTTTCCATACTCAGCATATACTTTATGTGTACTGGCTACCACATCATATTTTTCGGGTATTGTACCATTATAGTCTACTGCATTTTGAGTTATCGTCCATAACCAGCGGTATATCATTTCGCGGGCTTCGGTTTCATAGCCATAATCTATAAGTCCTTTCCATAATAACATTTGATGTGGTGCCCACCCGTAAGGGTAGTCCCATTGCCGATTCACCAGTCCGTTAGAATATTTTTCTGTCGATGCTCTACTCGATCCTAGTATGCCACCCTGTGCTTTCAGTTCACTCATTAATATAGGTACAAGATGCGCTGCATCTTCCTTAGTACATAACCCTGCCCAAAGCGGAAAGAAATTGGTTGCAGCCATAAAGTCTATTTGCTTTTTTGTTTTAATGTTATAATCAAAATAGCATTGCTTTTCATCATCCCATAAATATTGCTTCATGCGTATTTTTCGAGTAACTGTTTTCTCGTGCCAATATTCGTTAGTGTAGGTTTGTCCACTCTCAGTGATAAAACTCTCATTAAAGTAAGTAGCGATTAAAAATTCAAAATCTTTCTCATACTTATATAATAAGGAGTTCACATCTACACAATTCAAGTCGGCAGCTACGTTGTCTAGTCGCCATGTAGTATCGTGCCCGCTTTCGCGAAGGGTACGGTCGTGCACAAAATAGCAATCTAGTGTACTGTCTTTAATTTCGCCACTCTTATATTTTTCTTCAAACTTAAGTACAGGTAAATTATAGCTGTCAGCATGTTCTTGTAGTATAACTCTAAAATGTCCAGGTTCAGTTTCGGGCGGAATACCTATGCCTTCGGCATAATAGCGGTTAAGCCCAGTTTCGGGAGTATAACGTTTACCATTCATCCATACATTTTCATATTCCTTTATCGCTATTGATAAACTGTAGGCAAGCCATTCTTTATTTTCATCTTTATTAGGCATAGCAGTATATACCTCTCTTATAAATGACGATAAGAACGGAGGTTGTGTGCGCGTAAGATAGTAGGAACGATTAGCATTTAATATTTTACCATAATGTTCTATTTGGTAGCAAAAGTTATCGACCATTGCCTTTGCAAGATCTAATCGATCATCTATTATAAGACCTATACCTTCAAAATAACTATCCCAACCATACATTTCATTAAAGCGTCCACCAGGCACAACAAAAGGTACACCTTTACCATTCTCAATTTTTAAAGAAAGAATACCTGGCAACTCATTAATAGAACGTACATATTCGGGAGTAATTTCGGGTGGGAGTATTACTACTTCAAGATTACGTCTTTTTTTTTGCAACCCGAGAAAATACTCAATACCTACACTATCATTATAAGGTACATAAATACGCTGATGATCATCATCCATTTTTTCATCATCCATAATGCGTTCTAATCCTTTCGCATCAATAGTACGCGTAAGGTTATCCCAAAAATGACTTCGAATGCGCCGAGATATACGTTCGGCAGGAGGTTCTTGTATTTGGCTAAGCGATATCGTCAGGTTTTCACAATGCTCTTCATGTGCAATAGCCAGTTCCTGCAAAAGATTAGATATATAATAGGTGTTTCTTAATATAATAGTGTCACCATTAGTACTCATCATATAATAGTCTTTTTGCGGAGCATCGTCTTTGGTTATTTTTTTATCACCGTCAGTATCATAACCAGACAGTAAGTCATCCATAGTTTTGTTTACAGGCAAATTGAAAATAGTTTGTTCTTCAATAAATTTTTTATTACAATTCATATATAGGTATAGTATAAGAGGTGTCGCGAAAAGTAAACGAATTATATATTAGATGTTAGGTTAATATTGTTTTTGGGAGGTCTTCATTAAATGAATTAAAAAGGCATAAACTATAAAAGTAATAAATATCTATGCCTCATACTATATTAATAAGACTGCTTAACATATCGTTAGTGTGTTTTTAACGGATTGAAAATTATAGCAGGTTATAATTAAGGAATTATCACAAGACGTAGAAATAGTAAAGGGGATCAAGATAAATGAAATTCAATATTTTTTTTATTGTAACTTTAATGTTTTCAGAGTGTTATTGAAAGGTTACCAAAAACTTTCAAAAAAGGCAAAAAAAAAGCTTGCAAGAGAAAATAAAGTTCTTACATTTGCACCCGCATTCAAGGCGAAGTTCATACGACATATTGACAACGGCAACCCTTAAAAACATTAGGTTCTTACTATAAGTAAGCGTTTAAAAAAATAAAAAGGCAGCCCTTAAAAAAAAGCAAAAAAAGATTTGCAAGATAAAGGAAAAAGATAGTATCTTTGCCCACCCAAACCGAGAGGAATGGTGATCATTGCAAAACTGAAAAACACTTAAAAAGGGCAGCGAAAAAAAAGTAAATTTTTTTTCAGAAAAGCTTGCCAGTTAAAAAAGAAGTTGTACTTTTGCACTCGCTTTAACAAACAACGCCGCAAGGCACAATAGTTAAGCGATACGAATAAGAAGACACGTTCATAGACATATTGAATTGACAGCATAAGAGAGAGTAAGAAAACTTGATTTTATCGAAAAAAAACACCTGAGATACAGATCGTAAAAATATTTAAAATATACGATGAAGAGTTTGATCCTGGCTCAGGATGAACGCTAGCGGCAGGCCTAACACATGCAAGTCGAGGGGTATAAGGAGCTTGCTCCTTAGAGACCGGCGCACGGGTGCGTAACGCGTATGCAATCTACCTTGTACAGAGGGATAGCCCAGAGAAATTTGGATTAATACCTTATAGTATATGATTTTGGCATCACTATCATATTAAAGATTTATCGGTACAAGATGAGCATGCGTCCCATTAGCTAGTTGGTATGGTAACGGCATACCAAGGCAATGATGGGTAGGGGTCCTGAGAGGGAGATCCCCCACACTGGTACTGAGACACGGACCAGACTCCTACGGGAGGCAGCAGTGAGGAATATTGGTCAATGGGCGCAAGCCTGAACCAGCCATGCCGCGTGCAGGATGACGGTCCTACGGATTGTAAACTGCTTTTATATGGGAAGAAACCCTCCTTCGTGAAGGAGCTTGACGGTACCATAAGAATAAGGATCGGCTAACTCCGTGCCAGCAGCCGCGGTAATACGGAGGATCCAAGCGTTATCCGGAATCATTGGGTTTAAAGGGTCCGTAGGCGGTTTTATAAGTCAGTGGTGAAATCCGGCAGCTCAACTGTCGAACTGCCATTGATACTGTAGAACTTGAATTATTGTGAAGTAACTAGAATATGTAGTGTAGCGGTGAAATGCTTAGAGATTACATGGAATACCAATTGCGAAGGCAGGTTACTAACAATACATTGACGCTGATGGACGAAAGCGTGGGTAGCGAACAGGATTAGATACCCTGGTAGTCCACGCCGTAAACGATGGATACTAGCTGTTCGGTAGCAATACTGAGTGGCTAAGCGAAAGTGATAAGTATCCCACCTGGGGAGTACGAACGCAAGTTTGAAACTCAAAGGAATTGACGGGGGCCCGCACAAGCGGTGGAGCATGTGGTTTAATTCGATGATACGCGAGGAACCTTACCAGGGCTTAAATGTAGAGTGACAGACTTGGAAACAGGTTTTTCTTCGGACACTTTACAAGGTGCTGCATGGTTGTCGTCAGCTCGTGCCGTGAGGTGTCAGGTTAAGTCCTATAACGAGCGCAACCCCTGTTGTTAGTTGCCAGCGAGTCAAGTCGGGAACTCTAACAAGACTGCCAGTGCAAACTGAGAGGAAGGTGGGGATGACGTCAAATCATCACGGCCCTTACGTCCTGGGCTACACACGTGCTACAATGGCCGGTACAGCGAGCAGCCACCACGTGAGTGGGAGCGAATCTACAAAACCGGTCACAGTTCGGATTGGAGTCTGCAACTCGACTCCATGAAGCTGGAATCGCTAGTAATCGGATATCAGCCATGATCCGGTGAATACGTTCCCGGGCCTTGTACACACCGCCCGTCAAGCCATGGAAGCTGGGGGTACCTGAAGTCGGTGACCGCAAGGAGCTGCCTAGGGTAAAACTGGTAACTGGGGCTAAGTCGTAACAAGGTAGCCGTACCGGAAGGTGCGGCTGGAACACCTCCTTTCTAGAGACACGATCCTCAGATGTTAAAAAACGAGAAAAGTAAGACAACTTACTCTCGCTGTTAGTTCAAATATAAAATAAAGAAGAAGAGAGCTGAAAAAGTACAAAGAATTAAGTACCAAGTAATAAGATAGCGGATGCACTGCATCTTAATACCTAACCACTAATACTTAAAACTTTAAAAAGTCTCGTAGCTCAGCTGGTTAGAGTACAACACTGATAATGTTGGGGTCGGCAGTTCGAGTCTGCCCGGGACTACTAATTACGCCATATGGCATAAAAAAAGCTCTTCAATTCAAAAGAAAAGGAAATTTTAGAAGTTGAGTGATTACACGTAAAGTGAGCACGTTATCATATGCTGCAAACTGCTACTGGTAACAAGCAACAAACACGGGGGATTAGCTCAGCTGGCTAGAGCGCCTGCCTTGCACGCAGGAGGTCATCGGTTCGACTCCGATATTCTCCACAACAGCTAAAGTTGCTGATAATAATTATCAGTAGCAATACGCTACAAGTTCATTGACATATTGCGATAAAAAACAAAGTAGAAAAATATAGAAAGCATAAAGGTGCTGTATATATTTATACAGTACAAAAGTACAATAAGCAAAATAAGGGCGTATGGGGAATGCCTGTGGCTCTCAGAGGCGAAGAAGGACGTGATAAGCTGCGAAAAGCTGCGGGGATTGGCACACACGAATTAATCCGCAGATATCCGAATGGGGCAACCCACTATGTTGAAGACATAGTATCCGAAAGGAGGTAAACCCGCTGAACTGAAACATCTAAGTAGGCGGAGGAGAAGAAAACAAAAGTGATTCCGTAAGTAGTGGCGAGCGAAAGCGGAACAGCCCAAACCAACTGTGTTACGGCATAGTTGGGGTTGTAGGACCAAGACATTGTTTGCGCAAAGAATTAGAAGCATCTGGAAAGTTGCACCACAGAGGGTGATAGTCCCGTATAAGTAATAAACGTAAAACATATTGGTATCCTGAGTAGGGCGGGGCACGTGAAACCCTGTCTGAATCCGGCGGGACCATCCGCCAAGGCTAAATACTCCTGAGAGACCGATAGTGAACCAGTACCGTGAGGGAAAGGTGAAAAGAACCGTGAATAACGGAGTGAAAAAGATCCTGAAACCATACGCCTACAAGCGGTCGGAGCCCTTCTGGGGTGACGGCGTGCCTTTTGCATAATGAGCCTACGAGTTACCGTTGCTGGCAAGGATAAGCACTTCAGGTGTGGATCCGTAGCGAAAGCGAGTCTGAATAGGGCGCTTTAGTCAGTAATGGTAGACGCGAAACCGTGTGATCTACCCATGGGCAGGATGAAGCTGTGGTAACACATAGTGGAGGTCCGAACCCGTTGACGTTGAAAAGTCTTGGGATGACCTGTGGGTAGGGGTGAAAGGCCAATCAAACTCGGAAATAGCTCGTACTCCCCGAAATGCATTTAGGTGCAGCGCTGGATTTAGTTATATAGAGGTAGAGCTACTGATTGGATGCGGGGGCTTCACCGCCTACCAATTCCTGACAAACTCCGAATGCTATATAATGATAACCAGTAGTGAGGGCATGGGTGCTAAGGTCCATGTCCGAGAGGGAAAGAACCCAGACCATCAGCTAAGGTCCCCAAATGTATACTAAGTTGAAAAAACGAGGTTTGTCTGCCCAGACAGCTAGGATGTTGGCTTGGAAGCAGCCATTCATTTAAAGAGTGCGTAACAGCTCACTAGTCGAGCGGACGAGCATGGATAATAATCGGGCATAAGTATACTACCGAAGCTATGGATTTGTAATTTATTACAAGTGGTAGGGGAGCATTCTATAGGCGTCGAAGGTGATATGTGAGTATTGCTGGAGCGTATAGAAAAGAAAATGTA